>NZ_CP135439.1:0-1342500 GCF_032341995.1 Domibacillus sp. DTU_2020_1001157_1_SI_ALB_TIR_016
TGATTTCTCAAGTTGTCTTAGCGTGCCAGGCGGCGTCCTGCTCTCACAGGGGGAAACCCCCAACTACCATCGGCGCTGAAGAGCTTAACGGCCGTGTTCGGGATGGGAACGGGTGTGACCTCTTCGCTATTGCCACCTGACTATGAAGTTTGAAAGAAGTGTTCTTTCAAAACTGGATAGAAGCGTTATTGTATGGGCAAAAACCTTTCGGTTACACGCCAAGTGTACATTGATTAAGTCCTCGATCGATTAGTATTCGTCAGCTCCATGCGTCGCCGCACTTCCACCTCGAACCTATCTACCTCGTCATCTTCAAGGGATCTTACTTACTTGCGTAATGGGAAATCTCATCTTGAGGGGGGCTTCATGCTTAGATGCTTTCAGCACTTATCCCGTCCACACATAGCTACCCAGCGATGCCTCTGGCGAGACAACTGGTACACCAGCGGTGTGTCCATCCCGGTCCTCTCGTACTAAGGACAGCTCCTCTCAAATTTCCTGCGCCCGCGACGGATAGGGACCGAACTGTCTCACGACGTTCTGAACCCAGCTCGCGTACCGCTTTAATGGGCGAACAGCCCAACCCTTGGGACCGACTACAGCCCCAGGATGCGATGAGCCGACATCGAGGTGCCAAACCTCCCCGTCGATGTGGACTCTTGGGGGAGATAAGCCTGTTATCCCCGGGGTAGCTTTTATCCGTTGAGCGATGGCCCTTCCATGCGGAACCACCGGATCACTAAGCCCGACTTTCGTCCCTGCTCGACTTGTAGGTCTCGCAGTCAAGCTCCCTTGTGCCTTTACACTCTGCGAATGATTTCCAACCATTCTGAGGGAACCTTTGGGCGCCTCCGTTACATTTTAGGAGGCGACCGCCCCAGTCAAACTGCCCGCCTGACACTGTCTCCCACCCGGATCACGGGTGCGGGTTAGAATTTCAACACAGTCAGGGCAGTATCCCACCAGCGCCTCCACCGAAGCTGGCGCTCCGGCTTCCAAGGCTCCTGCCTATCCTGTGCAGACTGTGCCAAAATTCAATATCAGGCTGCAGTAAAGCTCCACGGGGTCTTTCCGTCCTGTCGCGGGTAACCTGCATCTTCACAGGTACTATAATTTCACCGAGTCTCTCGTTGAGACAGTGCCCAGATCGTTGCGCCTTTCGTGCGGGTCGGAACTTACCCGACAAGGAATTTCGCTACCTTAGGACCGTTATAGTTACGGCCGCCGTTTACTGGGGCTTCAATTCAGACCTTCGCTTGCGCTAAGCCCTCCTCTTAACCTTCCAGCACCGGGCAGGCGTCAGCCCCTATACGTCGCCTTGCGGCTTTGCAGAGACCTGTGTTTTTGCTAAACAGTCGCCTGGGCCTATTCACTGCGGCTCTCTCGGGCTTGCACCCTACCAGAGCACCCCTTCTCCCGAAGTTACGGGGTCATTTTGCCGAGTTCCTTAACGAGAGTTCACTCGCTCACCTTAGGATTCTCTCCTCGCCTACCTGTGTCGGTTTGCGGTACGGGCACCTTACATCTCGCTAGAGGCTTTTCTTGGCAGTGTGGAATCGAAGACTTCGGTACTAAAATTCCCTCGTCATCACAGCTCAGCCTTAATGGAAACGGGATTTGCCTCATTTCCAGCCTGACTGCTTAAACACGCGTATCCAGCTGCGTGATCTCCTATCCTCCTGCGTCCCCCCATCACTCAAACGATGCTTGGTGGTACAGGAATATCAACCTGTTATCCATCGCCTACGCCTTTCGGCCTCGGCTTAGGTCCCGACTAACCCTGAGAGGACGAGCCTTCCTCAGGAAACCTTAGGCATTCGGTGGAAGGGATTCTCACCCTTCTTTCGCTACTCATACCGGCATTCTCACTTCCAGGCGCTCCACCAGTCCTTCCGGTCTGGCTTCACAGCCCCTGGAACGCTCTCCTACCACTGACACCGAAAGGTGTCAATCCACAGCTTCGGTGATACGTTTAGCCCCGGTACATTTTCGGCGCAGAGTCACTCGACCAGTGAGCTATTACGCACTCTTTAAATGGTGGCTGCTTCTAAGCCAACATCCTGGTTGTCTGGGCAACTCCACATCCTTTTCCACTTAACGTATACTTTGGGACCTTAGCTGGTGGTCTGGGCTGTTTCCCTCTTGACTACGGATCTTATCACTCGCAGTCTGACTCCCAAACATAAGTATCTGGCATTCGGAGTTTGTCTGAATTCGGTAACCCGGGATGGGCCCCTAGTCCAAACAGTGCTCTACCTCCAGTACTCTTCGTTTGAGGCTAGCCCTAAAGCTATTTCGGAGAGAACCAGCTATCTCCAGGTTCGATTGGAATTTCACCGCTACCCACACCTCATCCCCGCACTTTTCAACGTGCGTGGGTTCGGACCTCCAGTGAGTGTTACCTCACCTTCATCCTGGACATGGGTAGATCACCTGGTTTCGGGTCTACGACCTCATACTCATGCGCCCTATTCAGACTCGCTTTCGCTGCGGCTCCGCCTTATCAGCTTAACCTTGCATGAAATCGTAACTCGCCGGTTCATTCTACAAAAGGCACGCTATCACCCGTTAAAGGGCTCTAACTACTTGTAGGCACACGGTTTCAGGATCTCTTTCACTCCCCTTCCGGGGTGCTTTTCACCTTTCCCTCACGGTACTGGTTCACTATCGGTCACTAGGGAGTATTTAGCCTTGGGAGATGGTCCTCCCGGATTCCGACGGAATTCCTCGTGTTCCGCCGTACTCAGGATACACTCAAGAGAGAAGAGAATTTCGGCTACAGGGCTGTTACCTTGTACCGCGGATCTTTCCAGATCGCTTCACCTATCCTCTTCCTTTGTAACTCCGTATAGAGTGTCCTACAACCCCAAGAAGCAAGCTTCTTGGTTTGGGCTATGTCCCGTTTCGCTCGCCGCTACTCAGGGAATCGCGTTTGCTTTCTCTTCCTCCGGGTACTTAGATGTTTCAGTTCCCCGGGTATGCCTCCTCCTGCCCTATGTATTCAGGCAGGGGTGCCACCCCATTACGGATGGCGGGTTTCCCCATTCGGAAATCTCCGGATCAAAGCTTACTTACAGCTCCCCGGAGCATATCGGTGTTAGTCCCGTCCTTCTTCGGCTCCTAGTGCCAAGGCATCCACCGTGCGCCCTTTCTAACTTAACCTAAAATGGCGGTGTATCTTACTCGGTTTTTTGCTTTGGTCATACAATGTGTTGCTTCTATCCAGTTTTCAAAGAACATAATATGGTGGAGCCTAGCGGGATCGAACCGCTGACCTCCTGCGTGCAAAGCAGGCGCTCTCCCAGCTGAGCTAAGGCCCCGTATAAAGAAGTAAGAATGGTGGGCCTAAATGGACTCGAACCATCGACCTCACGCTTATCAGGCGTGCGCTCTAACCAGCTGAGCTATAGGCCCCTACTTCCATTATGAAGTTTCAGATTGAACCTTCAAAACTGAACAAAATCAAACGTCAAACGTTTGCGAGAACCAAGTTCTCACTTCCGTAAATATCCTTAGAAAGGAGGTGATCCAGCCGCACCTTCCGATACGGCTACCTTGTTACGACTTCACCCCAATCATCTGCCCCACCTTCGGCGGCTGGCTCCCGTAAGGGTTACCCCACCGACTTCGGGTGTTGCAAACTCTCGTGGTGTGACGGGCGGTGTGTACAAGGCCCGGGAACGTATTCACCGCGGCATGCTGATCCGCGATTACTAGCGATTCCAGCTTCATGCAGGCGAGTTGCAGCCTGCAATCCGAACTGAGAATGGTTTTATGGGATTGGCTAAACCTCGCGGTCTTGCAGCCCTTTGTACCATCCATTGTAGCACGTGTGTAGCCCAGGTCATAAGGGGCATGATGATTTGACGTCATCCCCACCTTCCTCCGGTTTGTCACCGGCAGTCACCTTAGAGTGCCCAACTAAATGCTGGCAACTAAGATCAAGGGTTGCGCTCGTTGCGGGACTTAACCCAACATCTCACGACACGAGCTGACGACAACCATGCACCACCTGTCACCGCTGTCCCCGAAGGGAAAGCCCTGTCTCCAGGGAGGTCAGCGGGATGTCAAGACCTGGTAAGGTTCTTCGCGTTGCTTCGAATTAAACCACATGCTCCACCGCTTGTGCGGGCCCCCGTCAATTCCTTTGAGTTTCAGCCTTGCGGCCGTACTCCCCAGGCGGAGTGCTTAATGCGTTAGCTGCAGCACTGAGGGGCGGAAACCCCCCAACACTTAGCACTCATCGTTTACGGCGTGGACTACCAGGGTATCTAATCCTGTTCGCTCCCCACGCTTTCGCGCCTCAGCGTCAGTTACAGACCAAAGAGCCGCCTTCGCCACTGGTGTTCCTCCACATCTCTACGCATTTCACCGCTACACGTGGAATTCCGCTCTTCTCTTCTGCACTCAAGCCTTCCAGTTTCCAATGACCCTCCACGGTTGAGCCGTGGGCTTTCACATCAGACTTAAAAGGCCGCCTGCGCGCGCTTTACGCCCAATAATTCCGGACAACGCTTGCCACCTACGTATTACCGCGGCTGCTGGCACGTAGTTAGCCGTGGCTTTCTGGCCAGGTACCGTCAAGGTACGGGCAGTTACTCCCGTACTTGTTCTTCCCTGACAACAGAGTTTTACGATCCGAAAACCTTCTTCACTCACGCGGCGTTGCTCCGTCAGACTTTCGTCCATTGCGGAAGATTCCCTACTGCTGCCTCCCGTAGGAGTCTGGGCCGTGTCTCAGTCCCAGTGTGGCCGATCACCCTCTCAGGTCGGCTACGCATCGTCGCCTTGGTGAGCCGTTACCTCACCAACTAGCTAATGCGCCGCGGGTCCATCTGTAAGTGACAGCCGAAGCCGCCTTTCAATCAAGAGCCATGCAGCTCTTGACATTATCCGGTATTAGCCCCGGTTTCCCGGAGTTATCCCAGTCTTACAGGCAGGTTACCCACGTGTTACTCACCCGTCCGCCGCTAACTTGAACAGAGCAAGCTCTGTCAAGTCCGCTCGACTTGCATGTATTAGGCACGCCGCCAGCGTTCGTCCTGAGCCAGGATCAAACTCTCCAAAAAAGTTTGACTTGCTCATTTGTTTCCACTAAAACACGGGGTGTTTTTAGTGGAAGATAAAAATTTAAAACGTTGACGTTTTTATTGATTTTGTTCAGTTTTCAATGTTCAATGTGTCATTTGCGACTTTAATATCTTAACACTTCTCTCAAGTGATGTCAATCACTTTTTTGAAGTATTTTTTAAGTTTGTTGTTCTATGTTGCTGACAACGAATATAAATATACCACCGTGATTCATCCGACGCAAGCTTTTTTTAAAAGTTTTTTTCAAAATAAAATCTCCGGTGCTTTCACCGGAGATTTGTTTATTAATCTTTATGTCTCATATGCGGGAATAGAAGAACGTCACGAATAGATGGAGCGTTCGTTAAAAGCATAACCAAACGGTCGATACCGATACCTAAACCGCCTGTTGGAGGCATACCGTATTCCAGTGCTTCGATGAAATCATCATCCATTTCATGTGCTTCGTCATTTCCTTGCTCACGCTCTTTTAATTGCGCTTCAAACCGTTCACGCTGATCAATTGGATCATTGAGCTCTGTGAAGGCATTAGCGTGTTCACGACGAACGATAAACAACTCAAAACGATCTGTGAAACGAGGATCTTCCGGATTCTTTTTCGCCAGTGGTGAAATCTCAACCGGATGTCCATAAATGAACGTAGGCTGAACAAGCTCTTCTTCTACTTTCTGCTCAAAGAACTCGTTGACAATATGTCCATATTGCATCGTTTCTTTGTAATCAATGCCGTGTTCTTTCGCAAGTGCCCGTGCTTCTTCATCGTTCATTTCTTTCCAGAAATCAACGCCTGTATATTCTTTTACTGCATCCACCATATGAAGACGGCGCCATTCTGGTTTTAATTCTACCGTATCTTCTCCATATTGAACCGTTGTCGTACCGAGCACTTCCTGCGCCACATGAGCAATTAAATTCTCAGTTAAGCTCATGATATCTTTATAATCTGCATATGCTTCATACAGCTCAATCATTGTAAATTCAGGATTGTGGCGTGTCGATACACCTTCGTTACGGAATACGCGGCCAATTTCATACACTTTTTCCATACCGCCTACGATTAGACGCTTCAAGTGCAGCTCAATCGCAATCCGCATATATAGTTCCATATCAAGTGCATTATGATGAGTTACGAACGGACGAGCTGAAGCTCCACCAGCAATCGCATGCATCATTGGTGTTTCCACTTCTAAATAACCGTTGTTATCGAGATAGCGGCGCATTGACTGAATAATGCGGCTGCGTGTAATAAACGTTTTTTGGCTTTCTTGATTAGTGATCAAGTCCAAATAACGCTGACGGTAACGCTGTTCAACATCCTTCAGCCCATGGTGCTTGTCTGGAAGCGGACGAAGCGCTTTTGTTAAAAACACATATTCTGTTGCTTTAACAGACAGCTCACCTACGTTTGTTTTAAACACTTTCCCTCTCACGCCCACAATGTCGCCAAGGTCTGTTGAAGTAAACAAATCGTATTGTTCTTCACCTACTGCATCTTTCCGTACATAAATTTGAATTTGTCCAGTTAAGTCCTGTACGTGAGCGAATCCAGCTTTTCCTTTGCCCCGTTTTGTCATAATACGGCCGGCAACGACTACTTCCGCCCCTTTTTCTTCAAGATCTTCCTTCGAAAACGATTCGAATTCAGCAGCAACGCTTTCCGCTGTGTGGCTCCGCTCAAAACGGCCGCCAAACGGGTCTAAGCCTTTTTCCTGCAATGCCCGCATTTTCTCTCTTCTGACTAACAACTGGTCGTTTAATTCTTCACTCATTCCGTTCACTCCTAATTAAACCGCCTGATTGGACGCTTCTTTTTCTTCTACTTCATTTACAAATGTGGTCAGCAGTGTTGCAAGCTGGTCACGTGTTTCACATTCATTAACTTCTTTACGCACTTTACCGTTTCCACGGATTCCTTTTAAGTACCAAGCCGCATGCTTTCTCATTTCACGTACAGCTACGTTTTCATTTTTCAAGCCGATCAGGCGATCTAAATGAAGCAGGCATACGTCAATTTTTTCACGAGGTGTTGGTTCCCCAATTAGTTCACCTGTTTCAAGGTAATGAACTGTTTGATAAATCATCCACGGGTTTCCAAGCGCTGCCCGGCCGATCATAACACCATCACAGCCTGTCTCCTCTAGCATACGTTTAGCATCCTGTGGCGTTTGAACATCACCATTTCCGATCAGCGGAATATTAATGGCCTGTTTTACTTCTTTAATAATATCCCAGTTCGCATGGCCTTCATACATTTGTACACGCGTACGTCCATGAAGCGCAATAGCCTGGCCGCCGGCACGCTCTACTGCACGGGCATTTTCAACTGCATAAATATGATCTTCATCCCAGCCCATACGCATTTTTACCGTAACTGGCTTGTCTACCGCATCTACGACTGCAGAAACCATTTCGTAAATTTTATTTGGATCAAGCAGCCATTTAGCTCCAGCATCACATTTTGTGATTTTCGGAACCGGGCAGCCCATATTGATATCGATAATATCTGCGTTCGTATTTTTATCAACGAAGCTTGCCGCTTGAACGAGCGTTTCTTTTTCGCCGCCAAAAATCTGCAGGCTAAGCGGGTTTTCACGCTCATCGATATAAAGCATATTCATTGTTTTTGCATTTTGAAGAACAATCCCTTTATCACTAACCATTTCAGCGCACACCATGCCGGCGCCAAATTCCTTAACTGTAAGACGGAAAGCAGAGTTACATATGCCAGCCATCGGCGCAAGCACTACCCGGTTTTTGATTTCAACCGGTCCGATATTGAACATGTACAATCACCTTTCTATTTTCACAAGCGGTAAAAGGCGTCTGCTGTTTTCCATAGCTTGACGCCTTCTTTCCCTTGCACGTTCTTTACGTATTGCTCCAGCGGCAAACTTGTACCAGGAAGCGTTATTGCTGTATCTATTTCTGCCAGCGGAATGAGCACAAAAGCACGTTCTGTCATTCGCGGGTGAGGAATAATAAGACTATCTGATTTAATATTGTCGTGATTATACAGTAAAATGTCAAGGTCTATTGTACGCGGACCCCATCGAACGATCCGCTCACGACCTAGTTTGTTTTCGATTTCCTGGCAGGCTGCAAGCAGTTCATCCGGTGTCATGGATGTTTTTAGCTTAACTACGATATTAAAAAAAGACGGCTGGTCCGTGAAGCCGACAGGATCTGTTTCATAAATAGAAGAGACTGCCAGCAGCCGCAGGCTTTTTTGCTCCTCCAGCTGACGAACAGCTTCTTTCAACTGGTCTTCCCTGTTTCCCATATTAGTGCCGAGTGATAAATAGGCTTCGTGGATCATTCTTCGCGCCCCCGTGTAATTTCAACAGCAACAAAGTCATAATGACCTGGAATAGGAGGATCCGGCTTTATAATTTTCACCGTGCAGGACTTCACAGCTGAAAAATCTCCTAAAATGCTGGCAGCGATTCTCTCCGCTAATGTTTCAACAAGTTTGACCGGCTCGCCTTCAATGACTTTTTTGCATGCATGGTAGACGTCTGCATAATTAACGGAATACTCCAGGTTATCGGTTTGACCTGCTTTCTTTAAAGAAACGTGCAGGGTTACATCAGCCCTAAACCGCTGGCCAAGCTTGTTTTCTTCCGGGAATACACCGTGATAGCCCCAAAACTCCATTCCTGTAACGTATATCTTATCCACGATCCGGCTCCTTTCCGATTAAAGCATCCATCATCTTCATCATTCTGGCAATTGGCTTAACGTCATGTACCCGCATAATGCGGCAGCCTTTTTGCGCTCCAAAGCAGCAGGTAGCGCCCGTTCCTTCCATCCGTTCTTCTACAGGCACATTTAAAACATAGTCGATTACCCGTTTGCGCGAGGTGCCGAGCAAAACAGGATAACCAAGAGCAGCAATCTGATCAAGGTTTTGCATCATTTCAATGTTTTGCTTCATTGTTTTGGCAAACCCGATGCCCGGATCGACGATAATTTGGTCATCGGCTACTCCGGCTTTTTTGGCAATTGTAATACTTTCATCCAAGTCGTTTAAGCAGTCCTTCATAAAGCTGGTGTAATTCTTTTCTTCACGATTGTGCATTAAAATAATCGGAACCTGCTTTTGGGCCGCCACCGCGGCAATGTCTGGCTCCTTTTTCGCTCCCCAAATGTCATTAATAATGGACGCACCTGCTTCTACTGCTTTTTCGGCTGTACGCGCTTTAAATGTATCTATAGAAATAGGGACGTCCACTTCCCGAGATACAGCTTCAATAACAGGGACCGTTCTGCTGATTTCTTCTTCAACAGAAACCGGTGTATAGCCCGGACGTGTGGATTCACCGCCGATATCGATGATGTGTGCACCGTCTGCAACCATTTGTACGGCACGGTGTACGGCAGCTTCCTTCTCGTTGTAGCGGCCGCCATCCGAAAACGAATCGGGTGTAATATTTAAAATCCCCATTACGTGAATCGCTTCTTCAAAATTAAGAATGAACTTTCCTGCTTTCATTTTCGCACCGCTCCTTTTCCATTTCTTATTTTAACACGAAAAAAAGCCAGACTGCGTTTAGCAGTCTGGCCGAAGCTCGATTAATCGAATTGATAAAGCGGTGTGCTCAAGTAGCGCTCTCCGTTTGATGGAAGAATCGCCAATACTTTTTTGCCTTTACCAAGCTTTTCAGCGACTTGAATTGCAGCTGCAATAGCGGCACCGGATGAAATCCCGCCAAGAATTCCTTCTTCGCGCGCAACACGGCGTGCTGTTTCAAATGCTGTGTCGTTATCAATTTGAATGACTTCATCATAAATTTGTGTATCAAGGATTGCCGGTACAAAGCCTGCACCGATTCCTTGAATTTTATGCGGACCTGGTTTTCCACCTGAAAGAACCGGTGAGTCTTTTGGCTCTACTGCAAAAACCTTTGCATTTTCCCATTTTTCTTTGATCACTTGGCCTGCTCCTGTAATAGTACCGCCTGTACCGATACCTGCTACAAACGCGTCAAGCTGATCAAATTGCTCTGTGATTTCTTTTCCTGTTGTTAAGCGGTGAACCTCAGGATTTGCTTCGTTTTCAAATTGCTGAGGCAGGAAGTAGCCGTGCTCTTCTGCAAGCTCTTTTGCTTTACGGATCGCACCGCCCATGCCTTCAGGACCTGGTGTAAGCACAAGCTCTGCACCGTAAGCGCGAAGAAGGTTGCGGCGCTCCATGCTCATTGTTTCAGGCATAACTAAAATCGCTTTATAGCCTTTTGCAGCTGCGATCATCGCAAGACCGATTCCTGTGTTTCCGCTTGTCGGTTCAATAAGTGTACCGCCTGGCTGCAGGCTGCCTTTTTTCTCAGCTGATTCGATCATCGCAAGCGCAATACGATCTTTTACACTGCTGCCCGGGTTCATATATTCAAGTTTTACGTAAACATCTGCACTGTTTTCGCCCACCACATTGTTTAGTTTTACAACAGGTGTTTGACCAACTAAATCTGCTACTGAATTCGCCACACGTACCATGAATTTGTTACCTCCAGTTAAATGCCGAGTATTTTTATTGGTTATATAGAATTTACCAGCTTTTTAGTGAAAAGTCAATTACTTTAATTTAACTTCGGGGCAGCTATAAAAAAACCTGCCTTTGCAGGCAGGTTTTTTTACTTTTACACTTCTTGCTTTAATTGCTCCAGCTCTTCTTCAGAGAATTGGTATTTCTCATTACAGAAATGGCATTGCGCTTCTGCTCCATGGTCTTCATTGATCATTTCCTGGATTTCCTCGCGTCCCAGGCTGATGATGGCGTTTCCGAAGCGTTCTTTCGAACACTTACAGTTAAACTGGACGGGCATCGTTTCTAAAAACTTAACGTTTTCTTCACCAAGGATATAAATCAAAATCTGCTCGGGCGTTAATCCGCGTTCGATCAGTTTTGAGATCGGCTCCATCGTTGTGATGCGCTCCTCTAAAATCGTAACTGTTGCATCATCGGTATTCGGCAGCAGCTGCACGATAAATCCTCCGGCAGCTAAAATTGTGTTATCTGGATTCACAAGCACGCCTACCCCCACAGAGGAAGGAACCTGTTCAGAAACAGCGAAATAGTACGTAAAGTCTTCGCCCAATTCTCCAGAGACGATTGGCGTCTGGCCGCTGAAATTTTCACGCAGGCCCAAGTCTTTCACGACAGTCAGCATCCCTTCTGTTCCGACCGCCCGGCGCACATCCAGCTTCCCTTGTTCATTTAAATCAAAATGCGTTTGCGGGCGCGTAATATAGCCGCGCACATTGCCTTTCGCATCGCTGTCTACAAGAATGGGGCCAGCTTCACCATTGCCTTCAACTTTTAAGGTGATTTTCTCTTCACCCTTCATCATAGCACCCATCATGACGCCTGCTGTCATTGTACGACCAAGTGCTGCAGAAGCAGTCGGCCATGAACCATGTCTTCTTTGCGCTTCCCCGACCGCTTTCGTTGTATTCACTGCATACGCACGAACCTGTCCATTAAAAGCTAATGCTTTTACTAAATAATCGCTCACAGTCCTCTTCCTCTCTTATTGGGTATTTCGCTTATAAATCAATCGAAGGCCCTTTAACGTTAAATCAGGATCCACTACATCAATCATGCTGCATTCCTTTGCAATCAGCCCAGCAAGACCGCCTGTGGCAATAACAGTAGGGTCCGCGTTATATTCCTTTTTAATTCGGCTGACAATTCCTTCAACCTGGCCTACATATCCGTATAAAATGCCGGCCTGCATAGCCGAAACCGTATTTTTCCCGACTACGGTTTCCGGTCGGGTAATTTCAATACGCGGCAGCTTAGAAGCTCTTGTATAAAGGGCTTCTGTAGAAATGCCAATGCCCGGTGCAATCAAACCGCCCATATAATGGCTGCTTTCGTCGATATAACAATAGGTCGTCGCTGTTCCAAAATCAACAATAATGATCGGCGTGCCATATTCATGGATGCCGGCCACTGCGTTTACAATCCGGTCGGCTCCAACTTCACGTGGATTTTCATATTTAATATTCAAACCAGTCTTCACACCTGGTCCGACGACAAGCGGCTTTGTGTGGAAATACTTTTCACACATGCGCTCGAGTGCTGCCATAATTGGCGGAACAACAGAAGAAATAATCACGCCCTCAATTTGTTCAAACTGCAGGCCATCATGCTGAAACAGGCTTTTAATCATCATGCCATATTCATCTTCGGTTTTATTCCGGTTCGTTTCAATGCGCCAGTGATGTTTTAACGTTTCCCCTTTGTATACACCGAGCACAGTATTGGTATTCCCTACATCCAGTACAAAAATCACCTTCACCACACCTGTCCGTCTAATTTTCGTGTTTTATCATAACATACACTTCCCGAAAAGAAGAGAAAAGACGCCTGAAAGAAATGCTTTTCAGGCGTCTTTGTGATTATGCTTTCGGTCCACCATTGTTCGGTGGATTTTGAAGATCGTCGCGCACTTCTGGTTGATCAGCTGGCTCAGCCGGCAGATTGGTTGTTTCAGTTGCCGGTGTTTGCGCTGTTTGCGCTGTTTCACCCGCTTGACCTGCATTGTCTTTCACGGTTTTGCTTTGGTTGTCGCTGTAATTGCGATCCGGCAGCGTTCCGTGATCTGATAAATGCTTAATTTGTGCTGCATCAAGCGTTTCAACTTCTAAAAGTGTATTTGCAATAAGTTCGAGCTTATCACGGTTCTCTGTTAGAATTTGTTTCGCTCTCTCATAACACTCTTTAATGATCGTCTGGATTTCCGTATCAATCTCATAGGCAATCCGATCAGAATAGTTTTGCTCACTGTTAAAGTCACGGCCAAGGAACACCTGTCCCTGTGACTGTCCGAACTGAAGCGGTCCAAGCTTGTCACTCATACCAAATTCCGTCACCATACGGCGGGCAATGCCTGTCGCACGCTGGAAGTCGTTATGAGCTCCTGTTGACACTTCACCGAAAATAATATCTTCGGCTACACGGCCGCCAAGAAGGCCCGTGATTTTATCCAAAAGTTCCGGCTTTGTCATAAAGTAGCGGTCTTCTCTTGGAAGCATTACGGCATAGCCGCCTGCCTGGCCACGAGGGACAATGGTTACTTTATGCACGATATCGGCATCATCAAGAACAAGGCCGATTACAGTATGACCAGCTTCGTGGAATGCCACGATTTTTCGTTCTTTCTTGGAAATCACACGACTCTTTTTCGCTGGACCGGCAATTACACGATCCGTCGCTTCATCCACATCACTCATGTCAATTTTCTTTTTATCGGCACGGGCAGCCACAAGCGCCGCTTCGTTCAATAAGTTTTCAAGGTCCGCACCGGAGAATCCAGGCGTTCGCTGAGCAATCGCTTTTAAATCTACTGATTCGTGAAGCGGTTTGTTACGCGCATGTACACGCAGAACTGCTTCACGGCCGTTTACGTCTGGACGGTCAACCGTAATTTGACGGTCGAAACGGCCTGGACGAAGAAGGGCTGGATCCAAAATGTCTGCGCGGTTTGTTGCGGCAATCATAATGATTCCTTCGTTGGCACTGAAGCCATCCATTTCTACAAGCAACTGGTTCAGCGTTTGTTCGCGCTCATCGTGACCGCCGCCAAGACCAGCACCACGCTGACGTCCCACCGCATCAATCTCATCGATAAAGATGATACAAGGGGAATTCTTTTTCGCGTTTTCAAACAAATCACGAACACGGGAAGCCCCGACACCGACAAACATTTCAACGAAGTCGGAACCACTGATGGAGAAGAATGGTACGCCTGCTTCTCCGGCTACCGCTTTGGCAAGCAAAGTTTTACCGGTACCTGGAGGTCCAACTAATAAAACCCCTTTTGGAATACGGGCGCCAAGCTCAGAAAACTTACGCGGGTCTTTTAAAAATTCTACAACCTCGACAAGCTCCTGCTTTTCTTCATCTGCGCCGGCTACATCGTTAAACCGGACTTTTTTCTTTTCATCGTTGTAAAGACGAGCTTTACTTTTACCGAAGTTCATCACACGGCCGCCACCGCCGCCCTGCGCTTGGTTCAGTAAGAAGAAAAAGAAAATAAAAATGATAAGGAATGGGATGATGGTTGTGAAGAACTGCACCCATCCGCTTGTTTCTTTCGCTGGAAGAACTTCTGCCTGTGTGTTTTGAGACGCTTCATTAATGCGGTTTAAAGTAGAGTCATTGCCTGTTGCATACGCAACAAACATTTCATTGTCCTCTGCCCCTTTTAATTGGCCGCGTATTTCATAAACACCGCGCTCAGGCTGAATGGTAAATTTCTCAACGTCATCCTGCTCAAGATATGTCAGGAATTCATTGTATGTGACATTGTTTGTTGGCGCGTTGTTGTTATTGAAATAACTCACAACGCCGATAATAACAAGAAAAACCAATAGGTAAAATATGGTGTAGCGAAAAATTCTGTTCATCCCTTACCTCCTCCCGAGAAAAACTGACTATATGCAATGTTATCATACAAAAAGTTGGCCTTACAACTATTTGAACCTTCTTTTAGCCTATTCATCCGGCTCCCTTATTCCTCTTCGGCTGCCGTGTAAACAGATGGCTTTAAAACACCGATATACGGCAGGTTCCGGTAGCGTTCAGCGTAATCAAGACCGTAGCCGACAACGAATGCATCCGGCACCGTAAAGCCGATCATATCTGCTTTAATTTTCGCTTTTCGGCCGGTTGGTTTATCCAGAAGCGTGACAATCTTCACAGATTTTGCTTTCCGGTAATGAAACAGCTCCGCCAGATAGCTTAATGTTAATCCGCTGTCGATAATGTCTTCAATAATTAAGACATCACGGCCTTCTACGGAAGTGTTTAAATCTTTGACGATTTTTACTTCCCCAGACGATACGGTTGAAGCTCCGTAGCTTGAAACGTCCATAAAATCCATTTCAAGATGTGTATCCACCCGCTTAACCAAATCAGACATAAACGGCATAGCACCTTTTAACACACAAACGAAAAGTGGAAAGCGGTCATTATACTCTTCAGTGAGCTGCGCTCCGAGCTCTTTCACTTTTTCTTGTATTTCTTCTTCCGAAATTAATATTTCTTCAATATCGTTACGTAGCAATAGATTTTCCTCCCAAAGTTGGTTCATTCCTTTTCATAAATCAACAGCAGCGGCCCGTCACCTTCATGAAGCGACTTGCGGATTCCCGGTATCCAAAGAATCGTACCATCTGCATCCGTTACCACTGGAACGCGGTCGCGAAAGGCAAGGGGAATCTTTTCATCGATTAAAAGCCGTGCAAGCTTTTTCGAACCACTCATTCCTTTTAACTGAATTCGATCTCCATCCTGCCGCATCCGAATCGAAAGCGGAAGAGGCGTGTTGAGCTTCAAACGAAAACACTCTGCTCCGTCCGGGCACTCGCTGGCTTCCTTCAGCTTAAATGTGCCGGCACCCTGCCTGTACAGCCGATTTTCGGCAAATAACAAATCAGTTCTGTTATTCGGCCTGTCATCCGCTTCGTAAGCAAAGACACACTGTTCGTTTAGTTTGCGTACGGAAAGGCGTGATGGAAGGTTTAGTTTCCCTGATGGGGCAGTTGATTGAAGCAGTTGTAAAATATGGTGAATATGTAGGAAAGAAAACGCTGTTTTTCCATGATAAAGATAGTTTAATATTAGATGAATCGCCCTTCTTTGTAAAGGCAAAGGCACCTCGCGAAACGGTTCAATTTGCAGCGAAACCGATTCCTGTTTCCAGACCGCCATATTCTTTATTTTTTCCTTGGCCATCGCCTGTAAAAAAAGTTCGTCTTCCTGCTGATCTTGGGCAAAATAGCCAATGTGCACCGCAGCTTTTGGATTTTCATTTTTTAAAAACGAAAGAAGCTGATGACGATATCGATTTCTCGTATACGTACTTTTTGCGTTGCTCGGATCTTCCCTATATGAAATAAAATGCTTCGCCGCGTAGGCAGCAATTTCCTCCTTTTCCACACATAACAAAGGACGGATTAGCATGCCGCTCGCAAAAAGCCGCACAGCCGGCATGCCAGAGTGTGTGTGGCCGCCCCGCGACAGCTGCATAAGCACCGTTTCTGCTTGATCATCTGCATGATGGGCCGTCGCCAGTTTATTCGCTCCAAGCTTCTCCATTCCTTCTCGAAAAAGGGCATAACGCACTTCTCTGGCTGCGACTTGAATACCCATACCGCTTTCACTCGCTTTCCGGCCGGCATCTGCCCGGCGGCCAAAAAAAGAAATAGCATGCTTCCGGCAAAAAGATTCTACAAAACGGAAATCCTCATACGATTCCTCCCCCCGAAGCATATGATCCACATGGATAGCACTCACCGTAATGCCAAGCCGGTTCCGCTGCTTATGCAAAACAGAAAGAAGCACCATTGAATCCACTCCGCCTGAAACGGCCACAGCTACGTGATCTCCCTTTTTTATCATTTCTTTTTTCTCGATAAACCTCTTAATACTTTCTTCAAAAAAATGCACAGCTCCTGCGCCGCCTCTCTGCGTTTTCTTTTAGTGTAACAAAAACAGCATCAAGATGGCGGCCAAAGCGCCTGCCAGCACGAACCATTTTCCTGCCCAAAAGGTTTTTCTTTTTTGCCTTCCTGTTCTTGTCCTTGTTTTTGTTTTCGCAAAGCAGAGAAGCAAGTCTCTTTTCATAGCGGAGGCACTCTCGTATTTGCCTGCAAACGCATTGAATAAAACAGGCTCAATCAGCTGCAGGGCTGGAGACGATTGAACGATGCTTTTTAGATCGTCGATATGCCCGATTGCCCTTTGCACAGCCTGTTTATGAAGGAGGGAAACCGTGAGCACTGCCGCTCCAAACAAGTCATACGCAGGTTCAGCTCTTCTTGTTCCGGCCTGCCATGCCGCCCGGTCATAAAGCGCTGTGTACTCTTTGATAGACCGCCCAAACTTTGTCATGCCTCCTACATCAACGGCCCGAATCGCTTTTTGGCTGACAACAATGAAATTTTCCGGCTTCAAATCACCCATTACATGCCCCAGCCGATGAAGGGAATCCAAAAAGGTAAGAAGCCAGATTAATAAAATAATGGCCCATTCTTCTTTTTTGCCTTTTATAAATGTATGAAGCATCGGTCCATCAATGAACTCCATTAAAAAAAATGGATAAACAGCATCCTCTTTTTCCAGATCGTCCGCTTCAATGAAAAAAGGGCCGGGAGATGCTCCCCTGACCCGCTCAAGTGCTGTTAAAGCATTTGTCTCAGACGCAACAGAAGCGGAATCTGCAAATTTGAGTGCAGCTCGTCCAGCCGACCCTCTTACAAGATAAACAATCCCATTCGCTCCGCGGCCAATTTCCCGCTCGACTCGCCATACATGCCCCGTCCATTTTCCCTTAATCTGTTCACCGGGGCTTGCTTCATATCGATTTTTCATCGTATTCGCTCATTTCCATAAAGGAAGACAGCGCCTGGCGAATAGCCGGTCCAGTCGGTGTGATACCTCCTGACAGAAGCTGCGGAAATGACTCTGCTAATTTACCGGCATCGTTGGTCCAGCCAATCCGCTCTTCTGCTGCACTATATTTCCCTGGAAATGTCCAAAGCGAAAAAGAAGATGGGCCGATACGTGACTGCATTGACATAGAAAGATCATACAGCGCTTCTTTTACTGCCGGCAGCTTTAACTTCATACTGGCACTCATATCTGTCAAAACGAGCAGCTCAAGCGCTGCTTCTTCGCTAATGTCCTCCACCTTTTCGGCAATCTCGCTTCTTGTAGCCGGCGGCAGAGACTCAACGTTCGCTTCTTTGTTTAAAATACCACGCAGTTCTTCGTTAATAATGCTGTAAATAGTGCCTGTCATCGCCTGCCTTGTCACATTTACCACGGTCTCTGACAGGGCCGCTGCCTGCACAATCCGGCTTTCTCCCCCTCCCGCTTTGGCGATCGCTTCAATCTCAGCAAGTCCTGGATCCGTTCCGTTTCCATCGACAATCCCAATCACATTGACGGTAATACCACGCCGCCGGGCAAAAGCGGCCATCATTGCTGGATCTTCCCCTGTATTCGAACAGCCGTCCGTCAGTAAAAGCAATTGCCTCATCGTGCCCATTTTCATGATTACGCCCGCCTTTCACTCGTTTTCTTCATATTCGACTGAAAAGGGGAATTTTATACAGCCCGGCGTCTTGCAGACCGTTTTTTTGTTTTGGCAGACGGCTCAATGTCATAAATAGGAATGGCCGCCCATTCCGGTACATTGTGTTCAACACGTGCTACACAAAGCGTCATATCATCCCGGATTTCATTGGACTGCGCCCGCATCACTTCATCCATTAATAAATCAGCAAACGCCTGTGGATCATTGGTTTCAATAGATTTAATTTTTCTCTTCATCCATACGTCGGCGTTTTCGATAAATTCAGGTCCTTCAAACACACCATCACTCATCGTAATCAGTAAATCTCCTGACTTCAGCTGTTCATGAACCGTCTCCACTTCAAGCTGCTGTAAAATACCAATCGGCACATTGCCGGCTTCTACTTTGATGACCTGGCTGCCCCGTTTAATAAAGCTTGGCGAGGAACCGACTTTCAAAAAGACCGTGCGGGCATCCTGCAAATCAATAATCGCCAAATCAAGCGTAGAAAACACCTCATCATTCGTCCGAAGAGAAAGAATCGAATTAATCGACTTTACAGCTACTGTTTCTTCAATACCTGACTGAAGAATTTGCTTCAGCAGGCTGATCGTTGCGCTGCTCTCGTCGTGGGCCCGTCCTCCATTTCCCATTCCATCGCTGATCGCCAGAGCAAATTTTCCTGTCCCGATTTCAATAGCAGAAAAGGAGTCCCCTGAAATTAAGCCGCCGCCTTTTGCTGCATGGGCAAGGCCTGTTACAACGCGAAAAGCTTTAGCCGAACGAAACACGCTCCGAACACCCGAGCCATCCTGCTGCTCGTCCACCACAATGATGTATTCGTTCAGCAGGTCAGAAAGAATGGGTGCGATAATTTTCTCGCTCTCTCCGTGCACTTTTGAATGAGGAAGCGTCATCTCAATATCGATCGCACCTTTTTGAACACTAAAAACACTGATATCGGTAATTTCCATTCCAAACGATTCAATGGCTGTTGTGATTTTTTCTTCCTGAGAAATATGTGTTTCTTCCTCTCGTTTCATTTCAGCGGCAAAATCCTGCATCACTTTTGAAACGCCTTCAAGCTGATCAGCGACAATTGTCCGGCTCTCTCTCATTTGCTGCTTCAGCTTTTTGTTTGCCCGGTAATAGGTCAGCTGCGAGCGAATCTCCGCTTCAACCCTGGCTGGACGGAAGCAGTATTGCTCCAGCTCTTTTGCTAAATGAGGAGAAAGCGCGTCAGCCCCTTGATCGGCGTCTTCCAATATATCTTTCATCAGCTTGTACGTTTCATCAAACTGATAGGCCCAGCATTGCTCTTTCTTAAAGCAGGTCTGACATGTTTTCTCTGTGATTCCGCTGAGGAACAGGTCCACTTCCCGTTCAGCGGTTTCGTGAAAATGGCCCGACTGAGAAAAGCTTTTTGAAAGCGCATCAAATAAATCCGAAAACTGTTCCATCCGATTGGCTGTCACATCCCGTACTTTCCGCAGGTAGCGCTGCTGCTCAATCGAATGTTCGGTTGTGCCTGGTATTAATTTTGACAGGTGGTCTGTCCAGGCTTTTGGCGTTAAGAATAACAGGACAGCCGCAATGGCTGATTCGTATAAGGCATCCATATTGGTCAGGCTGCCTTCTCCATAAAAACCAGCAAGGACAGTGGCTGTCATCAAGCCCGCAATCGCACCGCCCCTCCTCCACTCTTTAAACAGCCCCCCGAGCAGACCCGCAAAAGCCAGGATGCTCATTTCATGAAAATCATTTACGCCCGAAAGGCTTAAGACTAGTCCGCTGACCACACCCGCTGCCGATCCAAATGCGGCACCAGATAAAAAAGAAACCACTGTAACTAAATAGCGGGCAGCAATATGATCGGCTTCCAGCCCCCCAACCACCCAGCCAGCCATACCGGTCGCGGCAGAAGCGAAAACAATTAACAAGCTGATCCATTCTTCCGTTTTCAATGTCCGAATTCGTCCGGAGAGGGATAAAAACGGCATACACTGCATAAAGATAAGCGACAGCACAAACGCAAGTGAGGCCTCTACAGCCGCCAGCACCAGATCATATGCAGGCACAAACTGGGATCCGTTTATAATATAAGAAAAAACACTTTTCACAGCGAGTGTTGTAAAAAAAACAAAGAATGGAACAGGTGCTATTTCTCCCTTATGAAGGGATCGAAACACCCGATGAACGATCAGAAAGCAAAATAATAAAGTGAAAGCCACTGATGCTTGAATAGGCGAAATCGTAAGCGCTCCGGCTAGTATAGCTAAAAATACCCGAGGGGCGACTTCTTTCTTCAACATAAAGACGGCCGCAAAAAAGGCAAGCGCGAATGGCGACAGCTGCGAAAGCAGCAGTGCCCGTCCAAACAAAAAGCCGGCCGGCACTAAAATCCAGCCACGATCCAGCAAAACAAAGGCCGTTTTTCCTGCAAACCCTTTTCCCCATCCATGGCCTAGAACCGCTTCTCCTGTCATTCCCAGCTCCGCTCTTTGCACAATACCACTCCCTTTTAATCGTTATCGAGAAGTATAAAAGATTGATTGTCAAAACTTTGTCAAACGAAGGAAATAGGCAAGAAAAATCGTTCGACAAAATTAGAATGAAAAAATTCCGGAAATAGTGTTGACTTTTTTTCGTTCCGCCATTATTATAGATTTTGTGCTGTTACAGACAACCACAACTTGGCGGTGTAGCTCAGCTGGCTAGAGCGTACGGTTCATACCCGTGAGGTCGGGGGTTCGATCCCCTCCGCCGCTATAAAAGAAGAGCTGAAACGATTGTCCAGCTCCAACAGACGTAAGACATCACTGCTTACAGCTTGAGGAGCTGGCCGTTAAAGCCAGACACACTTTATTTCTATAACGGCCCCTTGGTCAAGCGGTTAAGACACCGCCCTTTCACGGCGGTAACACGGGTTCGAATCCCGTAGGGGTCATACAGCAAAAAGATCGGCAGGCAAAAGCTTGCCGGTCTTTTTTTGCTTTTTTTCGGATATTTAAAGAGGATACTATGTCCCCTTTTCTTTACCATCTTTTAAAAAGTGATAGCCAATGCCCGGCTGTTTACCCAGCATAATCGCCGGTCCGTTAAAAGGAAAATCTTTTACTCGGCCCTCCTTAAGCCACAGCGGCGCATCCAGATCGATTTTTTTAATATTTGGATGGGCAGCGGCCAAGTGAGCAGCAGCCATCACGCTAATACTGCTTTCCATCATGCTTCCGATCATACAGGGAACTCCGCCTGCCTGTGCAATGTCTGCAATTTGCAAAGCTCTCACAATGCCTCCTGTTTTCATCAGCTTAATATTCAGCCAATCTACCGCTTTTCTTTGCACGAGCTCCATTGCCTGCTCGGGCGAAAAAACACTTTCATCTGCCATAATCGGCGTTTCAACACGGTCTGTTACATATTTTAAAGCCTCCAGATCTCCCGCTGCTACGGGCTGTTCAACCACTGCAATATTCAGTCCCTCATGCTGCCATCGGTGAATGATGCGCACGGCTTCTTTTTTTGTCCAGCCTTGATTCGCATCTACGCGGATTTCAACGGCTTCTCCAACGGCTTCACGAATAGCCACAATCCTTTTAAGATCTTCGTCTGCACTCAGCCCGGCTTTTACTTTCAATGCAGTAAACCCGTTTTGAACAGCATCGACTGCATCCTTCACCATCATGCTGGTTTGATTGATGCTGATGGTCAGATCGTTTTGAAGGACGTTGGTTTTACCGCCAAACACTTGATAAAGCGGTATGTTCATTCCTTTAGCATAAGCATCAAACAAAGCGATTTCTACAGCTGCTTTGGCACTTGTGTTTCCTACACAGGAAAGCTGAACCGCCTGTGACAGCGCCCTGATATCATTCACTTCCTTGCCTATTAAGAGAGGAGAGATGATCGTTTGAATAGCTGCCTCCATACTTTGAATTGAGTCTCCCGTAATCACCATTGTCGGTGCAGCAGACCCAATGCCTTCTGTCCCATCCTCCAGCAAAAGGCGAACCACTATAAACTCAATGGACGTAACCGTTCTTAATGCCGTAATAAACGGCTTTGTTAATGCCGCAGAACGGCGCTCGACGTATAGATGTTGAATAAGCAAACCGCAATCCCTCTTTTCCCCAATAAAAAATAAAAAAGCCCCGAATTATAGTATTCGGGACTTTAAAAATAAGTGCTTATGCTTAGTACACATTTATTGAGATCGACAGGGAGCAAGCGTTATCCGCGTCTTCCGCCTCTTCCGCCTCGGCGTGAGTCTGTTTGACGCTTCAACGTTGAAATGCGTTCTTCGCTATCTTTCAAGAAACGGGCCATTTTCGATTCAAAGTTCTCGACAGGCGGCTGGCCGCCGCGCGGTCCTTTTTGACGGAAATCACCCTGGCGTTGTGGACGCGGACGATATTGCGTTTGCGGCGGCGGGTTATCTTTTGCTTTACGAATCGATAAGCCGATCTTACCGTCTTTCTCCACATTCAAAACTTTTACTTCCACTTCATCGCCAACAGTTAGATGGTCGTTGATGTCCTTGACGTAATTATCCGCCACTTCACTAATATGAACAAGACCCGTCGAACCTTCCGGCAATTGTACGAATGCGCCAAATTTTGTAATGCCGGTTACTTTACCCTGTAACTTGCTGCCCACTTCGATTGACATAAAAAAATTGTTCCTCCTTAAAATTGTTCGAACTTTACTTATTATTATAGTACGTAAAAAAAGCGTGTCAACATGACATGCTTTCTTTACTATTCTGTATCTTTGGCTTTTTCCTCATCTTCCGGAATATTAAAGAGAATTTCTCCATCTTCTGAATAAAAATATTCTTTCCGAGCAAGCTTCGCAATATACTCATCATCCTGCAGCCGGACCAGCTCTTCCTCCGACTCTTTTTGCTGCTGCTTTAGTTCAGCCAGTGACTGTTTTGCTTTTGCCAGATCTTCCTTCTTCTCATTTAAATTTCCAATTTGTGAGAACAAAGCAGATGACACCGTACCTAAAATGATCAATGCCACTACACCAAAAGCTGCCAGTCTGCGCATTAATTTCTGTTTGTGCTTCATCTTAAACATTGATTTTCTTTCTTCACTTAGGACAAAGGCGTTTTTTAAGGAAGCTACTTTTTCTTTATTGAATCCGCGCATCAATGTTCCTCCGCTTTTATTTTTTCGGACGGCGTATAGCCGTCCATGGCCGCACGATCACTACCTTTACCAACCATGATAATAGAAACTTACTCATTCTGGCAAGAGAAAGGATACATTTTACGGCAAAAAGAAGCGGAGCAACAAGAAAGATACGGATGATTCCTGAAATCATTCGATACAAAAAACGAATCGAGAAAAAAAGACCATCTACGATCGGAAGAAAAAACCGGCGCAGGAATGTGCCATACATCAGGCAGCCGGCCGTCCAAAAAAGGAAAAAAGACGGCCGAACAATACCATCATTTACTTTGTACAGGGAAGTGAACAGCAAGATCGCATACAAAATCCAAAACAATACATCTGTTACAAATACTAGACCGGTTTTTTTAGGACGAATACGGCGGTAGCATTCAAGCAGCAGCCCAAAACAAATGCCCATGCTGACCATCGCGAGAGCTGTATCAAATTGTACGTGAATATTCATGTCGACCGTCTAAAAAATGATTTGCCCATACCGCCTTCCACATACATAAAAGCAGTAATGCGCCCTTCAATGGCTGCTGATTTATTCACTGTGTCAAAATATTTCATTTTTAAACCAGTGCCGCGGATCTTCAGCTTTCCCATAATGGTCTCAAGCAGAAATTCTGTGCTGTCAAATCGCTCCACCTGAATGACGCCTGTCATCTCAATCATTTTACGCCCGTCCATTTTTACGGTATGGCCTTGTTTCATATCCATTGCATCCATCCCCTTTATGGACATCCTATGCACAGCAAGGGGCTTTCATGAAAAAAACACCCGCCTGAAACGGGTGCTTTTTCTTATTCGCCAATGTGTTCTTCTTTTAATACGGTGTACATGCCGGCTGCTTCTTCTTTTTTCGTTGTATCGAGCAGCTTTTCGATTTTTACAGTCATGACACGGCGGCCGAGCCGGACTGTCAGCTCATCTCCCACTTTTACGTTGGAACTTGCTTTTCCTTCCGTGCCGTTAATGAGAATGCGCCCCTGGTCAGCTACTTCTTTTGCCAGTGTGCGCCGTTTAATAATGCGGGATACTTTTAAAAATTTATCAAGCCTCATGCTCGTTCCTCTCCTTTGGCCAAATCCCAAAATTCATCTAATTCTTTTAAGGTAAAATCAGAAAATGGACGTCCGCTTTCTTTCACCCTATCTTCCACAAACCCGAAGCGGCGCCGGAATTTACGGTTAACCGCTTGAAGGGCTTCTTCCGGATGAATATCCCAAAACCGCGCTGCGTTGATCAACGTGAATAAAACATCGCCAAATTCTTCCCGAAGCCGGTCTGGATGACCTGTTTCGGTTTCTACTAAAAATTCAGCCCATTCTTCTTTTACTTTTTCAATGACGCCTTCTGCGTCCGGCCAGTCAAAGCCTGTTTTCGCCGCTTTTTTCTGAAGATCATATGCTTCCATCAACGCCGGCTGCCCTTTTGGAATGCCGTCCAGGATCCGTTCTTCTTTGTTTCCTTTTTCAGCGGCTTTGATTTCCTGCCAGTTTACTTTGACTTCTTCAGCCGTTTCAGCTGTTGCATCACCAAACACGTGAGGGTGCCGGCGAATCATTTTGGCAGATGTGGAGGCAATCACGTCTTCAATCGTAAACATGCCTTCGTCTTCCCCGATTTGTGCATGAAGAAGCACTTGAAGCAGAACATCACCGAGCTCAGCTGCCATTTCTTCATCATCTTCGTTGTCGATTGCCTCAAACAATTCATATGTTTCCTCAAGCAGGTACTTTTTCAGCGAAGCATGTGTCTGTTTGATATCCCAAGGGCATCCGCCTTCTGGGTCCCGGAGGCGCGCAATAATCCCGCGCAGGACAGAAAATTCCCGGTACGTATCTTCTTCTCTTTGGACAGGCGGCACATAAACGCTCGTCAGGTTATTTAGTTCCATACCGTGATCCAGCTCATAAAGCGGCACTTTGCGCACCGTTTCCTGCTCGCTTCCCGCCGCTGTCACGACCGTTACTTCATGCTCATCCGGATACTTCTCCATCAGTGTCAGCTTCACATCAGAGGCAACAAAAGCGTCGTATACCTGGGCAATAATCAAGTGGCCAGCAATTCGGATGTCGTCACGGTTTAGAGCCGTCCCATCGAGCAGCTGAAAGCCGTCTGCTGGATCAATTCCAACGCTTGTAAATAAAGCATCGAGAAAGCTCTGTCCTCCCCCAATCACGACCTCTGCTTCACCTTTCTGCTTTCGTTCTAATAAAAGCTGCACCGTTCTTTCCGCAGCCATTGGGTGACCCGGAACTGCATAAAGGACGGGTCCCTGCTCTGCTTTTTGAAGCAGTGCTGCTACGATTTCATCGTATACTTCTTCAAACCGGCCGTGCTTTTCATAAATGGCATCAAAGCTTTCAAAGCGGACTCCTTCTTTCTCTAACGCTGCTACGGCCGGGTGCTCCTTCGTTCGCAGCCAAACGACCTCTGCTTCTTTAAGAAGCCGGTAAACGCCAAGCGGCATCTGGTTCAAATCCGCCGCGCCAAGACCGACAATCGTAATTTGGTTCGTCACTGTCTATCACTTCCTTCTTATCCGCATTCCTGCTCGTTTGATCCATTTTTCGCCGAACGGCAGGATACGCAAATCGTCATCATTCCATATTCTCCATTTTACCATGAAAACCAAAAACAAACAGGCGCCGAGCAGTGCTCCGCTTACAGCCGCCACGCCACTCCAGAGTCTTCCTGATTCGGGCGTAACCATGCCATGTACAAAAAGAAAAACAAGACCTGCCATTAAAGAAGCTGCTGCTGTGGTTTTCCACATAAATACGAAAGGTAAAAACGGCTCACGCTTTCTTTTCCACATGATGATTAAAAAGCAAACACCGGCTAAAAGTGAGCCTACTGTCGCAAAGGCTGCACCGTAAAGGCCACAGAGCGGAATCAACAGCGCATTGCCCCCCCACTTCACGACCACAGTTAACACCGTTCCAGCGGCCGGCACCCAGTCATTTCCCTTCCCTTGGAAAACGGCGTTCATCGTTGCCATAATCGAATAAAAAAAGATCGATAAACCGAAAACGGCCAGAAAGCCTGATCCATCAGCCGTTTTAAACAGCATCACATTAAGAGGAACCATAACAGCCGCTAAGCCAGCTGAAGCAGCCAGCCCCAGCGCAAAACTCACCCGAAGTGCCAGCTGGCTGAAAGAAGCCTCCGCTTGTTTGTTTTGCTCCTTACGCGCTCTTGAAATAAGCGGCACAATCGTAAGAGAAATAGAAACAGCCGCGGTTACACCGAGCTGAAGCATAGGCTGGCCGCGGTCAAAAATACCTTTCCACGCTTTAGCGCTTGTTTCTATCATGTCAGCGGCAAGAAGACCGCTGTATACTTGAAACGAGTCGGCCAGCTGAAGCAGAACGAGCGTTAGGGCAGACACACAAACAGCCGTCCCATGCAGTGCCACTTGAACAGCCGTCCGGCGGTCAAACAAAAATAAAATCGCCTGCCGACCCGTTCTGCTGTGTTTCCACAATACAATGGCAGAAGCGGCCATTCCTAAAAGCGATGCAAAAACGGCACCAAGACCCGCATCATAAAGCGACCTGCCTGAAAAAACAATAAAAAAAGAAAAGAACAAAATTCCTGCAACCCGTACCGACTGTTCAATCATTTGAGAAGAAGCGGTCGGCACCATGTTCCCCACTCCCTGGAATGCACCCCGCCGAACCGCAATATACGGAACAACTAAAAAAAACAGGGCGCTGCACTGGATAAGCGGCTTCAACGCTTCATCTGCCATTGCTTGGGCAATCCAGCCGGCACCCAAAAAAAGCAGCAAAAAAGCAGCGAAGCCCATCGCCCCAATCGTTATAAAGGCTGTATGGACGATGACCCTCTCTCTTCGTTCATCCGTACTTGATGTCAGCCGGGAAAGTACCACTGGAAATCCAGATACCGCAAGCCCCGCTGCAATCCCATAAAACGGATACACCTGCTGGTAAATATAAAAGCCGGTGTCTCCAACGATATTTTGAAAAGGAACCCGGTACACAGCGCTTAATACTTTCACAAACAATGCGGCGGCTGTTAATAAAAAAGCCCCTTTTAAAAATGATTTTTCCCAATTCACGCAACCACCTCAGTGACTACTTTACTGATTTTTTTCCGCTTTGAAAAGAAAAACCCGGCCTCCCAAGGCGGGAGTCCGGGTTAATGTTCCATTTGTTTCCCAAAAAAAGAAGCTGCGACAAAAGCGGCTTTTTGTTCCGCTTCACCTGCCGTGCGGTCTTCTGAAAACAGGGCAACTGCTCCGATCGTATCGCCAGCCGCAATAATCGGCGTAATAAAATACGATTGAGCTTCTACCGTGCGGCCATCCGCGAATTCTACGCTGCGCTGCTCACTGCTCTCAGCTGAGCGTCTTTCCTGAATAACCGATTCGACTACCGGGCCGATTTTTCGTTCTACGAAGTCTTTCTTTTTAACACCGGCAGCCGAAATGACTGTATCACGGTCACAGATCAGCACTGAATAGTTTAAACTGTCATGCAGTGCTTCTGCATACTCCTGGGAAAAGTCACCGAGTTCTGTAAAAGGTGAATATTTTTTCAAAATCACTTCGCCGTCACGATCCACAAATATTTCAAGCGGGTCTCCTTCGCGAATACGAAGGGTACGGCGAATTTCTTTCGGAATGACCACACGGCCAAGATCATCAATGCGTCGAACAATACCTGTAGCTTTCATCATCGAATGCCTCTCTTTCACCATCAAAATATCGAAACCATTTCTTGGCGTTATTATCTTTCAAGAGGAAACATTCTATACATGAAATTACATTTGTTTTTTTGCGCCTTCAAGTTCTTTTATTAATTCAAATACAGCTGCAAACCAGCCTTGCTCCGGTGCTTTTCGTTGGTCAATCGTGATCTTCAGCCGCTGCTCTTCCATACCGATTCCACACATATTGCCAAATTTGTTGCAAACCGCAAATACTTTGGACCCATCTATTTCTTTTGTACCTTCTTCGCTCATTAACAAAGTAATAACGTCCTTCGACTGCTTCATCGACTCCAGCTTTGTCCGGGCTGCGTAAATTTTCATTTCTGCCACCCGGAACAAGTCGGCCACTTCCTGTGGATAGTCGCCAAAGCGGTCTGTCATTTCTTCTTTTAGCTCGTCAATTTCCTCCAATGAATCTGCTGAGCGGAACCGTTTGTACATATCAATTTTCTGAGCGCTGTCCGTAATATACGCATCCGGAATGTACGCATCAATCGTAACATCCACTTCAAAGACCGGCGCTTTTTCTTCCTTGTCGCCGCCTTGTTTTTGTTCGATTGCTTCTTTCAGCATTTGTGAATACAAATCGAAGCCGACCGAATCAATGAATCCGTGCTGCTGGGAGCCGAGCAGATTTCCTGCTCCACGGATTGACAAGTCGCGCATCGCAATTTTAAATCCGGAACCGAGTTCGGTAAATTCTTTAATTGCCTGCAGGCGCTTTTCCGCCGGTTCAGACAGCACTTTGTCTTTTCGGTACATAAAGTAAGAATATGCCACCCGGTTTGAACGGCCGACGCGTCCACGGATTTGGTAGAGCTGTGACAGCCCCATCCGGTCCGCATCGTGCACGATCAGCGTATTCACATTTGGAATATCAACGCCGGTTTCAATAATCGTCGTTGTAACCAGCACATCAGATTCTCCTTCTAAAAAGCTAAGAATCACTGCCTCAAGTTCTGTTTCCGTCATTTGGCCATGAGCATAAGCAACCTTGGCATCCGGCACAAGCATCGAAATTTCCTCAGCTCGCCGCTCGATATCTTCCACCCGGTTATACAAATAGAATACCTGCCCGTCGCGGGCAATTTCCCGCTCGACTGCTTCACGGACAAGACCAAGGTTATGTTCCACTACATAGGTCTGTACCGGGAAGCGGTTTTCCGGCGGTGTTTCAATAACAGACAAATCCCGTACACCAAGCATAGACATATGAAGAGTCCGCGGAATAGGTGTTGCCGTCAGTGTCAGCACATCCACGTTCGTTTTTAGCTGTTTGATTTTTTCTTTATGGGTGACCCCGAAGCGCTGCTCTTCATCGACAATCAAAAGGCCTAAATCCTGATATTGTACATCTTTAGACAGGAGACGGTGTGTACCGATGACAATATCAACGGTGCCGGCCTTGACACCTTTTAATGTTTCCGTTTGCTGCTTGCGCGTGCGGAAACGGCTGAGCAGGCCGACGTTTACCGGAAAGTCCTGAAGTCTTTCTTTCAGTGTTTCGTAGTGCTGCTGGGCAAGAATTGTCGTAGGAACGAGGATCGCGACCTGCTTGCCGTCCGCGGTTGCTTTAAACGCTGCGCGAATGGCCACTTCTGTTTTGCCGTAGCCAACGTCGCCGCAAAGCAGGCGGTCCATCGGCTGCTCCCGCTCCATGTCCCGTTTAATTTCTTGAATCGAACGCAGCTGATCTTCTGTTTCTTCATAAGCAAAAGCGGCTTCAAATTCCCGCTGCATATCTCCGTCCGGTGAAAAAGCATAACCACGCGCCGCTTCCCTTTCGGCATACAGCTTGATTAAATCATCGGCGATATCTTGTACAGACGATTCAACTTTTCGCTTCACCCGTTTCCAGTCGCTGCCGCCAAGCTTGTAAATTTTCGGCTCTTTTCCTTCCGAGCCTACGTATTTTTGAACAAGCTCAATTTGATCGACCGGTACAAACAGTTCATCTGTGCCCTGATATTTGATTTTTAAATAATCTTTATGAATCCCATTAATTTGGAGTGTCTCAATCCCGAGATACTTACCGATTCCGTGGTTTATGTGAACAACGTAGTCCCCGGCCTTCAGCTCAGAATAGCTCTTGATTCGCTCTGCATTCGAAAGCTTCTGGCGCCGCTTGCTTTTTGGCGCTTTCTTGTTGAAGAGCTCCTGCTCAGTCACAACGGCAATTTTCAGCAATGGAAATTCAAACCCGGCCGTCAGGGTACCTGGACCCGTTTGAACAACTCCCTCAATCACTTCATTTTGATCTTTAAGCATCGTAATTTCCATGCCGTAGTCATTTAAGGTCGTTTTGATTTTCTCGACCCGCTCGGCTGTTTCACCTAAGAACAGTACTGTCGTTCCAGACTTTTTCCACCGCTCCATTTCGCCTTCGAGCACATTCATCTGCCCGTGAAAACTCTGCATAGGACGGGCAGAAAAGTTCACGATGTTTTCCGGCTTTCCGCCTGCCGTCTGACGCATAAACAGCGACAAATAAACGGACGGCTGCACGGTCGCCTGCATCGCTTCCTGAAGCGTGTGAGCAAGCGTTAAACCGTGAACAGCTTTGCCTTCTTCAATAAGAGCGGTATACCATTCTGCTTCTTCTTTCTCAAGCGATTCGCTAATTTCTTTGATCCGGCTCATTTCATCCCAAAAAACAAGTCCTCCCTCCGACAAATACGAGGTTACGACCGACGTTTGATCGTAAAGAAGCGATGTGTATTTACCCAGTTCGTCAATCCGAATGCCCTGCTTCAGCTTTTCAATATCTCCTCCTACATAAGAAGACAGCTGCTGCTTTACTTCTGCACTGCCGATTTTTTTAATGGTCGCATCCAGCGCTTCCTGCAGACGGCCGGCAAGCGCAGCCAGGTCTTCTGTTGAAGCAGGCATTTCCGCTGCCGGGCCTACTAAGATGGAGGTCATATTTTCAATGGAACGCTGTGTATCGGGCGCAAATGTCCGAATAGAATCAATCTCCGTATCAAACAGCTCAATCCGAACCGGATGCTCGGAGGTCAGCGGATACAGGTCGACAATGCCGCCGCGGATGCTGAATTCTCCTGGTGCATATACCATATCAGCCCGCTCATAACCCATTTCCACCAGCTCATGCTTCAAGCTTTCCAGCTCGACTTCTTCTCCAGTTGTAAATGTTTTTTGAAGTCGCTTCCATATTTCTTTAGAAGGCAGTAATTTTTTCAGTCCCGCTACAGGAACGATGTAAACCCCTGTCCCCTTCAGCGCAAGGTGATTCAGCATTTCAATTCGCTGTGCGCGCAGCTCTGGGCTGGCTACGCTGATTTCTGCTGCAATCAGCTCGTTAGCCGCATACAAATACACTTCATCTTCCGGCACAAACTGCACCATATCATCGTACAGCTTTTGAGCCTGCAGCATATTGTAGGTGAGGATCATAACCGGCTTTTGAAGCTTTCGGTGGGCCGCAGCAGCAAAAACAGCCCGCAATGAGCCGGACAGGCCTGCAGCCAGCTGTTCTTTCATTCCCGCTTCCATTCCATCGATAATCGATTTTGCCTCGTCATTTTTTAAAAACAAATCAAGTAAATGGTTCATCCCTGCTGTTCCCCCTTTTCCAAAACAGAAAAACGCTTTGGGGCATACACCCAAAGCTTTTATGCTGATTCTTATTGGTTAAATTCGTTCATGACTTCAATAAATGAATGATCTATTGCATACAAACAAGCATCTGCACTTTTTTGAACGGCTTCATTCATCGCGATTTGTTCCTCGCTGCTGAATTTGCCCAGCACATAGTCAACCGTTTTGATCGGTCCGTCCGGCCGGCCGATGCCTACCCGCACCCGCTTAAATTGATCGGTGCCTAAATGAGCAATCGTTGATTTGATGCCATTATGACCGCCTGCACTTCCTCTTTCGCGCAGTCTTATTTTTCCCTGCGGTAAATCAAGATCATCATATACGACGATCACATCATCTGTTTCAATATTATAATAACGCATCACTTCGCCAATGCTTTCACCCGACAAATTCATGTAAGTGAGCGGCTTTAGCAAAATGACTTTTTCTAATCCTTTACGAGCAACGCTATACAGCCCTTTATGCTTTGCTTCGGTTAATTCTGCGCCGAGCTGCTTTGCTAGTTCATCAATCACATCGAAACCGATATTATGCCGCGTCCCAGCATACTTCGCGCCTGGATTGCCAAGGCCTACGATTAATTTCATTCTTCTTGCACCTCAATTTTCACAGTTATTCTTAGTATACATGACTGCATGCAAAAAAAACAGGCAGATCGCTCTGCCTGTTTTTGTTTGTCCAAAGAATTACGCCTCTTTTGTTTCCTCTTCAGCAGGTACGTCTGTTTCTTCTGCTTCTGCAGCTTCATCCGCACCTTCTTCTGTTTCTTCTTCAATTTTTTGTGGAGGAAGAACGGAAACGATCGTTTCTTCATCTTCGTTTTCGATGACGAAGGCGTACTTAGTGCGAATGTCGCCAACCGAGATCGAATCGCCGATTGAAAGTTCTGATACGTCCACTGTTACGTTCTCCGGGAATTCGGATACTTTTGCCGTCACGTTTAATTCGAACAACGGCTGCTGAATGACGCCGCCTTCTTTCGCTCCGGCCGCTTCCCCTTCAAGGTCAACACGTACTTGTGATGTAATTTCAGAAGAACGGTCAACTGCAAGAAAATCTGCATGGACGATAAATCCTTTGATTGGATCCTGCTGATATTCCTGCAGAATTACGTCATGCTGACTTCCATCTACTTGCAATGAAATCAATCCGTTTCTTCCCACTTCACGGATCGTTTTAATAAATTCAGCTTCCTCTACAGAAACCGGTTTTGATTCTACTCCTTTTCCGTATACAACAGCGGGAAAAGAACCTGATGTACGAATCTCCGTTAGTGCTGCTCTTGTAAATCCTTCACGTTTTTTGGCTTGTAATGTAGTCATAAACTCCTTCACCCTCCTGTTTATAAATCGAACGCTTTTATCTGTACATCACTGTTTATTCCCTAAATCGCTGACTTATAAACATGGCGGCAAAAAAGAAAACCGGCGCTTTAAAAAAGCACCGGCCTTCGAGCAGTTATTAATCAAATAATGTGCTGACAGATTGTTCTTCATGAACGCGGATAATCGCTTCACCAAGAAGCGGCGCCACGGATAATTCAACAACCTTGTCTGTTTTCTTTTCAGAAGCAAGTGCAATAGAGTTTGTCACAACGAGCTCTTTAATATTTGAGTTCTCAATACGTTCCATTGCCGGACCTGAAAGCACTGGATGTGTACAGCACGCATATACTTCTTTCGCTCCGCTTTCTGAAATAGCGTTTGCTGCAAGTGTAATCGTACCTGCTGTATCGATAATATCATCAATTAAAATCGCAATTTTTCCTTCGACGTTTCCGACAATGTTCATCACTTCAGCAACGTTCGGGCGAGGACGGCGTTTGTCAATAATGGCAATTGGTGCTTTTAGACGGTCCGCCAGCTTACGCGCACGTGTTACACCGCCGTGATCTGGCGATACAATGACCACTTCGTCTTTGTTGAATTCTTTTTTCTTAAAATAATCACCTAAGATCGGCACACCCATTAAGTGATCGATTGGTACATCGAAGAAGCCTTGAATTTGAGGCGCATGAAGATCCAATGTGATTAAACGGGTTGTTCCTGCTGTCTCAAGAAGATTTGCCACAAGCTTGGCTGTAATCGGCTCACGGGCACGCGCTTTACGATCCTGGCGTGCATAGCCGTAGTACGGAAGTACAACATTGATTGTTTTGGCAGACGCTCTTTTTAATGCATCAATCATAATGAGCAATTCCATCAAATGTTCATTGACCGGGCCGCTTGTTGATTGAACGATATAAACGTCGCAGCCGCGAATGCTTTCCTCAATGTTAATTTGTACTTCACCATCACTGAAACGGGTAACGGAACATTTTCCAAGTTCAACTCCGATAAATTCTGCAATCTCCTGAGCAAGTGCCGGATTTGAATTTAACGAAAAGATTTTCAAGTTTGGATCTAAATACTGATTGCTCATGATGACCTCCACAGTCCTGATTTACTCATTATTTTGGAAATATTTTTGAAACATAATTTTCTTTATTCACTTGACGGGCCCGTGCAATTGCCATCGCTTCTTCTGGTACTTCACTTGTGATCGTAGATCCAGCTGCTACATAAGCGCCTTTTCTTACCGTAACCGGCGCAATTAAATTCGAATTGCAGCCGATGAACGCACCATCTTCAATCGTTGTTAAAAATTTGTTTTTCCCATCGTAGTTTACCGTAATGGTTCCGCAGCCAATGTTTACATCACTGCCAACATTCGCATCACCAATATAACTTAAATGAGAAGCTTTGCTTCCTTCGCCAAACGATGCTTTCTTTATTTCGACAAAGTTTCCAATTTTCACGTGATCAGCAAGTGCCGAGCTTGGACGGATGTGTGCGAATGGCCCAATCGCTACATCTGAACCAATTTGGCTTTCAAAAGCCGCTGACTGACGAATAACAGTCCGGTCTCCCACTTGGCACGCCGCAATTTCACTGTTTGGTCCAATAACGCAATCTTCGCCGATAGACGTATCGCCGGAAAGAACCGTGCCAGGGTGAATTACCGTATCTGAACCAATCACAACATCCGGTCCGATATAAGTATTCTGCGGATCAATGATTGTTACACCTGCACGCATATGCTTTTCATTGATACGTGAACGCATAATTCGCTCTGCTTCGCTAAGGGCTACACGATCATTTACACCTAGTGTTTCATCAAAGCTTTCAGTTTGATACGCTGAAATCGTTTCGCCTGCTTCTTTTAAGATTTCAATCACGTCTGGTAAGTAGTATTCACCTTGTACGTTATCATTTGATACATTTTTCAACGCACGAAACAGCGATTCGTTATCAAAGCAGTACGTGCCTGTATTAATTTCTTTTACCGCCCGTTCTTCTGCCGATGCATCTTTATGTTCCACAATCCGGCTGACAGAACCATCCGCACCGCGAATAATGCGGCCATATCCATCCGGCTTTTCAGCGTGAGCCGTTAAAATCGTAACTTTTGCACCTGTTTCTTCATGATGCTTCACGAGCGCTTCCATTGTCGATGTTTGAATAAGTGGTGTATCTCCACATACAACAAGCGTGCAGCCTTTTTTGTCTCCTAAAATCGATTCCGCCTGGATCACAGCGTGTGCTGTCCCAAGCTGTTCTGCCTGTAGTGCGTACGCAGAACGTTCGCCCAGCTGCGCTTTTACCATCTCAGCCCCATGGCCTACAATGGTTACAATCTGCTCTGTATGTAAATCTGAAATTTGATCGATAACATGTTCTACCATTGGCTTTCCACAGACTGGATGCAGTACTTTGTACAACTTCGATTTCATGCGAGTTCCCTGTCCTGCAGCCAGAATGACAGCGTAGATATTCGTCATAAAAGGCCTCCTCACCTAATTATCCACTATTGAATATATCTTAAATAGCAGCTGATTTCAATGCTAGACCGAAATTGACACATTTTTCACAACGCAAAAAAAGAGCCTGTCGGATTCCCTAGGCTCTTGTGGAAAAAGGCGGAGACCGCCTCGCAGATAAAACATATTGTATTTATGCTTCTTCAAGCACAACCAGTTCTTCCTGCTCTAATTTGCAGATACGGTGGTATTCACCAAGAACGGTATCTTGAATTTTTCCGCGGGTTCCGGAATTGATGGGGTGCGCAATGTCGCGGAATTCTCCCTCCGGCGTTCGTTTACTTGGCATAGCCACAAACAGGCCGTTGTTGCCATCAATCACGCGAATGTCATGAATAACAAACTCCCCGTCAAATGTGATTGATGCGATCGCTCTCATTCGTCCATCCGTTTGAACACGTCGTAATCTTATATCTGTTATTTCCACGCATATTCACCCCCTTTTCCCATATTTAAAAAAGCTTAAACTACTAATTCCATAATCGTTGCAATATTCCCTCTTTTTTCTTGAAAAAAAATAAAATAGAAAAACCGGCACGGGGCCGGTTTATGCTCTTACAAGTGCAATTACTTCAATTTCTACTTTTACGTCTTTTGGAAGACGAGCGACTTCTACGCATGAACGGGCTGGTTTATGCGCCGAGAAATATTCACCATACACTTCATTGAATGGAACGAACTCGTTCATATCCGATAAGAAAACAGTCGCTTTCACAACCGTTTCAAGAGAAGCGCCTGCTTCTTCCAGCACAGCTTTTAAATTGGCAAACACTTGATGTGTCTGTTCTTCAATCGTTCCTTCCACAAGTGTTCCTTCAGCTGTTAAAGGGATTTGGCCGGAACTGTAAAACAAGTTGTTAACCACAACGCCTTGTACATACGGGCCGATAGCAGCCGGTGCTTTTTTTGTGTTTACAATGTTCATTCTGATTCCCCCTGTAAAAATTCAGTATTTTTTTCAAAATAGTTGCCTTCCACTATAGAGATCGCTGCGCTTTTTTCATCTACATCCTTCAGCTTCACGAGTGAAATATAATCCTCAATCAAGCAATCCGGATATTCCGCTTCCACTAAAACAGCAATACCTGCGACAGAAGCGTTAAACTCAGCCAGCAGGCTGATCATCCCATTGATGGTGCCGCCGCCTTTCATAAAGTCGTCGACCAAAAGCACTTTTGATCCTTCTTTTAAACTGCGCTTAGAAAGCACCATCGCCTGAATGCGTTTTGTAGAACCAGAGACATAATTGATGCTGACAGTCGGCCCTTCCGTTACTTTACTGTCACGGCGCACGACAACAACCGGCACATTTAAATGTGCCGCAATGGCATGTGCAATCGGGATCCCTTTTGTGGCGACCGTCATGACCGCATCAATTTTTTTGTCTGCATAGGCGGAAGCAAGAAGCTTGCCGATCTTATTCATCACAGCAGGATTTCCAAGCAGATCCATGATGTACAGATAGCCGCCTGGCAGAAGGCGGTCCGGGTTTTCAATCTGCCGGCACAAATCGGTAATAAATTCCTTTGCGCTTTCCCTGTCAACACGGGCATAGAATTTTACACCGCCTGCTGCTCCCGGAACCGTTTGCAGTGTGCCGATACCACGTTTTTCAAACGTTTCTTTAATAATGGCCAAGTCTTCACTGATCGAAGACTTGGCAGAACCGAACCGATTGGCAAAAAGAGTCAGTGACACAAGCTGATGCGGATGTTCGAGCAAATAATGTGTCATATCAATAATACGTTCACTTCGACGAAACTTCATCGTTCTATTTAAACCTCCTGGGGAGTAAAACCGAATATTTTAATTACAATATATCTTAATATACGGTTTTAATCAACCAGGTCGGTATCCCCAAGCATACGTACTGCGTATACCTGGTCACAAAATCCACGCAGGCAGTTGTACACCCGATGCATGCGGGAATCATGACGGATCAAACCAAACACTGTCGGACCGCTGCCGCTCATCAGTACAGCATCCGCTCCGAAACGAATCATCTGCTCTTTAATCAGAGCGACTTCGGGATGAGCATGAAGGGTGACAGATTCCAGAACGTTACCCATATTCCGGCACATTTTCTCATAATTGCTTTCTTTGATGGCATCGATCATCGCACGTGTGTCCGGCCGCTTCATGCGGTCCAATTTTAAATTCTTATACACCTCACCGGTTGAAACGCCAATCGTCGGCTTAGCTAAAACAACCCAGCAGTTGGGCGGAGCCGGCAGATGTTCAATTTTTTCACCGCGCCCTGTCGCAAGCGCTGTGCCTCCATAGACGCAAAATGAAACATCCGAACCGATCTCTGCTCCAATCTCCGCAAGCTCGTCGAGTGACAGGCCAAGGCCCCACAGCTGGTTCAATCCTTTGAGTGCCGCTGCCGCATCACTGCTGCCGCCTGCCAGCCCTGCGGCAACCGGAATGATTTTGTCGATTTGAATAGATACACCTTTTTTAATGCCGTATCGATCCTTTAACAGCCTGGCTGCCTGATAAGCGAGATTTCGGCTGTCATCCGGAACAAACCGATTATGGGAAATGATTCGGATTTCATTTTTATTTAAGCTTTCCAGCTCAAGCCGGTCTGCTAAATCAACTGTCGTCATAATCATTTCTACTTCGTGGTAACCGTCCGGCCGTTTATGCAGCACATCGAGTGTTAAATTAATTTTCGCCGGCGCTTTAATCATTAATTTCATTTCAATCCACCTACTTTGCGTTATACACAATAAATTATTGTCTTATTTTATCACAAAAGAAAAAGAGCAGGCTCAAAAGATTCGAATTGAATCTTTTGAGCCTGCTCTCTGATGTGCTGTTTTACCAGAAGCACGTCATTTATACTGCGCTGCCTGCCGCCGTATCTTCAAATGTTAGTTCCACTGTCTCAGTGAGTATATCCGCGTAACTGTAAGAAACGCGTTCAAATGAATTCTCGTCCTGATCAAGTTCTACAACAAAAACAGCAGGATACGTCTCCGTTAAAATACCAGAACGCTCAACGGTCTTCCGACGTCCACCATTTGCTTTTAGCAATAATCTTTTACCCAAATGACAATCAAGCGTTTTTTTAATGTCAGCTAATGTTTTCGGCATCTGCATCCACCTCACTATGTTTAGTGTAGCACAAACTTTCGTTTTAGTCAAATAAACAAAATATTTTATCAGCGTGTCCATCTAATGTCAATATTTTTTATTCGGCAAATAACGATTTTTTTCGCTAACGCTAGTATTTCCCAACCTCTTAAAAAAAACCGCTCTTTTTGAAAGAGCGGTTTTTTATTGGCTTATTCCTTTGTCTGCTAATGCCTTAGCCAATGCAGCAAATTCAGCCAGTGACAACGTTTCACCGCGTCTCGATGGCTCAATGCCTGCTTCCTCAAGTGCTTCGATAATCGCTTCTTTTTTTTCTTTTCCTCCCGGAAGACCGTTGACAAGGTTGTTTAAAATCGTTTTCCGACGCTGGGCAAACGATGTCCGCGTGACAAGGAAAAAGAAGTCTTCGTCTTCTACAGAGACGGCCGGCTTACTGCGCACATCAAGTTTAATAATGGCAGAATCCACATTTGGAGGCGGCATAAACACCGTTTTTGGGACAATGAATGCAATGGAGGCTTCTGTATAATATTGGACAGCAATCGAAAGCGATCCATATTCTTTTGAAGACGGACGGGCCGAAATACGGTCGCCTACTTCTTTTTGCAGCATCACCACAAATCCGTTTACCGGTATTTTGTCTTCAAGCAGCTTCATAATAATCGGTGTTGTCACGTAATAAGGAAGGTTTGCGACAACCATTAAGCGGTCAAATCCGGCAAACTCCCGCTCTACTACTCCTTTTACATCTGCTTTTAACACATCTTCATTAATAACGGTGACATTATCGTACGGTGCTAGCGTTTCATCCAAAATAGGCAGCAGGCGCTGGTCAATTTCAAATGCGACCACTTTTCCGGCAGAACGTGCTAAATGCTCTGTAAGGGCCCCGATTCCCGGTCCAATTTCAATTACACCGGTTTCTTTTGTCAGCTCGGCTGTTTCTGTGATTCGCTGTAATATATTCGGGTCAATCAAGAAATTTTGACCGAGGCTTTTCTTAAATGAAAAACCATGACGGGCCAGAATGTCCTTTGTCCGCGAGGGTGTTGCAATATCCTTCATGATTGTTCCTCCTCCAGCACTTCCGCTAATGCTTTAGCGAACTGCTCGCCTGTGATCTGAAACATCATCAGCCGCTTGTGCAGCTGTTTTCCGTTTACGTAACCGATTTTAAGTTTTTGTCCAATAGCTTCACGGCGTGATTTTGCCGTTGGACCACCAATAAGGCCAGCTGTGACCAGGTCCTCTCTCGTTATTTCTTCCACTGCTTCTTCATCTGTATACTGCGCATGACGAAGCGCTCTGCGAATTGATTCAACCGACGCATGCTCAACCCCTACACCGCGCCCGTGCTTTTCAATGGCTTCATTTTTAGGCAGAAAAGCGTGACGGCAGCCCGGTACCTTTTCATCGATTAAACTGCGAATGCGCTGTCCGGGATAATCCGGGTCTGTTAAAATAATAACACCACGCGTTTCCTGGGCATGCCGAATTTGCTCGATCACACTGTCATCCACAGCCGACCCGCGCGTTTCAATCGTATCGGCGTCTACCGCCAGTTTAATTTTAACGGTATCGTCTTTTCCTTCCACTACAATAATTTCTTTTATTTTCATTTTTCCTCCATGATAACAAAAAGCTGTAAATCATTTTTTGCTGCAGCCCTTTTATCAACGATATCCTGTACATCAAAACGCGTCATCCCATTCTTCCATTTAGTCCATGCTGCCCGGACATGTAAAAAAGCGGAGGCTGTATGAGCCCCCTGCTTATTTAAGTTGAAACAATGTATTGGCGTTTTGAGTGGTTGCAGCTGCTACTTCCTCGTACGTAATTCCCTTTAGTGCAGCGATCTCCTGGGCTACGAGCTTGACGTAAGCAGGTTCATTTCGTTTTCCGCGGTAAGGGTGCGGCGCTAAGTACGGGCAGTCCGTTTCAATAAGCAGCTTCTCAAGCGGCACGGCTTCGGCTACTTCTTTCGGCTTTTTTGCATTTTTAAACGTAACCGGACCGCCAAGAGAAATGTAAAAATTCATTTTAACACATTCAAGGGCTGTCTCCGCACTGCCGCTGAAACAATGCATAATGCCGCCCACTTCTTCCGCGCCTTCTTCTTTTAAGATATCAACAATGTCCTGTGTTGCTTCCCGGTTATGAATGACAATCGGCAGCTTCACTCGTTTTGCCAGAGCGATCTGACGGCGAAACACATCCTTCTGTATGTCTTTCGGTGACTTATCCCAATGATAATCGAGACCCATTTCTCCTATTGCGACAACTTTTGGATGAGCTGCCAGCTCTTCAATCCAAGCCAGGTCTTCATCGGTCATATCGATCGCATCAACCGGATGCCAGCCCACTGCAGCATAAAGAAAGTCATACTTTTCAATAAGCTCCATAGCCCGCTCGATCGTCAGCCTGTCAAACCCGACAACGACCATTCGGTGGACGCCCGCTTCCTGCGCGCGCCCGATTACTTCTTCTATATCTTCTTGAAACTGATCTGCATTTAAATGAACGTGTGTATCAAACAGCATGTTATCACCCGTCTTTTGTTTCACGTGAAACAATTATTTGATTTTTGCGCCATTTGGCAAGTTTTCCGGCACCTCGGCCAGGGTTAAAATGCCATCTTTTGATCCGGCCAAAATCATTCCCTGTGACAGTTCTCCGCGCAGTTTTACCGGCTTTAAGTTAGCGACAACGACAACCTTGCGGCCAACAAGCTCCTCCGGTTTATAATACTGGGCGATTCCGGAAACAACCTGGCGTTTTTCAAAACCGAGATCCAGCTGCAATTTTAACAGCTTATCTGCTTTTTTAACAGGAGAAGCCTCAATGACTGTTGCAGCCCGAAGATCTATTTTCATAAAATCATCGATGCTGATTTCATCACCAACAGGAGCATAGTCTTCCGCCGCTGGTTTTTCTTCCTCAACCGGAGCAGGCCCCTGCATTTTTTCTTTGATAAAGTTCACTTCTTCTTCTATATCAAGGCGAGGAAAAATCGGCTCTCCTTTTTTCACTACTTTAACGCCGGCTTGAATGGCTCCAAATGTTTGAAGACTTTCCCACTTTTGAAGGCTTTCATCGGCTAATCCCAGCTGTTCAAAAATCTTTTCCGGTGTTCCGGTTAAAAATGGCGTTAACAGGACAGCAGCACGGCGCAGTGATTCTGCTAAGTGATACATTACTGTACCGAGTTCACCTTTTTTCTCTTCTTTCGCCAGTACCCACGGCTGTGTTTCATCTATATATTTGTTTGTCCGGCTGATAAGCTGCCAGAGGGATGTCAGCGCAACGGAGAACTCCATGTTTTCCATCGCTTCTTCATACTCGCGGACCGTTTTTTCGTTTGCGTCCATAAGCGCTTTTTCAAACTCACCTTCTGAGCCGCTGTATGCCGGGATTTCTCCGCCGAAGTATTTGTTGATCATCGCTACAGTCCGGTTCAGCAGATTGCCCAGGTCATTGGCAAGATCATAATTAATCCGCTCAACAAACCCTTCCGGTGTAAATACGCCATCAGAGCCAAATGGCACTTCGCGCAGCAAATAGTAACGAAGCGCATCCAGGCCGTAACGGTCGATAAGCGTAACAGGATCCACAACATTGCCTTTTGATTTAGACATTTTTCCGTCTTTCATCAGCAGCCAGCCGTGAGCAAAGACTTTCTTTGGCAGCGGCAGGTCAAGTGCCATCAGCATAATTGGCCAATAAATAGTATGGAAGCGGACAATTTCTTTTCCGACTAAGTGAACATCAGCCGGCCAGTACTGTTTGTATTTCGTATCGTTTTCTGTTCCATAGCCAAGTGCGGTAATATAATTTGAAAGGGCGTCAATCCATACATATACAACATGCTTCGGATTACCCGGTACTTTTACGCCCCAGTCAAACGTTGTCCGGGATACCGCCAAATCTTCAAGACCTGGTTTGATGAAGTTATTGATCATTTCATTTTTGCGTGATTCCGGCTGAATAAACGTCGGGTTTTCCTCGTAATATTTCAACAAACGGTCCGCATATTTGCTCATCCGGAAAAAGTAAGACTCTTCCCGCACTTTTTCGACCGGGTGGCCGCTGTCCGGGCTTTTCCCGCCGATGACTTCTCCCTGATCATTCAGTTCTTTGTCAACAAGCTGTGTTTCTGTATAAAAAGTTTCATCTGGAACAGAATACCAGCCTTCATATTCACCAAGGTAAATATCTCCCTGATCAAGCAGGCGCTGAAAGATCTTTTCGACCACTTTTTTGTGGCGTTCTTCTGTCGTACGGATAAAATCATCGTTTGAGATATGCATCGTTTTCCAAAGCTTTTGAATGCCGGATACAATTTCATCGACATACTCCTGTGGTGTAACGCCTTTTTCATCTGCTTTTTCCTGGATTTTTTGACCGTGTTCGTCTGTTCCCGTTAAATACATAACATCGAATCCACGCAGACGCTTGTAGCGTGCCATGGCATCTCCTGCTACTGTTGTATACGCATGCCCGATATGCAAATTGCCGCTCGGGTAGTAAATAGGTGTTGTTAAATAAAACGTTTTTTTATGTTCACTCACTCGAAAATCCTCCTTAAAAAGCGTCTGCTTATATGGCGCAAGCTTTTTTAGTCACTTCTTTTATTGTCCCCCATATAAGAATAAATGTAAATATGAACCCTTTTTTTTCTGTTGATTTATTTGTCGAATGTTCTTCCTTATTCGACACCCTTCGACAAATTTAGAAAATATTTTTCCAGCTCTTTTACAGAGTATCTTTTAAAACGTTGATATACCAACGTTTTCTCTTCTTACAGTTAATTGAAAAATTACATTTTATTGTTGACGTCTATGGGAACTCTTGGTACAATTACGTCAAGCATTAAGTTTTTGTCGAATATTGACGAATTAAATTTATACGAAGCTATTTAAAATAAATGTATCCATTTGGGAGGAGTTTTAACATGAAATCAACAGGAATTGTACGTAAAGTTGACGAACTCGGCCGAGTTGTTATTCCAATTGAATTGCGCCGCACATTGGGCATCGCTGAAAAAGATGCACTTGAAATTTACGTGGATGACGATAAAATCATCCTTAAAAAGTACAAGCCAAGCATGACTTGCCAAGTAACAGGCGAAGTATCTGATGACAACATCAAGCTTGCTGACGGCAAATTGATCCTTAGCCATGAAGGCGCTGAACTTCTTATGAAAGAAATTCAGGAAGCATTCAAAAGCGGCAAGTAATCCGCTGTTATCACAAAAACACCCGGAGACTTTACATTAGATAAAAATCTAATGTAAAGCCCGGGTGTTTTTTCATATGACCGGCAGAACACGAGACTCCTTATGCCGCCATGTTATATCGTCTCTTACCTCTTCCGCACAATAAATGTATCCCCAAGAAGTTCCCAGTTTTGGGGAAATGGATAACCAAGCACCCAGTAACTGAGTCCTCTAAGGTTATACGTGTTGACCAGGTCGAATTTTGCTTTTGCACTGCGTGCGTCTTCAAACCAAACCTCATGAGACCGTCCATTATTGTCTACGTAACGGTAATAAGGTGACTGACTCACCTGATCATATTTTATCTCTGCTCCATATCGAATCGCACGCCTGATGGCTTCCTGCATATCGAATGTTTCCGCTTCCTGTCCTTCTCTGTGAGGCAAAAGCCAATCCCGGGCGTAAATTTGAAAACCGAGCAGGATTTTATTTCTTGGAATAACCGTTACCGCATAATCGAGAACACGCTTCATTTGGTTAATAGGTGAAATAGCCTGCGGAGGTCCTTTGCGATATCCCCACTCATATGTCATCAACACAACAAAATCAAGAATGCGCCCGTGTGCCGGGTAATCCTGCGCTTCAACTAACAATCCCCTCTGTTCACCGCTCGTTTTTGGAGCAAGAGAAGAAGAAACAAAATAACCTTCAGCATGCAGCCGTTCTACCGCTCTTTCAAGAAATCGGTTATAAAACTGGCGATCCTCCGGTGCTACGTTTTCAAAGTCGATATTCACACCGCTGTATCCTTTTTCTCTCATCATATCTATTACATTCGTTAACAGTGTTTCAACTAAAGTTGGGCTTGAAAGGATCGTGTGGGCAAGTTCGGTTCCTGCTTCTGTACTTGAAAAATTTGTAATAGCCATCATGGGAACAACGCCATTTGAGCGGGCAGCTTCTATAGCAGGAGTATCATCAATTGGTTCGAGACCGCCGTCTTCCTGCATCCTATATGCAAATGGACTGATATACGTTAAATCATAAGCGACTTCACGTACTTCTCTGGCTCCTGTCTGACCAAATGCATATGTAAAAGCATTTACATCAATGACGGGCTTTGTTGGGGCTGGAATTCTTAAAACCTGGCCGATATAAAGACGTGACGGTGCTGTTAATCGATTAACCTGAACGATTGATTGAACGGTTGTTCCATAGCGGCTGGCGATAACAGAAAGACTCTCCCCGGCCATTACGGTATGATAAATCACTGGAATCGTAAGTATTTGTCCTGGATAAATAGCAGAAGGATTGTTGAGTCGGTTTAGCTGCAGTATTTCTTGAACCGTTACACCGTACGTACTCCCAATGTTTCCAAGGGTATCCCCAGGCTGAACAAGGTACTGAAAATAAGGTTCGGGAATCACCAGTGCCTGGCCAATCACCAGCCGATCCGGCTGTTCAAGATCATTAGCTCGAACGATAAGGGCAGGATCTATTCGGTATTGCCGGGCAATACGCCAGAGTAAATCTCCGCTTCTCACTACATGGATTCTCATCTTTACAGCCCCGCTTTCCAACACAATGTCCATTCATCTTATTACCTAAAGCCTCCCAATATGATTATGGGGACTGGATCGAACGCATTGTACAGGGTGTTAAACAAAATAAAAAAACTGGCGCCTATTGCATTTGGCAGCCAGCTTACGTTTTAAATGAATAAAGAGACTTTATGTATGATAGGCAGTGTACACATCCCGCTTCGGCAGGCCACGCTCTTTTGCCACCTGCTTTACCGCTTCTTTTGGCGTCATTTTCTGCTCTGTTACATACTGTTCAACATGCGCTTCAATGGATATGTCACTCCACCATGCTGTTTCTTCCAAAGAGTCTGATGCCTCTGGATTTCCTTCTATGATGAGACAAAATTCACCCATTATTTTGGACTCCTCAGCCCACACACGGGCTTCACTGATCGTGCCGCGCAAAAATTCTTCAAACTTTTTCGTCAGCTCCCGGCATAAAACGATCTGCCGTTCCGCTCCTAAAAACTCTTCCATCAGCGTCAACGTTTCTTTTAAACGGTGAGGGGATTCATATAAGATAAATGTTTCGCGACAAGCGGACAATTTCTCAAGCTCTTTCTTTTTTTCTTTTTTCCCCCGATTTAAAAAACCGTAAAAATAAAAAGGCTGCGGCGCAATACCAGAGGCAATCAGTGCCGTTATGGCAGCATTTGCTCCTGGGAGCGGCACCACATTCACCTCATTTTGGAGGGCCAGCAGCACAAGCTCATGTCCTGGATCTGAAATACAAGGCGTACCGGCATCACTCACAAGCGCAACGGTTTCACCAGATTGCACGCGTTCAATGAGTTTGCGGCCGGCTGCTTCACTGCTATGTTCATGGTAGCTGACAACAGGTGTCGCGATCTCGAAATAATTGCACAGCTTTTTCGTATTGCGGGTATCTTCTGCTGCAATAACATCGGCTTCCTTCAAGATACGCAGAGCCCGTATTGTCATATCTTCTAAATTGCCAATGGGAACCGGAACAAGGTAAAGAAGCCCTTCTTCACGGTCAAAACTTTTCTGTGATTTCATTCTTTGCACCTCTTTTCCGCAAATAATTCATTTTTTGGGGACGCGACAGCTGCTTAAACGCATATTCTGCCCGCATCGCTTCTTGTTTTGTTTCAAACGATTCACTGTGAATAAGGGTAACCGGCCGGCGGGCTCGTGTATACTTTGCACCTTTTCCTGCATTATGAACGCTTATCCGCCTATTTAGATCATTTGTATATCCTGCATACAGAGAATCATCTTTGCATTTAACGACGTAAAAATGGTGGCTCGTCTCCATATAGAAGAGTCCTCACTTCATCTGTATATTCGCCTTTATCATCATACACAAAAAGCGGCGGCAAAATCTTTAAGTCCGCTGCTCCATCTTTTATCCCTTCCACAAGAACGGTGTTGGCTTCTTTGTTTCCTGCTTTCGGGTACACAAAGCGAATCCGCTTCGGCTCAAGCCGATATGTTCTCATCAGCGTGACAATATCAAGCAGACGGCCTGGCCTGTGCACAAAAGCGGCTTTTCCTCCCTGCTTTAAAAGCTGGGAAGCCGATACGATACAATCTTCGAGCGTGCACATAATTTCATGACGGGCAATGGCAAAATGCTCATTTGCATTCATTTCATTTTGAGATGGCGTTAAAAAATAAGGCGGGTTACATGTTACCAGCGTATACTTTTCTTTTCCGAGCTGCTGTGGTGATTGCTTTAAATCACCGTGCACCATCCTGATTTGCTCACCCAAGCCATTATATGCTACGCTGCGAACCGCCATATCATACAGACGCTCCTGTATTTCCACACCGATGATCGGCACCTTGGTTCTGGCTGACATCAAAAGCGGCACAACACCGTTGCCGGAACAAAGATCTACAATAGCGCCGCGTGTCTTAGGCACGGAAGCAAACCGTGCCAGCAGGACGGCATCCAGCGAAAACGAAAAAACAGACGGGCTTTGGATAATCCGCAGCTCTTCCGCCAGCAGATAATCAAGCCGCTCATCTTGTTTTAATTCAACCATACTTGTTTCTCCTTTTGCACAAAAGAACCTTCCTTTGAAAAGGAAGGCTTCGATCACATTATTTTTTATTTAAAAAAGACAAGCAAAACAGACAGTCTTCATCTTTACGCGGGCTCCCGAAATGCACGCTGCAAATATGAAAGCCTTCTTGGTACAAGCGGGCCAGATTATCATATCCTTCACCGATATCCGCTCCGCGTGCTTGCACGCTGACAGGTCCTGACACTTTTTGCTCCTGCTGGTCTAGCTCTTCAAGACGGCGGCGCAAGTGATCATTTTCAATCAGTAATGAATTGTTTTCTTCTAGTATTTCCGCAAGCTGTACCTTTACTTCGCCAAGCTGCTGATATAATTCACCAATTTGCAGCTCCATATGGATGACAGAATCAAAAATACCTTTTTTATCTAACTTTTCCACCGTCTCAATCACCTGCTTTCACAGAAACGGCTCCCTCTCTTCCGATCTCATCAGATGAGAATTCAAGCGTCCGTTCCAGTTCCGGAAGATGCACCTGTACGAGCCGTTCTAAAATATTTAAGCCCGTCACACGCCCGTTCCCGCTTGGCGTTGTTACTTTTTGGCCCACATCCGGCAATTCACGGCGCGCATCCTCATACTCATCGTTTTCGTACTTTAAGCAGCACATTAATCGGCCGCATAAACCGGAAATTTTAGCTGGATTCAGGGACAGGTTTTGATCTTTTGCCATCTTGATTGAGACCGGCTCAAAATCACCAAGGAATGTTGAACAGCAAAGCATCCGTCCACATGGCCCGATACCGCCGAGCATTTTCGCTTCATCCCGAACGCCAATTTGGCGCAGCTCAATGCGCGTCCGGAAAATCGAAGCCAAATCTTTTACGAGCTCTCGGAAATCCACCCGCCCATCCGCTGTGAAATAGAAAATCACTTTATTGCGGTCAAAGGTGTATTCTACATCAACAAGCTTCATATCTAGGTTATGCTCGGTAATTTTACTCGTACAAGTTTCAAATGCCTGTATAGCTGCTTCACTGTTTTCCTGTACAGCCAAACGATCTTTCTGATCCGCCGCCCGGATCACTTTTTTCAATGGCAGAACAACATCATCTTCATCGACTTCTTTTGGCCCGACAACAACATGTCCATATTCAACCCCGCGTACCGTTTCCACAATAACGTGGTCTTCCTTTTGGATCCCGAGGTCACCTGGATCAAAATAATATATTTTACCCGCTTGTTTAAAGCGTACACCTACTACATTACACAAAGGCGTGTCCCCCCTGTAACTTTAACAAAAGCTGCTCCATTAGCAGCTGCTGGTTCATATTGCGGCTGAGCTTTCGTTTTGCCTCTAAAATGAATGCCATCCGGTCTGCCAGCGCTTCTGCTGACAAATGCAGGGCATCCTGCTGAAAAGAAGCAAGACGGTCGGGAAATGCAAGACCTTTTTCTTCCCCGGTCATAATGGAAAGCAAATCCCTGTGAATTAGAACAAAAAGATCAAGGGCAAGACTGACCTGCTGTTTCTCTTTAAAATGAGAGTGAAATTCTTCTGAAAGCGAAACAATAGCCGAGAGCCTGCCGCCTTTCAGACCTTCGTATAATTTTAACACTACTAGTCGTGCCTGTGCAAACCACTCATCTTGTGCAAGCTGGAGCGCTTCATCCAAATGATTGGTTAATTTGGAGACAATGGAAGCCATCGGCACATTAATTTCTTCTTCGATCAAGCGTTGCTTAAGCTCGCTTGAATCAATAGGACGAAACGTCAGCTGCTGGCAGCGCGATAAAATGGTCGGCAGCACAAGACTGCTTTGCTCTGTTAATAAAAAGGCGGCGGTGCGGGCGGAAGGCTCTTCTAAAAACTTGAGCAGGCTGTTCGCCGCACTTGCCGTCATTTTGTCTGCCTGATTGATAATATATACTTTCCAGCCGGATTCAACCGCAGTTTTTTTGAATTCCTGCTGTAAAAATTGAATTTGCTCTTTTTTAATCGATAAGCCATCCGGCTCAATCACATGAAGGTCGGGATGATTCCCATTTTGGATGCGGCGGCAGTTAATACATGCCCCACACGGCTGATACCCATCCAGTGGTTCCCGGCAAAACAAACTTTTTGCAAACAGCAGGGCTGTTTCTTTTTTTCCGGTTCCCGGATCTCCTTCAAACAAATAAGCATGCGCTACACGGTCACGAAGTAAACTGTTTTCAATCATCCTCATGACGATCGGCTGGCGCCCTTCTGCTTCCTTCCATGGGTTAGACACGAAATTCACACCCTTTAAAATTGATGAAACTGTTCAACCGGCAGAACAAAAACAGTCGCACCGCCTACTGGCACCTCTACCGGATACGGCACATACGCATCAACATTGCCGCCCATCGGCGATACGGGAGGAGCAACCTGTTCACGAGACTGGCAATTTTTTTTGATAAGCTCTAGTGCTTCCTGCACACGGTCATCTTCTACGCCGATCATGAATGTTGTATTGCCTGCTCTTAAAAAGCCACCAGTTGAAGCAAGCTTCGTTGCGCGGAATTGATGTTTAATCAGTGCCTGTGATAATTTATTGCTGTCCTGGTCCTGTACGACTGCGGTAATCAATTTCATATTTTTTCCCCCTTACAGGATTTCTTCTATTATACCAAATCTTTTAGCCAAGCACTTTTTCAATTTCAGAAAGTGCAGCCCGGTACACGAGCTCCTGCTCCTGCTCGGCATCAATCACCACGATGCGTTCCCGGTTGGCCTCGGCCAATTTCAAATATCCTTCCCGTACTTTCTGGTGAAAAGAAAGATCCTCCAGGTCAAGCCGGTTGACTTCCCGTCCATCATGGCGATGAATACGGGCAAGCCCGACTTCAGGCTGCACATCAAATAATAACGTCAAGGCAGGCATCATGCCATCAATCGCAAAAGCATTAATGGAGGCCACTTCCTCCATACCAAGCCCCCTTGCATAGCCTTGGTACGCAAGAGAGCTGTCGACAAAGCGGTCACAAAGGACAATAAAGTCTTTTTGAAGAGCCGGTATGACTTTTTCCACCAAATGCTGGCGGCGGGCTGCTGCATAAAGAAGTGCTTCTGTGCGAGCATCCATCTTTGTGTTGTCTTTATTTAAAATAACCGAGCGTATTTGCTCCGCAATAGCTATGCCGCCCGGTTCTCTCGTTTGAACAATCGGGTACCCCTTTTTTTCAAGCTCTTCAACAATCCGCTGGAGCACGGTCGTTTTCCCTGCTCCTTCTGGTCCTTCTATTGTAATAAATAATCCTGGCACATTAGTTCTCCTTCCGAAACACCATAAGCTTCTGTTCGTTCAATCTTTCTCCCCCATGAAAGCGGGCGCCTTGACTGACCAGCCACTCAATCTGCTCTACGTGAGCCCTTGAAATCCGTTCCCCCTCCATCACGAGCGGTATACCAGGCGGGTACGGAATAATCATTTCAGCTGCCACTTCGCCGGCTGCGTCTTTCAAGGAAACAGCTTCTTTTTGGAAGCAACTATGCTCATTATAAGGCAAGTCGAGAGTGGATACATAAGCAGACGGCAAATTTCCTGAAAAAGAAGGAGATGTTTTTCCTGTTTTAAACGACAAGCTGCCCAGTTTTTGCATAGCTTGTGCTTCAAAGAGATTCTCTTCTGCTTCTAAAAGAGGAAAAACGAGCAGTATCTGATAAGGGTCGGCGAGTTCAATATAGATGCCTGCTTCTTCAAACAAAGCCTGTAACTCATATCCTGTCAGCCCTTCAGCCCTTACAAGCAGTTTGTACGGATCATCTGTAGATATACAAACGAACCCCTTTAATTGGAGAAACTGAATCACTCTGTTTTTTACAGCCATAGAGTAAGTATGATCTTTTCTCGTATAGGAAGCGGCATAAAAACGGGCATAATCCAAGGAAGCCATAATTGGATAAGACGGACTGCTTGACTGCAGAGCCTGCAGATAAAATTGAAGGCGCGTGCGATCGATTTGGGAAGAATTAATATGAAGGTAAGCACCCATCGTCATAGCAGGCAGCATTTTGTGCGCAGACTGTACAACGATATCTCCTCCCAGCTGCAGGGCGCTCATGGGCACTTCTCCTTCCACAGCACCAAAGTGGGCTCCATGCGCCTCGTCCACAAGCACCAAGGAACCGTGAGACTTGGCAATAGCCGCCAATTCCTGAAAAGAACCGGTTATTCCATAATACGTCGGATACGTAAAAATGACCGCTTTACTTTCAGGATATGTTTTGTATGCCTCCATTAATGTTTGCTTGGATACTTGGGCTGCTGTCTGTGTATGTTCGTCAAAATCGGGTGTTAAAAAAACGGGGAAGACTTGAGCCATTTTTAAGGCGTTTAACACAGACTTATGGCAATTGCGCTGAACAAACACAATATCGCCTTTGGAAAGGGTACCAAGAATCATGGCAAGGTTGCCGACTGTACTTCCATTCACAAGAAACTTGCTTTCCACCGTATTATGTAAGTCCGAAAGCAGGTCTTCTGCTTCTTTAATACATTCTTCTGGAGCATGAAGGTCATCCAAACCCGTTAATTCGGTTACATCCAGTGAAAGCTCCATCCAAGAAGCAAGCAAGCCATTTTTGTGGCCGGGTACGTGAAAAGAAATAGGCTTTTTCTGCTGATGTTTTTTTAAAGCTTCAAGCAAAGGCATACGGGAATGATTCATTTACGAATTCTCCTTTATCGAATAAACAATATAAAAAAAAGAGACGACACGAAGTCATCTCTTTTTCATTATTGCCAGGCGGCGTCCTGCTCTCACAGGGGGAAACCCCCAACTACCATCGGCGCTGAAGAGCTTAACGGCCGTGTTCGGGATGGGAACGGGTGTGACCTCTTCGCTATTGCCACCTGACTATGAAGTTTGAAAGAAGTGTTCTTTCAAAACTGGATAGAAGCGTTATTGTATGGGCAAAAACCTTTCGGTTACACGCCAAGTGTACATTGATTAAGTCCTCGATCGATTAGTATTCGTCAGCTCCATGCGTCGCCGCACTTCCACCTCGAACCTATCTACCTCGTCATCTTCAAGGGATCTTACTTACTTGCGTAATGGGAAATCTCATCTTGAGGGGGGCTTCATGCTTAGATGCTTTCAGCACTTATCCCGTCCACACATAGCTACCCAGCGATGCCTCTGGCGAGACAACTGGTACACCAGCGGTGTGTCCATCCCGGTCCTCTCGTACTAAGGACAGCTCCTCTCAAATTTCCTGCGCCCGCGACGGATAGGGACCGAACTGTCTCACGACGTTCTGAACCCAGCTCGCGTACCGCTTTAATGGGCGAACAGCCCAACCCTTGGGACCGACTACAGCCCCAGGATGCGATGAGCCGACATCGAGGTGCCAAACCTCCCCGTCGATGTGGACTCTTGGGGGAGATAAGCCTGTTATCCCCGGGGTAGCTTTTATCCGTTGAGCGATGGCCCTTCCATGCGGAACCACCGGATCACTAAGCCCGACTTTCGTCCCTGCTCGACTTGTAGGTCTCGCAGTCAAGCTCCCTTGTGCCTTTACACTCTGCGAATGATTTCCAACCATTCTGAGGGAACCTTTGGGCGCCTCCGTTACATTTTAGGAGGCGACCGCCCCAGTCAAACTGCCCGCCTGACACTGTCTCCCACCCGGATCACGGGTGCGGGTTAGAATTTCAACACAGTCAGGGCAGTATCCCACCAGCGCCTCCACCGAAGCTGGCGCTCCGGCTTCCAAGGCTCCTGCCTATCCTGTGCAGACTGTGCCAAAATTCAATATCAGGCTGCAGTAAAGCTCCACGGGGTCTTTCCGTCCTGTCGCGGGTAACCTGCATCTTCACAGGTACTATAATTTCACCGAGTCTCTCGTTGAGACAGTGCCCAGATCGTTGCGCCTTTCGTGCGGGTCGGAACTTACCCGACAAGGAATTTCGCTACCTTAGGACCGTTATAGTTACGGCCGCCGTTTACTGGGGCTTCAATTCAGACCTTCGCTTGCGCTAAGCCCTCCTCTTAACCTTCCAGCACCGGGCAGGCGTCAGCCCCTATACGTCGCCTTGCGGCTTTGCAGAGACCTGTGTTTTTGCTAAACAGTCGCCTGGGCCTATTCACTGCGGCTCTCTCGGGCTTGCACCCTACCAGAGCACCCCTTCTCCCGAAGTTACGGGGTCATTTTGCCGAGTTCCTTAACGAGAGTTCACTCGCTCACCTTAGGATTCTCTCCTCGCCTACCTGTGTCGGTTTGCGGTACGGGCACCTTACATCTCGCTAGAGGCTTTTCTTGGCAGTGTGGAATCGAAGACTTCGGTACTAAAATTCCCTCGTCATCACAGCTCAGCCTTAATGGAAACGGGATTTGCCTCATTTCCAGCCTGACTGCTTAAACACGCGTATCCAGCTGCGTGATCTCCTATCCTCCTGCGTCCCCCCATCACTCAAACGATGCTTGGTGGTACAGGAATATCAACCTGTTATCCATCGCCTACGCCTTTCGGCCTCGGCTTAGGTCCCGACTAACCCTGAGAGGACGAGCCTTCCTCAGGAAACCTTAGGCATTCGGTGGAAGGGATTCTCACCCTTCTTTCGCTACTCATACCGGCATTCTCACTTCCAGACGCTCCACCAGTCCTTCCGGTCTGACTTCACAGCCTCTGGAACGCTCTCCTACCACTGACACCATAAGGTGTCAATCCACAGCTTCGGTGATACGTTTAGCCCCGGTACATTTTCGGCGCAGAGTCACTCGACCAGTGAGCTATTACGCACTCTTTAAATGGTGGCTGCTTCTAAGCCAACATCCTGGTTGTCTGGGCAACTCCACATCCTTTTCCACTTAACGTATACTTTGGGACCTTAGCTGGTGGTCTGGGCTGTTTCCCTCTTGACTACGGATCTTATCACTCGCAGTCTGACTCCCAAACATAAGTATCTGGCATTCGGAGTTTGTCTGAATTCGGTAACCCGGGATGGGCCCCTAGTCCAAACAGTGCTCTACCTCCAGTACTCTTCGTTTGAGGCTAGCCCTAAAGCTATTTCGGAGAGAACCAGCTATCTCCAGGTTCGATTGGAATTTCACCGCTACCCACACCTCATCCCCGCACTTTTCAACGTGCGTGGGTTCGGACCTCCAGTGAGTGTTACCTCACCTTCATCCTGGACATGGGTAGATCACCTGGTTTCGGGTCTACGACCTCATACTCATGCGCCCTATTCAGACTCGCTTTCGCTGCGGCTCCGCTTTATCAGCTTAACCTTGCATGAAATCGTAACTCGCCGGTTCATTCTACAAAAGGCACGCTATCACCCGTTAAAGGGCTCTAACTACTTGTAGGCACACGGTTTCAGGATCTCTTTCACTCCCCTTCCGGGGTGCTTTTCACCTTTCCCTCACGGTACTGGTTCACTATCGGTCACTAGGGAGTATTTAGCCTTGGGAGATGGTCCTCCCGGATTCCGACGGAATTCCTCGTGTTCCGCCGTACTCAGGATACACTCAAGAGAGAAGAGAATTTCAGCTACAGGGCTGTTACCTTGTACCGCGGATCTTTCCAGATCGCTTCACCTATCCTCTTCCTTTGTAACTCCGTATAGAGTGTCCTACAACCCCAAGAAGCAAGCTTCTTGGTTTGGGCTATGTCCCGTTTCGCTCGCCGCTACTCAGGGAATCGCGTTTGCTTTCTCTTCCTCCGGGTACTTAGATGTTTCAGTTCCCCGGGTATGCCTCCTCCTGCCCTATGTATTCAGGCAGGGGTGCCATCCCATTACGGATGGTGGGTTTCCCCATTCGGAAATCTCCGGATCAAAGCTTACTTACAGCTCCCCGGAGCATATCGGTGTTAGTCCCGTCCTTCTTCGGCTCCTAGTGCCAAGGCATCCACCGTGCGCCCTTTCTAACTTAACCTAAAATGGCGGTGTATCTTACTCGGTTTTTTGCTTTGGTCATACAATGTGTTGCTTCTATCCAGTTTTCAAAGAACAGTTTCATCTTGAAGGATTGAACCTTCAAAACTGAACAAAATCAAACGTCAACGTGTGTGAGAACCAAGTTCTCACTTCCGTAAATATCCTTAGAAAGGAGGTGATCCAGCCGCACCTTCCGATACGGCTACCTTGTTACGACTTCACCCCAATCATCTGCCCCACCTTCGGCGGCTGGCTCCCGTAAGGGTTACCCCACCGACTTCGGGTGTTGCAAACTCTCGTGGTGTGACGGGCGGTGTGTACAAGGCCCGGGAACGTATTCACCGCGGCATGCTGATCCGCGATTACTAGCGATTCCAGCTTCATGCAGGCGAGTTGCAGCCTGCAATCCGAACTGAGAATGGTTTTATGGGATTGGCTAAACCTCGCGGTCTTGCAGCCCTTTGTACCATCCATTGTAGCACGTGTGTAGCCCAGGTCATAAGGGGCATGATGATTTGACGTCATCCCCACCTTCCTCCGGTTTGTCACCGGCAGTCACCTTAGAGTGCCCAACTGAATGCTGGCAACTAAGATCAAGGGTTGCGCTCGTTGCGGGACTTAACCCAACATCTCACGACACGAGCTGACGACAACCATGCACCACCTGTCACCGCTGCCCCCGAAGGGGAAGATCTGTCTCCAGACCGGTCAGCGGGATGTCAAGACCTGGTAAGGTTCTTCGCGTTGCTTCGAATTAAACCACATGCTCCACCGCTTGTGCGGGCCCCCGTCAATTCCTTTGAGTTTCAGCCTTGCGGCCGTACTCCCCAGGCGGAGTGCTTAATGCGTTAGCTGCAGCACTGAGGGGCGGAAACCCCCCAACACTTAGCACTCATCGTTTACGGCGTGGACTACCAGGGTATCTAATCCTGTTCGCTCCCCACGCTTTCGCGCCTCAGCGTCAGTTACAGACCAAAGAGCCGCCTTCGCCACTGGTGTTCCTCCACATCTCTACGCATTTCACCGCTACACGTGGAATTCCGCTCTTCTCTTCTGCACTCAAGCCTTCCAGTTTCCAATGACCCTCCACGGTTGAGCCGTGGGCTTTCACATCAGACTTAAAAGGCCGCCTGCGCGCGCTTTACGCCCAATAATTCCGGACAACGCTTGCCACCTACGTATTACCGCGGCTGCTGGCACGTAGTTAGCCGTGGCTTTCTGGCCAGGTACCGTCAAGGTACGGGCAGTTACTCCCATACTTGTTCTTCCCTGACAACAGAGTTTTACGATCCGAAAACCTTCTTCACTCACGCGGCGTTGCTCCGTCAGACTTTCGTCCATTGCGGAAGATTCCCTACTGCTGCCTCCCGTAGGAGTCTGGGCCGTGTCTCAGTCCCAGTGTGGCCGATCACCCTCTCAGGTCGGCTACGCATCGTCGCCTTGGTGAGCCGTTACCTCACCAACTAGCTAATGCGCCGCGGGTCCATCTGTAAGTGACAGCCGAAGCCGCCTTTCAATCAAGAGCCATGCAGCTCTTGATATTATCCGGTATTAGCCCCGGTTTCCCGGAGTTATCCCAGTCTTACAGGCAGGTTACCCACGTGTTACTCACCCGTCCGCCGCTAACTTGAACAGAGCAAGCTCTGTCAAGTCCGCTCGACTTGCATGTATTAGGCACGCCGCCAGCGTTCGTCCTGAGCCAGGATCAAACTCTCCAAAAAAGTTTGACTTGCTCATTTGTTTCCACTAAAACACGGGGTGTTTTTAGTGGAAGATAAAAATTTAAAACGTTGACGTTTTTATTGATTTTGTTCAGTTTTCAATGTTCAATGTTCAATGTTCAATGTTCAATTCGCTCATGCCATCTCTGCGACAGCTATAACATCATATCATCATTTGATGCGATGTGTCAATATCTTTTTTAACTTTTTTATTTCTTGCTGACTGCTTTTCAGCAGCAACTTTATTAATATACCAGCTCGTCTCTTTTGCGTCAATAACTTTCCAATGTTTTTTTACGGGAAAACAAAAAAATAAATAGCTGCCAGAGAGAGAACTCCCGGCAGCCCGAGGAAACCGGCTAAAAAAGCGGTAAATGGATTTATCACAATATACAGATCCGTCTCTTGTATACATACATTGATTACGTATAAAAGAAAAGCACCTATCACTGTTTTCTTAAAAATCATCATCAGAATCTCGCTCAATTTTCGCATTTTTTCACGCTCCTCCTCTATATATAGAAGAGAATTATTCTTTTATGCGAATTTGCCGTTTTTTCGCTTCGCGGAACAAAAAGAAATATTTCGCTTGAGCGGCTTTTGTTTGAGCTTCAAGCTCATTGTTTTGTTCAAAGCTAAGACGAAGCAAGTCACGATTTTTAAACCAATCTGTTCTTGCCTGGCTCATTAAACTGATTAATTTATCATCATACATACTGCGCATGCTTTGTTTTTTGCGAAAAAACATAGATGCTTTCCTCCTTACAGCTCCCGGCGTCCCTCTATCGCCTTAGACAAAGTCACTTCATCGGCATATTCAAGATCACCGCCGACTGGAAGGCCATGAGCAATGCGGGTCGTCCGGATACCAGATGGTTTTAGCAGCCTGGAGATATACATTGCCGTTGCTTCTCCTTCGATATTCGGATTGGTCGCTAAAATGACTTCTTTAATGGTTTCATCCTGAAGCCGTTTCACTAAGTCCGGTACGTTGATATCTTCCGGCCCGATTCCTTCCATTGGAGAGATAGCGCCATGAAGAACATGGTACAAGCCATTGTATTCCTTCATTTTCTCCATCGCAATGACGTCTTTCGGGTCCTGTACTACGCAGACAATGCTTCGGTCACGGCGCTCATCTTTACAAATGGAACATGGATCTTGATCGGTAATATGGCCGCATACTGAACAATAGCCTAGGTCACGTTTGGCATTCACAAGTGCTTTCCCGAATTCAAGCACATCTTCTTCTTTCATGTTTAGCACAAAAAAAGCCAGACGAGCCGCTGTTTTTGGCCCGATGCCCGGCAATTTCATGAAGCTGTCAATCAGCTTCGTTATAGGTTCGGGATAATACATTTATAATTCCTCCTCTTTAGAAAGGAAGGTTCATCCCTTTCGTAAACTGTCCCATCGTCTGGTTCGTTTCGTCGTCTACTTTTTTCAGCGCATCATTTACTGCTGCAAGAACAAGATCTTGAAGCATTTCGATATCATCTGGATCTACAACTTCTTCTTTGATTTGAACATCGGTTACTTGTTTTTGGCCGGACATGCTGACTTTCACCATGCCGCCTCCTGCTGTTCCTTCAAATTGTTTTTCCGCCAGTTCTTCCTGCGCCTGCTGCATCTGCTTTTGCATTTTCTGCATCTGCTTCATCATATTCTGCATGTTGCCCATTCCTCCGCCACGCATCATGTTCATCATCCTCCAATTAAATTAGTCTTTGATTTCAAGAAATTCTTCTCCAACAAGCTCAAGCGCTTTTGACACGAGAGGATCTTCTTCCTCTTCCGGCACATCCGCTTCTGCTTCTTCACCCGGTGGTGCCGTAACGCCTTCTTCTTTTTGCTTTTTCACAAAAGAGCGGCGAATGTCGAGCCACGCTTCTTCCGGCACAACAAGCGGCCGATATGGCTTGCCGGTTAATTCATTTAAAATCGTCGAAATGGAATCCATAAACGCTTTATTATCAGAGGCCATTTGACAATGAATTTCGTATTTAAATTTTAACACAAATGAGTCTGCAGACGCAGCGACAGGTTCTGCATCATTTAAAAGAGCTGCCTGAGAGCGCATTTGCCGTTCATTCAAGTAGCCAATCATATTGCCCCAGCGGCTTTTAATATTTTGAATATCCTGCTTTGTTGCTTCCGAAAGTACTTTTTCAATCTGCGGAACGGCCACTTTAAATTGATTGCTCGGGCGTGACATTTTCTTCGCAGCCGGCTTCGGTACTTCCGTTTCTACTGAGCCGGCCGGACGTTTTTTCAGCTCCTGTACTTCCTGCTCAAGCCGGTTTATTTTTTCAAGCAGGCCGGCGATTTCCGGGCCGGAGGCAGCAGACTCTGCTTTTATGTGAAGACGGCTCATTTTCACGAGGGCCACTTCAAGATAAATACGCGCGTGATTGGTGAACTTCATATCCTGCTGCGCTTTATTTAAAATGGCGATATATTCATAAATAGCCGGTTCAGACACCCGGCCTGCAAGTTCTGTAAACGTTTCTTCCGCCATTGTGCGTTCTAATGATTCTTCAAGTTCCGGCGCCATTTTTAAAAGCAGCATATCACGGAAATATAAAATTAAATCCTCCGTAAATCGAGTCGGATCTTTTCCTTCCATAAGCAGTTTGTTCAGTGTTTGAACAGCTTCAGCGGCGTTTTGATTAAAAACGGCCTCGGCGATGCTCTGAAGCATCTCCTGCCCGACTGTCCCGGTTACGATTAGAGCATCTGCTTCTGTTAAACGGCCTCGGCTGTAAGAAACCGCTTGATCGAGCAGACTAAGGGCGTCACGCATTCCGCCTTCCGCCGCCCGGGCAATGATCGGCAGTGCCGGTTCATCAAACGCTGTTCCGGTTTCATTTAAAATAAGCGTCATGCGCCCGGTAATCGCCTGAGCCGTAATTCGCTTAAAATCAAACCGCTGGCAGCGAGAAATGATCGTGAGAGGAATTTTGTGCGGTTCTGTTGTCGCCAAAATAAAGATCACATGCGTCGGTGGTTCTTCAAGCGTTTTTAGTAAAGCGTTAAACGCGCCGGTTGAAAGCATGTGCACTTCATCAATAATATATACTTTAAACCGGACAGAGCCGGGTGCGTACTTTACTTTGTCGCGAATATCGCGAATTTCATCTACACCATTGTTCGAAGCTGCGTCAATTTCAATTACATCCTGAATGGATCCATCTGAAATTCCCCGGCAGGATGCACATTCATTGCACGGTTCTGCTGAAGGACCGTTTTCACAGTTTACCGCTTTAGCTAAAATCTTCGCCGCACTTGTTTTTCCGGTTCCACGCGGGCCGGAAAAAAGATAAGCATGTGAGATCTTGTCTTGAAGGAGAGCGTTCTGAAGCGTTTTCGTTATGTGCTCCTGCCCAACGACATCCGCAAAGTTCTGCGGCCGCCATACACGGTATAATGCCTGATAGCTCATTCTGTACCCCCTTCATCTTTCTTGTTTTATTATAAACGAACGAGCACACCTTTTCTATTCCAATGAAAGCAAAAAGACGCCCGGCAAACCGGACGCCTTGTTTATGTTTATTATGTAATACCGTGCACCTTCTGTCGACTGCCAATCACAGGCGTTACTTGAGCAGTTAGCTCAGCCCAGGCTGCCCCGCGGCACATGAGAGAGTCCACTTAATGCTGCTTCCTTCCGGACCTGACATGGTTCATGGGTTCCCATTGCGCAGGACCCGAACGTCAACGCCACTTACAAAAGGCAGACCCCACAATTAAACAGCCTCGAGAAGGAATTCAGTCCCGCTAGAGCGGATTGCGGATACAGGGCACCGCTACCTCCCCACTTAGCACGGCAAGATCTATTATACTACCTTGAGTCAAAAAAAGCAATGTGGAAACTATTTACTCTGTTGCTGCTTTTTTTGTTCCTTTTTCCTTTGCCGGATATTCCGAAAAAACTGCGTCAGGATCATGCCGCATTCTTCTTCCAACACACCGGGCACCACTTCGCAGCGATGGTTAAAACGGTCATCTTCAAGCAGATTCATCAGTGTACCGGCGCAGCCGGCTTTTGGATCTGCCGCTCCGTAAACCACCCGCTCTACACGAGACAATAAAATGGCGCCGCTGCACATCGGACACGGCTCCAGTGTAACGTAAAGCGTCGTCCCCTCGAGCCTCCAGCCTTCTGTTTCTTCACAAGCGCGTTGAATGGCTAAAAGCTCTGCATGGGTAACAGCGTTTTGAGTCGTTTCTCTCAAATTGTATCCCGATGCAATGACTTTATTGTCTTTCACAATTACCGCCCCGATCGGCACTTCACCGAGGTACTCGGCTTTTTTTGCTTCCTCAATTGCCAGCTTCATAAAAAATTCGTCCACTTTCATGCTCCTTTCTGCAGAAATAAGGGTATTACATATAGAAGTGAAGGAGGAACAGTTATGACCAAAAAATGTGCACTTCTAGTTGTTGACATGATTAACGATTTTCAATTCCCAAAAGGGAAACAACTGGCCGGCTTTACAAAAGAAACGATCGAACCAATTTTGCAGTTGAAAGATCATTTCCATCAAAAAGAATGGCCGGTTATTTATATAAATGACCACTATGGACTTTGGAAAGCGGATATTGCGCTGATTACAGACCACGCATCTAATGAAATAAGCGCTCCTATTATACAGCAAATAAAGCCGAGCGACGAAGATTACTTTTTAATCAAGCCAAAGCATTCCGCTTTTTATGGTACCGCTCTTCATACACTGCTGCATGAACTAGGCGTAGATTCGGTAGCTGTAACAGGCGTAGCCGGAAACATTTGTGTTTTCTTTACCGCAAACGACGCTTATATGCGCGAGTTTAACATTTACGTTCCAAAGGATGCCATTGCATCAGAGGAAAAGAAATTCAACCAATATGCGCTTGAAATGATGGAAACAGTTCTTAGCGCAGATGTGCGCCCATCAAATGATTTGATTCAACTGTTGTCATAAGACGCCTTTCCTCTCTGTACACTTAGTATAGAGAGGAGGAACGGCGTATGGACATTTATGTTGTAAAAAGCGGCGATACATTATTTCAAATCGCACGGCGGTACGGGACAACCGTAGACGCAATCAGCGATGCAAACCAGCTTGCGACTCTGCCACATCTTGTGGTCGGACAGGCGCTGGTGATCCCTATTGCCGGAAGGTTCCACACTGTGGTTGCCGGAGACAGCTTATGGAGAATATCAAGACAGTATGGAGTAACTGTTGAAGAAATTGTCCGTATCAACGGTTTGTCGCCAACTGCTCCGCTTCAAATCGGTCGGCAGCTGCGTATTCCATCGCCTCCAAAAAAACAAATTGAGTCTCTTGCTTATGTTGAGCCTTCTGCGGCCGGTTATTCAAGCACCATTCTCAATCAAGCCCGGGAAGCGGCCCCCCATCTCACTTACTTCGCCCCGGTCAGCTACAATGCAAGGCGGGATGGATCTTTAACAGAACCGGCTGTTCGTCCCATTGCGACGATTGCTGAACAACATGGCACCGTCTTAATGATGGACATTACTAATTTAGAAGAAGGACAATTCAGCGGAGAGCTTGCCCGCGTACTGCTGAACGATACAGCTGTTCAGGAAACCTTTTTAAACAATATCAGCAGGATTGCCGCCCAAACAAATTTCAGGGATATCCATTTTGATTTTGAATATTTGCGGCCTGAGGATAGAGAAGCATACAACCAGTTTCTCCGCCGGGCGGTGGAACGATTTCACCGCGAAGGCAAAACGGTTTCAACCGCTCTTGCTCCCAAAACAAGCGCTACCCAGCAGGGGCAGTGGTATGAAGCGCATGATTACAAAGCGCACGGAGAAATTGTGGATTTCTCCGTCCTTATGACCTATGAATGGGGATACAGCGGAGGTCCGCCAATGGCCGTTTCACCGATTGGGCCTGTCCGTAACGTCCTTACGTATGCCGTGACGGAAATGCCTGCTTCTAAAATCGTCATGGGCCAGAATTTATACGGATATGATTGGACACTTCCATACAGGCCGGGAAATCCGTTTGCAAGAGCGGTCAGCCCGCAGGAAGCACTGCGGCGTGCGGCGCGTTACAACGCTTCTGTCCGTTATGATTTTACGGCACAGGCTCCTTTTATCGACTATACAGACGAAGAAGGACGTGCTCATAAAATTTGGTTTGAAGATGCACGCTCAGTCGATGCAAAATTCTCGCTCATTAGAGAGCTCGGACTGGGCGGTATCGCTTATTGGAAAATTGGTTTTTCCTTTCCACAAAACTGGCTGCTGCTTTCTGACCGGTTTACGGTCGTTAAAATATAAAAAGAACGCCCATCTGACAAGTCAGATGGGCGTTCATATCTCCAATTATGCACTTATGTTAAAAATGGAGGAGGAAAGGGGATTCGAACCCCTGCGCGGTTTGACCCGCCTGTCGGTTTTCAAGACCGATCCCTTCAGCCGGACTTGGGTATTCCTCCGTCGTATCGACAAGAATTAATTTATCATAGGGTAAATTATTCTGTCAACACGATTCCACTTATTTTTTTTCGATTTTTTCTTTGCCGCCCATATATGGACGCAGCACTTCTGGAATTAGAATGCTTCCGTCTTCCTGCTGGTAGTTCTCTAAAAGAGCTGCCACTGTACGGCCAATCGCAAGACCTGACCCATTTAGTGTATGCACATGCTCCGGCTTGCCATTTTTCTCGCGACGGAAACGGATATTCGCCCGGCGTGCCTGGAAGCCTTCAAAGTTTGAGCAAGAAGAAATTTCTTTATACTCATTGTAGCTTGGCAGCCATACTTCAATATCGTACTTTTTCGCTGCGGTAAACCCGAGGTCCGCAGAACACATATCAAGCACACGGTAAGGAAGACCGAGCAGCTGCAGTACTTTTTCCGCATGACCTGTCAGCTTTTCAAGCTCTGCATAAGAATCTTCCGGCTTCACAAAACGGACCATTTCTACCTTGTTGAATTGATGCTGGCGAATTAAGCCGCGTGTGTCACGGCCGGCAGATCCTGCTTCAGAACGGAAGCATGCGCTGTACGCTGCATAAGCAATCGGCAGGTCCTCACCATTTAAAATTTCATCGCGGTGATAATTTGTCACCGGCACTTCCGCTGTCGGGATGAGGAAGTAATCTTCCGCTTCAATCCGGAAAGCATCCTCTTCAAACTTTGGCAGCTGCCCTGTCCCTGTCATGCTTCCACGGTTTACCATGTACGGCGGCATCATTTCTGTGTAGCCATGCTCTTCCGTGTGCAAATCCAGCATAAAGCTGATAAGAGCACGTTCAAGCTTTGAACCTGCCCCTTTATAGAAAGTAAAGCGGCTGCCTGTTACTTTGCCGGCACGCTCGAAATCAAGGATATCCAAATCCGTTGCTAAATCCCAATGCGGCTTTGCTTCAAAGCTAAATTCCGGCACGCTTCCCCATTTACGAATTTCCACATTATCTTCTTCAGAATCGCCTGCCGGGACACTTTCATGCGGGATGTTCGGCATCCGCAGCATCAGCTGCTCCAGTTTTTCTTCTGTTTCCCGAAGCTCCGTATCAAGCTCTTTAATTTTTTCGCCGACTTCACGCATTTCTGTAATGAGTGCATCCGCATCCTGTTTTTCTTTTTTTAAACGAGCAACCTCCTGTGATACTGTGTTGCGTTTGCTCTTCAGCTCTTCTGTCTGGCCAAGCAGCTCACGGCGCTTTTTCTCCAGTTCTTCAAAATCTTCAAATGCGCTCATATCCTCGCCCCGAAACTTCAGGCGTTCTTTCACTTCCGCAAAATGAGACCGCAAATATTTCATATCCAGCATATGCAATTCCTCCTTTAAAAAATAAAAAACTTCCGCCCCTATGGAAAGGGACGGAAGTTTGATTCCGCGTTACCACCCTGATTGAAAGCCGTACAGCTTTCCTCTCAAACAACGTTTTAACGGCCTGCGCCGGTCAATGCCTACTCTGCTTTTTGTGTTCAGCATCCCGCTCCAGAACGGATTCACCTGGCTTCTACACCGGTTCGCACCAACCACCGGCTCTCTTTAAGAAGAAGTATCAAGCTACTGACTTCCTTCATCGCGTTTCACTATTCGATTTGCATTCAATGTACTACATTTTTTATGAATGCGCAAGTGACGCTTTTGCCTGCTCCGCCATCTTGACAAAGTAAGCGGTAATGCGATGGTCATCCGTCAATTCTGGATGAAAGGAACAGCCGAGATATTGGCCGTTGCGCGCAGCGACAATCCGCCCGTCGCATTCTGCCAATATTTCTGTTCCTTCGCCGGCTGAGACGATATGCGGTGCCCGAATAAAAACAGCATTGTAATCATCTGCCACGCCTTTAATGGCAAGGTTTGCTTCGAAGCTTTCTTTTTGACGGCCAAATGAGTTTCGTTCAACCTTGATATCCATTAAGCCAAGATGCGGCTCACCATATCCAACAACTTCGCCAGCGAGTAAAATAAGGCCTGCGCACGTTCCGAACATCGGACGCCCAGATTTCCCGAATGCCCGCAGCGGCTCCATAAAACCGTAGCGGTCCATTAAGCGGCGCATTGTTGTACTTTCACCGCCGGGCAAAATCAGCCCATCCAGCTCATCCAGCTGCTCCGGCCATTTTACTACTACAGCCTCAGCTCCACTTTCCTCTATCGAAAGAACATGCTCACGAACGGCACCCTGCAAGCCCAGTACACCGACCTTTGTCATTACCAGCCGCGCTCCTGCATACGATCAGCTGCTGCGATGCCGGCAATCTCAAGGCCTTTCATTGGCTCACCCAGCTCTTTCGAAAGTTCGGCAATCAACTTGTAGTCCTGGTAATGAGTGGTTGCTTCCACGATCGCACGGGCAAATTTCGCCGGGTTTTCTGATTTGAAAATACCAGATCCAACGAATACGCCGTCTGCACCAAGCTCCATCATCAGTGCTGCGTCCGCTGGTGTTGCAATACCGCCTGCTGCGAAGTTGACAACCGGAAGGCGTCCTTCTTTTTTAATTTGCATTAATACTTCAAAAGGAGCGCCGTGAATTTTTGCTTCTGTCATAATTTCATCTTCGTTCATATGAACGAGCTTACGCACCTGTGCATTTACTTTGCGCATATGGCGTACGGCTTCTACGATGTTTCCTGTTCCCGGCTCGCCTTTTGTGCGGAGCATGGAAGCACCTTCACCGATACGGCGTGCTGCTTCACCGATATCACGGCATCCGCAAACGAATGGAACAGTAAAGTCACTTTTCAGCAAATGGTATTCTTCATCTGCTGGCGTTAACACTTCACTTTCATCCAAGTAATCAACACCCATTGCTTCAAGCACACGCGCTTCTACAATGTGTCCAATACGCGCTTTCGCCATAACTGGGATCGTTACAGCGTTCATCACTTCTTCTACAATACGAGGATCTGCCATACGGGCAACGCCGCCTGCTTTACGAATGTCAGAAGGAACGCGCTCAAGCGCCATAACCGCAACTGCGCCTGCTTCCTCTGCAATTTTTGCCTGCTCCGCATTTACGACGTCCATAATTACGCCGCCTTTTTGCATTTCTGCCATTCCACGTTTTACACGGTCTGTACCTGTATTCATTTGATATTCCTCCTATATTGATCAGAAAGGTCTGATTTTTTGTGAAATACTTAAATCCTAATAAACACGAAAAATCACCTTCTGTCAATAGCAGAAGGTGATTTTTATTAAAACCAACCAGTTATCGTATCTATCAGCCAGTGCCAGCCGTTTGCGATTCCGCCGCCAACTGCCCGCATTGATAAAACAAACCAATTCGCTTTCTCAACGTTTTCGGCGGTTTGCACTTTTGTCTGACCTCCTGCTTTCAGGAAAGGAACAGCCTCTCCTTTTTCATCCTGAACTTCAACAAAACCAACCACTTTACCCTTTTTAACAGGGGCAACCAGCTCGTTATTTTTATCTAAATCCGAACTATTCAACGTTATATCTGTTTTATATTTCGTGTTTGAAGCTTTTGGCACTAAAACAGACAGATCGGAAGCTGTTTCAAGCTTTACTTCCTTCTCTTTTCCTTTTTGAACAGGTACCGTTTCAGCTCCTTTTACAGTGCTGCCGGCTGCTGCAATTTCTTTACGCTCAAATTGAGTGAAGCCATAATCCATCAGCTTTTTCATTTCGGTAAAACGAGCGTTGTACGTCCCCTCGCCTTTATCATCCGTTGCATCCATCACAATACCAATTAACTTTTGGCCGTCGCGTTCAGCTGTTCCAGTAAAGCAATATCCAGCGAAATCTGTTGTTCCCGTTTTTAACCCTGTCATGCCCTCATATTCAAAAACAAGGGACGGAAGCATCCAGTTCCAATTTTCCATTGCAATTTCATCGTCAGTTCCCTCACGGAATTTCTTTTTCGGAATTCCCGCTGTTTCAAGAACCTCCGGATAATCGTTCACCAGCCGGTAAGCAAGTGTCGCCACATCCCGGGCTGTCATCGTATTTTCCTCTGTCGGTCCACCAGTCGTATGATGGCCTTTTAAGTCTTTATTGTTTAATCCCGTCGCATTGACGAATTTTGCTTTTTCCATTCCGAGTTCTTTTGCTTTTTTATTCATTAACTTAACAAATTCCGCTTCTGAACCGGCAATTTTTTCTGCAATCGCGATTGTTGCCGCATTGGCTGAATAAATGGTCATCGCTTCATAGAGTTCACGGATTTGGTATGTTTCGTCCGCACGAAGTGGTACATTCGACAAGCTGCGATCCTGTGACACTTGATATACATACTCCGATACCTGATACGTATCGTCCAAGCTTACTTTTCCTTTTTTAACAGCCTCAAGCAGCAGATATTCTGTCATCATTTTCGACATACTCGCTACACCGAGCTGCTGGTTGCTATTTTTTTCAAACAAAATCTGTCCTGTTTCTCCATCAACCAAAATGGCTGCACCTGCATTAACATCAAATGCGGCATCCGCCTTTAACGCTCCCGGAGAAAATAATCCAAAAAACAACAACATACTCAATACAATGGAACTGATCCGATACCCATTTCTTTTTCTCACACTCAAAACCCTCCATTTATTATGCAACACTTTCGTTATTGTACCATACACATTCAGGAGAAAAATAGACGAGAAACGACCTAGATAACTCGTTTTATAAAGAAGAAAAAAAAGCCTGTCCGGCAATGGACAGGCTTTATATGTTTTCTTATAAAGAATAGTTAGGTGCTTCTTTTGTAATTTGCACATCGTGCGGATGGCTTTCACGAAGACCCGCACCCGTCATACGAACAAACTGGCTTTCTTCACGGAGTGCTACGATATCCTTTGTACCGCAGTAACCCATACCTGAACGAAGGCCGCCTGTTAACTGATACAATGTGTCAGATAGTGGACCTTTGTAAGGAATACGTCCCTCGATACCTTCTGGAACAAATTTCTTTGCATCCTCCTGGAAGTAACGATCTTTCGAGCCTTTTTCCATCGCGCTTACAGAGCCCATACCACGGTATACCTTGAAGCGGCGCCCTTGGAAGATTTCTGTTTCACCAGGGCTTTCTGATGTACCCGCAAGCAAGCTGCCAAGCATAACCGCAGAGCCACCGGCTGCAATGGCTTTAACGATGTCACCGGAGTACTTAATTCCTCCATCGGCAATGATCGCTTTGCCGTGCTTACGCGCTTCTGTTGCACAATCGTATACAGCGGTAATTTGTGGTACGCCTACACCGGCTACAACACGCGTTGTACAGATAGAGCCTGGACCGATTCCCACTTTTACAACATCTACGCCCGCTTCGAACAGCTCACGTGTTGCTTCAGCTGTAGCAACATTTCCAGCGATAATGTTCAAGTCAGGATAAGCAGCGCGGATTTCTTTTACGGTGTTGATTACCCCTGCTGAGTGGCCGTGTGCCGTATCCACCACAATTACGTCTACCTGGGACTTAACAAGCATTTCAACACGCTTCATCGTGTCTCCTGTTACCCCAACAGCAGCGCCTGCTAAAAGGCGTCCCTGCGCGTCTTTTGCCGAGTTCGGGAACTCGATTACTTTTTCAATATCTTTAATCGTGATAAGGCCTTTTAAAACACCGTCTTTATCAATAAGTGGAAGCTTTTCGATTTTATGTTTTTGAAGAATTTTTTCTGCTTCATCCAGTGTAGTTCCTACCGGAGCTGTCACCAGATTTTCCTTCGTCATTACGTCTGTAATTAAAATGGAGTAGTCCTGGATAAAGCGAAGGTCACGGTTTGTCAGGATGCCAACAAGCTTTTGCTCTTCTTGATTGTTTACAATTGGCACACCAGAAATGCGATATTTGCCCATTAGATGCTCGGCATCAAACACTTGATGCTCAGGTGTTAAAAAGAATGGATCGGTGATAACGCCGCTTTCAGAGCGTTTTACTTTGTCTACCTGCTCAGCTTGCTGCTCAATACTCATGTTTTTATGAATGATTCCTAAGCCGCCTTGACGGGCCATTGCGATAGCCATATCGCCTTCTGTTACAGTATCCATCCCTGCACTGATCATTGGGATGTTCAATTTCAAGGTGGGTGTTAATTCCACCTTTAGAGATACGTCTTTTGGAAGCACCTCAGATTTAGCTGGAACAAGCAATACATCATCAAACGTTAAACCTTCTTTTTTGAACTTATCTTCCCACATAATTAAGCCTCCCTGACCGAAAAATATTATTAGTAGGTTATCAATTGAACGGGTATAATGTCAAGGTTCGCTTTATAAGTTAGATTTTTTGGAATTTTCACACTTAAATCCGAACGTTAAAGCAAACATTTTTTCACGCGGCAGGGAAACAATATTTCCCATATTCAGTGTCGCAGAGGCATTCTTCTGTTTTATTTTAGCTTGTTCTTCAAAAATTACAACAAAAAAGACAACCCGATTTCTCAAGTTGTCTTAGCGTGCCAGGCGGCGTCCTGCTCTCACAGGGGGAAACCCCCAACTACCATCGGCGCTGAAGAGCTTAACGGCCGTGTTCGGGATGGGAACGGGTGTGACCTCTTCGCTATTGCCACCTGACTATGAAGTTTGAAAGAAGTGTTCTTTCAAAACTGGATAGAAGCGTTATTGTATGGGCAAAAACCTTTCGGTTACACGCCAAGTGTACATTGATTAAGTCCTCGATCGATTAGTATTCGTCAGCTCCATGCGTCGCCGCACTTCCACCTCGAACCTATCTACCTCGTCATCTTCAAGGGATCTTACTTACTTGCGTAATGGGAAATCTCATCTTGAGGGGGGCTTCATGCTTAGATGCTTTCAGCACTTATCCCGTCCACACATAGCTACCCAGCGATGCCTCTGGCGAGACAACTGGTACACCAGCGGTGTGTCCATCCCGGTCCTCTCGTACTAAGGACAGCTCCTCTCAAATTTCCTGCGCCCGCGACGGATAGGGACCGAACTGTCTCACGACGTTCTGAACCCAGCTCGCGTACCGCTTTAATGGGCGAACAGCCCAACCCTTGGGACCGACTACAGCCCCAGGATGCGATGAGCCGACATCGAGGTGCCAAACCTCCCCGTCGATGTGGACTCTTGGGGGAGATAAGCCTGTTATCCCCGGGGTAGCTTTTATCCGTTGAGCGATGGCCCTTCCATGCGGAACCACCGGATCACTAAGCCCGACTTTCGTCCCTGCTCGACTTGTAGGTCTCGCAGTCAAGCTCCCTTGTGCCTTTACACTCTGCGAATGATTTCCAACCATTCTGAGGGAACCTTTGGGCGCCTCCGTTACATTTTAGGAGGCGACCGCCCCAGTCAAACTGCCCGCCTGACACTGTCTCCCACCCGGATCACGGGTGCGGGTTAGAATTTCAACACAGTCAGGGCAGTATCCCACCAGCGCCTCCACCGAAGCTGGCGCTCCGGCTTCCAAGGCTCCTGCCTATCCTGTGCAGACTGTGCCAAAATTCAATATCAGGCTGCAGTAAAGCTCCACGGGGTCTTTCCGTCCTGTCGCGGGTAACCTGCATCTTCACAGGTACTATAATTTCACCGAGTCTCTCGTTGAGACAGTGCCCAGATCGTTGCGCCTTTCGTGCGGGTCGGAACTTACCCGACAAGGAATTTCGCTACCTTAGGACCGTTATAGTTACGGCCGCCGTTTACTGGGGCTTCAATTCAGACCTTCGCTTGCGCTAAGCCCTCCTCTTAACCTTCCAGCACCGGGCAGGCGTCAGCCCCTATACGTCGCCTTGCGGCTTTGCAGAGACCTGTGTTTTTGCTAAACAGTCGCCTGGGCCTATTCACTGCGGCTCTCTCGGGCTTGCACCCTACCAGAGCACCCCTTCTCCCGAAGTTACGGGGTCATTTTGCCGAGTTCCTTAACGAGAGTTCACTCGCTCACCTTAGGATTCTCTCCTCGCCTACCTGTGTCGGTTTGCGGTACGGGCACCTTACATCTCGCTAGAGGCTTTTCTTGGCAGTGTGGAATCGAAGACTTCGGTACTAAAATTCCCTCGTCATCACAGCTCAGCCTTAACGGAAACGGGATTTGCCTCATTTCCAGCCTGACTGCTTAAACACGCGTATCCAGCTGCGTGATCTCCTATCCTCCTGCGTCCCCCCATCACTCAAACGATGCTTGGTGGTACAGGAATATCAACCTGTTATCCATCGCCTACGCCTTTCGGCCTCGGCTTAGGTCCCGACTAACCCTGAGAGGACGAGCCTTCCTCAGGAAACCTTAGGCATTCGGTGGAAGGGATTCTCACCCTTCTTTCGCTACTCATACCGGCATTCTCACTTCCAGGCGCTCCACCAGTCCTTTCGGTCTGGCTTCACAGCCCCTGGAACGCTCTCCTACCACTGACACCACAAGGTGTCAATCCACAGCTTCGGTGATACGTTTAGCCCCGGTACATTTTCGGCGCAGAGTCACTCGACCAGTGAGCTATTACGCACTCTTTAAATGGTGGCTGCTTCTAAGCCAACATCCTGGTTGTCTGGGCAACTCCACATCCTTTTCCACTTAACGTATACTTGGGGACCTTAGCTGGTGGTCTGGGCTGTTTCCCTCTTGACTACGGATCTTATCACTCGCAGTCTGACTCCCAAACATAAGTATCTGGCATTCGGAGTTTGTCTGAATTCGGTAACCCGGGATGGGCCCCTAGTCCAAACAGTGCTCTACCTCCAGTACTCTTCGTTTGAGGCTAGCCCTAAAGCTATTTCGGAGAGAACCAGCTATCTCCAGGTTCGATTGGAATTTCACCGCTACCCACACCTCATCCCCGCACTTTTCAACGTGCGTGGGTTCGGACCTCCAGTGAGTGTTACCTCACCTTCATCCTGGACATGGGTAGATCACCTGGTTTCGGGTCTACGACCTCATACTCATGCGCCCTATTCAGACTCGCTTTCGCTGCGGCTCCGCCTTATCAGCTTAACCTTGCATGAAATCGTAACTCGCCGGTTCATTCTACAAAAGGCACGCTATCACCCGTTAAAGGGCTCTAACTACTTGTAGGCACACGGTTTCAGGATCTCTTTCACTCCCCTTCCGGGGTGCTTTTCACCTTTCCCTCACGGTACTGGTTCACTATCGGTCACTAGGGAGTATTTAGCCTTGGGAGATGGTCCTCCCGGATTCCGACGGAATTCCTCGTGTTCCGCCGTACTCAGGATACACTCAAGAGAGAAGAAGATTTCAGCTACAGGGCTGTTACCTTGTACCGCGGATCTTTCCAGATCGCTTCACCTATCCTCTTCCTTTGTAACTCCGTATAGAGTGTCCTACAACCCCAAGAAGCAAGCTTCTTGGTTTGGGCTATGTCCCGTTTCGCTCGCCGCTACTCAGGGAATCGCGTTTGCTTTCTCTTCCTCCGGGTACTTAGATGTTTCAGTTCCCCGGGTATGCCTCCTCCTGCCCTATGTATTCAGGCAGGGGTGCCACCCCATTACGGATGGCGGGTTTCCCCATTCGGAAATCTCCGGATCAAAGCTTACTTACAGCTCCCCGGAGCATATCGGTGTTAGTCCCGTCCTTCTTCGGCTCCTAGTGCCAAGGCATCCACCGTGCGCCCTTTCTAACTTAACCTAAAATGGCGGTGTATCTTACTCGGTTTTTTGCTTTGGTCATACAATGTGTTGCTTCTATCCAGTTTTCAAAGAACAGTTTCAGCTGCCTGCATAAATAAATGCGGGCACAAGAAGAGATTGAACTCTTCAAAACTGAACAAAATCAAACGTCAAACGTTTGTGAGAACCAAGTTCTCACTTCCGTAAATATCCTTAGAAAGGAGGTGATCCAGCCGCACCTTCCGATACGGCTACCTTGTTACGACTTCACCCCAATCATCTGCCCCACCTTCGGCGGCTGGCTCCCGTAAGGGTTACCCCACCGACTTCGGGTGTTGCAAACTCTCGTGGTGTGACGGGCGGTGTGTACAAGGCCCGGGAACGTATTCACCGCGGCATGCTGATCCGCGATTACTAGCGATTCCAGCTTCATGCAGGCGAGTTGCAGCCTGCAATCCGAACTGAGAATGGTTTTATGGGATTGGCTAAACCTCGCGGTCTTGCAGCCCTTTGTACCATCCATTGTAGCACGTGTGTAGCCCAGGTCATAAGGGGCATGATGATTTGACGTCATCCCCACCTTCCTCCGGTTTGTCACCGGCAGTCACCTTAGAGTGCCCAACTAAATGCTGGCAACTAAGATCAAGGGTTGCGCTCGTTGCGGGACTTAACCCAACATCTCACGACACGAGCTGACGACAACCATGCACCACCTGTCACCGCTGCCCCCGAAGGGGAAGATCTGTCTCCAGACCGGTCAGCGGGATGTCAAGACCTGGTAAGGTTCTTCGCGTTGCTTCGAATTAAACCACATGCTCCACCGCTTGTGCGGGCCCCCGTCAATTCCTTTGAGTTTCAGCCTTGCGGCCGTACTCCCCAGGCGGAGTGCTTAATGCGTTAGCTGCAGCACTGAGGGGCGGAAACCCCCCAACACTTAGCACTCATCGTTTACGGCGTGGACTACCAGGGTATCTAATCCTGTTCGCTCCCCACGCTTTCGCGCCTCAGCGTCAGTTACAGACCAAAGAGCCGCCTTCGCCACTGGTGTTCCTCCACATCTCTACGCATTTCACCGCTACACGTGGAATTCCGCTCTTCTCTTCTGCACTCAAGCCTTCCAGTTTCCAATGACCCTCCACGGTTGAGCCGTGGGCTTTCACATCAGACTTAAAAGGCCGCCTGCGCGCGCTTTACGCCCAATAATTCCGGACAACGCTTGCCACCTACGTATTACCGCGGCTGCTGGCACGTAGTTAGCCGTGGCTTTCTGGCCAGGTACCGTCAAGGTACGGGCAGTTACTCCCGTACTTGTTCTTCCCTGACAACAGAGTTTTACGATCCGAAAACCTTCTTCACTCACGCGGCGTTGCTCCGTCAGACTTTCGTCCATTGCGGAAGATTCCCTACTGCTGCCTCCCGTAGGAGTCTGGGCCGTGTCTCAGTCCCAGTGTGGCCGATCACCCTCTCAGGTCGGCTACGCATCGTCGCCTTGGTGAGCCGTTACCTCACCAACTAGCTAATGCGCCGCGGGTCCATCTGTAAGTGACAGCCGAAGCCGCCTTTCAATCAAGAGCCATGCAGCTCTTGATATTATCCGGTATTAGCCCCGGTTTCCCGGAGTTATCCCAGTCTTACAGGCAGGTTACCCACGTGTTACTCACCCGTCCGCCGCTAACTTGAACAGAGCAAGCTCTGTCAAGTCCGCTCGACTTGCATGTATTAGGCACGCCGCCAGCGTTCGTCCTGAGCCAGGATCAAACTCTCCAAAAAAGTTTGACTTGCTCATTTGTTTCCACTAAAACACGGGGTGTTTTTAGTGGAAGATAAAAATTTAAAACGTTGACGTTTTTATTGATTTTGTTCAGTTTTCAATGTTCAATTTGCTTTGTTTTTGCCGTCACCATCTGGCGACTTAAATAATATATCATGTATAAAAACAAAGAGCAAGCTTTTTTATAAAAAAAACAGCCTTTTTTTTAAGGCTGTTTTTTAGTCTCTGATTTCAATATATAAATCTCTTCTTTGAACCAAATCAATAATGTCTCCATTTGGCAGTTGAATCATCGGTCTTGTTTTATTCCCAGGCGGCACAAAGATGACTTTGCCTTTGCTGCCATCTGATAACGTCACCTGCATATCTTGTAAAACCTCGGCTGTCAGCGAAAACAATACTTCTGTAATTGACAGATCAAACTGGCCAAACAAATCCTGCTGGATAATTTCAACTGCTTTAAATACAGACTGCCTACCTTTAAATAACCGATCTGTTGTTAAAGCATGAAAGGTATCAGACAGTCCCACTATTTGTGAAAGTACATGCACTGATTTTCCTTTTGTACCCGCCGGATAACCAGATCCGTCCATCCGCTCGTGATGCTGATAAACAGCAAGCTTTGCTTCCGGTTTGAGAAGTTTTAAGTCTTTCACCATTTTATAGCTGACCACTGGATGATTTTGAATCTCTTTGTATTCACCCTCTGTCAGGGCCGTTTTTTTTGTTAATAAGGATGTTGTTATTTTTGACATCCCGCAGTCAGCTAAAAATCCGGCTAATGCTGCCTGAACAATCAATCCTCTATCGTACTGGAGTTTTTGGGCAATCAGTCCACTCAGCAGGCTGACGGCCAAGGTATGGTGATAAAGATACTCGTCTTTTTTAGAGTATGATGCGACTTTTTCTAGTTCCGCCGGATGTTCTAACATGTATTCAAGTATGGGCAGGATGATTGTACGTATTCGGGCAATATCTACATTCATCCCTGACTGCCACCGCTGAAATTCTTCTTTTACACTTTTTAATGTCTTAAAATAAAGCTGCTCTATCCGATCTGCAGCCGGCAGTACACGATTGAGTGAATCTGAACAATGCAGCACGGCCTCTGGCTGCTCTTCCTTTGCTAGTACATCAATGGATCTTATAGAAAAAGCGTGCAAAAAACGAATATGTTGATCTGTTAAAACCGTTCCAGCCGCAATGATGGGATTGGCTGTCGCAGCCATGACGGCTTCTTTCACCTGATATCCAGGCTTGATGTCTTCAACTTTTACGTACATTCCCTGCCTCCTCTTGCATCTTTGTACCTAATTATAAGAAAAATCACAGTCAAATGATAGACAAAAAAGCACAGGTATTTTGAAATACCTGTGCCGTGTTTTTATTCTTCTATTCTTCTTCTTCTTCGAGCAATTCTTCTTCTTTTTCGACTTTTGCTACGGTTGCTACTGTTTCATTTTCACCAAGGCGGATCAGCTTAACCCCCTGCGTGTTTCGGCCAGTAATGGAAATGGTGGCAATATCCATCCGGATCATGACGCCGCCCATGGTCATAAGCATCAGGTCTTCTTCACCTGTAACCGTCTTAACTGCGATGAGCGCCCCGTTCTTGCCGGTAATATTCAGCGTTTTAAGCCCTTTTCCGCCACGTGTTTGAATGCGGTATTCAGATTCAGGCGTTAATTTGCCGTATCCATTTTCGGTAACAATTAAAATATAATCATTTTCTTCTACGAGTTCCATTCCAACTGCGTAATCTCCATCAGACAAGGTAATGCCTTTTACCCCTGTTGATGTGCGTCCCATGGAACGGACATTGTCTTCCGGGAAACGGATCAGCATGCCATCGCGCGTTCCCATTACAATATGTTTTTCGCCATTTGTCAGCCGCACAGAAATGAGCTCGTCTTCCTCCCGGATATTCAAAGCGATCAAGCCGTTTGTTCGAATATTTGCGTAATCCATTAACGGTGTCCGCTTTACAATTCCCTGCTTCGTTGCAAAGAACAGGAACGAATCCTCTGTGAACTCTTCGACAAACAGCATCGAATTCACCCACTCATCCTGCTCGACGCCAAGCAGATTCACAAGCGGGATTCCTTTTGCCGTCCGGCTGAATTCAGGAATCTGATAGCCTTTTAATCGATACACTTTCCCTTTGTTTGTAAAGAACAGAATCGTATCATGTGTTGAGGTTGTCAGAAGCTGCTCAACAAAATCATTTTCGTTTGTTCCCATCCCTTGAATACCGCGGCCTCCGCGGCGCTGGCTCCGGTAAGTCGAGATTGGCTGACGTTTAATATATCCTTTATGGGTTAATGTAATAATAATTTTTTCAACCGGAATTAAATCTTCATCCAGCAAATCACCAGGCGCTCCATCGGTAATTTCTGTCCGGCGTTTATCGGCGTACCTGTCTTTAATTTCAGTCAGCTCTTCACGGATAATTTGAAGAATTTTTTCCTCGTCAGCTAAAATGGCTCTTAATTCTTTAATCACTGCAAGAAGGTTTTGATATTCTTCTTCGATTTTTTCACGCTCAAGGCCGGTCAAGCGTTGCAAACGCATATCCAAGATGGCTTGAGCTTGTTTCTCAGATAAACCAAACTGCTCCATCAAGCCTTCGCGGGCAGCCTCTGTTGTCCGCGAGCCGCGAATCAATGCGATAATGCGATCTATGTGATCTAAAGCAATACGAAGACCCTCTAAAATGTGTGCGCGTGCTTCGGCTTTATTTAAGTCAAATTGCGTACGCCGGCGGATAATCTCCTGCTGATGCGCTAAGTAATGCTTTAAGCACTCTTTTAAGCTGAGTACTTTCGGATGGCCGTCTACAAGCGCCAGCATGTTAATACCGAAGCTTGTCTGCATGGCTGTGTATTTATATAAATTATTTAATACAACGCTCGCATTGGCATCACGGCGAATTTCCATCACAATTCGCATACCTTCACGATCTGATTCGTCGCGAAGATCGGTAATGCCGTCGATTTTCTTTTCACGGACAAGCTCCGCAATACGTTCAATGAGCTTTGCTTTGTTTACTTGGTACGGGATTTCTGTCACGATAATCGTTTCTTTACCGTTTGCTTTTTCTTCAATTTCCGTACGGGCACGCAAAATAATCGAACCGCGGCCTGTTTCATAGGCACGGCGGATACCGCTGCGGCCCATTAAAATACCTGCTGTTGGAAAATCAGGTCCTTGAATAAATTCCATTAAGTCCAGAACAGACATATCCGGGTTTTTACTGACAGCAAGCAGCGCATCAATGACTTCTCCAAGGTGGTGAGGCGGAATGTTGGTTGCCATCCCGACCGCAATACCGGAAGCGCCGTTCACGAGCAGATTCGGGAAACGGGCCGGTAATACAACAGGCTCACGCTCAGAACCATCGTAGTTGTCTTTGTAATCAATGGTGTCTTTGTTTAAATCACGTGTGATCTCCATAGCGATTTTAGACATGCGGGCTTCTGTGTACCGCATCGCGGCAGCAGCATCGCCGTCAACTGAGCCGAAGTTTCCGTGTCCATCAACCAGCATATGGCGGTAGTTAAAGTCCTGCGCCATCCGTACCATCGTTTCGTATACAGCTGAATCCCCGTGCGGGTGATATTTACCGATAACGTCACCGACGATCCGGGCAGACTTCTTATACGCTTTATCGGCTGTCATGCCGAGATCATTCATCGCATACAAAATACGGCGGTGCACCGGCTTTAAGCCATCGCGCACGTCCGGAAGCGCCCGGGATACGATAACGCTCATCGCATAATCAAGAAACGATGAACGCATTTCCTGGCTTATATTAATCTCTTTTACGTTCGAGTGTGGCGTATCAGCCATGAAAAATCCTCCTTTTAAGAAAAGTACAAGGCGCCCATTTATCGGTGACAAGCATGGGACAAGCCTGTCCTTGCCGCCCATATTCAATGAGCTTTCAGCCGATTGGCGCCTGGAACTTAGGTGTTATTAAAAAGCGGGAGCGCCCGCGGCTTACGGGCGCTTTTTAAACTTATATATCAAGATTTTTAACGTAGCGTGCGTTGTCCTGAATGAAATTACGGCGCGGTTCTACTTTATCGCCCATTAAAATTTCAAATGTTTCATCGGCCTCCATCGCATCTGTCAGGGTTACCTGGAGCAGTGTACGTGTGGATGGATCCATAGTCGTTTCCCATAGCTGCGCCGGATTCATTTCTCCAAGACCTTTATAACGCTGCAAACTCGGTTTTGCATTTGCCGGGATGTCTTTCATGATTTCATCCAGCTCGTGGTCGTTGTATGCGTAGCTGATATTTTTGCCCTGCTGTACTTTGTAAAGCGGCGGCTGGGCAATATACACATACCCCGCTTCAATAAGCGGACGCATGTAGCGGAAAAAGAATGTTAACAACAGCGTGCGGATATGGGCGCCATCCACGTCCGCATCCGTCATGATAACCAATTTGTGATAACGTGCTTTTTCCAGGTCAAACTCTTCGCTGATCCCTGTTCCGAGTGCTGTAATCATTGCCCGCACTTCATTATTTGACAAAATTTTATCAAGACGCGCTTTTTCAACGTTCAGGATTTTTCCGCGCAGCGGCAGGATAGCCTGGAAGTGGCGGTCACGCCCCTGCTTGGCTGAACCGCCGGCAGAGTCTCCTTCTACGATATACAATTCGCTGATTTTCGGATCGCGTGATGAGCAGTCAGCCAGTTTACCAGGAAGGCTGGATACCTCGAGCGCACTTTTGCGCCGTGTCAGCTCCCGCGCTTTTTTCGCAGCCATTCTTGCCCGGGCTGCCATCATGCCTTTTTCAACAATTTTTCGAGCCGTATTCGGATTTTCAAGCATAAATGTTTCAAATCGGCCGGCAAAAACGTTGTCTGTCACCGTTCTCGCTTCTGAGTTGCCAAGCTTTGTTTTCGTTTGACCTTCAAACTGTGGATCCGGATGTTTCACGGAAATAATAGCCGTTAAACCTTCACGGACATCTTCTCCTGTTAAATTGGCATCAACGTCCTTTGCGAGGCCATTTTTCCGGGCATAGTCGTTGATTACACGTGTTAAAGCGGTTTTAAAGCCAGATTCATGCGTTCCGCCTTCGTGCGTGCTGATATTGTTGGCGAATGAATAAATGTTGCTTGTATAGCCGTCGTTGTATTGAAGGGCTACTTCAACTTGAATTCCTTCACGCTCACCCTCCATAAAGATCGCTTCTTCATGAAGCACTTCTTTGGAACGGTTTAAATGCTCAACGTATGATTTAATACCGCCTTCGTAATAATACTCATTTTTCTTGCCTTCTCCACGTTTGTCTTCGAGCGTAATTTTAATACCGCGGTTTAAGAAAGCAAGTTCACGAAGCCGTTGAGCAAGCGTATCGTAGTCATACACGAGTGTTTCTGTAAAAATCTCACTGTCTGGACGGAAGTGAATGTGTGTACCGGTAACATCTGTTTCGCCTACTACCTTCAAATCTTCTTGCGGCACACCGCGTTTAAATGCTTGGTAATGAATCTTTCCGTCACGGTGTACATATACTTCTAGAAGTGTAGAAAGTGCGTTTACAACAGAAGCACCAACACCATGAAGTCCGCCGGATACTTTATAGCCGCCGCCGCCGAATTTACCTCCGGCATGCAGGACGGTTAAAATTACTTCTACCGCCGGGCGTCCCATTTTTTCATGAATCCCGACCGGAATGCCGCGTCCATTGTCTTTTACAGTAATGCTGTTGTCTTCTTCTATGATGACGTTGATTTCATCGCAATACCCGGCCAGTGCTTCGTCGATACTGTTATCAACGATTTCCCAGACGAGATGATGAAGTCCTTTTACACTTGTTGAACCAATATACATACCAGGACGTTTTCGGACAGCTTCAAGTCCTTCGAGCACCTGTATTTGATTTTCATCATAGGAAGGTGTCGTATTTTGCGGGTCCATAGTCAAATCCAGTCACCTTCTCTTTCGGTAAAATAATCTTACTTTATTTTGGTTACTGCCCCAGCGGTAACGCTGTAGGCAGAGGCGGCATTTAACGTGTCATGCTCAATGCCGTCCGTGTTTGTTGTTGTAACAAACGTTTGCACTTTTCCATGAATCGTATTCAGCAGATGTGACTGGCGGTAATCGTCAAGCTCAGATAGCACATCATCCAGCAGCAAAATCGGGTATTCACCAATTTCCGATTGAATCAGCTCGATTTCAGCAAGCTTTACGGCAAGCGCTGTTGTCCGCTGCTGCCCTTGCGATCCAAACGTTTGAATATTTTTTCCGTTCACATAAAAAAGGAGATCGTCGCGATGCGGACCGGTTAATGTCACACCCCGGTCGACTTCTCTCGTCCGGCTTCTCTGGAAAAGATCCAGCAAAGCCGACCTTATCTGCTCGTCACTCTGCTCCTCTTTTATCCCAGCGGCCGGCTCATACATAATAGCCAGCTCTTCAACCCCTCTTGAAATACCGGCATGAAGCGGACCAGCCCATTTTTGAAGCAGATGAATAAACTCAAAGCGCTTTTTTGTTACTTTTGCCGCCAGCTCAACAAGCTGTTCAGTTAAAACCTCAAGCATCGTCAAGTCAGATGCTTTTTTTGTCTGCAGCTGTTTTAAGTAATGATTCCGCTGCTGCAGCACTTTATGATAAAGGCTTAAGTCATGCAGATACACAGGCGATACTTGACCAATTTCCATGTCAATAAACCGCCTTCTTACTTGCGGACTGCCTTTTACTAATGTTAAATCTTCCGGGGCAAACATCACGACATTCATATTGCCGATGTACTGGCTGAGACGCGTCTGCTCCAAGTGGTTAACCTTGGCTTTTTTGCCTTTTTTGGAGATCAGAAGCTCAATCGGGAGCGATTGGTGCTTTTTCTGCACTCGTCCCTTTATTTTAGCATACTCCGCTTCCCAGCGAATTAAATCTTTATCATTCGAGGTCCGGTGCGATTTGGCCATAGCCAGCACGTAAATGGATTCGATGATATTGGTTTTCCCTTGGGCATTTTCGCCAATGATGACATTTACAGTATTATCAAATTCAACGAGGAGTGATTCATAATTTCGGTAATTCTCTAAAGCCAGTTGTTCAATGTGCATGCAAAAACACCTTTCGACGGCCTTTAATCACTTTCTTCCTCTGTTCCAAATCCTACTTCATATACGCCATCTCCAGGAATCTCCACTTCATCCCCTTCATACAGCTTTCTTCCTCTTCGGTCATCAAGCTCTCCGTTAACGTATACTTCGTGTTCACTTAGATACCATTTTGCCTGGCCGCCAGTTTGAATAATGCCAGCCAGTTTCAGAAATTGGCCAAGGGTGATAAATTCCTCGTTTTCAGCTTTTTTTGTCATCATAATGTGGTTTCCTCCGTAAACATCTTAGTACTTTATTTTAACATAAATACAAAAAAAGCGGCGCAAATATGCCCCGCTTTTCCGGAGTTTGAATTAATACGTTCGCACCGGCAGGATCAACTGAAGTGTTGAATCATCATGAAGCGGACGAATCACAAATGGACGCATTGCGCCTGTAAATTGAATTTCAATTTCGTTCCCCTCAATTGCTTTGAGTGCATCCATCATATATTTTGCGCTGAATGAGATTTTCAATTCCTCTCCTTCAGACGACAAGCTGTTTACCTGCTCGGTTACTTTTCCGATCTCTGGTGAGTTCGATGAAATCTCAACCATCCCGCCGTCCTCGCTGCTCATTTTCACGACGTTGTTCCGCCCTTCCCGCGCTAAGAGAGAAGCACGGTCTACCGCTTGCAGATATTCTTTTGTATTTAAATCAATTTTTGTTTTGTATTCATCAGGAATCAAGCGGGTTGTGTCAGGATAGTTGCCGTCAAGCAGCCGCGAGAAAAACAAAACATGCTTTGAACGGAATAATACTTGGTTTTCTGTCATGACGATTTCAACCGGCTCGTTTGTGTCGTCTAAAATTTTGCTTAATTCCGTCAAGCTTTTTCCAGGAATCACGACGTTGTATTCTCCTGATGGAAGCCCTTCTGCCGCTGTTTTACGAAGAGCCAGACGATGGCTGTCCGTAGCGGTGCAAATAAGCGTGCCATTTTCAATTTTCCAGTTTACACCCGTTAAAATCGGACGCGTTTCTGAAGTAGATACAGCAAATACAGTTTGCCGGATCAATGTTTTAACAAGATCAGCCGGCAGCTTAAAAACATTCTCGTCATCGATTTGCGGCAAATGCGGATATTCATCTGCGTCCTGGCCGTTCAAGCTGAATTCCGCATGTCCTGAACGAATGATCGTTTGAAAAGAAGCAGAGGTTTCAAATTCAATCGTCGAAGCCGGCAGCTTGCGGACAATCTCATTGAAAAAACGGGCATTTAAAACTACGCCCCCTGTTTGCTCGATCGAGGCAATGGATACATCCCCTTCTTCACTTGGAATAAACGATTCAATGGAAATATCGGAGTCACTTCCCGTTAAGGTGATCCCCTCATCTGACGCATGAATTTTAATACCGGTCAAAATGGGAATAGTTGTTCTCGAGCTTACTGCCTTTAAGACATCTTGTACGCCGGCAGCAAGCCGGTCTTTTTGTATCGAAAATTTCATGGGGATCCCTCCGAAATTATTTTGATATAGCAATTCACTTAACTGCGAATTTAGTATTTATATATTAAAAAAATAATAGACGTAGTAGTAGGCGCTGTTGATTTGTGGATAAGTATGCAAAAACGAAGAAATAACAGTCTATCCACATGTGGACAGACTGTTGATGAGCGCCCTTTTTTATTCACAATTTATTAAGCTTTTAAAATGGTGATAATTTCATTTATTTTTTGAGCGGCAGCAGGATCAGTTTCCATGAGCTTTGAAATTTTCTCATGGGCATGAATAACGGTCGTGTGATCACGTCCTCCAAACTCCTCGCCAATTTTAGGCAGTGAAAAATCTGTTAATTCGCGTGACAAATACATGGCTACCTGTCTTGGAAAAGCAACCGATTTTGTCCGCTTTCTGGCTGTAAAATCCTCCAGGCGGATGCCGTACTGCTCCCCGACTACCCGCTGAATATCCGGAATGGTCACGGATTTTGGACGAGCCCCCGGAATAATATCTTTTAAAGCATCTGCTGCTACTGTCGCGTTCACTTCTTTGTTGATTAAAGAAGAGTAAGCAACGACCCGGATCAATGCGCCTTCAAGCTCACGAATATTCGTATCAATTTGATTGGCGATATACAGCATCACTTCATTTGGCACATCAAGATTTTCAGCGCGGGCTTTTTTGCGCAAAATGGCAATCCGCGTTTCAAGGTCCGGCGGTGTAATGTCTGTAATAAGCCCCCACTCGAACCGGGAACGAAGTCGATCCTCAAGAGTCGGGATTTCTTTTGGCGGCCGGTCGCTGGAAATGATAATCTGCTTGCTTTCTTCATGCAGCGTATTAAATGTGTGGAAAAATTCTTCCTGTGTTTGTTCTTTTCCGGCTAAGAACTGAATATCATCAATAAGCAGGACGTCCACATTGCGGTATTTATTACGGAACTCCACCGCTTTATTGTCTCGAATGGAATTAATGAATTCGTTCGTAAACTTCTCCGAGGAGAGATACACCACTTTAGCGTCGGGATTATGCTCAAGCACGTAATGCCCGATTGCATGCATTAAGTGTGTTTTGCCCAATCCTACTCCCCCGTAAATAAACAGTGGATTATACGCTTTGGCCGGTGCTTCTGCTACTGCAAGAGAAGCTGCATGGGCAAACCGGTTGCCGGATCCGATGACAAACGTGTCGAATGTATATTTTGGATTCAGCATACTTTGAATGGTTGATTCCCCGCTTGGCTTTGGCGGTGGAGTTGGCTGTTCAGCCCGATGCGAAGGCGGTACATATGATTCCATGTCGTGAACATCTGGCGAAATAAAGTAAACATCAAGCTTTTCGCCTGTTAATTCATCAATAATTTCGGACGTTAAATGCGTATAATGCCCTTCAAGCCAATCACGATTAAAAAAGTTAGGTGCCGCTATTACAATAGCGTCTCCGTGAAGCGAATGCGCTTTGGTTGACTTCACCCACGTTTCGTAGCTTGGCTTGCTAATTCGCGCCTGGATACGCTCCAGCACTTTATTCCATAAATCATCGATGTTCTCCATTGGCCCCTCCTTACTGACTGTCAGTGCAGTTTGTTTAATGTTTGTACAACCCATTTAGTTAAGGATTCATAATTATGCATGACAATGTTTGTGAATAAATATATAATAAGATAAAACTAGTTTTTCGACAAAATCTACAGGTTGTGGATAAAAATAAAAACACCCTGTTTATTGTTTTTCCACATATTATCCACAGCTGTGGATAGATAATATGTCGAATTTAGTTATCCAGAGTGAAAACAAAATAATAATAGCAGAAAAAACGAGACTCTGCAATCACTTCAATGAATTATCCACAGGCTTTTTCTCCTTGTGAAAATGTTTGTCCACAGGGTGAGGACTTGTGAAAGAACCATCGAAGAAGTTGTGGATAATCGAAAATGCCGTCGATTGCTGTCCACAGATGGAAAATGGGGCAAGATATGATACTTTTTGTATAACCTGCATTCCTCATCAAAAAGACAGTAAAATAATCTGGATCTTTGAGGCTTTTAAAAGGTGGTTGACAGGATGGCCTCTGGTCCTTATAATTAACAAAGACTGTTTTGAAAATATGAATTCGAAAACCTCAGGGAGGTGTTTTAATATGAAAAGAACGTACCAGCCTAACAAACGTAAAAGAAGCAAAGTTCATGGTTTCCGTGCACGCATGAGTTCTAAAAACGGCCGCCGTGTTTTAGCAAGCCGCCGTGCTAAAGGCAGAAAAGTACTATCTGCATAAGACCACTGACCATTTCAGTGGTCTTTTTTTAGGATTGCTAGAAAGGGTCCGCAAAGGCGGCGTGGCAGAAAGCTGCCAAGTCCGCCTTTGTTCTATATGAATGAAAAGCCGGCAGGTGGCATAAATGAAAAAATCATTCCGCATCAAAAAAAACAATGATTTTCAAACGGTCTTCAGCAAAGGGAAGTCGTTCGCAAATCGCCAGTTTGTTGTATATATGTATAAAAAAGAGCAGAATGTTCCGTTCCGGATCGGCTTGTCTGTCAGCAAAAAGCTGGGCAATGCTGTGATGCGCAACCGCATTAAGCGCTGCATCAGACAGAGCTTTACGGAATTAAAAGAAGAAATTCAGCCTGGCTGGGATTTTATTATTATTGCCCGTAAGCCGGCAGTGGACATGTCCTGCGCAGAAATAAAAACAAGCTTAATACATGTACTGAAACTGGCGCGAGCGCTTCAGCGAAAATAATCCAAATGAATAAGCAGGAATTCAGCCAATGACAGGGGGAGCAACCGCTTGAAGAAAAGAACGCTTTCATTCTTGATCGTGGCTCTTTTTTCCGTCCTGCTGGCAGGATGTACGGAAGTAAACCAAGAAATTACAGCAGAAAGTGAAGGATTCTGGAATGAATACGTCATTTATCCGCTCTCACAATTTATTACCGCTACATCTGACCTCGTAGGCGGCTACGGTCCTGGTATTATCGTTGTTACGATCATTATTCGGATCATTATTTTGCCGCTTATGATTAAGCAGACAAAAAGTGCTAAAGCGATGCAGGAGATTCAGCCTGAAATTAAGAAAATTCAAGAAAAATACAAATCAAAAGATGCACAGACACAGCAAAAGCTGCAGCAGGAAACGATGGCATTGTTCCAGAAGCATAGTGTAAACCCGCTGGCTGGATGTTTCCCAATTTTAGTTCAAATGCCGATCATCATTGGACTTTATCAAGCCATTATGCGGACGGGCGAAATTAAAAACCATACTTTTTTATGGTTCGATCTAGGCTCGCCGGATATTATTTTATCTGTTTTAGCTGGTGTTTTTACTTTTTTCCAGCAAAAACTAATGATGGCAGGACCCGCAAGTGATAATCCGCAAATGAAAATGATGCTGTACTTAATGCCGATCATGATCATCGTGTTTGGGATTACGCTGCCGTCGGCACTTGCTTTGTATTGGGTAGTCGGCAGTATTTTTATGATTATTCAAACATTAATTATTGGCAGAAAAAAGCCGGTTCAGGATGCTGGCCTTTAATAATGAGTAGAAGAAAAGACATTGCTAACATCGCAATGTCTTTTTTTGTGTAGAAAAAGGGTTATATTTCCATACATAAACGTGCGTTTAAAGAAAAAAGTTATCAACATGTGGATGAACATATACCTTTTTTTCGGTGAACAGCTGTGATATTCTATTTATTTAGGGAATCAAATAAAAGCCAATAGGCGATAACATATACTAACATCAATATGAAAGAGGTGAACAACGTGGAGTTCGACACAATAGCGGCTATTTCAACACCGCCGGGAGAAGGGGCGATTGCCATCGTCCGACTAAGCGGCGATCAGGCGATCTCTATTGCGGATAAAGTGTTTCGTGCACCTGGACAAAAGCAGTTGTCCACAGTGCCGAGTCATACAATTCACTATGGCCACTTAGTTGAGCCATCCACAGGACGTGTCGCGGAGGAAGTGATGGTATCTTTAATGAAAGGGCCAAAAACATTCACACGCGAAGATGTCGTGGAAATCAACTGTCACGGAGGCATTACAGCCGTTAATCGCGTACTGCAGCTTGTTTTAAATGAAGGAGCTCGCCTTGCCGAACCCGGTGAATTTACAAAGCGTGCTTTCTTAAATGGCCGTATTGATTTATCACAGGCAGAAGCTGTGATGGACTTGATTCGTGCCAAAACAGACAAGGCGATGAACGTGGCGTTAAACCAAGTGGAAGGGCGGCTGTCCCGATTGATTGGGCGGCTTCGCCAGGAGATTCTTGAAACGCTGGCTCATGTGGAAGTGAACATTGATTATCCGGAATATGACGATGTGGAGGAAATGACACACCGTGTGCTTCTTGAAAAATCACAATTTGTTCAATCTGAAATTGAACGTCTGCTCCGGACAGCTGAACAAGGTAAAATTTTACGTGAAGGGTTGTCGACAGTTATTATTGGGCGTCCGAATGTCGGTAAATCTTCACTTTTAAATGCGCTCGTACAAGAAAACAAAGCGATTGTGACAGATATTCCCGGCACAACACGTGATGTAATTGAAGAATACGTGAACGTGCGCGGCGTGCCGCTCCGTCTAGTTGATACGGCGGGTATTCGCGAAACAGAAGATATTGTGGAACGAATTGGTGTCGAGCGCTCAAGAAAAGTATTAAAAGAAGCGGATCTTATCTTGCTTGTATTAAATTATTCTGACGAGCTGACGCCGGAAGATGAAAAGCTGTTCGAAGCAGCAAGCGGCATGGATGTGATTGTCATTGTGAACAAAACGGATCTTGAGCCGAAAATAAATATGGACCGTGTAAAAGAACTGGCTGGCAGCAGCCGTCTTGTGACGACTTCGCTTCTTGAGGAAAAAGGAATTGATGAATTGGAAGAAGCGATTGCTGGTTTGTTTTTCTCAGGTGCAGTTGGTGCGCAGGATATGACGTATGTGTCTAATTCCCGTCATATTGCCCTATTAAACCAGGCAAGCCGCTCTATAACAGACGCTATTCATGGAGTAGAAGCAGGCGTGCCAATTGATATTGTTCAAATTGATTTAACAAGAACGTGGGAGCTGCTCGGTGAAATTATCGGCGAAAGCGTCCACGAAAGCTTGATTGATCAGCTGTTTTCACAATTTTGCCTCGGGAAATAATGAACGGAAAGGAAGAAAAACAGCATGAATTACTATGAAGCAGGCGAATATGAAGTCATTGTTATTGGGGCGGGCCATGCTGGAGTAGAAGCAGGGCTTGCTTCTGCACGGACAGGCGCCAAAACGCTAATGATTACCATTAACCTTGATATGATCGCTTACATGCCATGCAACCCGTCTGTCGGCGGACCGGCAAAAGGAATTGTTGTCCGGGAAATCGATGCGCTTGGCGGTGAGATGGCCAAAAATATTGATAAAACACACATTCAAATGAGAATGCTGAATACAGGAAAAGGACCGGCTGTGCGGGCGCTGCGCGCGCAGGCGGATAAAGTGCTGTACCAGCAGGAAATGAAAAAAACGATTGAAAACGAACCGAATTTAACGCTCGTTCAAGGAATGGCAGAGCGGTTAATCGTGGAAGAGGGAGAATGCCGCGGTATCATCACACAAACAGGTGCCGTTTACCGTTCAAAAGCTGTAATTATTACGAGCGGAACGTTTATGCGCGGTGAAATTATTCTCGGTGATTTAAAATATTCCAGCGGCCCGAACAATCAGCAGCCTTCTGTAAAGCTATCCGAGCATTTAGATGAGCTTGGCTTTGAACTTGTCCGCTTTAAAACAGGGACACCGCCGCGCGTCAACAGCCGGACAATCGACTATTCCAAAACAGAAATTCAGCCGGGTGATGATGTTCCCCGTGCATTCAGCTATGAAACAAAAGAATTTATCATGGATCAGCTGCCATGCTGGCTGACGTATACAAATGAAGAAACACATAATATTATCGGTGAAAACCTGCACCGTTCTCCGATGTACTCTGGGGTCATTAAAGGACGCGGACCGCGTTATTGTCCATCAATCGAAGATAAAGTAGTCCGTTTTAATGATAAGCCGCGCCACCAGATTTTCCTTGAGCCGGAAGGACGGAATACAGAAGAAGTATACGTACAGGGCTTTTCTACAAGCCTGCCGGAGGATGTACAATACCGGATGCTTCGGACAATCCCGGGCCTTGAAAAAGCACAGCTGATGCGTGCGGGCTATGCGATTGAATATGATGCAGTTGTGCCGACACAGCTATGGCCGACACTGGAAACAAAACGAGTGAAAAACTTGTACACAGCTGGGCAGATTAACGGTACATCCGGTTATGAAGAAGCAGCTGGGCAAGGTTTAATGGCCGGTATTAACGCTGCGTGCCGCGTGCTTGGCAAAGAAGAAGTAGTGCTGAGCCGTTCCGACGCTTATATCGGTGTTATGATTGACGACCTTGTCACAAAAGGAACGAGCGAACCATATCGCCTGCTCACTTCTCGTGCGGAATACCGCCTTCTTCTTCGTCATGACAACGCGGATCTTCGCTTAACAGAAATCGGCTATAAAATCGGCACCATTTCTGAAGGACGCTATGAAGCTTTCCTGGCGAAAAAAGAAGCGATTGCGGCTGAAATCGATCGGTTGAAAGCAACGATTATTAAACCGGATGAAAAAACACAGGCGCTTATTCGTGAAGCAGGTGGAAGCGAGCTGAAAGACGGCATTCGCGGAGCAGACCTGCTGCGCCGTCCGGAAATGACGTATGCGGCAATCAAGCAGCTTATCCCGGCAGATGCCCCGCTTGATGAAGAAGTAGAAGAGCAAGTGGAAATTCAAATTAAATATGAAGGGTACATTGAAAAGTCCCTTCAACAGGTTGACCGGATGAAGAAGATGGAAAACAAAAAAATTCCGGCTGACATTGATTACGATGCAGTGAGCGGTATCGCCAATGAAGCACGGACAAACTTAAAAGAAGTCCGTCCGCTTTCCATCGCACAGGCTTCACGTATTTCAGGCGTGAACCCGGCCGATATTTCCATTTTGCTTGTTTACATTGAGCAGGGCCGTGTTGCACGGACCGTCAGCGAATAAGAAAGGAACGAAAACATGAAAATCGACCAATTTCAATCCGAACTTGCCAAAAACGGCATTGAGCTGTCTGAAGAACAGCTTGGCCAGTTTCAGCGCTACTATGAACTGCTTGTAGAGTGGAACGAAAAAATGAATCTCACTGCAATTACCGAGCAGGAGGAAGTGTATATGAAGCACTTTTACGATTCACTTACAGCCGGCATCTATACCGATTTAACAAAACCAGCCCGGATTTGTGATGTCGGCGCCGGCGCCGGCTTTCCAAGCATCCCATTGAAAATTGCTTTTCCGAATTTGGATGTCACCATCATTGATTCGTTAAACAAGCGTATTACGTTTTTGAATCATCTAGCATCCGAGCTGAAGCTTGAACATGTTCAATTCGTTCACGGACGTGCAGAAGAAATGGGACGGAACCCGGAGCATCGCGAGCAGTATGACATCGTAACGGCACGTGCCGTTGCCCGCATGTCTGTCCTGTCTGAGCTGTGCCTGCCGTTTGTGAAAAAGGGCGGTACATTTGTTGCCATGAAAGCAGCGAGTGCGGCGGATGAAATGGAAACAGCTGCAAAAGCAATCGGAACACTTGGCGGTCAAACTGAAGAGGTTTTTTCTTTCCGCCTGCCGATTGAAAACAGTGAGCGGACGATTATCGTGATTCGGAAGAAAAAAGAAACGCCGAAAAAGTACCCGCGAAAGCCGGGCACACCGAATAAAACACCAATTGAATAGTTCTTAAGCAGGAACAGGGCGCCTCATGGCGAATACTATCAGAATGGAGAATGAAAAGGTGGTGTAAACATGAAGCGTCCTTTTTCCCGTCTGTTTGGCGGAAAAAGTGAAACAGCCATGATGTTTCCCGTAGATGAAGTCAAAGAAATACCGGTAGACTCTCTGGAACCGAACCAATTTCAGCCACGTTTTATCTTTCAAGAAGAAAAAATAGCAGAACTTGCGTCAACTATTGCCGTTCATGGCATTATTCAGCCAATTGTTGTCCGGGAGATCGAGGAAGAAAAATATGAAATTATAGCAGGGGAGCGCCGTTTTCGGGCAGCCAAAAGCCTTGGGCATGAAACGGTACCCGTTATTGTCCGTCAGTTTACGGACGAGCAGACCGCTTCAGCAGCGCTGATTGAAAATATACAGCGGGAAGAGCTGTCTCCAATTGAAGAAGCAAGCGCTTATCAAAGCCTTCTTCATATAAATAATACAACCCAGCAGTCTCTTGCCCAAATGGTCGGAAAAAGCCAGTCGTTTGTGGCGAATAAGCTGAGGCTGTTAAAGCTGCCGGACGAAGTGCAGCAGGCGGTTGCTGAAAAAAAAATTACCGAACGCCATGCTCGGGCGCTGCTGCCACTGAAAAAGCCTGAATGGCAGTGTGAGCTTCTGCGTATTGTGCTTGATAAAGGATTGAATGTAAAACAAACAGAAGACCGCGTGGTCAAAATGCTTGAAAAAGAACCGCCGCGCCCGCGTACAAAAGCGGTCAGCCGTGATATTCGCATTGCGTTAAATACGATTCGCCAGTCACTTGTGCTTGTAGAGAAAAGCGGCATCCACGTAGAACAAGATGAAGAAGACCATGAAGATTTCTATCGGATTACGATTCAAATTCCGAAAAAACCAAAGCAATCATAAACAATGCCGTTTTGATAAAAAACGGTTCAGGCTGCCCACAAACGTCCGCGTTCGGCGTCACTTGCCGTCTGCGAATGCTCATGACCTAAAAAAGGTCACTCCGCTTCTCAGCCGGCGGCGTTCTTGGAAAGAGCAGGCGTTTTCAATCAGCCTGCTTTCTTACTTTGTCTACACTCTCAGCCGTTTTAATAAAAAGCGGCTTTTTTTTTACGGCGTAAAAGCCAAAACGCGCCAATTTTGATAAAATAAAAACAGATAACACCGACAGACGAAAGCAGGTGGCTTCTTTTGGGAAAAGTAATTGCGGTCGCCAATCAAAAAGGCGGCGTTGGAAAAACAACAACATCAGTAAATTTAGGGGCATCACTCGCCTCTCTTGACAAGAAGGTGCTTCTTCTTGATATTGATCCGCAGGGAAACGCAACAAGCGGTGCCGGCGTTGAAAAAAAAAGCGTAGATCAATGCATTTATGACGTCATTGTGGATGATGTAGAACTGGCTGATGTCATTAAGCCTACAACAGCGAAAGGCATGTTTGTCGCACCGGCAACCATTGCCCTCGCAGGTGCTGAAATTGAACTTGTATCTGCCATTTCCCGAGAGCTTCGAATGAAAAGGGCACTCGAGCCGCTCCGTGAAAGCTTTGATTATATTATTATCGACTGTCCGCCATCGCTTGGTTTGTTAACGATCAATGCGCTGACGGCAGCGGACTCTGTTTTAATTCCAGTTCAATGTGAATATTATGCGCTTGAAGGATTAAATCAGCTGTTAAATACAATCCGGCTCGTTCAAAAGCATTTAAATAAAGACCTTTACATAGAAGGTGTTCTATTAACCATGTTTGATGCCCGGACCAATTTAAGTATTCAAGTGGCAGAAGAAGTGAAAAAGTATTTTCATGACAAGGTGTATCAATCTGTCATACCGCGTAACGTCCGATTAAGTGAAGCACCGAGCCACGGCAAACCGGTTTTACTGTATGATGCCCGTTCACGCGGTGCAGAAGTGTATCTTGATTTTGCGAAAGAGGTGGCAGCACATGGCTAAAGGGCTCGGCAGAGGTTTGGATGCACTTTTTAAAGATTTAGGTGCTGATGATAAAAACAGCACTGTGCAGGATATTTCCGTTAAAGAGATTCGCCCGAATCCGCATCAGCCGCGGAAAAAGTTTAAAGAAGAAGCAATTGAAGAATTAAAGCAGTCTATACAGTCACACGGCATCCTGCAGCCGATCGTGCTTCGAAAAAGCATAAAAGGATACGAGATTGTAGCCGGAGAACGGCGTTACAGGGCTGCTAAAGCGGCTGGCATGACAGCTGTGCCGGCGATCATTAAAGAATTAACAGAAGCTCAAATGATGGAGCTTGCTCTGCTGGAAAACCTTCAGCGGGAGGATTTAACCGTAATGGAAGAAGCGGCAGCTTATCAGCTGATTATGGACAAGCTGAACGTTACACAGGCAGAGCTTGCCGAGCGGATCGGCAAGAGCCGTCCGCATATTGCCAATTACGTCCGGCTGCTTGATTTGCCGGGTGAGATTCAAGATATGATTTCAGATGAAAAACTATCGATGGGACATGCCCGGGCGCTGCTCGGTGTGAAGCCGAAAGCAAAGCAGCTAAAGGCAGCTGAAAAAACAGCTTCAGAAAACTGGACCGTCCGCCAGCTTGAAAGTTGGATCCGGGAAGAAAAAGAAAAAGTTTCACGTGAAACAAAGCCGGTTAGAAAAGATATTTTTATTTTAGATCAAGAAGAGGTTCTTCGGGAGCGGTTCGGCACATCCGTGCAAATCCGCCAATCTAAAAACGGCAAAAAAGGTAAAATTGAAATTGAATATATGTCTACGGAAGACTTAAACCGCATCTTGGAAATGCTTGATAACAGAGGTTAAACGATGTTTATAACAGGTTCGCTCGTGAATGGAATTGCCATTGGCGCCGGTGCATTGCTCGGCGCCTCTATGGCGAGGATTCCAGAAGGAATAAAAGGAACAGTCATGCACGCGATTGGGCTGGCGGTAGTGGTGCTTGGCTTACAAATGGGATTAAAAGGCGAGAATTTCCTGCTCGTGATTTTGAGTCTTACAGCTGGCGCTGTAGTAGGCGAGCTGCTTAAAATTGATGAACGGCTGAATGATCTTGGCAATTGGCTTGAGCAGAAAGTAGGCTCAAAAGGAAACGGCAGCATTTCGCAGGGGTTTGTAACGGCGACTCTTATTTTTGTCATTGGGGCAATGGGTGTTATTGGCGCGCTTGACAGCGGCATCCGGGGAAATCATGAAGTGCTGTTTACAAAATCACTGATCGATGGGATTACGGCTCTTATTTTAACGACTACACTTGGCATCGGTGTTTTATTTTCCGCTGTCCCTGTTCTTCTATATGAAGGGCTTATTGCCCTGTTTGCGACGCAAATTGACCGTTTTGTTTCGCAGGAATGGATGGATGCCTTTATTTTAGAAATGACGGCAGCCGGGGGGATTATGATTTTTGCCATCGGTCTGAATTTGCTTCAAATTACCAATATACGCATTGCTAATCTGCTGCCGGCAATTGCCTTCGTCGCCTTGTTTGTAACGATTTGGCCGTAAGCTTCTCTTCGGAGGAGCTTTTTTCATTTTTCAAAAAACTCATTGACACCTGCTCTTTCCCATGTAATAATCCTAGTTATTACATAAGAATTATAAGGTTATTGAAATGGAAGGGGGCAGCACAGGATTGTCTGTGCGGATTCAATGAAGTTAAAACAAACATTAGGCCTTTCGGCTGTAGCACTTTCACTTTTTCTAGCAGGCTGCGGCGGCGAAAATGCTTCATCAGGCGGAAGCCATACACCTGTTGAAAACGTACCCGAGCAGGTAAACGGAGAAGATCCGGTTAAAATTAAAGTAATCCGCAAAATTGGCGGTGACGACCATACGGCCCAGTTTTTAGCGGGCGCACAAAAAGAAGGCGAATCGCTTGGGTTTCAAGTAGACACAATCACCGCTAACGGTGATTCTGCTAAATTCCATGATGCGATTAATCAAGGGCTCACACAGGATTACGACGGCTTTATTATTTCACACGGCGATGATGCAGCAACAATCAGCGAAGTGAAAAAGCTTGTGGAAGCAGGAAAAAGTGTCGTTACATTTGATTCCAATGAGGAACTAAAAAATGTGAAAGGCGTGACCCTGACATCCCAGGATGACGAAGCATTGGCAACACTGGCTCTTGACCAATTGATTAAAGATACAAAGGGCAAGGCAAACATTGCTTATTTATGGGTAGACGGGTTCCCGCCAATGGTACGCCGCAATGCCGTATACGAGCAAAAGCTAAGTGAAAACCCAGGTATCAAGGAAGTGGACCGTTTTGGTGTAGCCGCTGCTGATACAACGGTTCAAACACAAAATGCCGTGCAGGCCATGCTGAAAAAATATCCAGAAGGCAAACTCGATGCTATTTTTGCAACGTGGGATGCTTTCGCTATCGGTGCCGCACGCGCCGTGCAGGAAGCAGGACGGGATGATGTAAAGATTTACGGTATTGACGTTTCCAATGCAGATTTGCAGGAAATTCAAGATCCAAAAAGCCCTTGGCAGTACACAGCTGCCGTAGACCCGGCACTGATTGGTTCAATCGATATGCGTATTCTGGCGAAAAAAATCGCTGGGGAAGAAACACCACAGGAATATGCGCTTGAGCCATCGCTTATTTCAAAAGATCAGCTTCAATCCGCTGACGGCGCAGTGAACATGGAAAGCCTGTCCGGTGTTGTGGAAGGCTGGGGACAGTCGGATGAATTCACAGAAGACTGGATGAAAACGTTAAAAGAACATTATGCAAAATAAGAACAGAACCCGAGGAAATCTCTTTTAAAGAGATTTCCTCCTTTTCTGTCGCCGAAAGGAGGATACAAGATGACTGCAACACTTGATATGAAAAATATTTCGATTTCCTTTCCCGGTGTAAAAGCGCTGAACGAAGTGGATTTTGGGGCGCAGACAGGGCAGGTTCACGCATTAATCGGCGCAAACGGAGCCGGGAAATCCACGCTTATGAAAATTTTATCCGGTGCCTACGGCCATTATGAAGGAGAGCTGTCGATCAACGGAGAGCTTATTCATGTCCGTCAGCCGGCTGATGCAAAAAAGTATGGTATTCAAATGGTTTATCAGGAAGTAGATACAGCACTTATTCCTCATTTAACCGTTGGTGAAAATATTATGATGGATCAGCTTGTAAACGGCAAAGGGGGAAGCGGATGGATCCACTGGAGGAAGCTCCGGGAAAAGTCCGCTGCGCTGCTGGAAAGAATGAACCTTTCTCTTTCTCCAACAAAGCAGGTAAGTGAGCTGACACTGGCAGAAAAGCAGATGGTGCTGATTGCCCGGGCCATTTCAAATGACTGCCGCTTTTTAATTTTAGATGAGCCGACCGCTCCGCTCAGCCAGGCAGAAACTGATGAATTATTCCGGATTGTGCGGCAGCTGAAGCAAGAGGATGTAAGTATTATTTTTATTTCACACCGCCTTCCAGAATTGTTTGAGATCTGCGACGACATTACGATTATGCGCAACGGGGAGCTTGTTTCAAAAAAACGCATAGCAGACACGACGCAAAATGAAGTAGTCGAAAACATGCTGGGCCGGAAAATGGACGAGCAGTTTCCAGTCCGCAAATCTGAAAAGGGAATAGTACTGCTTCAAGCATCCAGCCTTTCAGCAGCCGGTGTAAACGGTGTGAATATAACCGTTCACGCCGGGGAAGTGGTCGGTTTAACGGGGCTTGTCGGTGCCGGAAAATCGGAAATATGCAAAGCGCTGTTTGGAGAATCCAAAGTGGAAGCGGGAAACATTCAAGTAAAAGGAAAGCCGGTATCGCTTCGTTCGCCTTACGATGCAGTCCGCAGCGGCCTTGTACTTGTGCCGGAGGAAAGGCGCCGTGAAGGTGTATTTGTGTCAGAATCCGTACGCTCAAACATCACCGTCACCACGCTGAAGTCGATGCTGAGAGCGGGTGCCTGGATTAATTTAAAAAAAGAAAAAGAAACGGCTGTTTCTGTTATCGAGCGGCTGGATGTGCGGACCCCGTCTCCTGAAACGAAGGTCCGCTACCTGTCAGGCGGAAACCAGCAAAAAATTGCAATTGGAAAATGGCTGCTTGCCGAAGCGGATGTGTATATCTTTGACGAGCCGACAAAAGGCATTGATGTTGGGGCGAAGCGGGAAATTTTCGACTTAATCGCCGAGCTTGCCGCGCGCGGAAAAGGCATTTTATACGCATCAAGTGAACTGCCTGAAATATTTGGTATGACAGACCGGCTGTATGTGATTTACGATGGACAGGCCGTGATGGAAAAAGAAACCGCGCTTACGACAGAAGAAGAAGTCATGTATTATTCAACAGGAGGAAACTAAAGTGTCTCAGAAAAAACCGTTTCAGTTGTTTGATTTTTTTTATAAATACGGCACAATCTTAACCATTATTGTGTTAATTGCTGTTTTTACCGCCTTGAATCCTGCTTTTATAAGCAGCGACAATGTTTTGAACATTTTACGCTCGATTTCCATTGTCACGATTATTGCTGTAGGAGTTACAGTGTCACTTTCGATAAATGGATTTGATTTATCGGTCGGCTCATCCGCTTCCCTGGCAAGTGCTGTGGTGATCTCTATGTTTGTCTGGTTTTCGCAGAACCTTGTTGTGGCGCTTTTGGCAGCCCTTCTCGGCGCTGTGCTCATCGGTATATTAAACTCTATTATGATCGTTAAGCTGAAAATTCCAGATATGCTGGCTACATTGGCAATGATGTTTATCATTCAAGGTGTCGCTTTAACATATACAAAAGGAGCAACCATTTCTGAAAACATGGTCATGGCTGATGGATCTTATGCAGAAGGTGTAATCAGCCCTGTTTTTGCCAAGCTTGGACAGCTTCCCTGGATTATCGTCATCATGGTCGTAGTTGTTTTAGCCGTTCAAGGATTTCTTTCATTGACAAAGCACGGCCGGTTTATGTATATGATCGGCGGCAATCAAGAAGCTGCCCGTTTGTCCGGCATTCCTGTAAACAAATACAAAGTAGCCGCTTATATTTTGTCAGCACTTTTAGCCGCGCTTGGCGGTATTGTATTAGCTTCCCGCGTGATGACGGCTGAAATTAACGCAGGCGGCCCTTACTTAATGGATGCGGTAGCCGCTGCGTTTATTGGATTATCCGTTCTCGGTGCCGGCAAGCCGAACGCGCTCGGCACCTTTGTTGGTGCGGTATTAATCGGTATTTTGCAAAATGGGCTCGTGATGATGTCTGTCCCTTATTATGCGATGGATATTGTAAAAGGGTCCGTTCTTGCTTTTGCCCTGGCGCTCACTTACTATAAGCGGACACACGCATAATTCAATTTTCTGTGAAAAAGTGTTTTCTCCTGTTAAAATGGAAACGACTTATGTAAACCAGCAGAAGGAGGGCTTTTTTTGGACGATCAATCATTATCAACCTATCAGCGCGCCCTCGAATCGTTGTGGAGAAAGTTTACCAATGAAGAAACGTGGCTTGCGTTCGGAGAAGGCACTATTAAAATTACCCTGACGATTCTGGTGGCGTGGTTTATTGTAAAAGTTGGGAAAATCGCCATCCGCAATTTTTTTGCTCTTCGCTCAAAAGCACCATTGACGTTTTCTGAGCGGCGGGAAAACACATTGCTCAAATTGATTGAAAATGTGCTGGCGTATGTGGTGTACTTTATTGCGCTTGTGAATATACTTGGGGTTCTAACCTTTGATGTAAAAGGACTCATCGCTGGAGCCGGGGTGCTCGGGCTTGCGATTGGTTTTGGCGCTCAAAGCTTGGTAAAAGACGTGATTACGGGCTTTTTTATCATTTTTGAAGACCAGTTTTCAGTAGGAGATTTTGTCCGAATCGGCCAGTTTGAAGGAACAGTCGAGGAAATTGGCCTGCGCACAACAAAGCTGAAGGTATGGACGGGTGAAATTCATATCTTGCCAAACGGCAGCATTATAGAAGTCACGAATTTCTCTCTTCATAACAGTGTGGCTGTCGTTGACATCAGTATTGCCTATGAGGAAAATGTCGAAAAAGCTGAGAAGGTGATTAACGAGCTTCTTGAGACATTAAAAGACAAGTATCCTGAAATTGTCGATACACCGAAGCTGCTCGGCATTCAAATGCTGGGACCGTCAGATGTGACTCTTCGGATTACAGCGGAAACAACGCCGATGAATCACTGGTATGTGGCTCGAATGATGCGCAAAGACATCAAGGAATGTCTGGATGCGAACGGAATTGAAATTCCATATCCGCGCATGGTGATGTACTCAAGAACGGAGCAGGAAGCACAAGCAGGCTCAAAACAGGCAAAAAGCGGGGGAACGGCATAAATGGAAGAGAAACAGTTTGCGTTGCACGATGTGGTAGAAATGAAAAAAGCCCATCCTTGCGGAACAAATCGCTGGAAAATCATTCGTCTTGGCATGGACATTCGAATCAAGTGTGAAGGGTGCGGACACAGTGTCATGCTGCCGCGGCGTGAATTTGCGAAAAAAATGAAAAAAGTAGTAACCGAGAGCGGCGAGTAAGCCGCTCTTTCTTTTGGAGCAAAAAGACGTTTTAGAATAGAAGCTGTTTCCCCTGGTATTTCATCCTGACCTTGGGCTTGCGCTTTTCTTACGTTGCCTTTTTCCGCCTTAGTCCATATAATGGGGAAAGGTTTAGAATACTATGTACGTGTTTACAGAAAACAAGGAGTGAACCAATTATATGGCATTAACAGCAGGAATCGTCGGTCTTCCAAACGTGGGAAAATCGACTTTGTTTAACGCAATTACAAAAGCAGGTGCCGAATCAGCCAACTATCCATTCTGTACAATTGATCCGAATGTCGGCATCGTGGAAGTACCGGATGAGCGTCTGGCGAAACTAACGGAAATGGTAACACCGAAAAAAACCATTCCAACGGCGTTTGAATTTACGGATATCGCCGGGATCGTAAAAGGTGCCAGCAAAGGTGAAGGTTTAGGAAACAAGTTTTTGTCCCACATCCGTGAAGTAGACGCGATCTGTCAGGTCGTACGCTGCTTTGATGATGAAAACATCACGCACGTATCTGGAAAAGTAGACCCGATTGATGATATTGAGGTTATTAACCTTGAGCTTATTTTGGCAGATCTTGAATCGGTGGACAAACGTCTTACGCGCGTGGCAAAGCTTGCTAAGCAAAAAGATAAAGACGCGGTTGCCGAGCATGACGTGCTTGTCTTGGTGAAAGAAGCGCTTGAGTCTGACAAGCCTGCCCGTTCTGTGGAATTCACTGAAGAGCAACAAAAAATTGTCAAGCAGCTTCACTTGTTAACAGCTAAACCAATGTTGTATGTGGCCAATGTGAGCGAGGAAGAAATCGCGGATCCATCAGGCAATGAGCACGTACAAAAAGTGCGTGAATACGCGGCTGGCGAAGGCTCGGAAGTCATTGTGATCAGCGCGAAGGTAGAAGAAGAAATCGCCGAGCTTGATGATGATGAAAAAGCGATGTTCCTTGAAGAGCTTGGCATTGAACAATCCGGCCTGGATCAATTGATCACAGCTGCGTACTCGCTTTTAGGGCTTGCAACGTACTTTACAGCGGGCGTGCAGGAAGTACGCGCCTGGACGTTCCGTAAAGGCATGAAGGCACCACAATGTGCCGGCATTATCCATTCAGACTTTGAGCGGGGCTTTATCCGTGCTGAGACGGTTTCGTACGATGATCTTGTTGAGAACGGCTCGATGACCGCAGCGAAAGAAGCCGGCAAAGTTCGTCTTGAAGGAAAAGAATACGTCATGAAAGACGGAGATGTTGTTCACTTCCGTTTTAACGTTTAAGCGAAAAGCAAAAAGCGTTTGGCCGGAGCGGCATGTAAAAGCCAGCCAGGCTTATCATCCCGCGTGCTTAAAACATCTGCAGCTAGACAAGTACAATGACTCCACCAGATAACCGGTGGAGTTTTTTTGTAGGAGGTGTTTGGATTGAAAGATATCAGTTATGCAGCCCTGCTGGCCGCTTTTTTATTTATGCTTATTCCGTTTTGGCTTTCGTACAAACAAAAACTTGGTATTTCAAAAGAAATGATGACGGCCTCAGTTCGGGCTTTTGTTCAGCTGACGGTGATCGGGTATATCATTACATTTGTTTTCTCGATTGAAAACCCGGTTTTGTTTTTATTTATTATTTTTATTATGATTGTCATTGCTTCGCGGACATCCGCTAAGCGGGGGGAGGCCTTTGAACGTTCCCTCTGGATTGCCTTCGCTGCGTTAGTAGCAGCGGAAGCGGCTTCTGTTGTAATCTGGGTAACGTTTGATATTGTAGATTTTGAAGCCCAGTACATTCTGCCGATGAGCGGCATGATTATCGGCAGTTCTATGGTGGCTGTCAGTCTCGTGTTTGACAGGCTGAAGCGGGAATTTGATTCGACAAAAGAATTGATTATGGGAAAGCTGGCGCTGGGTGCTACGCGCCGTCAGGCATCACAGGAATTGATTGAGGCAACGGTCAAAGCCGCTTTGATTCCGAGCATGGAAGGGATGAAAACCATTGGCCTTGTGCAGCTTCCAGGTATGATGACAGGAGCCATTATCGCCGGTGCTTCACCTGTTGTCGCTGTAAAGTATCAGCTTGTCATTGCCTTAACCACATTTGGCAACACGGCGATTACGGCGATGATTGTTTCTTTCCTTACATACCCCGCTTTTTTCAAGCAAAGAATGTTTTAAACTTGCATGTTTCAAACATATGTTCTATAATGGGGGAGTATCACCTGAATCGCCATAAGTCCCTTTTTGTTTTATTGTATTGCGAAAAATATTGCGCTGTTGAGAGATTCATGTTATAATTTCAACTTGTGAGTAATGAAAATTTGCTCCTTGCTGTCGAGCCCGTAAAGGGAAGGCGACAGCCGCATAGTCCACGAGGAGGTGAACGAAGATGAGAAAGTACGAATTCATGTACATTATCCGCCCGAACATTGAAGATGAGGCGAAAAAAGCGCTAGTTGAGCGTTTTGACAACATCCTTACTTCAAACGGTGCTGAAATCATCGATTCAAAAGAATGGGGTAAACGCCGTTTAGCGTATGAAATCAACGATTTCCGCGAAGGTTTCTACCAACTTATTCATGCTAACGCTGAAGATGCAGCTGCAGTAAATGAATTTGACCGTCTTGCGAAAATCAGCGATGACATTATCCGTCATATCATTGTTAAAGAAGAAGCAAAGTAATCGAAACGCACTAAATATACATCTTTTTCATCATGTTTCAAGCTGAAACATTTTAAAAGAAAAGGAGTTGATTCTGATGATAAACCGAGTGGTTTTAGTAGGCCGTTTAACGAAAGATCCTGAACTTCGCTATACGCCAGCTGGTGCAGCTGTTGCAACGTTTACGCTCGCGGTGAACCGCGCGTACACGAATCAGCAAGGCGACCGGGAAGCGGATTTTATTAATTGCGTGATTTGGCGTCGTCCGGCTGAAAACGTGGCAAATTTCCTCAAAAAAGGAAGCCTTGCCGGCGTAGAAGGGCGCATTCAAACACGCAGTTATGAAGGCCAGGATGGAAAGCGTGTATACGTGACAGAAGTCCAGGCAGACAGTGTCCAATTTCTTGAACCAAAATCCGGAGGCGGTGGAGGCGGCCAGCAGTATGGCAATGCTCCCCAGCAGCAAGGTGGCGGTTATGGCGGACAGCAAAGCAATCAGGACTTTCCATTTGGTCAGCCACAGCAGAATCAACAGCGCGGCAATAACAATGCCGGTTATTCTAAAATGAATGAAGATCCGTTTGCAGATAACGGACAGCCGATCGATATTTCAGACGACGATCTTCCATTCTAATTTAAGCAAGGAGGGGAAACTCATGGCAGGACGCAGAGGTGGACGTAAGCGTAAAAAGGTTTGCTATTTCACATCTAACGGTATTACACATATCGACTATAAAGATGTTGATTTGCTTAAAAAGTTCGTATCTGAACGTGGAAAAATTCTTCCACGCCGTGTAACAGGTACAAGTGCTAAATACCAACGCCGTTTGACAATTGCAATCAAACGTGCGCGTCAGGTAGCACTTCTTCCATTCGTTGGAGAAGAAAGATAAGATCTTTTATATAAGAAAAAGCACAGTTCTGATCATTCAGGACTGTGCTTTTTTGTGTGTAAATATATGGGTTAAATAGGAAGAAAATATTAATTTTTTTAATGAAATAAAAGAAAAGGCTAGATATTTATTCATTAATAGGTAAAATAAGCATAGGGTATTTTTACTACAAAAGGAGGTGCACAGTTGAAAGGCATCAAATCTATTCGCACGAAACTACTTATTCCTATTATTGCAGCGCTTGTTTTGGCGTTTGCTTTTATTATTATATTTATCAGCTGGCAAACAGAAAACAGTGTGGAAAAAAGCGTGATCGATCAAAGTGAGGGTACAGTAGAAAGTTTGTCGGGTACGGTAAAGTCATTTTTAGACCAACATGAGAAAAGTATTGATCTGCTTGTTTTCGACGATACGATTCAATCTTACGCAAAAAATGAATTAGCCCAAGACAAAGCAAACCGCCAGTCAATAGAAACACTTTTCATCAATTATTTGGATACGTATCAGGATGTGTCGAGTATTTATTTTGGTTCAGCAGATGGAACGACCATTATTTCCCCGGTAATTGAGCTTCCTGCAGATTTCGATCCCCGGGAAAGAGACTGGTATACACAAGCTGAAAATAAAAAAGCGGCGGTTTGGAGCGAGCCGTATGAAGACCAGGCCACCGGTTCTTCTGTCGTAACGGTGTCGAGAGCCCTTTATGACGATAATGACCGGTTCCTTGGCGTGATTGGTGCTGATATTGTTTTAACCGTGTTAACAGAACGGGTCAAACAAACAGATCTTGGCTATCAAGGCTACCCCGTTGTGTTTTCAACAGCAGGCATGGGCATTGTCCATCCGGATAGACAGGGAGAAGATTTAACAAAGATTCCGGTTATTAAGAGCATTATCGATGGTTCCTCTCCATCCGGCAGAAAGTACTATCAGCTGGACGGGGAAAACCGTATTATCGTATTTAACAACGTGCCCGGTGTGAATTGGACGACAGCAGCCGTTTATAACCAGGCTGACTTGCTCGGTTTGTCTCAATCCATTGGTAAGTCTCTGCTTTGGACCGGCGTTGCGCTGCTTTTGTTGATCAGTGCCGTAATGCTGTTTGTAATCTCAAAAATCGTCAAACCGCTCCGCTATTTGGAACGATCTGCTTCTCAAATTGCTGAAGGTGACTTGACGGTGCAGGTGCCGGTCAAAACAAGGGATGAAGTAGGACAACTGTCCGAAGCATTTAATAAAATGACTGCCAACATGCGAAACATTTTGCAAAAAGTGAATGACTCGGTACAGGATGTCAAAGCATCTGCTGAAAGCTTAAGTGCCGTATCGGAAGAAACAAGTGCGTCCAGCGAACAAATGACCCATGCGATCAGTGAAATTACCTTGGGGGTTTCCCGTTCGGCAGAAGATTCTGCTGAGGCAACTGAGCGCTCAAACAGTTTAGGCAGCCAAATTGATGTGATTACCGGCCAGGCAGGAGACATGGCGCACGCCGCTTCCCAGGCTGAACAGGCAAACCAAAAAGGAGCCGGGCAAATTGAACAGCTTCGCGCTTCAAATAATGAAACGAAAACGTACATTTCCGGCATGCAAATGGTGATTGAAGAGCTGGAATCGAAAATGAACTCGATTGAGGCTGTGATTGGAGCCATTACTGACATTTCCGCCCAAACGAATCTGCTAGCGCTCAATGCATCGATTGAAGCGGCAAGAGCCGGCGAGCACGGCAAAGGATTTGCTGTGGTGGCAGAAGAAGTCCGCAAGCTGGCAGAGCAGTCCAGCGAAGCAGCAGATGAAGTCAGACGAACGATTCTCGACATTCAATCCGGCTCTCGTACAGCCGTTGAGCAAATGAAGAAAACACGCAGCAATTTCGATGAGCAAACGGAAGCGGTAGAAGAAACAAGCAAGGTTTTCCACCAGCTTTCGTCTCTTGTCAGTACGATTGATTCGTCCATTGCCACAATCAATGAGGAAATCAAAGAAGTAGGAGTCACAAAGGATGAAGTGATCCATACGATGACCGGTATTGCCGCGGCCAGCCAGCAGTCTGCCGCTGCAAGTGAAGAAGTCAGTGCCTCGGCCGAAGAGCAATTAAGAGCGGTTCGGACCGTGACAGATTCCTCTGAGCAGCTGATGGAGTTAAGTGCAGAATTAAAAGGAATTGTAGATCAATTTAAAATATAAAAAGGATGCCGGCTAGTACCGGCGTCCTTTTTTTAATAAATTTTTTACATTTCCTTAATACTGTGTTAGGACTATAAAACTATAATGGGAGCGTATATAGGGAGAAAGGTGTAGTGAAATGAAATCAATTCGAATGAAATTTATGCTTCCCATTGCGATTATTCTGATCAGTGCCTTTGCTTTTGTTATTTTTTTTACTGGATTAAAAACAGAACAGCGGATTGAAAAAAATGCAGCCGCCCAAACAAAAGAGTTTGTAAAAGAATTAAACAATTCTGCGGATGCCTTTTTGCAAAAGTACGAAGAAAGTATTCTACTTTTATCCGAAAGCGCACAAGTACTCGGATATGCCCAGCTGGCGCAGTCGGATAAACAGCTGGACGGCGAAGCAGACAGGGAGCTGCAGGCTGTGTTTAACCGGTACACCGATATTTATAAGGAAACACTAAGCGTTTACTATACATCAGCAGCCGGCACCTTTAAAATGGCACCTGCCACATCGCTTCTAAAAGATTTTAACCCGTTAGAGGAGCTCGCCTATAAGCAGGCAGCCGAAAGCGGACAGCCGGTGTGGAGTGAACCGTATCAAAGCGAAACAGGGGACGATATTATTACAGTCTCCAAAGCCATTATGAGCGGCTCAGAAGTGCTCGGCGTCATTGGGGTTGATATTGACTTAACGAGCATGACCAATCGAATGAACAAGCTGAACGTCGGCTACGAAGGGTACCCGGTTGTCCTATCCGAGCAAGGAAGGGCACTTGTTCACCCATCTCAAAAAGGCAAAGATGTATCAAAAGATGCGCTGATGGGAGCGATGTTAGCTGGTGAAAAAAGCGGCATTTTAGAAAAAGAAAACCAGCTGATTGTTTACGATACAGCTGCACAGACCGGCTGGAAAATCGGGGCGGTCTACGAAAAGAGCCATTTGTTCAGCGTTTCAGACGAAATGAAAAAAATTCTGGCCCTTACAGCGCTGTCGGCACTTGCCGTTGTGATGCTTGTTGTGTTTTGGCTGACATCAAACATTACAAAGCCGCTTCAAACATTGAAAGCCTCTGTGAAACAAGTGGCAGAAGGCAACTTGCAAACACACGTTTATGTTTCAGGAAGGGACGAAACAGCGGAACTAAGCCGCAATTTTAATGAAATGGTCGTGAAAATGCGCAGCATTGTCGGGGTGACAGAAGATGCAGCGAAAAATGTAAGGGAATCCATTGAGAACTTGAATATCGCGGTACAGGAAATCAATGAATCCGGAACAGCAGCAGCGTCTGCGCTGGATGAATTAACTCATGGAACGGAAAGATCCGCAAACGGCTCGCAAAAAGCAGCGGATCGTTCAAGGGAGCTGGGCACGTTAATCAGCTCCATATCAGGTGAAGCAGATGCCATGACTCAGCTTGCTGGCACGGCAGCCCAGGCAGCTGAAACAGGAGCAAGGCATGTCTCGGTGATGGCAGAATCTATGGGTGCTTCTGCTGAAAGAATGGACGCAGCGATGAAGTCTATTAGCACACTGGCAGAGGACATTAAACGCATTGAAGACATTGTACATGTTATTGAAGGGATATCCGCTCAGACAAACCTGCTGGCGCTCAATGCATCGATTGAAGCAGCGCGGGCAGGCAGCCACGGCAAAGGCTTCGCAGTGGTTGCCCAGGAAGTGAGAAAGCTTGCTGAGCAGTCGGGCAAGGCGGCCGGTGAGATACATAAAAAAATTGCGGCGGTGCAGGAAGGGTCCATTCAAGCGATCCAGACGGTAACGGAAGCAGGCGGATACATTACCGCGCAAACAGAAGCGGTACAGGAAACCGAAGGAGTATTTGTTCATCAGGAAGAAGTTGTGCAGAAAATGAAGGCAGCGATTGCCGAAATGGTCAGAGGGATTCGTACAGCCGATCAGGAAAAAGATACAGTTGTGTATACGGCCGGCCAGCTGGCGGAAGAAGCCAAAGTTTCGGCTTTTTCCTGTGAAGAAGCCCAGGAAAGAACGCGGACGCAGCTGTTGGCCATTGAGGGCGTAGCGGCGGCTTCCGAACAGCTGTCTTTACTTAATGAAGAATTGATTCACGCAATACACCAATTTCAAATATGAAAAATAAGTGAAAAAGTCCGATCTTTTGTTCGGACTTTTTTCTTTTAAAGTTGAATGGGGGACTAAAGGAATGTAGAATAAGGGGGGAGAATGCCGAAATGCTTGGTAAATGAACGGAGTGTTAAAGTGGAAAGAACAAAAGTCATAACAGAAGGAGCAATGATGCTGGCCATCTTTGCGATTCTACTGGCGGTCTCCGTCTACGTACCGATTATCTCTATTGTCGGCGCGCTTTTTTTACTGCTTCCTTTTTTGATATACAGTGCTAAATATCCGGCCGGGCCGGCTTTTGGGCTGCTTGCTTGTTCGGTAGCGCTGTCCTTTATAATAGGAGGCGTAATCTCTGTGCCTCTGGCGATTATGTACGGAACAACCGGCTTGATGATGGGGGCACTCATCCGCAGGCAGTCAGATGGCTGGATTGTTTATATGGGTGGAAGTCTCGTATTTTTATTAAATTTGATTGTGCAGTATGCGGCAGCCATGTGGCTTTTTGATATTTCGTTTGCAGACGAATTCAGTAAAGCCTTTAAGGAGTCAGCAGCCGAAACAAGCCGCGTGCTCGGACAGGAAGTGCCTTACACAGGCGAGGAAATCAATACGCTGATTGAGTATATGAACGCTATTTTACCGGCGATTCTCACAGCGCTGGCTTTTCTTACGGTGCTGCTTTTAAGAACGGTGAATTACCCGATTGCCAAACGGCTCGGCGTCAAAATAAAACCGCTTCAGCCATTCCGGACAGTACGTCTGCCCCGGACAATCCTTTGGTATTATCTCCTTTTAATGGCAGGAGCTATTTTTGTTCAGCCGGAGCCCGGTACAAGCTGGTATGATATTTATGTGAACGTGCTGTTTATTTTGCAGGCATGCTTATATATACAAGGTTTGTCTTTTGTTTTTTTCTTTGCCCACAGCAAAAAATGGCCAAAAGCCATCCCGGTTTTAGCGGCCCTTTTATCAATTCCTCTAATTCCGCTTCTTTATCTTATCCGATTATTAGGTATAATTGATTTAGGGTTCGACTTAAGACAACGGATGCAAAAAAAGCGGTAAGATGCTTTTTAAAATTAGCTCCATCGAGCACAAAAGGTGGAGCTTTAGAACGAGGAGCTGAAGCGAATGCTTTCGTATTATAACAGGCGGATGATTCAAGTACCGATCATTGTCATTACGCTTGTGCTTGTGGCCGCGTCGGCCTGGCTGTTCTCCTACAATTGGGCTGCCGGCGCCGGCTTGCTTACATTGACGATTTTTCTGCTCCTCTTTTTATATTTGGCAGAAAGAAAAATGCATGAAGATGTACAGAAGTATGTGGCCACTTTATCGTACCGCCTTCAAAAAGTCGGTGAAGAAACGCTTCAGGAGCTGCCGATTGGCATTCTGCTTTATAATAAGGAGTATACAATCGAATGGGCGAATGCTTTTTTAACCTCTTACTTTCAAGAGGAGACCCTTGTTGGCGAATCGCTTTATGAAGTAGCGGAACCTTTGCTTTCGGCTATTAAAAGCGGCAAAGAAGCTATGCTTAACTTAAACGACAAAACCTTTCGTGTGGTGTCAAAACCAGATGAACGGCTTCTTTACTTTTTTGATGTGACCGAAGAAGAACGGGTCGCCCGCCAGTTTAGAGAAGAAAAAACCACGCTCAGCATCATCTTTCTCGATAACTACGATGATTTAACACAGGGGATGGATGATCAAACAAAAAGCAGCTTAAACAGCCTGGTTACTTCTATGCTCAATGGCTGGGCGAAAAAACACGGCATGTTTTTAAAACGTGTGTCGTCGGAACGCTTTTTTACTGTGATGAACGAGCGTATTTTAGCCAAACTTGAAGAAGATAAGTTTTCCATTTTGGATGAAGTGCGTGAAGAAACGGCTAAGCATTATGCCCCGCTGACATTGAGCATTGGTATCGGACAGGGAGTTGTTCCACTGCCGGAATTGGGCGATCTCGCTCAATCCAGTTTGGATCTGGCTCTTGGACGCGGCGGTGACCAGGCTGCCATCAAGCAGGGAGACGGGAAAGTAAAGTTTTACGGGGGGAAAACAAATCCAACCGAGAAACGGACACGGGTGCGTGCCCGCGTGATTTCACACGCACTTCGTGACATCGTAACTGAGAGTGACAAAGTGATCGTGATGGGCCACAAGTATCCGGATATGGATGCAGTTGGTGCTTCAATGGGTATTCGCCATGTTGCAGAATTAAATGGGCGGGAAGGTTATATTGTCGTTGATCCTGCACAAGTCGATACGGCAGTGAAACGACTGCTTAACGAGCTGAAAGAACAGAATCCTGAACTTCATTCAAGAATTATTACACCAGAAGAAGCGCTTGAAATTGCAACGAATCGAACCTTGCTTGTTGTGGTGGATACCCATAAGCCATCGCTTGTCATTGAAGGAAAACTGCTTTCCAGAGCGGAACGAGTGGTCGTGATCGATCACCATCGGCGCGGAGAAGAATTTATTAAAAACCCGCTTCTTGTTTATATGGAGCCCTATGCTTCTTCTACGGCAGAGCTTGTCACAGAGCTGTTGGAATATCAGCCGAAAACAAAAAAAATATCGATGCTTGAGTCAACGGCCCTGCTTGCTGGTATAATTGTCGATACAAAAAGTTTTTCACTGCGGACTGGAGCCCGCACGTTTGACGCAGCTGCTTATTTACGTACAAACGGTGCGGATACGATTTTAGTTCAAAAGTTTTTAAAAGAAGATATTGGCACCTACATTCAGCGTAGCCAGCTGATTGAAACGGTTTATTTTTATAAAGACGGCCTGGCGATTGCCAAAGGCGATGATGATTATGTGTATGATTCTGTCTTAATTGCCCAGGCAGCGGATACGATTTTGACCATGAACGGGGTCCAGGCATCGTTTGTGATTGCCCGCCGGTCCGAAGAAATGATCGGGATCAGTGCCCGCTCACTTGGCGAAGTCAATGTACAGATCATTATGGAGCAGTTGAACGGAGGCGGCCATTTAACAAATGCTGCAACGCAAATTCGGGACGCTTCTGTAGAAGACGCTGAAATGGAGCTGTGCCGCGTTATCGATGAAGTCACTGAAGGAGGAAATGAAGAATGAAGGTAATCTTTTTAAAGGACGTAAAAGGAAAAGGCAAAAAAGGCGATATTAAAAATGTAGCCGACGGCTATGCACATAACTTTTTAATTAAAAACGGCTATGCAGTCGAAGCAACATCGGGCAACCAAAACGCGCTTGATGCTCAAAAGAAAAAACAAGTAGCTCTTGCAGCAGAAGAGCTGGAAGAAGCAAAGCGCCTGAAAGAAACGATTGAAGCACTGACTGTTGAATTGCATGCTAAAACAGGGGCAGGCGGACGACTTTTCGGTTCTGTAACAGCTAAACAAGTGGCAGATCAATTAAATAAAACACATAAAATTAAGATTGATAAACGGAAGATGGATCTTCCGGACGGCATCCGCGGCCTTGGCTACACAAACGTGCCGGTTAAATTGCATAATGAAGTCACAGCTACACTTAAGGTACATGTAACAGAAGAAAAATAATAGAAAAACATGTGGTCAGAGTTCTCTGATCACATGTTTTTTTCACGAGGAGGGTAACAATGAGCGATGTATTAACGGACCGTGTACCGCCGCAAAATATTGAAGCAGAACAGGCTGTGCTGGGGGCGATCTTTTTGGAGCCGTCCGCGTTAACAGTCGCTTCGGAAATATTAATTCCGGAAGACTTTTACCGGAATGCCCACCAGCAGATTTATTTAACGATGCTGAAGCTTAGCGACCACGGAAAAGCAGTGGACGTGGTGACGGTCACCGAAGACCTGGCCGCTCATAAATTGATTGAAGATGTCGGCGGTATTTCGTATTTGAGTGAATTGGCGGAAGCTGTCCCAACAGCGGCTAATATTGAATATTATTCCCGCATTGTAGAAGAAAAATCGCTTCTGCGCCGATTGATCCGCACGGCGACTACCATCGCCACAGACGGGTACGAGCGTGAGAATGAAGTGGAAGGCTTGCTGAGCGAAGCGGAAAAAAGCATTATGGAAGTGGCCCAGCGGAAAAATGCGGGTGCCTTTCACAATATTAAAGACGTGCTTGTGCGCACGTATGATAATATTGAGCTTCTTCACAACCGAAAAGGCGATGTAACCGGCATTCCAACCGGATTTGCCGAGCTGGACCGGATGACCGCAGGGTTCCAGCGAAATGATTTAATTATTGTTGCCGCACGTCCGTCTGTCGGGAAAACGGCATTTGCTCTTAATATTGCCCAAAACGTCGCAACAAATACGGACGAAACGGTTGCGATCTTTAGTCTTGAGATGGGGGCAGAGCAGCTGGTTATGCGGATGCTCTGCGCAGAAGGAAATATTAATGCGCAAAGCCTGCGGACAGGCACCCTGACGGATGAAGACTGGCGCAAGCTGACAATGGCAATGGGCAGCTTGTCTAATTCAGGTATCTATATTGATGATACGCCGGGTGTACGCATTGGAGAAATCCGCTCCAAATGCCGCCGGCTGAAGCAGGAGCAGGGACTGGGCATGATTTTGATCGACTACCTGCAGCTCATTCAAGGGAATGGACGCTCCGGCGAAAACCGCCAGCAGGAAGTATCGGAAATTTCCCGTTCCTTAAAAGCGCTCGCCCGTGAGCTGGAAGTGCCGGTTATTGCGCTCTCCCAGCTTTCCCGTGGCGTGGAGCAGCGGCAGGACAAGCGTCCAATGATGTCCGATATCCGGGAATCTGGATCGATTGAGCAGGATGCCGATATTGTAGCGTTCTTGTACCGGGATGATTATTACGATAAAGAAACCGAAAACAAAAATATGATCGAGATCATTATTGCCAAGCAGCGGAACGGCCCGACTGGAACAGTCGAGCTCGCTTTCGTGAAGGAATACAATAAATTCGTAAATGTGGAACGGCGCATGGATGAAATGGGAGCGCCGCCCGGAGCATAAAAAAAGCCAGCGATTGCTGGCTTTTTTTGTTTTTATGCGTTTTCAAGCATTCTCTCACTTGAAGCAACCGGTACTTTTGGAATAAAAACGAATAAAAAAATCTGATTAAGTTTAAAATGTTCGTCTTTTAGTTTGACGGCTCCGTTTTCTGCTGGTAAAATAAACGTGTTTGATAAAACGTTTTTCATGAACCTTCGGAGGTGCAAAAAATGTCATCAGTAGTTGTAGTAGGAACGCAATGGGGCGATGAAGGAAAAGGGAAAGTAACCGATTTTCTTTCTGAAAACGCAGAAGTCGTAGCCCGTTACCAAGGCGGTAACAACGCAGGTCATACAATTAAATTTAACGGTGTTACATACAAACTTCACTTGATTCCATCTGGTATTTTTTATTCGGATAAAATTTGCGTAATCGGCAACGGTATGGTTGTAGATCCAAAAGCACTTGTAAAAGAGCTGGAATATTTGCATGGACATGGCGTGTCAACAGAAAACCTGCGCATTTCAAACCGTGCGCACGTGATTTTGCCATACCACTTGAAAATTGATGAAGTGGAAGAAGAGCGCAAAGGCGCCAATAAAATCGGCACAACGAAAAAAGGCATCGGCCCTGCTTATATGGATAAAGCTGCACGGATGGGAATCCGCATGGCTGACCTTTTGGATCGCGAAACATTTGAAGAAAAGCTGACGCATAACATTGCAGAAAAAAATCGCCTGCTTGAGCGCTTCTACGAAACAGAAGGCTTTAAAGTGGAAGATATTCTGGACGAATACTATGAGTACGGACAGCAAATCAAAGACCTTGTCTGTGATACATCCGTTGTCCTGAACGATGCGCTTGATGAAGGCCGCCGCGTTCTATTTGAAGGCGCCCAGGGCGTTATGCTTGATATCGACCAGGGAACATATCCGTTTGTTACTTCTTCGAATCCAGTTGCCGGCGGTGTAACAATTGGTTCGGGTGTCGGCCCATCCAAAATTACACATGTTGTTGGCGTATCCAAAGCTTATACAACTCGTGTCGGCGATGGTCCGTTCCCAACGGAGCTGAACAACGAAATCGGAGATCAAATTCGTGAAGTGGGCCGTGAATATGGTACAACAACAGGCCGTCCGCGCCGTGTTGGCTGGTTTGACAGTGTTGTTGTACGCCATGCGCGCCGTGTGAGCGGAATCACAGATCTTTCACTGAATTCAATCGACGTACTAACAGGAATTGAAACGTTGAAAATTTGTACAGCGTACCGTTACAAAGACGAGCTAATCACAGAATACCCAGCGAACCTTCGCGTACTTGCAGAGTGCGAGCCGGTATATGAAGAGCTTCCAGGCTGGACAGAAGATATTACAGGTGTGAAAGATTTAAGTGAGCTTCCGGCAAATGCACGCCATTACATCGAACGTGTGTCGCAGCTGACTGGTATCCCATTGTCTGTTTTCTCAGTAGGCCCAGACCGTAACCAGACAAATATAGTCCGCAGTGTGTGGAGTTAAATAATAAAAAAAGCTGCCTTAAGATAGGTCAGCTTAAGACTGACGACTTTGTCGTCAGTCTTTTTTTATGAAAGTTTCGCCGCCTAAAATGGGCAGGAGACTATCAGTTCTAAAAAAAGAGCCGATAGGAAGCCGGTCGGACTTTACACCCCTTAGGGACAGTACGGGAGCCTCCTCGGCGCACACGCCTGCGGGATCTCCCGACTCACTGTGCATCCCGCAGGAGTCTTCGTCCGGCCGGCTTCCCCATTTGTTTCGAAAAAGCCGCAAAGAGGCATCTTCACATACACTTTTACCGCTTTGGTGATAGGGCATGTGTTCTATTAACCTTTGCCGCCTTGCCGGCTCTCATCTGAACTGCCGCACTTCTTGAGAAAAAAGAAACAAAGAGATACTTTTTCAAAAGATTTTATTTTTTAAGTTTTGTCCCGCTTTTTTCTATCTATCTATGTCAATGGTCCTCCCGCAAATTCTCCCTATATAAGATAAAAATGTATTATTTTGTACTTTTTTCCTTAGAATGTTTGGGGAAAGGCATGAAATTGTCGAAATTTCACTATTTTGTTCGTTTTTTTCGACAAATATGGTGAAAATGTATTGTCACCCTTCCCCCCATATGATACTATTAACAACGTTGCTGGGAAACAGCGCTAAAATTGGTCCGGTAGTTCAGTTGGTTAGAATGCCTGCCTGTCACGCAGGAGGTCGCGGGTTCGAGTCCCGTCCGGACCGCCATTTTTACTTTACTTAAACCTATCTATCGTTATGTTCTTGATGGCGGCCGTCCGCATCTTTGAATTGTCCTTCACGAAAAAACGGCCGCTGTGTTTTTTGAAAATTTAGTCTTCATGCACTTCTGGCAGTAAAAACGTAATAACCTATGTATAAACATGTTGTTTAATTCCGGCTCAGTAGCTCAGTTGGTAGAGCAAAGGACTGAAAATCCTTGTGTCGGCGGTTCGATTCCGTCCTGAGCCATAGAAAAAGCATCGCGGTGATTTCGCTCCCGTGGTGCTTTTTGTTATTTCTAACGCTTATTGCCAGATGCCGCAGTCTTCCTGCCATGGTAAAGTAAAGAAAAGCGTAAAGGGCAAAAATGTGATAAAATATAATATTTGAAGCCATCTTTTATTCTGTGAAACTAAAAGTGAGGGACATACATGATGCAAAAGAAAATATTGGTTGTCGATGATGAAAGACCCATTGCAGATATTTTGCAGTTTAATTTAAAAAAAGAAGGATATGACGTGCAATGCGCATACGATGGCGACCAGGCAGTTGAAATGGTAGAGAACATGCAGCCGGATTTAGTGCTGCTTGACATCATGCTTCCAGGCCGTGATGGGATGGAAGTATGCCGGGAAGTGCGTAAAAAATACGAAATGCCGATTATCATGCTGACAGCGAAGGATTCCGAGATTGATAAAGTGCTTGGACTGGAACTCGGAGCGGATGATTATGTGACAAAGCCGTTTTCTACACGTGAACTGATTGCACGGGTAAAAGCAAATCTTCGCCGCCATCAAGCAGCGCCGGCGCCAGAAGAAGAAGAAGTTGATACAAACGAGATTGCGGTAGGGGCTTTAACGATTCATCCGGATGCCTACATCGTTTCAAAACGCGGGGAAACAATTGAGTTAACTCATCGTGAATTTGAACTTCTTCATTACTTGGCCAAGCATATTGGACAGGTAATGACACGCGAGCACCTGCTGCAGACGGTTTGGGGATATGATTACTACGGAGATGTTAGAACAGTAGATGTAACAGTCAGACGCCTTCGTGAGAAGATTGAAGACAATCCGAGCCACCCATCCTGGATCGTAACACGAAGAGGCGTTGGCTACTATTTGCGCAACCCTGAACAGGAGTAACGTGAATGAAACGGGTAGGTTTTTTTCGTTCGATACAAATGAAATTCGTGCTGATTTATGTGCTGCTTATTTTATTTGCGATGCAGATTATCAGTGTTTATTTTGTTAATTCACTTGAAGAAAAATTCACCAATAACTTTAAAGAGTCTTTGGCGCAGCGGGTTGAATTGCTGGAATATAATGTGCGTGAAGAAATATTAAAAGAGCGGGATGAAGAGTCAAAGACGCTCGAGCAGGATGTACGCACTATTTTAGAGGATTTTTCAGCGGGTGATGTTATTGAAGTGCGGGTGATCGATGTGAACAGCCGCATTATCGGTACGTCTGATTCGAATAAACGCGACCTCGTCGGCCAGCGTATGCCGGCGGATATTTCCGTGAAACGGGCACTGTCAGCAGGAGCCACAGAAGATAAAATGTATGTGGATGAAAACAACGGCAAGCGTGTCTGGGTACGGACTTCACCGATTTTGTCTAACAGCGAAGTGAAAGGCGCCATTTATCTCGTTGCAGATATTGAAACGGTGTACGGCCAGCTCGATGACATTAATGAAATCCTGTTTTCAGCTGCCATTTTGGCGCTGGCGATTACCGCTGTTTTAGGGATCACGCTGGCACGGACCATTACTCGGCCGATCACCGATATGAGACGGCAGGCAGTGGCGCTTGGGAAAGGGAATTTCTCCCGTAAAGTAAAAGTGTACGGGCAGGATGAAATTGGTGAACTGGCCGTTACCTTTAATAACTTAACGAAACGGCTTCAGGAAGCCCAGGCCACAACAGAAGGGGAACGGCGCAAGCTGTCATCGGTTCTTTCTTATATGACGGATGGCGTAATCGCGACCGACCGGCGCGGCCGGGTGATTTTAATTAATGAGCCGGCATCTAAAATGCTGAATGTTTCACGTGAAACAGTTATTTCACAGCCGATTGTTTCATTGCTCAATCTGGAAGAGGACTATTCCTTTGATGATTTACTGAATGAGCAGGATTCCGTTATTTTGGACTACAGTACGCACGACAGGCCTTATGTGCTGCGCGCGAACTTTTCGGTCATTCAAAAAGAAACAGGCTTTGTGAACGGGCTTATTACTGTTTTGCACGATATTACCGAGCAGGAAAAAATCGAAATGGAGCGCCGTGAGTTTGTAACGAACGTTTCACATGAATTGCGGACACCGCTGACAACGATGCGAAGCTACCTCGAAGCGCTTGCGGAAGGCGCCTGGCAGGACCCGGACATCGCCCCGAATTTCCTTGAGGTCACCCAGACGGAAACGGAGCGGATGATTCGGCTTGTGAACGATTTGCTGCAGCTTTCAAAGTTTGACAGCCAGGAATACAATTTAATGAAAAAGGATACTGATTTTATTGAGTTTTTCAATAAGATTATTGACCGTTTTGAGATGACAAAATCTCAGGAAGTAACGTTCCGGCGCAAGCTGCCGCGCTATCCGATTTATGTAACGATCGATCAGGATAAGCTTACCCAGGTGATCGATAATATTATTTCCAATGCGCTGAAATATTCACCGGAAGGCGGCCTTGTTTCTTTTAAAGTAGAGGAACATGGAGATACCATTCAAGTCAGCATCAGTGACCAGGGAATGGGGATTCCGAAAAAAAGTCTGGAGCGTATTTTCGAGCGCTTTTACCGGGTAGACCGGGCCCGTTCAAGAAAAATGGGCGGCACCGGCCTGGGGCTTGCCATTGCAAAAGAACTCATTACCGCGCACGGCGGCCACATTTGGGCGACAAGTGTGGAAGGGAAAGGGACGACGATTTTCTTTACACTGCCGGCGGATCTTTCCGAAGAGGATGATTGGGAATGAACTATGAAAAAATCAAATCAGCAGCGCTTGCGCTGCTGGTCTTGATCAGTCTGGCGTTTACATGGGGCATTTGGAACTACCAGCCTTCCTATCAAACCATTGCAGATAGTGCGGATGAAAATATCGTAACAGAAGTGGAAATAGGCGAGGAGCGCAAACTTTCTGATTTATTAAAGCCTTCCCGTCTGATCTCTCATCAGGAGGGGAGCCACTATGGAACCATTGCCAAGCAGGATTTGGACTGGGTGATGAAGGAAATGAGGGAATGGACGTTTATGGAGCCTGAAAACATATCCAATTCCTTAAGCGAAGCGGAATTTTCGAAGCTCCTGTCGAGTAATTCACATGTGGAACTGTTTTTTTCTTCGCCTATCCCATTCAATACATTTAAAACGATGGTTTCATTTAATGATAAAACCGTTCCAAATGCGGTATTTAACCGAATCGTTATTACGGAAGCAGAGCAAAAAAACAAAGCGTTTGTTTATTTTGTTTCGGTTAAAGAAAGGCTTGTGTTCAAAAGTGAGGTTCAAACGGGATCTTTGCGCGAATTTAAGCAGCGCTATGTAGAAAACCATGACCGTCTGGAGCCATACATCTCTTATCAAGTTCCTGATGGTGCTCGTTTATACGTGCGCAAAGAGCCGCCTGTTTTAACCGTTCAAAGCTATTTGCCAGAGCAGATTGACGCAGATACGTTTAAACGGGCGCTTTTTAATGATCCAAGCTACGTACAGCGGAGTTCAAGCGGCGCAGGAGAGGGATATACAACAGACGGAACGAGCTTTATGCGAATCAACAGCAGTACGGGTACAGTCCGATATGTAAATCCGTCTGTTGTAACTGAACCGGTGCCGCTGGACCAGCTCATTGAAAAAAGCATTGATTTTGTAAACGAGCACCATGGCTGGGTAGACAGCTACCGCCTGTTTCAAACAAAACCAGGGTCAACAGAAATCAGCTATCGTTTGTTTCTAGGAGACTTCCCCGTGTTTAGTCCACAGGGAATGGCCAGCATGACGGAGCTTTCACAAATTTGGGGCCGGGAACGCATTTATCAATACGACCGTTCTTCTTTTATTGTGGAGCTGGACAAACCGTTTCCTTCAGGAACAGGAACTGTAGAACTAAAAAGCGGCCAGGAAGCACTCAATGAAGTATTGAAGCTGGAAACAGTAAATCCAAAGCTGTTGACAGATATGCGGATTGGATATGAAATGACCGTAAAACAGGAATCACCAAAAGTAGTGGTGGCATTCGAACCATTCTGGTACTACCAGTATAACGGTACTTGGCAAAAGCTTGTCACGGACGAAGGAGGACGATTGGATGGATTGGAGTAAAACAAAAACCATTTTTATCGCCGTGTTTCTCGTCCTGGATATTTTTCTGGCCGTAATGTTTTTTAATAAGTACAGTACTTCCCGGTTTGAAGTGATCGAGAAAACATCCATTGAACAAAGGCTTCAAGACGATGGCGTTAAATATGAGGAAATGCCTGATGACTCGGGTGAACGCTCCATGATCGTCGCAAAACCAAAAACATTTACAGAGAAAGAGCTGTTTTTTTTAACGAAACAAAAATGGGCGATTGAAAAAAATGGAACGGAAATTGTCAGCCTGCTCGAAGAACCATATGAAACCGATGGAGCAGCACGCAGCAAATTAAATGCCTTTGTGAAAAACAATGTGCTGCATGGCGAGGAATATGTTTATTGGAAACGAAATCAAGAAGCCAACACCGTCATCTACTATCAGAAAATTGCCGGTAAAAAACTGTTTGAAAATACAGCAGGCATGCTGACTGTGCAGTTGAATGACGATAAAGATATTGTGAGCTATTCTCAAACGATGCTTTCAAGTGTCGATGAAAACCGGAATAAGGAAACGATTCTGCCTGCGCTGCAGGCCATTGATTCGCTTTATAAAAATGGCCTTATTCAGCTCGACAGTGAAATCAGCGACGCAGAACTCGGATACTATACCGTTGTGCGAGTTGATGAGTCTCAGCAAATAGAGCTCGACGAATCGAAGGTACAGCAGGTGCTGTCACCGACCTGGTATTTTCAGCTTAAAAAAGGTGACAAAACCGAAGAAGTATATGTAAATGCGTTTGACGGATCGATTAATCCACAGCAAAAAGAATCGTAGCAATCTAACTGGAGTGAACAGCATGACAATGCAATTTAGTGTACTGGCAAGCGGAAGCACTGGCAATGCGGTTTTCGTGGAATCAGACGGCCATTCCTTTCTTGTGGATGCCGGCCTTTCCGGCAAAAAGATGGAAGAGCTTTTTTCATCGATTGAGCGCAAGATAGCCGATTTATCGGGCATCTTTGTTACCCATGAACATAGCGACCATATTAAAGGACTTGGCGTGCTGGCGAGAAAATACAAGCTGCCGGTTTACGCAAACCAAAAAACATGGCAGGCAATGGACCGGCTGACCGGTACAATTGACGACAGCCAGAAATTTGTCTTTGAAACGGAAACAGTGAAAACATTCGGCGCTGTGGATATTGAATCTTTCGGTGTTTCACATGACGCGGCCGAGCCGATGTTTTATATTTTCCACAATAACGGCAAAAAGCTTGTTTTGATCACGGATACGGGATACGTAAGTGATCGGATGAAAGGGCTTATTTCCAATGCTGATGCATACGTTTTTGAAAGCAATCATGATGTCGGAATGCTTCGAATGGGCCGCTATCCCTGGAGCGTTAAGCAGCGCATTTTAAGCGATGTAGGACATGTATCAAACGAAGATGCGGCGCTTGCGATGACAGATGTGATCGGCCCGCAGACAAAGCGTATTTATCTAGCACATTTAAGTGCAGATAATAATATGAAGGAACTTGCAAAAATGAGTGTCACGCAGACGCTTGAACAAAAAGAAACAGGGGTCGGCCATCGGTTTCACCTGTATGACACGGACCCGAAAGTGCCAACACCGCTTGCAGTTATTTAATCCACACCCGTGGCAGACAGCTGCGGGCTTTTTTTTGCCAGCTTTTGATTTCTTTCAAACTTTTCTATTTGCCCGTTATACACAGCAGGCGGCATATGAGTTGCCCTTCTTTTTGGCAAAAGCGTATAATTTTTTAGAATAGATGAGAGAAATGGTGAAACAATAAGTTGGCAGAAAGGATGAATCGTATTGGGCTATTATGATGAAGGGCGCACAGGAAGAAACAAGCGAAGCGGCAAAGGCGGCTACTTTTTATCAGGACTTGCCGGTGTGGTGATCGGGGCTGGTCTTGTAGTCGGCACGCTTCCATCTATTGTGGAGTATCAAAACAAAGAAGGCGTTTCTGTTTCTGAGAATGAGTCTGTCCAAAATGAAAACGCGGAGCAGGTATCACTTGATGTGACAACGGACGTAACGAAAGCTGTGGATAAAGCCAAAGACACGGTAGTCGGGATCACCAATATCCAGGCTTCTATGGACTTTTTTGGATCAGAATCTGGTCCTCAGGAAGCTGGAAGCGGCAGTGGTGTCATTTATAAAAAAAGCGATGATACGGCTTTTATTGTGACGAACTATCACGTTATCGAAGGTGCTCAGCAGCTTGAAGTAACCTTGGCGGACGGCACAAAAGAACCGGCAGAACTGCTTGGCGGCGACGTATGGACGGATCTTGCCGTTTTAACAATTAAAGGCGCCAATGTGAAAAAAACGGCCGAATTCGGGGATTCAGAAGCGCTAAAAATCGGTGAACCAGTCATTGCGATTGGGAATCCGCTTGGACTTGAATTTTCCGGGTCTGTTACACAAGGGGTTGTGTCAGGACTAGAGCGGGCTATTCCCGTTGATTTAAATGGAGACATGGTGAATGACTGGCAGGCAGAAGTCCTGCAGACAGATGCAGCGATTAATCCCGGCAACAGCGGCGGCGCGCTGGTTAATATTGCAGGCCAGGTTATTGGGATCAACTCTATGAAAATTGCCGAGAGTGCAGTGGAAGGCATTGGCTTGTCCATTCCGATTGATACGGCTTTGCCTATTATCAAAGACCTTGAATCATATGGTGAAGTAAAGCGTCCGGCAATGGGTGTTACCCTGCAGAATGTAAACGAACTGCCATCTTATCATCAGGAAGAAACATTAAAGCTGCCTAAAGATATTAAAGAAGGCGTCATTATTGAGCAGGTGTTAACAAATTCTCCGGCAGCAAAAGCGGGTATGCAGGAGTATGATGTGATCACAGCTCTTGACGGCAAGCCTGTTCAGGATGTTATTGCCCTGCGCAAATATATGTACAACAATAAAAAAGAGGGCGACACTGTAAACGTAACCTACTATCGTGATGGAAAGCAGCGGGAAACAAAGATGACGCTCGTTGCGGAGAGTGATTTGTAATGGAGAAAAAAGAAATAACGTGCTGTCTGGAGCACGTGGAACTGGCGCTTGATATAGCCGTGGATGAATGGGAAACGGCGCCGGTTATGCAAAAAGCAGAAGAACCTGCATCCTGCGAATTTTGTCAAAACGTGGCTCTATATGTTGTGGGTAGCTAATCGTTGCCCTCAAAATGTGGATTAATTCTGTGGGTATGTGGATAAAGTCAGAAAATTCCCGTTATCAACATGTTGATAACGGGAATTTTTTCTTTATTTTACCACTACTTCAATTGGCTGGGAGACAATTCGCCATTCTTGACCAAGCATGTTAAATGTATGCTGGGCAAAAACGTAAAAAGTGCCCGTTTGCACCGCTTGAATGGTATTTCCGCTAATGGCTACGCCATCATGTGGAGAAAAAAGAGTAGTTTCAATATTTTCCTTTTTCTTTGTACGGTAATTAAGAAAGGCCTTTGATTGAATCTCTGCGGTCTGTCCGACACGCAAATGTCGTTTTTGAATCGGTGTTTCAATCCGAATCGGTGCATCGGTCAGCCACTGTGTATAATCCGTAATCGGTCCAATCATGCCGTTTTGGAGCTGGCTGCCAAAATCTGCTTCATTGCGGAAAGTCCAATGAAAACTGATCATGCCGCGCTGGCGAAGGTAAGATGTAAATTCCGGCGATAAGCTGCTGTAGCTGGCGTTAAGCGTTGCATTGATACGCGAAGCATATTGAAGCATGCTCCGGGCATCATTAAGCCGTGCTGCTTCCCCGCCCGGAACAGATGAAGAGTACAAGTAGCCCGACGGTATATGCGGTGCAGAAGCCACAGATTGGGTAACGCTGTTTAAATGAAAGCTTTGCAGGACAACTTGATCCGCCATTCCCTCTTCGTTAATGATCCGAATCGTATCTTCCGCAATGCCATCTGCTTTTAGCTCCACTAAAAGAATGACATTTTTCCCCTTAAACTCCTGAAGGAATTCACGGAAGGCCGGCACACGTTCACCGACAAATTGGCTGCTAAAATAAGAGCCTGCATCAAGAGACTGGAGTTCTTTCAGGGTCAAATCTTTTACATTGCCTGTTCCGTTCGTCGTCCGGTCGACAGTATAGTCGTGCATAATGACGATTTCGCCGTCTTTCGTTTTCTGCACATCTGTTTCAATTAAATCCGCGCCAAGTTCATACGCCATTCGGTAGCCGGCCATTGTATTTTCTGGGGCTAATGACGGGATACCGCGATGCGCTGCAACAATGGGGCGCTGAACGAGTGTGTTTTCCGGGTAACGGCTGAATGCAGCCGTTACCGGCATAGTGTCACCCGCAATCATGCCGTCGACTCCCGCATGAATAAGGGCATGTGCATCCAGCTCTGATGCACCTTCCAGCTCTCCCCAAACCGCCACAGCACGGCGGTGAAACTCATGAACAAGGTCCGCTGAAAGCAGTTTTTGCGGCAATACCGCTGTTTTAGCGCCAGACGCGTGAATAAACTGAATAAAGCGGTTCACGTCGTGATTATTAAGCGAAGACCGGTTATAGAGGAGTGCGCCGCGTGCAGACGGAACTGTTTCTCGAACGACTTTTAACACATCTGGCTGACTAGAAAGAATATGTACATCCTGGATGGACAACTCCTGAAGCAATTCGGCTGTTTTCTCAGCTGTTTCGGCTTCTTCCAGTCGAATGACCGGAATCGTTTTGCCTGCCATTTCTTCCAAATAAGTGCGAAGTGGTACATCTTTCACCTTCAAATCAGCTCCTGGCTGAAGCAGCATAGATGAAACACCCTCCATTTGTTGAAGCTGAGGCACTGACGAAATTACGGTCGGTGCATTAAGCAGGTTGGTTTCCGGCTGATCGCCAAGAAAAGCACCGCTTTCAGCCAAAGAAGGAAGCTCTTCCGTTTGTTCAGTAATGCGGATGTGATCAAATTGAACAGTGGCGCCCGATGCCTGAAAACCGATTCGGCCGTTTTGAAGCGATGTTGCCGCATCTGTGTTGATAACGAGCTGGCCATTTATAAATTGCTGTACGCGGTTTCCTTTTGAGATGATTTTCAGCTTGTACGTTTTGTTGTAAGCAAAAGCCTCGCTGTAAGGGGCTTTGTTCAGCACAGACCATTGATTGTTTGCATTACGAAGGGCAAATTCAACGCCATTTAGCGCCTGGGCACCGCGGCGGACAGCCATTTGATAATAAGGATAGTCATTGCCCTGTACGCGATACATAATCGATGCCCAGCGTGTATCTTCAACAGCGGATAAAAACGTCATATCGGCTTCAATCACATAGTCACCGCCAGAAACAGACGAAGGCGCAAGCACGCGAGCGGGCTTTGAAGAAGAAGGAGATGATAAAACAAGGGCACCGTTTTGAACAGAAGCTTGCCCCTGAATCACTTCCCAGCCAGCCGGCAGTGAAGACGCATCGAAGGATTCCTGTAAAACAGGCTCTGCTGCCAGCGTCTGGACGGGTGCCCACTCATTGGCGCTTAATAAAAAACCAGAAGCTAAAAACAAGGGAACAATTTTTTTCTTTTTCATCCTAATCCCTCCTCAAATAAACTGCTTCTTTATTTTGGCAGGGGATTATTAACAGAGTGTGGAGGAAAAAATAAGTTAACAAAAAAGACGAAAAATTCGTTCTTTTTTCCTGATAAATAAAAAAGAAACGCCGCAGGAAAGGATATTCACATGTGGATAGTATGATAAAATAAGGATGAGCAAAAGGAATGTTAATATGTGGATAACTTCTGTGGATAAGCTGTTCGTAAATTGTTTGTAAAGTGGGGTCAAATTGTGAATATCTCGATTATAACAGTAGGAAAATTAAAAGAGAAGTACTTGAAGCAAGGCATAGATGAATATGTGAAACGATTATCTGCTTATGCAAAAATCGATATCATCGAAGTTCCGGATGAAAAAGCACCGGAAATATTAAGTGAAGCGGAAATGAAACAGGTGAAAGAAAAGGAAGGCGAGCGCATTCTTGCCAAAATCGGCCAGGACACCTACGTGATCGCTTTGGCCATCAATGGAAAAATGAAATCTTCTGAACAGCTTGCTGCCGATCTTGATAAGCTCGCTACTTATGGCAAAAGCAAGATTGCTTTCGTGATCGGCGGATCACTCGGACTGAGTGACGCCGTTTTAAAGCGGGCAGATGACAAGCTATCATTTTCTCCGATGACTTTTCCACATCAGCTTATGAGACTCGTTTTGGTTGAGCAGATATACCGGAGTTTTCGGATAAACCGCGGTGAACCGTATCACAAATAGTGGTAAAGCAGCCAGTAGAAGTAACTCTAGATAAGGAAATATTAAAGAGGCTAACTCAAACTAAAGGAGACCGACTATAACATATACGGTCTCCTTTAGTTTTCTTTAACCTGTATAACTTTATTATACATAATGATGAAAAACAAGTTTGTATATATTATCAATGAATGTAGTGAACCGTATCATAAGTGAAAGAAAAGGCAAACTCGGCGACAATCCGCAGCTTCTATGAAATAAAAACTCTTCCTGACCTACACGAAAAGTCAGGAAGAGTTTTATTTACCTTTTAAAAAGTGCGCTGTTTCACTTACGGCTATTTTGTGTGTCATACTCGCTCTTTAAACCTTTGAGCAGAGAGAAGGACATCAAAACCAAGATAATAGCAAATGGGAGAGCGGCTGCGAGAGATGCGGATTGCAGGACATTTAGTCCGCCAGCGAAAAGCAATACAGCTGCTACAGCAGATTGAATAATGCCCCATGTTACTTTGATTCTGTTGGAAGGGTTCAATGTGCCGCCTTCGCTTAGCATTCCCAGCACAAAGGTTGCAGTATCGGCAACTGTTATATAGTAAATGGCTACAACGGTAAAACCAATGACGCTTAACAGAAAACCTAATGGAAGCTGATCAAAAAATGTAAAGATAGACAAATCTACGTTATTTGCGATGGATGCTGCCAGATCATCGTTTCCTTGTACAAGATCCAGCGCAGAGCCGCCAAAAATAGACATCCACAAGCATGTTCCAAGGGTTGGAACAATCAACACACCAATAACAAACTCCCTGACGGTGCGTCCTCTTGAAACGCGTGCGATAAACATACCGACGAAGGGTGCCCAGGCGATCCACCATGCCCAGTAGAATAATGTCCAGGAGGCAATCCAGCCGTCTCCTTCACTGAATGGTGTTAGTCTTAAGCTTAGATGCAGAAAATCACTAAGATAAAGACCCGTTGTATTAAAGAAGACTTTAACAATAGTCAGGGTAGGGCCGACAATCAAAACAAGCAGCATGATCAAAAAGGATAGGATCATAGCGCCATTAGACAAGTATTGGATCCCTTTGTCTAACCCTGTATTGATTGAAATGATAAAAATGACCGTTGCAACAGCAATAACAATCAGCTGCACGAATAATTCATTCGGAACTCCGAATATGTGATGCATTCCGGCCGTTATCTGCATGGCACCAAGGCCTAAAGATGTTGCGATACCGAAGACCGTTGCAAAAATGGACAGGATATCAATTGTTTTTCCGATCGGTCCATAAATTCTGTCACCCAATACAGGATAGAATGCGGAACTGATCGCTGCCGGAAGCTTTTTGTTGTATTGGAAAAAGGCAAGTGCCAACCCAATTACAGTGTAGATCGCCCATGGATCCAAACCCCAGTGGAAGAATGTATATTTCATGGCGGTATTGGCTGCTTCAGCTGTAAACCCTTCCCCAGTGGGAGGATTTGTGTAATGGGTTACTGGTTCGGCAACACTCCAGTAAACAATCCCAACTCCCATTCCAGCTCCAAACAGCATAGCAAGCCAAGATCCGGTGTTGAAATCCGGCTTGTCTGTTTTTTTACCAAGACGGATACTGCCGTATTTAGAGAAGAGTATATAGATGGAGAAGATTACAAAGAACAGGGTCGCACTAAGATAAACCCACCCAAAGTAGTCAATTGCCCCAGTATAAATGATATTCGTTACATCGGTGAGGCTGTCTTTAAAAAAGACGCCCCAGATAATAAAGATTAGCGTGATTAATAAAGAAATAATAAAAACAGTATTACCCGTTTGTTTTTTACTGCCCATAGAAACCTCCTAGTAGTTAACAGGCCTTAATCTCAGCTTGTGAGACTAATCACATATTGAGGAGATGATAAACAACTTCCCATTTATTTGAGTCCGACAACTCATCCAGCGGAACTTCTAAACCGCCTCCAAGATATATCGTTTGGCCCTTGATTGCGATAACCATCGCTTCCAATAACTCATCGTCGACTTTCTTTCGATAAATGCTTCCTACTCTTGGCAGCTGCTCAATGCTGGTGGTCACGACAGGACCAAGCGCGCTGTCATCTAAGTTCTCCTTATCCACACCTTCCATACTCTGGTAATCGATAGGATTGCTGTTATCAGCACGGCCAGGTTCCATTACAAGGTATTCATAATGCTTGAGCCCGTGGGAATTATTCGTAGTGACCCCATATTTGTCTGATGATTCCACCACATCAATTTCATTCAACGAGTATGTGTCCAAGGAATCAGGCTTCGGATTATGTATTAAAACATGATCGCCTTCCTCAGCAGTCCTTTTGCTGAGCGTATAGACATGACGATTGAAGACAAAGCTGTCATGTTCCTTTGGTTTGTATTTTTCTACACTTGCTGCCGTCGTTAACACCTGTGTTAAATCCCTCAGTCTGATAGCGTGAACGGATTGCTTATACATCTGTTTAACCCCGTATATCCGATGTAGCTCATTGTTATAATATACAAACTGTCCTTTTCTTATTTGATAAAGTTTCACGGATAATTCTCCCTTCAAGCTTATTTCTTAAGTCAGGATTATAAAAACATGAGGATTGCACAACCTCCATCATCATTAGGGTCTCTTTATACCCGAAAATTATGATGCATAAAAGTAATAGGTAAATACATTACGAAAAACTGAAAGATATAGTATTTTATGCTCACTACAATTTTATATCCTCTTGAGAGCGTTCATTGGTCCTAAAAGTAGTGCCCGCCAATGAATCATGGATTATAAAACCAATTTTTCACAAGAACCCTTCTCTTAAAATAAAATTAGGATTAGGGTTCATATATATATGGAAATAAAAATTTTGTATTCAACTACACATTCAGCAAAACGATAGGGCTTTTACATTGTTTTACTTAAAGAGGGAACGTACAGGAATCGGCGCTTAACCGGAAAAAACAACAAAAAGCTGACCTTTTTCGGTCAGCTTTTTTATTACGGAGTATAAATTAAAACGTACTCACCCGGCCCGATTAAAGCCACGCCCATGGCTGCTGCAATCAAAACGAGATTGTATTCAAACCCGCCGTTTGTCATCCAATAGCCGTTTTTGCCATGAACCGCAAAAATGGCATCAATCATTACAATGACAATCATAATTGCGCCGAGCCAGGTAAGAAAGCCGGCAGCAAACAGCAGGCCGCCAATGAATTCAAACAGTCCTGCCAAGGCAGCCCACACCTTTGCGCCCTCTTTGATACCGATTGACTCGAGCCAGCTTCCCGTTCCGGTAATACCCGTACCTCCGAACCAGCCGAACAGCTTTTGGGCACCGTGTCCGACAAAAGTTAATCCAATGACAAGTCGAATGATTAATAGTCCAAGATCTGCCGCCATACTTCTTCCTTCTTTCAGTCAATGTATTTTCAAAAGACATAATGGTTCTGATCAAAAACAAACAGATAACTTATTGTGAGGAAGCAAGACAATGTTTATGCCCTACATCAATAAAGAGATGTAAACCGGCAAGGAAACTAGGGATAAAACAGTACTAATAACAAAAGAAGAAGCCGTTTCTGTACTCAACGAATCAAAACGGGTTGAAATCATGGCTGCCACAGCGGAACCCGGGAATGACACAAGCAAAATGGCTTTGACTGTATCTGCATGATTAATACCAACCATATGGGCTACGGCAATCATGAATAATGGAATCGCCACAACCTTTAAAATAGAAATGCCAAATGAAATGGCTTTAAAGCTGATTTTGCGGATACCAACTGTGACACCGACAGCAAATAGCGCAACGCCGGATGTAACAGATCCAATCTGGTCAAGGGCATCCTTTACGAGATCCGGTGACTGGAAGCCGAATAATGTCAGCACGACGGCAGCAAGCGGGATACAGGCAAGCGGTTCGCTCAGGCCATGAAGAATAATGCCAAGCGTACTTGATTTCTCCTCTCCAGATGCGCTGCTGCCTTGTCCGATTGTCCCCACGATTGTCGCTAAAGGATCCAGGAGGGCATTCACGACAATTCCCGTCACAGCAATGGGAATCGCCACTTCCTGGGCTCCAAATAAGCTTCCCAGCACAGAGATGCCCATAAAAGCAAATGCCGGCTGGGTTGAGTTGAGTGAAAACATGGATGCTTTTGTTAAATCATACTTAAACCCAAAACGAGCAATCAATAAAAGAATCATATAAAAGCCGATAATACCAATTGTCATCGTTAAGAAGAAAGGCCACTGGTCTATCAGCGTTTGTTTAGGCGTTGATGTGATGCCAATAAAGAGATGGGCCGGCAGGGCAAACTTCGTTACCAATGTATTCAGGCCTTTAGAGGAATCGGCATTAAATACTCGAAAATAACCGCCTAAATAACCGAGTATAATCGTAAAAAAGATAGGAACCAACGTTAAGAAAATACTGCTAATACTCATTCTATACACACTTCACTTTCAGAATTTCTCTTTAAACAGGCACTTGATCGGCCTGCTCGAAAGGAAAGAGCTTGTTCATCTTTCCTCTTTTATGAGCATCCGGATCAATAAAACTTTTTACTTTTTGTAAATAATTTCTTTGTACTCAGGCTTCCATACATCTTCTATGACTGCTTTTTCAATCGCAGCCATATCCGCTCCAGCTATTCCTTCCGTTACAGCCGTTTTGGCTACCTCGAGCGCCACAGATCGAGAGACCTCCTGCAGCTGATCGATAGAAGGCAAAAGAGAAGCGCCAGGCTTGCTTGTATTTGATGATTGGGCGACTGCGGCTGCGGCTGCAGCAAGCATTCCTTTGGAGATTTTGGCTGCTTTGGCCGCAATCGCGCCTAATCCAAGTCCAGGGAACACAAAAGCATTGTTGGATTGCCCGATTTCATACGTTACACCGTTATAGGATATATCCTCAAAGGGGCTTCCTGTTGCGATCAAAGCTCTGCCTTCCGTCCAGGCAAGTAAATCTGCCGGTACAGCTTCTGCTAAAGGAGTCGGGTTCGACATCGGCATAATAATCGGACGCTCCACATGCTTGGCCATTTCCTGAATGATTTCTTTTGAAAAAGCGCCGGCTTGTCCGGAAGTACCAATTAAAATGGTTGGCTTGACCTGTTTAATCACTTCCATAAGCGGGATGATGCCATCTTCGCTGCGCACCCAGGTTTTTACTTCTTCTGCTTTTCGTGTGTATGGCTGTTGGAATGGAAAAACATCCGTCATAAGATCGGTTAACAAGCCGCGGTAGTCAATAGCCCAGAATTGATTGTATGCCTCTTCTTTAGACATGCCCTCCAGCACCATTGCTTCTGCCATTTGATCGGCGTTTCCAATTCCTGCAGCGCCAGGGCCGAATACAACAACCCGCTGTTCGGTTAACGGAACACCTGTTACCTTCAGGGCAGACATTACAGCAGCAAGGGTTACCGCACCAGTACCTTGTATATCATCGTTAAACGTTAAAATGGAATCACCATACTGATCGATAATATTGCGTGCGTTCACGTTTCCAAGGTCTTCCCAGTGAATGAGCGCTTCAGGGAAGAATTGCTGGCAATTGGAAACAAACAGATCAATCAATTTGGCGTACGTTTCACCGCGGACACGGCTAAATTTGTTGCCAACATAAAGCTCATCATGAAGAAGGCTTTCGTTATCCGTTCCAACGTCGAGTACAACAGGAAGAACGCGGCTTGGATCGATACCGGCCGCCGCAGTGTAAACAGCCAATTTACCAATCGCAATATTAATTCCGCCTACACCTTGATCTCCAATACCAAGAATGCTCTCAGAATCTGTTGCCACAATTAAATCGATGTCATTTGCAGCGCAGTGAAGGTTTTGAAAGGCTTCTTCCATTTCTTCCATATTATCAACCGATAAGTATAATCCCCCTGGACGGTGATATTCGTGGGAATACTTTTGAATCGATTCACCGACAGTCGGCGTGTAAATGATTGGCAGCATTTCGCTGAGGTGATCTTTCAGCAGACGGTAAAACAGAACAACGTTACGGTTATATAAATCATGAAGCAGGCCGTTTTTGCGAATGCTGCTTGATTGAGCAGCAAATTGTGTATACGCCCGCTTTGCCTGCTGATCAAGTGTCAGTACCTGAGGGGGAAGTAATCCCTCAAGCCCAAGTTCTTTTCTCTCTTTCTTTGTAAAAGCCACCCCTTTATTGATAAAAGGGTTTAAAAGAACCTCTTTTCCTCTCAAAGAGGTTTCCCATTTCATATTTGTTTTTACTTCCGTGGTCATTTCTATTCCTTCTTCCTATCTGTTTGGCGGCAGTGTCCATTTCTGTCTTCAGGCACGCTGGCTTTTCGTGCATCCAATGAGCCGGGCCTTACTCCTACTTTTCGGAAGCCTTTTTCCTTGCTTTTATGTATGCCTTCCATTTTAACCAGCGTTATGAAAAGTGAGCCAGCTTGGGTACGGGGCTGTAAACCAATTTAATGGTCAGTAAGTAGTAAAGGAAATTTTCTTAAAATGCTCATATTCCAATTGTTTGATCTTAAAGCCAAAACGAGTGCACGACAGCAGCCGGCCTTTTTAAAAAGTGCCGCCTTTAAGTACTATTATGAACCCCAGGATAAAATTTGTGAAGTAGTAACACTTTTTTATCCTTGTTTCTTTTATATACTTATATTTGAAAACGATTCCAAGTTATGATATGATCGATACAAGATGGACAGGTATGTTTAAAAAAGTTAAAGCAGGTGGAAAATTGGATTACAAGGATCAAGTTTGTATAGAATTGACACCATTGGAGATGATGGTCGGAAAGTGGAAGCCCATTATTGTTTTACATTTGATAAGAGAAGGAACAAAGAGATTTAGCGAACTGCAAAAGTTAATACCCGAGATTAACAAAAGAACACTCACGCTTCACTTGCGTGAATTAGAAGAGCAGGACATCGTGCAGCGGGTCGTTTTTCCAGAGGTTCCGCCCCGCGTAGAATATTCAATTACAGAGCATGGAAAAACACTCCATCCGGTTTTGCTTCAAATATATGAGTCGGAAGTAAAGCGTATCGGGGATACTGAAGCCGAAAGAGATATAAGCAAAATATTTACGGCCCTTGAAGCAAGAGTGGGGAAATGGAAGCCGATTCTGCTTTTACATCTGCTAAAAGGAGGCACAAAAAGGTTTAATGAATTACATAAACTGGTGCCTGACATAAGCAAAAGAATGCTGACCGTGCAGCTGCGAGAATTAGAAAGCAGGGATATTGTCCTTCGGGTTGTGTATCCTCAAGTTCCGCCTAAAGTGGAATACTCCATTACAGAACACGGAAGAGAACTTCAGCCCGTTTTAGAAGCCATGCATACGTGGGGAAAAGCTCATATCGAACATATGAAAAACAAGGCTTTTCAATAGAAGAGATAAAAAAAGTTTTTGCGCATTAATGGCAGAATTTAATGGAAAAGCATCATCTTTTCTGGTAATTTTTCAGACTGTTGGAAAAGTTCTTTCGACGCTTTTCATTGTGTTGTATAAAAAAATAATCGGCCATCCTTATATAAAGTCAAGAGTGCACTCCAATAGGAAGCCGCCTGTGGAAGAAAATCCACAGGCGGCTTTTTGCTGCACAGCTTTTTTATTCAATCCACTGAACAATATCATTCATGTCTTTTCTTGTTTTTGGACGCGGCTCGTTCTTGCGGTAGCCGAATGAGACCATAACAGAAATCGCTAAATGATCATCTTCAAGCAGATTTTCTTCTTTAAGCAGCTTTTGTACTTTTTCAAAATGGAAGCCTTCAATCGGACATGAATCAATGCCGATCAAAGCGGCAGTCGTCATCATATTGGCCATCGCAATATACGTTTGTTTCCCAGCCCAGTCCAGCATGGTACGCTCGTTTTCTAAAAGGTTAAGATCTTCTTCCTGAAAAGATTTGTACCGTTCTTTAATTTTGTCAAAGAGCTCAGGCGGAAATTTCTTTACGTTCAGCATTTGATTCTTCACATAGTCTGAATCATACTTTGTATCTTTGATCGTTCTTGCCAAAATCACGACAAAGTGGCTTGCGGTCGGCAGCTGCCCTTGTGCTCCCCAGGAAAATTCACGCAGTTTTTCACGCAGCTCTGGATTTTGGATCACTAAAAACTTCCAAGGTTCATAGCCGACAGAGCTTGGAGATAAGCGGGCTGCTTCTAAAATCAGTTCAAAATCTTCTTTCGGTATTTTTTTCGTTGGATCAAATTCTTTTGTGGCATGTCTAAATTCGAAAGCCTTTAAAATGTCCTGGTGTGTAATAGAAGAGTGGCTCATATACTTGAATACTCCTTTTTATAGCATGTTTTTTACCCACATATTGTGCCCGTGAGTGGATGGATTATGATGATGATCAGTATAAATAATGAACGGGCGAAAGGAAAATAGTTTGCTCAAAAGAGAAGGGATGGAAAGGGAGGACGGAGAAAAGAAAAGGAGTGGGCTGTCAGTATCTCTTGGCGTAAATTTCCTTGTGAAAACAAAAGAGAATATAAGTTTATGTCCACAGAAAAGAGGGTAGGTAAAGACAGGCCTATTTTACTCAATCAAGGACAGGCTTACAAGCGTTATAGACTGAAAAAGGACGTGGAAACGTGTCAGAGACCGATATGTCAAAATACGAGAAAAAAATTATCGTGCGAAATATACGTTATGAAGATATTGATGAAATTATGAAGCTGTGGGGCCGCTGTTTCCCGGGCATGGAGCCATGGAAGCGGGAGCAGCTGGAAAGTCATATCCACATTTTTCCTGAAGGTCAGTTTTGTGTAGAATATGAGGATAAAATTGTGGGCTCCTGCTCAAGCCTGATTGTTAATTTTGACGAGTACGACGATCAGCACACGTGGAACACGATTACAGACAATGGATATATTACAAACCATGATCCCAATGGTTTTAACTTATACGGTATTGAAGTGATGGTAGATCCTGAATACCGCCGGATGAAAATCGGGCACCGTCTTTATGAAGCGCGGAAAGAGCTCGCCCGCCAGTTAAATCTTCAAAGCATCATTATTGGAGGGCGAATTCCGAATTATCATAAATACAAGTCGGAGATGACACCGCGTCAGTATGTGGCGGCTGTTGAAAAGCACAGCATTTATGATCCGGTTTTATCTTTCCAGCTTCTTGAAGGATTTACGATTAAGCGTATTAATACGCGATATCTTCCGGACGATGCAGCGTCCGATTCTTTTGCTACATTAATGGAATGGAACAACATTGACTACCTGGCCAAGTCGCGGCGTGTATACCGCGCGTCTTTCCCGGTAAGAATTTGCGCGATCCAATATATGATGAAAAAAATTGATTCCTTCGAGGATTTTGCCCGCCAGGTAGAGTACTACGTAGATGTGGCTGCTGATTTCGGGTCTGACTTCGCTGTTTTTCCTGAGCTGTTTACGACACAATTAATGTCGTTTCTCGAAGAAAAGCGGCCGGACCGCGCTGTCCGCCGTCTGGCTACGTACACAGACCAGTACATCGAATTGTTTACGGAGCTGGCTGTCCGCTATAACGTAAACATTATTGGCGGCTCCCACTTCGTTGAAAGCGAAGGCAATATTTACAACGTAGCTTATTTATTCCGCCGCGACGGAACCATTGAAAAACAGGAAAAAATTCATGCAACGCCAAATGAGCAAAAGTGGTGGGGAATTGCGGAAGGAAACAAAATTGAAGTATTCGATACGGATTGTGGAAAAATTGCCATCCAAATTTGTTATGATATTGAATTTCCAGAGCTTGCCCGCATTGCCGTTGACCAGGGAGCCAACATTATTTTTGTTCCGTTCTGTACAGACGACCGCCAAGGATATCTTCGTGTCCGCTATTGCGCCCAGGCACGGGCTGTCGAGAACCAGGCCTACATTTGTATTGCCGGAACGGTCGGCAACTTAACCCATGTAGAAAATATGGACATTCAGTACGCACAATCGGCCATTTTCTCTCCTTCTGATTTCGGATTTGCAAGAGACGGAATTGTAGGAGAATGTGATGCGAACGTAGACACGGTTGTGGTAGGGGATGTGGATCTGGAAAAGCTGAGAAGATCCCGGAACGCCGGGTCGGTCAGACAGCTGCGCGACCGGCGCCGTGACTTATACCGAATTGAACTGAATCAATTAGAATCAGAGTGAGTAGAATCATATGAACACTTCAAAAAACAAGCTGATCAATTTCACCTGTCAGCTTGTTTTTTTATGTTGTTAACATGAAATTGAAGGGAAAATTGATTGGGAAATAGGATATTTTTTCAATAAATAAATAAAGAATAAATAAACAAAGGACAAATTTACTAAATTTTCTATATAGTTTGACTCTTATAGTTTTTAAGATTAAAATTAGCACTTATAAAGAAATTACATATAAGTCAAAAAAAGGATAAAACTTTTTTATCTACATATAAACTTGTTTTTTTGTAATTGGATTTTATCTAGAAAAGCTTTACTGCCTGCTGCCAGGCATAAAAAATAAACAGCCAGGAGGTTCTTTTATGAAAAAGTTGTTTTATGTTCTCTCTGTGTTTCTTTTGTTTTCGCTGTCAAACGGAGCTGCTTCTGCTCAAGCTTTGAATGCAGCAGATCTTCATTTCAGCTCCACCGTTGTGGATGGCCATAATGATACCATGATGAAAGTGGTAGACCCCGATACATGGCTGCCGGTCACGAACATTCAAAACAGCACAGATTTTCAAGTAGACATTCCTAAAATTCAAGCGGGCGGCTTGGACGTGCCGTTTTTTGCAGCTTATACGTCTGGTTATTATGGAAATACCCCGCGCAGTCTCAGCAGAACGCTGGCGCTCATTAACGCTCTTTACTGGACCCAAAAACAAAACAGCGATGTTCTGCACATTACTTCATCTTTCAAGGATATTCAAACAGCGGTCAAAGGAGGAAAAATTGCGGCTTTCCCCACGATTGAGGGGGCATATTCTCTTGAAGAGAAAAATGCCATTGAATTGCTGCACCAATATTATGATTTGGGAATTCGGGCGGTGGGCTTCACATGGAATTACTCGAACGCGCTCGGAGAAGGAGCCAACAAAGTCTACGGAGATCCAGCCAAAACCCCTTCCTCAGGCGGCTTAACGGAGCTTGGTGAAGAAGTAGCACGGGAAATGAATAAACTTGGTATGATCATCGATGCTTCCCATATGTCTGAAAATACATTCTGGGACGTAATCAAGGTGTCCCAAGCACCGATTATTGCCAGCCATTCCGGTGCTTATTCATTAAGAAATCATCAGCGCAACTTGACGGATGATCAGCTAAAAGCGCTGGCCGAAAATGGTGGTGTTGTAGGAGTCGTCCTTTACCCGGAGTTTTTAACAGACCGGTACCCGAATGAACCAGCTTCTATTAAAGACTATGTGGACCACATTGACCACGTTGTAAAGGTGGCTGGCATTGATCATGTGGCCCTTGGATCCGATTTTGACGGCGGACCGCTGCCGGCCGATTTAAAAGATTCTTCCCAGTTACCTAAAATCACAGAAGAACTAGTAAGCCGGGGCTATTCCAAGCAGGGCCTTCAAAAATTGCTTGGTGAAAATATGCTGCGTGTTTTAAGAGAAGTAGAAAAAGCAGCAGATTATAAGCCGGCAGACGATAGCAAAAATCTGAAATTGGTTCCTTCCCTACAAATGGGTGAAATCATCGCAAGCAATACGCCTTTGTTAACAGCGAAAGTGGAAGGAAAGCAGCTTGCACAAATGAAGGAAGAAAGCCTGCAGATTGTGGTGGATGGCATTCCATATACTCCACATTTCGATCCGGAAACCTCGACTGTTTCAGTCCAGCTTCAAGAACCACTCAAAGAAAAATTCCATGTGGCAACATTTGAAGCAAAAACGAGCACAGGGAAAGCCGCAAAAGAAACAAGAATTTTTTATATCAATCAATAAATAACATAGTCCTGACGATGAAAAACGAAACCTCGAATGACCGGCTTTTGATGAGTCTCATTCGGGGTTTTTTGCTTTTGTATAAACAGGGCTCAAAATAACTTGTTAGATTTTCTGACATAGAAAGTGACGATTTATCAGAATTTTTATACGATAAACAAAAGAATAAACAGCAGGTGAAGAACGGTGAATGCCTCTTTTAAAAAACAGCTGTCTCAGCTGTACAATGAAGTGAATCAAGAAATTTACAGTACAGGCGTAAGCAAGCAAAAAATAGACGTTGTAGAAAACCGCATTGTCATTTTTGCTCAAACAAAACGTTCGCCTTTGATTTCCGCTTTAGGCAGGCGCTATCCGGAGTTAACACTGTCTGTCGACGGGGCTTTAGCAATGGAATACAAACACAGCTTAAAAGAACGGATTGAAGAACAGTTTGGACTGACAGTGACAGCTATTTTTAAAGATTACGACGCGGTAAGCCAGCATGCCTGCACCGTCATTTATGTAAAAGAACCACTTGATACATCCCATAAATAATGAAACTGCTGGAGAAATTTGATTTATCATTTTTCTTCACCAGTATTCTTTTAAAAAGCCGGAAGCTTACATGTCGTTATACGTCATATAAGAGCCGTAGAAACAGAAGGAGAAGTCTCCTTTTATTTCTACGGCTCTTTTTTATAGAAAAGGAGGAGCAACAAATGAATTCAAAAGTCATATCGTTAGGATTTCAGCATGTAATGGCCATGTATGCAGGAGCAATTCTCGTTCCACTGCTGGTCGGAAGAGCGTTAAATCTTTCTTCCGAGCAGCTGGCTTATCTCGTAGCCATCGACTTATTAACGTGCGGCATCGCTACACTGCTGCAGGCATGGAAAAACAAGTATTTTGGAATCGGCCTTCCCGTCGTGCTTGGTGCCTCTTTCGTCGCTCTTTCGCCCATGATTGCCATCGGTTCTGAGTACGGCCTTCAAGCTATTTATGGATCGATTATAGCGACAGGCCTTTTTATTCTTCTGTTTGCCCGTTATCTTGGCAAGCTCGTCAAGTTTTTTCCGCCTGTTGTAACCGGAACAGTGGTAACCATTATCGGTTTGTCACTTATTCCATCCGGCATTCGAAACATGGCGGGCGGTGCAGGAAGCCCGGAATTTGGGAGCCTGGAAAACCTGGTGCTGTCCATGGGTGTTATCGGGATCATTCTTTTGGCTAACCGCTTTTTAAAAGGCTATCTTCGCTCTCTTTCTGTGCTGCTCGGCATTGTGGCAGGCACCATAGCTGCAGTGCTTATGGGAAGAGTTCATTTTCAGGAAGTAGCAGAAGCGTCCTGGTTTCACTTACCGCAGCCCTTTTATTTCGGTATGCCTGTTTTTGAAATTGGACCGATTTTGACAATGCTTATTGTCGGCCTGGTCATTATTGTGGAATCAACAGGCGTCTTTTTCGCTTTAGGAAAAATTTGTGACCGACCCGTTACGCAGGCAGACCTTGTCCGGGGATACCGGGCAGAAGGCCTGGCGATTATGATTGGCGGAATCTTTAATGCTTTTCCGTACAATACGTTTGCTCAAAATGTAGGGCTTGTACAGCTGTCAAGGAACAAATCAGCAAATGTCGTTGTGGCAGCTGGCTTTATTCTTGTTTTGCTTGGATTAATTCCGAAAGTAGCTGCCCTGGCGACGATTATTCCTGCTCCTGTGCTGGGCGGCGCGACGGTTGTGTTATTTGGAATGGTCGTCTCCTCTGGCATTAAAATGTTAAGTTCAGTGGATTTCAGCGATCAGCAAAACGGACTGATTGTCGCCTGCTCGATTTCACTGGGGCTTGGGGCGACGGTTGTACCCGAGTTGTTCAGCCAGCTGCCCGATGCATTGCGCATTCTAGTGAGTGACGGTGTGATAACCGGCAGCCTGTGCGCTATTTTGCTGAATGTGTTTTTTCATTTCCGGAGCGTTTTAGGTTCAGATGCTGCCCGCCAGGAGGAAGCGGATAAAGCACGTATTTCATAACAAAGAAAAGGACGGTAGGAAGAAATGGTGACCATAGAAGCGTTAAACAACATGTCAAAACAGGTGTTTACCGAAACATTAAAAGACTTGGCTGAGCACTCCCCATGGGTAATTCAAAGAGTCGGAGAGCATCGGCCGTTTGGATCCCGCGAAGCTCTTTATCAGCAAATCGTGACGATTATTCAAACAGCGGATGAAGAAGAAAAAATGACCTTAATTCAGGCACATCCTCATTTGGGAACACGAAAAAAAATGACCTCGTTTTCCGAAAGTGAGCAAAAAGGCGCCGGGTTAAATGAGCTGTCGGAAGCTGAATACGATCAATTGCTGGAATTAAACAAAGCGTATGTGGAGCGGTTTGCTTTTCCTTTTATCCTGGCAGTCCGGGGCAAAAACAAAGAAGAGATTTTCGCCTCTATACAAGAAAGGCTGCAGCATTCAAAGCAACAGGAACGCGACCGGGCGCTGGCCGAGATCAGCCACATTATCCGCTTTAGAATAGAAGACCAAATAAAAGAAGAAGGAAGCTGATTTGATGACTGGATTAACCACCCACATATTAGACCTGGCGCATGGCCGCCCTGCTGAGAGTGTAAAGATTGAGCTTTTTGAACTCAACGGCTCCGAAAAGCAGTTTTTAAACCGTGCACAGACCAACTCAGACGGCCGTCTGGATGCTCCGCTTCTTTCCTCGGACAGCATGCGGACAGGAGAATACGAACTGTTGTTTTGGATTGGCGATTATTTTAGAAAAAAAGGGCTCGAGCTGCCGCAGCCTGCTTTTTTGGAAAAGGTCTCCGTACGAATCGGGCTCGATCATTCATCGCCGCATTATCATGTTCCTCTGCTTGTTTCGCCATGGGGCTATCAAGTGTACCGCGGAAGCTGACGATTTCGTTTTAATCATTTAAAGGAGATGAGAACCATGAGTATAGAAGCGTTGAATAAACGAGTAAAAACAGATCTTTCTTATTTGGCATTTGGCAGAGAGGGCTGGGTGCATCCGGTCCGTCGTTCTGAAGGCCACGTGTATGATGCTGTCATTGTGGGCGGCGGGCAAAGCGGGTTAGGAATTGCTTTTGGCCTTTTACGCGAGCGTATCTCTAATATTTTGATTATCGATGAAAACAAAGAAGGATATGAGGGACCATGGGTCACATATGCACGGATGATGACGCTGCGGACACCAAAGCATTTAACATCCATTGACCTTGGCGTTCCTTCTTTAACGTTCCGTTCCTGGTGGGAAGCGCAATTCGGGCCGGAGGGCTGGGAAGCTGTCGATAAAATTCCCCGAAGCGACTGGATGAATTATTTACGCTGGTACCGGAAAGTTTTGCAGCTGCCCGTGATAAACGAAGTGAAGCTTAAGCTCATCGAGCCAATGGAGGAAGGGATTCACCGGATGCATATTGAAGGTGCCGGCGCCCCTTCAAACGCCCTGCTCGCACGCAAGGTTATTTTAGCGACAGGGATTCAAGGCGGCGGTGAGTGGCATGTGCCGCCGATGATTTCTGAGAAGCTGCCCCCTGATCTTTATGCCCACACGTCCCAAACGATTGATTTTAACGCACTGAAAGGAAAGAAAGTAGCCGTTTTAGGAGGCGGTGCTTCTGCTTTTGATAATGCAAACTTTGCCCTAACGGAAGGAGTGGCCGAGGCTCATATATTTGTCCGCCGTAAAGAAATGCCAAGAATTAATCCGATTCGCCAGATGGAAGGCTCCGGGATCATTGAGCGCTTCCATGCGTTATCGGACAAACAAAAATACGCGGTGATGGCTCATTTTTTCAAGCATAATCAGCCGCCGACCAACGATACATTCCAGCGTGCCGCTTCATGGCCGGGATTTCATTTGCATCTTGAATCACCCTGGCTTGAGGTGGAAAGCAAAGAAAACAAAGCGTTGGTCACAACACCGCATGGCACGTTTTCGTTTGATTATTTGATCATCAGCACCGGTCTTGTGACCGATCCGGCGCTGCGCCCGGAGCTGAAGCTTGTGGAAAACGGAATTGCCCGCTGGAGCGATTATTATAAAGCGCCTGATGAACGCGCAAACCCGCTTATTGATGCGCATCCGTATCTCAGCCCCGGCTTTGCGTTTATGGGACGGGATGAAGACGCACAAAAAAAGCTGCACGGCCTTTTTGTTTTTAATTATGCAGCGTTAATCAGCTGCGGTATTTCAGCTTCTGCTCTTTCCGGTATGAAATATGGGATTCCTAAAATTGTCTCCGCGGTAGCTGACCAGCTTTTTCTTGATGATCAAGATACGATTTTAAAACGCTTTTTTGCTTACAATGAAGTGGAATTTACAGGAGAATGGACCGGAAAAACCGTGCTGGAAGCGTAAACTGCTTAAAGAAATTGAAGAAATGATTTCAAAGCTTCTCTTTTAGGCCGGAAAACGTTGCATTATGACCGGCTTCTCTTTTTTCCGGCCATACAAAAAGGAGGTCTCAGCAGTCGGTTTTTCCGGCTTAGAGACCTCCTTTTTTGCATGTTGGTTTAAATTTGAAAGAGCCAGACGACAATTGGCCCAAACAGGGAGCCCAGCACAGCGCTGAGCGTCATAGAGACCGAACTCATGGACACGGCAAGTTCCCCGTATTCAAATGCTTTTGAAGTGCCTAAAGCGTGAGAGGCGCTCCCGAAGGCGATCCCCTTTCCCAACGAACTGCGAATACGCACCCACTTTAAAACCATCGGTCCGAGCAAAACACCGGAAAATCCGGCAATCATTACAAATACAACGGTCATAGACGGCACACCGCCAATTCCGGTGGCGATTTGAATCGCAACGGGTGTGGTAATAGATTTCGGTATAATCGAAAGAATTAAATCACGGTCCACTCCGAGTACCTCGGCAAATAAAAGCCCGCTGACCATTCCTGAAAAAAGTCCGACCAGTACGCCCCCGAGAATGGGAAAGCCGTATTGAAGCAGCACATGACGCTGCTTGTAAAGTGGATACGCAAGGGCCACAACGGCTGGGCCAAGCAGGGAACTAATCCACTGGCCGCCGACCATATAGCCGTTATACGAGATGTGAAACGCTGTCAGCAGCACAATAATCAACACAGTCGTTGTCAGGACTGGGAGAAAAAATGGATAAGGAAACCGCTGATACACCTTCATCATTACTAAATAAGCAGCAACGGTAAGTAAAATGATCAGGACTGCGAGAAAGAATTGCGGCATGTTTTTTTCTCCTTTCGTTTATTGGCCCGCGTTTCCAGCAGCTGGCTGACAATTCCTGCTGCGGCCATGGTAACAATTGTGCTCAGCACTACAACGAAAAGAAGCACAGCGCCGCTGCTGGAAAAAAGAGACGGATAATTGATGACACCCGTCATGGCCGGAATAAACAAAAGAGGAAGAAACGACAACAAAAAACCAGCGCCATTTTCAATCATTTTAACCGGGATGATGTTAAACATTAAACAAAGAAGCATCAGTACTAAACCGATAATACTTCCTGGAATCGGTATATGAAACAGCTGATGAATGGTTTCTCCGAGTGCGGAAAAGACATATAAAATGGCGATCTGCAACACAACTTTTATAGCTTTCAATGTAAGATGCTGCTCTTTAGATGAAGAACAACGTCCTCCTTTCCGGCCGTCCAGGCCTTTGAATTATAATGTGAGAATTTTCTTTACTTTCTGTTTATTTACTTGTACGATACAAATATATATAGTTGTATTATACAACTATATAACGCTTTGTCAACGAAGGGAAAGCCTGTATACTCAGGGAGGGGAGTGAAGAAAAGTGGAAAAGCGAAACCCGGTTGAACGCATCGAGTACGAACTGACTACATTTATCCGGCGGGCGGTTTATCTCGATAACTCGGAAAAGAAAATCGGAAACCTGGAGCGGTCTGCTTACTTATTATTAAGGCACTTGGATGAGTTTGGTCCGGCACGTGTAAAAGAGCTGGCAGAATCATTTAAATTAGATATTTCAACCGTTTCAAGGCAGGCAGCGGCTTTAGAAGCAAAGGAGCTGATCATTCGTTTTTCGGATCCTGCAGACGGTAGAGTCAGTTTATTTACGGTTACCAAGCTTGGCAAGCAAAAATTGAAAGCGGATAAAAAAATGCGGCTGAAGAGATTTGAAAGCATCACGAGTGAGTGGTCAGCCGATGAAAGACAACTATTTGGTGATCTGCTTATCCGTATGAACGAAGCGTTTTTTGATTAATAAAGATGAGAAAAGGAAGCCTGTTTTGCACTTTTTTCGACTGCAGGCAGGCTTTATTTTTTTCTCAATAAAAATGAATTTGCCTATTGCACGGCAAGAATTCCTGTAGTACAATCTAATTGTGAAATGATTCACAATGAATTTTGAAGAAACAAATTATATTTTTTTATCAGTTTATGTGAAAAACTTCACAAAATTTAAAGAAAAGGAACGGCTGATCATTTTTCAGGTCAACCATTCAAAAAAGCGATCATACCATTTTTTATACAAAAACATGTGAAATATTTCACAAATAATAAAACCGGAGGACATTATCATGAATTTTACACAAGGCAATAAAGTCGTTTTAGTTGGAACAGGTGCAGTTGGATCAAGCTATGCATATGCGTTGTTGAATCAAGGCATTTGCGATGAGCTTGTGCTGGTTGATTTAAATGAAGAAAAAGCAAAAGGCGATGTAATGGACCTTGATCACGGTGTTGTATACGCGCCTGGGGAAATGGCGATTAAGTTCGGCACATATGAAGACTGCAAAGATGCAGCCCTTGTTGTGATCTGTGCAGGTGCCCCGCAAAAGCCGGGAGAAACAAGATTAGACCTTGTCAGCAAAAACGTGAAAATTTTTGAATCCATCGTTGGAAGCATTATGCAAACTGGGTTTAACGGTATTTTCTTAGTCGCAACAAACCCGGTCGATATTTTGGCTTATGCAACATGGAAAATTTCCGGCCTTCCAAAAGAGCGGGTTATCGGTTCAGGAACAGTGCTTGACTCTGCCCGGTTCCGTTCTGCATTAGGAAAAGAATTTGACACAGCACCAGCAAGCGTTCACGGCTACATTATTGGGGAACACGGTGATTCCCAGCTTCCGGTTTGGAGCTCAGCAAGTATTGCCGGCACACCAGTGGCACCATTGTTAACAGAGGAAAGAAAAGAAGAAATGGCAGTGGCTGTACGTGATGCTGCTTACGACATTATCAATGCTAAAGGAGCGACTTACTACGGAATTGCAACAGGGCTTGCCCGGATTACAAAAGCGATTTTGCGAAATGAAAATGTGATTTTGCCAGTCGGTGCGCTGCTAGAAGGTGAGAATGGACACAGCGACGTATATATCGGTATTCCGTCTGTGATTAACCGTGGCGGCGTGAAAAGGGTGGTTGAACTTAACTTGAACGAAAGTGAACGGGAAAAGCTGGCCCGGTCTGTTCAAACATTAAAAGATATTCAAGGAGCTATTTGGCAGGAGAGTAACGTCTAAGTATTTTACACAAGGGAGTCCTTCTTATGTTAGTCAGCACGTTTGATCCGTTTCATAATCTGGCACTTTCCGCTTTTGTTGCTGCAATTCCGATTTTATTGTTTTTACTATGCTTGACTGTCTTAAAGATGAAAGGCATTCATGCAGCGCTGGTGAATTTAGCAGTAACCTTTTTGATCGCCCTGTTTGTTTTCAAGCTTCCCATCGGCGAGTCTGTTGGCAGTGTGATTCAAGGCATTATTCAGGGCATTTGGCCGATTGGCTATATTATCGTCATGGCGGTCTGGCTGTATAAAATTGCTGTGAAATCAGGAAAGTTTGATGTGCTGCGCGGCAGTATCGTCGGGATTTCGCAGGACCAGCGCATTCAGCTGCTGCTGATCGGCTTTTGTTTTAACGCCTTTTTGGAAGGAGCGGCAGGGTTTGGCGTTCCGATTGCCATCTGTGCCGTGCTGCTCGTTTCACTCGGCTACAAGCCTCTGCAGGCAGCGATGCTCTGCTTGATCGCAAATGGGGCTTCCGGCGCTTTTGGCGCCATCGGTATCCCTGTTGGCATTGTCGGCACCTTTGGCCTTGACGGGGTAACATCCATGAATGTATCGATGATGACAGCTCTGACACTGCCTATCATCAACTTTACGATTCCATTTCTTTTGATCTGGCTGATCGATGGTTTTAAGGGAATTAAAGAAGTACTGCCGGCTATTTTGGTTACTTCAACGGTGTATACCGTCGCGCAGGCACTGATGACGGTTTTTGTAGGACCGGAGCTTGCTGATATTATTCCATCTTTACTTGCAATGGGCTTACTCGCTTTATTCCTGCAAAAATGGCAGCCAAAACACATTTTTCTCCTGAACGGCCGGGAAATGAAAGCAGAAAAGCATTCTGCAGGTGAAGTGATCAAAGCGTGGTCGCCATTTTACTTATTAACGATTTTTGTCCTGATATGGAGCCTGCCTGTTTTTAAAGGTTTGTTTGCCGAAGGAGGAATGCTGGCCCAATCGGTCTTGAAGTTTGTGATACCAGGATCATCTATTGGAATGAGTGTTGATTTGATTGGTGCAACAGGGACAGCAATTCTGCTCGCTGGATTAACAACAACCGCTTCAACAGGAGCGATTTCATTAAAAGAAAGTGTGGGGCTGTTACGTAAAACAGTAGCTGAATTTTGGATTCCCATTTTGATGATCTGTGCCATTATTGGGATTGCCAAGCTGATGACATACGGAGGCTTAACGGTGGCACTGGGGGAAGCGGTGGCAACAACCGGCCAGGTGTTCCCGCTGTTATCGCCTATACTGGGCTGGGTCGGCGTGTTTATGACAGGATCTGTTGTAAACAACAACACATTGTTTGCGCCGATTCAAGCTACAGCCGGCCATATTATTGGAACAAATCCATCTCTGCTCGTTTCAGCAAACACAGCGGGCGGAGTCATGGCAAAACTTGTGTCGCCACAATCCATTGCGATTGCAACAGCTGCGGTTGGTGAAACAGGGAATGAAGCCGCACTGACAAAAATGACGATCAAATACAGCTTCGGCCTGCTGGCATTTGTCTGCATCTGGACATTTGTACTCTCACTAATTTTTTAAAAATAAGACCAATAAAAAAAGGAGCGGAGCCGCTCCTTTTTTTATTGGTTACCAAGCAGGGGCCGATCCTGCCGGTACAGGTCTAAATCAGCACTGTGGCCATCCCGTATATCCTCGGCAATCAGTTTAGCGAGCAGCTGGCTGTATACAGTTCCGTTGTCGCCAAAGGCGAATAAAAAGTAGCTGTCCGGGTAATCATCGTATCGGCCGACAATCGGCAGACCATCGACCGTTCCTCCATAAAAAGCCGTGGAATAATACTCAGGCTTTACATTCAGGCCTGGGAATAATGTTTCCAGCTCCTCAATCAGCTTTTTCTTTTTATGCACCAGCTTGCTGTCACGGTCTTCGGAATACGTTGTATTGTCATCGAGACCGCCGATCAAAACCCGGTTATCCGCTGTTGTACGCAGGTACAAGTAGGGACGGGCGGTTTCCCAAATCAGCGTACGATTATGCCAGGTGGATAAGTCATCGACCGGGCTGGTTGTCACGGTATAGGTGCTTACGAAAGAAGCTTTTTTCTCCTTTTTCACGTCTATTCCGTCGTATCCCGCTGCGAAAATAACGCGGCGTGCCCGGATCGAGTGTCCCGTTTTTGTCGACACAACCATGCGTTTTTGCTCACGGTCGTAATAATGGCCATTCACTTCTGTTTCTTCGTAAACCTCAGCGCCTCTTTTCGCTGCCCACCCAAGCAGGGCGTGGGTAAATTTAAATGGATTCAGTTCGCCGTCGTCGTAAGAATAAATCGCGGCTTCCCGGCTGAACGGATAGTGAGCTTTGATTTTATTTTGATCCCAAAAATCCAGTTTAAAGCCTTGCTGCTTCAGCCATTCATATTCCTTCTTTAAGGGTGAAACATCTTCTTTGGAGCTGGCGGAATATAAAGTGTCCCGCCGGCTGAATTCAAAATCAAGGTCGACCGTTTTGGAGGCTTCCTCGATTTCATCAATGGCTTCTTTCAGCAAGCGGGCATGCCGGCTGATGTATTCTTCTCCGAATGTATGAATCAGGTCCGTAAACATTTTTTCGCCTGAATATTGAATCAGGGCTGTATTCGTAATCGTGCTGCCGAAGCCGATTTTTCCTTTTTCCACCACCACTACATCTAAACGGTGGGAAGCAAGGTAGTAAGCGCACTGGGCACCAGAGCTTCCGCCTCCGATAATTAAGACATCACAGTTAAGATCCTGGTCCAGAGAAGGATAGGACGGGGCATCAGGGAAAGTGGCCGGCCAGTAATACGTTCCAGAATGTAAGTTCATTTGTTTCCTCCTGCGTGTAAAAACGATACTCTTACTATTTCCAACCTGTTCAGGTCCATACAACGTATATGTAATAAAAAATAGAGCAGAAAGCATCCGCTCAATCTGCTCTATTAACTTGTAAGCAGCTCATTATTCGACCTTCACTTTAATTTGATCAATGGCATTGTATCCGTAGCCTTTCCGGTTCCAAAACGGGGAGGCCGGCTGTGTTCGTCCGTAGGAGTCAACCGCTCTTGACATGATCGTATATTCTCCTTTTTTCTGTGCTTTCCATTCATATGACCAGGAAACCCATCCATAACCCGTCTGGGCAGCCTCCTTTTTTGCCGTCAGCCATGTTCGCCCGCAGTCGAAGCTGATTTCTACTTTTGTAATCACGCCTTTGCCGGTCCAGGCAATTCCTCGTATCATATGTGTTCCAGTATTTAAAATATCCATATTCAATGGTTTTTGAATCGTTGAATTGACATTGATATGGGTAACGGGGAACGCATCTTTGTTTGTTTCTTTGTGCGGATAATACACATAGTCGACGGATTGAAAAGGACCTGTATAGTGATCGTCTATAACGGTGATTTGTTTGATCCATTTAACGGAAGCCATCGCATACCATTGTGGAACGATAAGCCGCAATGGATACCCGTGCTTAAAAGGAATCGGCTGATGATTATATTCATAAGCAATAAGCGTATCCGGATGAAGGGCCTTTTCAATAGGCAGGCTCCGCGCGTACGTATACACTTTGTCTAAGTCGGTTCTTTTCCCGTAGTCATAACCTTCCACGACTACTTCTTTCGCTCCTTTTTTCAATCCGGCTGCCTCAAGCAGCATGCGCAGCGGAACACCCTTCCACATACCCTGACTGATCGCTCCTTTTTCCCATTGCTCACCGAATACTTTAGGATGGAATAAACTTCGTTTGTTCCCTGAGCACTCCAGCACGACCTGAACCGTTTTAGATGGAAGATGAAGAAGATCTTGTATGGAAAGAAGGGCAGGTTTAGCCACACATCCATTTATAGAGAGCCAGTAATTAGAATAGGAAAGGGAAGGATAAGAAAAATGGTTCCGCCGGTAAAACAATGGATCAGGTACCGTGTCGGTTTTGACAAATTGAACGGGTACTTCCTGGTTTTCCGGCCGCAGGCGATGCGTCCGCAAATAGAGCTTAGCTGCAGGCTTTTTCGCATTAAACATAAGTTCCTCCTCATGAAAAGTAGTCGCTTATCTATATGCCGCGCACTTTTTCATTAAGCTATTTGTATTCATCGATTGTGACAAGCAGGGAGCTTAAAGGAGAAATGAAAAGCCGAACTCTTATAAAGAGTTCGGCTACGGTTACGATTCTCTTTTAACAGTCTTTACGTAAAAACCGTCACTTTAAATTCAGCCTTTATCCTACCCGCTCGTTTTTCCTTTCATTGTTTCTGGCGGGAAAGAGGGATATAAAAAAACAGCCCGGCCTGCAGCGGTTAAGCTGCAAGGCCAGACTGTTATGCATTTTTGTATTTCTTATTTTGTATTCAACGTGCTGTGTTTGCGGCCATAAGCGAAATAAATCAACAGACCGATGACAAACCAGATGCCGCATGCGATCCATGTAAGGCCAGAAAGCTGGGTCATAAGGAACAAGCACAAAAAGAAAGAAAGAATCGGCAAGACCGGGTAGAACGGTACTTTAAAGCCGCCAGATGGAATGTTTTTGTTTTTTCTCAAATACAAAATACCGAGTGATACGATCGTGAACGCAACGAGCGTACCCATGTTGACAAGCTCTGCCAATTTAGAAAGTGGTGTAACGCCTGCACAAAACGCGATAATGATGGCGAAAACCCATGTGTTTTTCACTGGTGTTTTGGAAATCGGATCGACTTCAGACAGCATTTTCGGAAGCAAGCCGTCGCGGCTGAACGCGTAAAGAAGACGCGTTCCGCCATACATCATTACAAGAATAACGGTAATCATCCCGATAACGGCACCGAGTGAAATCACACCGGCTGCCCAATCCTGGTTGACAAGCTGCATGGCAAAGCTGACCGGGTCACTTACATTTAACGTCGTATAAGGCGTCATGCCTGTCAGGACAAGTGAAACAGATACGTAAAGCAGTGTACAAACGAACAGGGAACCAATAATACCTATTGGCATGTTCCGCTGTGGATTTTTCACTTCTTCCGCTGCAGACGATACGGCATCGAATCCTAGATACGCAAAGAATACGAGTGCAGCACCGGTCATAATGCCACCCACGCCAAACGGCATAAACGGCTGCCAGTTGGCAGGTTCTACGTAAAATACACCAACAAAGATAAACAGCAAGATAACCGCCACTTTAATAAATACCATCACCTGATTTAAGCGGGCAGATTCTTTTACACCCCGCGACAGCAGAACGGCAATAATGAAAATAATTGCCATAGCTGGAACGTTTACGTACGTTCCTTCTGCCGGATTAAAGGAACCTGAAATCGCTTTTGGCAGATGAATATTAAATCCTTCTAAAAGCGCGGAGAAGTAAGCAGACCAGCCGGTTGCGACTGCTGCCACAGCCAATCCATACTCCAATACTAATGCCCAGCCGACAAGCCAGGCGACCAATTCTCCAAAGACAATATAGCTATATGTGTACGCACTGCCCGTTACCGGTACAGCCGAAGAAAACTCTGAATAACACATAGCTGCCAAAGCACAAACAATTGCAGCAACGACAAAGGAAAAGATGATAGCCGGTCCAGCGTGGGTAGCAGCTACTGTTCCGGGAAGGATAAAGATTCCTGTTCCGACGATAGCACCTATACCCATCAACGTCAGATCGAACGCTCCAAGCGTCTGCTGAAGCTGCCCAGGGCCATTTTTCCCTAACAACGATTCGACACTTTTCTTTCTAAATACTGTATTTTTCACGCTTAACCCTCATTCTTTCTACAAACATGTAAAGATTCTAACGGTTTCTGCCGCCTAGGTCAACTGCTTTTTTTAAATAGTAAGATATTTTCAAATAGTAAGCGTTATCAATATTTCAGGTAAGTGAAAACGTCTTTTTTTGTCGAAATTTGTCAAAGTTTTATACCCGGCTCAGCCGCATGCTGGAGAGTAGTGCGTGTGGTATAATAGAGGGAAATAAACTGGATATGGCGGGTTGTGAAAAAGTGAAAAAGCTAAGCGCAACATCAAAGGAATTTAACCGCATTTTAAAAAACTTGTCTCTTGAAAATTTAGAGCTGAGCAAACATCTGCAGGAAAAGGCTCTTCAGCTGGTAAATTCAAAAAAAGAAATTACAAGTGAATCGGTCAAGGAACAATTTCATGGGAAAGTACTTTGACGGGCTCAACGACGAGTATCTGCTTCAAAACAATGTAATCGGCGCAAGAACGCTGGAGGAACTGGGCAGTGCCGAAGCTTTTGCGTTTACGGTACGCGCTGCTCAAATGGAAAGAGGCGGCTTCGTCCTGAAGCATTTTACAGAAGAGGAATTTAAACAGCTTCATCATTTCCTGTTTCAAGATGTTTATCCGTTTGCCGGCATATACCGGAATGTGAACATTTCAAAAGGAACGACGGTTTTTTGCCACGCTTCTTACCTGGGCAGCATGGCCGCTCACATTTTCAATGAGTTAACGAATGATTCGCTGCAGGGGCTGACGACGGCCCAGGCGGCCAAACGTCTCGCTTATTACAAAGCCGAATTAAACATGCTGCACCCGTTCCGCGAGGGAAATGGGCGGACGGCCCGTATTTTTTTATTTCATTATGCAAAGCGTTTCGGCTTCGAATGGGCTTACGAAAAGCTTGACTATGATGAATATATGCAGGCGATGATCCAGTCGGTAACGAACTCATCAGGCCTGGAGGTAATTTTTGAAAAAACGCTTGCCCGTTTAAAATAGATGAAAGAATGGAAAAATCCTGCTCTGATTTTCAGAGCAGGATTTTATGATATTAAAGCGCATCTTTGATCACTTTTTTGCTATAGAGAACGGACAGAATACCGAATACTGAGTAAAGCACCGTATATAAAAGCATGACAATAAGCATCGGTGTCCACAGCTCGCCGCCGAAGAAAAACCAGCCGGATTGTACAGCAAAGTAGCTGTGCAAAAGACCAATCAGAAGCGGAATGCCGAAGCTGAAAAACTGCTTCATGCGGATCCCCTGCACAAGGTCACCGGGCGTAAAGCCAAGCTTGCGTAAAATGGTGTAGCTGCCCCGTTCTTCTTCGCTTTCATCCATTTGCTTAAAGTATAAAATACAGCCGGAGGTCACGAGAAACGTTAAGCCCAGGAAGCCAACGATAAACATCATCAGCCCCATATTTTGTTTTTGAATCTCGGCTGTCTGTGACTGGGAAAGCTCTGTGCCGAAAGCCGGATTGTAAGATCCTTGAGAAAATACGTCACTCGCTTTGTCCAGCTGCGATTCGTCGGTTACATCCAGTCCAATATAAAGAGAAGTACCATACTGAAGAGATGGATCAGCGTCCTGCTTTAAGCGGTTAAATACCGTATCATCCACCACTGCAGTCGGCAGGCCGCCGCTTGTAAAGGTGTACGGAAGCAAGAAATCCCGCTCAAGACCGATATAGTTTTGCGGAATGGTTTCTGTTTTGCCAAGCAGCTCAATAGAACCGGAATCTTCAAGCGGCATCACCTTGCTGAGCATATCTACATAACCGGAAAAAAGAGTGTCATCTGGTGAAAGATTCATACCTTTTACGCTTTTATCGCTAATGATAGGCATTTGCATTTTATCGGCATCAAACGTTGTTTCATCCAGCGTGGTACTGAGAATATCAGACGTATTCACTACTGCCTGTATAACCTCGATCCGTTTCTCTTCATAGGTAATATTTTCTGCGTCAAACGCCTGCTTTAGCTTTGTGGCCTCCTGGTCATTCGGAACGACAAAATCATTCGGTACCTGCTGCTGCGCTGATTTTTCCGCCGAGTAGTACGATATGTAGCTGAGTGACAGCAGGCCAATCGCCAGTGCCGACAACGTTGTAATAACCGTCAGCATGAGGGCGTTTGATTTCATTCGGAACATAATAGAAGAAAGCGACAGCACGTCTTTCACATGTAAATAGCCATTTTTCCGTTTGCGGACAAGATGAAACAGAAAACGGACAGACCCTTTATAGAACAAATAAGTTCCGATAATGACCGAAGCGAGAATAAACGCCATCGCTGCAAACAGCTCGTTCATTGAAGTAAAGTCGCCGCCGAACAATTTAGAGGAAATAAAGTAGCCGGCTGCGATAAAAAGGATACCAAGAAGCCCAATGAAAATTTCCCAAATCGAAATACGTCTTCCTTTTTCTTCTCTTGTACCTGTCACCCGGAAGAGGGATAAAATATTTTGCCGCTTTAAAAACAGCCCGTTCACCGCCAAAATACATCCATAAATTATCGTAAAGACAATTAAGGTCTGCAAAAGTGCCTGTGATGAAAAATACAGGGAAGCCACAGCGCCTACACCCGTTATTTTAAACAAAATCATCGTGACAAGCCTTGAAGCCGCAAATCCGACAAACAAGCCAATCACGAGGGAGCCGAAATAAAGCAGCAGGTTTTCGGCACTTAACAGCTTGAAAATCTGCCCTTTCGTCAGCCCAATCAGCTGCAGGAGGCCGATTTCTTTACTGCGGCGCTTAATGAAAATCGCATTGGCATACAAAATAAAAACCGTCACGATGGCAATCAGAAGAATAGAAGCCGTCCGAATAGCTGCAGCTCCTTTCATACTGCCTTTTAGTTCGTCCATCGCCGGATCATATTGAAGCGTAACGAACGCAAAGTAAAGTGCGGCACTGAACACGAGGGCAAACACGTATAAATAGTAGTTTTTTACATTCTTTTTTAAATTTCGGAGAATCAGTCCATTAATGCTCATGCTGCACCCCGCTCAGTAAACCCTGCGTTTTCATAATATCCTGGAAAAAAGCCTGCCTTGACTGCTCTCCTTTATTAAGCTGGGTATACATTTTTCCGTCTTTAATAAAGATAACCCGGCTTCCAAAGCTTGCCGCGGTCGGATCATGTGTAACCATCATAATCGTAGCGGTTCGTTTCTTATTAAGTGCCGTTAATTTATTTAAAAGGTCAGAGGCCGATTTAGAATCAAGGGCACCGGTCGGCTCGTCCGCAAAAATCATGCTCGGTTCATGAATAAATGCCCGTGCTGCGGATGTCCGCTGTTTTTGCCCGCCGGAAATCTCATTTGGATATTTATCCCGGATTTCATAGATGCCAAGCTCATTGGCAATGACATTAAACCGCTCTGTCGCTTCTTTTGGACCGGTTTTGGCAATCGTCAGCGGCAGCAGGACATTTTCTTTGACCGTCAATGTATCGAGCAGGTTATAGTCTTGAAAAATAAAGCCAAGGTGGTGCTTGCGGAACTCGGCCAGCCCTTTTTCTTTCATCCCAGTCATTTCATGGCCGTCAATCCAGATCGTTCCCTGGCTTGCCTGGTCAATGGAGGACAGGACATTTAAAAGCGTTGTTTTACCAGAACCGGATGCACCCATGATACTGACGAACTCGCCTTTTTCCACATTCATATCAATGCCTTTTAACACTTCCTGGCGATTGAATTTGTTTCCGTAGCTTTTGCGAAGCTTCGCCGCTTTTAACATACTCATATCGATTCACTCCTTTAGTTGATACATTTATTGTAAAAAGAGGAGAGGAGAAAGTCCTTTCATTTGACGAACAAAAAGCAAAAGCATGTGACATTTTCGTCACATGCTTGTCAGGCGGACAAACGCATTCGGCTCAGGAAACGTAAGTGTAAAGGTTGTGCCGGAGCCGGGATGGGAAATGGCTTCTAATTCAATCAATAGAGAATCAGCCGCTTTTTTGGCTAAATAAAGTCCCATCCCCGTGGCAGAATCGTTTTGATGAAAGCTGCCGGTTGCCGTAAATCCTTTATCAAAAATACGTGGAAGATCCTGTGGCGAAATGCCGCGGCCAAAGTCGGTAACCGCAACGGCTGTTTGATTTCCTCTTTGGATACTGCGAATCATAATATCACCTGAATCGCTGTATTTCACCGCGTTTGTCAGCAGCTGCCGAAAAATAAACGCCAGCCATTTTGCATCGCTCAGTACAGGCGGACCGGTTATCTCAACATCAAAGCCGATGCCTTTTTGCAGGCACCAGGACTGGAGAGACCGTATTTCGGTAAATAGGATCGGCTCCAGCACCACGTGCTCAACATACAAGTCATTTTTAATAAATGGCATCCGTTTTTGATGCAGCTGCTGGTCTAAAAGCAGATGAACGCGCAGCCATTCGTACGTAAGCTGCGCTTTCATCCTCTCGTCCTCTATCCGGTCTATCATTAAATGCATGGCGGTTAAAGGGGTTTTCACTTCATGAACCCAGGACATCAGATCGTCTTTTTCCTGTTCAAGCTCTGTCCGATGGCGGGAAGCGTCCTGTTTGTACTGTTCAACCTGCTTTGTGAAGTACGTGTGAACGATTTTTTGGAATGGGCTTTCCGCCTCAGCCAGCGGTTCTCCGTCCAGTGAGGTGTCCCGTTCCTGCAGCTCCCGGTAAAAAGCCGATTCTTTTTGAAAGCGGAAAAAGAAGAAAACGAGGAAAAGAAGGGCAGACAAGAAGTTTACATATAAAATAGATGAAAAGGGAATGGTTGTATCGACGAATACAACCAGAAACAGGAGCAGTTGCTGAACGAGAAAAAAGCCAATCCAGCTGCGCCGTTCTTTTATGTAGGTTCCGATCATACGCTTTCCTCTTCAACTGCCATGTATCCCTGGCCGACTTTTGTTTCAATAAAATGGCCGATCCCGAGTTCATCCAGCTTTTTTCGCAGCCGGTTTACATTAACCGTCAATGTATTGTCGCTGACGAACCGCTCATCGTCCCACAGACTTTTAATCAGCTTTTCCCGGCTGACAATGTTGTTTTTTTGTTCAATGAGCTGTTTTAAAATAAACATTTCATTTTTCGTTAGTTCGACTGACCCGTACTCATTTTGAAGAAGGTTTTTATCGTAATCGACTGTAGCACCGCACCAGGCTTTAAGAAGGGACGGGGCAGTGCTGTAATTATAGGCACGCCGCAGCACGGCTTGTATTTTGGCAACCAGTACGTCAAAATGAAACGGCTTCTGAATAAAATCATCCGCTCCAAGCTGCATAGACATGACCATGTCAGTCGGGTGGTCGCGTGAAGACAGGAATAAAATCGGCACGTTGGAATGGGTGCGAATCATTCGGCACCAATGAAAACCGTCAAATTTCGGCAGCTGGATATCAATAATGACCAAATCAGGCTTTAAAGCTGTGAATTCTTTCATCACCTGTCCAAAATCGGTAACCCCGTAAACATCATATGACCATTGCGTCAGCCGTTCCTTCGTTTCTTTAAACAGCGTTTCATCATCTTCAATCAGCAGCAGTTTAAACAAAGAATCACCACACTTTTCCAGTTGTCTTTCTTTTATTGTATCGAAAAGCGGCGGGCAGTTGAACGTTTTTTTAAACGGAACGAACGATGTGGGGCTCCTTCACCTGCTTTAATTCTGCAACGGTATGGTTTCTCCGTTTCTTTCAATTAGAGATTCACTCGCATCTATTTTACAGGATAAAAAGTAAAAAAGGAGAAAAAACCCAATTGGTCATATTTATTTTGTAACCTGAAAAGTCATACTTTCTTTTGAGATTCCGTTTACGAGAATGACAAGAGTGTGTTCACCTGCATAGTGCTTGCGAGTTGTCATATCGCGAAAAGATTGGGTACGGACTATTACTTTGGATTGTCCGGCTGCAAGGTGAGTGTCCGAAAGCTGAAATACTTTCCGGCTTGGACGGCCGTTTTTTTTCATATAGTCAATCGCATATTCAACCCGTACTTTTGTATCTTGTGCAGCATGGAGTTCTACTGAAAAATGCAGCGATTCACCAATCGCAACCGTCTGTTTTTCAAGGGTGAGCCGTTGAACGGAAACGTGCTCACTGTCTGGATAACCGAACAGGCGGAGGACATCCGCATTTCCCTGCTTGAGCAATGTACGGGCGGCATGGCGCAGGATCCAGTCGGTATGGGGATGCTGTCCATGCTGCTGGCGGATAAACTCAATAACAAGGTCCGGGTGCGTTTTCGAAATATCATTTAAATGGTTCGCGACACTTTTTCGTACATACAGTGAATCATCCTGCATAAGCGGCTCAAGCAGTGCAAAAAGCGGAGCGGGGTCTTGTTTAAAAGCTGGAATCGACTGTGCCCACGGCAGCTGCGGGCGGGCGCCTTCGCTTGCGAGCCGGCGTATATGTTCATTGCTGTTTTTTGTCCATTTCATCATCTGAGAAAGCATGCGTTCTTGATCCTGCAGCAGAAAAGGCCGGACGGCAAACTCAGAAGTGGAGTATACGGTTAACTGGGCAAGCGCGTCCATCGATTTCTCCCAGAAGGAAAGCCCATACTGCTCTACATAATCCGGAAATACAAGTCCTGCCAGCTGTTTGAACGAAGGAGCTGCATCCAGCAGCACAGGGAGCGCTTTTGGAAAAGGTTTATTGATTCCCATATACATCGCAGTTGATAACTGGCGAATGCGTTGTTTAAGAGCCAGAGACTCCCATTCTTCTTGATACACACAGTTTAAGAATGCTTTTCGGTTAAAGGACAAGTCAGCCCGCTCAAGCGCATCGGCTAATGAATTGATAAAGTTATCATTATATATATCTTTTAAATCTGCCATCATTCGTCAGCTCCTTTCTGCCAGTATAACATATCAGCGAATGTATGTTCTTTTTGGTGAAACACCGGGTCGGCTAATTCGTGTCCGAATCCTGGCAAACTATAGTGAATGGCAGTCTTTTTTGCTTGTATAAGCTCCTTTTTTATGACGAATGATCACCAGCGGGAAACGGACAGGGTAAAAAGAAACAGATGTAAAGTACGTTTAAGGGTTCTCACCAAAAGGATAAGAATATAGGGGAAAGATTTTTTAGACTATGTTTGTGAAATATTTTACAATGTAAGAAGAAAGGAGAGAGAATGATGAGTAAAAACAAGATGCCTGCCCGGGGAAAGGGAGAAGTAAGGCTTGGTCTTCTTTTTTTAACGCTTTTAATCGGAGCACTTATTTGGTTCGTTCCTGCACCGTCTGGACTCTCGTCTCAGGCATGGCATTTATTCGCTATTTTTGTAGCCACAATTATTGGGCTTGTAGTTAAGCCCATGCCAATGGGCAGTGTGGCTGTTTTAGCCCTGACCGCAACGGTTTTAACACAGACACTGACTATTGAAGAAGCGCTCAGTGGGTTTCAAAACACGACGATCTGGCTGATTGTCATTGCTTTTTTTATTTCAAGAGGATTTATCAAAACCGGTCTTGGCACCCGGGTTGCGTATATGTTTGTCCAAAAGTTCGGTAAAAAAACACTTGGCTTGTCTTATTCGCTTGTGGCAAGTGATCTTATTCTGTCTCCGGCGATGCCGTCCAACACAGCTAGAGCCGGCGGTATTTTGCTTCCAATTGTCCGGTCGCTGTCTGAAGCGTATGGTTCCCGGTCAGGAGACGGAACGGAACGAAAGGTAGGGGCGTTTTTAACAACGGTTTCCTTTCATGGAGATATGGTAACATCCGCCATGTTTTTAACAGCGATGGCAGCCAATCCGCTTGCGGCACAAATTGCTGGAGACATTACCGGTGAACCAATTTCATGGGTCGGCTGGGCCGCAGCTGCGTCTGTGCCAGGTCTGCTCAGCCTGCTGCTTGTTCCATATGTGCTGTACAAGCTGTACCCGCCGGAAGTGAAAGAAACACCGGCTGCCCCCCAAATGGCCGCCCAAAAATTAAAAGAGATGGGTCCTTTAAAAAGAGAAGAGTGGTTTATGATCGGTGTGTTTGTCCTGATCTTAGCTTTGTGGATTTTCGGAACAAATTTTGGCATCAGCGCTACGACAACGGCTTTTATCGGACTTGTCGCGCTGCTGATCACTCAAGTGCTGAGCTGGTCGGATATTAAAAAAGAAGAAGGCGCATGGGACACGCTCGTCTGGTTTGCGGTTTTGGTTATGATGGCCGGCTTCTTAAACGATCTCGGTATGATTCCATGGTTTACGGATACAATGAGAGGGGCCGTCAGCGGCATGTCCTGGCTATGGACACTGGTCGTTTTGGCTGTCGTTTATTTTTACTCTCATTATCTTTTTGCGAGCAACACGGCTCATGTCAGTGCTATGTACGCCGCTTTTCTGGCTGTGATCGTGGCTGCCGGAGCTCCGCCGGTCGCCTCTGCTCTTTTGCTCGGTGTATTCAGTAATTTGTTCGGCTGCTTAACCCATTACAGCAGCGGGCCGGCACCTGTATTTTTTGGTGCGGGTTATGTAACACAAAGTAAATGGTGGACGCTCGGGCTGATCATTTCTATTGTTCATTTAATTGTCTGGCTTGGAGTCGGCGGTGCCTGGTGGAAAGTGCTTGGTCTTTGGTAATGGACGAGAAGCATCTAGAAAAAGCGTATGATGAGCAGCTGTCCATTCAGACAACGGGTGATCAGCAGGGGTTTCCCCAGCTTGCCCACTATCATCGCTACGAGCCGACACCCTATGAGGGACTTGATGAGCTTTTCGAACGCTGTACCTTGGATGCAAGTGACGGATTTGTTGACGTCGGCTGCGGAAAAGGGCGGGTCGCCTTTTACGTGCATGACCGCTTCCGGGCTTCGGTTACGGGGATTGAAATGAACCCTGCTTTTTTTGATGTGTGTCTTCAAAACAAAATAGGGTATATGAGAAAAAGAAAGCGCCGGCACGGATTGATCGATTTTCAATGTGTGATGGCGCAGGAGTATGAAGTAAAAGCAGAAGATACTGTTTTTTACTTTTTCAATCCGTTCTCAGTGCAAATTTTCATGCGCGTCGTACAGCGGATTCTGGCGTCAATGGAAGCCTTCCCGCGCCAGGTGACACTGATTTTGTATTATCCATCAGACGAATACCTGTATTATTTGGAGCATCAGACGGTATTTGACTGGCTCGATGAAGTGAAATTGGGCGGGATGTACGAAAAAAACGAACATGAACGGTTTGTTCTTTTTCAATACCAATCATAAAGGAGTGCTTGAACATGAGCGAATGCAGCATTGACCATTCACATGCAGATGTGATCAAAAAAGTGGAAAGCCAGAAAACATTTCTTCCGGCATATCTCTATGAAAGCTTGTACAATTACCTGCAGGAAGAGCGGACGCAGGATTTGTTAAATGATTTGTTTCATCTCCTGAAAAAATATGATCTTGTATCCGAAGAAGAGCGGGACGTGCGAAACAAGCGGCTTGCGCTCATTGTAAACAACTAACTCGTATAACAGAGAGCCTCCTGTATAACTTACCACTTGTGCAGGAGGCTTATTTGCGTTATTTTTGAAGGTAGGACATTTTCAATTTAAGCAACGAAAAGAGGCTATAAATACATGAACAAAAAATCCATTTACGGATTGACGCTTGAGCAGCTGGAGGCATGGCTTCTGCCATTTGGACATAAGAAATTCCGAGCGCAGCAAGTGTGGGACTGGCTGTACCGGAAACGGGTAACCGATTTTGACGAGATGACAGACGTAAATGCGGACTGCATCGCACTGCTGAAAGAGCATTTTGTTCTTCATACCCTAAAAGAACACGTGAAGCAGGAATCAGCAGACGGAACGATTAAATTTTTGTTTAAATTAACAGACGGCAACTTAATTGAAACGGTGATGATGCGCCATAAATTCGGCTTATCTGTTTGTGTAACGACGCAGGTCGGCTGCAACATTGGCTGCAGTTTTTGTGCAAGCGGCTTATTAAAGAAAACGCGTGACTTATCGAGCGGTGAAATCGTGGAGCAGATTATGAATGTGCAGCATGCACTGGATGAAGCAGGCAACGGAGAAAAAGTAAGCCATATCGTCGTGATGGGGATTGGGGAGCCGTTTGATAACTTTGACAATCTGATCGATTTCTTAAAAGTCGTCATCGATCAAAAAGGATTGGGCATTGCAGCCCGCCATATTACCGTTTCAACGAGCGGCCTGGCGAATAAAATTTACGACTTTACCGATACAAAAATTCCGGTTAACCTCGCGATTTCCCTGCATGCACCGAACAACGAGCTGCGGACAAAAATTATGAAAATCAACCGGGCGATTCCGATTGAAAAGCTGATGGAAGCGGTCGATTACTACCTGGAAAACACAAATCGCCGTATCACCTTTGAATATATCCTGTTAAAAGACGTGAATGACCGGGTGGAAGATGCACTTGAGCTGGCAGAATTAATTGGCGATAAAAAACAGTATGTGAATTTAATTCCGTACAATCCAGTTGATGAACACAGCCAGTATCAGCGGAGCACGCCGGAAGCGATTATGGCATTTTATGATACGCTGAAGAAAAAAGGTTTGAACTGTGTTGTACGCCAGGAACATGGAACAGATATTGATGCAGCATGCGGGCAGCTGCGAAGCAAACAAATCCAAAAAGCATCCCAATAAAAAACCGCTAAAAAAGCAGTATGATGAATGTTCTCTAGACCTGGTTCTTTTTGTAAAGCTGTTAAGTGCCAAATAAGCGCGGCTTTCTATATAACATGAATAGTGATGAGATATAAAAAAGCTGAACCTTTTATTGGGTTCAGCTTTTTTTATGAAATGGCGCGCTTTTTAGCAGCGATGAAGAAAAGAAAGTAAACAGCTATATGAAAAATGAATAAGCAAAAATATCCAGAGGGTATCTAGATTTATGGTATGATTGGTGGCAGCAAAACTGTCATTTTGATAAACAAAAAGGAGGTATTGACATGGAATATGTACAAGTGAACAGCATTGACGATCCAATGTTTGCACGCCTGCATAAAACAATGCAGGATGTGTTTCCACCGGAGGAAGTACTGGAGTATGAATTATGGGCGGAGCCGCTGAAAGACCCAACAATTCGTGTATTTCTGGCAGTTCAGGACGATGAAGTAGCAGGAATAACGGAGTATCGGTACAATAAAGAATTAAACGTGGCGATGACGGATTTTACGATTATCGTAAAAGAAGGGCGTGGGGTCGGGCCGTTTTTAGCAAAAAAACGCCATGAAGATTTAATGCGCCTGGCGGAAGAAAACGACCTTGATTTAACGGGCATGTTTGCGGAAATTTATGACCCGTACCGTATGAAAGATCATGCCTTTGCCAGCATTAAAGTGATGGACCCATTTGTACGGCGCGAAGTGCTTTCCCACCTCGGCTACATGCGTCTTGATTTCCCGTATGTTCATCCTGCATGGACCAATGAGGGAGAAGCGGTCAGTCATTTGGACCTTTGTTTCCAGCCATTCAAAGAAAATATTCAGTTACTTAAAGCAAGTTTGATCCGCGATTTTATCACCAGTTATTATTCCGTTTTATCGAATAAGCCTCAGGAATGGCACGATATGGTGGCAAACCTTGAAAAGAAAGACGAAATATTATTAAAGCCTTTATAAGAATCTAGAAAATGTTTCACGTGAAACACCTGCTGTTTTTGAATCGGTATTTTAATTGAAAGCAAACTATAAAAATCCCGGGCTGTTATTTGAACAGGCCGGGATTTTTCTTTCTTAACGTTTGCAGCCGCAGCCGCAACCCCAGCCTTTTCCTGGATAACCAGGATCCACAACTTCGTTTCTTGTGATCGGCTGATAAATGTGGCGTGGCACATTGACGATATGCTGGCGATTAATCGTAACAACTGGATGAATAACTGGAATTTCGCGCTTAATATACGTATCTTTTACAATACACTGCGGCGGGCAGACGATCGGACGAACATGACGACGCATATTTTTCACCTCCACGCTTCTATACAACTAGTAAATGCATCTGCTGTCCCCTCCGCAACGGCAAACATCCAATTATTCAAATAAACTTAAATAATATCAAGTGGTACTTTTCGATCAGGAGCTGAAAATCGCTCGTTCAGCTCGTTCAGCTCCTGTTCTGTTAACACAATTTGGGCAGCTCTTGCGTTAGCGGCTGTATGCTCCTCCTGCGCGGATTTGGGGATGGCTATCATGCCGGGAAAGCGAATCGTCCAGGCAAGCATAATTTGAAGGGGAGATGCTCCGTGCGCCCGCGCCATTTTTTGAACAACAGAATCATTCATCAGCTCTTTTCGCAGCGAGCCGCCCTGTGCAAGCGGACTGTAAGCCATAACGGGTATCCCCTGTTCCTTATGCCATGGAAGCAGGTCGAATTCAATACCGCGCGAACCAAGATGATAGAGAACTTGATTAACAGCGCATCCATTTCCGCCCGGTTTTTGCAGAAGCTCCTTCATATCAGCTGTGTCAAAGTTTGAAACACCCCAGCGGATGATTTTCCCTTCTTTCTTCAACCGCTCCATTCCTTCAATCGTTTCTTCAAGCGGCACCCGTCCACGCCAGTGAAGCAGATACAAATCGAGCCGGTCTGTTTGAAGCCGCTGTAAGCTTTTTTCACATGAAGCAGCAATCTGTTCCAGCCCTGCGTTATGCGGATAAACCTTTGATACTAAAAACACTTCATCCCGGATGCCTCGAATGGCTTCGCCGACGACCCGTTCCGACCGGCCATCTCCGTACATCTCTGCCGTATCAATCAGTGACATGCCGAGATCAACACCGAGTCGCAGCGCCCTCATCTCCGCTTCTTTTTTGGCTGGATCATCTCCGATATGCCACGTTCCCTGCCCGAGCGCCGGAACGGCTGCCCCGTCCGGCAGTGTAACAGCCCGTTTTCTTAATGCTTCTTTAACAGATTGCTTTTCCAAAAAATCAAACCCTTTCCTTATTATATGAATCTGTTCCCACTGTAACATGGAACCAAAACAAAAAAAGGCTAAGCCTATGACAGGCCAGCCAGTATTGGAAAAGGTGATTAAGCAGATTCTTCTTTTAAAGCATAGGCTTTGCGCCATGAAATTTGCGCCACGGTTAAAAGAATAAGAGCAGCGATACCAATTACTGCATAAACAGTAAATCCAGCCGCATATGTTCCGGTCATTTGCTTGAGTGTACCCAAAATATTTGGAACAAAAAAGCCGCCTACACCGCCGGCTGCCCCGACAACCCCCGTCACCATGCCAATTTCTTTTTGAAAACGCTGCGGAACAAGCTGGAATACCGCCCCATTGCCCATGCCAAGGCACATCATGCCGACAAACAGCATCATTGTCACGACTGTTAAAGAAGGCAGCGTGCTAACGCCGAACATCATCAACGCTACACCAATAAACAAGAACTTAAGAAGTGCTGCTCCGCCGATTTTATCGGCAATCATGCCGCCGACCGGACGGAACAAGCTGCCTGCAATCACGCAGAGTGTCACAAAATCACCTGCACGGACGCTGGTCAACCCATACTGGTCGACAAAGAAAATACTTAAAAAACTAGTCAGCCCAACAAATCCACCGAACGTTACACTATAAAGCAAGCAGAAATACCAGGTGTCACGCTGTTTAAACACTTTAAAATAATTAACTAAAGGCTGTGGCTCCGGCTGCGTAGGAGCGTCCTTGGCAATCAGCACGTACGTAATAAAAACAAGTGTAAGAGGAATAAGGGCAAGACCCATCACGCCATTCCAGCCGAATACTTCTGCCAGGCGCGGACCAAACAGTGTAGCAAGCACTGTACCGCTGTTTCCAGCACCGGCAATTCCCATTGCGAGCCCCTGAAGATGCGGCGGGTACCAGCGGCTTGCCATTGGAAGGGCAACAGAAAAGCTTGCGCCGGCAACGCCAAGCAGAATACCAATGAAGTAAAGCTCTGTCATGGAATTTCCGAAAAGCCATCCCCATAAAAGAGGCACCATAGTGACGATCATGCCGCCTATTGCCGTTTTACGCGGGCCAATCCGATCCGTACAGATTCCGAGAATAATTCGGAAAAAAGAACCAGCCAAAATAGGAATCGCTACAATTAATCCCTTTTGAGAAGGAGAAAGGCCGAAATCCTGTGTAATATACACACCAAGAGCCCCAAGCATAACCCAAATCATAAAGCTGATATCAAAATACAAAAATGACGCCAATAGAGACGGCGCGTGGCCGCTTTTTCGCAATTCCGCTAGTTTCATGTGTTCCTCTCCTTTGCATTCAATGAGTGATATGTTGCTTACCGTTAGTGTAGGGTGGTGAAAAGATACTTTCCATATACTTGTTAGAAAACCTTACGAACTATTTCAAAAAATCAAAAAAATCTGATTGACTTTCCAAAAAACGTTTTATATTGTGTTAGTTAAGCTGACACGAAATAAAAGGAGTGATCGCTATGAAAATCACAACGGTTATACTGGCACGGACAACGAATAGGGGCGCCCGCAAAGAGCCAGCCAAATCAATGCATATACCGTTTGCGGGGAACGAAGCGGATGAGAACCCGGCCTTCAAAGCGGACTAAAAAGAAGGAAGGGGACTTTTCTATGAATAAACGAAAACTGGTTGTGATCGGAAATGGGATGGCGGGTGTCCGTGCAGTTGAAGAAATCTTAAAGATTCAGCCGAATGAATTTGAGATCACGATATTTGGGAAAGAGCCGCATCCAAACTATAATCGGATTTTACTGTCTAAAGTCCTTCAAGGCGATACAACGGTTGAAAGCATTACCTTAAATGACTGGGCATGGTATGAAGCAAACGGCATTACTCTTTATACGGGAGAGTCGGTTGTTCAAATTCACACAAGCGAAAAATATGTGGTGACCTCTAAAGAACGCATCGTATCCTATGATGAATTGGTAATTGCCACAGGTTCACTGCCATTTATGCTGCCGCTTCCAGGTGCAAAAAAAGAAGGAGTAACGGCGTTCCGGGACATATATGATTGTGAGAAAATGGTCGAAGCATCCAAAAAGTACGAAAAAGCCATTGTAATCGGCGGCGGGCTGCTTGGGCTGGAAGCGGCCCGTGGTCTTCTTAATTTAGGAATGAAAGTGGATGTTGTGCATATCGGGGAGTACATTATGGACCGGCAGCTTGATCCTGTTGCGGCTCGCATGCTTCAACGGGATTTAGAAGCACAGGGGATGAATTTTCTGCTGCAAAAAAATTCAGCAGAAATTACCGGCCATAAACGGGTAAAAGGCTTACGCTTCTCAGATGGAAGCTGGCGTGAAGCGGATTTGATCGTCATGGCGGTTGGTGTCCGCCCGAATACACAAGTGGCTGCCGGTACAGACATCGAAGTAAACCGGGCTATTGTCGTAGACGACTATATGCGCACAAGCGTCCCACATGTATACGCAGTTGGAGAATGTGCAGAGCATCGCGGCTTTGTTTACGGCCTTGTCGCGCCTTTGTATGAACAGGGAAAAGCATTGGCAGCTGCTTTGTGCAAAGAGGAACATCCGGGCTATCAAGGCTCGGTGCTGTCTACTCAATTGAAAGTGTCCGGTGTGGACGTTTTTTCAGCGGGAGAATTTATGGACAGTGATGAAACGCAGTCCATGCAATGGATAGATGGAATAAACAACACATACAAAAAAATCGTCGTAAGAGATGGCAAAATCGCAGGTGCCGTGCTATTTGGCGACATTACTGAAGGCGCTAAGCTGTTCGGGATGATTCAAAAGAAAGACCATTATGCCGTACTGGAAAAAGAAATGGCCCAGGGCAGCGGCAGCAAAGATGAACGCATTGCTTCTATGGCGGATCATGACACAGTGTGCGCGTGCAATGGTGTATCGAAAGGAGCCATTGTAAGGGCTGTTTGCGAGCAGGCGCTCGAAAGCGTGGAGGATGTGAAGGCCTGCACGAAAGCTTCAAGCTCCTGCGGCGGCTGTCGCCCGGTTGTAGCGGATATTTTGGACTTTATTAAAAGAAACGGAGTCGAAGAGGAAGCGGAAAAAGCATCGATCTGCGCTTGTACAGACGCGGATCACGGAGATATCATCCAGGCGGTTCAAGCTCATCCAAATGAAGGGATGGCGCAGCTGATGCACCGGCTTGGATGGAAAACAGAAGGCTGCGCGGTATGCCGGCCGGCTCTTTACTATTACATGGGTGTGCACAGCAGCTGCGTGCCGGATATTTTAGAAGAACAGACAGCGGACGGTACGTACATGGCCGCTCCGCGCATGTACGGCGGTATAACAGGAGCAGACCAGCTTCGAACGATTGCGGATGTGGTAGAAAAGTACAGCATTCCACTCGTCAAGCTGGCAGCTGGACCCCGAATGGAGCTGTATGGCATTAAAGAAGAGAAAATTTCTGAGGTGAGAGCAGCTCTTTCTGCTTCCATGCCTTCCTATGGCGCATCTCTTCGCGCTGTCGGTACATGTGCCGGCATCCGATATGCAAAATACGCTTTTCACGACTCGCTGGCTCTTGGCAGGAAGCTGGAAGAACGGCTGGAATCATTCGTTTTCCCGGCAGAGGTAACAGTCGCCGTTTCCTCAGGTCTTGAGGATGAAGCGGGATCACTCGGGGAAAACGTCGGCTTGATCGGGGCACCGGGCGGCTGGGAATTGTACGTGTCGGGTGAGCGGCTTTACGCATCAATGAAGCCGGACGATGCTGTCTGTATGACGGAAGCGCTGCTTGCTTATTATCGTATATCCGCTTTTTATGGAGAAGAGATGGACAGCTGGGCCGGGCGGCTTGGCTTAACGTCGATTCGAGAAGAAGTATTAAAAAGAAAACGACAAGGGATATCCATTCAAAATCAACAGGCAGCCGCTGCCTTGTAAAGCAGGTGAAAAAATGGAAACAGCCGTAAAAACAGTGATGGAAACACAGTGCCCTTTTTGCAGTGTTCAATGTAAAATGACGGTTACAGAAACAGAAGAGCAGGGACATACAACCTATCATGTGGCGCCCAAGCAAAATGCAGCCTCAGAGGGCCGTCTTTGTATTAAAGGAATGAACGCTTATCAGCATGCGCTGACCGGCGAGAGAATCACGGAACCTTTAATGAAAAAAAACGGTGAATTTGTACCCGTTTCATGGGAGGAAGCGTACAAGCAAATTGCCGAGCGGTTTACCGCTCTGCAGCATCAATTTAACCGGGATACGATCGGGGTGTATGGAGGCGGCTCGCTTACAAATGAAACGTCCTATACACTCGGTAAGTTTGCGCGTGTGGCCCTGCAGACAAAGTACATTGATTACAATGGACGGTTTTGCATGTCTGCGGCTGCAGCGGCCGGCAATCAAGCATTTGGCATTGACCGGGGATTAACAAATCCGCTTTCGGAAGTAAGAGAATCAGACTGTTTAATTCTCGCAGGAACCAACATTGCCGAATGCCAGCCGACACTGATGCCGTACTTTAGAGATGCAAAAGAAAATGGCGCTTTTATCATTGTAATCGACCCGCGCAGCACGGCTACAGCAGAGATGGCCGATATGCATCTGAAAGTCAAGCCGGGTACAGATGCAGCGCTTGCCAATGGACTGCTGAAAGTGATTATAGATAACGGGTATATCGACAAAGTATTTCTGGCGGCACGCACTACAGGATTTGAGGAAGTAAAAGCACATATCGATTCATGTAAAATCGAAGAGATCGCCGCCTTAACAGGTGTGCCCCAAGAAGATATCGAACGAGCAGGGCGGAAATTTGGGCAGGCGGCATCGGGAATGATTTTAACTGCCCGTGGTGTAGAGCAGCAAACAGACGGATCTCTGGCTGTACGTAATTTTATCAATCTATTGCTTGCCACAGGTAAAATCGGCAAGAGAGGAAGCGGCTACGGAGCAGTTACAGGCCAGGCGAACGGACAGGGCGGACGCGAGCATGGCCAAAAAGCAGACCAGCTGCCCGGATACCGGTCGATTGAAAATGAAGAGCATCGCGCGTACATCGCGAAAATATGGGGCGTTGACGCGGAGAGTCTTCCAGGTAAAGGTGTATCTGCATACGAAATGATGGAAAAAGTACATGCGCAGGAAATCCGGGGGCTGTTTTTAATGGGGTCTAACCCGATCGTTTCCAACCCCAATGCAAACTTCGTAGAAGAAGGTCTGCGGAAGCTGGATTTTCTTGTTGTGGCCGATATGCTTTTTTCGGAGACGGCCCAGCTGGCTGATGTTATTTTGCCTACGGCGGCTTACTTGGAAAATACCGGAACGTTAACGAATCTGGAAGGCCGCGTGTTGCTTCGGGAAGCAGCTCGGCCGGCACCGGGTCTTGCAAAGCAGGATTGGGAGATTTTATCTGATATTGCTGCTTCTCTAGGAAAAGCCGCTCATTTTTCGTATACAGATGCCGAAGGGATTTTTGAAGAGCTTCGCCTGGCAAGCAAGGGCGGCATTGCGGATTATTACGGAATTACGTACGACCGGCTTCGAAAAGAAGAAGGGGTTTATTGGCCTTGTCCTTCCCCGGAGCATCCAGGTGAGGCTCGTTTGTTCGAAGCATCGTTTCCTCGTCCGGATGGGAGAGCCGCCATGGTGCCGGTGCCGAATGAGTTTCCGAAAGAACAGGCGGGAGGAGACTATCCCCTTTATTTAACGACCGGCCGGGTGCTGGGGCACTATTTAACGGGTGTGCAGACACATCAAAGCCCGACGCTTGAAGCCCAACAGTTTGAATCCTTCGTGGAGATTCACCCGAAAACAGCAAGGCGTTTGAAGATAAAAGATGATTCGCTTGTAAAGGTGCGGTCCCGCCGGGGGGAAGTCGTTGTTCGCAGCAAGCTGACCGCATCCATTCGTGAGGATACAATTTTCATGCCGATGCACTGGGACGGCATTCAAAACGTCAATAAACTGACCAGTGAAGCCTTGGACCCGGCCTGTAAAATGCCCGGCTTCAAAGTTTGTGCCGCAATGGTAACGCCCTTGTCCGCCCAGTATTAAAGGACGCTTGTCTGTACATCAAAGCACTTACATCGCGCGAGTGCTTTCAGACTGTAGACAAATGATATGGATGACCGTGCACATGAATGGGATAGCTCGGCGGCATCCAGGCAGCTCCGCTTTCCATGAGGCAGGCGCTGAGCCCGACTTCGCCTGGCGGCTCCACCGGTCACAGCTGCCCCGCTAGTCCCACAGGAGTCTGCGCCGCCCTCCCGCCGCCAAGTGGCTTGCGACAAGATTGTACAGAGCTAATAAGGTTGTACCTTTCTGTTTAAAAAAGAGAAATTTCTATTCGGTCTTTGCTTATTGATTTTCCACACCACTTAGTGAAGCCTGCCGGACGAAGACTCCCGCACTGCCCTAAGGGGCGCGAAGTCCGGCCGGCTTCACTTTTCGGCTCTTTTTAAAAGCGAAAGACTTTGTCTACACACTGAAAGCACTCACGTTGCGTGAGTGCTTTTTTAGTTGCTTTTGTTATGTTTTTGGAAGTCAAGCTGTGTGTTAATGTTGATAAAGGATGGTTCGTTCTCAAACGAAACGGTCTTGAATGGAATCTTGTGTAACAGCGCCATTAAACTTCTTCTTCCTTCACCGAGCGCTTCGTTCATATAAGGAAGGCAGCGTCTATGGTAAAGAGCGAGAAGCGGCTGCAGTTTTTCTCCTTCTGCCGGCACAACCGCGTTATAATCGGGGTGGCAGTGCAGGAGCAGCTGATCAATAAAAGCTTCTCTTACAAATGGGATATCGGCAGAAAGCACAAAAAACCACTCCGGTTCCCCAAATTGTGAGATGGCGTGATGCAGGGCAAAAAGTGGTCCTTGATGAGGAGTGGGCTCCACGATCAACTCAACGCCGGATAAATCAAACCTATCAGCAAGAAAGCGGTTTGTCGAAAGAATAATAGGATGCAGCCCGTTGGCGCTAAGGACGTCTACGCTATGCTGGTAAAACGGCTTTTCTTTATACTGTTCAAACATTTTAGGGCGGCCGTATCGTGATGACTGGCCGCCGGCAAGTACAATGCCGGCTGTTTTCATCTTTATCACTCCTGGAGCTATTATAACGCGGAGGTTGTTGTCATGGAAAATGTATTTCAAGTAGTGGGTTATCAAAACAGCGGCAAAACAACACTGATGGCAAAACTAATACAAGCGGCCGCAAAGCAGGGAGCGCGCGTTGCAGCGATTAAGCACCACGGGCACGGGGGCGCACCGGACGGGCAAAAAGACAGCGACAGACACCGGCAGGCCGGCGCCGTTCTGGCTGGTGTAGAAGGAGACGGGATTTTGCAGGTATCCATTACGCGGGATCAGTGGGCGCTTGAGGATATCCTCGCTTTGTACCGTTCTCTTTCAGTGGACTGCATCTTTGTGGAAGGATACAAACAGGAAGCATACCCAAAAGCAGTTTTAATTCGCACACCGGAGGACTTGCCGCTTTTAAAGCTTCAAAATATTCAATGTGCGATCAGCTGGATTGATCTGCCCCAAACGGATGTTGCTTATCCTGTGTTCCAGCTTGAGGAGGAACCACAGTATACGGCATTTATTCTTCAAAAAGCCGGACTTTTATAAAAAGCCGGCTTTTACTCAGGTAACGCGATCTCCTGCTTGTTTGAGCCGTCACGATCCATTTTAAATAAATGATAATCCGCTTCTCCATTTCCAAAGTTAGGATCTGTCATAAAGTAAATGGTTTTGCCGGAAGGATGAAAAACAGGAGATCCCGCGTACGTGCCAAAAGATGTCAGCGCCTGTCTTTGTTTCATCTGATTGTTGTAGCGGAACAGCTCATATTCAAAAATACCGGTGGTTTCTTCGTTTGCTACAGCCTGATAAGCCATATCGCCGTTTTGTTCATGGAAAGCATAACCGGTCACTTCAAGGTGTGTTGCAGGCTTTGTATATGGCTTCAGGACGGATTTTCCATCAAGTGAAACTGTGTAAACAGATGCTTTGCCTTGAAACATGTCTACGGATTCATCCTGCATCAGTATAAAAGCCGATGTTCCGTCTGAACGGACATGAAGGCTGCTCATGCTGTATGAGTTCAATGCAGTCAGCCGTTTTTTCGTTCTGTCAGCCAAGTTGTACCGAAAAATGTCCAAATTGGCTCTTTCACTGGCTAAGCCAATATAGTAAAGGCTGGTTCCATCTTTGGAGAACTGGAGACTTGAAGCAGCCTGGTTTCCTTCCAGTAAAAGTTCTCTTCTGCCGCTGGAAAGATTCAGTATATACACCTCGGTTCTAATGTTCCCCGTTTCAATCACATCGCCTTCACGAATGGAAATAAATGCAACAGCTGACCCGTCGGGTGACACGTCTATATCCGTGATCAGCCGGTCGGCTGGCAAGCTTGTGATTTCCTCGTCTTTTTGGGTGTTTTCTGAAAAGCTTCGCAAGGAAGGAATACCGTTTATATGTTTCACATAAAATATATTTTCAGCAGGTGAAAGATCAAACACATCCGTCAAGCCGTTCTGTTTCTCGTCATCTGTTTTTTGAAAAGCCACGCCAGCCGAAATTAAGGCAGCCCATGCTGTGAAAAAAACACCTAACACCCATCCTGTTTTTCTTTTCAATCCATCGCCTTCTTTCTGGGGGAATAGCCGGGAAACAAAAGCGGTCATTGAGCTGGACATGAAATACAGCCAACGGAAAGCCATCAGCCAATCCGTGAACCTTTCTTTTTTTCCCAAGCAGACAGCCGTATTTTATAAAGCACAGCCCAGAGCAGAAAAGGAATAAGAAACAAGACAAGGATAATGGAAGGACCTGCCATGATCCAAAAGCTGAATGCAACAAAAAGTGTGACCGCGCCGACCAAAAGCCCTGCTGTAATATAAAAAGCATGGATTCGCTTTAATTCCTTTTCCTTTCTTCCAGCTACATTCAACCGATATAAAAGAAAAACGCCAAACCCAATAAAGATCCAAACGAGGATTGACAGGGCAAGCCTGCTGAAATGGTCTAAAAAAAGCAAAGAAAACCACCCATAAAGAAACAAAATGATCTGCATAATCAGTAAAGCATTCACCCGTTTTCTCCTTGGACTTGTCAGCAGAAAGGAAGCAGCACTTAAAAATGAAAGTGTCATCCAATAAAAAAGAGCTTCACCATTCCATAGGAGAATAGCTGTATACAGAACAGCTGTTAAAAGTGCAGAGGACAAGCCAAAGAAAACCGTCGTTTTCACAGGGAAGGCATTCATACGTACCCCTTTCACCAATCCTTATATTTCCATAAATAAGTATATATCCACATGTTTCCTTATGCAAATTCTTACAAATGTTCTATTTAAAGCAGAGAATAAAGTACTTCTTTTCGGGATATCCTCTTGTTAAAAAGGAGATGGATGAAATGTGGAAATGGATTATTGCGGTTACTCTGCTGGCAGGCTGTATGGCAGATGAAGAACCAGAAGAAATGTCAGCACCCATGAATGAAGCGCAGGACGCTGCTCAAAACCCAACAGGTCAGCTTCGTGTTATGAAGAAAGAAGAAACGGGCCAGTACCTGGCAGATTCGGCCGGTATGACACTTTACTTTTCCATAGAGGATAAAGAAGGAGTTTCTACTTGCACGAATCATTGTCTGGAAGAATGGCCGCCTTTTTATCTTGGATCAAGTAAAGTGCCGGAAGGGTTCAGTTCGAGTGATTTTGGCGAGATTACACGTGAGGATACAGGGAAAAAGCAGTCCACGTACAAAGGATACCCGCTTTATTACTTTTCACGTGACCAGGTGGCGGGACAGACAAACGGATACAGTGCAGACGACAAATGGTATACGGTCAATAACGCGATCGACCGTATGGCGCAGGCTAATTAAAAAACGGCTGTCCTTTAACAATGGGGCAGCCGTTTTTCTATTTCTTCAGGAGAAAGCGGCTTTGCATACAAATAGCCCTGTGCCTCGGTACAATTAAGTGCCAGCAGCAGCTCCGCCTGCTCATTTGATTCTACGCCTTCCGCAATCACTTTTAAATTTAAATTTTGCGCCAGATCGATGATGGCTTTTACGATCGCCTGGCGATTCTCGGTTAAATCCCGGACGAAAGACTGGTCAATTTTCAGCTTTGTAATAGGAAAGCGGCTTAAATAGCTGAGTGAACTGTAGCCGGTGCCAAAATCATCAATACTCACCTGAATGCCGATGCTGCGCAGCCGGTCTAAAATCTGCAGGGCGTGAGCTACATCAGCCGTCATGCTCTCCGTAATTTCAATTGTCAGCCACTCGGGTGAAAGGCCGGTTTGCTCTAAAAATCCGCTCAACTTGTTCAGCAAAATCTAACTGCATAAACTGCCGAAGCGACACGTTCACACTCACACAAATAGGCGGGAGGCCTGCTTCCTGCCATGCTTTGTTTTGGGCGCAGGCGGTTTCCATCACCCATGTGCCGATCGGAAGAATTAAGCCTGTTTCTTCTGCGAGTGGAATAAATTCTGCTGGAGAAACTGGCCCAATTTTAGGATGATTCCAGCGAATCAGCGCTTCAACACCGTTGATTTGATTGGTTCTTATGTCGATCTGGGGCTGGTAATGCACATGAAAAAGTTTTTCTTCAAGGGCCCGATGCATTTCCCGCTCAAGCATCATTTTGTTGCTCATATCGCGATGCAGATCGTTTGTAAAAAACCTGTAGGTGTTTTTGCCGCTTTCTTTGGCGAAATACATGGCAGCATCCGCAGTGCGAATCAGTGTTTCTGCGTCCAGCCCATCCTCAGGAAACATGCTGATACCGATGCTTGTGCTGATGAAAATATCCAGATTTTCAATCAGAAAACAGTGACTTAGCTCTTCTTGTATTCGTTCGGCAATGCGCTGGGCCGATTCACGTGAAATCGCTGGAAGCAAAATCGCATATTCATCACCGCCAAGCCGGGCAGCTACTTTGCTGAGTAAAAGATCTCCCGTATTGTGGCCTAAAGTATCGTTTACATTTTTAAATCGGTCCAAATCAAGAAACATGAGGGCGAAAGACTGATTATATCGGGACGAAGAGGAAAGAGCTTCATCCAGTTTTTTTTGAAACTGACGCCGGTTGGCAAGCCCCGTTAAATCATCATAATGAGCCATTTTTTGTACTTGTCTTTCTGTTTCTTTCCGCTCGGTAATATCGGTGGCCGTGCCGATTACTTCTGTGACTTCTTCACCTTCAAAAAGAGGAGAAAGATGAACGAGAAGAGAGAAATGAAGTATATTTACCTCGAAATTAACTTGTTCACCGGTAAAAGCGCGCTCCACATAACCGGATATGTATGTAGATGCTTGTTTTGAAACGATATCTTTAAGCTGGCTTTTGTCGGCCCGATCAGCTGCAAGCCCCATTTTCTCTAACAGCTTTCCTTCAAGCATCGTCAACACAATCTGCCCGTCTTCATTTTTTCTATACTTGAATACAGCATTTTGCAAATGTCTGGCTGTCATTTGAAATTCGTTTTTTAATGCTTGTTTTAAAGCGGCTTCTGCTTGAATTTTATCGGTAATATCCACATCAATCGAAAGAAAGTTTGCAAGGCGTCCATTTTCATCCTAGATCGGTACAACCGTTGCATGAATGCTGTAAATAGACTCATCCTTTGCACGGTTATGCAATTCACTCTGCCAAACTTGTCCCCGCTCTAACATATGCCACATCTCATCAAAATAATCGTCCGGATGCAGACCTGAGTCAAATAAGGAATGCTTTTGGCCAATAATTTCTTCCTGCTCGTATTTACAAAGCGTGCAAAAACGGTCATTCACATACAAAATAATGCTGTCTCGACCGGTAACGGAAATGGAAAAGTGCTGGTCTAGAGCCCGGACGATTGACGAAAAATCATGCAAATGGTTTAACAATGGACTCCAATCCTTTCACTCGCTACTTTTTGTAGGTCTATTGTACCTATCAGTTCCATTTTTTTTAATGATCTTGTCGGTCCCTCTTTGATCTTAATCTTGTTTTTATCAGTGAAATCTTTATTTTTTGGACTGAAATGGGTATAGAGCACATAATATATAAAATCGGAGGGATTTACATGAGATGGAAATATTGGAAGGTGGTTTTACGCTATGGTCATGTAGGCAAGCGAAATGAGGTTAGTGTAGCACGATATTTATTAACAGAAGCTCACTATACACCGGTGCTGGTTATGGATCAGGCTGCTCATATGCCGGGTGTGAAGCATAATGGGGTTGCGTCTGTGAAAGAAATTAGCCGGGATACATTTTTAGAGGGGAAAAGAAGGGAACAGGAGAACTTTTTTCTTCAAAAAATGAAAGCGTTCCATAAAGAGCTTCCAGCTTAAACAAGTGGTCTCGTCTGCCTCCTTGTGGCATTTGAGGCCGCTTTCTTTTATGCTTACATAGAGGTGAATAAAATGGGGCGAGTAACCGTAGTAGGCAGTTACGTAACAGATGTCATGATCCGGACGCCGCATCTGCCGGCACCGGGGGAAACCGTTCTGGGAGGTCCTTTTCAAATCGGTCCTGGCGGCAAGGGGGGCAATCAAGCAACAGCAGCGGCGAGAAGCGGGTCAAATGTGATGTTTGTAACCAAAATTGGCACAGACATCTTTGGACAGGAAGCGGTCCAGCACTTCGAGCGGGAAGGGCTTGATATTCGGTTTATCCAGAGAAGCGAAAAAGAAGCAACAGGAACGGCTCTTATTTCCGTTGATGACGCAGGGGAAAATAATATTGTCATCGCACCGGGCGCATGTGGAGCGATGAGCGGTGCAGATGTAGAAAGGGCAGAAGAAGCAATCGAACGGGCGGATCTTTTGGTGCTTCAGCTTGAAATTCATTTTGAGGCGATTGGGGCGGCCATTCAAAAAGCCGCCCGCTGCGGTGTGCCCATTCTATTAAATCCTGCTCCCTATACGGCTTTTCCAATGGAGTGGCTTCAGCATGTTACATACGTAACACCAAATGAAACAGAAGCCCGCGGTTTAACGGGAATTGCTGTAGAAGATGAAGCATCCGCCCAGCGCGCAGCCGATATCCTGCATGAAAAAGGCGCCAGCGTGGTCATGATTACCATGGGCAAAAAAGGGGTGTTTTTATCGCAGGGAACGGGTAAAGGCCGGCAAATGGAAGGGTTTTCGGTTAAAGCGGTCGATACAACTGGCGCAGGCGACGCTTTTAACGGCGGATTTGCGCATGCCATCACCAGCGGTATGAATATCGAAGAAGCCGTTCAATTTGGACAGGCTGCTGCGGCTCTTTCTGTTACGAAAGCAGGCACTGCTGTGTCTATGCCATCTAGTAAAGAAATAAAAGCGTTTTTAAAGACGGTGTTTTAGGGAATACAAACAAAAAAGGAGGGTTCTGTATGGGTTTTTTAAGCAAGCTTTTTGGCGGTAAAGAAGAAGGCAATACAGCACAAAATACGGGTGAAATCATTCTTGTCTCTCCGATGAGCGGGGATGTGATCAGTTTGGAAGAAGTACCAGACCCGGTATTCTCACAAAAAATGATGGGTGACGGCATAGCGGTGAATCCATCGGAAGGAAAAGTAGTGGCGCCGGCTGACGCAAAAGTACTGAATGTGTTTCCGACAAAGCATGCAATTGGCCTGGAAACAGCAGGAGGCCTCGAGCTTCTTATTCATGTTGGGCTTGATACGGTTAACATGAAAGGTGAAGGGTTCGATGTAAAAGTGTCGGAAGGAGACCAAGTAAAGAAGGGGGATGTGCTGCTTACATACAGCCTGGAACTCGTTCGTGAAAAAGCAGCGAGCACCATCACCCCGCTGATCATCTCCAATGGAGATCTTGTAAAGCAAATGGAAAAGCATGAACATGTAAAAGCCGTCGCCGGCGAAACGCCTGTGATGACGGTCAAGATAAAATAAAAAGGAAGCCCTTGTATATGGGGCTTCCTTTTTGCATGCATGCAGTCTAAGCATTTAAAAGGAGCAGACCGCGTCATGAGCAAGCCAGTGCCTTTAAAAATGAGTGCGGCCAGCATAATAAAATAAACAATGGCTAAAGCAGAAATGAAGATCAAAGCACGAAGAAAACCATTAACAATGGGCGCAGAGACACCGATCATTGTAGAAAGAATGACGAATAACATAAACGCATATTTTAAGTAAAGTGAGTGGTATCGCTAAAAATGGATTTTGCACGGACAAAGGAGCGTAAAAGCATCATTGCTGTGCAGACAGCCAAAGAAAGCGTCTGCCTCCGAGCCCAAACTGATTTATTTAAGCCTGGCCTTGAGCGTTTTCGCCAACAGCGCCATCTCCCTCAGATTGCTGCTTGTTTAAAATGTGGCCGGCGAGCGCATATAACACAATAGTTGAAGACAAATGAGCAGAAAGCTGTGAAGGGTCTTGCTGTGGGTATACTTCTACAAAATCCATGCCGGCAATGCCCTGTTTGGCAATTTCATGAACAAGCGTTAACAATTCATAGGATGTCAGCCCGTTTCCATCAACCGGACCGCCTGGATTAAACGCATAATCCAGAACATCGCTGCAAATGCTCAAATAAACACAGTCCACTTCTCTAGATGCAAGCTCATGCAGACGGCGTGCCAGTGCCCTTAAGTCTGGATGCTCCCGAATATCGTTAATCGTAATGGTGAGGGCCCCTGCATCGCGGGCATTCCGGCCGCTTTCAGGCTTGTTGCGGGGACCGTGAATACCGGTATGAATGATGCTTTCGTTTCGTACACCTTCCTGTTCATACAGCCGCATAAACGGACTGCACCGTGCATATGGATCGCCTTCATGAGACGGCAGGTTATCATAATGGGCGTCTAAATGAATAATGCCTACTTTTTTTCCTTGATTCGTCAGGGACCGTACAATTGGAAATGTGACGCCATGATCACCGCCAAGCCCGATTAAAAACTTGCCGCTTTTCCATAGCGGATCGGTAAACTGCGTGATCCGGTTCATCGTTTCTTCTACATCGGCTGGTACAACATCTACATCTCCTATATCTCCGAGCTTCACATGTTCAAACACATCTATATGATCAAGTTCAGGCAAATAGCCGCTATAGCGGCCCGAACTTAACCGCATTACTTTTGGCCCAAGTTCACACCCCGTGTAATCGCCCCATGTTACAGCGCCTTCCCACGGCACGCCGTACACAACAGCGTCAACTTCACCCAAAAGGTTTTTAGCTGTTAAATTTTGTGACCCTAAAAAACAAGGCGTATTTCCGTAAATGGTCTCACTCATCCAAACAGTCCTTTCTCCATAAGATCTGGTTTTTCTTTTCCCTAACACGGCGGAAGAAAACCGGTAATTTGGAATAAAGCAGTGGTAAAATAGAACAGGGGTGATAAGGTGAAGCAGTTATTCGATATTTTTCTAACCTTTTTTAAGCTGTCACCCATTACATTTGGCGGCGGTTACGCTTTGATTCCAGTAATTCAACGGGAAATTTTAGAAGAAACTTGCCGGCATGGCTTTTATTCATAAATACAATGCAGCGGTTAAAAAAACCGGGCAGACAGCAGGAAAAGGAGAATCTGGCTGTCTGCCCGGTTTTTTTAATGTAAAAAGACCATATCATTTCCTTGCTCAAACCGATCATGGTACTTTAAAAGGAGAGAGCTAGATGCAGCGGAAGGAAGGTTTTTTATGGAAATTGGAATCAGCACATTTGTTGAAACCACACCGGATGTGGAGACAGGCAGTGTCATCAGTCACGCTGAGCGGCTGCGCCAGGTAGTAGAGGAAATTGTGTTAGCCGATCAGGTCGGTCTTGATGTGTTTGGTGTAGGGGAACATCATCGTGAAGATTACGCGGCGTCTTCTCCGGCTGTGGTCCTGGCTGCAGCGGCACCCCAGACCCAAAAAATCCGGCTGACGAGTGCGGTGACGGTGTTGTCTTCGGCCGATCCGGTACGCGTATTTCAGGACTTTGCTACGCTTGACGCCCTGTCAAACGGACGGGCAGAAATTATGGCCGGGCGGGGGTCATTTATTGAGTCTTTTCCTTTGTTTGGATATGATTTAAAGGATTACAACGAACTATTTGATGAAAAGCTGGATCTGCTGCTGAACATTCGGAGTGCTGAAAAAGTAACGTGGCAGGGAAAACACCGGCCGGCGATTCAAAATCTCGGCATATACCCGCGCCCGGTGCAAAACCCGCTTCCAGTCTGGATCGGCAGCGGCGGCAATTCTGAATCGGTCGTTCGCGCCGGGCTTCTCGGCCTGCCGCTTGTGCTCGCCATTATCGGCGGCAGCCCGGTTCAATTTGCTCCGCTTGTAGAGCTGTATAAAAAGGCGGCGGTGCATGCCGGGCATGATCCGGCTGTTCTGCCAGTAGCGTCGCATTCGCACGGCTTTTTAGCCCAAAGCACAAAGGAGGCGGCTGATTTATTTTTCCCGTCTACACAGGCAGCGATGAATAAACTGGGCAGGGAGCGCGGATGGGGGCCATACAATCGGGCAAGCTTTGATGCCGCCCGCAGCTTTGAGGGTGCTTTGTATGTAGGAGATCCGAAAACAGTCGCCCAAAAAATCATTCATCTTCGCAAAAAAGTCGGAATTACCCGCTTTATGCTGCATGTTCCGGTTGGCACAATGCCGCATGATTTAGTAATGAATGCGATCGAACTGCTTGGCAGAGAAGTGGCGCCGGTTGTACGTGAAGAAATCGCTCAATGGGAAGCGGATGGGCAGCCGCAATAAGGAAAGGAGCCTTGAAATGATTGTTCTCGAAAATGAACTGCTGACCGTGCACATTTCTCCATCTGGAGCGGAAGTGCGGAAGGTGTTTCACAAAAAAACAGGTCTGGATTATATGTGGAGCGGAGACAGCCAGTATTGGGGACGTGTGTCACCGGTTCTGTTTCCAATTGTCGGCCGTCTGAAACGAGACCGGTATGCGCTTGATAGCAGATCTTACAGAATGCCGCAGCATGGTTTTCTGCGGGATGTGGAGTTTACCGTGCAGGATCAGGAAAAAGAGTATGCGGCTTTTTGTTTTGACCCGCTTGATTCATTTTTAGATATTTACCCGTTTCGATTTCAAGTGGTGATTTATTACACGTTAAAAGAGGACTCTTTAAATGTCCGCTGGGAAATTAAAAACGAGCATCAAGAAAAGATGTATTTCTCGATCGGGGCCCACCCAGCTTTTAACGTACCGCTTCAAGCGGAAGAAAAAGCGGAAGACTATACTTTGAATTTTACACCGGCCGCAGGCAGACAGGTAACGCAATATGAGCTGGTAAATTCAATGGCAAAGGAAAAAAAGACGGTTCAAACCATCGAGCCGATCCCCATTCAGTCCTCCTTGTTTGAACAGGACGCCTTTATATACAGCCATATTGACCGCGTTTCACTTCGCTCAAACCGGACCGGCCACGGGGTAGAAGTGGACCTGGCTGGATTTCCCTTCGTCGGCATTTGGTCCAGCTACAACAAAAAAAACGGCACGATGGCACCGTTTGTGTGTATCGAACCATGGTACGGCATCGCTGATACAGTTGATGCCAGCGGCAAGCTGGATGAAAAGCTGGGCATAAACGAGCTTGAACCAGGCGGCCGATTCGAAGCCAACTACACCATTTCATTTATATAAAAAAAACGATCTGGCTGGTCAACAGCCGGATTGTTTTTTATCGGCGAAGAAAATGAATGTTGAAATATTCTGCCGGATTTACGGATGAAACAGCAAGGCAGCTGCTGCCATAAGAACTTGTTGAAAATGATTCACCAGACCCGATTAAGGTTTTAAGGAAGATAAAAACAACCCGATTAAAAAGAGGAGCGGTCTTGCACAAGACCGCTCCTCTTTTTAACCTATTCTGTTTAGTCTTTTCTGCGTGCAGCCGCTTCGTCTTGGATTTCTTCGCGCATTCCTTCAATGCTTTCTTCGCGGCGTTCATTTTTCGCTTTGATGGCCGCCCGCTCTTTCCCGTTTGCAAAAACCATTGTTTCTTCCGCTGCCTCGATGTTTCCAATTGTGTTTTGCACCATTTCCTGAAGCTTTTGAACGTTGTCGGAACGGTTATCTGGTTTTGGACGGTTGTTGCGTGTCATGTATATTCCTCCTTTGAAGTCTCGAGCAGTACAGTCCGTAGACTGCCCTTTATTTCTTCTGTCCATTCAAAAAGAAAATATGTACAGCTATTTGATTTAAAAATTCTGACAATATTCCCGACTTGACTTATCGGAATTAAGGAGTTAAAGTAAGAATCTACATTTTAGTTATTAGGGGGCTTTTTTATGGAAAACGGGTTTATCCTTTTAAATATCATCGGCCTTCTGATTCTCGTTGCTCTTTTGTTTTTCATGCAGCGCCGCCACGTTTCGTTTTCGAAACGGGTATTTACCGGACTTGGTCTCGGTATCGTGTATGGACTTATTTTGCACTTTGCATATGGAACAGAATCAGAAACGCTGGCAAGTTCTACAGCCTGGTTTGATTTAATTGGAACAGGCTATGTACGTTTGCTTCAGATGATCGTGATGCCGCTCGTATTTATTTCAATTTTAGGAGCGTTCACAAAAATTACGATCGGAAAGAACTTTGCCAAGATGGCGACGCTTATTCTTGGTATTCTTCTTGGCACAACGGCTGTAGCAGCAGCGGTTGGAATTGCATCTGCTATCGGCTTTAACCTGGATGCATCTCAAATTGTCCAGGGAACGGCAGAAACAGAACGCGGCCAGTCTATTGCGGATCAATCGACTGAAGTGGCAGATAAACCGCTGCCGTCTCAAATTGTAGACCTGCTTCCGCAAAATCCATTTTTGGATTTTACAGGCGCGCGTCCGACTTCGACGATTGCCGTTGTCATTTTCGCTGCCTTTTTGGGCTTTGCATACTTAACGGTAGCCCGGAAAGAGCCTGAGCATGCCGCTTTACTAAAACGAGGCATTGATGCTCTTTATTCGCTCGTGATCAATGTGGTGAAGATCGTGCTCCGTTTGACGCCATATGGCATTTTGGCTATTATGGCCCGTACGGTTGCATTGTCTGACTTTGGGGCTATTTATAATCTTGGCAAGTTCGTCATCGCTTCTTATGTAGCGCTGATTGTGATGTTTATTATTCACTTGTTGATTTTGACTTTATCCGGCTTGAGCCCGGCTACTTACGTGAAAAAAGTAGGGGAAACACTCAGCTTTGCTTTTACGTCACGTTCAAGTGCAGGAACACTGCCAATGACATTAAACACGCAAACGACGCGCCTTGGCGTGCCGGAAGGAGTAGCCAATTTTGCCGGCTCATTTGGTTTGTCCATTGGACAAAATGGCTGCGCTGGTATTTACCCAGCAATGCTTGCCGTAATGATTGCTCCTTCAGCAGGCATTAACCCGCTTGATCCTGGTTTTATCGTGACGTTAATCGCGGTTGTCGTGATCAGCTCATTCGGTGTAGCAGGTGTAGGCGGCGGTGCCACATTTGCGGCTATTTTGGTTCTATCTGCGATGAACCTTCCTGTCGCGCTTGCTGGTGTGCTCATTTCAGTTGAACCGCTTATCGATATGGGACGGACAGCTCTTAACGTAAACGGCGCGATTACAGCAGGTGTCACAACTGCACGCGTAACAGGAGAGCTGGACAAAGGGATATTTAACGAAGACCTGGCTAAGCAAACAGCCGATGTATAAACAAAAGCACCTCCACAGCTGGAGGTGCTTTTTTGTTATCCATCGTTTTTAGATTTTTTGGACAAATTAGCATGAAGACTTATTTACGGTTCATAGTATATAATAGAAGTGTCGTATACATAGACAAGAGGAGCGACTTACGAAACGGAGGCACTTTCATGACGATCTATACAGGGTTTGTAGGAACGTACACAAAGCAGGACGGAAAAGGAATTCATACGTTCGAGCTTGATACAGAAAAAGCCGAACTCTTACATGCTGCGGTGGCAGCAGAAGTAAACAATTCAACATACATCACGATTAGTGAAAACGAACAATTTTTATACGCGGTAGAGAAAGGCGGAAAAGGCGGCGGCCTTGCAGCTTTTTCAATTCAGAATGGAAAGCTTCACAAACTGAATGACGTACTCGACAGCGAAGGCGTGCCTTGTCACGTATCCCTGAATAAAAATGGCACGCGTGCTTTCACAGCTCAGTACCATACGGGGACAGCGGAAATGTACAGCATCAATGCAGAAACAGGCGAATTAATTGATTTGCTTGATGTGGCGACTCATGAAGGGACAGGCCCGAATCCAGATCGCCAGGAAAAAGCGCATACTCACTTTTTCGGTACGACAAAAGATGAGCGTTTTGTTGTGGCGGTGGATCTTGGAACGGATGAAATTATCACCTATGAAGTGGCTGGAGAAGACCTATTGAAAAAAGCGGTTTTCAAAACAGAGCCGGGAGCAGGTCCGCGCCATATCGTGTTTCACCCGACGGAGTGCGTAGCTTATGTGATGACAGAGCTGAGCAACGAAGTACTTGTTCTGGAACTTAACGAGCAGGATGGGACGTTTGAACAATTGTACGCCCACAAAACAATCCCGGCTGATTTTACAGCAAACAGCCAGGGCAGTGCCATCCGTATTTCATCAGACGGCCGTTTTGTTTATGCAGGCAACCGCGGCCACAACAGTATCGCGGTATTTGAAACAACTGAAAATGGACGCCGTCTTCAGCTGGTAGAGATCGTGTCCACAAAAGGCGATTGGCCTCGTGATTTTGATTTAGACCCAACTGAAATGTTTTTAATCGTAGCACACGAGAAAACACATAATGTAGTCCTGTTTAAGCGTGAAGCGAAAACCGGCCGGCTGACGCCCGCACATTCAGAAGTGACTGTACCCGAAGGAGTCTGTGTGACCTTTTTAAAAGGAAACTAATTGAAAGAAGGCCTTCTATTTGAATGCAATCGAACGTATCGTTCAGACGTACGCCTCCTTTTTTGACTGGGACATGTGGGTTCATGTCCTGACAGACCCAGTCAGCTGGGGATTGATTGGGACACTTGTCGTGATGGAAGGGCTTCTTTCAGCGGATAACGCCTTGGTGCTGGCCGTAATGGTTCGTCACCTGCCTGAAAATAAGCGGAAAAAAGCACTGTTTTACGGACTTTTAGGCGCATATACATTTCGGTTTGTGGCGATTGGGCTTGGTGTCTGGCTGATGGAAATTCGATGGGTCAAAATTCTGGGCGCTATTTATTTAGCATGGCTCGTTTGGGATCATTTAAAAGAGCCCAATAAAGAAGAACAGCCTGTTGAAACGACGAAAACCGGCGTACTGATTCGGATGTTTGGCCCGTTTTGGGGAACGGTTGCAGCGGTAGAACTGATGGATATTGCTTTTTCTGTCGACAGCGTTCTGGCGGCGTTTGGGATCAGCAAAGAAGTATGGATCCTGCTTTTGGGCGGTATGTTCGGTGTTCTGATGATGCGGACAGTAGCAGGCCTGTTTATGAAGCTGATTGACCGGGTGCCGGAGCTTGAGACGACTGCTTATATTTTAATTGGGATCATCTCCATTAAAATGATGCTGAGTATTGCATATATAGAAATAAGCCATACCATTTTCTTTGTGGTTTTAGCGATGGCGTTTGTAGGAACATTCGTTGTTCATATTTTTCGAAGAAACCCTGTCAATTAGCGGCAGGGTTTTCTTTATGGAGATAAGAAAAGGAGAAAGGAAACAGAAAATGAGCAGTCTAAGAAATGAGATAGAACAACAGCGGTCAAGGACCGGACAGCTTTTGTTGCTGTTCAGTATTATCCTGCTGGCGTTAAATATGCGGTCACCGATCACCTCGGTCGGACCGCTCACAACAATGATTCAAAATGACCTGCAGCTATCAAGTGCCGCAGCAGGGGCGCTGACAACGATTCCGCTGCTCGCTTTTGCCGTATTATCACCGTTTGCGTCAACGTTAGCGCGTGCATTTGGCATAGAGCGAGTGCTGTTTAGCGCATTGCTGCTTTTAACAATCGGCTTGATGCTGAGGCCGGCGGGAAGTGTAACGGGATTGTTTTCCGGTACGATGCTGATCGGGCTGGCGATTGCTCTTTGCAATGTGCTTACACCGGCTGTTGTAAAGCTGAATTTTCCTCATAAAATCGGTGTTATGACAGGCTTTTATGCAATGTCTATGAATTTATCAGGAGCCTTTGCGTCTGGATTCAGTATTCCAATGGCGGCATTCAGTTCTTTTGGCTGGCGGGCTTCATTAGGGGTTTGGATCATACCGGCAGGTGCGGCTATCCTTGTTTGGATGACGCAGTGGCGCTACATTCGGCATCCGTTAAAAGCAGGACGGCGCACAGGCCAAAAAACATCCCTTAAGCGCTCGGTACTGGCCTGGAAAATCACCGCTTTTATGGGCATTCAGTCTCTTCTGTTTTATTCACTTGTAGCCTGGCTGCCTGACATTCTGCATGAACAGGGGCTGAGTGTGGAATCAGCAGGGTGGATGCTGTCCGCCATTCAATTCACACAGCTGCCGTTTACGTTCATTGTTCCGATCATCGCCGATCGAGTGCAGAATCAGCAGCCGCTTGTGATCGCGGCCGCCTTCTTTATGGCCGCCGGCTTGAGTGGTATTTTATTCGCCTGGACAGAATGGATCGTTCTTTGGGTTATCTTGATTGGGATTGCTGGAGGGATTTCTTTTAGCCTTGCCATGATGTTTTTTACACTCCGGACGAGAACATCGCTGGAAGCGGCTGACCTGTCGGGAATGGCGCAATCAGCCGGCTATTTGTTTGCTGCATTGGGGCCAGCCTTGTTTGGTGCGATTCATGATATATTAAATGGATGGACGGTGCCTCTTCTGCTATTAATAGCGGCTGTGATCGGCCTTTTTATCGCCGGTATGGGTGCCGGAAAGAACCAGTATGTAATGGGGGATCCGGATCCTCACTCCATGAAATAAAAGCTGCACGATAAGGAGTCTTGCTTCTTATCGTGCAGCTTTTTTACTTATGATTCGGTTCGTATAATTCCCATGTGTATTTAAGAGAATCAACAATAAAGTCGGCTACTTCTTCTGCGGAACGATGACGAACCGGCAGTGTAGAATGGTGAATGGCGTACGCGCTCTGCCGTTTGTAAAACAGCTCTTTAATTTCATCTATGCTTTTGCTTTGAAGAACAGGACGGGTATCGACCAAAAGATCAAGGCGTTCTTTCCATTCTTCCCAATCTACATCCAGATAAAAAACGATGCAATGATCCAGGCATGCTTTTCGGATTTCAGGGTTTAAAAAAGCACCACCGCCGATAGACAGAACTTTTAGCTTTTCCTGGGCAAGAGAGCATGTTTTCTTCTGTTCATATTCCCGAAAAAACGGCTCGCCTTGCTCGGCAAAAATTTGGGGAATGGTCATGCCAAAATCTTTTTCAATTTCCTGATCTACGTCAATAAATGTTCGGTAGAGTTTTTTTGCAACCAGTTCGCCGATCGTCGTTTTGCCGACGCCCATAAAACCGATCAATACAATGGATTTCTGTCTTGCCGGTATCTGTAAATGGTTCAATCGAAACACTCTTTCCTTTGTTTAAATTACTTTTTAGTATAGTACAGCTGTGAAGCGCCGTAAACATGTTTCAATACAGGATAGAAGAAGGCTTTCCGATCGTTTCATGCTACACTAGAAGAAAATGTAAAGAAAGGATGATTTAATTGAAGCCAGTTGTTGTGGTGTACAAGCCTTTGTATGAGGAAGCGCTCCAGTATATTCAGTCCCTATGCCAGGTTGAATATTTCCCGGGATATGAACGAACCGATCCAGCTTTCGTGGAAGCGCTCGGCCGTGCGGACGGCTTGATCGGTTCAGGTTTAAAAGTGGATGAGGCACTCTTGGATAAAGCGCCAAATCTAAAAGTAATCGCCAACAAATCAGTAGGCTACGATAATCTCGATATTGGGCTTTTAAAAAAGCGTGGCATACAAGCAGCGAATACGCCGGGTGTTTTAGACGACACAGTCGCAGATACCATTATGGCGCTCGTGCTGGCCGCTGCACGGCGGGTAACCGAATTGGACCGGTTCGTTAAAACAGGCGACTGGGCTGAAAAGGGATTTCATGAGGACCAATTCGGTGTGGATGTGCACCATAAAACACTTGGTATTATCGGCATGGGGGGGATCGGGCGGACCGTTGCCAAGCGGGCACATTTTGGCTTTGATATGAACATTCTCTATCATAACCGCTCACGCCAGGAAGAAGAAGAGCATACATACGACGCTGTTTATTGTACGATGGATGAGCTGCTTGAACAGTCGGATTTTGTTTGTGTGATGACACCGCTGACCGAACAAACGAGGGGAATGATCGGCCGGGAAGCGTTTGAGAAAATGAAGGAAACAGCTGTTTTTATCAATGCATCACGCGGCCCAGTCGTAGATGAAAAAGCACTGATCCATGCCTTACAGTCCAAGCAAATCCGGGCTGCAGGACTCGATGTATTCGAGCAGGAGCCGGTCCGCTCCGACAACCCGCTTTTACAAATGGACAACGTTGTTACGCTGCCGCATATCGGCTCGGCAACCGAAGAAACACGTAAAAAAATGGCGATGCTTGCGGCCGAAAACGTGGTTGCCGGCGTTATAGGACAAACACTAAAAACGCCTATTTATTAATATTTTATACTTTACTGTTTTAATTAAGAAAAAAAGCACTTTCTGAACCGAAGACGGCCCGGAAAGTGCTTTTTATATTTGACAGCCAAGCTGCCGTGAAATATTTTTGGATGTTTCGCGCATTTTACGGATCAGTTCATCGTGAATACGTTCCATCGTAATGCGGTGAACAGGGCCGGATACACTGAAACTGGCAACGATACGGCCGCTGAAATCACGAATCGGCGCGGCGATACAGCGAATGCCTTCTTCATTTTCAATATTATCCAATGCATAGTTCTGCTGTTTGACGAGATTAATTTCTTTCTTGAGTTCCTCAAGTGAATCAATCGTTTTGGCTGTTCTTTTCACAAAATCGATTGGCGCTGTTGCCTGTTCAAATTCGGCTTCATCCATCCCGGACAGCAGGATTTTTCCTACTCCGGTGCAGTACATCGGATTACGGCTGCCAATTCGGGAATACATGCGGATCGTCTGGCTGCTTTCAATTTTATCGATATACACCACTTCTGCGTTATCCTCAACACACAAATGAATCGTTTCGTTAATATCCTCGCATAAAGCTTCAAGAAAGGGCCGGGCAGCGGAAATAAGACCGTTGTTAGCCGTCATATTGCGTGACAAGTACAAAACTTGATAGCCGAGCCGGTACCTTTCCGTTTTCGGATCCTGCGTCACATACTTCATATTCAGCAGTGTGCCGAGCAGGCGGTGAATCGTACTTTTGGATAAGCCAGCTTTCTCAGCAAGCCGGCTGATTTGAATGCCGTCTGGATAGTCCGACATGATATTAAGAAGCGTCAGTGCGCGTTCAAGTGACTGAACATTGGACATAAAAGTGTCCTCCTTCAAAGAGCTGTTCCATTTATCATAGGGAATCGTTGTTTTTTTGTAAATATATAAATAGAACAAATGATTTTACATACTATTTTTCAGAAAAGACGTATGAGAACAGCGCTTAGCCCAGGCAATGGAACAGCGGCATTCGCAGGGCTGCGCGTTCCATGGGGCAGGCGATAAGCTCACCTTCACCGCTCTGCGGCTCCGTCGATCTTATCTGCCCGCTAGTCCCATAGGAGTCTCCGCCCCGCGCCTGCCGCCTTTGTGGGGAGGAAAAACAGCAAGTGTTAAACATGCTTGCGGTGTCTATTCATTGGTGATCGCTTCTTTCCTAAAAAGCAACGGGCGGAGGGATGGCGGCGAAGACTCCCGCGGGACGAGCGGACAGGCTGAAACAGGCAGCGCGAAGCGGCGGCTGGTTCAGCGTTCGCTCCGCAGGAAAGCGCAGCCGCCAGCCCGCAGCCCATTACGCCGCTTTTCTAAAAGGAATTCTTACATGATAATAAACGGCGGATGTAAAAAGTTTAATTTAACTTATACGAGCCTGTTTTTTTTCTTTTTTCAGAAAATTACTTGCAAACGGTGAAAACGCCTTTATAATAAAAGTATAAATAATGAAACAACGTTCCACAATACGGAACAAGATAAAAGGAGTGTTGGATATATGAAAACGATCTATGCTCATCATCCGGATGATGTAAAAAACTACACGACTGACAAGCTGCGTGAACAGTTTTTAATGGAAAAGGTGTTTATCGAAGACAGCATTCAGTTAACGTACAGCCACGTCGACCGGATTATTTATGGCGGTGCCATGCCAGTTGGGAAAGCGCTCACAATGGAAGCGGGAAAGGAATTAGCCGCAGAATATTTTCTTGAGCGCCGCGAAATGGGCGTCATCAACGTCGGCGGTGACGGGAAAGTCACACTCGATGGCAAAGAATATGAGATCAATAGCCGTGACGGCCTTTATATTGGCAAAGGAACGAAGGATATCGTGTTCGAATCAAAAGATGCAGGGAACCCGGCTAAGTTTTATATCAATTCATGTCCAGCCCATCACTCCTATCCAACGGTTAAAGTCGGTCTTGATAATGCCATTGCGCGTCCGATGGGAGCAGACGAATCAATGAATAAGCGGACGATTTACCAGTTTATCCATCCAGATGTATTAGAGTCGTGCCAGCTGAGCATGGGGATGACCATGCTTGAAAAAGGAAGCGGCTGGAACACGATGCCGTGCCATACACATGAGCGCCGTATGGAAGTTTATTTTTACTTTGACATGGAAGAGGACACACGCGTGTTTCATATGATGGGACAGCCGCAGGAAACACGTCATATTGTCATGGCGAATGAGCAGGCGGTGCTGTCGCCAAGCTGGTCGATTCATGCAGGTGCCGGCACGAACAACTATACGTTTATTTGGGGCATGTGCGGCGAGAACATTGACTTTGATGATATGCAGTTTGTCGATATGAAGGACTTGCGCTAAGGAGGCGGAACAGGATGGCTTTTCAACAGGAGTTCTTTTCACTAAAAGGGAAAACAGCGCTCGTCACAGGAGCAAGAACAGGAATAGGGCAGGCAATTTCTGTTGGTCTTGCCGCGTCTGGTGCACATGTTTTATTGCTTGGGCACCGCGATAATTTAGAAGAAACAAAAGCGCAGATTGCCGAAGCAGGTGGAACATGTGAAACGGTATTGATTGATTTAAGTCAAACCGGCAGCATTCGGGAGCAGATTAAGCCGGTGCTCCAAAAGCATCAAATTGACATTTTAGTCAACAATGCCGGCGTCATTTACCGCGAGCCGGCAGCCGAATTTGATGAATCAGAATGGAACCGTGTCATGGATGTAAATATAAATGCCGTGTTTATTTTATCGCAGGAAGCAGGGCGGTTCATGATTGAGCGGGGCTCTGGAAAAATCATTAATATTGCTTCGCTTCTTTCTTTCCAGGGCGGCGTCTTCGTTCCTGCTTACACGGCAAGCAAGCATGCGGTAGCCGGTTTAACGAAAGCGCTTGCGAATGAATGGGCCGCTAAAGGCGTCCAGGTGAACGCCATTGCACCTGGCTACATTGAAACGAACAATACAGAAGCACTTCGTAACGATCCAGACCGGAGCAAATCTATTTTGGACCGGATCCCTGCTGGAAGATGGGGAGAGGCGGATGATATTGCCGGTGCAGCTGTGTTTCTTGCTTCCAAAGCAGCGGATTACGTGAACGGCCACGTACTTGTTGTCGATGGCGGCTGGATGGGAAGATAAGGAGGCGAAAGAGATGGATGTGATAACAATCGGCGATGGCATGATCACCTTTGACCCCGCTTCAAAAGGGCCGCTTCGCTTCGTCAATCAATTCCAGCGGAAAATTGGCGGGGCTGAATTAAACGTGATGCTGGGCTGTGCCCGCCTTGGTCTTCGCTCGGGCTGGATCAGCCGCCTTGGCAAGGATGAATTTGGCCGGCATATTATAAACACCGTCCGCGGAGAAGGAGTGGATGTTTCCGAGGTAAAGCTGGAGGAAGGATACGCGACGTCGCTGAATTTCAAAGAAGTACAGGAATCCGGTGCGGGACGGACCTTTTATTACCGCCTGCCTTCACCGACTGAAACACTGACACCGGAGGCATTGCCGGAGGAATACATCAAAGGAGCCAAAATTCTTCATGTTACCGGCGTATTTCCGGCGATTCAGCCGCAAAACCGCCAGGTGATTCTGCGGGCGCTTCAAATTGCGAAAGAAAATGGTGTGAAAGTGTCCTTTGATCCAAATATCCGGCTTCGTCTTTGGTCAAAGACAGAAGCGCGTGAAACGATTTTATCCTATTTGCCATATGTCGATTATTTATTGACGGGCCGCGAAGAGCTGGAAATCATCTTTGATTCAACGGATGACAGCTTTCTGCGCCGCGCACTCGGCGGATTTTCATTTGAGCAGGTGATTATGAAAGACGGCGAAAAAGGAGCGGCTGTTCTTCAAAATGGCTCGTGGCAGCATGTGGCTGGCTTTCCGGTTGCGAAAGTAGTAGACACAGTTGGAGCCGGCGATGGGTTTGATGCCGGTTTTCTATACGGTTTGCTGCAGGGCTGGCCGGTGGAACGGTCACTTGAATTTGCAAATGCCATTGGCGCGATGGTTGTACAGGTGAACGGCGATAACGAAGGCCTTCCGTACTTGGAAGAGGTGGAAGGGTTTTTAGGTCAGCGTGAAACGATAGAAAGGTAGGGAAACAGCATGGTAATTGAACAGTTAATCGAGGCGCCTCTTGTGCCCATTTTACGAAAAGTGCCGTATGACAAAAGCGCTGCTATTGTAAAAGCGCTTGTTGACGGCGGTGTAACCTCAATTGAAGTAACCATGGAAAGTGACCGGGCCGAGGAGATCATAGCGGAAGCCATTCAGACGCACGGCAATCGTGTGCTGGTGGGTGCCGGAACGGTGCTGAATATTGAGGACTGCCGCCGGGCCATTGAAGCCGGTGCCCAATTTATTGTGACGCCGGCATTGGATGAAGAAGTGACGGCATATGCAGTCGAGCAAAACGTTCCGATCATTCCAGGTGTATTTACGCCGGCAGAGATGATGCGGGCAATGAAGCTGGGGGCAGAAGCGATTAAGCTATTTCCGGCATCCGTGCTCGGTCCTGCTTTTATCAAAGATGTAAAAGGGCCGCTCAGCCATATTCCCATTATGACGACCGGAGGCATTACGCTCCAAACAGCCGCTGACTACATTAAAGCAGGAGCCGCGGCAGTCGGAACAGGCAGCGCTTTGTTGAAAAAAGACTTGATTGCTTCTAATGACTGGGAAGGGTTAAAGAAAGAAACGGAAAAGTGGATTCAAGCTGTAACGATCCATAAAGTTGCAGGGTAAAACGCCGTATGGCCGAAATACGAGGAAAACAGGCCGGAATTTTCTGCCTATAGCCGGATTCTTTATCATTCCGGCCATAGGCTCACTAATTCCGGCTCCCTTGCGTTTTTTTCGGCCTGCAGAAAAACAGGAGGGAAGCAAATATGAAACTAGGCATTCGTGGACATGACCTGGGAAAAATGCCGGCAGAAGAGCTGGCACGGACCATTTCTGATAAAGGATTCGATGTGGTGCAGCTGGCGGTCGGAAAATCATTTGATTTTTATACGGAGCCCGGCAGCTTAACGAAAGAGATTTCCCGGGAAATTGGCGAGACGTTCCGCCGGCATGATGTGCAAATTGCGGTGCTCGGCTGCTATATTCAAATGATTCATCCGGACACCGCTATCCGCCGGCGTGAGCTGGATCGTTTCAAAGAGCACCTGGCTGCTGCAAATGATTTTGGCTGCCTGCTGGTCGGGACAGAGACTGGAAATGTTCATGCAGAAATCGCGTACACAACGGACAATTTCAAGGAAGAGCCGTTTCTAGCCGTTGTAGAAAGCATGAAAGAACTGGCTGCTGAAGCAGAAGTGCAGAATGCGATCATTGGAGTAGAGGCCGGTGTGAACCATCCGATCTACTCACCGGAAACGATGAAGCGGCTGCTTGACCTTGTCCAGTCCGATCATGTGCGTGTTATTTTCGATCCAGTTAATTTACTGACGGCCGAAACGTGGGAGAATCAAGCAGCTATATTCCAAGAGGCGTTTCATCTGTTTGGTGATAAAATTGCCGTGCTGCATGCCAAAGACGTCGAGCTGAAAAACGGTTTACTTCAAGCCGTGCCGGTAGGGAAAGGCTTAATTGATTACGAAACTGTTTTTCGGCTGATCAGAGAAACAGGCCGATCGATCCCGGTTTTGCTGGAAGATGTGCGTGACCCGTTTATTGAAGAAAGCCGTCAATTTCTTGCTGCTCAATATCACTGATTTTTAAACAAACTCCCCGGAAAAGTGATATCGAAATTTTTCCTGATTTCGATAAACTGGATAAAAAGGGGATGGTATAATGGTACAAATGATGACGAATGGTGTGTACCGGTTTTGTGAATGGGTGACCCGCCTTGCTTATTTAAACGTTTTATGGATAGCGTTTTCACTGGCGGGTCTGCTCGTTCTTGGCTTTTTTCCTGCGACGGCTGCCCTGTTTGCAGTCACACGCAAATGGGCCATGGGAGAAACGGATATACCTGTTTTCCGGACATTTTGGCGTACGTATAAGGAATTATTTTGGCGGTCCAACCGGCTTGGCCTTACGCTGGCGCTGCCCGCTGTTTTATTTGGTGCGAACTTCATGATCTTTGAGCAGTATGGAGCGCCGCTTCCATTTATGCCGTTTCTGTTAACAAGCTTTTTCTTATTGTATAGTGTGGTTGCATTATTTGTTTTTCCGGTGTATGTTCACTATAACGTTCCGCTCAAACAAACGGTCAAGTATTCACTTTTGATCGGGCTGCTGCGCCCTGTTCATACCGTGCTGATGATTGCGAGTCTGATTGGAATGGCATATGTTATGATGCAGCATATTACGTTTATGTTATTCTTTAGTGGAAGCGCTTTCGGGTTTGTGCTTATGTGGTTTGCGATGAAGGCATTTCACAAGATAGCGGAAAAGCAGGAAGAAGCCTCTCTGCAGCAAACGTAAAAAATGCGCCGGAGGAGGATGCGTGTGATTGAAGGCGTTATGGAAATACCTTGTTATCACATTTGAAAATTTAAAAATTAAGTATAAGTTTATTGTGTTTGTTTCCGCCATTATGTGTGTGTTTTTACTTTTTACCATTGCCGGCCTGCAGTATGCCTTTACAACGTACGATCAGCAAATCTATCGAAAATCCTCTCAGGTGCTCAGCATGTCATCTGACAGTGTGGAAAATGAGCTGCAGCGTATTCAGGATATTTCATTTGAAATTGTCACCGACCCTTCTCTTATTCAGCAGACAGCCCATACAAAGAAAGCGGCAAACCGATATGAGCAGTATGGCATTCAAACAGCCATCAGCAACCGGTTAAGCGACTATATCAGCTCTGAAAAATATATTCATTCCATTTACTTGATTGATACAAATGGCAAAATGTATTCAGCAGGCAATTCGCTCGCCCCGGCAGCGGAAGAAGAAAAAGCGATGCTGATTGAACGGGCAGAGCAGGCGCACGGATCGAATGTATGGGTAACGGCAGATGGCATGAACCGGTTCCTAACCGCTGCCCGTCAGATCCGTTCCTACGAGAATTTAAGTATGGAGAATCTGGGCACGATTGTTATTCGTGTGGATTTAGCCAAAATCGTCGCGTCACTGCCTGAAGAATGGGAAGACACTCAGGGCAACACGATGATTTCAAATGGGGATCACGTGTTTTTTTCGGAGGAAGATATACGTCCGTTTCGCTCTTTTGATTTTTCCGAACAGACAGCGCAAGGGTACACGATTAAGGAAATCAATGGCAACCGTTATTTTGTCACCTACGTAAAAACATCATTTGCAGACTGGACGTATTGGCACTTTATTCCGTTTGACGCGGTATTTTCAAACATCACCAAAGTGAAGTATTCGATTATTGCCGCTTTTATTGTTTTACTGCTTATTGTCATTATGACAGTGGTTCATTTCACACGAAAAATTACTACACCGATTGAAGAACTGGTCCAAACGATGCACCACATACAGAAAGGGGATTTTGCAATCGCGGAAACGATGCCGCCGCCTCCTCGTCATCAGGATGAGATTGGGATGCTCCACCGCGATTTTACATTTATGGTTCAGCGCATTAATGAACTTATCAAAGAAAACTATGAAAAACAGCTGCTCTTAAAGGAAACGGAATTTAAAGCGCTGCAAGCACAGATGAATCCGCACTTTTTGTATAACACGCTTGAATCCGTCAACTGGCTGGCGAAGGCAAACAAGCAGACGCAGATTTCTAAAATGGTAGAGTCCCTTGCTTATTTGCTGCGGAACTCCGTTAACTTAAAAGAAGATATCGTTACGATTGAGCAGGAAGTTGATTTAGTCAGCCATTATGTGACCATTCAAAAATATCGCTTTGAAGACCGGCTTGATTTTCACCTTGAAGTAGAGCCGGAAGTACTGGAATGCCGTATTCCAAAGCTGACCATTCAGCCGCTGATTGAAAACGCGATTCATTATGCGCTTGAGAAAATGATTGAACCGTGTACGATCACGATCAGGGCGCACAAAAAGCGCGATGCTGTTTTTGTGATAGTCGAAGATAATGGACCTGGCATGGATGCACAGTTTCTGGAAAAGCTGTACAAAGGGGAGGTCAAAACACGGGGGACAGGCATTGGCCTGAAAAATATTGATGAACGGACGAAGCTGTTTTTTGGGGAGAAATACGGAATCACCATTCACAGTGCATCTGGAAGAGGAACGGCTGTGACGGTTTTTTTACCTTTTGAAACGGGGGATGAAAATCATGTACAAAGTGTTGCTGGCGGATGATGAACGCATCATTTTGGAAGGGATTTCAAACGTGATTGACTGGCAGTCGCTTGATACGGAACTGGTTGCAACCGCACGAAATGGAATTGAAGCCTACGAAAAAATTGCCGAGCATCATCCGCACATTGTGATCAGCGATATTAAAATGCCGGGTATGGATGGCCTTGAGCTTGCCGGCAAAGTGCGGGCTGATTTTCCTGATATTCAATTTATTGTTCTGTCTGGCTTCAGTGAGTTTGAATATGCCCGGTGCGCCATGCAGCACGGGGTAAAAAACTATTTGCTCAAGCCGTGCAATGAAGCTGATATTATTGAAACGGTCACGGACGCGGTGAAAAACATTAAGCAGAAGGAACAGCAGCGGCAGCAGTTTGAAGAAATGCAGCCGAAGCAGCCGGCAGCCGAAACATGGCAGCCGTGCCGGGATTATTCGCCGGTGATTAACGAAGTAGTCGACATTATTTACACTCATTTCAGCGACAAGCATTTGTCCTTAAAATGGGTAGCCGGTCAAATGCTTTACATGAATGCTGACTATCTCGGGAAGCTGTTTAAGCAGGAAACAAATGAGCGCTTTTCCGTTTACTTAACGAAAGTCCGTATTGAAGAAGCGATCAAGCAAATTGGACAGACAGAGGATGTGCGAGTCGCCGACTTGGCGGAGCGGACCGGCTTTGGGGACAATCCCCAGTATTTCAGCCAGGTATTTAAAAAGTACACAGGTGTTACGCCGACGGAATACCGTAAAGCCATATGAACAGATGGGTCCTGACCGAAGTCGGGGTCTTTTTTTTTGACTTTTCATCGATCACTGTTTTTTAAACATTGTTGTCGGGTTTTTCCATTTAAATAATTCAGAAAATCCATAAAATAAGGATTGTAAGCACTTTCAAAAAAAGAAACGAAAGCGGGGGACTGGGATGAAGAAAGTAGTATTGTCGCTAAGCAGCCTCATGCTGGCTGCCGGACTTGCCGGGTGTGGCAATGACAGCAGCAGCGGGACGAGCGGTGAAACAAAAGAAGGCAGTTCAAATGAAGAGATTACACTTCGTGTTGCATGGTGGGGCGGCCAGCCGCGTCATGATTATACAATGAAAGTTATCGAAATGTATGAAAAAGAACATCCAAACGTAAACATCGAAGCGGAGTTTGCGAACTGGGATGACTACTGGAAAAAGCTAGCGCCGATGGCAGCAGCCAACCAGCTTCCTGACATTATTCAAATGGATACAGCTTACTTATCACAATACGGTGAAAAAGGCCAATTAGAAGATTTAACACCATATACAAAAGACGGCACGATCAACGTTGAAAATATTGATGAAACAACTTTAAAGGGCGGCAATATTGGAGACAAAATGTACGGATTTAATATGGGTTCAAACGTACTGTCAGTCATTACAAACGATGACATGCTGAAGCAGGCAGGCGTTGAATTAAATAGTGAAAATTGGACATGGGATGATTTCGAAAAAGCGGCCATTGACGTACAAAAAGCAACCGGCAAATACGGCACAAACCCGATGAATCCACCGGATGTCTTTTTCCCGTACTACCTGCGCACACAAGGCGAACGCTTTTATAAGGAAGATGGTACAGGCCTTGCCTACAAGGATGACCAGCTGTTCGTCGATTTCTTTGAACGCCAGGTTCGTTTAATTAAAGCGGAAGCGTTCCCAACGCCAGATGTTTCTGCTCAGGTTAAAGGACTTGAGGATGACTTTATCGTAAAAGGCAACGCCGCCATGACATGGAACTACTCCAACCAATATCTTGGTTTCGCGCAGCTGACAGATGCGCCGTTAACACTTAACCTGCCGCCGGAGCAAGCTGAAAACAAAGCACTGTTCCTTCGTCCAAGTATGTTCTTCTCCGTGCCGAAAAGCTCTCAGCACAAAGAAGAAGCAGCGAAATTTATCGATTTCTTTACAAATGACGTTGAAGCCAACAAATTGATCAAAGGCGACCGCGGCGTACCGGTTTCATCCGAAATCATCGATGCCTTAAAGCCTGAATTGACAGAAGATGAATTGAAAATCTTTGAATATGTTGAAAGCGCCTCTGAAACAGCCAGCCCTGCTGACCCGCCAGATCCACTTGGCAGCGCTGAAGTAATGAAAGCCTTAAAAGACATTTCCGACCAAATCCTGTTTGAGAAAATCTCACCTGAAGAAGGGGCGAAGAAATTCCGTGAGCAGGCAGATGAAATTTTAAGCAGAAATGCCTAATGACAGAGCAGGAGTATGACAGGCAGATCATATTCCTGCTTTTCTAAAATAAGAAAGGACGTGACCCCAAATGAAACTACGCCCGGCAGGAGATAATCTCGCAGGCTATGCTTTTATCTCTCCATTCATTATTGGATTTCTTGCCTTCACCATTATCCCGATGGTTATTTCACTTTACTTGTCTTTCACAAACTATGACCTATTTTCAACTCCAAAGTGGGTTGGGCTTGCCAACTACATTGAAATGTTTACCGGAGATGAAAAGTACTGGACAACGATTAAAGTAACCTTCACATATGTTCTCGCTGGAGTACCGCTTCGCTTAACCTTTGCTCTGATTGTCGCGATGCTGTTAAACCGAGCTTCCCGCATGGTAGGAATATACCGGACACTATTTTACCTGCCGTCCATCATTGGCGGAAGTGTTGCGGTAGCGATTATGTGGCGCAACATTTTCGGGAATGAAGGGACCATTAACCAGCTGCTGTTCTTTATGGGAATTGATCAAAAAATTTACTGGTACCAGGATCCAACGTCGGCTCTTTGGACATTAATCATGCTGTCTGTATGGCAGTTCGGCTCTTCAATGCTCATTTTCCTGGCCGGCTTGAAAAATATTTCGCCGGAATATTACGAAGCTGCAAGCGTAGACGGTGCGAACCCGTTCCAGAAGTTTTTCAAAATTACACTGCCGCTCCTCAGTCCTATTATTTTCTTTAACCTAGTCATGCAGACGATTTCCGCATTTATGACGTTTACGCCGGCTTACATCATTTCCAAAGGAGAAGGCGGGCCGCTTGATGGAACACTTCTTTACTCGCTTTATTTATTCCAAAAAGCATTCAACTTCTTCCAGATGGGCTATGCATCCGCGATGGCGTGGGTGATGTTGTTGATCGTCGGACTTTTAACATTCATTTTATTTAAAACATCCAAGTACTGGGTGCATTACGAATCGAAGGAGGGATAAGGAATGAAAGCACTACAAGAAACACCGCAGGCAGAACCGCGCCAGCTGCGTATCGATAAACCGAAATTTAATTGGAAAAAATGGGTCTATCATCTTGTCACAGGCGCATTTGCCCTGTTAATGCTTTATCCGATTATTTGGCTGTTAATGAGTTCCTTTAAAGAAAGTTCGCAAGTGTTTGTTACGGCGCACTCCCTGATTCCGGACCCATTCATTATCAGCAACTATGCGCAGGGATGGGAAGGCATCGCCGGCCAGTCGTTCGGCACCTTTATTAAAAACTCGCTGATTATTGTTGGATTTTCCACAATTGGCGCCGTTATTTCTTCTTCACTGATTGCTTATGGATTTGCCCGCATTTCCTTTAAAGGGAAAGCATTCTGGTTTGGCTGCATGATGGTATCGATGATGCTTCCACACGAAGTCGTAATGATTCCACAGTACATCATTTTCGCAAAAATCGGCTGGCTGAACTCGTTTTTGCCGATTATTGTCCCGCAGTTTTTCGGCCATGCGTTTTTCATTTTCCTGATGGTGCAATTTATCCGCAACATTCCAATTGAGCTTGATGAAGCAGCGCGAATTGATGGCTGCGGCCGTTTCGGCATTTTCTACAAAGTGATTTTGCCGCTGATCGTGCCAGCTATGGCAACGGCCGCGATCTTCTCGTTTTACTGGAAGTGGGAGGACTTAATCAACCCGGTGCTGTACTTAAACAGCCCGGAAAAATATCCGGTTTCACTGGCATTGAAGCTGTTCCTTGATTCTGAGACGGCTTCTAACTGGGGAGCGATGTTCGCCATGTCGGTTGTTTCACTTCTGCCGGTTGTCTTAATTTTCTTCTTATTCCAGAGATATATCGTAGAAGGAATCAGCACAAGCGGACTGAAATAAGAAACGAAAAGGAGCGGCTCTATGGGAAAGAAACTGTGTTTGTTTATTGCCGGTGATTCTACTGCAGCGAACTGTCCCCCTCATGAAGCTCCCATGATGGGATGGGGACAGGTAGCCGCTGAGTGTTTCACCGATAAGGTAAAAGTCGTAAACGCCGCTAAAGGCGGGCGAAGCTCAAACAGCTTCATTGAGGAAGGACTGCTGGATGGCATATGGGACAGCATTTCGCCGGGTGATTACTTGTTTATTCAGTTCGGCCACAACGATCAAAAAGATTTTGGCACAAAGCCGTGGACCACATACCCTCAGTATTTAAGCCAGTACATTGATGGAGCCAGGGAACGGGGAGCCCTGCCTGTTCTCCTCACTTCGGTTCAGCGCCGTACATTTGGAGAAGATGGCACGATCCAAAACTCGCTTGGTGACTACCCGGCTTCTATGAGAGAGCTGGCAGATAAAAAAGATGTGCCGCTTATTGATATGTGGGCAAAAACAAAACGGCTTTACGAGTCATACGGGCCGGATCGCTCCACAGAGCTGTTTACCTGGTTTGCCCCTGGAGAAAACAACAATTACCCCGAAGGCATCCAGGATAATACCCATTTTTGCGAAACCGGCGCCCGCAAAGTTGCCGCGCTCGTTGCAGAAGGCATTCAGGAATTAAATCTGCCGCTCAAGGCGTATATAAAGGAGGCCATTCGCAATGGCTGAAAAGCTTTACCACGGCGCTTGTTTTTACCCGGAGCTGTGGGATGACAAAACAATCGCCAAAGACATTGAACAAATGAAACGAACTGGCATTAACGTTGTGCGTATCGGAGAGTTCGCCTGGTCGAAAATGGAGCCGGAAGAAGGAAAGATTGATGTAAGCTTTTTTACAAATATCATTAATCGTCTGTACGAAAACGGCATTGATACGGTTCTTTGTACACCGACCCCAACGCCGCCGATCTGGTTTTCACACGGGCACCCGGAACGGATGCATGTGGATCAGGCCGGCCGCACGATGACTCATGGGTCCAGACAGCACGCTTGTACGAACAACACGCACTTCCGCAAGAAAGCGGCCATCATTACAGAAGCACTCGCTAAAGAAGCTGGCCGGCTGCCGGGGGTAATTGCCTGGCAGCTTGATAATGAATTTAAGTGCCACGTCGCCGAGTGTATGTGCGCTTCGTGTAAAAGTCAGTGGCACCAATGGCTCGAAGCACGATACGGCACAATTGAGCAGTTGAATGAGGATTGGGGCACTCACATTTGGAGTGAATATTACCAGTCATTCGAGCAAATTCCCCAGCCGGCCGCTACCCCGTTTCTTCATCATTCATCGCTGCAGACGATGTACCGGCTGTTTGAATCAGAAAAAATTGCCGAGTTTGCGGATGAACAGGCGTCTATTATCCGCCGGTATTCCGAAGCACCCATTACCCATAACAGCACACTCTTTTTTTCGGTTGATAATGAACGTCTGTTTAAACATCTTGATTTTGCTTCCTTTGATACGTATGCCCCTCAGGAAAAAATGGGGTCTTACTTGTTGAACTGCGACGTATGGAGAGGGTTAAAGAAAAACACGCCTTTTTGGGTAATGGAAACGAGTATCTCCTATGCTGCATCGCTTGAAAGCTATGCAAATCCGCACCAAAACGGTTATTTAAGATCAGAGGCCGTTGCCGCTTATGCGCTCGGCGGCCAGGGCTTTTGCTACTGGCTCTGGCGCCAGCAGCGCACCGGCTCTGAACTGCCGCACAGCGCTGTGATCAGTGCGTGGGGTGAGCCATCTGTCGGGTATGAAAATGTGCTCCAGGTTGAAGAAGCACGCAAAAAAATCGAATCGGCCATGCTTGCGGCCAAACCGGTTCAAGCGGATATTGCGATGACGTATTCAGACCGGGCGCGCATGTTTCACCTTACGGAACCGCACAACGGCATTCATTACAAAGATCTCATGACCGACTTATACAACATCATTTTGCAAGAAGGGTTTCACCGCGATGTATTGCCTGAAGGAGGCGATCTTACAGGGTATAAACTGCTGTTTACACCGCTGCTTCCATACGTATCTGATGAGTATTTGGAACGAGCGAAGGCTTTTGTGGAAGCGGGCGGCATTTGGATTGCCGGACCGATGACAGGCGGCCGGACAAAAAATCACACCATTCATACAGACCGGGCATTAGGCCGGCTGGAGGAATGGGCAGGCGTCAGAACCCTTTTTACCTTCCCGATGGATGAGCACACCTCAGCCGGAGAAGCATTTGGTTGTGAAGCGCCGCTTGGACTATGGAGTGCTGTATTTGAACCGGCCGGTGCCCGTGTGGTTGGAACCGTTACAAAAGGAGTTACACCGGACAAAGCGTTTTTAACCGAGCATCATGTTGGCAAAGGAAAAGTTGTCATGCTTGGCTCTATGCCATCTGGAGCGGCAGGAAAGAAACTGATCGCAGAAATCTTTCAGCATTATGCAAAAGAAGCCGGCGCAGCAGTACAAACAGATGTGACGCCAGGTACGATTGTCGTGCCGCGCGAAACGGAGGATGGGCGTGCGATGTGGGTGATTGTCAATATGGATGGTCACGGCGGCATGGTAACCCTGCCAGCAGGCGGGCAGGACGAGTTGAAGGCGGAGCCGGTAGAAGCAGGAAAACTTACGATACAGCCATACGAATATAGAATTATCGAATTTAGAAAAGAAGGTGCTTCTTTATGAATCGGAAAGTAGAAAATGTGAAAATTGCTTACATTGGCGGCGGATCTCAAGGCTGGGCCAAACGGCTGATGAACGACCTTGCGCTTGAGCCAAGAATCAGCGGGACCGTTTCGCTTTATGATATTTATCCGGAAGCCGCCCGGCAAAATGCTGTCATTGGCAACAGTGTGTCTGCGCGCGAGGAAGCAGTCGGCAAGTGGGTATACGAAGCAGCCGGAGATATAAAGGAAGCCCTGACGGATGCTGATTTTGTGATTATTTCTATCCTGCCGGGATCGTTTGATGAAATGGCGTCTGACGTCCATACGCCGGAGAAATACGGGATTTATCAATCTGTTGGCGATACAGTCGGGCCGGGCGGTATCATTCGCAGCCTGCGGACCATTCCGATCTACAAAGAAATTGCGGAGAATATTAAAGCGTACGCACCGGATGCATGGGTCATTAATTACACAAACCCGATGACTCTTTGCACGCGCACGCTGTATGAAGTATTTCCAGAAGTAAAAGCGTTCGGCTGCTGCCATGAAGTGTTTGAAGTGCAGCATCTACTGGCCGATATGGTGGAAGAAATGACCGGCACAGCAGTGAAGCAGCACCAGGATATACAGGTTAATGTAATCGGCATTAACCATTTTACGTGGATTGACCGGGCAAGCTGCCAACAGATGGACCTGCTGCCGATGTACAAGGAGTTTGTCGAGAAGCATGCCAAATCAGGCTACGAGAAAAATCCGGGAGACTGGGAGAAAAGCGTTTTTTCATCTGCGAACCGGGTGAAGTTTGACCTGTTTCGCCGGTACGGTCTCATCGCCGCAGCAGGCGACCGCCATTTAGCAGAATTTATGCCGCCGGTTTATCTGGAGAGCCCGGAAACAGTGGCGAAATGGAAGTTTCACTTAACACCGGTTGATTTCCGGAAAAAAGACCACAAAAGCAAAATAGAGCAAAATCAAAAAGTGGCCGCCGGCGAAGCAGATTTTGAACTCGCACCGTCTGGAGAAGAAGGAGTAGCCATCATTGCTGCCCTTCTTGGACTCGATGAGCTTGTGACAAACGTGAATATGCCGAACGGGGGCCAGATTGCTAACCTGCCGCAAGGAGCTGTTGTAGAAACAAACGCCGTTTTACGCCGTGACAGCGTGCAGCCGGTTTTAGCCGGAAGCCTGCCGGCTGATTTGCTTGGCATTATTGGACGGCATGCCGCCAATCAAGAAGCGGTACTGCAGGCAGCGTTAACTGAAAACAGAGAGCTTGCGCTTAACGCGTTTATCAACGACCCGCTTGTAGCGCCACTCGGTTTTGGGCAGGCCGAAGCACTATTTGATGAAATGATTCAAAACACAAAATCACATGTTGGAGGAGGTTTTGTTCGTGATCGCAACGCGTATGCATCGTCATGATATTGAACAAACCATTGATTTATTGATTGATAACCTTGTGAACTTAAACGACCCGGACGGAACGTATGCGATTCCGCTTGCGGACGGACGGAAGATCGACAATAAAAGCTTTAATTATTGGGAATGGACAGCAGGCGTCGGCTTGTACGGCATGATGAAATATTACAAGCTGACGAAAAAGCAGGCCGTTCTCGATATTATTGTGAAATGGTTTGAAGACCAGTTTAAAGAGCAGCCTGTTGAGAAAAACGTTAATACGATGGTGCAAATGTTAACGATGGCTTATTTGTACGAAGAAACAGGCAACCCAACGTATTTGCCATACCTGGAGTCATGGGGAGACTGGCTGTATCACGATATGCCGCGTACGAAAGACGGCGGCATCCAGCACGTTGTGTTCGGCTCAGAGAATCATCATCAGCTTTGGGATGACACGCTGATGATGAGCGTGCTGCCGCTGGCGAAAATCGGCCTGCTTTTAGGTAAGCCGGAATATGTAGAAGAAGCCAAAAAACAATTCCTTGTACACATTAAGTATTTATTTGATAAAAAAACCGGCCTTTGGTTCCACGGCTGGACATTTGAGGGTAACCATAACTTTGCGGAAGCATTGTGGGGACGCGGCAACTCCTGGATTACAATTGCGATTCCGGAATTTTTGGACCTGGTGGAACTACCGGCAGGCGACCCAGTCCGCCAGGTGCTGATCGATACGCTCGAACGCCAGCTTGAAGCGCTGCAGGCGTGCCAGAATGAAAATGGTCTTTGGCATACGCTGCTTTTAGACCCGTCTTCTTACGTGGAAGCCTCCTGTACGGCAGGCTTTGGCTTTGGTACATTAAAAGCTGTGCGCAAGCGCTACGTTGGAAAAAAGTACAAAGAAATGGGCTTGAAAGCAGTAGAAGCAGTAATCGAAAACATTGATGAAACAGGCGAACTAAAGCACGTATCTGCCGGGACGGCCATGGGAGAAACACTTGATTTTTACAAGCAGATTCCCGTCACAGCCATGCCGTACGGCCAGTCGATGGCGATTTTATGCTTAGTTGAATATTTATATGTAAAATTGTAAAAGAGGCGCTTTACGCGCCTCTTTTTTATTGGCTGGGCCGGAATTGGTAAATTCGGGCCGGATTCTAAAGCTGTTCGGCCGGATTTTATTCTATTCCGGCCCGGCAGCGGGAAAAACCGGCTCGATTTTTCTTTTTCCGGCCCAAAGAAGAAGGTTACCGTCCGTTTACGCGGGCGCAGGAATGCCGCTCGATTAAAACGGAGTTCATCGTGCGGGTGAGCTGCTCCGTTGACCCGGTTTCCAGCTGTTCAAAAAGAAGCGACGTCATTTGCTCGGCAACAGCTTGAACGGGAACACCGACACTGGTCAGCGGCACTTCAAGTGTAGCCATCTGAGGAATGTTGTCATAGCCGATAATCGACATATCTTTTGGAATCACGAGACTCGTTTCGCGGATAGCCCGCACAATGCCCGCGCTAATATCATAGCTTGCACCAATCACAGCAGAAGGAAGAAAAGAAGATCGCAGCATTCTTTTGGTTGCCTGATAGCCGTCATACCATTCAAGGCCGGCTGAATTAATAAACGACTGTTTATGAACCGGCAGGTTAAAATGCTGCATCGCCCGTTCGAAGCCGCGGTACTTTTCCTGCTGGCGCAAATTAAGGGGAGAAAAATCGCCAATAAAAGAAATATCCCGGTGGCCGAGCTCTTTCAAATATTCGACTGCCTGAAACATCGCTTCTTGATAATGAAGGTCCACAAAGGAAAAAGAATTTTGCGGCCCGGCTCCGTACGAAACAACGGGAAACGGAGCGGTAACATCAGAAGAAAGATTGTTTTCTTCATCAAAAATCAGCACCCCATCTACATGAAACCGTTTAAACAAATCAAGAGAAGCCTGGACAGGATTAACGGATAAAATCATCGAAAATCCCCTTCTTTGAATTTCGGCGTTCAGCTCGGTCACAAGAGTGGAATGAGCTGCACGATCCAGCGTCGGCCAAATCAAGCCAATGGTTTTGGACTGCTTGGTGACCAGCTGCTTTGCCGCAAAATTAGGCTCATACCCCATTTCGCGTGCTACCTGATGAATCTTTTCTTTTGTTTTCGGCTGAACGAGCGGGCTGTCATTTAATGCTTTCGAGACCGTTGAATAGCTGACACCAGCCGCTTTTGCAATATCTTTTATTGTAATGGCCATATCGATCACCTGAGTTGTTTTTTCTTCATGTTACTCTAAAAAAACGTTGTTATCAATAAAGGATTGCATGAAATAAAACAATGCAGTATGATAATAACAACGTTGTTATTAAGAAAAAGGGAGATGGGAAATGTGAAAGCATTTATGGATGATCAATTTTTGTTGACCAACAAGATAGCGGTTACATTATACGAAGATTGGGCTAAAGCAATGCCGATTATCGATTATCACTGCCATTTAAGCCCGAAAGAAATTTATGAAAACAAGCAGTTTGCCAATATAACGGAAGCGTGGCTGTATGGGGACCATTACAAATGGCGGCTTATGCGGGCAAATGGGGTAGAGGAGTCGCATATCACGGGAGACGCTGATGACTACAATAAGTTTCTTGCCTGGGCAAAGACGGTTCCCATGACAATCGGCAACCCGCTTTACAACTGGACACATCTTGAACTGCAGCGGTTCTTTGGCATTCACGAGCTGTTAAATGAAAAAAGCGCACCGGCCATTTGGGAAAAGGTAAACGAGCAGCTGGCAAGCGGGCGCATGGGTGCGCGTGACTTGATCCGGAATTCCAACGTAAAAGTCGTTTGTACAACAGATGATCCAGCTGATTCACTCGAGTACCATCAAAAGCTGTTAGAAGAAGGTGATTTTGAGGTAAAGGTCGTGCCGGGATTCCGTCCGGATAAAGGCCTTGAACTTAACCGTGACAGTTTTAAGGATTGGACGGCGGCACTTTCAGAATCAGCAGGTATACACATCGACAGCTACGACGCATTTTTAAAAGCGCTCGAAGCCAGAATTGACTTTTTCCACCAAACGGGCGGACGAGTATCCGACCACGCACTCGACCAGGTGATGTTCGCTGAGACTACACAGGAAGAAGCCGGTGCCATTTTCAAAAAAGCGTTAAATGGCGAAAAGGTATCCGTTGAAGAAGAAGCAAAGTACAAAACATACACGCTGACATTCCTCGGTGAGCAGTACGCCAAACGGAGCTGGGTGATGCAGTATCATATGCATGCCCACCGCAATAACAATGAGCGTATGTTCGGGCGCCTCGGTCCTGATACGGGCTATGACAGCATGAATGATGAGCCGCTTGCAAAGCCGCTTGTCGGGCTGCTGGACGCTCTTGAGAGGAAGGGCAGCCTGCCAAAAACGGTACTGTATTCTTTAAATCCGAAAGACAACTACACAATTGCCAGTGTAACAGGCAGCTTCCAGGGAGGCGGCGTACCGGGCAAAATTCAGTTTGGGACGGCCTGGTGGTTTAATGACCAGAAGGACGGAATGCTTGATCAAATGAAAGCACTGGCCAATCTGGGCTTGTTCAGCCAGTTTATCGGCATGCTGACGGATTCGCGCAGCTTTTTGTCCTACACACGCCACGAATACTTCCGCCGTCTTGTCTGCGATTTAATCGGCACGTGGGTCGAGCAGGGAGAAGTCCCGAATGATATGGACCTTCTTGGCGGAATTGTCAAAGGGATTTGCTTTGAAAACGCGGCCGCTTATTTTAACTTCGGCTTAGATGAAAAAGGGGGCGGACTTCTTGCAGCGTCTAACCAAAACAGCGCACGGTAAAACAGAATATCCGGAACGAGTGCTTCAATTTGGCACAGGCAATTTTTTAAGAGCATTTACCGACTGGATAATTCACCGGATGAATAAAGAAACAGATTTTAACGGCAGTGTGGTAGTTGTCCAATCCACTAAACGCGGTGCCGCTGATGTGATCAATGAGCAGGACGGGCTGTACAGCCTTTTTCTTCAGGGGATGATGGACGGCAAAGCCGTGCGCCGGCATGAAATAATCGAATCGATCAGCCGGGCGCTGAATGTATACGACCAATACGACGAGTATATGGCGCTGGCAGCGAGCCCGGATCTCCGGTTTATCGTCTCTAACACAACCGAAGCCGGCATCGCGTTTGACGAGGAAGACGAGCTGGAGAGCCGCCCGCAAAACAGTTTTCCAGGTAAATTAACAGCGTTGTTATGGAAACGGTTTACCCATTTTAATGGAGACTCGGGTAAAGGGCTTGTTATCATTCCGTGTGAACTGATTGACCGAAATGGTGTAGTGTTAAAAGAAATGGTGCTGCGTTACGCAAAAGCATGGCAGCTCGGCGAGATCTTCGCGGAATGGGTGGAGACAGCGAATACATTTTGCAACAGCTTGGTCGACCGGATTGTACCGGGCTATCCGAAAGAGGATGGAGAAGAGCTGGAAAGGGAGCTTGGCTTTGCAGACCAGTTGATGACTGTCGGTGAGCATTATCATTTATGGGCGATCGAAGGACCTGGCTGGCTGGCTGAAGAGTTTCCGGCTCATACGGCCGGATTGAATGTGAAAGTGGTAGAGGAACTGGCTCCGTACCGGTTAAGCAAAGTGTTTATCTTGAACGGGGCACACACTGCGTTAACGCCGATTGCGCTGCTTTCAGGGATCGAAACGGTAAAAGAAACCGTGACGAACAGCGATACAAATGCTTTTGTTGAAGAGCTTATTTTCGAGGAGATTATCCCGGCGATTGGGCTGCCAGAGAAAGAAACGACCGCTTTTGCACATGAAGTATTAAGCCGGTTTGCCAATCCGTTTGTTCAACATTATGTGAAAAGCATTGCCTTGAATGCGATACCGAAATTTAAAACGAGGAATGTGCCGGTACTGATCAAGTATGCAGAAGCATTTGGCGAAGTGCCTCAGCGGATGGTGCTTGCCCTTGCTGCCTGGATTCATGTATACAAAAAAAGCGAAACGGATGAAGCATATATCGTCGATTTTTTCCGTGATCAATGGCGTGCATGTAATGGTACAGATGAAGCCATTGAAGAGCTTGTGCGAAATGTACTCGGATATGAAGCGCTGTGGGGCCAGGATTTAAACCGTATCTCCGGCCTGACAGACCAGACAGCCCGTTTTGCGATTCACATTGAACGCAACGGCATCATCGATACGTTAAAGAAAGCAGGTGCACACGGTGAAAGATACGCTGATCATCAACGGTCGTGATAATGTCGCTGTAGCGCTTCGGGATTTGCCGAAAGGAACACGCATCGAATCGGATGTAGAGCTCTCAGAGGATGCAGCCCGAGGGCATAAAATTGCGCTGCAGGATATCGAAGAAAATAACAACGTTGTTAAATACGGGTTTCCAATTGGGCATGCCACAAAGCCCATTAAAAGGGGAAGCATTGTTCATACGCATAACGTGAAAACCAATTTAAACGATATTCAGACCTATATCTTTACGCAAAAATTAAACGATAATCCATTTAAACGATCAACAGCGGTTTTTAAAGGCTACAAGCGTGCCAATGGAAGTGTTGGTATTCGTAACGAGCTCTGGATTGTCCCGACGGTTGGCTGTGTAAACGGTATTGCCGACCTGATCATTGAGCAGTTTAAGCAGGAACGAGACGGAGATATTACGCCTTTTGAAAATGTGCTCGTTTTAAAACATAATTACGGGTGTTCTCAGCTTGGGGATGACCATGCCCAGACAAAACAAATATTAGCGGATGCCATTGTTCATCCAAATGCAGGCGGAGTGCTGGTGCTTGGGCTTGGCTGCGAAAACAACAATATTAATGAGCTGCGTGATTCACTCGGTGAATATGATGGAAGCCGTGTTCAATTTCTGCTTTCACAGGACGTAGAAAATGAAGTGGAGGCAGGGGTGAAATGCCTGCACGCTATCTGGAAAGCCGCAACCCATGATCACCGGGAGGAAGTACCGCTTTCTGAGCTTAAAATTGGCTTAAAGTGCGGAGGGTCAGACGGGTTTTCCGGTATTACCGCCAACCCGCTCCTGGGCCGGTTTTCTGACTTTCTCACTGCCCAGGGCGGCACGACCGTACTAACAGAAGTGCCAGAAATGTTCGGAGCTGAAACCATTCTGATGGAGCGTGCCGAAAATGAGAAAGTGTTCAAGAAGATTGTCGGGCTGATCAACGATTTTAAGCAGTATTTTATTGATCACAACCAGCCGGTATATGAAAATCCATCGCCGGGCAATAAAGCAGGCGGCATCACAACGCTTGAAGATAAGTCACTCGGCTGCACGCAAAAAGCCGGCACATCGACAATCGTGGATGTGCTTCCGTATGGAGGCCGCTTGAAAAAGCAGGGGCTGAATTTATTAAGCGCTCCTGGAAATGACTTGGTGGCGTCTTCCGCTTTAGCGGCATCCGGCTGTCAGATGGTTCTTTTTACAACAGGGCGCGGTACCCCATTTGGCTCATTTGTGCCGACGGTAAAAATCGCTACAAACACGCCGCTTTACGAGAAAAAGCGTCATTGGATTGACTACAATGCCGGAGCGCTGATTGAAGACGTATTAGCAGACCTGGTCCTTGAGGATTTTATTCAATATATTATCCGGGTAGCAAGCGGTGAATGGGTGAATAATGAAAGGAATAATTTCCGCGAGCTCGCTATTTTTAAAACAGGCGTAACGCTGTAAGGAACAGACCTGAACTTTCTGAATAGGATGGCTTCCACTTCAAAATACTAGTCGTGTGCAGACAAGCACACACTACTTACTTTGATGGAGGGATACGATGGGTATTTTAAGTGGAAATCCAAAAGATGAGCCGCTGCATTACGGTGAAGTAGCTGCTGTCTGGGCAGGCTCCCTGGCCGCTAAAAGCGCAGCCGCTTTTTACAGCACGATGTTAAACCATGCCGGTGATGGCGATTTAAAAAGAGTGATCGAGGAAGGTTTAATGTTGGCACGCGCGGAAATGGCAGGCTTGGATGAAATCTTAAGAGAAAATGGCGTAGCGATCCCGCCGGAGCCTCCTGAACGTCCGCATGCGGATCTTGAAAGCATTCCGCCGGGGGCGCGTATTCAAGACCCGGAAATTGCGTCGATGATCGGAAAGGATATCGGCATGGGCTTAACAGCGCACAGCCAGGCAATGGCACAGTGTATTCGTGAAGACATTGCGATGATGTTCGGAGAGTTTCACACAGCAAAAGCGAAACTTGGCCAGACCAACTTAAGGCTTTTAAAAGAAAAAGGCTGGCTTGTCGTGCCGCCTCTTCATATGAGCCACGTAAACGCATAGTGAAAAAGCAGGGCTGTTATCCAGACAGTCCTGTTTTTTTTCTGAAAATAGAACCAATTGTGCCAGCACCAATTGACGCTTTTTAAGCCTGTCCGATAAGATAAGAACAACACATTCAGGAGGGGCCGAATGAGCGGAACATCGATGCTGGAAAAAATAAAAATTCAAAGCAGTGAAATGAGCGCGGCAGAACAAAAAGTAGCGTCCTTTATTTTAAACAATGCCCACCTTGTACCGAACATGACAACAGGGGAGTTATCGAAAAGGGCAGAAGTCAGTGAAGCAACGGTCATCCGGTTTTGCAAAACGATTGGGGTTGGAAGCTACAAAACGTTTAAATTAACACTCGTCAAAGAATTGTCGAATACATCCATGAGTGTTAATGACTTTTCATTGCTGCAGTCTAAAGATTCGCCCTATGAGCTGTTTAACAAAGTCACCCACGTGAACCGGGGTGCGCTTGACGCTGCCCTTTCAGCGTTGGATAAGCGGGAGCTGCTTAAAGCTGTCCAGGCACTGCTTCAATCGAAAATGATCCTATTTTATGGAGTAGGCGGTTCTGCTGCTGCGGCCGTTGACGGACACTATAAATTTGCGAAGCTTGGCTTCCATGCGGTCATGACGCCAGATTTTCATTTTTCACTTTCGATGGCTGCCCATATGCAGAAGGGAGATGTGTTGATCGCAATCAGCACATCAGGCAAAACAAAAGACGTTATTGAGCTCGCCCGTTTTGCCCAATCAAGAGGCGCCACCGTCATCGCCATTACGACTGTCGGCAAATCGGTTTTGTACAAAGAAGCCGATATTATTCTTGGAACACCAATGGTGGAGCATGAAAAGCGGATTGGGAGCATTGCTTCTAGAACCGTTCAGATGAATATGATTGATGCTCTTTACGTAGCGGTTTTTCATCAAATTGGTTCTTATGTAGAGGAGCCCTATGCAAAAGCATCTGAGGCTGTTTCAAAACTAAAAAAATAATAAAAAATAAAATTTCATAAAATGTGCTGAAAAAATTGTATTTTTATTTCTCAGGCGTATAATAGAAGTTGGGACGCTTCAAGAGAAATGAGTGATAAAATGCAAACCGTACAAGATGTTAAGCAAGTGGCAGATGAAGACACATTTGACTGTTTCCGTCACATCAACGAACTGTTACACTCAGGTCAAATAAACGATTCCACCATGTTCAAAAGCATAAAAGAAGAAATGGGTTCGATTCAAAAATTGGTGATCGCGGCCATTCAAACGATTCAAAAAAACGGACGATTAATTTATCTGACGCCTCGGGCAAGCGAGCGTATTCATATAACCGATTTAAACGGACCATTGAGACTGCAAAACTATATTGTTGGAAAAAAATACTGCCCAAAATCGGGCGGAAATGAGCTTTTAGCACGAATGGATTTAAACGAGCTTCAGGTGGGGCCTCGTGATATGGTCATTTGCTTTGCGGCCGAGGCACCCTCTTATACGGAGAGCAGCTTAAGATACGCACGGAAAAGCGGTGCGATGACAGCAAGTATTCTGATTGGTCAAGAACCAGAGGAGAAAATGCCGGCCAATATCAATATAAAGCTGGATTTGGATCAACATTCAATCGCCTTCGGGCGGGTATGGCTGCAAAGCCTGTTTATCCGTCTTGTGTCACAGGCAGCGTCAACTTATATTCTCGAATACGAGTTAAAAGAAATTTCCTTTTAATTCTCTGTTTTTTTCAATGAGACAAGAAAAAGCAGGGATTTTTGTTTTACGCTAAAATGCGACAGCACTTTAGTGGTATTTGTGTGCAGTTTATTTTATAATAGGAACAGCGTACAATTTTAACGACAAAGGAGTTTTCTTAACATGGCACAAAAAACATTTACAATTACAGATGAAACAGGTATCCACGCTCGTCCGGCTACAGTACTTGTTCAAACAGCTTCAAAATTCAGCTCAGATGTAAACCTTGAGTACAACGGCAAAACAGTAAACCTAAAATCAATCATGGGCGTTATGTCCCTTGGTATTCCAAAAGGCGCGTCAATCACAGTAACAGCTGCTGGTGCTGACGAAGATCAAGCAATCGAAGCTGTAGGCGAAACAATTAAAACTCAAGGTCTTGGCGAATAATTTTTGCCCAAGTCTTCTCTTAAAACGGAAAGAAGAGTCCCTTCTTTCCGTTTTTTCATACATAAAAATCGAAATGTGGAGGAAATGAAATGGCTTACTCACTGATTGCGATTGATTTGGATGGGACACTTTTAAATGAAGAAAAAGAAATTGATCAGCGGTCAATCCAGGCGATTCGTTCCTTTGAAGAGCGGGGCGGCCAGGTCGTCATTTGCAGCGGACGGACGCCGCTGGCCACGCGCTGGATTGGTGAGACGCTCGGTCTGAAAACACCTATTATTTCATTGAATGGTGCAGTGCTTCACGATGAAAGGGGCGAATTGCTCAATCAAAAAACCTTCTCTTATGCAGGTTTAAAGCAATTTGTTTCATTTTGCGAAAAGGAAAACATATGCGTTCATTTATATGAAGGAAACGACTTGATTGTACCAGAGAAGAACCGCTGGAATGAGAAATGGATAGATCAAAATGTTCTTCCGCTCGTTCAAACAGGCGGCTTGCAGGAACGGCGAAATGCATATTTAGAGGAATGCCGGGTACGGGTGACACCGGACATCGGCCAGTGGCTTGAGAACCATCCGGATATATCGAAAATGGCCATTTTCAGTGAAACGGGCGATTTTCGGGAGATTGAACAAAAAATCAAAACGAGTCTGCCGGATGTGGAAGCAGCCAGCAGCTCCAATTATGTGAATTTAGAAATTTCGCCCCGCGGTGCAACGAAAGGCAGTGCTTTAAAGGAGCTTGCTCTGCGGCTTGGCGTGCCGCTTTCCCAAACAGCCGCCATCGGTGATAACTTCAATGACATTTCGATGTTTCAATGTGCCGGGATCGGTATTGCCATGGGCAACGCGCCGGCAGCCGTTAGGGCTGCAGCACAGCACGTAACCGCTTCAAATGATGAAAACGGCATTGGAGAAGCGATCGATTTTTTAATGCAGTAAAGGCTCAAGCTGGACAGCCGATGAGCCGGCGGACTTTTCTATAGGACAGACGCTGAATCCGCCTGCCTATCTTCACCAGCGAAAGCTTTCATCAAAAAGACATAAAACCTTTGTGGATATTCTCAAAGGTTTTATGTCTTTTTTAAAATATTATTTCATAGTTATTAAAAAATATTGAAATTTAAAATCAAAGCGGTTACAATGATGGCATTATTTAAGAGGAGGGATTTGGTTGGAAGAAAAGCTGATGCAGCTGACGACCGAGTCAAGAAACAGCCGTACCATGCAGATAGACACTGCAGATACAAAAACAATCTTAACGATGATGAACGAGGAAGACTATGGCGTGGCAGAAGCTGTCAAGGAAGTGCTTCCCGCCATCGAGCAGGTCGTTGGCTTTGTGCTTCACTCGTTTCAAAAAGGAGGCCGTCTTTTTTATATGGGCGCTGGAACGAGCGGCCGTCTCGGTGTGCTCGATGCGGTTGAGTGCCCGCCAACGTTCAGCACACCGCCTGAAATGGTACAGGGCCTTATCGCGGGAGGTGAGCACGCCTTTGTAAAAGCGGTTGAAGGAGCAGAAGATGATGAAGCCGCCGGCCGGCAGGACCTCAAAAGCCGCGGATTAACAGAAAGGGATACAGTCGTTGGATTAGCGGCAAGCGGCAGGACCCCTTACGTAAAGGGCGGACTCGCGTATGCCCGGGAAATCGGTGCCAAAACGGCTGCCATTTCCTGCAATAAAAACGCCCAAATCAGCGCGTATGCTGATCAGCCAATCGAAGTCGTGGTCGGACCGGAAGTGTTAACGGGATCTACACGCTTAAAAGCAGCCACAGCACAAAAAATGATTTTAAATATGATTTCGACGGCTTCCATGCTGCAAATGGGCAAAGCGTTTGAAAATTTAATGGTTGATGTGCGCGTGAGTAATGTAAAGCTGAGACAAAGAGCGGTTCACACAATTGTCCGGGTAACAGGCGTTTCAAGAAAGCGGGCAGAAGAAACACTCGATGAAGCCGGAAACGAAGTGAAAACAGCGATTGTGATGCTCGAATGCGGCGTGCCGTTCAAAGAAGCTAAAGAGCTGTTAACAAAAGCGGAAGGATATGTGCGCCGAGCCGTTAAAATGGGGGGCGCACGCGGAGGAAGCAGCCAATGACTACCGGGGGATTAAACAGGCTGCGGAGCATTTTGCCCCAGCTGCCTCCTTCAGAAAAAAAAGTCGCCCAGTTTATTTTGGAGCAGCCAGAAAAACTACTCCATGCTACAGCAAGCGAAATCAGCCAAATGGCTGGCTCAAGCAGCGCGGCAGTGATTCGCTTATGCAAATCAATGGGGGTTAAAGGGTTTCAGGAGTTAAAAGTCCGGGTCGCCGGTGATTTAGTGAAAGTACCGGAAACAGGGTACCGGGACATTGAAAGCGGCGAAACGCTTGCTGGTATTACACAGAAAACATTGAGCAATGGAATTCAAAGCTTAACGGATACAGCCGAATTGATGGATTACGGGCAAATGGAGGCGGCAGTCGAGGCGCTGGCGGGTGCGAAAACGGTTCACTGTTTTGGCATCGGCGCTTCGAGCTTAATTGCGATGGATGCCCAGCAAAAACTGCTGCGTATTCACAAAAACGCAACGGCTTTTACCGATACACATTTAGTGGCGTCCCTGATTGCCAATGCGGAAGCGGATGATGTGCTTTTGGGCATTTCGTTTTCAGGAGAAACGCAGGAAGTCGCACGTCTCCTGTCTCTCGCCCAAAAGCGGGGAGTCAAAACGATCAGCTTAACCAAGTACGGATCGTCTGCCGCTGCGTCTCTGGCAGATATCAACTTATTTACATCTGCATCAAGCGAAGCACCGCTTAGAAGCGCTGCAACCGCTTCACGCTTTGCTCAATTGTTTGTGATTGATGTGTTATTTATGGGTGTGGCAACAAAAGAATTTGATCAAACAGTACAGTATATTGATCGTTCAAGAGAAGCGATCAGCTTTTTAAAAGAATCAAAATAAAAAAGGGGAAACAAAGGGTTGAAATACGGGGAAAGGGTGAGCGGGGATGACAAACGAAAATAAAATGATTGCACAGCAAATTTCCGACTGTTTAGGCGGGCCGGATAATGTCGAATCTTTTACCCACTGCATGACACGGCTGAGAGTAACACCAGTAGATCATGAGCGTGTAAATACAGAGGCGATTAAAAAAATTGACGGGGTTTTCGGAGTGGTCGAAGAAGAAACGATTCAAGTGATTCTAGGACCGGGAAAAGTCAATAAAGTCGCAGAAGAGTTTAGCAAGATCATGGATGCGTCAGATGGAAAGATGCTGAGAGACCGTGCAGCGGCCGTAAAAGCAGAATTAAAAGAAAAAAACGCCACGCCGTTTAAGCTGTTTTTGCGTAAAATATCGAGTATCTTTATTCCGCTCATTCCGGCACTCGTGGCATCCGGATTGATTACAGGTATATCGAAAGCAATTATTCAAGCAGGCTGGCTGGCGGCTGATTCACAAACCGCCCTTCTTTTAACAGCGATTGGCAGCGGCTTGTTTGCTTACCTTGGCATTTTAGTCGGCTTAAATGCAGCAAAAGAGTTTGGCGGATCACCTGCCCTTGGTGCGCTGGCCGGCATTTTGGTCATCAATCCGGCGATTGAAGGCGTTACATTGTTTGGAGAAGCATTGGTACCGGGGCGCGGCGGCTTGATTGGAATTTTGTTTGCGGCTATTTTCATCGCTTATGTAGAGCGCTGGATTCGTAAAGGGGTGCCGCAGTCGCTCGATATTATCGTGACGCCAACGGTTGCGCTGCTAATTACTGGTATTGTCACGTATGTGATTTTTATGCCGATCGGCGGTTTTATTTCTGACGCGATTACAAACGGTCTGCTGGCTGTTTTAGATATAGGCGGAATTGTCGCTGGCTTTGTACTTGGCGCAACATTTCTGCCGCTCGTGGTAACCGGCCTTCATCAAGGCCTGACACCGATTCACCTGGAACTGCTCAATTCCATCGGCGATGATCCGCTTCTTCCTATTTTGGCCATGGGTGGAGCCGGCCAGGTGGGCGCTGCCTTTGCGATTTATATGAAAACAAAGAAAAAACGATTAAAGCGGGCAATAGGGGGATCTCTTCCTTCCGGTATGCTCGGCATCGGCGAGCCGCTTATTTTCGGCGTAACGCTGCCGCTCGGAAGGCCGTTTTTGACCGCCTGCCTCGGTGCAGGTATTGGCGGCGCGTTTCAAGCATACTTCAACGTCGCCACAAGTGCGATTGGGGTTTCCGGCCTGCCGCTTTCGTTTATTGTTCTTCCGCATCAAATTTTATTGTATTTAGCCGGACTTATTATTGCGTATGCGGCCGGTTTTGCATTTACGTATTTGTTCGGCTTTAAAGATGAAATGGCCAAAGAGTTTGATGAATGAAGAAAGCAAAGCGCAGAGAGTCTCTTCTGCGCTTTTTACATAAGGAGGATGCGTATGTTTGGAATTTCGGTTTATTTAAATGAAGACATAGGAGAAAAGCAAGAGCAATATGTGAAGAAAGCAAAGCAGCATGGCTTTCAGTGGGTATTTACATCGCTGCATATTCCTGAAGATGATGCCTCACAGCTTCACGGCCGGTTCCGCCAGCTTGCCAGGCTCGCCCGGGAAACAGGGATGGCGCTTTTTGCGGATGTTTCTCCCGCATCGCTTGAGAAAATTGGCTTGTCTATGGACCGGGCCGAAGAGCTGCTTGAGTGGGGTGTTACCGGGCTGCGCGTAGATTACGGTATGGCCGGAAAGACGATTGCGGATCTTTCTAAAAGGATGAACATAGTACTCAATGCCAGTACGCTGACCCGGCGTGAATACGAAGACATTCTTTCGGCTGGAGCGGATATCAGCCGCATCGAAGCGTGGCATAATTTTTATCCGCGTTCGGAAACAGGACTTGGAGAAGCCTACATAGAAGAAAAAAATAAATGGCTCCTTTCGCTCGGTTTGAGTACCATGGCGTTTGTTCCGGGGGACCGCCATAAGCGGGGCCCGCTGTTTCAGGGACTGCCTACATTAGAGAAGCACCGGAACCGGGCGCCTTTTGGGGCGGCGCTTGAGCTGATCCGTCAGCTGCATACGCAAAAAGTATTGATTGGTGATCCGGACTTGTCAGATGAAGCCTTCCGGCAGTTTAAGTGCTTCGAGGAGGACGAATGTATTCCGCTGCGGGCAAAACCATTTGCGGATGTCACTCTTTATGCGGACGTTCAAACGAACCGACCGGACCCGGCAAGAGATTGTATTCGTTCCGTTGAATCAAGGGGATTTGCCCAAACCGGCGACAAAACAGTAGAGCCTTTTCAAACGGTTGAGCGGCCGAAAGGAACGATTACCGTCGACAACAAACGGTATTTACGCTATGCCGGGGAAATGCAAATTACGCTGAATGACCTGCCGGCCGATGAAAAAGTAAACGTGATTGGCAGAATCGTGGCGGAAGACCTGCCGCTGCTTTCGTTTGTAGGGCCGGGCGGGCGCTTTATCATTCACTGGGAATAATAATCGGCTCTTGCCCCGCCATCGATGATTTTTTTTTTGCGTTCTGGGGAAAAGAAAAGGGAGGTGATGGATATGAATATTAATGTAAAGCCGGCCGCTGTAGCAGAACTGAAAAAGTATGAGTTTGGAGAAAACGAAGGAGTCCGGATTGAATCGATTTTTATCGGCAGCTGTTCGATTGCATCCGAATATCATCTACGAATCGATCGTAAAAAAGAAGGCGATGATTTGTTTACCGTCTCAGGCATTCCGTTTCTTGTTTCAAAAGAAAGCCAGGAAAATCTCCATGACCATATTGCACTCGACTTTAACCCGGCGATGGGTTACAAGCTGACATCAGCCGAAGAAACCTACCGTTACAATTTAAAATTAGAGCGGGCATAAGAAGCAGCAGAAGCTGCTTCTTTTTTGTTTTACATACTTTTGGAAAAGAAAGATTTATTTTAATGAAAATTCAATATATAATGAAAATATATGATGTTACAAAAAGTTACATAAGAGATGGCAGGAAATTAAAATCTATTTCTTGGAAAGAAGGGGCTTTCGTGAAACTGACGGCACGCGAGCAGGAAAAGTTAATGATTGTTGTGGCAGCTGATTTGGCACGCCGCCGCAAAGACAGAGGGTTAAAGCTGAATTATCCGGAATCGATTGCGCTTATTACGTATGAAGTAATGGAAGGGGCACGCGATGGAAAATCCGTGCCGGAGCTGATGCAGTTTGGCACAACGATTTTATCAAGAGATGATGTAATGGAAGGTGTTCCGGAGATGATTCATGATATTCAAGTGGAAGCAACCTTTCCGGACGGCACGAAACTAGTCACTGTCCACGACCCGATACGTTAAGGAGGAGCGCACATGATTCCTGGTGAATATAAGCTTCAAAGTACCGCGATTGTATGCAATGAAGGAAAAGAAGAAACGAAGGTTTTTGTGACAAACCGGGGGGACCGGCCCGTGCAGGTGGGTTCCCACTTTCATTTTGCAGAAGTGAATCAGGCACTCGAATTTGAACGCGAGAAAGCGCTTGGTAAACGGCTGAACATTCCCGCAGGCACGGCAGTCCGTTTTGAACCGGGAGACGGCAAGCCGGTTGCGCTCGTTCCGTTTTCCGGCGAGCGGCGCGTATACGGGTTAAACAATCGCGTGAATGGTGCGCTTGATGGGGAGGAAGAGGCATGAGTTTTCAAATGTCACGCCGACAGTATGCGGATATGTTCGGGCCCACAACCGGTGACTGTATCCGTCTGGCAGATACAGATCTCTTTATCGAAATTGAAAAAGATTACACGGTGTATGGGGATGAAGTGAAATTCGGCGGGGGGAAAGTGATCCGTGACGGGATGGGTCAGCACCCCCTTGCTACTCGCGCAGAAGCTGTTGACCTTGTGCTGACCAATGCCATTATCCTTGATTACACAGGTATTTATAAAGCGGATATTGGTGTAAAGGACGGAATGATTGCTGCCATCGGCAAAGCGGGCAATCCCCTTTTGATGGACAAAGTAGACATTGTAATCGGCGCTTCTACCGAAGTGATTGCCGCAGAAGGAAAAATTGTCACAGCCGGCGGCATCGATGCGCACATTCATTTTATTTGCCCGCAGCAAATTGAAACAGCACTTGCCTCCGGTGTCACAACGATGATTGGCGGTGGAACAGGACCGGCTACCGGAACAAATGCGACCACATGCACCCCGGGTGAGTGGAATATCTTCCGTATGCTTGAAGCGGCCGAAGCGTTTCCAATGAATATTGGCTTTCTTGGCAAAGGAAATGCGTCTGGAGTTGAGCCGCTTGAAGAACAAATTCAAGCAGGCGTCATTGGTTTAAAGCTGCATGAAGACTGGGGCACAACGGCTGCCACAATTGATACGGCGTTAAGAACAGCGGACAAGTACGATATTCAGGTTGCTATTCATACCGATACATTAAATGAAGGCGGCTTTGTGGAAGATACAATTGCGGCGATCGATGGACGGGTGATTCATACATACCATACAGAAGGAGCAGGAGGCGGGCATGCGCCGGATATTATCAAAGCTGCCGGCTATCCAAATGTTCTTCCTTCTTCTACAAACCCAACCCGTCCTTACACGGTCAATACATTGGACGAGCATTTGGATATGCTGATGGTCTGCCACCACCTTGATCCATCGGTTCCAGAAGATATTGCGTTTGCCGACTCGCGCATTCGGAAAGAAACGATTGCGGCAGAAGATATTTTGCATGATTTAGGTGTGTTCAGTATGATCAGCTCTGATTCTCAGGCGATGGGACGGATTGGCGAGGTGATTCTGCGTACGTGGCAGACGGCAGACAAAATGAAAAAGCAGCGAGGGAAAATGAGTGAAGAAACAGGAGAAGGCGATAATTTCCGGGCGAAAAGGTACGTCGCGAAATATACGATCAATCCTGCTTTAACACATGGTATTTCCGACTACGTTGGTTCTATTGAAACAGGCAAGCTTGCAGATCTCGTCCTATGGGAGCCCGCTTTTTTTGGCGTAAAACCAGAGCTTGTCTTAAAAGGCGGCTTGATTGCCCACAGTGTCATGGGCGATCCAAACGCGTCCATCCCAACACCGCAGCCGGCTTTGTATCGTCCAATGTTTGCAAGCTTTGGCAGGGCCCTTTTCAAAACATCGATAACCTTTATGTCTAAAGCGGCGATCGAGCGCGGTGTTCCGCAAAAACTCGGTTTAGAGAAAATGATCCGTCCTGTCGGCGGCATCCGCACTTTGCAAAAAAGCGATATGAAATACAACGGTGAAACACCCAAGATCGAAGTGGACCCGCAGACATATGAAGTAAAAGTAAACGGTGATCTGATAACGTGTGAACCGGCAGAAACCGTGCCAATGGCGCAGCGCTATTTCTTATTTTAAGGTGGGATCGAAGTGATTGTTGAAAAAGTAATTGGAAATGTGGAAACAGATGATATTCGTGCACCACACACAGAACGGGTTTTCCTGTCGAGTGACGAGCTTGTTAAACGCATTCAGCGTGTAAAAACAGATCATGGACGCGAGCTCGGTATTCGGCTGCGGGAGCCGAAAGACTTGCAGAACGGTGATATTTTATACTGCGATGATAAAAACATGATTGTCATCCAGGTGCTGGCAGATGATGTTCTAACCATTATGCCAGAGTCAATCGGCCAAATGGGAGACATTGCCCATCAGCTTGGCAACCGGCATCTGCCGGCTCAGTTTGAAGGCGATGAAATGATTGTGCAGTATGACTATTTAGTCGAACAGCTTCTCGAGCAGCTCGGCATTCCTTTTCGCCGCGAAGAGCGCCGGGTGAAAAAAGCATTCCGCCATATCGGCCACAGCCATGATTAATCCAATGCTGTCCTTTATGCAGCTGTGTGATTCCAATTTTCCTTCAGGTGCGTTTTCACACTCGTTTGGACTGGAAACATACATTTACGAAGGCAGCATTCATAATGCTGAAACATTCGAATCCGCCATGCGAATCTATATAGCCAATCAAATGGCTTATACGGATGCTCTCGCCTGCCGGCTTGCTTATGAGGATGTGGCAGCCGGCCGCTTTGATCATTTAACGGAGCTTGACCACATGCTTTCCGCGCTGGCACTGCCAAAAGAAACACGGGAAGGCACGCGGAGGATTGGTGAACGAATGGCCAAGCTATGTGTGGACTTATATGAAAGTCCGTTGATCAATATGTACTACAAACAAATCCGCCAAAAGAAAGCGGTCGGCCATCCGTCTATTGTGTTTGCCCTGGCGGCCCATTATCTTCAGGCTGGCAAAAAAGATGCCATCGCTGCACACCTTTTTTCAGGTGTTCAGTCTTTGATTCAAAATGCTGTCCGGGCGATTCCGCTCGGGCAGACAGACGGCCAGCGGATCCTGCTGGCGCTGCAGCCGTTGATGAGAGAGATTGCAGACCAAACAGAAGGGATGACGGAAGAAGAGCTCGGTATGAATATGCCGGGGCTTGAAATCGCACAAATGCGCCATGAACAGCTGCCTGTTCGGCTTTTTATGTCGTGAAAAACAAAAGGAGTGGTGCAGAATGGAACCAGTACGCATCGGTGTTGGAGGACCCGTTGGTGCCGGCAAAACAATGCTTGTAGAAAAGCTCACACGTGCGATGAACGATGAATTCAGCATGGCCGTTGTGACGAACGACATTTATACGAAAGAAGATGCCCAATTTCTTATTAAAAACGGGGTTCTGCCGGAAAACCGCATTATTGGAGTGGAAACCGGAGGCTGTCCACACACAGCGATTCGGGAAGATGCCTCCATGAACTTTGCAGCAATTGATGAATTAAAAGAGGCACATCCGGATTTGGATATTATTTTTGTAGAAAGCGGAGGGGACAACCTGGCGGCCACATTCAGCCCGGAGCTTGTGGATTTTTCGATTTACATTATCGATGTGGCGCAGGGTGAGAAAATTCCGCGTAAGGGCGGCCAGGGCATGATTAAATCAGATTTGTTTATTATCAATAAAACGGATCTCGCCCCCTATGTAGGAGCCGATTTGGATGTGATGGCGGAAGATACGAAAAAATCACGTGGAGCAGACAAGCCGTTTTTCTTTACGAACTTAAAAGAGGAAACGGGACTTCAAGACGTGGTGAGATGGATTAAAGAAAATGCGCTTTTGATGGGGCTGGAAGCATGAGCATGACCGGCACGCTGCGGATGAAAGCAGTCTGCCGGGGCGATAAAACGGTGATAGCTGATACGTATTTTGACGGCGCGTTTAAAGTAGCGCGCCCGATCTATTTTAATGAAAGCGAGCCAACGGTGTACAGCCTTCATGTCGGCGGCGGATACGTAGGAGGCGACCGCTATTACACAGAGGTGATTCTCGAACCGGATGCGAGAATGATATTGACGACGCAGTCTGCCGCAAAAGTGTATAAAACACCGCATGATCCGGTTTTTCAGTCGATGAACGTATCTCTCGCGGCGGGCAGTGTGTTTATGTATATGCCGGACCCGCTCATTGCATATGAGCAGGCACGCTTTGAGCAGACAACCACGATCCATATGGAAAAAGGGGCAACGCTGCTTTACAGCGACAGCATAACGCCGGGCTGGTCTGAGAGCGGCCGGCCGTTTCGCTATGAGTGGATTCGGTCGAAGCTCAAAATATATGAAAATGACCAGCTGCAGGTGTATGACCACCTTTTTTTAAAACCGGACCAGCAGCCTTTATTTTCCCTTATGCAAATGGAGGATTATACACATGTCGGCTCTCTTTTTATCGTTTCGCCGCTGCTTGAGCCCGGCTGGCAGGAAGAACTGGAGCCGCTTCTGGCTCCGTATAACGATGGAGCGCGAATTGGGTTTTCTACGCTGAAAAATGGGGGCTGCACCGTACGGATCCTGGCCCGCGCCTCTCATGTCATCGAAGAAATCATTCTGCAGTGCACCAACTGGCTGCGCCGGAAACTGGGCCAGGAGCCGCTGCAGCTTAGAAAGTATTGAAAGAGGGAACTATTTATGATTCAAGGCGGACTTTTATCGATTTTATTGCTTGGATTTACATTAGGGATTAAGCATGCAACAGAACCGGATCATATTATTGCAGTTTCGACTATTGCAAGCCGGACAAAAAAGCTGTACCGCTCGTCATTAACGGGTGTGTTTTGGGGGCTTGGGCATACGGCAACGCTGCTGATCATCGGTGTCACCGCGATCGCACTGGGCCGGCAGATTCCTGAGAATCTTGCAGCTCTGCTCGAATGTTTTGTCGGAGTCATGCTCGTTTATTTGGGTGTAAACGGAATGCGTGGAAGCTGGAAGGCGAGCGAAGCAGATTATGAGCATACCCACAAAAAATCATTTACGATTGGCGTGATCCACGGACTTGCCGGGAGTGCGGCCATGGTACTGTTAACAGCGACACAAGCTGACAGCAGCTCAGAAGCCTTTCAGTTTATTTTGATTTTCGGAGCGGGAACAGTTGTCGGTATGCTGCTTTTTACAACTCTGCTGGGCCTTCCGTTTTTAGTTACATCACATAAAACGATTCCGCTTTTTTTAATGCGGATCACGTCATTAATCAGTGTTTTGTACGGTCTTTATTACATTATAGAGACAGGCTCAGGACTGATCGCAGGATAAAAAAGCAGCCGGTAAGCCGGCTGCTTTTTTTCTGCCTAGAGGCAATATTTCTGTAAAGATGACACCCTCAGTATAAAGAAGGGAGCGCAGCGGAACAACAAGCCGGTTAGATTATCTGACAAAGAATTTTGCCCGCTGAAAGAGTTCCGCTTTCTTTGCCCAAAACCGCTTTTTAATGTTCGGCTCTGTCGTTCGTTGCTATACTAGTAATCAGGTAAAAAAAGAGAGGAAGAGTGGAATGACGACGGAACAAACAAATTTACGGCTTGTCCTGGCGGGGCTGCTGCTGGCCATTTTAATGGCTGCGATGGACAACACGATTGTGGCAACAGCGCTCGGCTCCATTCTGGCTGATTTAGGCGGCGTAGACAGCTATGTATGGATTACCTCCGCATATGCAGTAGCGGTGCTGGCCGGCATGCCGATTTTCGGAAAGCTGTCGGATATGTATGGAAGGAAACGTTTTTTTGTATTTGGACTGCTTGTATTCTTAATCGGTTCTGCCCTGTGCGGCGTTGCCCAGTCGATTCCGCAGCTGGCCGTGTACCGGGCCATTCAAGGAATTGGCGGCGGCGCACTAATGCCGATTGCGTTTACGATTGTATTTGATGTGTTTCCAGCCGAACAGCGCGGAAAAATGACCGGCATGCTTGGTGCCGTGTTTGGCGCTTCGAGCGTGATTGGCCCGCTGCTCGGTGCGTTTATTACGGACGCCATCAGCTGGCACTGGGTATTTTATGTAAATGTACCGATCGGTATGGTAGCCCTGCTGCTGATTGGGCGCTTTTACAAGGAAACGCCGGTGCATACAAAGCAGAAAATTGACTGGGCTGGCGCGGTTACACTGGTAACAGCCATTGTCAGCTTAATGTTTGCGCTGGAGCTTGGCGGAAAAGAGTTTGCCTGGACTTCATGGCAGAGCATGTTGCTGTTTGGCTTGTTTACTGTATTTATTGGGCTGTTTTTATGGATCGAAACAAAAGCGGAAGAGCCGATTATTTCGTTTTGGATGTTTCGCAGCCGGCTGTTTGCATCCTCCCAGGTACTCGCTTTCTTGTACGGGGCTACGTTTGTCGGGCTGACGATTTTTATCCCGATTTTTGTCCAGGCGGTGTACGGGGGATCGGCAACCAATGCCGGAATTATTTTAATGCCGATGCTGCTTGGATCCGTTGCCGGAAGTGCTTTTGCAGGGATCGCGCAGGCCAAAATGCCCTACCGCCGTATTATGTGGATTTCTGTGATTGTTTACGCGGTTGGCATGGCTCTTATGGCAACTATTTCTCCGGAGACAAGCCGTGTGCTGCTGACGGTTTATATGGTGACAGTTGGACTTGGCGTCGGTTTTTCGTTTTCGCTGCTGCCATCTGCGAGTGTACACAAAATGGATTACCGGCACCGCGGCTCGGCGAACTCCACCAACTCCTTTTTCCGATCACTTGGGCTGGCGCTGGGTATTACCGTTTTCGGCTCTATCCAGACGAAGCTGTTAACAAATGAGCTGGAGGATAAATTAGGTGGAGGCGGTACAGGAACATTCGGCATTGATAACCTTCAGACTATATTTCAGTCCGAGCAGCGTGCTCAAATTCCAGCGGATATTTTGAATGTGATCACCAATGCGATGTCTCATTCGATTACGGCAACATTCTTATGGTCACTCATCCCGATTGCGCTTGCGTTTATGGCGGTTTACTTTATGGGAGACGAACAGCTGCAAGTAGAAGGGAAGAAACAAACAACTTAAAAAGAAGCCGTTCTTCTCGTTCGAGGAGCAGGTCGTAAACAGGTTTACGATTGAAGCAGAAGGAGATAATGTAAAAGGGATAGTATCAGATCGGTAAGCTTTTAGCCAGAAATAAAATAAATGAAGAAAAGCTTCATCATCACTTGGTAAGCAGCCCGAAGAATGAGCTGCTTACAAGAAAAATGACGAGAATAGTTGAAGAGGTGAATGAATATGCAAGCTGTTCATTTTGGTGCAGGAAATATTGGCCGCGGCTTTATCGGAAGCCTTTTATACCAATCAGGATATGAATTGTGCTTTATAGATGTAAATCGTGAAGTGGTCGACCTGCTGAACGAAAAAAAGGAATATCGGGTTGTAATGGCGGATGAATCACGTGAGGAGCATATGGTGAGAAACGTCCGGGCCATTAACAGTGCTGAGGAAGCAGACCGTGTGATACAAGCTGTTGCTAAGGCAGACCTGATTACAGCCGCGGTTGGCCCGGCGATTTTGCCGCACATTTCGCGGCTTGTAGCAGAAGGCCTTCGGAAGCGGACATCACCTGTTAATATAATTGCGTGTGAAAACATGATCGGAGGGAGCACGCTCTTAAAAGAGAAGGTACTGGAGAAAATACCAGAAGAAGAGCGCGATGCTATTTTATCACGGACTGGATTTCCGGACGCGGCCGTTGACCGGATTGTGCCTAACCAGTCAAATGAAGATAAATTGACGGTGGTCGTTGAACCATTTTACGAGTGGGTAGTGGAAGAACTCAAACTGATTGGCGATAAGCCGGCAGTGGAAGGCATCACCTGGGTGCCGGACTTAAAGCCGTACATTGAACGGAAGCTGTTTACGGTTAATACCGGTCATGCAGCTGCAGCTTATTTTGGCTGGCAGACCGGTGCCCAAACGATTGATGAAGCACTCGGAATGAAGCACGTTACAAATGCGCTCCAGGCAGTCTTGAACGAAACCGGGCGTCTTTTAGTGACGAAATATGGATTTGATCAGTCTGAACATGACCAATATATCCAAAAAATCATTGGCCGGTTTGCTAACCCGCATATTCGCGACCATATTACTCGAGTGGGCCGTGCGCCGATTCGTAAGCTCGGGGGAAATGACCGTCTCCTCAGTCCGGCCAAGCAGTACGAGCAGCTGCTTGGTGAAACGCCGGTTTACTTGGCCAAAAGTATTGCAGCGGCGCTTTTATATGACTATGCACAGGATCCAGAAGCGGTAGAAATGCAAGGGGAAATTGAACATAGGGGGATTGAATCCACGCTGAAAAAGTTTACGCAGCTGGATGAGTCAGACCCGCTTTTTGCTGAAGTTATGAAGCAATACGAATCGATGCGGGAAAAAGGGATTTAACAAGAAGCTGATTCCATCAGCTTCTTTTTTGTCGTTTTCCTGCCCGAACTGCCAGTCTGGGAAAAACGAGCGTACGTTTTCAAGCGAGCTGATTTCATGATATGATAAAAGAACTTCAAACGGACAGTGACTTCCATGAGAGTTGGGGGTCAAAAAAATAAATGACTAGAGGTGACGTGTTTTTTTATGTTTACACAACTGAAAAAAGAATGGTTCGGCAATGTCCGCGGGGATATTTTGTCGGGTATTGTTGTAGCGCTTGCGCTTATTCCGGAAGCGATCGCTTTTTCGATTATTGCGGGAGTAGATCCGATGGTGGGTCTGTACGCATCATTTTCGATGGCGGTTGTGATTGCTTTTATGGGAGGACGCCCGGCGATGATTTCTGCTGCGACCGGAGCGATGGCGCTTGTGATGGTAACACTTGTGAAAGACCATGGGCTTCAGTACTTGTTTGCGGCTACCATTTTAACCGGGGTGCTGCAGCTGATTTTTGGCTGGCTGAAAATTGCGCGCTTGATGAAATTTGTTCCGCGTTCAGTGATGGTTGGATTCGTCAATGCGCTCGCTATTTTAATTTTCACTGCCCAGCTGCCCCAATTCGCAGGCAGTTCAGTGGTTATGTATGTGTTTGTGGCGGCAACGCTTGCTATTATTTACATCCTTCCGCGCTTCGTTAAATCCGTTCCTTCTCCGCTTGTTGCGATCGTTGTCATGACAATCATTGCATTAGTGGGCGGCTTCGATTTACGGACAGTCGGTGATCTTGGAAACATTACTCAGTCTTTGCCATCATTTCTGATTCCAGATGTACCGTTGAATATGGAGACGTTATCGATTATTTTCCCGACGGCTTTAGCACTTTCGATGGTCGGCCTTTTAGAGTCACTGCTTACCGCATCCATTGTGGATGATATGACAGATACGACAAGCGATAAAAACCGGGAAGCACGCGGACAGGGAATCGCAAACATTGTAACCGGCTTTTTTGGCGGCATGGCGGGCTGTGCCATGATTGGCCAATCGGTTATTAATGTGAAATCCGGCGGCCGCGGACGGTTGTCTACCTTTGTGGCAGGAGCGTTTCTGCTGTTTTTAATTATGGTGCTCGGCGATGTAGTGGTAAAAATTCCGATGGCGGCATTGGTTGGTGTCATGATTATGGTCTCAATTGGCACATTTGACTGGTCGTCTCTTAAAGCCGTCACGAAAATTCCGATTACCGACAGCATCGTCATGGTCGTGACGGTCATAACTGTCGTGCTCACACATGACCTCTCAAAAGGAGTGTTCGCCGGCATTTTGCTCAGTGCGATTTTCTTTACAGCGAAAATTTCAAAGGTGACTGTATCGTCTTTCCACAAGGGGGATACGCTTCACTACAAAGCAGCAGGACAAATCTTTTTCGCATCCGTTACGGATTTTGTGAATGAATTCGACTATCAGCCGGAAGGAATTAAGAATGTGCATATTGATTTTTCTGAGGCGCACATTTGGGATGATTCTGGCGTGGCGGCGGTGGATAAAATTGTATTGAAATACCGTGATAATGGCATTAAAGCCATCCTTACAGGCTTAAATGAAGCAAGTTCATCCATGGTGAAACGGATGGCTGTTCACGATAAGCAGGACGCAAAGCTGTCTGGACATTAACATGTAAATGAGCGCATTGTGTAAAAGCAGTGCGCTTTTTTTTAACAAAGGGGGATGTTGATGAACGGTCATATTTTACTGGCATCAGACGGATCAAGCCACGCGCTTCGGGCAGCGGAGGAAGCGATTAAGCTGGCCAAAGTGCTGAACAAAGAGATTGTGATTGTATTTGTCGTTGATTTTGATCAATCCAAAAGGGACGTCTTGCACAGTGCGGGCGCTATTGATCTGGAACAAAAGCGAAGAAAACAGCTTCAAAGCACAGAACAGAAAATAAGAGAAGCAGGCGTCTCATATTCGATTCAACTGCTTCACGGCGTGCCGGGACCGGCGATTGTAGAATACGCGAACAAGGAAGCTGTTTCCTATGTAGTGCTCGGGAGCCGCGGCTTGAACAGTCTGCAGGAAATGGTGCTTGGCAGCGTCAGCCATAAAGTGGCGAAGCGTGTAAACTGCCCTGTATTAATTGTGAAATAATCCAAGTCATTCTCTTTTTGAGAATGGCTTTTCTTTATAATAAAGAAAAGGGGGCTTGAACATGACGTATGAAGAAGTAATGGAAAAGCTTGAGCAGTTCGGTTCAGATCAAACGAAAAAAACACTTGCCCGTCACGGAGCCAAAGAGCCGTTTTTTGGTGTCAAAGTCGGCGATTTAAAAAAACATTTTGTCAAGGAAGTAAAAAAAGATCAACAGCTCGTCTACGACTTGTACGCATCCGGCAATAGCGATGCTATGTATTTAGCGGGTTTGACAGTGAAGCCGAAAGAAATGACGAAAGAAAGACTGAACGAATGGGTACGGGGCGCTTACTGGTATATGATCAGTGAATATACAGTCGCACAAGTTACAGCGGAATCTCTTTTTGCACTTGAGCTTGCGCGAGAGTGGATGCAGTCGGATGAAGAAATGATTATGACTGCCGGATGGAGCACCTACAGCAACTACCTGTCGATTGCCCCAGATGACGAGGTAGACAGGGAAGAAATCCATAAACTGTTGAACAGAGTGGAAAAAAACATTCATACAGAGCAAAACCGAGTTCGGTACGTGATGAATCAGTTTGTGATTTGCGTGGGTGCTTATTATAAGCCGCTTTCAGAGCGGGCGAAGGAAGTGGCAGCACGTATAGGGAGCGTGCACGTTGATGTTGGGGATACGGCCTGCAAAGTTCCGCTTGCCACAGCGTACATTCAAAAAATAGAAGAACGAAATGCAGTCGGTAAAAAGAGAAAAACGTGTATTTGTTAGACAGAAATTTTTTGTAAGATAATATAACAGTGAAAAAGATTTTTTAAAAAGTTCATGGTAAGATTTTTATACGTAATTGAACACCTAAACTAAAAAGCGCTTTGCAAAGACTGGACCCCTGCCAGTACTATTGCAAAGCGTTTTTTACATGAGGTGTTAACCAGGGATGCTTCATTGCTTATCCAAATGGACCAAATAAAACAAGTCTCTCTTATATGGGAGACTTGTTTTATTTGTCGGGCAAAGCATTCATCTAATAAAAAATACGATTTCTATATTGCTTTTCGTTCCGCTTTCCGGTCTGCTTTTCGTGCCCGGCAGGTGGCTAAGAGCGGTCCGGAAATATTGTGCCAGAAGCAAAAAATGGCACTTGGCACAGCAGCAAGAGGACTGAAATGAGCGGCTGCAAGAGCAGCGCCGAGTCCGGCATTTTGCATGCCGGCTTCAATAGCCATGGCTTTTTTGTCTTCGTAAGGCAGGTTAAAGAGTTTTCCTTAGGGTACAATCCATGTGCACTGCACGAAAAGAGAAAAGGCGAATGCTGCAAACAAAAGCACCCAAACAGCGGATGTTTTGCCGGCAAATTGACTAATTTTTACGAATGTATTCCATTCGTATTTTTGATTTTTTAAGTTAATTAATTTTTCTCCCAAAAAAAAGAACAGCCGCCCAGGCTGTTCTTATACTACTCCCATATCCAGCTCGTAAAGCTGTCTGTAGCGCTTTTCCTGCTGGAACAGCTCTTCGTGTGTGCCGTTCATTTGAATCTGTCCGTTATCTAAAAAGACAATCCGGTCCATTTTTTCCATACCCGCCAAGTGATGGGTAATCCAGATAACGGTTTTTCCATCCAGCACTTCAAGTACGGTATCAATCAGCTGCCGTTCCGTCACAGGATCAAGTCCAATCGTCGGTTCATCCAATATAACGATAGGGGTCTGCTGCAGCAGAATGCGGGCCAGGGCAATCCGCTGACGCTCTCCGCCGGAAAAGCGGGCCCCGGTTTCCTGCATCACCGTTCCATATCCGTTTGGAAGAGATTCAATATAGTCATGCATATGCACCCGTTTGGCCGCTTCGATGACTTCTTCGTCTGTTGCCTGCGGGCTGCCGAGCCGAATATTATTCATGACTGTTGTGTTAAACAAGTACGGCTGCTGGTTCAGCACGGCTATTTCCCAGGAAATGTATTCATCCGGTTCATTTCCGTTTACCAATACTGTGCCTGACTGCGGAGAAATGAATCCTTCTGCCAGCTGCATAATCGTTGATTTCCCTGCGCCGCTCGGACCGAGAATGGCCACTTTTTCCCCTGCCGGCACAGAGAATTGGAAATGCTTCAATACCGGTTCTGTTTCGCTGTAAGAAAAAGATACATCTTCAAAAGAAAGTGCCGGAACTCCTTTTACGAAAACCGGCTGAATAATGTTCGGTTCCGTTTTTCCTTCTTCGACTTTTTCAAGACGACCGAGAGACTGGGCGTAGCCGGTCCACTCCTGTGCTGCTGAAGAGAGGGGAAGGAAAGCTTCCGTAATCGGAAACAGCACCAGTGTAAAAGCAGCAATTAAGATCGGCGCCATTTCACCGTTAACGCTTTGGCCGCCTGCCCATGACATCATAGTGACAACCGCCGCTCCGACAAGCAGCTGCAGACCGAAGTCGCGGCTGCGGGCAAAAGCCCGTTTAGCCGATTCAAGCTCCGTCCATTTTTGTTCAGCACGCTCAAAGTCATCCACAAACGCTTGCTGGCGTCCGCTGAACAGCCAGTCGCCCATGCCCATTACCGCATCGGTTAACCGGCCATACTGCGCAGCACGCTGTTTTTTTTGCTTCGCTTGCTTTGCTTTCATAACCAGCAGCGAAACAAGCGGAACAAGCACAGTAAAAATGAAAAAGTACAGCGCCATCACAAGAGCAAACGGAATGGAGAAAAAGCCAAGCGCCACCACAGCAGCGACATATAAAAGCAGGGCGCTCAGCCATGGAAAAATCAATTTAATATATACATCCTGCAAATGCTCGATATCATCGGCAAACAAGCTGAGCGCGTCACCGGTTTTAAAACGTGCCATTTGCGGGCGGAGTGCTTCATACAGGCGGACGCGCATGCGGGAGACGATTTTTAAAATAAAGCTATGGCTCACCAGCCGCTCTACATAACGAGAAACGGACCGCATAATGCCGAAGGTGCGTACCAATACGATCGGTACGTAAATCATCAGCAGGTTTTCGGGGCGTGAAGCGGCTTTTGAAATCAGATAGCCGGATACAAACAGCAGCGCACTGGCTGCAAAAATGGTCAGTCCGCCAAGCAGAACAACCAGGATGAGCAATCGTTTATGTTCTTTCATATAAGGAATCAGCCACCCCATGTGTATCACCTCGTGCGGCTTGTACGAGGGAGGCGTACATGCCGTTTTTCTTCATTAATTCATCATGTGTTCCTGTTTCGGCAATTTGTCCTCGTTCCATCACGATAATCCAGTCCATTTCCCGCATCCAATGAAGCCGGTGCGTGGCCAGCAGTACAAGCTTTTGATCGAAAAGAGGAAGCATGGTTTCTTTTAAAGCCGCTTCGGTTTCGATATCCAGATGCGCAGTCGGTTCATCAAGCAGTACAACCGGCCGATTGCTGAGATAAGCCCGGGCCGCTGCTACACGCTGCATCTGCCCGCCGCTCAGGCGGCGTCCGCCTTCGCCGATCGTTGTATGCAGCAGCTCCTCAAGCGAAGACAGACCCGCTTTTTTGGCTGCTTCGATCACTTCTTCGTCTGATGCATCCGGTTCGTAAAAGCGGATATTATCTGCCAGTGTTCCGCTGAAAATATACGGATGCTGCGGAATATAAGTCAGCTGGTTCTGCCAGGCCGGCTGCTGAAGATGGGAAACAGTCTGGCCGTTCACCGAAATGGTTCCAGCATCAGCCCCTAAAAAACCGCCCAGTACGTCGATTAAAGTAGATTTACCCGCGCCGCTTGCTCCGATAATGCCAACTTTTGCCCGCCCTTTAATAGAAAGAGAGATGTTTTGCAGGGAAGCGGCATTCACGCCTGACAGCGTCAGTTCATCATGATCTGACCACGATGAAAGGGAAAAATCATCGGCCTCTGTGTAAGCAGGCGCATCCAAAATGTCCTGCATGGCGCGGCCGGCTTCTTGTCCATTTAAAGTGGCGTGATAGTCGGTGCCGAGCTCCCGAACCGGAAGAAAGTATTCAGGCGCCAAAATAAGCACCGTGAGCGCCGGCAGAAGTGTCATTTTTCCATCTACAAGCCCAAGACCGAGAAACACCGCAACGGTTGCGACAGACAGCATCGCGAAAAAGTCGAGCGCAAAAGAAGAAAGAAACGCAACTTTTAAAGTGCTCATCGTTGATTTTCGGTACTGTTCGCTTACATGCTCGATCTGTTTGCGGTGTGAGCGCGCGCGCCCTAAAAACGTCAATGTTTCCAGCCCTCGAAGCGAGTCTGTGAAGTGGCCGGCGAGCCGCTGGTAGCCCTCCCACTGGCTGTCTGCTTTTTTCCGGGCTGCAAGTCCTAATAGCACCATGAAAACGAGTAAAACAGGGAGTGTGATGGCCAAGACGATGCCGGATGTCCGATCGGTCCACAGAACAAACAGCCAAATCGCTAATGGAAGAATCATCATATTAATCATTTTCGGTAAAAACAAATCTAAATACGTACGGAACTGGTTTGTTCCTTCTATAATCAATGTGACAAGCCGCCCGGTTCCTTCCTGTTTTGAATAGCGGGGGCCGAGTGCAAACAGTTTTGACAGCACATCACGGCGGAGTGCCGTACTCGTTTTTTCTGAATAGTGCTCAACGACTTTTTGTTTTAAAAAGCCAATAAAGTAGCGGCCGGCCAGGGCACCGAAAAACAGCATCATCATTGGAAACACCGCATTGGGTGTTTCACCGTTGAAAAGCCGGGTAAGGGCGCCTGCAAGCCATTTTGCCTGAAGAATGATCAGCACTGCCTGGATAATAGTGAAAAAGGTGAGTCCGGCAAGCACCGGAACTACACCTTTATAGCGAAATAGATCCCTTCCCATCAGTATGTCAAATCCTTACCGTCGACTCGTTTCCGGAACACGTAATAGCTCCACACTTGATAGCCGATTACAAATGGAAGCAGTGACACCGCCACGATCGTCATGACTTTAAGCGAGTAAGGGCCGGATGCTGCGTTGTATACCGTCAAGTTATAAGCGGCAGACATAGAGCTGATCATCACCCGCGGGAACAGCGAAGCAAAAATGAGCGCAACGGTTAAAACAATACCGGCGCCGCTTGAAACAAAAGCAAGGCCGTCCCGTTTTTTCATGAGGAATACGGCTGCCAGCACGTAAGCCAGTACAATCGCACCGATCATCGGGATCGTTACAGCTGCCCGAACCGTAAAAACATCTGTGTAGATATAAGACAATCCAACAAACAGGGCGAGCGCGGCGACCGCCAGCCAGACCACTCGTTTCGCAAGTGAGCGGGCACGGTTTTGCAGGTCACCGACCGTTTTCAGTGTTAAAAAGGATAAGCCATGCAGGAAGCAAAGAATTGTGACAGTAACCCCGCCTGTTACAGAGTAGATGTTCACGAAATCGCTAAAGCCTGCATACATGTTCATGTCCGCGTCAATCGGCATACCACGAAGGATGCTTGTGAACAAGACACCGAACAGAAATGGCGGCAGGATGCTGCCGAAAAACACAACGTAATCCCATGTTTTGGTCCACTTTTCACTGTGGACTTTACCGCGGAATTCAAACGCCACGCCGCGGCCGATCAACGCAAGCAGAACGAAGACGAACGGAACATAGTAGCCGCTGAACATCGTCGCATACCAGTGAGGGAAAGCGGCGAAAATAGCACCGCCCCCTGTTAAAAGCCACACTTCATTCGCATCCCAGAACGGACCGATTGTGTTGATCATAATACGGCGCTCCAAGTCGTTTTTCGCCAGAAAGCGCGTCGACATGCCCACGCCGAAATCGAATCCTTCAAGAAAGAAAAAGCCAATAAAGAGGACCGCGATCAATAAAAACCATAACTCATTCAAGCCCATTACATGTACACCTCCTGATCAAACGGATCAATCGTTTGCGTTTCTGGCACCGCCTCGTGATGCTCAACGCCTTTTTTAATTTCGCGGACAAACAAGTAAACGAGAACAATCGCTAAAATCGTATAAGCAAGAGAAAAAGCAATAAGTGACAGAAGCAGGCTCTGGGCGCTGACGTTTGGTGAAACAGATGCAGACGTTGTCATCAGGCCAAACACTGTCCACGGCTGACGTCCAATTTCCGTCATAATCCAGCCGGCAGAGTTTGCGATGAATGGGAACGAGATAAGCGCCACCATGCCGCGCAGGAACCATTTTTTCTGGACAAGTGTTTCCCGATAGCTAAAATAAAGGCCCAGCACTGATGCAAGAATCATAACCATACCGGCACCCACCATAATCCGGAAGCTCCAGAATGTTGTTTTGACCGGCGGAATGTAGTTGCCTTCTCCGTATTTTGCTTCATATTCTGCCTGCAGGGTTTTCATCCCCGGCACGTCCCCCTGGAATTTTTCATATGCCAGGTAGCTGAGCGCAAACGGAATGTTAATTTCAAATGAGTTTTCTTGATTTTTAGAGTCAATGAATGCAAATGCTGTCCATGAAGCCGGATCACCGCTGTCTTCCCAAAGCGCTTCACTGGCCGCCATTTTCATAGGCTGTGATTCCATTAAGTGCTTCGCCTGAGCGTGGCCGGTAAACGCAATGGCAAGCCCAGAGATCAAGGCGACGGTCATAGCAAGGTTAAAGGACCGTTTAAACAAGTCTACTTCATAGCCTTTAATAATTTTATAAGCACTGATGCCTCCAATGAAAAAAGCACCTGTAGCAAGCGCACCGAAAATCACGTGCGGAAATTCTACCGCGAGCTGCGGATTGGTTAACAGAGCAAAGAAGTCATTCATTTCTGCCCGGCCGTTTTTGATAGCAAAGCCGACCGGCTCCTGCATAAACGAGTTGGCTGCTAAAATCCAAAGCGCGGACATCATCGTTCCCAGCGATACGAGCCAAATGCAGGCAAGGTGTACTTTTTTGGACAGGCGGTCCCAGCCAAAAATCCACAAACCAATAAAAGTAGATTCCATAAAAAAGGCAAGCAGTGCTTCAATAGCAAGCGGAGCACCAAACACGTCTCCGACAAACCGGGAATACTCTGACCAGTTCATCCCAAATTGAAATTCCTGAATAATTCCCGTGACAACACCGACTGCAAAGTTAATTAAAAACAAATGTCCCCAGAACTTAGCCAGTTTTTTGTAGCGTTCGTCGCCTTTTAAAACATAATGTGTTTCAAACAATGCGACTAAAAACACAAGGCCGATTGAAAGCGGCACAAACAAAAAGTGAAAAATGGTGGTGGACCCGAACTGAAGCCGGGCTAAAAATAGTTCATCCATCCCGTAAATCCCCTTTCTCCTATTTACACAGTAATAATATATTATATTGTGAATTAGTTCACATTCTCTATCTGCTTTATAATTTACTCTCTTTTGCCTCCAAAAGATATAGGATTTCAGCGGAGAATTTGAATGATTTGTGACATTTTTCACAAATCATTTTTTCAACTGTTAAAAAAGAGTAAATTCTGAAATGAAAGGGAAAAGCGTGTATAATCAGGGATAAAAGAACGATGAAAGGGGTTTACGGGGATGATTGAACGGCTGCATCATGGGGAAGAAGCAACAGCAGCGGAAATTCTGGCATTGCAAATACCTGCTTATAAAGTGGAAGCGTCATTAATTGGGTATGATGGCATTCCACATTTAAATGAAACGGTAGAGATGATTAAAAACAGTGATGAAATTTTTATCGGATTTTTAACAGAAGGGGAGCTGTGCGGTTTTCTTTCTTATAAAGACGAAGATGGATCGGCCTTTATTCAACGGCTGGTTGTTCATCCGGGACACTTTCATGAAGGGGTTGCTTCAAAGCTCCTGACATATTTTCTGCAGGAAGAATCAGCAGGGCGGACGGTTCTTGTTACAACCGGCGCAAAAAATGAGCCTGCCTGCAATTTATATAAGAAATTTGGATTTGAAGAGCTGGATACGCTGCTGCCAGAGCCGGGTGTGGAACTGGTGCTGCTGGAAAAAAAACATCAGTAAACATTTATTGCTCGTATTTTCACAAGAAAATAGTGTAGAATAAGTGCTGTATAAAATTTTTAAGATCAGAAAGGCTGGAAGATAGATGTCATTAACAAACCATGGAACGATTCCTGTAGCGGTTTCTGCCCGCCACATCCACTTATCACAGGAGCACCTTGAAATTTTATTCGGAAAAGGCCACGAGCTCACAAAGCGCGCGGACTTATCGCAGCCAGGTCAATTCGCGGCAGAAGAAACGGTAACCATTGCCGGTAAAAAGAGTGAAATTGCACGCGTTCGTGTTCTTGGCCCATGCCGTCCTGCTACACAAGTGGAAGTAAGCTGGACAGATGCCATGAAGCTTGGCGTACGTCCGCCGCTTCGTGAGTCAGGCGATATTAAAGGATCTGAAGCTGTGACAATCACGGGTCCTGCAGGTACAGTGGAGCTTGAAGAAGGCTTAATCATTGCCCAGGCGCACGTTCATATGACACCAGCAGATGCAGAAAAATACAATGTAGAAAACGGCCAGATCGTGACTGTAGAAGTCGGCGGCGACCGTCCAATCGCGTTCCGCAATGTCGTGATTCGCGTATCTGAAAGCTATGCGCTTGAAATGCATATCGATACAGATGAAGCGAATGCTGGTTTTATCTCTCAAGGCGCTACAGGCGACATTTGGGCGTAAGTTTACATAAAAAAGGTTTGATCCTCTTCGGGATCAAACCTTTTTTTGTTCGGGCAGCTCTTACACTGCTCTTTTATGTACCGGTGGTGCCGTTTTGTAACGCCGTCCCGTCCGGGCTACTTTGTTCCAGCCGGTCCGGTTAAAGAAGTAAGCGATAGTGCCGTACATCACATAAAACAAATTTAAAAAACGAAAAATCGTCACGTCAAAGAGGATGCCTGTAAAGAGGCGCCCTCTTTCACCTTTGTTAAAGCAGACGCCATAATGATGAGAGCGGGTAATGGCGACTATATCACAAAACGAGCCGAACATCATGGTTACAGCAGCATAAAGAGCAAGGTGCTCTATCATAGACATTGAGCCGAGCGTAAGCTGCTGAATCAGCATCGCCGTCATAACATACGCGGTAACGGTGCCGCCGATAAACGTTTCGAACACACAAAAAAACGAAACAGGCTTTCGCAAAAGAGTGCGAGTGAAAAAAGGGGCAAAATGAATGATGCAGTCAACGAACGCTTTTTGCCAGCGGACCCGCTGCTTAAAAACATCCAGGTTGTTTTCCGGCAGCTCGGTATAGCAGACAGCCTCCGGCAGAAACACAATGCGTTTGGCCGGATGATCTGAAATGTACCGCTGGATCCGCAGGGTAATATCAATATCTTCTCCCAGCGTGGCGCGGTAGCCGCCGACTTCGAGCAGAACCCGCTTATCGAAAATACCGAACGCCCCTGAAATAATCGACAGAGCACGGAACCGGGCTAAAGACACTTTTGTAATGTAAAAGCCTTTCATTAAATCGAACATTTGCGCCCGAATCAGCCAGTTGGCACTTTTTAAAGACAAGCGCTCAACATGGCCGCCCGCTTTTGTTTGCAGCACATGCACCATGCCGCCGGCCGCAACCACATCAGGCTCTTGAAACGCTTCGTTTGCCAAAGGAAGGGCATCATCACTTAAAATGCTGTCTGCATCAAGCGTCACCACAATATCATAAGAAGCATATTCAATACCGGCATTGAGCGAATCAGCTTTGCCGCCATTTTCTTTGTTGATGACAAATACATGCGGCAGGAAGCCGGATTGATACACACCGTGGATCGGTTGATGGGCCAGCTGGCCGAGCGCTTGTTTTTGACACTCAACGAGACTCAGCTTTTCCTTCAAAAGAGCAAAGGTTTCATCGCTCGAACCGTCATTAATATAAATGACCTCGTAGGACGGATAAGAAAGAGATTGTATGTGATCAATCGACGTTTGAATAATTGCCGCTTCATTAAAACAAGGAATTAACACGCTGATGCCTTTCGGGGCAGGAGGCTTTTGACCGGGCAGCCTGCGCTGGGACGGCGTGCTGCAGAATACATGTAAAACGGGAAACAAAATGCTGAGACAAAACAACGTGAAAACCAATAGATCCATAGAACAGCTCCCTCTCGACAATTGCTGTTCTTATTATAGTGAGAGAAAGAAAGGATAAAAGAGTTGTTACGGAAATGAAAAGAAAAATAAGGGGTATGTCCCAGTTTGTTATCAAATTGTTATAAAAGGGAAGGTAAAAGTTCATACTGATTTTCCAATACAATGGGGCGGGTACGCTCGAGCGGGCTTACTTCTGCACGGAAACGGGAAAAATAAAAAAAGGAGGTGGATAGATGAATACTGCTCAGAGGATCTTGAGCCGCTTTTTTGCTGAGCGCTTTTACGACCAGGCGGCGCAAACGGCCTACTACCTGCTGTTGTCTGCGATTCCATTTATCATTTTTATGCTTTCATTAATTCGCTTTTTTCCAGTAGACCAGCAGGCGATTCTCGATTTTGTCCGTCCGTATGCGCCAGGGGAATCGTTCACCTTAATTGAAGAAAACGTCGCAGCTGTACTCTCTGCTGAACAAGGGCAGGTGCTGTCACTCAGCCTAGTTTCTACGTTTTGGCTGTCTTCGATGGCGGTCCAGTCATTGGGCCGCTCACTAAATGACGCCTACAAAATTGAACGGGACCTTCCTTTCTGGAAAGGACTTCTGCGCGATTTTGGTGTTACATTGATTTTTATGATCATCGTGCCGCTGTCGCTTGTAATTCCTTTGCTGGAGAGAGTGCTGCACTGGCTTGTATCGCAATCGGGCACGCTTGAGCAGCTGTCAATGCTTTTGGATATATGGCCGGCAGCCCAATGGGGGATTGGAACCCTGTTTTTGGTAGTGTTTTTTATCGCTTTTTATAAAATTATCCCAAATGATCAAGTACCTGTTTTATATGTTCTGCCGGGCGCGCTGTTCGCGGCACTCGGCTGGCAGATCGTGTCTTTTCTGTTTGAAAGCTATGCAGCGGCGGTCAGCTATACGCGCTTGTACGGGCAGCTGTCGGGAATTATTGTGCTTGTCCTCTGGTTTTATTTAACGGCCGTTGTGATTTTGCTTGGCGGTCTTTTTAATGCGGAAAAAGAACAACAATAAAAAGGAGCTCTTTGGACAGAGCTCCTTTCAGTGCGTACACAAAGTCTTTCGTTTTTAAAAAAGAGCCGATAAGTGAAGCCGGCCGGACTTCGCGCCCCTTAGGGCAGTGCGGGAGCCTCCTCGGCTGCGCCTGTGGGGTCTCCCGACTCACTGTACTTCCCGCAGGAGTCTTCGTCCGACAGGCTTCACTAAGTGGTATTGAAGATCCATAAGCAAGGACTGACTAGACATTTTCTCTTTTTTAAACAGAAAGATACGACCTTATCTTATTAGCTTTATGGAATCTTGTCCCAAGCCACTTGGCGGCGGGAGGGCAGCGGAGACCGGTGAAGCCGCCAGGCGAAGTCGGGCTCAGCGCCTGCCCCATGGAAAGCGGAGCTGCCTGGACGCCGCCGGTCCATCCCAGTCATGTGCACGGTCATCCGTATAATTTGTCTACAGTCTGAAAGGAGTTCTTTGGGCAGAGCTCCTTTTTTATGTGTTGTCGCTTTGAAAAGACAAACAGGTTAAATAATGGCCGTTCAAGTATTGCTGCCGGGTTAAATCCTTTGTTTCAGAAAAACCGTCCTCCAGCAGCTCTTGAAATGCCTCGTCTGTTTCAAACCAATGAACAAGCAGTGCCTCGCTTTCTCCGAGCGGCAGCGCGATGCCGATGATATACTCCGCACATTCAGTTCTTATGTTCCATTTTATTCCGTCTGCCCAGTGCTCGTATCTGCCATTTGGAAGCCGGGAGCCTGCAAACGCAAATGGCTTCTTCCATATTTCCAATATGTGCTGAATAATGGGTTTTTCTGTAAGAACCTGCTTTTCTTCGATATAATGAAGCCATAAGAAATCGTTCTCGATCATGGCGTACCATTCATCAAGGGTAGATTCAACGGCATCGTGCGTGACGTATGTGCTGAGAAGCGGAATCCATGTATGATACAGCCGTTCAAGCTGTTCGGGGTCCGCATGCTTCTCGACATAATCAGAAAAGCCATTTAAAACCGCCAGCAGTTCGCGTTCGTAAAGAGAGGTCACCGTCAATGTAAAATCCCCTTTTTGATTTTTATTATAAAGGAGAGATGGAGAAATGGGCAGAAGTGTGTTGTACATTGCCGTAAGTCTTGATGGCTTTATTGCAAGAGAGGGCGGGTCAGTGGATTGGCTTGATGACGTAAAGGGAGACGGAGGAGACAACGGATACCTGGCTTTTTATAAAACCGTTGATACGCTTCTCATGGGGCGCGGCACGTACGAGAAAGTGCTCCAGCTGACGGATGATTTTCCATATGCGGGCAAGAAATGCTGCGTACTGTCACGAACGATGAAAGGAAAAACAGATTATGTAGTTTTTACAGACGAGCCGCTGCCGGACGTGCTGGCACGGGAAGAAGGGACCGTTTGGGTGGTTGGCGGTGGACAAGTTGTGAAGGAATGCCTGGCTCATGATTTGCTTGATGAGCTGTTTATCGCTGTGATACCAAAAGTGCTGGGCGGCGGCATTCCGCTGTTTCCACCCGGCACAGAAGCTGCGTTTTCACTTGCTGGTGTAGAAAAGCTGGGAGACATCGTATCGATTCACTACAAGCGAAAGGACTGATTCGATGACGAAAAAATGGCTGGCAGGCGTGTTGTTAGCAGCAGGCTGCGGCATACAGGAACCAGAGCAGACGGAGCCGGCAGATGGCCCGGAACGTAAAGAACTGGAGATCGAAGCGGAACATCTGGATGTTCCGTGGTCGATTACCGAAAGCGAAGGCGTGTTTTATATTTCTGAGCGGAACGGCACCATTGCCAAAGTGGAAGATGGTGATGTAGAGCATCAGCCGGTCGAGCTGGAGGCACCGCTTTCGGACGCAGCGGAAGCCGGTTTGCTCGGTTTTGTGCTGGCGCCGGATTTCGCCGAGTCAAAAGAAGCCTATGCTTATTACACGTATGACAAGGAAGGAAAGCCCTATAACCGGATTGTGATCGTTAAACAGCATGATTCCCGCTGGAGCGAAGCGGATACGCTCCTAGACGGCATTCCGTCCGGCAGCTTTCATCATGGCGGCCGGCTTGAAATCGGACCGGATGGTGCTCTTTACGCAACAATTGGAGATGCATCCAATCCAGAAACCGCTCAAAATCCTGATTCATGGAACGGAAAAATTATTCGGATTGACGAATCAGGCGAGGCAGAGATATACAGCATGGGCCACCGTAATCCGCAGGGCCTTGCCTGGGATGAAGGCGGGACGATGTATGCCTCGGAACACGGACAGTCTGCAAACGATGAGATAAACCTCATCCAAAGAGGAAGAAATTACGGCTGGCCGGACATTGAAGGAACAGAAGAAGCCGAGGGACTCCAAGTGCCTCTTGCTGTGTCCGGTACGGATGAAACATGGGCTCCTTCAGGGATGGCCTGGCATAAAGGAGTGCTTTATGCGGCTTCACTCCGTGGTGAAGCGGTGCTGAAAATCGATCCCAAAACAGGAAAGGTGTCAAAAGAGATTGAAGGCTACGGCCGTATTCGAGATGTGTTTTCTGACGGGGATTATCTTTATTTTGTGACGAACAATACAGATGGGCGCGGAAACCCGGCAGCTGGCGACGATAAACTGTACCGCATGGAATATGAAAGGTGAATACCCACTCCACCCCTCTATTGCAGGCAGAATAGTTGCGGCTTCTTCTTTTTCCTCCTACTCTAAAGAAAAGGAGTGGAGAAAGATGAAAGTAGAAATTTGGTCTGATTTCGCCTGCCCGTTTTGCTATATCGGCAAACGTCGGTTTGAGGAAGCGGCGGCACAATTTGACGGCAACATAGAGATAGAGTTTCGCAGCTATGAACTTGACCCGCATGCACCGGTTAAGTCAGAGGAAAGTGTGCACAGCGCATTGGCGAAAAAGTACGGTATGACAGCGGAAAGTGCCAAAGCAATGAATGACAGAATGACTGAGCAGGCAAAGGAAGCCGGCCTTGTTTATAATATGGATACTATCGTTTTAGCAAACACGCATGATGCACACCGCCTGTCCCATTTTGCCAAAGAAAAAGGAAAAATGAATGAATTTACAGAGCGGGTATTAAGGGCTTACTTTACTGAATCTGAACATATCGCAGATGCAGACTTGCTAGCTGGATGGGCAGAAGAGGCAGGTCTGGACCGAGCTGAAGCAAAAGAAGTACTGCAAAGCGGCAAATATAGCGACCGTGTCCGCGCTGATCAAGAAGAAGCGCGCGACATTGGTATCGAAGGCGTTCCATTTTTTATTTTCAATGATAAATATGCTGTTTCCGGCGCGCAGTCTGTTGAGGCGTTTAAGCAGGTGCTTGACCAGGTAGCGGCTGATGAAGAAGTAACAGCAGGCAAAACCGAATGGTGCCAGGATGATGACTGCACAGATGGGGAAAGCAGCCAGGATTGAATGCCTGAAAAATAGACTTCTATAACGGAAGAGAATAAGAAAGCGTCGCTCAGCCATTTGTGAGACGAAGGGAGAGGCCAAAGCCGCTAACGGCTTTGGCCCTTTATAGGATAGCGGCAGGCTTAAATCTCAAACAAGCCGGGCGCAATGGAGCGAGCGCAATGAATACCGCTCGCGGTGGCGCCGATTGTGCCGCCGCCTGGAAAAATCGAATCGCCGCACAGCCATAGATTCGGCAGACCGGAGCGGTGAGACAGCGAGCCAAACAGCGCGTGCTCAGTGGTTTGCGGAAAGCCGCCTACATACCCGTTTGGCCGCTTCGTATACCGTTCCCATGCTTTTGGCGCACCAGCTTCCATATGGACGATCATTTTGTGGAAATTCGGGTACACGGATTCGATCATTGACAGCATTTTCTCGGTCAGCTTTTCTTTGTACGCATCATAATCCTGCTTCGTCTGCCAATGATCTGGGGAGGAATGAGTGGAAACGGTCATCGTTCGTTTGCCTTCCGGTGCCCGCAGGCGGTCGTCTTTAGCAGAAAGAGACATAAACAGGTGGCTGCCTTCACTCATTGAATCCGAGGAAATTTGCCCAAACAGCGGAAAGGAATCCGGGATCAGCGCCTCGTCCAGTAGTAAATAGAGGGTATGCGTAACCCAGGTTCGCCTGCCGGCAAGCTTTCGGTGCCGGCCCGAAAGACCGCTTACGAGGGAGGGCAGCTGCTGGATGGCGCCGTTAAAGACAATATGCTTGGCGTGGTATTCGTTGCCGCGCTCGTCAACAGCGGTCCATCCGCTGTTTTTTTTCATGGATACAATCCGTCGGTTTTTCTTCAGGGCACCTCCGTTTTCACGAATCGCCTCTGCCAATGTTTCAGCGACACGGTACAAGCCGCCTTCCACGTAGTACGCGCCTTCATGATAAATATCAAGTGCCGTCGCTGCCATTAAATAGGAAACATATTTCGAGGTTGTCTGCATACTGTCGATTAACTGGCCGTCAAGTAAATGAACAAATGCACCTTCTTCGCCGAGGCCATGCTTGTGCAGCCGGTTTTCAAGCGTGGCGCGCGCAAATGGCGCAAGCTTTGCATGCCAGGGACGGAGAGACGAAAGCAAATACGCCCATTCGCCGGCTGTTTGAGGCGGAAGAGCAGGAAGGGGTTTCATGAGCTGGCGGATGGACGCCGCTGTTTCCCATAATTCTTTGTAAAAAGAGCAGATTTGGCTGGCCGCATGTGGAAATTGGGCACAAATAGCTTCAAGATACTGTATACGGTCCCGGTAATAAGGAATGGACTGATTCGGGAAATGAAGCATCATGACCGTATCAAGCAGGCGGACGGAAACTTGTTTGCCAAGCAGGCGCAGCACCCGCTCGTGAAGACCTCCCCTTTCAAAACCCATGCCAAGTGTTGCGCCCACTGGGAAAAGAGCATGCTGCCGCTGGAATTTTCCGGCGCATCCACCCCATTCAGAGGAAGCTTCGAGCACCGTTACATCATGCCCGGTTCGGGCTAAAATGGCTGCTGCTGTTAATCCGCCGATACCGCCGCCGATAATAAGTGTATGCACAAAATCACCTCTTTTCTTTAGTGTGAAGAAAGAAAAGAAATCTTGCAATGTTAAACTCGTTCGGAAAGGAAGACAGAACATGAGATATGCGATCCTGGGCGACCTGCACTCAAGCGTAAAGGATACAAAAGCAGTGCTGAAGCAGATTGAATGCTGTGCACCAGATGCAGAAATTATGGGGCTTGGTGATTTGTATGAATGCAACATCGGCAAGCGAAAAGCAGCGACAACAAGAGGTATTTCAATGAAAAAAGCGGCGCAGATGCCGAAAAAGTTTGAACCGCTTCTCACTTTTCCATCTGTGCGGGGAAATCAGGAAGAGCGGATTACGCTTGTGACCGGCTGTCACGATTTTGCTCATTTGCCGGAGAAATTAACGATTGACGGCGCCGTGTTAATGCATGGCCATCAGTGGAAGTGGACAAAAGGCTGGCTGCCCGTCCTGCCCAAAACCAATCCACCGCTCGTTTTTTTCGGGCACAGCCACACAGCCGGACTGTTCAGGAAAGGAAAATCCTTGCCGATCGAATATGGAAAGCCCATCCTTTTAAAGAAAAAGCGGTATGGCATTAACGCCGGCGCCGTCTGGCAGTCGCGTGAATGGGTGCTGTACGATTCGACGGCGCGGACCGTTACCTTTATGAAAGCTTTGTAAATAAAAAACACGACAATAGGCTTGTCGTGTTTTTGTTTAAAGCAGCATTTTTTTATTTAAATTCAGCTGTATTTCCTGTTTTTCCAGCTCCATCTGCTTTGTTTTCTTGATTTTTAAATGATAAACGGCGTAACACAGCAGTATAAAAGGAATGCCGCAATAAAGAGCCATACGCTGCTCGGCGTTAAACGCCATACTGATTAAAACGGTACAGTTCAGGAGGAGGCCAAGCACCGGCAGAAACGGATAAAGCGGCGCCTTGAATTTTAAATCCTCTACTTTTCCGCCTTCACGAAGATATTTTCTCCGGAAAGCAAGCTGTGACGCGCTAATGGCAATCCAGCCGACCTGCGCCCCGAGTCCTGCGATCGAAAGCAGCCATACAAACACGGTTTCTTCCGCGAAAAAGCCGGATAAAAGCGACAGCAGGGCGATCCCGAGCGTTAAAAGCAATGAATTCATCGGGACGCCTTTTTTGTTTACTTTCGCAAGTGCCGGTGTGGCCATTCCTTCTTTTGAAAGAGCGTACAGCATCCGGGACGCCGCGTATAATCCCGAATTTCCAACGGACAGCAGAGCAGTTAAAATAACAAAGTTCATAATATCAGCTGCATAGGGAATGCCGATGTGGTCAAACACAACAACAAATGGGCTTTCAAGCACGCCCGCCTGATCAGACGGAATCATGCCGGCCAAAACAAAAATCGATAAAACAAAAAACAGAAGCGTACGCCAGACAGACTGCTTAATTGAACGGGGAATCGTTTTTTCCGGATGTTCACTTTCCCCTGCCGCAATCCCGATCAGCTCGGTGCCTTGAAACGAGAAATTCACCGCAATCATCGTAATGATAAGAGCAGAAAGACCATTCGGCAGCAGGCCGTCCTCGATATAATGAGAGAAATACGGTGCCTCCTGACCGCCTTTCATATCGATCAAGCCAAACATGGCGGCGCCGCCTAAAATAATGAATAACACGATCGCCATAATTTTAATGCTCGAAAACCAAAATTCTGCTTCTCCGAACGCTTTTGCAGACAAGGCGTTTAAAATAAAAAGTATACCGGCAAATACGGCAGACCATATCCATGTGGGCACATCCGGGAACCACCTGCCCATCAGCTGACCGGCTGATAGAAATTCCAGCGCCACTGTAACAGCCCATCCGAGCCAGTAAATCCATCCGAGTGTAAAGCCGGTTGCCGGTCCGATAAATTTAGTGGTATACGTTTGAAAAGAACCTGATACGGGCATAGCCACCGCCAATTCCCCGAGGCAGGCCATCGTTAAATACATCACAAAGCCGCCGACTAAAAAAGATAAAATGGCTCCGCCGGCTCCAGCCTGGCTGATTGTATAGCCTGATCCAAGAAAAAGGCCGGTTCCAATCACACCCCCGAGCGAAATCATAAATAAATGCCGTGTTTTCATCGTGCGCTGAAGCTCCTGGCTGCCAGGGTGCTGCATACGATCTCCTCCTTACATCTTTAATTGGAAACGTTTCCAAGTAGTTCTTCTTATGGCTGTGTGCAAATTTAGTACTACATCTATTTTTCCGAAAACCGTTAAAAGACAAAGAATGCTAATGTGTGTGCCATTCGATTGATTGAAAGACAATCTTTTTTGCGTTTGGCTGCAAAATTTTGCAGGGGGTAAAGAACAGCCGACTTCTATTAAACACATAAAAAGGGGAATCGGTCAATCCATCTGAAGAACAGAGTTCATTCCAAAAAACGATTGAACTGGAAAGAACCCTCTTTCTATAGAAAGAGGGTTCTTTCAGTTAACCGCCAAGAAAAAACAGGATGATCGGAATAGTGAGAATGCTCAACAGCGTTGTGATCAATGTTGTAAAGGAAACGAGGTCGGGTTCTGTGCCGAATTGAATCGCAAACATGGTCGTATTCGCCGCAGCCGGCATGGCTGCCAGAAGAATCATCACGTCCTTTAATAAATCGTTGGCCGGTATAAAAGAGACGATGGCGGCAGCGAGAAGCGGTGATACAACCATACGGATCACAGAGACCGCGTTTACGTATTTGTATTCGACCCGCTTTGTCGCAATCACTGCCAGCTGCATGCCCAGCACAATCATCACGGTTGGAATCGAAGCATCTGCCACTAAGCTGATCGCATCCATAAACGATGGCGGAATCGAAACATGCAGCAGCTGAAGCAAGACGCCGAGAAAGGCTCCGTACAAAACAGGCATCCGCACCACCCGCTGAAGCGACTGCTTTAAGGTCGTTTCTTCTTCGCCGCCAAGAGACGCCGCAAACAAGCCGATTGTATTCATTAGAAATGATTGAAAGACCATAATAATAACCGCGTATTCAAAGCCTACAGCGCCAAAAGCAAACAGCACAACGGGTGCTCCGTAATTGCCGCTGTTCATAAAAACACCGCCCAATACCATCGCCGCCATTTTTTGGCGGCCGGCTTTCATAAAAAAGCCGGTAATGAGTACAACGACAATGAGGACAAGCGATAAAACGAGGCAGAAAACCGTAATGTACACGTAGTCCATCGTTAATTTATTGGCATAAAAGGTTCGAAAGGCAAGAAAAGGCGACATTAAATACAGTGCAGCCATTGAAATTGAGCGGATTTCAAATCCGATCCATTTTTGTCCCAGATATCCAGTTAAAAAAATCAGGAATGCTGGCAGTACAATCATAAATAATTCCAAAACGAGGTCATCTCCGTCCCATTTCAACTCTTTCTTTATCATACCAAAATTTTTTGTCGAAAACAGGCGAATTTCCATTCCTTGCTATAGGCGAGCGGAGCTGATTCGTGTACAATACAAGATGTTGTTTTTCAGAAGTAGAGAGAAATTATCTGAAAAAACCGACTAGTCGGTTAAAATATATGTTGGAGGAAAGTATGAACGAAACAAAACAAGTAAAAATTGTAACAGCTGATCCGTCAGCAATCGGCTTGTTCGGATTGGCCATTGTCACCCTTGTCGCTTCATCCCAAAAACTGGGCTGGACAGATGGATTGTCTCTAGTGATTCCGTGGGCCATTTTTCTAGGCGGTATTGCGCAGTTTTACGCATCTATTTTAGACACAAAACACAATAACACATTTGGTGCCTCTGCTTTTGCAGCATACGGCCTGTTTTGGATGGGAGTCAGCTTATCATGGCTGATGAATCTCGGTGTATTTGGCCAGGTCCTGCAGGAAAATGCGGATATGCACCAGCTTGGTTTTGCATTTATCGGTTATCTTATTTTTACGGTCTTTATGACGATTGGCGCACTGGAAACAAATAAAGTGCTGTTTATCATTTTCTTTTTAATTGATTTCTTATTTATTGGGCTGTCCCTTAGCTCATTTGGCATTATGGAGCATGCATCGCATCAGCTCGCTGCCTACTCAGAGCTGCTTATTTCACTGTTCTCGTTCTACGGAGCAGGAGCAGCTGTGCTGAACACGCATTTCGGACGCGAGTTTCTTCCGGTTGGCAAGCCGTTTGGCATCATTAAAAAAGGGTAAAGGATGTTCCGTCGGCGATTTGGCCGGCGGGCTTTTTTTTATGAAGTGAAAGGGCTATAATGGGGGCATTGAACACGATTGGGGTGATTCGGTTGGACGCCTTGCTTGAGAAACAATATGACATCATGGACGTCAGCCTGCTGGCGGGAAAAATTATGCTGGAAAACGGCGCCGAGACGTACCGGGTAGAGGATACAATGATGCGGATTGCCCTGTCATATGGTATTGAAGAATCGCACAGCTTTGTAACGCCGACAGGCATCATGTTTTCGATTGAAACAGACGAACCGACAAAAACAAAATTAATACGGATTTCAAAACGAACGACGGATTTATATAAAGTAAGCGCGGTGAATGCTATTTCCCGGCGGATCAGTGCGGGGGAGCTGACCGTTTCCGAAGCATACAAGGAGTTGAAAGGCATTCAGAGAGCGCCCATGTTTTTTTCTTTTTTGGTACAGATTGCAGCGGCGGCTTCAACGAGCGGCTGTTTTGTGATTTTATTGAAAGGATCATGGGACAATATGATTCCGGCGATGCTGTCTGGAGCACTTGCTTATTTTCTTCTATTAAAAGTAGCCGATATCGTCCCGACGATGTTTTTCTCCGAATTTATTGCGGCTCTTGCCGGCGGCGCGGCTGCGTACGTGTTATTCCGGCTCGGGCTGGGCAGTGATCTTGATCGAATTATTGTCGGTACACTGATTCCGCTTGTTCCCGGCTTGTTAATTACAAATGCGGTCCGTGACTTAATGGCTGGCCACTTTCTTTCCGGACTGGCCAAAGGAGCAGAAGCGCTGTTAACCGCTCTTGCCATTGGAACAGGAATCGCTGTTGTCATGACGTTTATTTAAGGAGGATGCGGGCATGACCGTTTTAACAAATATGTTTTTTAGTTTTGTGGCAGCCGCAAGCTTCGGAATTATGTTTAATGTACCGAAAAGCCTGCTGTTCAAGTGCGGCACCGTCGGTATGGCCGGCTGGATGGTGTATTATTTTTTATCCGAGCACAGCATTGATTCGCTGCCCGCAACGATTGCTGCTTCCTTTACCATCGCATTGATCGGCCATGTATACGCGAGGGTGTACAAAACGCCGGTTATCATTTTTACGATTGCCGGGATTATTCCGCTTGTTCCTGGAGGCACGGCGTATCGGGCGATGCGTTCGTTTGTACAAAACGATTACAATGCCGGCATTAATCTGGCGGCAAAGGCATTTATGATTTCGGGTTCTATTGCACTCGGACTGATCTTATCCGATGTATTTTACCAGCTGATTTTGAGGAAAAAAGCGCCTGCCGAAAAAAAGCAGGCATAGAAAGAAGGGGCACTTTGCAAAAAATAAAACCATATTTACTGCTCATTTTAGTGATGATGATTTGGGGATTTAACGTGCCGCTTATAAAAATATTAGTCAGCACAGTCCAGCCGGTAACGATCACCGCATTTCGTATTTTCACGGCATCACTTGTTGTATTTATTATTTTGACCAGAATGGGAAAAGTTCATTGGCCCGCTATTTATCATTGGAAGTACATTTTAGGCGGCGGCTTGTTTAACGTTTTTTTTCATCACTTGTTTTTAGGGCTTGGTGCAGCTGGAACAAGCTCTGTTCATACAGGCATTATATTGGGACTGGGCCCGATTTTAACGGCCTTCATGTCCGTTCTTTTTTTTCAGCGGGGATTGTCCGCGTTGCGGGTGCTTGGCTTTTTAACGGGAACAGCCGGTGTGCTGGTGACAGTACTGGGCGGAGGAGCTGGATTAGGAGGATTTGTGCTTGGCGATTTGTTTATTTTCTTCTCGATTACAGCCCAGGCCTTCAGCTTTATTTTAGTGAGCCGCGCTGCGCGTGATATCGATCCGCTTTTATTGACCGGTTATATGCAGCTGTTCGGTTCATTAGGGCTGTTTGTAACAAGCTTTCTTTTAGAGCCGAATGGCCTCGCATCGCTTCAAAACGTCCATTTCCAAACCGTCATTGTGTTCCTTGTCTCTGCAGTCGGGGCGACAGCGGTCGGCCATTTAGTGTACAACAACACGATTACAAAAATCGGCCCGGCCGAAGCGGCGATTTTTTTAAACTTAAATACTTTTTTCTCAATCGTCGGATCTGCGGTAATTCTGGGTGAACCGATTTACTATTATCACTGGCTCGGGCTGCTGCTGATTGTGCCGGGTGTGTTAATGGGATCAGGCGCACTAGAAGAAATGATTCGCAGGCGCAGGCGCGCTGTAAGATAAACAAAAAAGCCCGGCTTCCGTTTTTAAAGCGGAAGCCGGGCTTTTTTTAAAGTGTTTGCGCGGTTTCACAGTTTTTCTTTTTCAAAAGCGGACAGTACGGACATTTCTCGCACCCCGGCACTTCCTTGTACAAGCAGCACGTCAGCCGGCTAAAGTTTGCCATTGCCTCCTCCGGTTGCTGCTTGCGTAAAAATCGTTCATATTGCGGCAGAAGCGCAAGGTCGCGGGTATCCTTTAAAATATGCACATACATCCAAAGCGCATAACCGAAAATATTTTCCCGGGAAATAACTGCCGGCAGCTTCGCTTCTTTCGCAATCTTTTGGATCACCGGCTCGGCCAGCCGGTTCAGTAAAAAGTCCGCTCCTTCGTCGCCGCAGGAAATCCAGTTTTCATGCTTCAGCCGAAATAAAAGAGGCCATCCGTCTCCGCCTCCCATGACGATCTCCACTTCATCAGGATCACCGTCCCATATGCGCCGCTCTTTTGAAAAAACGGCCAGGTGGCCGGCAAGAAACAGCCCATACCGCCGCATAAACATCGATGCCGCTGCTGGAAGAGACGTTACTTTTAAGTTCTGCTCCGCCGAAGCCATCAGCAGCTGTACATTACCTGTCCATTCTGTTACGGTTCCCATTGCTTCGCCTTCATTTCCAAACGCAAACATAGCACGGTCCACGCCGGCCGCCCCCTTTTTTTCTTTATTATAAATGAATGTCATTCTCATAATCAATGTAAGCCGTCCGCCGTGTCGTTCGCTTCTTTCTTTCATACCGTGTGAGTAAACGAAAGGAGTGGCAGCAGATGAAAAAATGCGGCTGTCGTCGATGCGGTTGCAAAAAAGATCCTAACTTCCGTCCTGGAAAAAAATCGAGTGAAAAGAGAGAAGAGAGCGGACGGGCGAAAAGAAAAGCAGCATCTTCTGAGAAGAAAAGTTCTTTATCTAAAAAAAGATAAGAGAAAAGCAGGTATTTAGGAGTGTTTTACACTGCCCAATACCTGCTTTTTTCATATTTTTTAAAATTTTTGTTAGAAAATCTGACAATTCGCAACATTAAGGCAGAGTTTATGGTATATTAAATTCAACAAATAAACAAAGTTGTTCAAAAAATAATAAATGAACAACAATGTATAAATAGAAAAGGAGGTACATAGAATGGAACTAATGATGCGTAACGTATTTCAATTCATTGGACAGAATCAATCGGCTAATAAATTAGCAAAGAAATATGGACTGCGTTTCGGTGCCGGCCGGTTTGTTGCCGGGGAAACGATCAGCACGGCCATTCAGGCGGTAAGAAAATTAAATGCAGAGAGCAAAGTGGTCACGCTGGACCATTTAGGTGAATTTGTTTTTACAGAAGAAGAAGCAGCCGAATCAACCGCTATGTGTATCCAGACACTTGATGCCATTGCTGAAGCGGGTGTTACATCGAATCTATCATTGAAGATGACATCGCTTGGTCTTGATATCAGTAAAGAGCTGTGCATGCGGAATATGCGAAAAATTTTAGACCGTGCCGTACTTCATAATAATTTTGTCCGAATCGATATGGAAGATTACGCACACGCCCAAATCTCTCTTGATATTTATAGAGAGCTTCGCCTTGATTACGATAACGTTGGAATTGTCATTCAAGCGTATTTATATCGTACAGAGCAAGACATTGCCGACTTAAACGAGCAAAGAGCCAATCTTCGCCTCGTAAAAGGAGCTTACAAAGAGTCGCCGGAGGTTGCGTTTCCAGAGAAAAAAGATGTAGACGACAATTTCAAAAAAATCATCAAGCAGCATCTGCTGAATGGAAACTATGCGGCTGTGGCGACACATGATGAGGACGCTGTCGCTTACACGAAAGAACTTGTCCGCACACATAACATTCCGAAAGAGCAATTTGAATTTCAAATGCTGTACGGAATTTGTGAGGATCTGCAAAACAAGCTGGTAGAAGAAGGCTACAAAGTCCGTGTATATGTACCATACGGAAATGACTGGTTTGGATATTTTACAAGACGGCTGGCAGAACGACCGGCAAACGTCTGGTTTGTACTAAAAAACTTATTTTAATTAAAAGGAGACGGTAAAGATGACAACTACAATCGAGCGCACACCATTTAAAAACGAGCCATTCACAAACTTCGCGGATGAAGCAAACAAAAAAGCAATGCAGGATGCACTGGCAAAAGTAAAAAGTGAACTTGGCGGCACATTCCCGCTTGTTATTGGCGGAAAACGAGTGGAAACAGAAGAAGTACTAACATCTATTAATCCAGGGAACACAGATGAAATTGTTGGCTACGCATCAAAAGGAACATCAGAACATGCGGAAGCAGCGATGCAGGCGGCACTAGCAGCATTTGAATCGTGGAAGCACACAGCACCGGCAGAGCGCGCTGAGTATTTGTTCAAAGCGGCAGACTTAATGCGCCAGCGCAAGCATGAATTCTCTGCAGCGCTTGTATACGAAGTAGGGAAAAACTGGGCAGAAGCAGATGCAGATACAGCAGAAGCGATTGATTTCATGGAATTTTACGCACGTGAAATGATCCGTTTAAGCGAAACGAGCAAGCACCAGCCGCTAACACAAGTAGAAGGGGAAAAAACAGAGTTAACGTATATTCCGCTTGGTGTTGGTGTCGTGATTTCACCATTTAACTTCCCGCTGGCGATTATGGCTGGAACAACGGTTGCTTCGATTGTGTCAGGCAACACAGTGATCTTAAAGCCGGCAGATTCTGCTCCAATCGTTGCGGCGAAATTCGTTCAGCTGATGGAAGAAGTCGGCCTGCCGGATGGCGTGTTGAACTTTGTACCGGGCGATGGCATTGAAGTAGGAGAATACTTGGTAGAGCATCCGAAAACAAGATTCATTTCTTTCACAGGCTCTCGTGCTGTTGGCTGCCGTATTTACGAGCGTGCTTCAAAAGTACAGCCAGGCCAACTATGGCTGAAGCGTGTCATAGCTGAAATGGGCGGAAAAGACGGCGTTGTCGTAGATGAAACAGCTGATCTAGATGCGGCAGCAGCAGCGATTGTTGCTTCAGCATACGGCTTCCAGGGTCAAAAGTGCTCAGCGGGCTCCCGTGCGATTATCGTTGAATCTGTTTATGACGAAGTGGTTGAAAAAGTAGTCGCGCTTACGAAAGAACTTCAAGTGGGCCTTCCGGAAGAAAATGCATCAATCGGACCGGTAATTGATCAAAAATCATTCGATAAAATTATGGGATACATTGAAATCGGCAAATCAGAAGGCGTTTTAAAAACAGGAGGCCAAAAAGCGGAAGGAAACGGCTATTATATCGAGCCAACAATTTTCGCAGATGTAGATCCAAAAGCCCGTATTATGCAGGAAGAAATCTTCGGCCCTGTACTGGCAATAGCAAAAGCGGCGGACTGGAAAGAAGCAATTGCAATTTACAATGACACAGAATACGGCTTAACAGGCGGATTCTTCTCTAAAGAAGAAGATCGTTTAAGCTATGCACTTGAAAACATGCATTGCGGTAACTTGTATTTAAATAAAAAGTGCACAGGCGCTTTGGTTGGCGTGCACCCGTTTGGCGGATTTAACATGTCCGGCACGGATTCAAAAGCGGGCGGGTATGATTACCTTCTTCTCTTCACACAAGGGAAAATGCTGGCACGCAAGCTGTAAGAGTGAATCTCGAGCTGCCTTTCTGGCTTTTCAGGTCTTGAAAGGCAGCTCTTCTTTTATTAAAAGGGGGAGAAGGAGAAATGGATATCCAATTACTTATTCCAATTGGCATATACATGGTGGGGATGCTGTTGATCGGATACGCAGCGTACAAACGAACATCGAATTTATCAGATTACATGCTTGGGGGCCGCTCGGTTGGACCGGCTGTTACAGCTCTTAGTGCAGGCGCTTCTGACATGAGCGGATGGCTGTTAATGGGGCTTCCCGGGGCAATGTATGTACAGGGGCTGAGTGCTTCCTGGATTGCGATCGGTTTGACGATCGGCGCTTTTTTAAACTGGCTGTATGTCGCACCTCGTTTACGTGTGTACACAGAGATTGCGAACAATTCAATGACCATTCCATCTTTTTTGGAAAACAGATTTGGGGATCGCTCTAATTTGCTCCGGCTGACATCCGGACTTGTCATTATCGTCTTCTTTACATTTTATGTATCATCAGGCATTGTTTCTGGCGGCGTGCTGTTTGAAACCTCGTTTGGGGTCGATTACAAAGTCGGTTTGTGGATTATTGCCGGTGTTGTCGTCGCATACACATTATTTGGTGGGTTTTTAGCCGTCAGCTGGACGGACTTTGTTCAAGGACTTATTATGGTAAGCGCTCTCATTGTGGTGCCGGTCGTAACCATTATGAAAATTGGCGGCATCGGCCCGGTTTTCACAGAAATGAATACGATGAATCCAGATCTGTTTAATATCTTTACCGGGACAAGCGTTCTTGGCATCATTTCATTAATGGCATGGGGACTGGGATATTTCGGGCAGCCCCATATTATCGTCCGCTTTATGGCGATTACCTCTGTGAAAGAAATTAAAAAAGCACGCAATATCGGCATGAGCTGGATGATTTTCTCAGTCGGCGGCGCGATGCTGACAGGGTTCCTTGGTCTCGCTTATTACTCGCAGCAGCAGGGAGAGCTTGCCGATCCGGAAACTGTCTTTATTACATTGAGTGAAATTTTGTTCCATCCATTTATAAGCGGCTTTTTGCTGGCGGCATTGCTGGCGGCTGTCATGAGTACAATTTCTTCGCAGCTTCTTGTGACGTCAAGCTCATTGACAGAAGACATTTACAAAACGTTTTTCCGCAGGTCTGCATCCGACAAAGAATTGATGCTGATCAGCCGCGGTGCTGTGTTGGTGGTTGCTGTTCTGGCTGTTGGCCTGGCACTCAATAATAACAGTACCATTCTTTCGCTTGTCGGCTATGCATGGGCAGGGTTCGGCGCTGCATTTGGCCCGGTTATTTTAATGAGTTTGTATTGGAAACGAATGAACAAATGGGGAGCACTGGCTGGTATTATCGGCGGCGCTGTAACGGTTATCGTTTGGGCAAGTATTCCGTCTTTGGCAGGACTGCTGTATGAAATTATCCCAGGCTTCTTTGTCAGCACCGTCGCTGTCTGGGCAGTCAGCCTGATGACACCTGCGCCAAGCGCACAACTAACCCGCTCATATGAAAAATACGAGGAAACGGCATAAAAGAAAGGATGAATCCAATGATCGCGGCAGCAAAAACAGAGCAGCTTAATGTACTTGAACGTACACAACTTGTGATGGAGCAGGCACTGAACAAAATGTCCTACGGAAAAGACGTCTACGAATTGTTAAAAGAACCGCAGCGCTTACTGACGGTCCGAATTCCAGTTCGAATGGATGACGGCACTACGACTGTTTTCACCGGCTGGCGCGCCCAGCACAATGATGCGGTCGGTCCAACAAAAGGCGGCATTCGTTTTCATCCGGACGTAACCGTAGAAGAAGTGAAGGCGTTGTCGATCTGGATGAGTATGAAATGCGGCTTGGCCAACCTGCCATATGGAGGCGGAAAAGGCGGCATTCAATGTGATCCGCGGGCCATGTCGATGGGTGAACTCGAGCGCCTCAGCCGGGGATATGTCCGGGCGATCAGCCAAATTGTCGGGCCGACAAAGGATATTCCGGCACCAGATGTGTATACCAATGCACAAATTATGGCCTGGATGATGGATGAATACAGCCACATTCGCGAATTTGATTCACCAGGCTTTATTACCGGTAAACCGGTTGTGCTCGGCGGTTCACTTGGGCGGGATTCCTCAACGGCTAAAGGTGTGACCATCGTAATGAAAGAAGCTGCTCGTCTCGCTGGTTTTTCTGTGCAGGGAGCACGGGTGATCATTCAAGGCTTTGGAAATGCCGGCAGTTATCTGGCTCAATTTCTTCATAAAGAAGGCGCGATTATCGTCGGTGTATCCGATGCATACGGTGCTCTTTATGACCCTGATGGACTCGATATTCCGTATTTGCTTGACCGCCGCGACTCGTTTGGAACGGTTTCAAATTTAGTAGAAAACTGCATCACAAATGAAGAGATGCTGCAAAAACCATGTGATATTCTTGTGCCGGCAGCCATTTCAAATCAGCTGACAGCAGCCAATGCGCCTCACATTCAAGCAAAAGTGGTAGTGGAGGCGGCCAATGGTCCGACGACGCTGGAAGGAACGAAAATCCTCACCGAACGAGGCATCCTTCTTGTGCCGGATGTACTGGCAAGCGCCGGCGGCGTGATCGTCTCTTATTTTGAATGGGTGCAGAACAATCAAGGCTACTACTGGACAGAACAGGAAGTAGATGAAAAGCTTGAAGCGATCTTAACAGCTGCTTTTACGAATGTATACAATACAGCCCAGCAGCACGAAACAGATATGCGCCTTGCCGCTTACATGGCGGGGCTGAAGAAAATGGTTGAAGCTTGCACGTACCGTGGATGGGTTTAATAAAGGAGCGCCCTTTGGGTGCTCCTTTTTTCTACTGAAAAAGATAGATAAAGGAGAAAGGAAGGGATACGGGGTGTCTTTTAAAATAGGCTTTCGCACGGTGAAAACAGCTGTGGCTGTGTCGGCAGCGATTGCCGCCGCAGGATTTCTTCAGCTTGAGTTTTATGTGTCGTCCGCAATCATTACGATCTTATGTGTGCAGCATTCACGTCAGAAGTCGCTTCAAAGCGCCCGTGACCGCTTTTTTGCCTGCATGCTGTCGATCCCGTTTTCGTTTGTTTTTTTCGAAGGATTCGGCTACCATCCGCCTGTGATTGGCGCACTGCTGCTGGTTTTTATTCCATTGACGGTTATGCTGAAAATCAATGAAGGCATTGTGACGAGTACGGTCATTCTTCTGCATATTTACGCATTTGGCCATATGACAGCAGCGGTTGTGTTCAATGAAATCGGCCTCGTGGTGATTGGTATTAGCGCGGCGCTTCTGGTGAATTTGTATATGCCGGGGCTTGAACGCCAGCTCGCCCTTCAAAAAGAAACAATTGAAGCACGCTTTAAACATCTGCTGATTGACGTTGTTCTGTCACTGCGGGACGGAAACCCCTGCTGGAAAGAGGCGGATCTTTTCCATACGGCCCATTTAATCAAAGAAGCGCAGAAATTGGCAGCTCGGGAGCAGGAAAACCATTTTGGCCGTTCGGATGACAGCTTCTGTGCTTATTTTGATCAGGCTGAGCAGAAGCTGGCTGCGCTGCGCCGCTTTCTAGACGTCGTTCCGCTTCATGAATCGAACGAAGAACTGGCAGATTGGATCGAATCATTCAGCTATGGCAGCGAAATAAAAGACGGGAAACCCCCTCAGCCTGCCCGCCTTCTTCTTGCTATTTGGGAGATGAATCAGTTTATGGGCCAGCACCTCCGGTAGAAAGGACCCTTCCTTTTATGGTAAGTTAAATAAAAAGGAAGAAAGGGTTTTTTTATGGAACGCATCACCTTTCAGACGGTTCATCCGGACACAGCAGCGGCCGATGCAGGGCAGCAGCTGGCAAACTGCCATTGTATCGTCATTCAAAAAAGCGGGAATTATTATACAATCGAACAGCACGAAGCGGGCCTGCTTTCAGGCGAGGGCACTATTGGTGAATGGCTGGAAAGAAGCGGCTGGCTTCCGTCATCAGCGGTTCAGGCCGAAGGAGAAGGCGATTGGGATTGGCGCCGGCCTGTTCTTTACGTACGGGACAATGGCATTGACCAGATTGTCACCCCGGCTATGCGGATCCGCCTTTTAACGGGCTATTTTCACACACTGGCGGAAACCATTAATGATTCCGTAACGGCAGTTGACAGAGAAGGAACCGTTCTTTTCTGGAATACAACGGCTGAAGAAACGTTCGGCATTTCCCGGGAAAAAATTATCGGGCAAAAAATCGGTGACCATTTCCAGGCCGAGTCGCTTGTGCTTAACAGTGTTCTGCAGCATGGCCAGATCGTCCGCGGGGAATACCACCGTCCGAATGAGACCAACCACGTGCTCATTAACGCTTCTCCGGTTGTGGTAGATGGGAATATAGCTGGCGGCATTTCGACCGAGCACGATATTACCAATATGATGAAGCTGAATGAAGAGCTTGATTCAGCGCTGCCGATGCATATACAGGCGAAAGATCCTTTTTCCTCTATTACGGGCAGCGATCCAAAGCTTGCGGCTTCTTTGGAAGCTGCGCGAAAAGCAGCGCACGCCAACATGCCGGTTCATTTAACAGGCGAGCCAGGCTCCGGGAAAGAAATGATGGCTCAGGCGATTCATTTCAGCGGCTCCAAGGCGGCCGAGCCGTTCGTTGCGATGAACTGCAGTGTGGTGCCGGAATCATTGCTTGAAATGGAGCTGTTCGGCTACGGAAACGACAGCCAGACGGGTAAGCTGAATCAAGCGCGGGGCGGCACATTGTTCATTGGAGACATCGACAAGCTGCCAGCACCGCTTCGGGACCGGCTGTTTGCTTCAACAGAGCACGTCCGGCTCATTACCGCCTCCAGCAGCCCCATTGTACTTGATCAAACAATGGCGATCACCATTGACATTCCGCCGCTTCGAAACCGGAAAGAAGATATTTTGCCGCTCGTAGAAACCTTCTTAAAAGAATTCAGCGCCAAATACAACAAACCAATGGATACGATCAGTCCAGATGCGGCGCTTATGTTCACTGAGCATGACTGGCCTGGCAACGTACGCGAGCTCCGCAATGTCATCGAGCGCTGCGTCCTGCTTGGCGACGGACCGGTACTCACCAAAAAGCACCTGCCGGAGGATATGGCCCGCCCCGCTAAAACAGATGAGGCGGCCGCCATCGAGCAGGCACTGCAAAAAACATACGGCAACAAGTCCGCAGCCGCCACCCTGCTCGGTATTTCCAGAGGCACGCTTTATAACAAAATGAAAGAATATGGACTTTAACAAAAGAGCCAGTTTCCTGCTGCGGCGGGGAGCTGTTTTTTTATTTTTCGGCCGGAAAATGATTGCTCTGAGCCGGAAAAACAACTTTTGGGCCGGAAAATCCCTGTTCAAGGCCGGATTACGATTTTTCCGGCTTAAACAAACACTATTCCGGCCCAAAATAAAAAAATCCGGCCTAACAGTGCTTAGGTATATTCTTATTCAGGGGTAATATTTCCTTATAAACCGAAAATGTTAATAGTAAGGGAGTTAGTTAAAATGAAAAAAACAGTCCGTGTAGTAGGAGCGGTCATTGAAAATGAAAAAAGTGAAATTTTATGTGCATTACGTTCTCCAGACATGGCCTTGCCAAACTTATGGGAGTTTCCGGGAGGGAAAATTGAAGCGGGCGAAACACCTGAAGAAAGCTTAAAGCGTGAAATTCAAGAGGAGTTAGCTTGCGAGATTGAAGTGGGAGAGAAAATTGAAGAAGTCACGCATGAATATGAGGCAGTGATCGTGAATTTATTAACCTATCGCTCTCGTATTTTAAGCGGGCTTCCAACTCCCGAGGAGCATGCGGAATTGCGCTGGGTCTCACGTGATCGATTGAATGATTTAGAATGGGCCCCTGCCGACATTCCTACGATTACTCAACTAATGAACCGGTTAGGGTAAGAGCAAATAAAGTTGAATAAGATAAAGGAACCGTACGACACAGAAAGCACAGACTATGCCACATTTGTGGCCAGGTCTGTGTAGCCTTTATTAAAAGATAAAAAAGGTAGTTTAATAGAAAAGTTGCTGAATTGGTTTACCTATACAGCTTTCCCCGTTTTTCTTCCATTTCCACCTTCTACAGCTAAGTCTCTCTCATAATTGTATATGTTAATTTATTACATTTAATAACTGTCTGAATAGTCATATTTCCAGCCTTGTATCATGTTATAATCATCCTAATATGGAACATAAAAATCAGTGTGTAAGCGTTATCTTTTTTTTAGAAAAAAGCACATAAGGGATCCATTTCTTTACAGGACCATTATGTGAAGCAGGAGGGGCATCATGGAGATATTCAAAGGGAAGCCTGTTAATCAAAACTGTTGTACAAACGACGTCTCGACAGATGAAATGGCGTCTATTATAAATTTACACACATGGATGATTAAAACACTCGCCAGCGGCGATTCACTGCAGACAACGATACAAGCACTGACATCGAAGCTTGAGGAGTATTTTCAACGGAAAACGCACTGTTCTCTTTTGATGGTGAATGAAGAAAATAGACTTACTGTTGAATATGCACCAACTCTCTCTGAGGAGTATCAGCAGGCGATTCATCTTGTTGAAGCAGGTCCGACAATCGGATCATGTGGAGCTGCTGTATGCCGGAAAGAAACCGTTATTTCTCCTGATATTGAGCATGATCCGCTTTGGGAAGATTTTTGTGAGGATGCTCTCCGTTTTGGACTGAAAGCCTGCTGGTCCAGTCCGATTCTTGTAGAAAACCGTGTTGTCGGTACATTTGCGGTTTACCACTCAGAGGTTTGCACGCCTGCTGCGCATGAAATCGAAATGCTTGAAACGTGTGCCAGCCTGGCAGGGCTTGCGATTGAGCGGGACCGGCGGATCAAGCTGGAGAAGCAGCTGCAGGAAAGTGAGCAGCGGTTTAAATCGCTGTTTGATTACTATCCTGACTCTGCTTATATTTTTTCACTAGAAGGTCATTTCCTAGATTTTAATCAAGAATCAGAGCCGCTATCCGGCTATAGAAAAGAGGAGCTGCTTGGGAAAAGCTTTCTTCCGTTCATTGCCTCTCAAGATAGAGAAAGAGTATGGGGTCATTTTAATGAGGCAAAGAAAGGAATCGTCCAGCATTATGAATGTAGAGTTGAACATAGAAAAGGAAATCAGTTAATTGTAAGCTTGACCAATGTTCCGATTATGGTGAATGGCGAGGTTGTAGGTGTATACGGAATCGGCCGTGATGTTACCCGCGAGAAGGAATTGGAAGACGAACTGATGACAACTCATCAAGAAATGGACTACCTTTTTAAAAACCATTCTGGACTTATTTTTAAATATAAAAGGGAAAATGACCGGTTTATCCATACATTCGGGGAAGGGCAGCTGCTCAAGCGGATGGGTTTAAAGATAGAAGAAGCAATTGGAAAAACGCTGTATGATTTTTTCCCGGCAGAGCTTGCCGCGCGAAAAGAGACATTTTATCAAATGGGCTGGGAAGGAAAAAAAGCGGCCTATGAAGTAGCGTTCAACGATATTCACTATAGAGCGGTGTTGAATCCAGTTTTTAAAGATGGACAAGTCGTTGAAGTCATTGTTACATGCAATGATATTACCGAGCTGAAGAAAGCACATGAAGAGCTGCGGGAGACAAAGGAGCTTTTAGAGTCTTTTGTAAATAATACAGCCGATGCAATCGTGACAGTGAACGATCACGGCCAGATCAACTATGTGAATGAGGCATATGTGGATTTGTTTGGCTGGCGGGAAGACGAGCTGCTGGGCAAAGAAATTTCGAATGTGCCGGACCACTGTAAGGAAGAATTCACTCATCTTGTCGAGCTTACCTTTTTAGAAAAAAAGATAAGCCGGTTTGAGACGGAGCGGCTGAGTAAAGACGGAAGAGTTATTCCGGTCAGTGTAACACAATCTCCGCTTAAAGATAAAAATGGGACGGTAACCGGGGCATCCGCCATCATCCGGGACATTAGCGAGCAGAAAAGGACAGAACGAGAGCTGGAGGAAAACAAGCAGCGTTACCAGTCTCTCTTCTACTACAATCCAGATCTTGTCTACAGTATGGATGTGAATGGTGCGCTGCTCAATACAAACCTTTCGTTTCATCAAGCATTAGGCTACACGCCTGGGCAAGTGAAAGGGAAGAGCTGGGAGCGGTTTGTAGGAGGACAGTCTCTCAACGAAACGAAGCAATATTTTGAGGGGGCATTACAAGGAATGCCGCAAAGCTATGAGGCAGTCGGTGTTCATCAAAACGGCGAGGAAGTAATGGTTCATACAACGAATATGCCGATTATGGTAGACGGTCAGATTGTCGGTGTTTACGGGATTGCAAAGGACATAACGGAACAAAAGAAAGCGCAGCAGGAAATTCTTTCGTTAAAACAACAAATGGAGCTGGTATTGGATTCAATTGGTGACGGCATTTACGCAATGAATGAAAACTGGGAAATCACTTTAATCAACCCGGCGGGCGCAAAAATGCTTGGTTATGACATACAGGAACTGTTAGGCAAAACACCAAAAGATACATTCAAGCATCTATATGATCTTGAATGTTGTATGTCCTATCAAACACTCCTTGATGGGAAGAATCGCCATGTAACAGATGAGCTCTTTTTTAGAAAAGACGGTACCAGCTTCCCTGTCGACTATATCGCTTCCCCTATCTTGGAAAACGGGGAAATTCGGGGAGTCGTTGTTGCTTTTAGAGATATTTCAGAGAAGAAAATGGCAGAAGAATATTTGCTGAAATCAGCCAAATTAGAAATGGCCGGACAACTGGCAGCGGGAGTGGCTCATGAAATTCGAAATCCACTCACGAGCATTCAAGGGTTTATTCGATTATTGGAAGAAACGGACAAGCGTGAACCGGAATATTTCTCGATTATAAGATCAGAATTTGAGCGGATTGAAGGCATTATTAGTGAATTCTTGGCCCTCGCTAAACCGCAGGCGCTGAACTTTCAAAGAAATGATATAGGACTTATCCTTATGCAAACCATTCATTTAATGAATGCCCAGGCGATTATGCATAACGTGGAGATTGTTACGGTGATAGAAGAGAGTCTTCCTTTATTTCAATCTGATAAACATCAGCTGAAGCAGGTGTTTATTAATGTGATAAAAAATGCGATTGAGGCCACTGCTTCTAAAGGAACATTGACTATTACCTGCAAAAAAACGAATTCCCATCTTCATATCCAATTTCAAGACCAGGGAGAAGGAATTTCACCAGAAAGAATCAAGCATCTGTTTGAACCTTTTTACTCTACTAAAGAAAAAGGAACGGGCCTAGGGCTAATGGTCAGTTACAAAATCATCGAAGAGCACAAAGGAATGATGCGGGTTGAAAGTGAGGAAGGAAAAGGGACAATGGTTCATATTCTTCTTCCTCTTGCATCCCGGCTCTTATAAAGTTTAAAAAATTTACGGCTTGTAAATAAAGGACTTTCGAACGTCTGTGTGGAAAAAGAATGATGTATAGAAGCATTACCTTCCACCGATTGCTGGAAGAATCAATATGAGAAACAGGAGTGATTGGAATGGCGGTTCAGCCATATTTAGTGTTTGATGGAAACTGCGAGGGTGTTCTTTCTTTTTATGAAAATGTATTCGGCACAGAAGCAAAGCGAATGACATTCGGTGAAGCGCCGCCACATCCAGATCACCCGCTGCCGGAAGAAGCAAAAAGCCGCATTATGCATGCAAATTTAGAAGTAGAGGGTACAACGCTTATGTTTTCCGATACGTTTCCGGGCACGCCATATGCACCGGGCAGCGCGATCAGCCTGGCACTCGTTGGCTCGGATATGGACAAGCTTCGCTCTTACTTTGAAGGACTGTCCGTAGGCGGAACGGTGACCATGCCGCTGCAGGAAACGTTCTGGAGCAAGCTGTATGGGCAGGTCCGCGATCCGTTCGGCATTGACTGGCAGATCAGCTATAGTGAACAATAAGAAAAAACGTGCTCCGGCCCAAAATGGCCGAAGCACGTTTTTTAATTTTCGATAATGGTATACGTTTGGGGCTCGACGGCCTGCATAAGCGGCGTTTCTTTTCCTGACGAAAACAGGTGAAGCTCATGCATGGCGCGGGTGCAGGCAGTATAAAACAAGTTTCTCTCCCATTCCCGTCCGTATACATCTTCAGATATGTTAAAAAGCAGAACCGCATCAAACTCGATTCCTTTCGCTAAATAAGTAGGAATGACGACCAGCCCCTGCTCAAACGTGTACGTTTCCTGGTCGAGCAGTTGAGCGGGAATGTGAGACGACAGCCACGCGTGTACACGCTGGCTCTCCTGCATCGTTTTACAGATCACAGCGATCGTCTGATGCTGGTCTCCTTCAAGCATTGAGCGAATACGCGTTAACAGCTTTTGCTGAAGGTCTTCTTCATGATTCGCATATGTTAAAGTCGGTTTTGTCCCTTCCCGGTTAAATGCTTCAATTTGTTCGCCGCCTTCGATCAATTGTTGTGTAAATTCGACGATCGGCCGGGTGGATCGGTAACTGCGCGTTAGTGTAATTTTTTCATACGATTCCTTGTTGTCCGGTGTGTCTGTTAAAACGGATGATTCATTCAAGGCCTGCACAAAGATGGACTGGTTTACATCTCCCAGCAGTGTCATTTTGCTGTATGGAAACAGTGTTTTTAAATACGCAAGCTGAAAGGGTGAATAATCCTGTGCTTCATCAATAAAAACGTGGCGGATATGGGAAAAAGACTTTTTCCCTTTTAATTGGTCTTGAAAATACAAATAAGCGGTTGCGTCTTCCCAGTCAAGGGTGTGCTGGTCCAGTGTCTCGAGTGTCTTGGCACAAACAGAAGCCCAAATAGGCGGGGCCGTCTGCGTACGTGTCTCGAACAGCTGCCGGAAATTGGCTCTTTCATCCACAAAGCCAAGCCGCTTTATCTTGTTTCTTAAAGGCTGGAATTGTTTGCGCACGACGCTTTTGCTTAAAATACGCCACTCCATGTCTACATCGTTAAAGGTATCTTCTTCCTTCGATTGTTTTTTCTGGCGCGCGCGGTACGCGTTTAAAAAATCTTCTTTATCTAAAAGCTCTACTTCGTCCCGCACCCATTCTTCGTTTTGTTCAAGGCGCTCCAGTTTTTGAAGCTTTTTCAGCAGCCATTCCGATACAAGCTCTAACCGGTTCGGCAGCAAAATGGAAGTGGCTAATGTATAAAAGTGCTCTCTTATTTCTTCCGAAGAAATGAGAACTTTATCTCGAAAGACAATGTCGTGAAAAAGGAGGCCTTTCTGCGACAGAGAAGTGAGATAATCATCAATAATCTTTTTAAAATCGAGACTCGCTTTAAATTGAACAGATGCTGCTTCAGCAGGATTCTCCTGCTCTGTTCCCTCCAGCAAAAACTGTTCCAGCTGTTCAAACGGGCTTTGAACGGTGAAGGCATTACCAATCCGGTCCTCTACATATTCTTTATAGGTTGTCTGGAGAATATTTTCCTCTCCGAGCTCAGGCAGTACCGTAGACACATAGCTATTGAAAAGGGGGTTGGGCGAAAATAAAAGCATATTTTCTGCCCGCAATGTCCGGCGGTTGGCGTACAGCAAAAAAGCAATGCGCTGCAGCGCGGCCGATGTTTTTCCACTGCCGGCTGCTCCCTGCACGATCAGCGTCTGGCTTTTTTGATTGCGGATAATTTGATTTTGCTCCCTTTGAATGGTGGCCACAATATTTTTCATTTGCGCGCTTGATTTTCCGCCCAAAACCGCCTGCAAAATATGATCGCCGATCGTTAAGCTTGTATCGAATTGGCCGGTAATCTCCCCCTGCTGAATGATAAACTGCCGTTTTAAAGAGATCTCTCCTTCAATCCGGCCTTCCATCGTATCGTAAGCAGCGGGCCCTGTTGTGTAATCGTAGTACATGCTTGAAATAGGGGCCCGCCAGTCATAAATTAAAAAATTCTCCTGTGCTTCATCCATTAAGGAAGCGATGCCAATGTAAATAGGTTCCGGCTTCGGTTCGCCGGATTCCTGGAAATCAATGCGGCCAAAATAAGGGGAACGACGCAGCCGGTCCAGCTTTTTCAGCTCGTTAAACAGCTGCCTGTGGCTTCTTTCTCTTTCCTGAAGCAATTCGGCCTGCTGCTTAATGCCGGCTTGTGTTTCAATGACATCATCTGGCTCGTCCATATTGACAGTTACATCTTCCCAAAAGTTTTTGCGAAGACCGATAATACCTTCTTTCAAAGAGCCTGTTTTTTCTTTGATGTCTTCTTCCTTTCGGTCGATCAGATCAATCACTTCGTTTACACGCTGCTGTTCTTTCAGCTGTTCTGTTTCCTGGTTCATTCTCCAAACACATCCCGTTTTTCAAAGTTTTGCCTTCTACTCATTCTATATCACCTTTTCATGCTTTACTCAAACAACGTATGCACGGCTTGAACATAGTATTTCCAAAAAAACGGTCTGGATCGCATTCCGGGCAGTTTTATGATTCAATGAAAGAGAGTGTACATACTGAATAAGGGAGATGGTTTTTTGAAAACGTTACCGATTCAAAAGCACGGAGTAAACGCAAGCCGGCTTGTACTTGGCTGTATGGGATTCGGCGGAGGCTGGAGCCGTGATGCCATTACTGAGGAGCAGGTCAAGCAGGCACATGAAGCAGTGGATGCGGCACTTGAGTCCGGTATTAACTTCTTCGACCATGCAGATATCTATGCATATGGAAAAGCGGAGGAAGTATTTGGCCGTGTCTTAAAGGAGCGTCCATCACTGCGCGATGATATTTTAATTCAGTCTAAAACAGGAATTACGTTTCCGGATAAAGAAGCTGGGCTGCCGACACGCTACAACTTTTCAAAAGAATACATTTTAAACAGTGTCGATGGTATCCTTTCGCGGCTGGATACGACGTACTTGGACACACTGCTTCTGCACCGGCCGGATGCGCTAATGGAGCCGGAAGAGGTAGCAGAAGCGTTTCATCAGCTGAAATCGTCCGGAAAAGTGCGTTATTTTGGCGTATCAAATATGAGTGCCGGGCAAATTAAGCTGCTGCAAAGTGCGATCAGTGACCGCCTTGTTGTGAACCAGCTGGAAATGAGTCTGCATAAAATCGGCTGGCTCGAATCCGGCGTGCATGTAAATCAGCCGGCATTTTGTGAAACAATTTTTCCAGAAGGCACACTTGAATACTGCCGGATGGAAAACATCCAAATCCAGGCCTGGGGTCCGCTGGCACAGGGAATGTACTCGGGGGCGCCACTTGAAGACAAACCGGAGACGGTGCAGGAAACAGCCGCACTTGTAAAGAGAATGGCGGAGGAAAAAAACACGACTACAGAAGCGATCGTACTTGCCTGGCTGATGAAGCATCCGGCCATGATTCAGCCGGTGATCGGCACAACGAGCCCGAAACGAATTCAGGCTTCGGCAAAAGCAGTCGATGTAGAAATGAGCCGGGATGAATGGTATACCCTTTATGTCGCATCACGCGGCGTGAATTTGCCATAAAGAAAACCTGGGCCAAGAGCGTAGGCTTTTCTCAAGAGAGATCGATCTTTTCCAAAAAGAAAGAAATGGATTTGCCGCCGTTCCGCCGCTCGTTTATCATAAAAAGTAGATTGCATAGACAGGAGAGTATGGGAAATGTACAAATTAATTGCGATTGATATGGATGGCACGCTTTTAAACGATCACCATGAAGTAACCGATGAAGTGCGCAGCGCCCTTGATGAAGCTCGGGAACGCGGTGTGAAGGTGGTTCTTTGCACAGGCCGTCCGCTTGCCGGCGTGCGCCGCTACTTAAAGGACCTTCGTCTTGAGGATGAAGAGGATTATGTGATTGCCTATAATGGTGCTATCGTGCAAAACACACATACAAATGAAGTAGTGTTTAAGCAGTCGCTTGGCTATGAAGATTTCCGCGCACTGCATGATCTGAGCCTGACGCTTGATACGCCGATGCACTTTTTTGATGCAGAGTATTTATACACGACGAACAAACTGATCAGCCCGTATACTGTACATGAAGCGTTTATTACGAAAATTCCATTTCTTCATACAACGGTAGAAGAAGTGCCGACTGACATTGCCATGCCAAAGGTCATGTATATTGATGAGCCGGAACGTCTAGACCGGACCATTGCGGCGATTCCTGCTGAAATCAATGATAAATACATGATGGTGAAAAGTGCACCGTTTTATTTGGAGATTTTACATCGCGAAGTCAGCAAAGGAAATGCGGTGAAACGCTTGTCTGAGAAGCTGGGCATTAAACAGGAAGAAGTCATGACAATCGGTGACAACGGAAACGACCTGTCAATGATTCAGTTTGCAGGCTGCGGCGTAGCGATGGAAAATGCGATTCCGATGGTAAAAGAAGCGGCTGATTTTCAAACAAAATCCAACAACGAGCATGGCGTGGCCCATGCAATTCGTGAATTGGTGCTTGTGTAAGGCCGGATAAAAAGAATTTAGGCCGGATTTCTATCTGCGATGGCCGGAAAAAGAAGTTTCCGGCCATCAGCGGCTAAAATCCGGCCTATTTGTTATGTTTCCGGCTTAAACCAGGGTTTTTCGCTCGCCCGCCAGCAGTAAATAAATAGCCTGCGTCCCTTTATCGTCATGGCCCTGCTCTGACAGTTTGTCGTACAGCGATTTAGCGAGTGTAAGGCCTGGTGTATTCATGCCCATGGCCTCAGCTGATTCGATCGCAATGTTCATATCTTTAATAAAGTGCTTAATGTAAAAGCCAGGTTCAAAATCACCTTTGATCATGCGCGGTGCAAGATTTGCCAGTGACCAGCTGCCAGCGGCTCCGCTTCCGATGCTGCCAAGCACCTGCTCTGGATCGAGTCCTGCTTTTTCCGCATACACAATCGCTTCCGCGACACCCATCATATTCGACGCAATGGCGATTTGGTTGCACATTTTCGTATGCTGGCCTGCACCGGCCGGTCCTTGAAGAATAATATTTTGCCCCATTGCTTCGAGGACGGGTTTTACTGCGTCAAAATCAGCTTGATCCCCGCCGGCCATAATCGTTAATGTACCGTTTTTGGCGCCCACATCCCCGCCCGATACCGGTGCATCCAAGACGTGAATGTCTTTCTTTTTGCCTTCTTCATACAGTTTCTCAGCTAAAAGGGGGCTTGAAGTCGTCATATCAATGGCATACGATCCTGGTTTAGCGTTTGATAAAATGCCATCCTCTCCAAGATAAACGGCTTCTACATCACTCGGATAGCCGACAATCGTAATGATTACATTCGCTGTCTGCGCCACTTCTGCCGGTGTATCTTTCCAGACAGCGCCTGCGTCGAGCAGTTCCTGCGCCCGTGCTTTTGTCCGGTTATAAACGACAACCGGGTAGCCTGCCTTCATTAAATGTCCGGCCATGCTTTTTCCCATTACACCTGTTCCGATAAATCCAACCGTTTTGCTCATATGTAATCGACTCCTTCCAAAAATTGCTTCCTTCTTTATTGTATCAAAAAAACCGGGCGGTTGTTTTAGATTTTACTGTAGGTGGTAAAATGCTAAAGATAAGAAAAGGAGGAGCACAAAATGAAAGATGTCCAAACGAAACGGGTAGTGCTCCGTTTTCATAAAGGAACGGCAGAGCAGACGGAAGACCGCATTGTGACCGAGCAGCCGGTAACGGTCAAAATCAATGGGAACGAGTTTGTTACCATGGTGTGTACACCGTCTTACATAGAAGATATGGTTATTGGTTATTTAGCGTCAGAAGGCGTTATTCGCCGTTATGAGGATATGAAGCAAATGCGAATAGACGATTCGGGCTTTGTTCATATAGAGCTGGCGCGTGTCAATCCATTTTTTGAACAGCTCCAAAACAAGCGGTATGTCACATCATGCTGCGGCATGAGCCGGCAGGGGTTCGTGTTTGCCAACGACGCGCTTACCGCGAAAAAAATGCATGATATTCATGTGAAAGCAACACCGGATCTTTGTTTTTCATTGATGAAGCAGATGCAGGAAAATGCGGATGTGTTTAAAGAAACAGGCGGTGTTCACAACGCAGCGCTTTGTGATGAATCGGGTATTTTGCTGCATCGAATGGATATTGGCCGGCATAACGCTCTCGATAAATTATATGGATATTGCCTGCGTAATGGCGTATCGACGAGGGGGAAAATCCTTGTGTTCAGCGGCCGGATTTCCTCGGAGATCTTACTTAAAGCAGCCAAGATCGGCTGTGAAATGGTTTTGTCAAAATCAGCGCCAACAGAATTGGCCCTGCAGGCAGCCGAAGAACTAGGCATTACTACGGTTGGTTTTATCCGGGGCGGCTCTATGAACGTGTATACCGGTCCTGAACGAATCATCTTGCGTTAAAAAGGGCCCTTTGCTATAATAGATAACGCTTACATGAAAAGGCTTCCTTCGGTGATGAAGGAAATAGAAAACGAGCCACCTCGTTTTTTTTATCATGATAGTAATGGCATTTCTTTCGACGGGAAACGAAAGAAGCAGACAGCATGCTCGCAGGAGCATGCTGTCTTTTTTTGTTTATTTCTATTCCCGAAAGGGTATTTTTACAAAGTCTTTTGAAATGATAGAAAACGTTAAAAATGGGCAGGCACAATGATCATGAAAAAGAGGGGAGTTCTTGCTGTGACCGATTACGTGAAAGTGACGATTAATGGGCAGAAAATGAGTATTCCAGGAGACGTATCTATTTTGCAGGCACTTCAAGAGCAGGCGGTAGAGGTACCGCATGTTTGTTATCATCCGCAGCTGGGTGCCATCGAAACGTGTGACACGTGTTTGATTGAAGTGAATGGGGAATTTGTCCGCTCTTGTTCTACTCCTATTGAAGATGGGGATGTCATTGACACCGCTTCAGGTGAAGTAAAGCGGGTTCAGAATATCGCGATGGACCGGATTTTGCATAATCATGACTTGTATTGCACGGTCTGTGATTACAATAATGGACGCTGTGAAGTGCACAATACCGTTAAACAAATGAAAATTGAGCATCAAAATGAACCTTATGAAGAAAAGCCATACGCAGTTGACAATACAAACCCTTTTTACCGTTATGATCCGGATCAGTGCATCCTGTGCGGCCGCTGTGTAGAAGCGTGTCAGGATTTGCAGGTAACTGAAACGCTGTCCATTGACTGGAGCCTGGAACGGCCGCGTGTTGTGTGGGATGATGGGCGTCCGATTAACGAATCTTCATGCGTATCGTGCGGACACTGTTCTACTGTCTGCCCATGTAACGCCATGATGGAAAAAGGAATGGTCGGGGAAGCCGGCTTTTTGACAGGCATTAAACAAGATACGCTCAAATCCATGATTGAACTGACGAAAAACGCAGAAACGGGCTTTAGTTCCATTATGCCAATTTCTGATGTGGAAGCAGCGATGCGCCAGACGCGCATTAAGAAAACAAAAACGGTCTGCACATATTGCGGTGTTGGCTGCAGCTTTGAAGTATGGACGAAAGACCGGCATATTTTAAAAGTGGAGCCGACAGTAGAAGCACCGGCAAATGGTGTATCTACCTGTGTAAAAGGAAAGTTCGGCTGGGATTTTGTCAACAGCGAGGATCGTCTGACAAAACCGTTGATTCGAGACGGCGAAACATTCCGCGAAGCGGAATGGGAAGAAGCTCTTTCATTGATCGAATCGAAATTTAAAAACATAAAAGAAACATATGGCCCTGAATCAATGGCCTTCATTTCTTCTTCAAAATGTACAAATGAAGAATCATACTTAATGCAAAAACTTGCCCGCGGCGTCATCGGTACAAACAACGTCGATAACTGCTCACGCTACTGCCAGACACCAGCAACAGTCGGGCTGTTCCGGACAGTCGGCTACGGTGGTGACTCTGGTTCTATCACGGATATTGAACAGGCCGGCCTTGTGATGATTGTCGGTGCGAACAGTGCTGAGTCTCACCCTGTACTCGCTACACGGGTTAAACGGTCCCATAAATTGTTTGGCCAAAAGCTGATTGTTGCAGACCTTCGGAAAAACGAAATGGCAGACCGGGCTGACTTGTTTATTCAGCCAAAAGCCGGTACAGATCTTGTCTGGCTCTCAGCAGTCACAAAATATATTGTGGACCAGGGCTGGGCTGATGAAGAATTCCTGCAAAAGCGGGTCAACGGCATTGAAGAATATATTGCCAGCATTCAGCCATATACACTCGAGTACGCCGAGCAAGTAACCGGTATTTCACAGCAGGAACTGATTACGATTGCCGAAACGATTCACAACACAAAATCAACGTGCATTCTTTGGGCAATGGGTGTTACACAGCACGTGGGCGGAAGTGACACAAGTACAGCCATTTCGAACCTGCTGCTCATTACCGGCAACTACGGAAAACCAGGTGCCGGAAGTTATCCGCTGCGCGGCCATAATAACGTGCAGGGTGCAAGTGATTTCGGAAGTATGCCGGACCGATTCCCGGGCTACCAAAGCGTGAAGGATGACGCTGTCCGCGCTAAATATGAAAAAAGCTGGGGTACAAAAATCCCGGCAGAGCCAGGCTTAAACAACCATGAAATGGTGTCCGGCATCCATGCAGGCAACGTGAAACTTATGTACTTAAAAGGCGAAGACATGGGCTTAGTAGATTCAAATTTAAACTACGTTCATTCTGCTTTTGAGAAACTGGATTTCTTCGTGGTACAGGATATTTTCTTATCTAAAACCGCTCAGTTTGCAGACGTCGTTCTGCCAGCTTCCCCATCGTTTGAAAAAGAGGGCACATTTACAAATACGGAACGCCGTATTCAGCGCTTGTATCAAGTATTCGAGCCGATGGGTGATTCAAAACCAGACTGGCAGATCATCATGGAAATAGCGAACCGTCTTGGCGCCGGCTGGGAATACACACACCCAGGCGACATTATGGCTGAGGCAGCAAGCCTGATGCCGATTTATTCAGGTGTCACATATGACCGCCTTGAAGGCTTTAACAGTCTGCAATGGCCGGTAGCGGAAGACGGAACCGATTCACCGCTGCTCTTTAAAACGCTGTTCCCGTTCCCGGACGGTAAAGCACGGCTTTATCCGGTCGAGTGGACCGAGCCGCTCCAATACGAGGAAGAATATGATCTTCATGTCAACAATGGCCGGCTTCTGGAGCACTTCCATGAAGGGAACATGACGTATAAATCTGCTGGTATTTCTTCGAAAACACCGAGCGTCTTCCTGGAGGTATCGCCGGAGCTTGCGGCCGAGCGGGGGCTTGAAGACGGAACCGTTGTCCGGCTGACATCACCGTATGGAAGCGTAAAAGTTCCATGTCTTGTTACAGACCGAGTGAAAGGCAAAGAAGTGTACCTGCCGATGAACAGCCAGGGAGAAGGCGCGATCAACTATTTGACGAGCAGTTATGCTGACAAAGATACGGATACGCCGGCTTACAAAGAAATCAGTGCGAAAATGGAAATCTTATCAGCCAAGGGAGACAACCCATTGCCAAGCATCAATCACCGCAACGGCAATCCGCAGCCGCAAATCGGTGTACAAGTCGAGAAAAAATGGGCGCGGCCGGATTATGTGTTCCCTGGTGACTTGGTAACGAAAGGAGTGTCGAAGCGTGGCTAGAGCAATCACGGCGATACGCCGCTTAGAAATCAGTGAAGAAGAACAGCGCCGCCGAGACCTTGAAGAATTGGGAACATTGCTCATCGAACACAAAGAAGTCATTAAAGATTTTCTGCATATGCTGAATAAAATTCAAGACCGCAGCGGCCTGGATGTGGTGACCGGCTTGTTTGATAGAGGCGATGAGGTACTGGATGTGCTGGTTAAAGCAACGGACAAGCCTGAAGTCGCGAAAATCATTAAAAACAGCCTGCTTCTGCTTGGCTCGCTTGGAAAAATCAACATTGAAGACATGAATCCATTTATTGATAAAATCAACGGCGGCTTACATCACGCTGTCCGCTCAGAGAATAAAGAAGCCGGCTACGGTTCCATGCTCCGGACCTTAGCCGCTCCGGAAACAAAAGAAGCGCTCGTATTTCTTCTTTCGTTCCTTAAAGGAATGGGAGCAGGCGCGCCAAAGCCGCAGCCTGTGCCAAAGAAGAAAAAAGGGAAAAAGAGCTGGCTTTTAGCCGCAGGCCTGTCACTTGCCAGCGTCGTTCTTTTATCAAAGCAGTCGGATAAAACAGATTCGGAATCTCCCGAGTACGACGTCGTTCATCATCAGTAAAAAGAAAAAGCAGTGCGTTTAAAAATACGGGTTGCACGCACTGCTTTTCTATTACAGACCAGGAGGGCTTCAGATGGCTTATTATCCCCCTAAGAAAATTGCCCAGGTGGCCATAGAAGCAGGTAAAACAAAAACAGAGCTCCCGCTTCCTCAAATGCTTGTATTAGGATTTTTAGGAGGCGCTTTTATTTCAATTGGATACTTGTTAGCGATCCGGGTATCAGCTGATGTTCCGCATGAATGGGGATCGTTTGCTTCTTTTTTAGGCGCAGCCGTTTTTCCGCTTGGCCTTATTTTAATTATCATTGGCGGAGGAGAACTGCTGACCGGCAATATGATGGCCGTTCCAATGGCATTTCTGGCTAAAAGAGTGACCCTTTCAAGATTGCTGCATAATTGGTTTTGGATTACGATCAGCAACTTTATCGGTGCCCTGTTTGTCGCATATTTTTTTGGCCACGTAGTTGGACTGACAGAAACCGGTCCATACTTGGAGAAAACCGTTTTAACCGCCCACGCAAAAGTAGATACAGCTTTTTGGCCGGCTTTCATTTCCGGCATCGGCTGCAACTGGCTTGTAGGGCTGGCTGTCTGGCTCGCGTACGGCGCAGACGATATTGGCGGGAAAATTCTGGCCATCTGGTTTCCGATTATGGGCTTTGTCGCGATCGGATTCCAGCATATTGTCGCCAACATGTTTGTGATTCCGGCAGCAATTTTTGCCGGAGAGTTAACCTGGATGGACTTTCTGCGAAACTTTGTACCGGTATACTTGGGAAATGCCGTCGGCGGTTTCGTTTTTGTTGCCATGGTGTATTGGATTGCTTATGTGTCGAGAAGCTCCGTGCCGGCCGATAAATAACATAAAAAACCACTCTCTTCATGAAGAGAGTGGTTTTTTATGTTAATCAAGCAGTCCAACCATTTTTAAACCGTTTAAAATCCCGTCTGCATCAACATTGGTCGTCACATGCTTGGCGGCATTGATCGCTTCTTCGTGTCCATCGCCCATCGCTACACTGTTTACCACCATCTTCAGCATTTCTACGTCATTTAAGCCGTCCCCAAATGCATAAATATCTTCTGGTAAGATGCCAAGTTTATCAATGACTTTTTGAATTCCTTTTGCTTTTGATCCGCCAGCCGGCACGATATCAACAGAGACAGGATGCCAGCGGACAAAATCAAACTCAGGAAACGCTTTTTCATATTCTTTGTCTTCCGGGTCCTGGCAGAACAACAGAGACTGATACAGGTCGCGCCCTTCATGGTAGGTCGGGTCATGCTCAGGGAAGTAATTGATTTTCAGTGAGTTAATACCCGTTGTAACATGCTCGTGTTCAGGAGTGTTGGCTTTCATATCTTCATGATCCATAAACACAACAGGATGCTTTCGTTCAACGGCTACATCTGTTAAGCGGAGCAAAGCTTCTTTATTTAGCGGATTTTTATAGAGCGGTTCTCCTTTGAAAACAACATACTGACCGTTGTAGCTGACGAATGTTTCAATACCCAGCTCCTTGCGCAGACCTTCGAACATGAATGGCGCACGCCCTGTGGCAATCGCTACTTCATGGCCGCGCTCTTGAAGCTCGCGGATAGCCTGCCGGGTAGAAGCCGGCAGCTTTTTGTCATGATCGTATAATGTGCCGTCTATATCAAAAAAAATAATTTTTTGGCTCATAAAAATCCCCTTCGCGTTTTATTTTCCCTTTATATACTAGCAAACGAAAGTCAATCGAACAATTGAAACGTTATGTAACCGCTTTTAATTTTCAGAAAAGTAATCGCTTTATTTTTGCTTAAACTCTTGACGAAAAGAAGAGAAGGTTATATGCTATTTACAAATGTAACACATGAGAACAAAAGTAAAGGGAGGAACAATCATGGTAACTAAATTAAACCTGCCCACTTCAATCACGGATGAAAAACTAAGAGACTTATACAAAGAAATGTGGCTGATCCGTTATTTTGACGAGAAAGTAGACCAGTTTTTTGCGAAGGGGCTTATTCATGGAACGACGCACCTTTGTGTCGGACAGGAAGCATCAGCAGCCGGCTCGATCGCTGTACTCGAGCCTCGGGACAAAATTGTCTCTACACACCGGGGTCACGGACACTGTATTTCCAAAGAAGGCGATGTTAATAAAATGATGGCTGAGCTGTTCGGTCGTGAAACCGGTTACTGTAAAGGAAAAGGCGGCTCGATGCACATTGCAGACGTAGAAAAAGGCAACTTGGGTGCAAACGGGATCGTAGGCGGCGGCATTCCGCTTGCAGTTGGAGCAGCTCTGACCTCCAAAATGAAAAATGAAGACTATGTAGTGCTTTGCTTCTTTGGAGACGGGGCGTCCAATGAAGGAAGTTTCCATGAATCGGTCAACCTTGCGGCTATTTGGGATTTGCCGGTTGTGTTTATTTGCGAAAATAACCAGTACGGCATGTCAGGCCCGGTCAAAGACATGACCCGCGTTGAACATATTGCAGACCGCGCGAAAGCATATGGAATTCCGGGAGAGATTGTAGACGGCTGTGACATGATCGACATTATGAACAGCGTAGACAACGCTGTGCACCGGGCGCGTGAAGGCGGCGGGCCGACGTTAATTGAAATGAAAACATACCGCTGGAAAGGCCACTCAAAAAGCGATGCGAAAAAATACCGTACGCGTGAGGAGGAAAACGAGTGGAGAGCGAAAGACGGCATTAAGCGGTTTAAGGAAGCACTGATTGCCTCAGGTGTTTTAACAGAAGAAGAAGCGAAAGCCTTGCAGGAAGAAGCCAATCAGGAAATTGAAGAAGCGGTGCGATTTGCGGAAGCGAGTCCAGAACCGTCTATTGATACTTTAGAAGAAGACGTATACGCGTAAAAACAGGAGGGATGGAGACCATGACAACAGCCACGCCAGCAACAGGAAGAGAAATTACGTATCTAGAAGCCGTTCGGGAAGCCATGAGCCAGGAAATGCGCCAAAACAGCGATGTATTTATTCTTGGGGAAGACATAGGAGTATACGGAGGTGCGTTCGGTGTAACGCGCGGCATGATTGAAGAGTTCGGTCCGGAGCGTGTGCGCAATACACCGATTTCAGAAGCAGCGATTTCTGGAGCAGCGGTCGGGGCGGCTTTGACAGGGATGCGCCCGATTTTAGAACTGCAATTCTCGGACTTTATTACAATTGCCATGGATCAGATGGTCAACCAGGCCGCCAAAACACGTTATATGTTTGGTGGTAAAGGAAAAGTGCCAATGGTGCTTCGCACACCGGCCGGATCTGGAACAGGCGCGGCTGCCCAGCATTCACAAAGCTTAGAAGCGTGGATGGCCCATATTCCAGGATTGAAAGTGGTTCAGCCTTCTACGGCTTACGACGCAAAAGGACTTTTAAAGGCAGCGATGGATGATGACAACCCGGTTGTTTTCTATGAACATAAGTTACTATATAGAACATCTGGTCATGTGCCAGAAGAACAATACTCTATTCCGCTCGGAAAAGCTGATGTAAAGCGGGAAGGAACAGACGTAACGATTGTCGCAACAGCCATTATGGTTCATAAAGCGCTTGAAGCAGCAGCGGAGCTCGAAAAAGAAGGCATTAGTGTAGAAGTAGTGGATCCGCGTACGATCGTGCCGCTCGATGAAGAAACCATTATTAAGTCTGTTAAGAAAACGGGACGTCTCATTGTGGTACATGAAGCGGTGAAGCGCGGCGGCATCGGCGGAGAAATCGCCAGCATGATTGCGGAAAGTGAAGCATTTGACTACTTAGACGCGCCGATCAAGCGCCTGGGCGGACTGGCAGTGCCGATTCCGTACAATCCGACACTTGAAAAAGCAGCGATTCCTCAGGTACCGGATATTATGGCAGCAGTAAAAGAAACGGTGAAAAACAAGTAAGAAGGAGGGAGAACGATGGCGAAAGAAATCTTTATGCCAAAGCTGAGCAGCACGATGGAAACAGGAACCCTCCTTCAATGGTTTAAGGAAGAGGGAGACAGCGTCGAGATTGGCGAGCCGCTTTTTGAAATTATGACCGACAAAATCAATATTGAAGTAGAGTCATATGATGAAGGCGTTTTATTAAAGAAATACTTTGGAGAAGACGACCAGGTGCCGGTGAATCATGTAATCGGCTACATTGGAACCGAAGGGGAAGACGTACCACAGGAAGCGCCAGGTGTATCGGGTGCTGAAGCAGAAAAAGCCGCTCCAACGGAAAACCCAGAGCCGCAGCTTGTTGCAGCGGGAAGTGCAGAAGCAGTGATCACAGACGAAAAGCCGCGGGCTACACCGGCCGCCCGGCATCTTGCCCGGACAGAAGGAATCGAGCTTCGTGACGTACAGGGCAGCGGCCCAAATGGACGCGTGCATAAAAAAGATGTAACGGCTCACGCAGAGGGCAGTCCGGTCGAGGCGAAAGCAACACCGCTTGCCCGCAAGGTTGCAGCAGGAGAAGGTGTCGATTTGTCCACTGTACAGGGAAGCGGCGCCAATGGCAAAGTCGTGAAACAAGATGTGATTTCCGCCAAGCGCACAACAGCGCCTGCTGCGGATACATCGACGCGCAAAAAAATGTCGGGTATGCGCAAAGTGATCGCTGAACGTATGGTACAAAGCAAGCAGACAGCACCTCACGTCACGATGACGAGCGAGATTGATATGACAAAAGTAAAAGAACTGCGTGCATCGCTTCTGCCAGTTGTGGAAAAGCAGACGGGCTTCCGCTTGTCATACACGGAAATTCTAATAAAAGCAACAGCCGCTGCTCTGGCAAGGCATCCGGAAATCAACGTATCGCTTGAAGGCGATGAAATCGTCCAGCACGGCCACGTTCACCTCGGCCTTGCCGTAGCGGTGGCGGACGGTTTAATGGTGCCGGTCATTAAAGATGTGCTCGCTAAGGGGCTGGCGGAGCTGACACAGGATGCGAAAGAAATCAGCCAGCGGGCGCGTGAAAACAAGCTGCTCCCTGATCAAATGAAAGGGTCTACGTTTACGATCAGCAATGTTGGGATGTATGCCGTTGATATGTTTACGCCGGTCATTAATCAGCCAGAAAGCGCGATCTTGGGCGTAGGACGGATGCAGGACAAGCCAGTCGCGGTAAACGGAGCGCTTGAAATCCGGCCAATGCTGACACTCAGCTTGTCATTTGACCACCGTGTGATTGACGGGGCACCGGCAGCCGCCTTTTTAACGGAGCTTAAAGACATTTTAGAAAATCCATATGAGCTGCTTGTATAAGGAGTGTAACTTATGACATCATACGATATCGTCGTTGTAGGAGGCGGGCCAGGCGGCTATGTCGCCGCGCTTCACGCGGCAGAGCTTGGCAAAAGGACAGCATTAGTAGAACCAGATTTTTTAGGCGGCACGTGTTTAAACCGCGGCTGCATTCCGTCTAAAACACTGCTCAAGCATGCAGAAATCATAGAATCCATCGAAAAAGCGAAGAGCTGGGGCATTGAAACCGGGGAAATGACGCTTTCGTTCGATAAAATGAAAAAGCGGAAAAATGACGTGATTGAACGGCTGCGCGGCGGCATTGCGTTTTTGCTGAAACAGGGCAAAATCGATGTCTATAACGGCTTCGGCTCTGTTAAAGAAGGCGGGCGTGTAGCGGTCAAAACGGAATCTGATGAAGAAACGATTCAGGCGGCGAAAGTGATCGTCGCTACCGGTTCAACACCGGCTGTACCGCCGATTCCTGGCCTTGACTCAGTTCGCTTTGATACGAGTGACACGATTTTTGATATTCCAGAGATTCCAAAGTCCGTCGTCATTATCGGCGGAGGGGTGATCGGTGTAGAGTTTGCCTGCATCTTCGCTTCTCTCAAGTCAAAAGTCACGGTCGTTGAAGCAGCGGATCGAATTGTACCGACAGAAGACATGGAAGCTGCCAAGCTGTTAGCAAAAGCGCTGAAGAAAAAAGGCGTCGCGATTCAAACAAAAGCGAAAGTGCAGTCGGTACGGGAAGAAAACGGGATCAAAATCGTCACCTGTGTGGATGCGAAAGAAAAAGAGTTTGAGGTGGAAGCCGATACACTGCTTGTCAGCACAGGAAGACGGCCGAATGTATCTGCAACCGGCGAGCTGAACTTAAACATGAATGGGCCGTTTATCGCTGTAAACGAGCGAATGGAAACGAGCAGTCCGAACGTTTACGCGGTCGGTGATGTAATTGGCGGCTGGCAGCTGGCCCACGCGGCAAGTGCAGAAGGAGTCGTGGCGGCAAACAATGCAGCCGGCGTCCCAGATATGATCGACTACAAAGTGATGCCGCGCTGTATTTATACATTGCCGGAAATTGCGGGGGTTGGCTTAACAGAAGACGAAGCAAAAGCGCAGGGGATAGACGTACGGGTTGAGAAATTTGATTTTGCCGGAAGCGGAAAAGCGCTGGCAGCCGGCGAGCCGGAAGGATTTACGAAGATCATGTACGAAGCGAAGTACGGTGAAATCATCGGTGTGGTGATGGCCGGCCCGCACGTAACGGAAATGATCTCTGAGGCTTCTGCATTTATGTATTTAGAAGGCACAGTGGATGAAGCAGCCAAAATGATTCATCCTCACCCAACGATCTCGGAAACATTTTTTGAAGCAGCGGTTCACGCGGTCAATAAGCTGAAGAAGCAAGCATAACCAAAAAAGGAGGCAGGAACATGGGAGGGGACGAACAAAAGCTGATGGTGAAAACTGCTTCGCTTTACTACCACGATGAATGGACACAGGCGCAAATTTCCAAGCAAATCGGCATGTCCCGTCCCATTGTCTCCCGGCTGCTTCAGCGGGCAAAGGATGCGGGAATTGTCGAAGTGTTTATTAAGGATGAAACGGTTCACACAGTTGCCTTGGAACAGCGGCTTGAAGCAGTATACGGCCTTGACGAAGCAGTTGTCGTGCCTCAAAGCCGGGCGCAGGGCCATTCTATGAAAAGTGCTGTTGCAGCAGCCGGTGCGTACTATGCCGCTAAAAAAACCAGGAATGTGAACCGCCTCGGTATTTCCTGGGGAACCACTGTGGCGGAGCTCGTGAAGCATTTTCCGTTTGATAAGCGTCCGGATTTGCACATTGTCCCGCTTGAAGGCGGGATGGGAAGGGCATCGATCGATATTCACGCGAATCACCTGGCTTATGAGCTGGCGAAAAAAAGCGGCGCCTCCTGTTCGTATTTATATGCACCGGCGATTGTGGATTCAGAAGAAATGAAAAATCACTTTATGAAGATGGCTGACATTAAAAGTGTACTTCATGAAGGAGCCAGTGTGGAAATGGCGATTATCGGCGTAGGCAATCCGCACGAAGATTCGACGCTTGAGAAAGTAGGCTACCTTCGTAAAGAAGAAGCGGAATCTCTTAAAGAAGCAGGAGCAGCGGGTGATGTTGGATTTCGTTTTTTTAATGACCACGGCTCCGCCATTGATCACCCTTTTAACAACAGAGTGGTCGGCATTCCGCTTGAGCAGCTTAAACAAATTCCATCCGTCATGGCGGTGGCAGATGGAACGAATAAACAAAGAAGCATGAAGGGTCTTCTCGCAAGCGGAATCGTCAATGTATTAGTCATTGATGAAGGCTTGGCCATGGCGCTTCTGAACAATTGATTGAGGCGCTTACAAAAGAACACATCTGAAACAAGGTGTGTCTTTTTCTTCCTTTTCTTAAAGAAAACGCTCTCATTTTTGCGTGTAATTGTTATAATAAAATAGAAAGAGACGTATTACGTCCTGCACATTATTTATGACATAAACAAAAAGAGGGATTTCAATGTTAAGCTGGGAAGAGCGCCGTCAACTTGTGAAGGTGGCGAATTTATATTATACGGAAGGCTGGACACAGCAGCAGATTGCCAAAAAAGTCGGGGTGTCCCGTCCAGTGATTTCTAAAATGCTGCAGCGGGCAAAGGACGCCGGCATAGTAGAAGTGTACATAAAAGACGAAAGTGTGCATACGGTAGAGCTGGAGAAAGGATTGGAAGAAAAGTTCGGTCTTCAAGATACCGTAGTAGTTCCATCGGTCGGTTTTACACCAGATATGGTGCGCCGTGCGGTCGGGCAGGCTGCTGCTCATTATGTGTCACGTCATTTAAAAACAGATGTGGAGCGGCTCGGCATTTCCTGGGGGACGACACTGTCTGAATTTGTAAAGGAATATCCATTTGAGCGGCGGGAGAATATGAATATTGTGCCGCTTGTCGGCGGCATGGGAACAAAAAGTGTAGAGATTCATGCCAACCAGCTGGCGTACGAGCTGGCGAAAAAAATGAACGGCACCTGCTCATACTTGTACGCACCTGCCATTGTAGAATCAGTCGAATTAACTGAGCGGCTCGTACAAATGCAGGATATTGCCCAGGTGCTCGAAGAAGGAAAAAATGTAGAAGTAGCGATTGTTGGAATCGGGAACCCGCACAAGGGATCTACGATGAAAGACATCGGCTATATCCATGAAACAGATATCCAAAGCTTGAAAAAAGCAGGAGCCATCGGAGACATCGGTTCCCGCTTTTTCGATCAGGATGGTGTCCCGATTGAACATGAATTAAACAAGCGGATTATCGGTCTCCGGCTGAGAGACTTAAAGAACATTCCGTACGTGATCGGCATTGTCGAGGGAACCTACAAAGCGGAAAGCATCGAAGCAGCCCTGAAAGGCGGCTACGTACAAACGCTCATTACCGATGAACAAACCGCATTAGCTCTTTTAAACTAAATCATTGCCGTTTAAGCTGCCGGAGGTTTCTGGCAGTTTTTTCATTTGTTTTGTTTCAGCACAATTGTGTACAAAGCGAAGGATAAAAACTGTGATGAAAACGCATACATTTTTAGAAAAAATCGTGATAGCATGTAATTAAGCAAGGAGGTCATATTGATGTATCTGGACGAAAGAAGCAGCTTATTGTTAAAAGACCTCGTTTTCAATCCTCATGTTAAAAACAAGGATTTAGAGGAAAAGTACGGGCTGAGCCGGCGCCAGGTCGGTTACAGTATTAACAAAATTAACAGCTGGCTGACCTCAAATAATTTGCCTGTTATTGAAAGGACAAAAAACGGATTTTTTATCATTCAAACAGAAGTCCGCTCTTACTTTAAAATGGATCATCAAGCAGAGGCCGCCGGGCAGCCGTACATTTTTTCTGAGAATGAACGGTCAGAGCTCATCTTACTTATGATTTTAAGCAAAAGGGAGGAATTGTCGCTTATCCATTTTACCAGTGCTCTATGTGTAAGCAAGAATACCATTTTAAATGATTTGAAAATGGCTCAAACGCTGCTGCAGCCGCACGGTCTTGAAGTAGGTTACTCCCGGCAGAGCGGGTACGAAATGATCGGAAGTGAGATTCAAAAAAGAAAATTTCTGATTCATCTTGTGCAAAGAATACTTGAAAAAGAGCATGGGGAATGGGCTCTTGAAAGTGTCAAAGAAATTCATAAACAAAGAAAAGCGGATATTCAGCAATGGCTTGAGCAAGTAGAACAGCAGTTGAATTTAACGTTTACCGACGAAAAAATGAAGCAGCTTCCTTACATCCTTGCGATTACACTGGAGAGAATTGAGCAATTTGAACGAATTGATGCGGCATTTTGTATTCATTACGAGGAACTGTCAGATACGAAAGAATATCAGGCGGTCGAGCTGCTTTTGCAAGGTGATAAAACCATTCCAAGGGAAGAGCGGCTGTTTATCGCCTTAAACCTCCTGGCATCCAATGTTTCTTCCTATGAGGTCCTGACAGATACAGATCTTCCTGAACTCGTAAAAGCAGTAGAAACCACCTTGCACTTGTTTGAAAAAAATGCCTGCATTGAGCTAAAGGAAAAAGAAAACTTAACCCGGCTTATTTTTATTCATATGAAGCCGGCTTATTACCGGATCAAGTATCATCTGACCACTTCTAACCAGTACGCCGAAAAAATTGATGCAGAATTTGGAGAACTTCATTTTTTAATTAAGCAGTCTATCGCGCCGTTAGAAGAACTGATTGGAGAGCCCATTCCAGAAAGTGAGATCGTCTACTTAACGATGTTTATAGGGGGATGGCTCGAACGGCAGGGGGACCGGATCGACAGCAAAATACGGGCGGTCGTGGTTTGTCCAAACGGATTGTCAGTTTCAAAGCTGATGAGACAAACACTTCAAACCATTTTTCCGGAGTTTTTATTTTGGGATTCTCTATCGATCAGAGAATTTCAGCAGTATACGCGCGAGTACGAATTGGTTTTTGCCCCGCATGTACTGCTGACGGATAAACCCCTGTTTATTGTAAAGCAGCTGCCGACGGAAGAAGAGAAAATGCAGCTTAGGAAACGGGTGATGCAGGAGTTATATGGATATGTGCCATCCGCCCTGAATGTGGAAGAAATTTTTTCAATTATTCACAAGTATGGCCAGATCAAAGACGAAAAAAAGCTAAAAAAAGAATTACAGACACTGCTCGAGGCGAAGCAGGCAGGGGCAGGAATTCAAACGCTGAAAAAACAGGAGCGGCTGGACTTGACCCATTTTATCAACGAAAGCACGCTGACCATTGTCCCGTCTGTGTCCGATTGGAAAGAAGCCATCCGTCTGGCCGCAGCTCCGCTCGTTCAAGCCGGGAAAATCGAGCCGGAATACACAGAAGCGATGATCAAAGAACACAACTACGAAAATCCTTATATGGTTTTGGGAAAACATGTCGCTATCCCTCATGCGAGCCCGGAAAAAGGCGTGCACGAAACAGCGATGGGCCTGCTGTGCATCGAGGATGGTGTGCCATTTTCAGACCATTTTCATATTCATTTAGTGGTCGTGATCGCGGCAAAAGACAAAGAAAAGCATATTCGAGCATTGTTTCAGCTTTCACAGCTGGCGCTTGAGCACGAAGAAGTTCAGCGAATAGCAAAAGCAAAAAGCAAAGCGGACGCTGCCGGGAGAATTAAAATGTGTATAGAAAAGGGTGAGCAAAATGGACAGTCACATTACCTTAACGAAACAGCTGATTGAACTTCAAGCAAATCACCGCTCAAGCTCAGCTGTTATTGAGCACTTGTTTGAAAAACTGCATACACACCAGTATGTAAAGGAATCTTTTTTAGAAGCCGTGTTGAAGAGGGAGGAAATCTACCCGACCGGATTGCCGCTTTCAAAAATGGGTGTGGCCATTCCGCACACGGACTCAGAGCATGTGTTAAAGCCGGCTATCGCGGTCAGTGTCCTGCAAAACCCGGTTGTATTCAATATGATGGGCAGCCCGGACACACAAATTAGTGTCGATATTGTACTGATGCTGGCAATCTCTGATCCGAAAAAGCAGCTGGCCATGCTGCAGCGGCTGATGAATGTTTTTCAGGATGAACAAGCGATGGAAGCCATTAAAAATGCCGAGGCAGAAGAAAAAATTGTCGAGCTGCTGAATAATAAATTGCAGCTTATCGAAATAAAGTAAGGTGAAAGCGCTTTAATCTCATATTAATCAGGGGGTGTAAACATGATTAAAGATGTTGTGGATTTTGTATTAGATTTAGGGCCATCCATTATGCTTCCCATTATTATGCTTGCGTTTGGACTTATTTTAAAACAGGGATTTAATAAGTCGTTCCGAGCGGCTTTAACCATCGGTATCGGCTTCGTCGGAATTAATCTTGTGATTGGTCTGCTTATGGAAGCGCTCGGGCCTGCCACACAAGCCATGGTCAAATCATTAGGGCTCAGCCTAGACATCCTGGATGTCGGCTGGCCGATCGGCGCGGCTATTTCATTCGGTACACCGGTGGCCCCGCTTATGATTCCGCTTATTCTCATATTGAATGTAATTATGCTTTCGTTAAACTGGACGAAAACATTGAATGTCGATATTTGGAATTTCTGGCACCTTATTTTCGCCGCTTCTATTGCGTACTATGCGTACGACAATATGCTGCTCGCTATTGTAGTCGGCCTGGTTGTTTCCGCGATTACCTTGAAACTGGCGGACTGGACGGCTCCGACAATCGAGCATCACTTCGGGTTGAAGGGTGTATCGATGGCCCATTCCGAAACCGTTAACTTTGCACCACTCATGTATGCATCTAACCGAGTCATTGACAAAATACCTGGACTGAATAAGCTGCATGCCGATCCTGAAACCTTGAAAAAACGCTTTGGTATTTTCGGCGAACCGCTTGTTATGGGGCTTGTGCTGGGGATGTTAATTGGCCTTCTTGGCGGATATGACGCGAAAGGCGTTCTGACGCTGGGCGTGCAAATGTCAGCTGTCCTCATTTTAATGCCGCGAATGGTTGCCCTGCTGATGGAAGGGCTTATCCCGATCTCGGAAGGCGCGCGCGATTATATTAACCGGAAATTTCCCGGGAAAAACGTGTACATTGGGCTTGATACAGCCATCGTCATCGGGCACCCGGCTAATATGGCTGTAGCGCTTTTAATGGTTCCGATCACAATCCTGCTGGCAGTGATTCTGCCTTACAACAACATGCTTCCATTTGCTGATTTATCCGTGCTTCCATTTACCGTTGTCTGGGCAGTTGCTGCTGCTAGAGGCAATATTATTCGCGGATTAATTAACAGTATCTTTACGCTGATGATTGTGTTCTTTTTGGCAACAAACCTGGCAGATCTTGCAACGACGATGGGACGTGCAGTCGGCTTTGCTTTCCCTGAAGGGGCCACATTAATTTCGGGGATTGACCTTGGATCACACGTTCTTCCATGGATTATCCTTCGCCTGCTTGATCCGTCTAATCCTTATTTCTTTGCCGCAATCGGCGCAGCCGTTGTGTACGCCTCGCTTTGGTACTGGGTACGCAACGATATCCGCAAGCAGTACGCCAAGGAAATGGGCCTTGATGCACAGCCCGAAAATGGAGCAGATAAAAAACTTGAAAACATTAATTAATTATTAGGGGGAATAAAGAATGGCAAAAAAAATATTGGTTTCATGCGGAACAGCAGTCGCTACGTCAACGGTTGTCGCTAAAAAAGTAGAAGAGACATTGAAAAACAAAGGGTATGACGTCGTTGTCGAGCAATGTAAAGCATCAGAGGTTCCTTATAAAGCAGCAGGTGCCGATGTGATTGTCACGACTACACCAATCAGCGATGCGGGAAGCACGCCTGTTATTCAAACCATTTCTTTTCTAACAGGTGTTGGAATCGACGCAGATATCGAAAAAATTATTCAGTACTTGGGATAAAAAGGCGGAGGGGGAACTCTCCCCTCTTCTTATGATGCGATGGGGGAGGTGTTTTCGATGTCTATTTACACGTACAGCAGATTATCAAAAAACATGACAATCTTTTTGCCAGTGCTGGTTATGGCTGGCCTTTTCGTCTGGGCCATCTATGGATTGCTGTCAGAAAACAGGTTTCCGTTAAATGAGCTGATTCTATATACAATGCCGGTGCTTCTTTTGTCTTCTTTTATCGGGCTTCACAATCCATCGAGTGTAAAAGTGACCGACCAGTCGATTACCTTCAGCGGCTTTGGCCGAAGCCACACGTACACATGGGAAGAAGCGGGTGTTATTTTTATCCGGAAGTATGAGTATGTGGGAAAGACGTTTATCCGGCTTGGCAAGCCGCGCATTTTAGGCGGCAGATACTGGATTACACATGAAATGAATGACTATAAGGAGCTCCTCAGCCTTTTAGAACAGAAAAGCCAAAAGGACGTGAAAAGAGCATGAAGGCATCCGTTTTCTATGATAAACAAACCATTCAATACGAACAGCGGGCCATTCCGGAAATAGGACCTGGAGAAGTGCTGTTAAAAATGGAAGTGTGCGGACTGTGCGGCACGGATATTCACAAGGTGCTTGACGAATCCGTACCAGAATCAAGCATTCTCGGCCATGAAGTATCCGGTACGATTGTCCAAACAGGACAAGGGGTTTCGAATTTTAAAGAAGGAGACAGGGTATTCGTGGCCCATCATGTACCTTGTTTTACATGCCATTACTGCCAGCGGAAAATGTATACCCTGTGCAGGCAGTTTAAAGAAACCAACCTGGATCCAGGAGGCTTCTCCGAATACATTCGTGTACCAGAGCTTCACGTTAAGCACACGGTGGGAAAACTGCCAGACAGCGTCACCTTTGAAGAAGGAGCACTTGTCGAACCCGTGGCCTGCTGCCTGCACGGATTTGAATCAATTCAAGTCAAGCCGGGAGACTCGCTTCTTATTTTAGGGGCCGGCCAAATTGGCTGTCTGCAGGTTCAAATTGCCCGTCATCTTTTAGCCGGACAAATCATTGTCAGTGATATTAATCCCTATCGGCTTGAACAGTCTCTTCAGTTTGGTGCAGATCGTGCGGTTAACAGTAAAGAGGAAGATCTGCTGGATACGGTGATGCGTTTGACGAACGGAAACGGAGCAGACCACGTAATTATCTCTGCAGGGATAGGCAGCCTGCTTCCTCAAGCAATGGAATGCGTGCGAAGAGGCGGCACGATTCTTGTTTTTGCTCCGTTTAAAAAGGAGTTCGTACAGATACCAGCTGAACGATTTTTTAATGATGAAATTAAAATAATCGGCTCTTATTCATCCAACCCTTATAACTATGAAAGTGCACTTCGAATGATTCAACAAGGGATCATTCAAGCAGATAAAATGGTGACCCATCGTTTTCCGCTTTCACAGCTGCATGAAGCGATTCGCTGTGCACACGATCCGAATGAAAAAGTGCTCAAGGTACTCATTACCCCTTCATAAGGAGAAGTGTTATGAATATTACATTGCAGGAAAAAACGGTACTGCTGATTGGAGGAATCAGCCCAATCAATCAAGCACTTTGTGAAGCACTCGCTGAAGCAGGTGCAAAAGTGTGGCATCAAGTGTTTCAAGAAAAAGAAACCGTGATGAGCCCCTCCAGCAAAGTGATTGCAGCGGATGTCCGGCAGCCGAGCAAAGTGAAAAAACTGGCAGAATGTATTTTGGAAAAAGATAAAAAGATTGATATTTTAATTCATTCTTTTCCAGCCCCTCCAGCCCGGTCTTTTTTGGAGACGGATCCAGAAGAATGGCTGTCTTTGTTCCAATACCATGTGGATGTGCCTTTTCTGATGTGCCGGGAAATCATGCCGCACATGGCAAAAGCACACGGCGGCATTGTAATCAATATTTCATCATCCGCAGCAGTGACAGGTGAAGGGGGTCCTCCTTTTGCCGCGGCAAGCAGCACATTACAATCGATGACGCGCGGCCTGGCCCGTGAGTATAAGGAGCAAAACGTACGTGTCAGCGGCATAGCACCTGCTCTGTTGGCAAAGGAAGAAAAAGAAAATGAGCAGGTCATTTCTTCAACCGTTGCCATGACGCTGCTGCTTTGTTCAGACTATGGAGGCTATATAAGCGGCGAATCGATTCTCATTGATGGAGGGAAAAGTGTTGGATAATGTACTCATCATTGGAGGTGCTGCAGGCATTGGACACCAGATTGCTTTAGACTTTGCCGAAAAAGGATGCTGTACAGCTGTGGCGGATATTGACCAGTCAGCTCTAACAGACATGACCCAGCAAAATCAAATACATGGATTTAAAGCAGATGTCAGCTCATGGGAAAGCGTCTCGGAAATGATCGAACAAGTTATCGATAAGATAGGAAGCATTGATACGCTTGTGTTTTCGGCAGGCATAACGAAAAAAGGGAAGCTGGAAGAAACAAACTGGGCTTTATGGCAAAAAACAATGGCGGTTAACTTACATGGTCTGTTTTTCAGCATCAAAGCCGCCGCACCGCACATGATAGGCAGAAAAAAAGGAAAAATCGTTATTATCGGCTCTGGCTCTGCTATTACAGGATCGGGAGGAGGCATTCAATATTACGCCTCAAAAGGCGGTGCATTTGGACTTATGAGATCACTTGTGAAAGAGCTTGGAGAACACCAAATTAATATTAATGTGATCGCCCCGAGAGTCATTGAATCACAAATGCTTGATTCACTTTATCCAACGGACGAGCTAAAACAAACGGTCAGAAATAAAATCCCGATCGGAAGACTGGGCAGGCCGTCCGATATTTCTGAACTGGTGCAGTATCTTAGTTCAGCTCAAGCGGATTATATTCATGGCCAAATCTTTCTTCTTGATGGCGGAAGAACGTATCAAGGAAACTAATAAAAAGGAAACACGCTATTTTTGCAACAGGATTGAACCGTTGTAAAAATAGCGTGTTTCCTTTTGTCTGAAAATTTTTTCATAAAATCCGTGAATTACTGTTGACTTTAATTCATAGGATGGACTACAATCATTACAAAGGTAACGTATAAGAACAAATGTAAAGGGGTGATCTTCAATGTGGGGTTATCTTCTTGCGGGGTTTGTCGTTTTATGGCTGCTTCAAATTTATTTGACCATGCGTCAGATGAAGCATTATCGAATGACGATTCAACATATGAGCAGAAGAGAAAGCGGTTACTTAGGTGTTGGTGTTGAGAAAAAGAAACTTGGTTCCGGTACCGTGCTGATTCTTGTTACAAATGAACAAGGGATTGTTGAAGAATGCCGGGTAATGAGCGGTGTCACGGTTTTTGCTAAATTTAAAAAATGTAAGCGGTTTATAGGTCAGCATATTTCCGTACTGCATGATGAACAATGGGAAAAGTCGCTCGAAATGGCCACTGATAAAATTAAACAGCAAATGAATACGGCTGTAACCGTTTAACTTTCATTATACAAGAAAGAGGAGGGAATGTAAGATGGACTTTTTGGTAAAATTTGCAGAAGGATTTATCGGGATGTTCGAAAAAGGTGGAGAAACCTTTATGGGCATGTTTACCGGTATCATTCCGACACTCATTTGTTTGATTCTTGCTGTAAACGCTTTAATTAAAATTATCGGGGAAGAACGGATTGACCGCTTCGCCCGTAAAACAACGAAAAATATTATTTTACGCTATACGCTGTTTCCACTCCTAGCTGTCTTCTTTTTAACAAACCCGATGGCTTATACATTCGGGAAGTTCCTGCCAGAGCGTCAGAAACCAGCTTTCTATGATTCAGCTGTTTCACTCGTCCATCCGATCACAGGGTTGTTCCCGCACGCCAATGCGGCAGAGCTGTTCGTGTACATGGGAATTGCCCAGGGAATTACGACGCTTGGCCTTTCAACGGGACCACTAGCGATCCGGTTTTTCCTTGTCGGCATGATTGTCATTTTAATCCGCGGGATTTTAACAGAACGTATTACCATTGCGATGATGAAACGCCAGGGTATTTCCATAACGGACTAATGAAGAGAGGGGGAGAAGCAGATGTCTGAAAATCAAGCAGTAAATCCACAGTATAAAGCAGTCAAAATTACCAAAGGCAGCAACGGATGGGGAGGGCCGCTTGTCATCCAGCCGGATGAGCAGAAAAAGTATGTCGTATCCGTTACTGGCGGAGGCATTCACCCGGTTGCCCAGCGCATTGCAGATTTAACCGGTGCACAGGCCGTCGACGGCTTTAAAACATCGATTGAAAAAGACGAAATGGCCTGCGTTTTAATTGACTGCGGCGGTACAGCACGCTGCGGTGTGTATCCGAAAATGGGTGTGCTGACGATCAACCTGACGCCCACATCTCCATCCGGGCCATTAATGAAGTTTATTAAGGAAGACAATTTTGTTTCCGGTGTAAGAGAGCCGGACATTCAGCCGGCAGGCGGAGAAGCAGCACCGTCCGTTACTGCGGCAGCACATCCGAAAAATGCCCAGCAGCTGAAAGCAGAAGCGCGCGAAAAAGTCGCACAGATGAAAACCAGCAGCGGTGAACCGCGCAAGCAGAACATCATTGAAAAGCTGGGCCGTTCGATGGGCGGCGTGATCGGGGTGCTGTACCAGGCAGCACGGGAAACGATTGAGCAGGTATTGAAAAACATCATCCCATTTATGGCGCTTGTCAGCACCTTGATCGGGATTATTCTGTACACAGGTATCGGTGATGTTATTGCCAACTTTGTATCGCCGCTTGCCGGTAATATCTTCGGGCTTCTCGTTCTGTCGGTGATTTGTGCCGTACCGATCCTGTCACCGCTGCTCGGGCCGGGTGCCGTGATTGCCCAGGTCGTTGGTGTACTCGTCGGGGTGGAGATCGGCAAAGGGAATATCCCGCCAAGCCTCGCTCTTCCGGCCCTGTTTGCGATTAACCCGCAGGTAGGCGCAGATTTTGTGCCAGTAGGATTAACACTTGGGGAAGCAAAACCGGAAACAGTAGAAGTTGGGGTGCCGGCTGTTTTAATGTCACGTTTAATTACAGGGCCGCTTGCGGTCGTGATTGCATACTTCTTTAGCTTTGGCTTATACGAATAATAGGAGGGGTCACTTTGAGTGTACTTGGAGGCGTAAAAATGAAAACGATTTATCAGTCAACTGTTACAGAGCTTGGTGCAGACGTGGAGATGTTTGCGGAAGAAAAAATGCTGATTATTTTCAATGAAAGCGCACCGAAAGACCTGCGTGACATCGCGGTTGTGCACAGCATTGCGCCGCTTGAAGGTGTGATTGAAGCGGGCGATATTCTGACTTTTGGCGATCAGGCGTACAAGGTGACGTTTGTAGGAGACAAAGTAAACGAAACGGTTGCAGAGCTTGGCCACTGCACAATTACGTTTAACGGAGCGGATCATGCAGACCTGCCAGGAACGCTTTGTGTAGAGGATAAAGACATGCCGGTCATCTCGGTATCAACAACGATTACATTTCAAAAGCCTGAGGGGGCCTAAACATGTTGGGACTTAACCGAAAACTGATGCAGCTTGAGAAAGAAGGAAAGGAAATTAAAGTCGGCTTGATTGGCTGCGGCCAAATGGGACGCGGCATGATTTCGCAAATTGAAAGCATGAAGGGCATGCGTGTAGCCGCGACAGCCGACTTGAAAACAGATATTATTCAAAATGCGTACATGACAGCCGGTGTGGAGCCGCAGCATATCGTTACCACAACAGAAATCGAAACAGCAGAAAAAGCATTAAGAGAAAACAAAGTGGTGGCCACTACCGATGTGTCTATGGTGATCGCGCTGCCGGGCATTGATGTTATTGTAGATGCAACAGGCATCCCAAACCTTGGTGCTGAAATTGCCTGGAAAACGATTATGAACAAAAAGCATATTGTTATGCTGAATGTAGAAGCGGATATTACAGTCGGTCCATTGCTTCATCAAATGGCAGAAGCAAGCAGCGTTGTTTATACAGGATCTGCTGGTGATGAGCCAGGCTGTATTATGGAGCTGTATGACTTTGCCGATGCGCTTGGCTTTGACATCGTCGCTCTTGGGAAAGGAAAAAACAACCCATTAAACTATGAAGCAAATCCGGATTCAGCGGCAGCAGAAGCAAAAGAAAAAGGCTCAAGCCCGAAAATGCTCGCTTCCTTCCAGGATGGAACGAAAACAATGGTTGAAATGAACGCGGTCGCAAATGCAACAGGATTTTTACCGGATAAACCGGGCATGCATGGCCCGGAAGGCACGGTGAAAGAGCTGCCGGATATTTTCCGCCTGCAGGAAGAAGGAGGCATTTTAAAAAGCAAAAAGATTGTCGACTATGTAAATGGCGTTGCGCCGGGCGTCTTTGCCATCATTTCTTCCGAAAAAGAAGAAGTAAACCATGAAATGCAGTACTTAAAAATGGGCCCGGGACCAAATTATATTCTGTTCCGCCCTTACCACTTAACGAGCTTAGAAACGCCGCTTTCAGTGGCTCGGGCCTATTTAAACCAGTCAGCCACCATCGCACCTTGGCATGGCCTGCAGGCAGAAACCGTCGCAACAGCGAAAAAAGATCTGCAGCCAGGTGACCGCCTTGACGGCATCGGCGGATTTACAGTATACGGCACGCTGTACAGCCAGGAAGAATCCAAAGCCGCCAATGCTTTCCCAATCGGACTTGTAGATCCGAATGTGGTCTTAAAACGTGCAGTGAAAAAAGGCGACATTTTAACGTATGATGATATCGAACAGGAGCGGGAGTCAACGATTTGGAAGCTGCGCTCTCTTCAAGCACAGAGCTTTTAAGGAACGAAAAGGGATGCTGCCGTATATCGGGGCATCCCTTTAATTGTTTTGAACAGCTTGGTTTACCGGTCCCCCTGATTGGCATATAATAAAGAGAGAAAGAAATAGGTGTGAAGGAGTGAGGCTTAGTGAAAATTTCCGAAATGGAAGCCGGCCTTTATTGCACGCGTTGTCATGATGAAACCATTCATCGGGTTGTGTATGTGAACAATAAAATTCAAAGCATTGAATGTGAGGAGTGCCATCGGCTGACTGGCATGAAAATCGATGCAAAAAAAGAATTATATAAAGAAATGTACGACCGTATTTCAACAAAGCCTTCACGAATGACACAGGAATATAAGCAGGACTTAAGCAAGTTTGTTTCCGGTATGCCGCTGCGGGTGATCAGCAAGCCATACAGACTCATCAAATATGTGAACGAAACGAGAAAAGTACTCAAACAGTCTAAACATTCTTAACGCAGGCGGTATGCTTTTGAAGCAGCCGCTTTTTTTGTGCTCAAAAAAGACGGCACACTTATTTGTGTCCGTCTGGTTCGATATGAATATGGGTCAAGCGGATGCCATGCTCCTGCAGCAGGGCTTCCTCTACATACTCGGTAATATCATGGCTTTCGATTACGTTTAAACCCGGGTCTACAAGAAGAACAACGTCTACAAGCGTAATGTTTCCGTGCGAGCGGGCTTTAATGCTCGGCACACCGCGGACACCCGGTACTTTTTCAACAGTTTTCTGCATCCCTTTTAATTCATCAAGGTCAAATGCATCCGTCAGGGCAAGAGATGCGTCAGAAAAAATATCCCAGGCGGTTTTTAAAATAATAAGGCCGACCACAAAAGCAGTGAGCGTATCAAGCCAGCCAAGGCCCAGGCGCGATCCGATAATCCCGACAAAGGCTCCTACGCTGACCAGAGCATCTGAACGGTTATCATGGGCAGCCGCCAAAATGGATTGGCTGTTAATTTTTTGGGCAAGCCGCCTGTTGTAGAGGTAAACGCCATACATGACCAGTGCAGCACCCAGAGCTGTCCAGGCGGTGAACATATCAGGTGCTTCATGATTCGCTTGAAACAGGGATTGTCCGGCTGTAAGCAAAACTTGAATGGCAACGGATGCCATAATAAAAGCGGCTAAAAGAGAAGCAACCGTTTCTGCGCGAAAGTGGCCGTACCGGTGATTTTCATCCGGCGGTCTACGGGCGATGCGCAGACCGATCAAAATAGCGACGGAAGCGATAATATCTGTTGAGTTATTTAAACCATCTGCTTTCAGCGCTTCGGAATTGCCGATCCAGCCGACGGTCAGCTTTACTGCGGAAAGGAATAAGTAGGCTGCGATGCTGATCCATGCACCGCGTTCCCCTTTTTTTAAATCTTCATATGCTGTTTCCACCTGTGGTTCCTCCAGAAAAGTTAGTGTTTATACTATACCAGCCCTCATTCGGGTGGGTCTACGGCAACATGATTGCCGCTGGCTTAACAAGTTGCCCTCGTACTACAATTGTTCTTTTTCGCAAAAAAGAGAGTCAATTGCAAAACAACGGGGAAAAGAAAAAAGAATAACAAATAGGTGGTGAAAACAATGGAAACATTCAGCAGCCTGCACCCCGCGCTGCAGGCGTTAGCCGGCGGCATGATCAGCTGGGGAATGACAGCGCTTGGTGCAGCGGTCGTGTTTTTCTTTCGTAATATTAAAGAATCCATCATGAAAATGATGTTAGGATTTGCAGCGGGTGTGATGATTGCCGCTTCTTTTTGGTCGCTGCTGGCACCAGCCATTGAATTCAGCGAAAAAAGCGGACAGATTGCCTGGCTGCCGCCAGTAATCGGCTTTCTGCTGGGCGGCGTTTTTATTCGTCTGCTTGATGTCGTTGTGCCGCATGTGCATATCGGGCGGGAAAAAGGAGAAGGCCCGTCTACACAATTGAAAAAAACGACGCTCTTATTTTTAGCGATTACGCTTCATAATATTCCAGAAGGGCTTGCCATTGGTGTGGCATTTGGAGCGGCTTCGCTGAATATGGATGGAGCCACTATAGCGGCTGCTCTGGCGCTTGCTTTTGGAATCGGCATTCAGAATATGCCAGAAGGAGCGGCGGTATCAGTACCGCTTCGCGGAGAAGGAATGTCACGGATGAAAGCATTTAACTACGGACAGGCTTCGGCGCTCGTTGAGCCGATTTCAGCTGTGATTGGAGCGGCGGCGGTCCTGTTTATTCAGCCTATTTTGCCCTACGCCCTTGCTTTTGCTGCAGGAGCCATGATTTTTGTCGTGGTCGAAGAGCTGATTCCGGAAGCAGAATCCTCGCGCAACACAGACCTTGCCACAATGGGTGTTATGGTCGGCTTTGCCCTGATGATGGTGCTCGATGTCGCGCTCGGATAATAAGAAAGCGGAAGGTACCTGGTTATCAGCGACAAACATAAGGAGCTGACTATAAAGAGTAAAGGCTAAAACGCAGCATCCTGCTGCAACGCCTTTGTGACTCACATTTTGTGAGCCTTCGAGCTGATGGTGCCTGGAGCTGGATAAGGTCCGTACCTGATAACGATAAAAGAAAAAACAGCCCTATTCTCAGTGGAGAACAGGGGCTGTTTTTTTTCTTTTTAGCTCATAAAAAATAATCAGGCTTAAGCCGGGCAAATAAATAGAAGGTTTTCGTTCCACATTTTCGTCTGTCAACGGTGATTCCTCCTCGTCCGAGCAAGTTCATACGTTTAGTATGAACTTGCGGAGAAGGATTGTCAGCGAGTCTGTTAGAATTCCTTCCAAACAATTTAAACCGCTTCTTCAGCTGCTTCACTGCGTTTATTCGCCAGCCGCCAGTATAAATGATGCTGCTCACCATGTATGGTCACATGAATCCGAAATTCATTAGGATCAAGCCGTATATGATGCTCGCGTGCCCATGCCAAAATAGACCGAAATCCGTTTTTCACATCTTTCTCTTGTCCGTCAAGCTCAAGTAAGGCATAGGAACCAGCCGGAATCGTTAAACTCGACATGCCGGACGGAATAATGTCGATATGGCTCACTTCCATGGCGATGCAGTGCGTATACAGCTGGCCAGCCCGCTTCAAGCAAATGTCCATTAAGTAGCCGTCTGTTTGAGAGGGAATTTGGCTGGCTGTTTCTAGAAACCGTTTTTTCCATTCAGGGCGCATAGCAGCAATTTCTTCTTCTGTACCGCTCATTTCAAATCCCACTACCGTGATTGCACGTACATCTACAAGTTTCGGATTCATGATCTCAGCTCCTTTTTCCCTTCTTTTCCCGCTTTTAAATGTTTTCACACCGTTTCTTAAGGGAATAGCAATTGTAAAAACGATGAACAAAAGTTATACAAGGAAGGCTCCTCATGAAAACAAATATATGTATTTCAGGAGGCCATGTGTCCGGTCTTTTAATCGGTATACTGCTTACGCAAGGCGACGTCGACATGATCGCTGCCGAAAGAGACGCTGCGCCTTTGATGGACTGAAACGGTATACAACCATTGCTTTCTAACCACCACATTTCTCCGGCCTGAAAGCATAACAGAAGGCGAAATGATTGTATGCGGTCATTCCTTTCCTGGATTTTTTCCTCTTCCTAATTTAAAGTTGCGCATGGTACTCCTTATTAAAAAAGAAGAGAACAAAGAGATGAAGCGAAGTGGGCCGCTTTGTGCAAATGGCGCAGAGTATCTATATACAGACGATGACGACTATCTTTGGAAAACAGGGGGAAGTAACATGATTGCTGAATACCGAAAAATGTGGGAAGCACGAAACTGGCTGAAGAAAAATGAACCCTTTTTGCCGACATGGCAGGCATATGTCGGCTACCGGCTTGATTTGTTTCATAAACTCGCAGGCGGCGCGACACTTGAATCGCTTGCAGAGAACTACGGCTATGAAGAAACGCTTCTGAGTTCCTGGGCCGATACAGGAATCGTGCTGGGTCATTTAAAACAGGACGGCGGCCGGCTTGTTCCTTCTAAAAAAATGCTGAAGTTTTTTTCACAGGAAAGTGATCATTCGGTTGGTGAGCTGCTCAAAGAATTATTTGAAATGCATATGCCTTCCCTGATGAACTATCCCCAAATGATCACATCCAATCAAAAAGGGCGGTTTAACGGAGAGGATTTTGGCAAAACAGTTGCGGCCACCTCCGCTTTAATTGAAAAAAAAGCATTTGGACATGTACTGTCGGAGATAAATGCCCAAAAACCACGCTGGGTGCTGGATATTGGCTGCGGAACGGGCGGCTATTTAATAAAACTGGCCGATAAAATAAAACAAGGAACTTTCGTTGGGGTGGACATCAGTAAAGAATGTATTGAAGAAGCACGCCAAAAAGTCCGGAAGAAGAGCCTGGGGGAAAAAGTAAAGTTTTATTATGCAGATATCAATACGTGGGAAGTGCCAAGCCGTTTTTTTGATGTGATCATGATGAATAACCTTCTTCATTACTATTCGCAGGATGCGCGAAAAGAGCTGCTCGCCCGGGTTTCAAAGCTGATCAGCCAAAACGGGACCGTTATTATGATTACCCCCCTTTATCTGGAACGAGGCGGACAGCGCTTTTCAGCTGCGTTTAATTCATTTATGGAAGCGCATGAAAATTTATACCCGCTGCCAAGAAAGGATGAACTTATCCGGGATGCAGAGGAAGCGGGACTCCAGTTAAAATCGATTAAAACGGTCGTGCGCGAAGGAAGCTGGTATTGTGTAAATTTTTCAAAAAAATAGATATAATGAAGGAAACAAACTAAAGTGAGGCGGATAAAATGGCAATTGGGTACTTGAACGGGAAAATCATAAACTCAGATGATCCCGTGCTGCCGATTGATGAACGCGGACATCAATTTGGTGACGGAGTGTATGAATATATTCGTGTTTATGGCGGACGTCCTTTTATGATGAAGGAGCACCTGGACCGCTTTTTTAAAAGTGCTGAAGCGATCAAGCTGAATCTGGATCATTCACGCGAAGACATTGAAGAGATTACAGCCGACTTGATCAAGAGAAGCGGGCTGTCTGATTGCGATATATACATGCAGGCCACACGCGGCATCGCTCCGCGCAACCACTTGTTTCCGAATGTACCCGCGTCGATTTCCATGACGGTCAAGCCGTTCCGAGCGATGGATGAAACGCTACGGGAAAATGGCGCTAGCATCAAGCTTCTGCCTGATGAACGGTGGCAAAACTGCTGGATTAAAACGCTCAATCTTTTGCCGAATCTCCTGGCGAAGCAGGAAGCGTTTGAAGCTGGTGCATTTGAGGCAGTGCTCGTCCGCGATGGTGTGGTAACAGAAGGATCAAGCTCTAATTTATTTCTCGTCAAAGAAGGAGAATTAATTACTCCGCCTGCGACAAAGCATATTTTGCATGGTATTACGCGCATGGCTGTGATTGATATCGCTGCAGAGCTTGGCATTCCGGTAAAAGAGGAGACATTTGCACCTGAAGCTGTTTTGAAAGCGGATGAAGTGTTTTTAACGAGTACCGGGATTGAGATTGTGCCGGTTACAACTGCGGATGACCAAAAGATTGGAAGCGGAAAGCCAGGCGACATAACGAAAAAAATCTACGAAGCGTTTATGAAACGAGTTTAAAACAAAGGCCCTTTAACAGAGGGCTTTTTTATTTTTGTGCAGAATTTTCTGTAAAAAATCTATTCAACTTTCTCTGTCTGTGCCATAATAAGAAATATTATTTATTGATTGCATTATTTTTTAAAAATATTTTTAAAGGAGGATGCAATATGAATGATCAAAAACTAAAGATTAATGGTGAACGTCTGCAGGAATCACTTGAAACGTTTGCCGGGTTTGGCCGGACAGCCCGAAACGGTGTGACACGGCTCGCTTTATCGGAAGAAGACCGCCTTGCACGCAATTATTTTCGCACATGCTGTGAAGAGATGGGCCTTTCTTTATCGGTGGACGATATGGGCAACATGTATGGGATGCTCCCGGGCCGTGAAAACAAACCGCCGGTTGTCATGGGTTCTCACCTTGACTCTGTTAAAGGCGGCGGACGCTTTGACGGTGTGCTTGGTGTAGCAGCGGGGCTTGAAGTCATGCGGACTTTAACAGAACACGGTGTAAAGCCAAGTGTGCCGGTTGTCGTCATGAATGTGACCAATGAAGAAGGCGCCCGCTTTGAACCGTCGATGATGTCCTCCGGTGTGCTTTCCGGAAAGTTTAACAAAGAAGAAATGATAGCCAAAAAAGATGTAGAAGGCATCACGTTTGCAGAAGCATTGCGATCGATTGGTTATGAAGGCAAAGTGGAAAACAGGATGAAAGAAGCGGCAGCTTTCTTGGAATTGCATATTGAGCAGGGGCCGATTTTAGAAAGAGAGAAGCTGTCGATTGGCATCGTTGAATGTGTGCTCGGTATGGTCTGTTATGAAATTGAGGTAGCAGGTGAATCGGACCACGCTGGCACCACGCCGATGTCGATGCGCAGCGATGCCTTGTTTGCGGCAGTGGATTTAATTAAAGAAGCGAGAGAAAAGCTCGCTGCGCTTGGTGACGACCTCGTTTATACGATTGGGCGGATGAACGTGTCGCCGAACATTCACACAGTCATTCCGAACAAAGTGGTTTTTTCATTGGAAGCACGGCATACTTCCGCGGAAAAGATTCAAAAAGTAGAGGACATCATTCGGGAGATGCAGGGGTCTGCCGAAAGAGCAGCATGCAATGTAAAAGTTCAAAAATTGTGGGGACGTGAGACGGTCTGGTTTGAGCCGGCGCTCTGCGATGCTTTTGAGCAGTCGGCTGCTTTACTCGGTTTTTCTCATAAGCGGATGGTGAGCGGAGCAGGGCATGATGCGCAGTTCATGGCTTCTTACATTCCGTCGGCGATGATTTTTGTGCCGAGCGTAAATGGGAAAAGCCACGATGAAGACGAATTAACGTCCTGGGAAGACTGTGAAAGAGGCGTGAATGTGCTGCTTGAAACGGTCCTCACTTTGATCTGAAAAAGGGGCTCGATCATTTATAATGATCGAGCCCCAGGCTGTTGAAAAACGCCCGCTTTCGGCGTCACTGGCTGTCTGTGAATGCTCATGACCCCGAAAAGGTCACTCCGCTTCCCAGCCAGCTGCGTTCCTGGAAAGGCAGGCGCTTTCAATCAGCCTGCTTTCTAACTTTGTCTATACCCTAAGGCTCGGTCATTTATAGTGATCGAGTCCTTTTTTAAAGATTTCTAAAATGATGTCATGCTGGGTTTTGCTCATCACATGCTGGCGAATTTCATTCAGCTCGGCAACGAGGCCGGCATCTAAATGCAGGTTGACGGTTTTTCCTTTGTCGGCCTGCTGCACATCAAAGCCGCCTTCACGTTTTTTCACCTGTCCTTCAAGCACGGTAATGTCGCCAAAAGGAACACTGTCCGGCACTTGAATCATACTGCCTTCAAAAAAGATCTCTTTGGCATCTTCTGAAAAAGAAATGGCCAGCGAATGCCCGCTGTCACGGTTTTCATCCCGGATAAGCCGCGCTTTTCCCTGGTTGTCTCGTGTATTTTGAATGGAAATTTTGGCCTTCACGTTACACCTCTTCCCCTCGCAAGCAGGATTCTTTAACCCCTTTTTGTATAGTAAAGGTTGATTCTATCTGCACTGTATAATGAAACTCCCCTTGTTGAAGAACGGAATCCATCACCATCGCACGCTCCGATCCAATCCATACCTGGTCCAGCACCTCAAAAGCAGGGGCCAAATAGCCTTTTTCAAACAAGAAATGATACACACTTTCTTTCGGATAGATAAACCGCTTCTTGCCCTGTTTTGTGCGGAGCGCCGGGAATGCCTGCTTTTCATCCAGCACCTCGCCAAGATAGCCTTCATCTGCCCATCTTTTAATTGTAGACATATTTAATTCACGACCCGTGTGCTGCCGGATGAGCTCGATGATTTCTTTGGATGAGACGAACTGTTTACGCTCTTCTTCCTGCTCGGAAACAGCCGCCAGCTGGCCGCGAAGCTGTTCAAGCTGGGACTCATATTCATTGATTCGCTGCTCCAATTCGTTCCTGTTCACATGTGTCACTTCTTCCGTTGGTATTCTCTTCATCCTACACTAAAATAAAGTTCGTTTGTCAGAAAATATACCAAAAATGATGTGTGCGTTTTTTGTTTGCTGTATAAATATTTTAAGGTGCAATCAATAAATAATCAATAGACAGAAAACATGCAAGGGGGGAACGAACGATGCACATGAATCGAATGAAGAACCGTTCTGTTTCACTAACGGACCTGTCTCAAAATTTTCTCGAAATTGAACCTGATTTAACGGCCAAGGAAGCAACGGATGAAGCAAATCGCTGCTTGTATTGCTATGACGCACCTTGTATTACAGCTTGTCCAACCTCGATCAACATTCCGTCGTTTATTAAAAAAATTGCTTCAGGCAATTTGAAAGGATCGGCCAAAGTGATTATGGAAGCCAATCCGGTCGGGGCAAGCTGTGCGCGTGTTTGTCCGACAGAAGAATTGTGTGAAGGTGCCTGTGTCCTTAACCACGCGTCACAGCCAATTATGATCGGCAACCTCCAGCGGCATGCCACTAACTGGGCGATACATAATCACGCGCAGCTGTTTAAGGCAGGAGAGAAAAATGGAAAGTCGGCCGCAATTATCGGCGGCGGTCCGGCGGGGCTGTCCGCAGCGCGTGAACTGGCGCGCCTTGGATTTGAAGTTACCATTTTCGAAGCGAAGGAAAAAGCGGGCGGCCTTGATACTCATGGCATCGTATCCTTCCGTCTTCCGCAGCGCGTATCCATGTGGGAGGTCGAGCAGGTGGAGAGCCTGGGCGTTACCATTCGTACAAACACCATTGTCGGCCGCGATATCAGTCCGGAAGACATTTTGGAGAGCTATGATGCTGTGGTGCTCGCGGTTGGAATGGCCAGTGTTCCGCCTATCGGCATCCAGGGAGAAGGGGCCAAAGGCGTTTACGATGCGATTGAATTTGTAGAATCGACAAAAATACCGCCGATGGATACCCATTTGATCGGAAAGAAGGTAGTCGTCATTGGTGCTGGCAACACGGCGATTGATGCAGCGACATGCTCGGTCCGGCTCGGTGCCGCCGATGTGAAAATGCTGTATCGGCGAACTGAAGCCGAAATGACCGCTTATGAATTTGAGTACGAATTTGCCAAGCAGGAAGGAGTGGAGTTCCGCTGGCTTACACAGCCGGTTGGAATTGTACAGGATGAGAAGGGGGCAGTTAAAGGCGTAACGTGCATCCGAATGGAGCTTGGCGCTGCTGATGAATCCGGCCGCCGCCGGCCCGTACCGGTTGAGGGTTCCGAGTTTACCGTCGAAGCGGACGCGGTCATTCGTGCGATTGGGCAGAAGCGTTATACCGGCTTGATTGAAGCATTTGGGTTAACTCATAAATGGGGCACCGTGAAAGTGGACCTGGACACACTCCAGACCTCTAATCCGAAAGTGTATGCGGCAGGAGATGTGATTTTTGGTGACGGGCAGGGGGATGCGATGGTCGTTACAGCAGCAGAACAGGGAAAACGGGCGGCTTACTCGATTTACAAACAGCTTGTCGGCTCTGGCATGGCGCAAACATCTTAAAAGGAGGAGATTTAGATGGCAGACTTACGTATAAACTTTGCAGGGATTCAATCACCTAACCCGTTTTGGCTGGCATCCGCACCGCCGACCAATTCCGGCTATCAGGTGCAGCGAGCGTTTGAAGCCGGCTGGGGCGGCGCCGTATGGAAAACACTCGGTGACCCGATTATTAATACATCCTCCCGGTTTGCGGCGCTGCACTTTAACGGCCAGCGTGTGGCAGGCTTTAACAATATCGAGCTCATTACAGACCGGCCGCTTGAAGTGAATTTAAAAGAAATTTACGAAACGAAAAAACGGTTTCCCAATCATGCTGTCATCGCTTCCTTGATGGTTGAACCGAAGCAGGAAAAGTGGCATGAAATTGTGAAAAAAGTAGAAGCCGCCGGCGTGGACGGGCTCGAATTAAATTTCGGCTGCCCGCATGGCATGGCAGAACGCGGTATGGGTGCAGCGTCCGGACAAGTGCCGGAGCTGGTGGAAAAGCAGACGATGTGGGCGAAGGAAGCCGCCCGTACACCTGTTATTGTCAAGCTGACACCAAACATTACCGATATTACGGCCACTGCTTGGGCAGCTGTACAGGGCGGGGCGGATGCGATCAGCATGATTAATACGATCAACAGCCTCGCCGGTGTGGATCTGGATTCGTGGAATACGATTCCGCACGTGGCAGGAAAAGGAGCACATGGCGGCTACTGCGGCCCGGCCGTAAAGCCAATTGCTTTAAATATGGTGGCGGAATGCGCACGCAACCCGGAAATTAACGTTCCGATCTCGGGCATTGGCGGCATTGGCACATGGAAAGATGCGGCCGAGTTTATCTTAATGGGTGCTGGCAGCGTTCAGGTATGTACAGCGGCAATGCACCACGGGTTTAGCATTGTTGAAGATATGATCGACGGCTTAAGCAATTATCTCGACAGCAAAGGACTTGCTTCTGTTGAAGAGTTAATGGGCCGGACCGTTCCGCGTTACTCCGACTGGGGCAATCTCGACTTAAATTACAAAGTGGTCGCCCATATCAACCGCAATACATGCATCAACTGTAATAAATGCCATATCGCCTGCGAAGATACAGCACATCAATGTATCGAGATGCTGACGTCTTCAGATGGCAGCAAATATTTGCAGGTTCGTGAGGAGGACTGTGTCGGCTGCAATCTTTGCTCCATTGTCTGCCCGGTGGACGGCGCTATCGACATGATGGAAATTCCAAGCGGCCCGCCAATGACATGGAACGAACGCCAGGCGGCTATTAAACAGCCAATTGTTTAAAGAAAAGGAGCGGATAAGCATGAAAAAAATCATTAAAAACGGTGTCATTGTAACGGCAGTCGATCAATACGAAGCGGATCTGCTTATTGAAAACGGCAAAATCACCCAAATTGGTGCTGCACTGAAGGAAGCGGCAGATGAAGTGATTGATGCAAAAGGTGCTTACCTGTTCCCGGGCGGTGTTGATCCTCATACACATCTGGACATGCCGTTTGGCGGCACAGTCACAGCAGATGATTTTGAAACGGGGACGATGGCAGCGGCATTCGGCGGCACAACGACCATCATTGACTTCTGTCTGACAAACAAAGGGGAGCCGCTGCAAAAAGCGATCCGTACGTGGCATGAGAAATCAAAGGATAAAGCCGTTATTGACTACGGCTTCCACTTGATGATTGGGGAAGTAAATGACGCGGTGCTGGCGGAGATTCCGGAGGTGATTGAAAAAGAAGGCATTACATCCTTTAAAGTGTTTATGGCATATAAAAATGTTTTCCAGGCGGATGACGCAACGCTGTTTCGTACGCTGCTCACAGCAAAAGAGCATGGCGCTCTGGTGATGGTTCATGCGGAAAATGGTGATGTGATCGATTACCTCGTAAACGACGCCCTGGAAAAAGGGCATACAGAGCCGATTTACCACGCGCTTACACGCCCGCCGGAAGTAGAAGGAGAAGCAACCGGACGTGCAGCCGCGCTGGCCGGCCTGGCAAATTCCCAGCTGTACGTTGTGCATGTGTCGTGTGCGGAAGCTGCCCATAAAATTGCAGAGGCACGCCAAAAAGGCTTCCAAGTTTGGGGCGAAACATGTCCACAATATTTGCTGCTCGACCAGCATGATTTAGAAAAGCCGGATTTTGAAGGCGCTAAGTACGTCTGGTCACCGCCTCTCCGTGAAAAGTGGAACCAGGATGTACTGTGGGACGCACTGAAAAATGGCCAGCTGCAAACGATCGGCTCTGACCAATGTTCTTTTAACTTTAATGGGCAGAAGGATCTCGGACGGAACGACTTCTCAAAAATTCCAAACGGGGGCCCGGTCATTGAGGACCGATTTAGCCTGCTGTTTTCGGAAGGAGTGAAAAAAGGGCGCATTTCCATTCACCAGTTTGTTGATCTCGTGTCGACCCGCTCAGCAAAACTATTCGGCCTGTTCCCGCAAAAAGGCACGATTGCGGTCGGCAGCGATGCGGATATCGTCATCTTTGATCCAAACAAAGAGCGTGTGATCTCTGCTGAAACCCATCATATGAACGTCGATTACAGCGCCTTTGAAGGAATGAAAGTAACAGGTGAGCCCGTCTCCGTACTCTCGCGTGGTGAATTTGTCATTCGGGAAGGAGAATTTACCGGCAAGCCGGGAAGCGGACAGTACATTAAAAGAAGCCGCTATAACAGTACGCAGGCGCGTCAGGCTATCATTGCCCAATAATCATCCAATGAAAGAGGAGGAATCATAAATGAAAGAGCCCAGCCGTTATTTAAAATCGCCGGATTTACTTCCGATTGCCCACCGTGACCGTAAAATTGGCACGTTTGGTTTTGCGCTTATGTGGATTGGGATGGCGGTTGTTCTGGCTGCTTTTGCCATCGGCGGAGCGGCTGTGGAACAAATGCCGCTTTCATGGGTGCTTGCCGCCTCTTTTATCGGCTGTGTGCTGATTGGCCTGTTTATTTCCATTATTGCAGATATCGGGATCGAGCATGGGCTATCTTTTCCTGTTTATATGCGGGCGCCGTTTGGAACAATCGGAACACATATCCCATCAGCGATCCGCGGTATTGCCGCATCCATGTGGTTCGGAATCAATACGTATTTCGGCGCTATGGCGATCAACGGTATTTTAAATGTGATGTTTGGCTTTGACAACTGGTTTGTCTGCTTTTTAGCTTTTGTGGCGGTGCAGGTCGCCAATACGATTATTGGGATCAAATCGATTGAAAAATTTGCAGATTTAGCTGCGCCTATTATTATTTTAATTTCACTCTGGATGTATGTCACACTTGCCGACCAGGCGGCGGCTGCCGATAAAAATGTTTGGTCCTGGGTGGAAAACCCGCTTACCGGCGGTTTGCTGTTTAATGCTTTTATGGTTGTGGTTCTTGGGAACATGGGGTATTGGTCGACGCTGGCGGCCGATATTTCTTCGATTTCCCGTTTTATTAAAGCGCCGCAATTTGAGCGGAACTGGATCAAACGCAATAAAAGTGTGCTGGTCGGCAGTTTAATTGCCATGCCGCTTACGCAAACCTTTGTAGTAGCGATTGGCGGTGTTGCTTTTATTGCAGTCGGCAACTATGATCCGGTTGCCGCCTTGCAGGAAACATCCAGCGGGCTTGTACTGGCTGTTTTGCTGCTGCTTATCGTCTTTGCCCAGTGGTCCACGAACACAGCGGCCAATCTTGTCCCGGCTGCCACTGTGTTTTCAAATATTGGCGGCCCGAAAGTACCGTTTTATGCGGGTGTAATCGCAGCAGGCGTGATCGGTATGGTCACCCAGCCGTGGAACTTATTTAACGTTTTAATGCCGTTTCTGCTTGTTGTCGGCGGGGTGCTTTCCGCCATTGTCGGCATTTTGTTTGCAGACTATTATTTAATCCGAAAGCGCCGTGTGAATGTGCCGGACTTGTATGAAATGAAAGGACAGTACCGCTATCATTACGGCGTGAACTGGGCTGGCATTATTTCCTGGGTAATAGGCGGTACGCTTGCCGTCATCTTTTCAACCTATTCGTTTTTTGTCGGCTTTGCGGTCGGCGCCGCTGCATATTATGTATTAGCGAAGTTTTGGTGGTTCCGCTCATACAAGCAGGCTGAGCTGGAAGACCCAAGTGACGACAAATACCTTGGCGTGACGGTCGGCCGTGATTGGACCATTCCATCAGAAAGCGAAACGGCAGCTGGTGAACTGCCGCCGGCTGCGATTGAAAAATTGTAAAAAGGAGCGAGGGAGAATGTCCGATTACAAAGGGTTTATAAAAGAAAAGGAAGCCATCGATGCACTCCTCGATGACGGCTACCGGATTATCGCAGTAAGAGAAACGCTTGAAGGGGATTTTATCGAGTTTGAACGGCATATTGAACGAAAGGAACTACACCTTTTAACAGCTGATGCACGCAAATACATTGGAACGCTCATTGTCGAAGCGAAAAGGGAAAGTAAAAACTCATGCGGAGGCACATACGAAGAAGCGGGTGCAGCCGGATCCTGACCGCTTTCTCATGAAAGATTAGCAGTAAAAGATCTTAAAACAGCCTTTATCCGTTTTACTTATACGGATAAAGGCTATTTTCTGTTTGAAAAACGAAAACACAAATAAATTTATGTTAGAAAATATTACATGAAATGATAATTAAACGTGTAAAGCGTATATAGTGAAAATTGTATAATATATTCGTAGCAGCGGAAGGAGACGGTTTAATGAAGCTTAAAAAAATGATAGGTGCATCTGTTATGTCTGTTTGTTTATTAGCTCCAGGAGCAGGGGTTTATACTGGTTTATCCGTACAGGCAGCTACAACAACTGCTTCTACAACGGTTAAGAGTGCGGACACCGATCTGCCAAACGTGAAAATTTTAGCAACCGGCGGTACGATCGCAGGCTCTTCTGCGAGCAATACGGATACAACGGATTACAATGCCGGGGAACTCGGTGTGGAAACCTTGATCAAAGCTGTTCCGGAAATGAAAAAGCTGGCTGATGTGAGCGGAGAGCAAATTGTAAACGTCGGCAGTCCGGAAATTAACAACGATATTTTACTGAAGCTTGGCAAGCGTATCAATACGTTGCTTGCGTCCGATGATGTGGATGGAATTGTCGTCACACACGGGACAGATACATTAGAAGAAACAGCTTATTTTCTTAATTTGGTCGTGAAAAGCACAAAGCCGGTCGTGGTGGTCGGTGCGATGCGTCCGGCTACAGCCATTAGCGCTGATGGGCCGATGAATTTATATAATGCTGTGAAACTGGCGGCGAATCCATATGCGAAGAAAAAGGGTGTTATGGTCGCGTTTAACGACCGAATTGGTGCAGCGCGTTACATAACAAAAACAAACACAACAGCTCTCGATACATTTAAATCCGTAGAGCAGGGCTATTTAGGCAGTTTTGCAGGTGAGAGTGTTTATTTCAGCTCCATCTTAAATAAGAAGCATACTACACAGACTGCTTTTGATATTTCAAAAATTGAAAAGCTTCCTCAAGTAGATATCTTATATTCTTACCAAAATGAAGGAAGATATTTGTATGATGCCGCTGTGGAAGCAGGAGCCAAAGGACTTGTTGTAGCGGGCTCTGGTAATGGGTCCATGTCGAGTATCGCAAGAGAAGGAGTGAAAGATGCAGCAGAAGAAGGAGTAGCGGTTGTCCGCTCTACACGCACAGGCAGCGGAGTCGTAACCCACAGTCCTTCAGACGACAAAGACGGCCTTGTTTCTGCCGATTCCTTAAATCCGCAAAAAGCCCGTATTTTATTAATGTTAACTTTAACAAAAACGAGCGATCCGAAGAAAATCCAGCAGTATTTCGATAAATACTAAAACAATATAACCTGCTTCTTTTTCAAAACGAAAGAGAGGCAGGTTTTTTATTTTCTGTTCATTTTACAGTGAGATTTTCTGCCAATAACCGAAATCTATTTGGGCGAATATGGTAAGCTGAACTCAATTTTACCTTGCAACGTTTGCCTGCCGGTCAATAAAGCTTGAAATGGAGGCTGGGAGAATGAAAAGAATGGGATATCGTGGAGTGAGTTTTGGGGAAGCGAAACGTGTAATCGCCACTCAATGTTACGAGCGGATGGAAAGGCGGCAGTTTGAAGACGGCGTTCAAGCGCGGTCTATTTTTGGTCCTGGCCTTTATTTAATCAGCGATGCAAAGCTTGCTGCCCACTACGCATTTTGTCACGCGGAAGCAGAAGGAAGCAGCCGGGCGGCCGTACTGAAACAGGACATCCAGCTGGAACGGCCTATGGTCATCAACTGCCGGTACACAGAAACAGATCTTAGGCGGGATGCACTTGAGTGGAAATATGCCGAAAGAGCGGTGCCTGCTGTTCGCCCAGAACATGTTCATGCATGGATTGGCCGGATCACCAAAGACTATCTTCTGGCTCACTCTTTTGACGGAATTGTATATCATGTGGACGATACGGTTATTTATTACGTCGCTTATTTTCAAGAAAAACAGATCCACGGCATTGATCTCGCTTTTACATTTACAATGACTGGTGCATAAAACAGTTTGTTCAAGCGTAAAAGCTCATTCTTTTGATACAATAAGGAGAAGAATGAGTAAAGGAAGTGGCGCGTATGATCAGACGGGCTTTGCTGTTGTTCTTTTTTGTTTTCGGCAGTATTGCCGGCCCTGGACAGGCGGCGGCCATCCATTATATAGCAATTGGTGATTCGCTTGCAGCGGGCCAGACGCCGAATCGGGAAATCGGAGCAGGGTATGCAGATATGATTGCGCTTGCGATCCGGCCGGATTCTTATTCAAAGGAGCTTGCGATTCCCGGCTACACAGTAAGTCAGGTAATCAGCCAGGTGGAAAGTGCGGCGGGGAAAAAAGCCATTCAGTCGGCAGATCTCATTACCATTTCAGCGGGTGCGAATGACCTGCTGCCGCTTATTCAAAATGATCCGAAGCGGGGTCTGCTTACCTTTAACGCGGTAACGGCTGCTTTTGCCTTAAATGGCGTGAGGGAAAACTATGCGCTGCTGCTTGAGAAAATTAAAGCACTGAATCCACAGGCGCATATCTATGCAATGGGTTATTATTTCCCCTATCCTCATGTGTTTGACCAGCACAAGCCGGCCGTTAGTGAGCAGCTGGACCTGCTTAACCAGATCATTAAACAAGAAGCGGAGAGGGCGGGTGCCGTCTTTGTTCCGGTGACGGATCGTTTTGGACTGGATGGAGTGGAGTATGTGCCGAATCCGGGCGATGTGCATCCAAACGGCGCAGGATATTTGCAAATGGCGAATGCCTTTTTAGCTGTATATGCTCCTGGTACAAAGCTGCCGTCCTCCATTTTAGGACAGCTGCCGAAGCCAATTCCACTGGCTGATTTAATCAAACAGCGGCAAAGGATGCTGGAACATGAGCCGAAGCAGGAGAAAAAGGCAGCGGAAGAAACGGATCAAACAGCGGCTGTACAAGGATGTACAAGGGAAGAAGTATATGCCGCTGCACTTTAAAGCATGAATAGGCATGTAACGAATAAAAGAAAAATAAAAAAAGCGTTCACGAATCCGTTTTGGATTCGTGAACGCTTTTTAGGTTACATTTTTAATTGGCTCATCGTATAAACAAATACGACCGCAATTGTAATCGGCACAATCCAGCGCATAAGCGGCAGCCAGTACGTATACGTAGAGCCGAAGCGGCCCGCATTGAGTTCGTACTCGCTTTTTACAATCGCCTGATCCATCCGCCAGGCAATAAACAGCGCGATCAGCAGGTTGCCGAGCGGCAGCAGGATATTGCTGACGAGATAATCGGTCATATCAAAAATGTTGCGGCCGAAGTAGGAAATATCGGCGAACGCACTAAAGGACAGAGCCGCAGGAATGCCCGCCAGAAAAACGATGATACCGGAGATGAGTGAAATCTTTTTGCGTGATGCTGCTTCGCCTTTCGTAAAAGCTGCGGTAATAATTTCAAGCAGGCTGAACGAAGAAGTAAGCGTTGCAAACAAAAACAGCAGTAAAAACATAAATAAGAACAATTCACCAAAAGGCATTTGCGAAAAAACAGCCGGCAGTACGACAAACAGAAGCCCAGGCCCAGCTGTCGGCTCTAAGCCAAATGCAAAAACGGCCGGGAAGATGGCAAGTCCCGCTAAAACGGAAACGAAAATATTCATAATCGCCACAGAACCGGCAGACGAAGGAATACTCACATCTTTACCTAAATAAGAGCTGTAGGTGACCATGCAGGAAAATCCGACAGCCAGTGAGAAAAAGGAATGTCCAAGTGCATATAAGACGGCTTCTGCATTAATTTTCGAAAAGTCCGGCTGCAGGAAAAATGCCACGCCTTCCATTGCTCCGTCGAGTGTTAAAGAGCGGATCACTAAAATAATGAAGAAAATAAATAAAAGAGGCATCATATATTTGCTGGCAAACTCGATGCCTTTTTGGACGCCGGCTGCAATGACAATAATATTCAGCAGCATAAAAAGAGCGTGGCCGCCAATTGTCAGCCATCCATTTGTAGTCATCGCGCCAAACATGATCTCGGGATCACCGCTGCCGATGACACCGCCGTAAAGAGCACGGATCGTATAAATCAATACCCAGCCGCCGACTACGCTGTAAAAAGAAAGCAGTAAAAAGCAGCCGACGACCCCCATTTTACCTGTGAGTGTCCAAAAAGAATCCGGCGCTAATTTTTTATAAGCACCAACCGCTTCCCGGCCGGAACCGCGCCCAATAATAAACTCTGAAATCAGCATAGGAAGCCCGATTAAAAGAGTGAAAATAACGAATAAAAGCAAAAAAGCACCGCCGCCGCTTTGGCCGGTTACATAAGGGAATTTCCAAATCGCCCCAAGCCCAATCGCCGCGCCGGCTGAGGACAAAATAAAGCCGATCTTCGACGACCATTGTTCTTGTTTCTCCAATTGCTTTGCCTCCAATAACAAGTCATTTTGTTATTTTACTATAGCACGAATCGAGGCGAACGGCTGAATATATTTTCAAAGCAGGCGGAATCGTATATAATGAGGAAATTGAAATTAAACTGAAAAACTGGAGTGTACATGATGAATGCAAATATAAATTCACCCGAAAACGTACCGAGTGGACAAAGCCGTCCTGAAAATCGGGGTCGCCTGCTTGTAAAGTGTCCAGATGGACCGGGGATTGTAGCTGCGCTGTCAAAATTTTTGTTTGAGCAGGGTGCGAATATTATTGAGTCAAGCCAGTATACGAGTGATCCGCAAGGCGGCACTTTTTTTATCCGACTCGAATTTGACTGCGAAGGACTAATGGACAAGCGGGATGCTATGGAAAAGGAATTTTCGTCACTTGCGGAAGAATTTAGTATGGAGTTCCGCTTTGCGTACGGAAGCGAGCGGAAGAAAACAGCGATTTTTGTTTCAAAAGAACCGCATGCCCTGCTGGAGCTTTTATGGGAATGGCAAAGCGGCGATCTGCCGACTGATATCGCCTTCGTAGCTGGAAACCACGAAGAAGCCCGGGGGATGGTTGAATCGCTCGGTATTCCGTTCTATCATATCCCGGCAAACAAAGACATTCGCCGGCAGGTGGAAGAGGAACAGTCACGTTTGATTGAAGAGCATAATGTCGATGTCATCGTGCTGGCACGCTACATGCAAATTTTAACACCAGAATTTGTAGAGAAGTATCCGAACAAAATTATTAACATTCATCACTCGTTTCTGCCGGCGTTTATTGGTGCGCGTCCGTACGAGCGTGCGTACAACCGTGGCGTGAAGCTGATCGGTGCGACGTCTCACTATGTAACCAATGATTTAGATGAAGGACCAATCATTGAACAGGATATTGAACGTGTAGATCACCGCGATCACGTGGCGGACTTGAAAAAAATCGGCCGCTCGATTGAACGGCGTGTTCTGGCACGGGCAGTTAAGTGGCATTTAGAAGACCGCATTATCGTGCACGGCAACAAAACCATCGTGTTTCAATAAGAAAAAGCTGTCCTGTTGGGGGCAGCTTTTTTACATTTTATCCATCAGCTTCTTCGCGATCCACTCATAATGGTCAGGGTTTAAGCCCGGGGCAAATTCCTGCGGCAGGTCATCTAAGTCCGGAATCGGCGCGCCTTTTGGTGAGCCGGTAATCACTTTAAGCGGTTCGTTGCTCTCAGGATTGGTGCCCTTCCAAATTTGGCGGATTCCTTCATATTCACCGGCGTCATTCCACGTGTATAGCACATTATTTAACCCTTGTTCTTCAAATTTGCGGGTTGTATCAAATTTTGCGTTTGGCACGTGAGGAACGGGAATCATTTTCGTCACGTCTGCCCCTGTAATCATTTCGATCGCTTTTGCGTAAGCAAGAATGTGTGTACCGCCGCGAACAAGCAGATAGCCAATCATCTCCCGGGCAGTTGGATGATCCGTCATTTCATATACACGCATTTTGTGAGTGCGTGCTCCCACTTCGAGGAAAAAGTTATGAAGCAAATCAAGAGTCAGGTTGCCGCTTGAAAATACATACGTGCCGTTCCATGGCAATCCCATTGAATCCACTGGAAGCGATGCCTGGGCACTGGCAATAAAATGCTGAGTATTTCGTTTATTTAAACCGTTTTGAAGGGGAGTGCAGTCCGGATCGGCATTAAAGGTTGTTCCCTTAAGCAGAAGGTTAACAGTTGTTGAAACAAGCTCTACATGGCCGACTTCTTCAGCTGTGATACTGGCGACAAGATCATAAAAAGGTTTGAGCTTCTTTTTCTGCCGGAAGTTAAACGATTGAAACAGGTAATTGTTTAACGTCGACATTTCCCCGAATTTGCCTCCAAGCAGCTCCTGGACAGCCGCAGCAGAATTAGCGCATCCGTATTCCGGGATCGGCAGCTCGACGGCAAGGCGGTTCATACGCTTAAACATAAAAAGCCCTCCTTTTTATTCACCCTTTTATTGTATGCGGGAAGAATAGGGAGGGTGCCTATTTCAAAGCAAAGGTATATGCGTAAAATCGGAATTGCAGTCAGTGAATAAGAAATATTTCGATTTTTTTTATTTTTAGAGATCAGAGTATGCCCAGTTTCTCAGACGTGAAATATGGGAACAAACACGGTAGTATGGACAGAAACATAAGAAGAAAGGGAGATGTGATGTTTGATTCTCTGTTATTTTATATGATGATCACACTGGTCGTTGGAATTGCGTCTCAATGGACAGCTTGGCGCTACAGGCTTCCGGCGATTGTGGTCATGTCGGTGGCAGGTCTGTTGATTGGCCCGCTGGCCGGCTGGTTTAACCCGAAAGATGTGTTTGGCGATTTATTTGGCCCGATTATCTCTGCGGCGGTGGCCATTATTTTATTTGAAGGCAGCTTAAACCTTGATTTTCGCGAAGTCAGAACGGTTCGGCAGCCGATTCGCCGGATCGTCACGTTAGGTGCTTTTATCGCCTGGATCGCCGGCTCGCTGGCTGCGCATTATGTAGCCGGGCTGTCTCTGGCTGTTTCGTTTGTGATTGGCGGTTTGTTTATTGTCACAGGTCCGACTGTGATTCTTCCGCTTCTGCGCCAGGCGAAGCTGAAGCCGAGAACGTCCGCCATATTGAAATGGGAAGGAATCGTTGTAGACCCGTTTGGCGCTCTTCTTGCCCTATTTGCATTTGAACTTATTAAGTTTTTTACAGGAGAAGAAACAGCCACTACGTTTATTAGTTTCTTGTTCGGCTCCGCTTTTGCAGTGATACTCGGCGTAGTGTTTGGCCTTGGTCTTGGCAAAGCGCTTGAAAAGGGGCGTGTGCCGGAATACTTAAAGTCGCCGTCTGTATTTGTTGTCGTGATCGCCTGTTTTACGATTGCTGATGAAACGATGCATGAAACGGGGCTGCTTGCGGTAACGGCGATGGGGATGGTCATGGCGAACATGCACATTTCTTCTATTAAAGACATGCGCCATTTCAAGGAAAACATTTCTATCCTGCTTATTTCGACCATTTTTATTATGCTGACAGCGTCCCTGACAAGAGAAACGCTGATGCAGATTTTTGATTTCCGTATTATTGCTTTCGTACTGATCATGCTGTTTGTCGTTCGCCCGTTGTCGATTTGGCTTTCTACAATCGGGACAGATATGACAAATGGGGAAAAAACGCTGGTTGGCTGGATTGCGCCGCGCGGCATTGTGGCACTCACGGTGTCCGGCTACTTTGCCCAGTCGCTTTTTGAAGCAGGGTATGAGGATGCTTCACTGCTGACACCGCTCACGTTTGCCCTTGTGTTTTCTACCGTTGTGGCTCATGGCTTTTCAATCGGCTGGCTGGCCAGAAAGCTTCATTTGGCTTCAACCGATAAGCCGGGTGTCCTGCTTGTGGGCGGCAATACCTTTACGGCACAGCTCGGTAAAACATTGCAGGATTTAAATATTCCCGTACTTGTGGCGGACGACTCATGGCAACAGCTTCACGCGGCACGGCAGGCTAATCTGCCGGTTTACCACGGTGAAATTTTATCGGAAAGTACGGAATATCATCTTGAACTGACGCCCTATGAGTACATGATTGCGGCAACGAGCGATGAGGCGTATAACGCACTCGTCTGCTCTACCTTTGTTCCGGAGATGGGCCGTGTGAATTTGTATCAAATTGCTTCAGGACCAGAGCGGACAGAAACAGCGAAAGAATTCAATAAAACGGTGGGCGGAAAAGTGTTGTTTGATTCATCTGCTCATTATCAGGCGTTAACATCCCGGGCGGCTGATTACGTTTTTCGAAAAACAGAGCTGACGGAACGCTTCGGCTACGACAGCTATTTAAAAGAGCTGGACGAAAATACGCTGCTTTTGTTCCTGGTAAAGTCTTCTGGCAAGCTGGCTTTTTACACACGCGACGCCTCGCCTCGGGGAGAAGCGGGAGATATCGTAGTGAGTTTAATGCCGCCGGTAAAGGAAATAGCGAAAGCAAAAGAAAAAATCGCGGAGCAGCGCCGCGGCCAGTAGGACGAAAAAAGCGGCCTTCACCGGGGCCGCTTTTTTCTGACAGTAAATCAGAGAGAGTATGGAATTGTATTTTATACATTGAGCCGCTTCGAGCGGCTTCATGTGTATAAGTATAAAATATTTTGAAAGTGCTTTCATTATAAAGAACACAAAACCGTATTTTTTTGACACAAAGCAGCAAATTTTTAACGTGAAGGAGAATTTTTAAACAGGAGAAAAATTGGGTCGTTTTAGCGTAAAAATAAGCTGTATTTGTCCCACTTGTAACTAAAAGAGGAGCTGCGTTAAAAACAGCTCCTTAAGGAAAAATATATAGTTAACGTCATGCCGCTTTTTAAGAAAATCGTTTTGAGATAGGAGTCTGGAAGTCGTTTTCCAAAGCGGCTGGACAGACGTTACGAAAGGGACAGAGAACTTTGTTCAAGCATCGAGCCTGTCTCGGCAAGGCGGGTATGCCAGGAGAGCGCTTTTTCAAGCACATGCGGTGTCTGGCCGCCGCGCGATAGTGCTTCCTCATAATAGCGTCTGAGCTGCTCTTTATAAGCTGGATGGACACAATTTTCAATAATAACGAGCACGCGTTCACGCGGGGCGAGGCCGCGCAGGTCGGCATAGCCTTGTTCTGTGACGATTACATCCACATCGTGTTCTGTGTGATCCACGTGTGAAACAAACGGAACGATACTGGAAACTGCGCCGCCTTTCGCGGTTGATTTTGTTACAAAAATAGCAGTCCGGCAGTTGCGGGCAAAATCGCCCGATCCACCAATGCCATTCATCATCTTTGTGCCGAGTACATGGGTAGAGTTTACATTTCCATAAATGTCTGCTTCAAGAGCCGTATTAATCGATAACAAGCCAAGCCGGCGGATCAGCTCGGGATGATTAGAGATTTCCTGTGGACGAAGGACAAGCTTATCCCGATACCTTGCTAAGTTTGAATAAACATCCTGCATTTTTTCTTCTGAAAGAGTGATTGAACAGCCGGAAGCAAAGCGGATTTTACCGCATTCAAACAAATCGAATACAGCGTCCTGCAGCACCTCTGAGTACACTTCCAAGTTTTCGAATTCCGAGTCAATCAGTCCGTGCATCACTGCATTGGCAACCGAGCCAATACCAGACTGCAGAGGAGCGAGTTCATTTGTCAGGCGTCCCGCTTTCACTTCTTCACGGAGGAAGGCAATTAAATGGTCTGCCATTTGCGCTGTCTCCGCATCTGGCGGCACAATCGTAGAGGGTGAGTCCTGTGCATTTGTTAAAACGATCCCTTTAATTTTTGCTGGATCAACTCGAATACCGATTTCCCCAATACGCTCGTCTACCGATGTCAGCCTGATTGGTCCGCGTTTTCCCGGGTCGTTCGGATTAAAAATATCGTGAAGGCCTTCGAGTTCTGCCGGCTGGGCGGTATTCAGCTCCACGATGACATTCTCCGCTCTATCAACAAATATAGATGAATTGCCGACAGAAGTTGCCGGGATAATGAGTCCATCTTCTGTAATAGCGACTGCTTCCACAATGGCATAATCGACTGGCCCGAGAACCCCGCTGCGGATGGATTCGGCCGTATGGGATAAATGCTGGTCCACAAAAAGCAGATGCCCTTCATTGATTTCTTTTCGCATAACTGGGTCTGCCTGAAAGGGCAGGCGTTTATGAATAATCCCGGCTTCTGCCATCATTTTATCTAAGTCAAACCCGAGAGAGGCACCGGTAAAAATATTGACTTTAAATGGCTCCGTCTTAGCTCGTTCTACAAGAGACATCGGTACGGCTTTTGCATCCCCGGCTCGTGTAAATCCGCTTAACCCCAATGTCATCCCGTCTTCAATCCAGGATGCCGCTTCATCGGCGCTCACAATCCTGTTTCTTAATTCCTCCATGCGAATACGTTCCTTCACTGTGATTCGACCCCCCAGGTTGTTTTGGTAAGTGTAGCAACTTTTGAAAGGGCTTTCATTTTGTTTGTAACGAAAAACTGCAAAAAAGACGCGAAGAAGAAATTTCGCGTCATGAAGCAAGTTTGTTAATAATTGAGCGATTTGCGGAAAGCACTCGTATACGTCTGGGTGACGGGAATTTTAGTGCGGTCTTTCATAATCAGCAAAAAAGTTGAATGCGAGTCCGGCTGAATTTCCTGAATAAAGTTCACATTTACAATATAAGAGCGGTGCACACGGATAAAAGCATCATCCGGCAGCATAAATTCAAGCTCAGTTAAATTGAGTTTATGGTAGCCGCTGCCTGTCCGGGCCTGCACGCGGGTTTTACGTCCTTCAGATTCTAAATACATAACGTCACTGTACGGAATAGGATACCACCGGTCTTCCGCCTTGATCGTTAGTAGATTGCGTGAAATAGGCGATGGCTTGGCCGGATGGATGGTTGTGACGGCACCGGTAAGGACATGATTATTAAAAATCGGTACACTCATCGCATAGTAGGGAATACCATATACATCACTGTCAATATACGTAGACACTTGATGTTTTTCTTCGATAGCCTGCTGGGTAACACTGCCCGGCTTGATCGGGTCGCCTACCCGAATATGCAAATCAATCAGGCGGCTCGGCTGGTAATAAATAAATGTTTCGTGATTTGACACGGCAACAGACGTATTCGGCGGAAAAAATTCTTTCATCACTTCCATTAAGCCGGAAACGGTCAGTTGGTCCATTTGCTCCACCTCTTCACATTGACTATAGTACAATAAGTGTACCATAGAAAAAGGGGGAAGCACGGTGGCAAAAGGAAAAACAAATGCAGTGCGGCTGCTTGATGCAGCAGGCATTGAGTATAAGATGCATGAATATGATAACAAAGACGGGAAGATAGACGGGGTGTCCGTTGCCCATAAGATTGGCATTGAACCGGGGCGCGTTTTTAAAACACTGGTTACCGAAGGGGCAGGCGGCTTGTTCGTGTTTGTCGTGCCGGTCGAAGCGGAGCTTGATTTAAAGCGGGCGGCACGCGCAGCAGGTGAGAAAAAAGTTGATATGCTTCCCGTGAAAGAGATTCAGAAACAAACGGGATACATACGGGGAGGCTGTTCGCCGGTAGGAATGAAAAAGCTTTATCCAACTTTTATAGATACACAGGCGAAAGAATTTGAGTCTATTGTCGTGAGTGCGGGCCGGATCGGAGCGCAAATAGAATTGTCTCCTCGCAAGCTGGCAGAGGCCGTAAACGCTTCCTTCTGTGAGATTGTGAACAATTCGTGAACGAAGTGTTACCAAATTGTATATAACGAGATTTTTATGCGAATGCCGGTTCTTTTTTGAAAAAAAACGTCGTATACTAGTGCCATCAAAGAAACAGGAGTTGACCCATAACCATGATGGTCGTTGAAAATCTTCTTGATGTGAAAAGCTATTTTGCCGAAGAAGTAAAAGAGAACTATGTTGTACAGTATGAAAAAATGGCCAAGTCAGGTGCATTTTTCAAAGAGGGCGGATGGCATGAACTCGAAGAAGAAACAGCGGAATGTGTAAAAATATTGTGCCAGACAGGAGACGCGTGCTCCGTTACTCGAGTGAAAGAATATCCCGTAAACGCTGAGGCTACTGTGGATGCCGTGTTAGCGCGTATCCGTGAAGCACACAGCGATATTTTTAAAGGATAATATAGATAAATACATCGGTTTCCCTGTGCGGGAAGCCGTTTTTTTTCGTAAAAAAAGCAGCCTGGTAAAGGCTGCTTCAGAGTGTAGACGAAGTTAGAAAGCAGGCTGATTGAAAACGCCTGCCTTTCCAGGAACGCAGCTGGATGGGAAGCGGAGTGACCTTTTTGCGGTCATGAGCATTCACAGCCAGCAAGTGACGCCGAAAGCGGGCGTTTGTCAACAGCCTGAAGCAGCCTGGTAAGAGCTGCTTTACTGATAATGAAAAAAAGCACCGATCTTCTCGTCGACCAAAGGTGTTTCATGCAGGCCGCTATGATCAACGGTTGTGTCATAGAGGATGTCGAGCTGATATTGGTCTTTTGGGACAATGGCGTTTAAGCTGAGTGCACTTTGAAGCAGCGTTACCTGATCACCGGTTCCGGCAATGTTTAATACTTGTGTTTCCTTTGGAAACTGAGCATGGTTGGCAGTAATTTGAGCAAGAGCCGGCGAACCGGGCATAAGGTCGTATACCGCCTCACCTTCGTTTTGCGTAAACCATCGACCGCCGGCTACGCCGTTAAAGGGGCTGCCGATCGTGACTAATTGGTCAACTGCCGGATGAAGTGCAGGGTCATATAAATCCTGTAGAAATTTTACCGATACAATGCCGCCCATTGAATGGCCGACTACCTTTATATGTTCAATACCGTATTCCTTCTTCAGTACCTGCATAGCCGCAGCTACTGCACGTGATGTATCCTCAAAGGAAGCCCGGTTGTTTTCCATAATTAATTGAATAAGTGCAGGCCGTTCTGTAGAAAAAGGACTTTCCCGGACGAGAAGCCTGCCAGTACGCGTGACATTCATGGTCAGTGCCCGCTCTCCCCAGCCTCTTTGCTCAAACCGGGCAATCATCGTATTAAAGGAGCGCGCGGTTCCTTTAAAGCCATGAACGAACAAAACCGGTTCGGTGAATTGGCTGTCTGATACTGCATGATCGCTTTTTTCAAGCGTTAAAAAGCTGGCGTAAATTAAAAGAGCCGCTGCTAAAAACAGTCCATACTTCCGCATAAACGGTCACTTCGCTTCCTTCAAAAGTAGTAATCCTTATTATATATAATTTCGACAAAAAGATACATAGCGGGATATAATGGAATTTAAAGGGGGAGATGGTCCTGAAAGAATGGGTCGGTCAATGTATCGTATGCGGCAAGGATATTTATTGTCTGGACGGATTTTTAAATGGGGTAAAAGAACAAGGAGAGCTGTTTTGCTTCGATTGTGAAGAGCAGGACGAATAAACGGTTATTCGTCCCCGGTTCTTTTCACGTGATTCTGAAAATGCTCTTCTGCTTCGGCTGCATCGTATGTGCTGAAAAGCCGGTAATCTTCGGCATCCAGCACGCGGTAGTGGCCGCTGATAACATTTTGCTGAAGACGGATGCCTTTTTGACTGTCTAACTCACGCCACCAAACGCGGCCGCCCATCGTTTTTTCCTGGCCATTTGGCCGTGAGATCGTTTTGTGCGCAGCAAGCTCGGCTATTTCAACCGGGTCACCGCCGAGCGCAGACTGAAGGATATCGCTGTTCCGAAACAGCGCACATACCGCTGCCGCTGTTGTCCAGCCGGCAGTGGAGCGTTCTTTTTCAATTTGCACAAGTGTTTTTTTAGACAAGCCGATTACATCGGCCATTTTATCCTGTGTGTATCCGCGTTCTGTGCGGATCAGCTTTAATTTAGAAGAAACTATAGCTGTTATCGCTTCTTTGTTCACCGAACATCACTCCTTACGTGTAATTTTACACTTGGTTCGTACAGAAGTAAAAAAGAAAACCCCTTTCGTGCAAAAAGGGGTTTTTCTTTTTATTATCCGGCCCGCATGCAAAAAATAAAAACTGCCTCCAAAGAGACAGTTGTGTTGTATTAATCAATTTCTTTTCCAGCCGCTTCACGGATTTCTGTTCTTTTTTGATAAAGGTTAGACAGAATCGTTTTGACAACGCCGTAAAACGGAATGGCTAGAATAACGCCCCAGATGCCGGCGATGTTTCCTGCCGCCAAAATAACCGTAATAACGGTAAGCGGATGAACATCAAGCGCTTTGCCCATTACGTTTGGTGAAATAAAGTTGCTTTCAATCTGCTGGGCAACGAGCATAATAATCGCTACGTACAAGGCCATCTGCGGCTCCTGTAGAAGAGCGATAAACATAGCTGGCACAACGGCCAAGTAAGGGCCGAGGAACGGAATCACATTTGTCATCATGCCGAACAGCGCCAGCAGCAGGGCATAATTCAAATCGATAATTAAGTACCCAATTAGGAGCATTACACCGACAAGGAAGCTGACCAACAGCTGTCCTTGAATGTAAGAGCGAAGCGTCACATCCAAGTCATGCAGTGTTTTGCGGATCCATGTTCTTCGTTCTCCGTTGAAAAAGCCGGCAACAAACGGTGCAAACTTTTCATGATCCTTCAGCATGTATACAAGGAAGAATGGCGCCAGGATTAAAAGGAACAAGGCTTGGAAAAAGTTTTGAAGAAACGTTAACAGCCAGGAGCCGAATCCAACAGTCCAGTCATTCAGATTGTTAGAAACATTGGTGATCGCACTTTCAACAGATTCCTGCGCTTGAGGCGGCAGGTCATCCCGGTGACTGAGCAGGTAATCCACCCATTTTTCACCTTCATCGATCATTTGCGGTGTGTTTTTCGCTAAAGAACCGGCCTGTTCACCGATAACGGGCGCGATCATCGCGTAAATCAGCCAGAATACGGCCGCGACCACAACAAGCACGAATGTAATAGAAGCCCAGCGCGGCAGCTTTTTTGCTTCAAGAAAGTGGAGGAGCGGCCTTGTTAAATAAAAAAGCACCCCGCCAATTAAAAGAGGCAGAAAAATCGTTTTGGCGATAATAATAAGAGGATTAAAGACATCATGAATTTGCTGAAACATAAAAATAATCAGCATCGCCAGTAAAATACCAATTCCTGTTTGAAACCAAAGTTTGTTTGTCAAAAAGAGACACTTCCTTTCTAGGCAACATATATCATTACCCGATTATACGAAAAAAAAGCCGGTAAGTTCCGGCTTTTTTAAAAATAAAGGTACGCAGTGCCTGCGACAGTCCGCAAATCAATCAGCTTATTCCTTTTTCAACTCCACAATTCGGCATATGCAAGAAAAGGCCTGAACATTGGTTACGCTTACAAGATTTGCGCTATACAACTACCAGTATTTTTCCGGATTCCGAACTATTTTCATGTTAAAATAGGAAAGAATGAAATTAAAAAGAAGGTGACCCGAATGATCACAAGCATCGCAACGGATATGGACGGAACGCTATTAAACGGGAACATGGAAGTGAGTGAAGAAAACCGAACTGCCATGAAAAAAGCGCAGGAGCTTGGGATCGAAGTCATTGTTGCAACAGGGCGTTCTTACAAAGAAGCCCGCTTTGCATTAGAAGGAACCGGGATCGAGTGCCCGATTATTGCAGTGAACGGAGCGGAAGTTCGGGATGCAAGGGGCGAAATCGTTCAATTTACGGCGATTGAAGATGATTTGGCATACGATTTATACCGCCGCTTAAAAGATGTCGGCGTTTACTTCGAAGTGTATACGAATCAAGCAACGTACACAGATGATGCAGAAAAAGCGGTAGAGCTGTTGATTGATATTGTTCTTTCCGCACATCCAGACGCAAATGTAGAAGACATTCGTGAACGCGCCAAGCTGCGGATCGAGCACGGCCTTGCTAAAAAAGTGAATGATTACGAAGAAATCATTCGTGACACGAGCCAGCACATTTATAAGTTTTTCGTGTTTTCAACAGACCGCGAGCTGCTGCAGCGGGCGGCGGACCGTCTCGATGGAATTGACGGAGTAGCTGTCAGCTCATCTGGGAACGAAAACCTTGAAATTACCAATGAACAGGCGCAAAAAGGCATTACGCTTGAGAATTACCTGACTTCTAAAGGACTCTCGCTCGAAGATGCGCTCGCTGTGGGAGACAACTATAATGACCTGTCTATGCTTGAGAGAGTCGGATATTCATATGCGATGGGCAACGCAGACACCAATATTAAAAAAGCAGCCCGGTTTGAGACGTCCCGCAATGAAGAAAGCGGAGTAGCCAGGGCGATTGAAGATGCACTGGAACGAAGTGCGGTCAAATGATAAAATAATTCATACAATTCGCAATAAGAAGGAGAATTCACCGTGTCTAAAGTATCAGTAGAAGAAATCGTCGTGGCAAACCAGGTGCTTAAAGACGTGGTTACCAAGACACCGCTTCAAAAAAATGAACTTTTATCAGCCCGTTACGGCTGTAACGTGTATTTAAAGCGTGAAGATTTACAGATTGTCCGCTCCTTTAAGCTGCGCGGCGCGTATAACTTTATCCGGAGCTTGACGGAGGAAGAGCGGGCAAAAGGAGTAGTATGCGCAAGTGCCGGCAACCATGCGCAGGGCGTTGCGTATTCCTGCCTTGCCCTTGGCATTGAAGGGAAGATCTTTATGCCGTCCACGACACCGCGTCAAAAAGTATCGCAGGTGAAACGGTTCGGTGGAGATAAAGTATCGGTTGTGCTGACAGGAGATACGTTCGATGATTCGTATACTGCAGCGATGGCCTACTGCACAGAAGAAGAAAAGATGTTTGTTCATCCATTCGATGATTACCGGACGATTGCCGGGCAGGGAACCGTGGCGGTTGAAATCTTGAACGATATGCAAGAACCTATTGATTACATGTTTTGTTCCATTGGCGGTGGCGGCCTCGCAGCCGGTGTCGGCTCGTATTTAAAAGGCATCAGCCCATCCACGAAGCTGATTGGCGTTGAGCCGGCAGGAGCAGCTGGCATGAAAGCTTCCTTGAGCAGCGGGCAGGTAACCCGTCTGGACACGATCGATCCGTTTGTCGACGGGGCGGCCGTTAAACAAGTTGGTGACCTGACAATGGATATTTGCATGGATGTGCTCGACGGTATTTCCGTTGTTCCAGAAGGTAAAGTGTGCACAACGATCTTGCAGCTGTATAACGAAAACGCAGTCGTAGCAGAGCCGGCAGGAGCGCTGTCTGTTGCTGCCCTTGATTTTTATAAAGACGAGATCAAAGGAAAGAACGTGGTTTGTGTGATCAGCGGCGGCAATAACGATATTGAGCGTATGCAGGAGATCAAAGAACGTTCGCTCATTTATGAAGGGTTAAAGCATTACTTTATCGTCACTTTCCCGCAGCGTGCCGGGGCACTCCGCAAGTTTATGGCTCAGGTGCTGGGAGAACACGATGATATTACCCGCTTTGAATATACAAAGCGGACCAATCGTGATGAAGGACCTGTTCTGGTTGGTATTGAGCTGAAGCATAAAGAAGACTATGCACCGCTCGTTAAGCGGATGGAGGAAAATGGCTTCCCTTATATGGAAATTAATAGTGATCCTCTCTTGTTTAACCTGCTTATTTAAACGAGTATTAAAAAAGCTGATCTGCAAACGCAGATCAGCTTTTTATTTCGGTTACTTTGTCTTTTTCATCGAATGTGTATGTCCAGAAATGCTCGTAGTTAAACCGGTCATGCAGGTCGCTTCCTTCTTCGGCGACGCTTGCTTCCAGATCTTTCAGCATCCAGATGGTCTGGGAAATATGAGCTTTCATGGCTTCTAGTTTTTTATCATACACGTGCCGGATGTCGTAACGGATATCAGCCGGCCCGATTTCTTCAAGCGTGTTATTCGCAAAGGCCACACAGTGAAGCTTCGGCCGTTTGCTCTCTTCCATCGCGCGCACCGCCCGTACAACCGCACGTGCGGTTGCTTCATGGTCCGGGTGAACAGAGTAGCCCGGATAAAATGTAATAATCAGGGAAGGATTCAGCTCATCAATCAAACCCGTGACGAGGTTCATCATTTTTTGATCGTCTTCAAACTCTAACGTTTTATCACGAAGGCCCATCATGCGCAAATCTTGAATGCCGATAGCTTCGGCTGCTTTTTGCAGCTCGGCCTTGCGGACATCTGGAAGAGACTCGCGATTTGCAAAAGGTGGATTGCCAAGATTACGGCCCATTTCGCCGAGTGTTAAGCAGGCATAAGTGACCGGTGTTTTTCGTCCAGTATGAACAGCGATCGTACCGGATACACCAAATGCCTCATCATCCGGGTGAGGAAAGATGACAAGGACGTGGCGCTCCTGTTCAATTTCCATTGTTTTGGTCATCGTCTTCAGTCCTTTCGTTACTTAAACGGCGTCGTGCCCAGCTGCAGAGCGACTGCCAGTTTTCCATCAAAATCATGTCCAGCCATCAGTAAGTGCCCATTTTCATCAAACCCATAATGAGTTAATCCTTCTGCGTAAACCCAGCCAATTGCAAGCTTCAGCCCAACACGAAACGGCCCATCACCGACAATTTTGCCATGTTCATATGTAAGCTTCGCATTGCGGATATACGCACCCGCAGAGAAAAACTTTTCATTAAAATGTGATGCATAAGCACCGTTTGTCGTTTCCATGTGAAGGTATACTTCCTGGCCGGCAAACGTATTAATAAGCTCCTGTACCTTTTCAGGTAAAATCGGTTCCATGTCCGTTGCCCTCCCGTCGAATTTCGTTCTTGCCCTATTGTACTAAAAAATAGTTCGAATGGCGAAAATCCCGCTTTTTCAGTATGATAAAAAAAGAAATCTAATAGATAGAGGTGGTACATATGCTGAAAAATATTATTCGTGAACGTCGTTCCATCAAGAAATTTAATGGCAAGCCTGTAGCGCTGTCCGATGTTACGGCTGTATTAGAGGACGCAGTGTGGGCGCCGAATCATGGCTGCCGCGAGCCATGGCGTTTTGTTGTTGCAGCGGAAGAGGGACTCCAAGCGATGCGGGAAACGCTGAAAGAATGTACAATCCCTAAATGGAATATGCTTCCGGAAGAAGAGCTAAAGAAAAAAACAGCCGGCTTCGCACTGCCTGGCGCTTTTGTATTTGTCATTGTACCGGAGGATCCGCGCCAAAAAGAACGGCTGGAAGATTTCTCGGCTGCAAGCGCCCTTATTCAAAACGCCCAGCTGCTTGCCTGGGAGCAGGGCATCGGCACATGCTGGAAAACACCAGCCTGGCTGGATGCACCAAAGTTTCGTAAAGCTCTTGATGTAAAGCCAGGCGAGCGGATTTTGGCCTTGCTGCAATTCGGCTATTACGACGAATTGCCGCAAGCAAAAGAACGGACGCCGGTTCAAGAGAAAATTACGTATTTTAAATAAAAAGAAAATCCCGTCCAGGCAGGCGGGATTTTCTTATGTGTTATTTATGGTTGTAAGCACCGTGCATAACAGGACCTACATACTCGTTCAGTCTCCAGCCGTGTTTAATCGCTGCATTTACGAAATCCTTCGCATTATGGACTGCTGTTTTTACGTCCTGTCCGTTTGCCAGGTTGGCCGTAATAGCAGCCGCAAACGTGCAGCCTGCACCATGATTGTAAGTGGTGTTATGCTTTTCACCTTCTAGCAGCTCAAATTCATGGCCATCGTAGAAAAGGTCAACCGCTTTTTCGCTTTGCAGCTGCTTGCCGCCTTTAACGACTACGTTTTTTGCACCAAGCGCATGAATTTTTTGAGCCGCTTCTTTCATATCATCAATTGTGCGGATTGGACCGACACCAGAAAGCTGCCATGCTTCAAATAAGTTTGGTGTAACAACGGTCGCAAGCGGAAGAAGAGAGTCGCGTGTTGCTTCGGCTGCTTCTGGATTTAATACTTCATCTTCGCCCTTGCAGACCATAACCGGGTCGATGACGACTTTTTGGATATCGTTCTCTTTAATAGAAGCTGCTGCCGTTTCGATAATTTCAGGCGTAGCAAGCATTCCTGTTTTCAGCGCATCAATGCCAGTGGACATGGCTGTTTTTAACTGAGCCTGAAGCGTGTCGATCGCCAGTGGAAACACACCATGGTTCCAGCCGTTATCGGGGTCCATTGTGACAATTGTTGTGAGGGCTGTCATGCCATATGTGCCGTGCTCCTGGAAGGTCTTCAAGTCGGCTTGGATGCCAGCGCCGCCGCTTGTATCTGATCCTGCAATGGTTAATGTTTTTTTCATGATGCAATTCCTCCTTTTTAACACTTCTTTTAGTTTAAGAAACAATAGGGAAATGTACAAGAAAAAACGCCCTTTTTAAAGGACGCTTTGATCGTTGGAATTGGCCGAACTTCGATCCTCCGGATTTTTATCTGTCGCAACGACGGCAATAAGCCCCCGGTCAAGCTGTTCTTCATACTCGGCTGCTTCGGATTCGCTCATTCCGAGGCTGTGAAGCTTCGAACGCAGCTCGTCCCCGCGGTTTTTAAATACATTGCCGACTGTGCCGGACAAGCCCTGCTCCTTGAAGCCGACTGAGCCGCTGTTGGTCGCGTCGGTTAACTGTTTAGATTCATCTTTATCGCGGGCAAACACATAAATCGCCTCTTTGGAAAACCCATCTTGTGAAAAAGCCGTTACGGCACTGGCCGCTTCTGTATGGTTTCGAACAATTTTCGCGGTATACACAGAAAGACCTCCTCGTATTTTCACGTTCGCTTTCTTATACCCGCCCGCTTTATTTTTAAACAGCGGCTCATTCCTTTATAATGAAGAAGGAGGTGAGCCGCATGAATAAAAAAATCTTAACAAATGACTGGGCACCGCTGCTTGAAGGTGAATTTGAAAAACCTTATTACCAGGAGCTGCGGTCATTCTTAAAAGAAGAATACAGTACACAGGTGATTCATCCTGATATGGATGATATTTTTAATGCCCTTCATTTTACGCCGTACCAAAATGTAAAGGTCGTCATTCTTGGCCAGGACCCGTATCATGGACCGAACCAGGCGCACGGCTTAAGCTTTTCAGTTCAGCCTGGCATTAAACCGCCGCCATCTTTAAAAAATATGTACAAGGAATTGAAGGAAGATATTGGATGTGAGATACCGAATCATGGATATTTAAAACAATGGACAGATGAAGGTGTTCTCCTGTTAAACACTGTTTTAACTGTTCGAGAGGGAAAAGCAAATTCTCATCGGAACAAGGGGTGGGAAACGTTTACGGATCAGGTAATCAGACTTATCAGCGAGCGGGAGAAGCCGGTTGTATTTTTACTTTGGGGAAGACCAGCACAAAGCAAAAAAGCCTTAATCGACATAAACAGGCATGTTATTATTGAATCGCCTCATCCAAGTCCATTATCAGCATCACGTGGATTTTTCGGAAGCCGGCCATTCTCCAAGGCAAATGAAGCGCTCACTTCTATGGGAGAAAGCCCGATTAATTGGTGCCTCGATTCAAACGTGTAAATTGTTCAAAGAACAAAGAAAGCAAAAAAGCCGGCTGTCTGGAAGCGTCTGTTTTTTTATAAGCAAAGTTTTGGACTATGCAGCCTAGCTTTTTTCAGATTATCTGCTTTAAAAAACGTGCGTATATTTCCAGCAGCCTGATGTTTCACGTGAAACGGGGAAGGGACGTGTTGAAAGCGGAACCGAATTGTATGAAATGCCGGCATTTTTTTGTCACATGGGATGCGCAGGCTCCTCGTGGCTGCCGGGCATTTGGATTTAAAACAAAGCAGATGCCGTCTGTGGCTGTAAAAAGGTCATCAGGCCATCCGTGTTTTCAATTTTCACCGAAAGAAGGTGTTAAAAAGTGAATGTATCTCATGAGAAAGTGCTGCAGAAAATGGAACAGGAAATAGCTGCGGCAAGAAACGCCGGTCCAGGGAAAATGGAACGGCATATTTATGCGATCAAGTCGATGTGCGACTTGCTTATTGGAGCTGGAATGGACATGCCTGCGCCGAAGCAGGCTTCTGTTGGGCCAGCCGTTATGCCTCCGCCAGTCCAGGAGCCTGTGCAGATTGTTGGCCAGAAAGAGCGGATCGCGACAGAAGACGGATCAAATGGCGATTCAATTTTTGATTTTTAAAGGAGCAGAATCATGAAATTATTTATTATTTTAGGGGCGATCCATGCCTTTTTAGCGGTTGCGCTTGGTGCGTTTGGCTCCCACGGGCTTGAAGGGAAAGTAGACGCGAAGTACTTAGACATTTGGAAAACTGCGGTTCAATACCAAATGTTTCATGCGCTCGGTTTAATAATCGTCGGCTTTTTAATAGGGCAGTTTGCGGGCAGCTCTGCACTAAACTGGTCAGGCTGGCTTATGTTTGCAGGAATCATGCTGTTTTCCGGCAGCTTATTTGCGTTGGTTCTTACAGGTATCAGCAAGCTTGGTGCGATTACGCCGATTGGCGGCGTGGCATTTCTTGCTGCCTGGGTACTGCTTATTGTAGCAGCCGTTAAAAATATGTAGGAAAAGAGCGGCCTCCATGCCGCTCTTTTCAAGCTGCTCTCAATCGCCTGCTTTCGGCATCACTTGCCGGCTGTAAATGCTCATGACCTTCACCCAAGAGGTCACTTCGCTTCCGAGCAGGCTGCACTCCTGGAAGAGCAGACGTTTTCAATCAGCCTGTTTTCTTGCTTTGTCTACATGCTCACAAGAGCGGCCTCCATGCCGCTCTTTTTTTAACTAAACGGGTACTCGTAAGCAATTTCTCCATCAAAGACAGCATAATCAAGGTAAAGAAGCGGAATTAAAAAGCGCTGGTTGGTTGAAGGACTGCTTAAAATAAGATGGTCACGCCCGGCTGCTTCAATGCGGCCGCGGAACACTTTAGCATTCCATTCTTTATTGTTTTCAAACGTTGTATACACGGTCACCATTTTGCCGCGGTTTAAACGGAAAATATTTTCAATGTAGGATTCTTCAACTTGCGGCAGGCCGGCTCCTCCGCCAGGCCCCATGCCTTGGCCCATACCCGGTCCCATGCCCTGAGCCATACCTTGGCCCATACCTACTGGAGGCAGTGTCTGCGGCCCGGTTTGGTTCATACTTCCTTGATTCATGCTTCCCTGATTCATCGGTCCCTGGGCCGGTACATAGTGAAATGGATTCATGAAAAAAAACGCCTCCTTATTTAGTAAACAGATGGACAAACAGAACGAAGCGGACTAAAAAAAGCAGTGGGATTTATATCGGCCGGTATTCGGCTGGTTAAACCACTGGGCAGGGCATCCGCCGGGTGACTGAAAAACCATTTGACGGATTGTGCGGATATCTTTGAAATCAAGACAGTCAGACCGTGTCCGGTTTACGCCGACATTGCCAGCCATCAGCATGCCAGGCGTGCCAGAAGTTTTACATCCTCTTCCGCATGAGCAACAACAGCCGCATCAACACCTCCCGATTTACTTTATGCAAAGCGCATAAAGTCGGTGCTGGGCTTACGCCTCAATCCATAAACTCTAACCATTACGTGCCGTATAATAAAAGGGGAGTGCCGGCAAAAAATGCACATAAAAAAACGATGCCTGAAAGACACCGTCTGAAAAGGTTATTGGATATGCATCATTTGTGTAAACTTTTCGTCTGTCAGCAAATGTCCGACAAAGAAAGAACCGAATTCGCCGTAGCGGGCACTTACTTCATCAAAGCGCATCTCATAGATGAGCTTTTTAAACTGAAGTACATCATCCGCATAAAGCGTGACACCCCATTCGTAATCATCAAATCCAACCGAACCAGTAATAATCTGTTTCACAAGGCCGGCATACTGGCGGCCAATCATACCGTGGCTGCGCATTAAATTACCGCGGTCTTTCATTGGAAGCATGTACCAGTTATCTTCGCCCTGACGGCGTTTATCCATTGGATAGAAGCATACATACTCTGTTTTAGGAAGCTCCGGATACAAACGAGCGCGGATTTGCGGATTTTGGTACGGATCTTCATCAGAAGACAGGTAGTTGCTTAGTTCGACAACGGATACATAGGAATACGCCGGGATGGTAAATTCGGCAATTTTCAGCTTGTTGAATTCTGTTTCAATTACATTCAGCTCTGCCATTGTCGGGCGCAGAATCATCAGCATAAAATCAGCTTTTTGGCCAATAATGCTGTAGAAGGAGTGGCTGCCAGCTTTCATTTCCTGTGTTTCTTCCAGTTTATATAAGAATTTGCGGAATTCGGCCAGAGCACCTTCTCGTTCACTGCTTGACAGCATTTTCCACGCTGCCCAGTCAATCGAGCGGAAATCGTGCAAGCAATACCAGCCGTCCAGCGTTTTTGCTGCTTCACTCATGTTCTTCATCTCCTATGTAGTATAGTCCTACTTACTATATCATAAAAAGCTTGAACGACTCCCGCCAGAAGGCTACAGTAAAAGAAGAACATTTTGTGAAGGAGAATCGTTATGGATCAATCAGAAGCGCTTCTGCGCCGTCCGCTTTGGCGGTTTATCGACCAATCCGCTTACGGGCCAGGATTTAACCCTATTCATTCATTTGCTACTGATGACGCCCTTGCAACAGCGATCGGCGCCGGGCAAAGCCCTGCAACGGCCCGTGCATGGGTGCATCATGACACCATTGTGCTTGGCATTCAAGATACAAAGCTGCCTTATTTAAAAGAAGGGGTGGAGGTGCTTGAGAACGAGGGCTACCGGGTCATTGTCCGCAATTCAGGCGGGCTTGCGGTGCTTCTGGACGAAGGTGTACTGAACTTATCTCTTTTGGTGCCGGACACGGAAAAAGGCATCGATATTGACCGCGGCTATGAAGCGATGTATACACTCGTTCGCCATATGTTTCCGGAGGCCGATATCGATGCCTATGAAATTGTTGGATCCTATTGTCCAGGAAGCTATGATCTTAGCATTGGCGGCAAGAAATTCGCTGGCATTTCGCAGCGCCGCTTGAAAAAAGGTGTAGCCGTTCAAATCTACTTGTGTGTAAATGGAAGCGGCTCAGAGCGTGCCGCAGCTGTCCGTTCTTTTTACGAAGCAGCCAAGCGGCAGGCTCAGACAAAATGGGTGTACCCTGATATTCAGCCCGAGGTGATGGCTTCACTTGAAGAGCTGATCAGAAAACCGCTCACCATCCAAGATGTCATCATACGATTTTTAAAGTCGCTGCAAGAACTTGGCGGTCCGCTTGAAAGCGGCTCTATGACGTCATTTGAAGCAGATGTTTTTGACGGTTATTTGCAGCGTGTGATCGAACGAAACGACCGGGCCCTTGCTTAATATTACTCTGCCACTTTTTCCAGGTTTCCGTTTTGTTCCATCTTAAAGGTAACCGCAGCGCCTTCTTGATCATCTAATGCAACAAACTTGCGGGCGCGGTTCATGATTTTCATTAGTGTTTCATAGTCTTCCTGCATAATTTCAGATGACTGTTCAATTTTATTCAAGCGGCACTGCAGCTGCTCATTCTCGGCACGCAGCCGCTCGTTTTCTGCTTTAACTGCATCGATAGAATCAAGACTTTGCAAATAGCCGATCACATCAGCCATTGTGATCGCCAGCGAACCTTCTGCCGGCGGCGTGTACAGGGTCTTTTTCTCGATGGTACGGCTGCGCTGCTTGCGCTGCTTTTTAGCGAGACTGAGTGCTTTTTCGTACTGGGTGCGCACAACAGCGTTCCAGCGGAATCCGCAGGCAGCTGATGTGCGGTTTAATAAGTCGCCGACTTCTTCAAATGCGTTTAATTGCGTGCTTCCTTCACGTACGTGACGAAGAACGGTTTCGGCGAGCAGCAGATCGTTTTCTTCTGACCAGGCATCTTGACGAACTTTCATTTTATCATCTCTCCTTATGAAAATAGTCTCTATGAACAGGATTGCCAGATAGGATTTCTTTTATACGCGGCAAGCTTGCAAACATGCTTTTTTCCATGTAAAATATCGGGATGAATGAACGGAAAGGAAGAGTTAATATGGCGAATGAATTTCGCGTATGCGATGATTGCCAGGCAGTGAATCTGAAAACACTGATTCCGAAGCTCGAAAAATTGGATCCGGATGCATCCATTGATGTAAAATGCCAATCCTATTGCGGCCCTGGCCGAAAAAAAACGTTTGCTTTTGTCAATAATCGTCCAGTTGCGGCATTGACAGAAGATGAATTGATGGAGAAAATACAGAAAAAATTAAAGTCATAATGTGAATCACCTTTTCTTTCGAAAAAAGGTGATTTTTTTTCTATGTGCTAGCAGTATATGCATTTGTCAATGCGAATTTTCCCATAATGATTGATTTTTCCGTTATAATGAACAAAAAAGAGACGGGGGGCGCGCATGTGAGCTACGCGAAGCAGAAGTTGAAAGAAGAGAAAGTATTTAAAGACCCGGTTCACCGCTATGTTCATGTGCGGGATGTAGTAATTTGGGATTTGATCGGCACGAAAGAGTTTCAGCGGCTGCGCCGAATTCGCCAGCTCGGTACGACGTACTTTACTTTTCATGGGGCGGAGCACAGCCGGTTTAATCATTCTCTCGGTGTCTATGAAATTGTCCGCCGGATCGTTGATGACATTTTTCGGGGCAGATCAGAATGGAACCCGGAAGAACGGCTGGTCAGCCTTTGCGCAGCACTGCTGCATGATGTCGGGCATGGGCCTTTTTCTCATTCATTTGAAAAAGTGTTTGGCCTCGATCACGAAGAATATACAAAAAAGATTGTGCTCGGTGACACGGATATTAACCGGGTGCTGCGGCGGGTGAGCGACGATTTCCCGGAAAAGGTAGCAGCGGTTATTAACAAAACATATCCGAATAAGCTGGTAGTCAGCTTGATTTCAAGCCAGATTGACGCAGACCGTATGGATTATCTGCAGCGTGACGCCTATTACACGGGTGTAAGCTACGGACATTTTGATATGGAGCGCATTCTGCGGGTGATTCGTCCGCGCGAAGAGCAGGCTGTGTTTAAATTAAGCGGCATGCACGCGGTAGAGGATTATATTATGAGCCGCTATCAAATGTACTGGCAGATTTACTTCCATCCTGTTACGCGCAGTGCCGAAGTACTGCTTTCTAAAACCCTGCAGCGGGCAAAGCAGCTGTATAAACAGGGATATTCGTTCCGACAGAAGCCGGTTCACTTTATTTCCCTGTTTGACGGGGACTGCTCGCTTGAAGAATATGTAAATTTGGATGAGTCCGTCATTATGTTTTATTTTCACGTCTGGCAGGATGAAGATGATGCCATTTTGCAGGATTTATGCAGCCGGTTTATGAACCGGAATTTATTTAAATATGTAGAATTTGACCCGGAAGCCGAGCAGGAAAAATATGCGGAGCTGGAAGAGCTGTTCCGAAAAGCAGGCATCGACCCGGAATATTACCTCGTTCATGATTCCTCCTCCGACCTGCCGTATGACTTTTACCGGCCGGGCATTGAAACGGAACGGCAGCCGATTTATCTATTGATGAAAGACGGGGAAACGCTGCAGGAATTATCCGGTCGCTCTGACATCGTCGAAGCGATCTCCGGCAAGCGGCGCACAGATCACAAGCTTTATTTCCCGATTGATCTGCTCCGGGATGAATCTTCAAACCGAACAGCTAAACGGAAGATCAAAAGTATATTAGAACTATATCGAAAGTAAAGGGGACAACGGATTGGAACAATTTTTGGCATTTGAATTGGAACAGCTGCCGTTTGTGATCGTCTCGCTGCTGGTGGCTTTTACGGTGCATGAATTTGCTCATGCGTATACGGCGTACAAATTTGGGGATGATACGGCCAAAAATCAAGGGCGCCTTACGTTGAACCCGGTGCATCATTTGGACCCGATCGGTACTATTTTTATCCTTATTGCCGGGTTTGGCTGGGCGCGGCCGGTGCCGGTAAACCGCCGTCATTTTAAAAACCCGAAGCTGGCCGGCGTGCTTGTATCGCTTGCCGGACCGCTCAGCAATTTTTTAATTGCGTTTATCGCCATGGGCATTCTATACGGGGTCGGGGCAAACGCGAATGAGTTTGTTTTTCAGCTGTTATATATGATGGTGTATTTGAATGTGCTTCTGTTTGTGTTTAACCTGCTTCCGTTCCCGCCGCTGGATGGCTACCGGATTTTAGAAGATTTGGCTCCGGCCAATCTGCGGGTTAAAATGACACAGTATGAACAATATGGTGTACTGCTGTTTTTAATTTTAGTCATTACACCGCTGGGAGATTATACGGTAAGTCCATTTTTAAGCCAGCTGACTTCAGCTGTTTTAGCAGGCTTTAATGCTATTTTTAGCGTATTCTTGTAAGGAGGGCTAATAAACAATGGAACAAAAAAAGAAAGTCGGCTTTAATATTATTAAAAATGATCCGACCGACGGACATAAAGGATTTGGAAAAGGTGCACTCAGCTTAGAGGAGGTTTCACCGGTCATTATTGACGTAGAAGAAGGGTCGGCTCATATCGATATCGGTGCGATGCATGCTCGGAGTGCTGTGGAAAAAGGCATTAAATTTTTAAAAACAAAAGAAGAAGTGCCGGATGCCAAACCCTATTGGCTCGTTTGGGTAACCGTAGACCGAAAAGAAGAAGGGCCTTATTATGCAGGAGTAACCGCATGTGAAATGACAGTTAATCGCGACATCCGGCGCGGGTACAAGTCGCTGCCGGAGCATGTTAACCGGATGGACAAATCGCTCAAGCGCCATATTATTGTAGATGTGATGGATGATCGTTCCAAAACCATCCTGCGCGATTTCCTCACCAGCCATAATGAGCAAATGTGGAATCTTTCTTCAGACGAGCTCAAAAACGGTTTAACCGTGACAGAAGCTTAAACAGCCTATACAAAACGCAGAAAACCCGGGAGGATTCCCGGGTTTTTTTATATTATCTGAACCATTCAGGCAGCTCGGGATACAGCATTTCTTCTGTATGCTCCTCATCCTTCGGACATTTCGTCTCTGGCTCGGTGCCAGGTTCAAACAAAAGCTTGTGCCCTCCGCTGCAGGCTGTGCCCGTTTTAACATCTACTTCAACTTCAACCAGCTCGCGCGGCCAGGTAAATGCCTCTGGATTCTGTCCTTTATGAGCTTCTTCCATAAACTTTGCCCAGATCACTTTTGCCCGTGACCGGTCTTCGGTTTTCGTGATTTCCGCTCCATTGTCATAGCCGGTCCACACGACGGATACAAGTGAAGGCGTGAAGCCTGCCATCCAGTAATCGTAAGGAGTGGATCCGGATTTGCCGGCGTAAGGCCGTGTCAGAGAAGAAGCGATCACCGTTCCCGTTGGTGAGGCATAATCACTTATCGTTTTATCGAACATCCCCGTCATCAGCCGTGTCAGTACAGCCATTTTGTTTCTATCAAGCCGCTGTTCCTGCTGCTTGTCATACTGGTACAGCACTTCTCCGTCCATACTTTCCACTTTTGTAATAAAGACAGGCTTCGCAAATGTGCCTCCCGATGCAATGGCTGCGTAGGCATTCGCTGTTTCAAGAACGGTCATCCCAGAGGTACCGAGTGCAAGAGAGGGGACGGCTTGAAGCTTGGAGGTAACCCCAAACTCTTCCATCGTCTGCACGAGTGTTTCCGGTCCGAGCAGCATATTGGTTTTGACCGCATAAATATTGTCGGAAACGGCGAGTGCTTCAGCCATTGTCACAGCACGTTCTGCATACTGGCTGTTGAAATTTTTTGGTGAATAATTTCCTTCAAACGTCGTTGGCTCACTTTTTCTTTTTGTAAGAGGGGTCATCCCGTGCCCAAGCGCTTCATAATACAAAAAAGGCTTTATTAAGGATCCTGGCTGCCTGAACGCCTGCACAGCCCGGTTAAAAGGGCTTTCCCGATAGTTGCGCCCGCCGGACAGGGCGGTTACATAATGGGTGTCCGGATCAATAGAAACAAGGGCGGATTGAATGGAAGCGCCGCTCGCAATGCCGTCTGCCATCGCTTGATCGGCTGCTTTTTGATGCCGTGGCTGAAGCGTTGTATACACTTTCAAGCCGCTTTGCTCCCGAAAACCAAGTGACTCAAGCTCACCCCGTACGGCATCTATAAAGTAAGGCGCACTGTTTTCGTCATCGGCAAAAGCGCCGGTGATCCGCGGGGCGTCCGCTACTGCTTTTTCATATTCATGTTTAGACAAATGCATTTCGGATAAAATAAGCCGGCGGCGCTGCTCAGATTTTTCTCGTGAGATGAGTGGAGAATAAACCGAAGGCCCCTTTGGAATACCGGCTAGAAGCGCTGCCTCGGAAACACTCAGGGCAGCGGCCGGCTTGCCGTAATAAAATTGGGAGGCCGCTTCTATCCCGTAAGCGCCATGGCCAAAATACACGGTATTCAAGTATCCTTCTAAAATCTCATCTTTTGAGTAAAACGCTTCAAGACGAAGCGCCTGCCAGGCTTCTTTTGCTTTGCGGGTCCACGTTTTATCGTGGGTTAAAAAAATATTGCGCGCATACTGCTGCGTGATCGTACTTGCCCCCTGGACTTTTGCTCCGGCTTTTATATCAGCCAAAGCGGCACCAGCAATGCGCTTTGGGTCCAGGCCAAAGTGATTGTGAAATTGCTTGTCTTCAATGGAGATCACCGCATCAATCATATAAGGGGAGATGTCTTCGAGCTTTACCCAGTACCGCTTTTCTCCTCCATGTGCTTCAGCGGCTTTTGTTCCGTCAGCCGCATAAAAAAGGGTCGAACGCGGCACTGTTATATCTGGGGGACCGGCCGCATACAACGCGTAAAAAAAGACAATAACGGCCCCGATAATTGAAACAAGTATCGCCATGAGCCACTTTTTCATGCTGCATCACCTCGTTTTTCTTTAGATGAAAAAGCTCTATTTTAAATTTTGCCCAGTTCCAGGTATCTTGCTTGTTTATTAGTATGAAAAAAATGGCGAATTTTTAAACGTCTTCATATAAATTCACTATGCTTTTTCGTCAAATTGTTCTATACTTTTTTCTTGGGGCCTGCGGGATGCAGGTCATAAAGGCGTCCTAACAGGATGCTATGGGTTTAGCCTTTGTTCTCCAAGAGAATAAAGTAATATCCTTATCATTAAGAAGGAGGCAATATCATGAGTGAACTATGGTATACCGAAAAGCAGACAGGCAGCTACGGCATCACGATGAAAGTGAAACGTACTTTGCATACAGAACAAACGGATTTTCAATATTTAGAAATGGTGGAAACAGAAGAGTGGGGCAACATGCTGTTTTTGGACGGCATGGTTATGACGAGCCAGCGTGATGAGTTTGTTTATCACGAAATGGTGGCACACGTACCATTATTTACGCATCCAAACCCGAAAAATGTATTGGTTGTTGGCGGCGGCGACGGCGGTGTAATCCGTGAAGTGCTAAAGCACCCATCTGTTGAAAAAGCAACGCTTGCTGAAATCGACGGCAAAGTCATCGAGTATTCGAAGGTATATCTGCCTGACATCGCAGGCGACCTGGATGATCCGCGCGTTGAAGTAAAAGTAGGCGACGGCTTTATGCATATCGCAGAGTCTGAAAATGAGTATGACGTCATTATGGTCGATTCAACAGAACCAGTCGGCCCGGCTGTTAACTTGTTTACAAAAGGCTTTTATGCCGGCATTTCTAAAGCATTGAAAGAAGACGGTATTTTTGTGGCGCAGTGTGACAATCCTTGGTTTAAAGCAGAGCTTATCCGTCAGGTGCAGGCAGATGTAAAAGAAATTTTCCCAATTACACGTCTGTACACAGCCAATATCCCAACGTATCCGAGCGGCCTTTGGTGCTTTACAATTGGTTCGAAAAAACATGATCCGCTTCAAGTGGAAGAGGGCCGTTTCCACGATATCGAAACAAAATACTATACGAAAGAGCTGCACAAAGCGGCATTTGCGCTGCCAAAATTCGTGCAGGATTTAACATAAGATGAGATTTGACGAAGCATATTCAGGAAATGTATTTATTGGAACGCAAACATCATTTGAAGACAGTGATGTCGTGCTGTATGGCATGCCGATGGACTGGACGGTAAGCTACCGTCCAGGTTCGCGCTTCGGCCCGGCCCGCATTCGCGAAGTATCGATCGGGCTTGAAGAATACAGCGCCTATTTAGATCGTGAGCTGCACGAAGTCGCATATTTTGATGCAGGGGACATTCCATTGCCATTCGGCAACGCACAAAGAAGCCTTGACATCATTGAAGAATATATTGATGGACTGCTTGAAGCCGGCAAAAAACCGCTTGGTATGGGCGGCGAGCACTTGGTATCATGGCCGGTTATGAAAGCAGCGGCGAAAAAGTATAAAGATTTGGCGATCATTCATTTTGACGCGCATACCGATCTGCGCGAAGAGTACGAAGGTGAGCCTTTGTCACACTCTACGCCAATTCGCAAAATTGCCGAGCATATCGGTCCTAAAAATGTATACTCATTTGGTATTCGTTCCGGTATGAAGGAAGAATTCCAGTGGGCAAAAGAAAACGGCATGCACATTTCTAAATTTGAAGTGCTGGAGCCGCTGAAAGAAATTTTGCCGACGCTTGCGGGGCGCCCGGTTTATGTAACGATTGACATCGACGTACTTGATCCGGCTCATGCACCAGGTACAGGAACTGTAGACGCTGGCGGTATTACATCGAAAGAGCTTTTAGCATCTATTCATGCCATTGCCGGCTCAGATGTAAATGTCATCGGTGCGGACCTTGTTGAGGTAGCGCCGATCTACGATAACTCTGAACAAACAGCGAATACAGCATCGAAGCTGATTCGGGAAATGCTGCTCGGTTTCTTTTAAACGTGTGTCCGGCTTCTTGCCGGACACTTTTTTGTTTGCGGTAAGGCGGCTTGTTTACGACGTGTGGCAGATACGGTGAATGTGCTGCCAAAAACAGACGTTTAGCCAGCACGCTTTCTGTGTTAAAATAAACACACATTACAACAAGGAAGTGATTCGGCGTGGCAGATGAGCAGATGCCCGTGAAAATCCGGGTGAAGACGGATGTAGCGCACGAAGGGGAAAAGGAAACATTTGAGCTGTCGCTGTTTGGCCGGCTCTTTAAAAAAGATGGGTCCACATTTTTAAAATATGATGAAGTGCAGGATGAGGGGGTCGTGCACACCATCGTAAAGCTCGCAGACGCAGGGGCGCTTATTTTGCGGAGCGGTGCTTTGAAAATGCGGATGATTTTCGAAGAAGGGCAGCGGCTGAACGGCTCATATGAAAGCCAGTTCGGCACGCTTCTTTTGACAACCGACACCAAAATCTTTACCCACAACATGAACGATGCGGGCACCGGACAAGCCGAGTTAGTATATAGCCTGCTTATGCAGGGCGATGCAGTCGGCACGTATACGATGAATATCCACTATGAACTGGAGGAACAATTGTGAACATTGCAGAACAAATGCAGGCACAGCTCAAAGAAGAAATTAAACAAGCTGTCCTGAAAGCAGGACTTGCCGCAGAGAGCGAAATTCCTGCTGTCCTACTTGAAACACCAAAAGATAAATCACACGGTGATTATTCAACAAACATGGCGATGCAGCTGGCGCGGATTGCCAAAAAAGCACCACGCCAAATTGCGGAAGCGATTCAGGAAAATATGGACCTGTCAAAGAGTTCCGTCCAAAAAATTGATATCGCCGGACCTGGATTTATTAACTTTTACATGAATAACAGCTATTTGACGGATCTCGTTCCGGCTGTGCTGAAAGCGGGAGACGAATACGGAAGATCCAATGCCGGCAAAGGCGAAAAAATTCAAGTGGAATTTGTTTCAGCTAATCCAACGGGTGATTTGCACCTGGGCCACGCACGCGGCGCTTCCGTTGGTGATTCGCTGTGCAACGTATTGGATGCAGCTGGTTATGACGTCACGCGTGAATATTATATTAACGATGCCGGCAACCAGATCCATAATCTAGCCCTGTCTGTTGAAGCCCGTTACTTCCAGGCGCTTGGTCTTGAAAAAGAAATGCCGGAAGACGGCTACCATGGCAAAGATATTATCAATATCGGGAAAGAGCTGGCGGAAGAATTTGGAGATCAATTTGCCAACATGCCAGAAGATGAACGCTACAAGGCTTTCCGTGCTCACGGTTTAAAGCTGGAGCTGGCGAAGCTTCAAAAAGACTTGGCGGACTTCCGAGTGAAATTTGATGTGTGGTTCTCCGAAACCTCTTTATATGAAAACGGCAAAATTGATGAAGCGCTCAAAGCACTTGACCAAAATGGCCATACATTCGAAGAGGACGGTGCGCTTTGGTTCCGTTCTACAGCATTTGGCGATGATAAAGACCGCGTTCTTCGCAAACAGGACGGTTCATACACATACTTAACGCCGGATATTGCGTACCACCGTGATAAATTTGAGCGTGGATTCGACAAAGTCATCAACATCTGGGGTGCCGACCACCATGGCTACATTCCACGTATGAAAGCAGCCGTTGAAGCACTTGGCATGAAACCAGAGCAGCTTGAAGTAGAAGTGATCCAAATGGTGCAGCTGTATAAAGACGGCGAAAAAATGAAAATGAGCAAACGTACAGGCAAAGCTGTTACGATGCGTGAGCTTGTAGAAGAAGTCGGCCTGGATGCTGTCCGTTACTTCTTTGCAATGCGCAGCGGCGATACACATATGGACTTTGACCTTGATCTTGCCGTATCACAGTCTAATGAAAACCCGGTTTATTACTCACAGTATGCATACACGCGTATTTCCAGCATTCTGCGCCAGGCAGCTGAACAAGGCTTAACGGCATCGGCAGAAGCAAATGTATCGCTGTTAACATCCGAAAAAGAAGTAGACCTGCTGAAGAAATTGGGTGACTTCCCGCAGGTAGTAGCTGAAGCAGCAGACAAACGCATTCCGCACCGCATTACAAACTATGTACATGATCTTGCGGCAGGCTTCCACAGCTTCTACGGAGCACATAAAGTGGTAGACAAGGAAAACGAAGAAGCGTCCAAAGCACGCCTTGCTCTTGTGCAGGCTGTACAAATTACATTGAAAAATGCATTGAAACTGATCGGTGTATCAGCACCGGAAAAAATGTAATAAATGAAAGAGTCTGTTCTTAAAATAAGAACAGGCTCTTCTTTTTTTATTTATTGACTGAATGTTCATTCATACATTAGGATAAAGAAAAGGAATGGAAGGGGACGTGAATGAAGATGAACGGATGGCTATGGCTGAATGCGGCTGCGGCGCTTTTTGTAATCGCTTACTCCATTTTTTTGTTCATTTATTTATTGAAAACACGTTACACATTCATTCGGCTCGGTAAGAAAGAAGAATGGCATTCCAAAAGAAACGAACGTTTAAAAAACATGATGGTTCATGTATTTGGCCAGAAAAAACTGCTGAAAGATAAAAAAAGCGGAGCTATTCACGTGATGTTTTTTTATGGCTTTTTGCTTGTACAGCTCGGAGCGCTCGATTTTATTATAAAAGGGGTGGTGCCGGGTGCACATTTGCCGCTTGGTCCGCTTTACGGCCCATTTACGTTTTTTCAGGAAATGGTTACGCTCGTCATTCTCGCTGCCGTCGTCTGGGCATTTTACCGCCGCTACATTGAAAAGCTCGTTCGCTTAAAGCGTGGCTGGAAAAGCGGTCTTGTGCTCGTCTTTATCGGTTCCCTTATGCTGTCTGTTTTAATAGGGAACGGCATGTGGCTTCTCTGGCAGGAAAAGGCCGCCGGTTTCGGCTGGTCGGAGCCAATTGCCTCGCTCATTGCTATTCCTTTTGCCGGGCTTGGGCAGCCCTCCATCGTTGGCCTGTTTTATGTGATGTGGTGGGTGCATCTTCTGGTGCTGCTCGCTTTTCTTGTGTATGTGCCGCAGTCGAAGCACGCCCATTTGATTGCCGGTCCTGTTAATACGTATATTCACCGGCTCGAACAGGCGGGGACGCTTCGAAAAATCGATTTTGAAGATGAGGCGCAGGAGAGTTTCGGCGCAGGAAGAATAGAAGACTTTACCCGCGCACAGCTGCTTGATTTGTATGCCTGCGTAGAATGCGGCCGCTGTACTTCTATGTGCCCTGCAACCGGAACGGGTAAAATGCTGTCACCAATGGACTTGATTGTGAAGCTGCGCGACCATCTCACCTTTACTGGAGCAGCGGTTACCTCAAAGCAGCCATGGGTCCCGGCATTTGCTTTTTCCAATACAAAGGGCAATCAAATTGCTGAAGGAGCTTTTGTATACAGCCCGCAGCTGATTGGAGACGTCATCACGGAAGAAGAGCTATGGGCCTGTACAACCTGCCGGAATTGTGAAGATCAGTGCCCGGTTATGAATGAACACGTTGATAAAATCATTGATATGCGCCGCTACCTGGTACTGACAGAAGGAAAGATGAATCCAGATGCACAACGGGCCATGCAAAATATCGAGCGGCAAGGCAACCCGTGGGGACTGAATCGGAAGGACAAAGAAAAGTGGCGGGAGCTGCGCAGTGATGTTTACATTCCGACAATGAAAGAAGCACAAAAAGCCGGAGAGGAGCCGGAATATTTATTTTGGGTCGGCTCTATGGGTGCATTCGACAGCCGAAGCCAGAAGATCGCCCTATCGTTTGCAAGACTGCTCAATGAAGCAGGCATTTCCTTTGCCATTTTAGGCAGCAAGGAAAAAAACTCGGGTGATACGCCTCGGCGCCTCGGCAATGAATTTTTATTCCAGGAACTCGCTGCTGCGAATATAGCCGAATTTGAGAAGCATGGTATACGAAAAATTGTAACGATCGATCCGCACGCGTATAACGCCTTTAAAAGAGAATATCCGGATTTTGGATTTCAGGCGGAAGTGTACCATCATACCGAGCTGTTAGATACGCTTGTACGGGAAGGGAAGTTGAAGCCGGTGCATCCGGTAAACGAAACAGTCACTTTCCATGATTCCTGTTATCTTGGCCGGTATAATGATGTATATGACCCGCCTCGAAATATTCTGGCTGCGATTCCTGGAGTGCGGCTCGTCGAAATGAAACGCAGCCGGGAGAACAGCATGTGCTGCGGGGCAGGAGGGGGCTTGATGTGGATGGAAGAGCATACAGGCCACCGCATTAATGTGGCACGTACGGAGCAGGCGTTAGAGCAGGCTCCATCTGTGATCAGCTCGGGCTGCCCGTTTTGCTTAACGATGCTCAGTGATGGGACGAAAGCAAAAGAAATAGAAGAGACGGTTGCCACTTATGATGTAGCTGAATTGCTGGAAAGGGCTGTTTTAGGGCGACAAAAAGAAGCGGACGTATCTTAATGAAAGGAGGACGGCGCAGGTGAAGATAAGAAAAATTATGGTGATCGGTGCCGGACAAATGGGCACAGGCATTGCACAGGTATGTGCGCAGGCAGGCTATGAAGTTATTTTATACGATATCAGCCACGCGAACTTGGAGGAGGGCCGGAAAAGAATCGGAAAAAATCTGGCCCGCCAAGTGTCAAAGAGGCGAATGAGTGAGGAAGAGAAAGGGGATATTCTGGCCAGACTGGAGGACTCATCTTCTCTTGGCGACGCAGCAGAGGCCGATATGGTGATTGAAGCAGTCGTTGAGAATATGAACGTAAAGCGGGAGATTTTCTCGCAGCTGGATGAACTCGTCCAGGATCATGCTATTTTGGCTTCTAATACGTCTTCTCTGCCGATTACTGAAATCGCAGCGGCGACGGATCGGCCGGAAAACGTGATTGGCATGCATTTTATGAACCCGGTGCCGGTGATGAGACTCGTTGAAATTGTTCGCGGGCTCGCTACATCGGATGAAGTCCACAAGAAGGTAGAAGAAGTAGCTAGAACGATTGGCAAAGTACCTGTGGAAGTCAATGACTTTCCAGGGTTTGTATCTAACCGGATTTTAATGCCAATGATCAATGAAGCGATTTATGCTCTTTATGAAGGAGCTGCCACAAAAGAAGCCATTGATGATGTCATGAAGCTTGGCATGAATCATCCAATGGGGCCGATTGAGCTGGCGGATTTTATCGGACTGGACACGTGTTTGTCTGTGATGGAGATTTTGCATGAAGGCTTTGGCGATGATAAATACCGGCCATGCCCGCTGCTTCGCAAGTATGTAAAAGCTGGCTGGGTCGGTAAAAAAGCAGGGCGCGGGTTTTATATATACGAGTAAAGGAGGCGGGAGGGATGAATCTTGAGCTGACCGATGTGCAGCAGAGAACGCGTGATGCGGCCCGGCACTTTGCAGAAAATATAGCGGCAGCCTTTGTTCCACAGATGGAAGCTGGCGAGTTTCCTTACGCACTCGTTCAAAAAATGGCAGAGCATGGACTGATGGGATTGACGGTGCCGAAAGAATATGGCGGTGCCGGGCTTGATTTTGTTTCCTACATTACGGCTGTTCACGAGCTGTCAAAAGTAAGCGCAGCGGCCGGTGTGATTTTGTCGGTTCATACATCCGTCGGCACAGCCCCTATTCTGGCTTTTGGAACGGAGGAGCAAAAGAACGCGTATATACCAAAGCTCGCCTCCGGCAAATGGCTCGGTGCTTTTTGTTTAACCGAGCCATCGTCGGGCTCTGATGCCTCTTCTTTAAAAACGACAGCACGCCGCGATGGTGATGCCTATGTTTTAAATGGCTCCAAACTGTTTGTCACAAACGGCGGAGCAGCGGATTTATATGTTATTTTTGCCAGGTCAGAAGCCGGTATTACGGCTTTTGTAGTCGAAAAAGGTACACCTGGCTTTCTCATTGGCAAGGATGAGAAAAAAATGGGTCTTCACGGGTCAAAAACGACGGCTCTTACCTTTGAAGACATGCGTCTGCCGCTCCAAAACAGACTTGGAGAAGAAGGAAGAGGCTTTCAAATTGCAATGTCTAATTTGGATGGGGGGCGTATTGGTATTGCAGCACAGGCGCTCGGCATCGCAGAAGCGGCTTTTGAGTATGCAAAGAAAAACGATGCAGGTATAGAGCTGGCTGACATGGCTGTATCGGTTGAAGCAGCCAGGCTGCTTGTCTACCGGGCTGCGTGTTTGCGTGCAGCCGGCCAGGCGTGCGGAAGGGAGGCGTCTATGGCAAAGCTTTTTGCTTCAAAAGCAGTAGTCACCATCACAAGCCAATGCATCAACCAGCTTGCCGGAAACGGGCCGGCAGAACGGTTTTTCCGCGATGCAAAAGTAACAGAGATTTACGAAGGGACGTCGGAGATTCAGCGAATTGTGATCAGCAAGCATTTGGCAAAGGGGATGGGAAGATGAACTTCACATTGTCAGAAGAGCACAGCATGATTCGGAAAATGGTGCGGGATTTCGCGGAAAAAGAAATTGCACCGTCTGCTGCCAAGCGTGATGAAGAAGAACGCTTTGACCCAGGGATTTTTCATAAAATGGCGGAACTCGGCTTAACAGGAATCCCGTGGCCGGAAGCATACGGAGGAATCGGCAGTGACTATCTTGCTTACTGTGTGACCATTGAAGAGCTCTCGCGTGTATGCGCTTCAACAGGTGTTACCCTGTCGGCTCATACCTCACTAGCCAGCTGGCCGATTTATGCGTTTGGAACAGAGGAGCAAAAAAAGAAATATTTAAAGCCGCTGGCACAGGGAGAAAAAATAGGTGCTTATGCACTGACAGAACCTGGGGGTGGATCAGATGCTGCCGGCATAAAAACAACGGCTCATCGTGACGGCGCCTCTTTCGTTTTAAATGGCTCTAAGATCTTTATTACAAATGGGGGCATTGCTGACTTATATATTGTTTTTGCGAAAGCAGAGGAAGGGATGACTGCTTTTATCGTAGAAAAACACTTTAATGGATTTTCGATCGGGAAAAAAGAAAAGAAAATGGGCATCCGTTCGTCCCCTACTACAGAAATTATCTTTGACAATTGCCACGTTCCGATAGAAAATGTATTAGGTGAAATTGGAAGCGGTTTTAAAATAGCGATGAAAACACTTGATGGCGGCCGCAATGGTATTGCCGCCCAGGCGGTTGGGATTGCACAGGGAGCGCTGGATGCGGCACTTTCCTATGCAAGAGAGCGCAGGCAGTTTGGAAAACCCATTATGGCGAACCAGGGCATTTCATTTAAACTCGCCGATATGGCGACTTCTGTTGAGGCGGCGAGACTGCTGACTTATCAAGCAGCCTGGCTGGAGTCAGAAGGCCTTCCATACGGAAAAGCATCGGCTATGTCTAAGCTCATGGCTGGTGATACGGCTATGTATATAACGACAGAAGCTGTTCAAATTTTCGGAGGCTACGGGTATACAAAAGAATATCCGGTTGAGCGATTTATGCGCGATGCGAAAATTACCCAGATTTATGAAGGGACACAGGAAATTCAGCGTCTTGTTATTTCCAGGTTTTTATCAACGTAAGGCGGTGTGAAGATGGAGCGAACGAAACGGCCAGTGCCTACTTCGGTTAAAGACACACAATTGATTGAAAAGCGGCGGGCTGAGATGATCCGCGGTTCTGTGCAATTGTTTAAGCAAAAAGGATTTCATCGGACGACAACCCGTGAAATTGCAAAAGCAGCCGGTTTCAGTATTGGGACATTGTATGAATACATTCGGACAAAAGAAGATGTGCTATATCTTGTTTGCGACAGTATTTATGATCAAGTAAAGAGCCGGATCGAGCAAATGAATCTTGAGGAGGGGACGCTTGAAAACCTTAAGCTGGGCATCAGCCACTTCTTTCACGTGATTGATGAGATGCAGGATGAAGTTCAAGTATTGTATCAAGAAGTAAAATCCCTTTCAAACGATGTCCTTCCATATGTATTAGAAAAAGAAGAAGAAATGACAGGGATGGTGGAAAAGCTTATTCAGCGATGCGTTGATAATGGCGTGCTCGATATGGATAAAGACCACGTTCGTATGCTGGCCCAAAACATTTTTGTGCTGGGACAAATGTGGGGATTCCGCCACTGGATGCTTCAGGAGAATTTCACACTGGAGGAATACATTAACCTGCAGATAGATTTATTGTTCGAGGGTGTAAAAGGATATGAAAAAAAAGCCGCCCTCAAGTGAGGACGGTTTTTGCTGCCTTTTTTATTTATAGTAAACCGCGCTTGCGTTCTGAACGCAGTCTTTCATCATCGTCTTCGTCAATGCGCGCTTCTTCACGGCGCACAGTGTCACGGACTGTTTCGGTATCTTCTACTTTTCGTTTACCAACAACGATTTCTTCGGTTACAACCGGTTTTTTCGTTACTTCAACACGCTCTTCCGTAACAGGAACCCGGATTGTCTCCGTGTCTTCTTCAAATGCACGATCACCAAATGCAGACACATCGCTGTCATTTACTGGACGGCGCTCTACATACACTTCTTCACGCTCGACCGGTACATCAATGACCTGCTCTTCTTCGACTACTTCTTTTTCTACTTGAACTTCACCTGTTTGCACACGCTCTTTACTTACATTTAAGCGCTCTTCATGAAGGCGAAGCTTTTCTTCCTCGTTCAAGTTGTCTGTTAGAGTACGGTCTGTATCAAACGTAGCGTTGCCGCCTAGGTTTGTATCCGTCAAGCCCGTCGTTGAACGGCCAGTTCTTGTTGAATCAAGGCCATCGTAATCGATTGGATCCAAAGTTTCTCCATCTAGGTCTGCTCTGTTTCCATTTGCAAGGCCTACTGTGCTGCTTGGATCATAATCGCTGCCATAGCGGGTTCCGTAATCACGATCTACATAAAGCAGCATGCCGCCATTTTCAATTTCGCTGTAGTAGCGGTCCGCTTCTGCATCAGAAAGACCCATATTACGGAAGCCTTCGCGAATTGGATCTACGCCCGATAGGAAGGACATAAAGCGATCTCCCCAAGAGCCGCCTGCTGTTTCGATTTCAGCGTTTGTGCGTCCTCTTACCATTGATACCGCATCTTTGTCTTTTACAGTAATATACATGTCTTCTTCTGCATATCCATTTGCTCTAAGCTCATCAATTTTTGCTAATAAATCCGTTTCATTGTGGTATACGCCAATAAAGTTTTTGTTTTCCATGATAGTGTTACCTCCTGAAAGATTTAATGTTTTGCTGTTCTGTTTTTTGTATACCCGGTGCTTCGCAGGTAAAACAATTTCAAGCAAATTTGGTTACAATGATGCATATTTGTACTAAAAGTTTCTTTTTTGGTGAAAATAAGGATGAGGCTGCTTTATTTCTCCAGAAAAAAGGGAATAATTATAATTAAATTTACATTCTCTACATATCCCTATTATAGTAAGAAGAGATAATAGAGTAGGAAAATGTCGAAGGGAAGGGTGGGGAAGTGTGAAACAGTTTCTTATCTGCGTAACCGTTGCAGCAGTTTCGGTCGGTTCTTATTGGCTTTACATAAAACAATTAGGTGCTGTGCCATTCCTGCTTCTTTCATTTTTCTTCTTCTATAAAGCGTACGAGGAGATAACAGGGAAAGCGAAAAAACGCCGCGAACGCAAGCAAATGAGCCCGTCCATCGCTCCTGCAGGAAAAAAAGCAGAAATCATCACATAAATATAGCGTAGAGGCCTTCTTTTTGTTTATAATGGAGAATATGCCAAAAACGTTTTTGCTCTTTTTTTGGGCGTGCAAATAGAGAAGGGAAGTGCGGATGGTGAGCTTGCAACAACATTCGAAAGAAGAATTAAAGGAAATGTCATTTCTTGAACTGGCGCATTTGATCCTTGCCGATAAGCGGGAGCCGGTTGCATTTAACGATTTACTGTCTGAAATTCAAAAGCATCTGGAAATTTCAGAGCAGGAAGTAAAAGGCCGTATGGTTCAATTTTACACAGATTTAAACATCGACGGTAGCTTTTTGCCACTCGGTGAAAACCGCTGGGGGCTTCGTGCATGGTATCCAGTTGAAAAACTGGAAGAAGAAACAACAAATGCACCAGTGAAAACGCGTAAGAAAAAAGCGAAAAAAGCAGTGGAAGATGATTTCGAAGAAGACATTCTTGAAGAAGAAGACGAGCTGATCGATTTTGAAGAAGAAGACTTTGAAGAAGAAGAAGAAGATCTTGATCTGGATGACGATCTAGAAGATGATGATCTGGAAGATGATTTAGACGTTGATATCGATGAAGACCTTGATGAAGAAGAAGAAGAATTTGAAGAAGAAGAAGGCGCCGAGGACGAGTACGACCTTGACGATAAATAAAGCAGAATCTTCTCTTGACTATTTCATGCGTGAATTGTAGTATGTTATTTGGGCTCTTTACGAGACGAAGAATTTAGTCGATAACGCTCCTCTTACTGAGAAGTAAGTGGGGCGTTTTTTGTATTTTTTTGAGCATTATAACCATTGAAGGAGGACGTTCATTTTGACGAAATATATTTTCGTGACAGGCGGCGTTGTGTCATCTCTTGGAAAAGGAATCACGGCTGCATCTCTCGGCCGATTATTGAAAAATCGTGGGTTAAAGGTATTCATTCAAAAATTTGACCCATACATTAACGTAGACCCGGGAACGATGAGCCCGTATCAGCACGGTGAAGTGTTTGTTACAGATGACGGGGCAGAGACGGATCTTGACCTTGGTCACTACGAGCGCTTTATCGATATTAACTTAACAAAATTAAGTAACATCACAACAGGGAAAGTATACTCAACCGTTCTTCGCAAAGAACGCCGCGGTGAATATCTTGGCGGTACGGTTCAGGTAATCCCGCACATTACGAATGAAATTAAAGATCGCGTGTTCCGTGCTGGCAAAGAATCAGGTGCGGATGTCGTCATTACGGAAATCGGCGGTACGGTCGGCGATATTGAATCCCTCCCCTTCTTAGAAGCGATTCGCCAAATTAAAAGTGATGTTGGCCAGGATAACGTATTGTACATTCATTGTACGCTTATTCCGTATTTAAAAGCAGCCGGCGAAATGAAAACAAAACCGACACAGCACAGCGTAAAAGAGCTGCGCAGCTTAGGAATCCAGCCAAATATTATCGTCGTTCGGACAGAAATGCCAATTTCACAAGATATGAAAGATAAGCTTGCACTGTTTTGTGATATCGCAAAAGAAGCGGTTATTGAAGCGACAGATGCTGACACGCTTTATGCAGTGCCGCTTATGCTTCAAAAGCAAAACATGGACGAACTTGTTTGCCGCCTGTTGAAAATGCAATGCCATGAAGCGGACATGACCGAGTGGAGTGCACTCGTTGATAAAGTACGCAACCTGCCAAACAAAGCCCGTATTGCCCTTGTCGGAAAATATGTTGAATTGCAGGATGCTTACATTTCTGTTGCCGAGTCTCTTAAGCATGCTGGTTATCAATTTGATACAGATATCGAGATCGACTGGGTGAACTCCGCTGAATTAACAGAGGAAAATGCAGCAGAGCGCTTAGAAGGTGCAGCCGGCATCCTTGTTCCGGGCGGATTTGGTGATCGCGGTATCGATGGGAAATTGGCTGCGATTCGCTATGCACGTGAAAATAAAGTGCCGTTTTTCGGTATCTGCCTTGGCATGCAGCTTGCATCAATTGAATATGCACGCAACGTATTGAACTTGAAAGATGCTCATTCAGCAGAAATTGTGCCGAATACACCGTATCCGATCATTGATCTTCTGCCTGAACAAAAAGACATCGAAGATCTTGGAGGCACACTTCGCCTAGGTCTTTACGCATGTAAATTAAAACCTGAAACGCTGGCGCGTGCGGCTTACAATGAGGAAATTGTATACGAGCGTCATCGCCACCGTTACGAATTTAACAATGAATTCCGCGAGCAAATGGAGAAAGAAGGCTTTATTTTCTCCGGTACAAGCCCAGATGGACGTCTTGTAGAAATCGTAGAAATCGCGGATCATCCGTGGTTCGTCGCTGCGCAATTCCATCCGGAATTTACGTCGCGTCCAACTCGTCCACAGCCATTATTTAGAGAATTCGTACGAGCTTCAATCGAACACAGCTAATAAAAAACAGGACCGCCTTTTGCGCCGGTCCTGTTTTTTTATATGTAATGACTGAAACCCGATAGGAATAAAGTTTTTCTTTTTTAAGCTGGCTGGGCACTGTCACTCATATTCAGCCATCATTTCCTCGATCGTCATTTTTAATAGGAAGTAAACGTACAAACCGGCAATCGACGAAGGGAATCCTGTCCGGCCGCCTTCTTCGTCAGGGAGCAGCCCTTTTGTCAGGCGCAGATCAATAAACACGTCTGCTGCTTCCTCAATGCCCGCTGCTTCCCGTTTAGAGGCAATAGCAGTGAACGGGATATTGCCGCTTTGCAATTCCTTAGCAAGACCAAGAGCTTCCGCATCATCGGAAAAGCGGGTGGCAATCAGCACACGATCTGCTTCGGTTAAGCGGGCATCCCCGGTCCACTTGCGGATGTCAGGCAGACGCTCGGCACCATGAATCGCTTCTGCTTCAAGAGCAGCCATTTCGCCGAATCCCTTCATATAAATAGTTCCTTCGCCAAGCAGCCCTTGAGACAGGAGGCGTCCCGCATCTTCGATGGCGAATTCCTCTTTTTCACTAATCCGTTTCAGCAGTCCGTTCAACTGCGTCGTAAACATTTTTGACAACCATAATCACTTCTTTCGTTTTCTTTATTATAAGTAAGTTCTCCTAAAAACGCACACGTCCTGCGTGCGATACAGACTGTAGACAAATTATATAGATGAGGGTGTACATGACTGGGATGGATCGGCGGCGTCCGGGCAGCTCCGCTTTCCATGGGGCAGGCGCTGAGCCCATAGGAGTCTGCGCCGCCCTCCCGCCGCCAAGTGGCTTGTGACAAGATTGTATAGAGCGAATAAGGTCGTATCTTTCTGTTTAAAAAAGAGAAAATGTCTATTCAGTTCTTACTTATTGATCTTCAATACCACTTATCGGCTCTTTTTTTAAGGAGAAAGACTTTGTCTACACACTGAAACGCACACGTCCTGTGTGCAAGAGAGAACCCAGAACATCCTGTTCAAGTAAAATGAAAAAGGGAATTTGCGGGGTTCTGTCGAATGTAACAAACAAAAGGATAAAAACGGAAGGCGCTATATTTAGGAGGAAGATAAAGATGGCAGCAACAATTCTTATAGTGGATGATCAATATGGAATTAGAATTTTGTTGAATGAAGTATTGAAAAAAGAAGGGTATCAAACTCTTCAGGCAGCAAATGGACCGGAAGCAATTCAGCTGGCGAGAGAAAATGTTCCGGATTTAGTGCTGCTTGATATGAAAATTCCAGGTATGGATGGTATTGAAATTTTAAAGCGGATGAAGGCAGAAAATCCAAACATCCGGGCCATTATTATGACGGCTTACGGAGAACTGGATATGATTCAGGAAGCAAAGAATATCGGCGCCATTATGCATGTTCCGAAACCATTTGATATTGATGATATCCGCCAAACCATCAAAGAGCATTTAACGCTTTAACGGAATAAGTAAATTGTGTTGGTAATAAAAAGACGAATTTGATATGATACTAATGTGGTTTTTTTCATGAAGCAAACATTTCCCTTAGAGGAGGAAACAAAATGCCATTAGTATCAATGAAAGAAATGTTAAATACTGCGAAAGAAAAGAAATACGCAGTAGGCCAATTCAACCTAAACAACCTTGAGTTCACTCAAGCGATTCTTCAAGCAGCTGAAGAAGAAAAATCACCAGTTATCCTTGGTGTTTCTGAAGGCGCGGCTCGCTACATGGGCGGATTCAAAACAGTTGTGAAAATGGTAGAAGGATTAATGGAAGACTACGGTACAACAGTACCTGTTGCCATTCACCTTGACCACGGTTCAAGTTTCGAAAAATGTAAAGAAGCGATCGATGCAGGATTTACATCTGTTATGATCGATGCTTCACACCATCCATTTGAAGAAAACGTTGCTACAACTTCTAAAGTTGTTGAATATGCACATTCAAAAGGCGTTTCAGTTGAAGCGGAACTTGGTACAGTTGGCGGACAAGAAGACGACGTCGTTGCTGAAGGTGTTATCTATGCAGATCCGCAAGAGTGCGAAGAGCTTGTAAAACGCACAAACATCGACTGCCTTGCACCAGCACTTGGTTCTGTTCACGGTCCTTACAAAGGCGAGCCAAACCTTGGCTTTGCTGAGATGGAAGCGATCGGAAATGCAACAGGTCTTCCACTTGTTCTTCACGGCGGTACAGGCATTCCAACAAAAGACATCGAAAAATCAATCTCTCTTGGAACAGCTAAAATCAACGTAAATACAGAAAACCAAATCGCTTCTGCAAAAGCAGTTCGTGAAGTACTTGCTGCAAAACCAGAAGAGTACGATCCACGTAAATACCTTGGACCAGCTCGCGATGCAATTAAAGCGACAGTTGCCGGTAAAATGCGTGAATTTGGTTCTTCAGGCCAAGCGTAAGACCTACAAGATGTAGGTCACAAAGGCGTTGCGACAGGACGTCGCGAATTTAGCCTTTGATCCTTAATTCTGCATGCCTATAACAAAACAAATAACGACAAGAACCGCCTTTTTTAACGAATAGGCGGTTGTTGTTTATATTATAAAATGAACTGAAAAGAGGGAATATTTAATGAAATTCTTTATTGACACAGCCAACATCGATGAAATCCGCGAAGCACATTCTTGGGGCATTCTCTCCGGCGTTACAACAAATCCATCACTGGTTGCAAAAGAAACCATTCCATTCCATGACCGTCTTCGTGAAATTACGGAGCTTGTTTCAGATTCAGTAAGTGCAGAAGTTATTGCGCTTGATGCAGAAGGCATGATTAAAGAAGGCCGCGAACTCGCTCAAATCGCGCCAAACATTACAGTAAAAGTACCAATGACGCCGGAAGGCTTGAAAGCGGTCGCAGTGTTCGCTAAAGAAGGCATTAAAACAAATGTTACACTCATTTTCAGTGCTAACCAAGCGTTGATGGCAGCGCGTGCCGGTGCTACATACGTTTCACCATTCCTTGGCCGTTTAGATGATATCGGACAGGATGGACTTGAGTTGATCGAGACGATTGCAGATATTTTTGCCATCCATGGCATCGAAACGGAAATTATCGCAGCATCGATCCGTCATCCACAGCATATTACAGCAGCAGCGCTAAAAGGGGCGCATATTGCGACAACTCCTTACAAAGTATTGGCTCAGCTGTTTAAACACCCGTTAACGGATAAAGGTATCGAAGGATTCCTGGCTGATTGGGAAAATCGTAAAGCGAAGTAAGAATTGTACATGAGACCATTTTTATCGGTTAAACTACGAGTACCAAGAAAGCTTTCCCGCTTTCCGTTTACGCAGAAAGAAGGGAGTACAACATGATGGAAAAGTTAAAGATTAAAGGCGGCCATTCTTTAAAAGGCACAATTAAGGTGGACGGCGCAAAAAACAGCGCCGTTGCCCTTGTGCCGGCTGCTATTTTGGCGGAATCTCCGATTACAATCGATGGATTGCCGGATATATCCGATATTCATATGTTAAAAGGTCTTTTGGAGGAAGTTGGCGGAGAGGTTACGTTTGAAGATGGGGAAATGAGAATTGATCCGACAAACATGACTGCTATGCCGCTGCCAAATGGAAAAGTCAAAAAGCTCCGTGCTTCTTATTACTTAATGGGTGCCATGCTTGGCCGTTTTAATAAAGCGGTCATTGGCTTGCCCGGCGGCTGCCATCTCGGCCCTCGTCCGATTGACCAGCATATTAAAGGTTTTGAAGCACTCGGTGCTGAAGTAACAAATGAACAAGGCGCGATTTATTTACGCGCAAATGAACTGCGCGGTGCCAGAATTTATTTGGATGTAGTCAGTGTGGGGGCAACCATTAATATCATGCTGGCAGCGGTTCGTGCCAAAGGTCAGACAATTATCGAAAACGCGGCAAAAGAGCCGGAAATTATTGATGTGGCAACGCTTCTGTCAAATATGGGTGCAAAGATTAAAGGAGCCGGCACGGATGTGATTCGTATTGATGGCGTAGAGCGTCTGCATGGCTGCCGTCATTCCATTATTCCGGACCGTATTGAAGCGGGTACGTTTATGATTATGGCAGCAGCGGCAGGAGAAGGCGTCATTGTCGATAATGTTATTCCGCTGCATATGGAGTCGCTAACGGCTAAGCTGCGTGAAATGAATGTGCCGATTGAAATCGGAGAAGACCGCATTTTTGTTGGAAAAGCCCAGAACCTTAAAACCGTTGATATTAAAACACTTGTTTATCCGGGGTTTGCAACCGATCTTCAGCAGCCGTTCACGTCGCTTTTAACAAAAGCATCAGGTTCGGCTATTGTAACCGATACGATTTATCCAGCGCGTTTCAAGCATATTGACGAGCTGCGCCGTATGGGAGCCAATGTGAAAACGGAAGGACGCTCTGCCATCATTAACGGTCCTGTTCAGCTTCAAGGAGCAAAAGTGAAAGCCAGCGATCTGCGCGCTGGTGCAGCACTTGTGATAGCCGGTTTAATGGCAGATGGCATTACGGAAGTAACGGGTCTCGAGCATATTGACCGCGGCTACAGCAAGCTGGCTGAAAAGCTGACAGCTCTCGGCGCTAATATTTGGCGGGAAGAAATGACAGAAGAAGAGTACAGTGAAATAAAAAGTTCATAGTATTAAGCGAAACAACTGGTAAATGTGTTACAATATATAAAAAATATGTGGCATAATGCCGTTGTTTGTTCGTCGCAGGGGGGGCAGGAGAGTAATGGAGAGAAGTTTATCGATGGAACTAGTCCGCGTTACAGAAGCGGCTGCACAAGCATCAGCACGCTGGATGGGCCGTGGCCTGAAGGACGAAGCGGATGGTGCAGCAACATCAGCAATGCGGGATGTGTTCGATACGATCCCGATGAAAGGGACAGTCGTGATCGGTGAAGGCGAAATGGATGAAGCCCCAATGCTTTATATTGGAGAGAAGCTTGGAAACGGCTATGGGCCACGCGTGGATGTAGCTGTTGATCCTCTTGAAGGAACAAATATTGTCGCAGCCGGCGGCTGGAATGCCCTGGCTGTTTTAGCAGTAGCAGATGCCGGAAACCTGTTGAATGCGCCTGATATGTACATGGATAAAATTGCCGTCGGACCTGAAGCTGTCGGTATGATCGACATTAACGCCTCTGTGACGGACAACCTAAGGGCTGTTGCCAAAGCGAAAAACAAAGATATTGAAGATGTGGTGGCCACGATTTTGAACCGCGAACGCCATCAGCATATTATTGCCGAGTTGCGCGAAGCCGGCGCTCGTATTAAACTAATTAATGACGGTGATGTTGCTGCGGCAATTAATACAGCGTTTGATAAAACAGGCGTTGATATTTTATTTGGTTCGGGCGGCGCACCAGAAGGCGTTATTTCTGCTGTTGCATTGAAAGCGCTTGGCGGGGAAATTCAAGGACGTTTGCTGCCGCAGTCTGATGCTGAGCTTGAACGATGCATGAGAATGGGTCTTGACGTGAATAAAGTTCTTCGGATGGAAGACCTTGTCCGCGGCGACGACGCTATTTTTGCGGCAACCGGTGTAACAGACGGTGAATTGCTGCGCGGTGTTCAATTTAAAGGCAAATACGCAGAAACACAATCTGTCGTTATGCGTGCCAAATCAGGTACTGTCCGTTTTGTAGATGGACGTCACAGCTTGCACAAAAAACCTAATCTTGTTATTAAACCATAAGCATACCAACAGCGGTGCAGCCGGTCCGGTTCTCCGCTGTTTTGTTTGATTTGCCCACTTGTTTATCATGCTTCATCGTCACCCCTCCCTTCTATCAAATCAATTTAATAAAGTGTGGTGCCATAATGGAAGAACTTACAATCAATCATCTTGAAAACTTAAAACTAAAAGAGTTATACGAACTTGCCAAAACGTACAAAATCTCCTACTATAGCAAGCTCACCAAAAAAGAACTGATTTTTGCCATCTTAAAAGCGCGTGCTGAGCAGCAAGGCTTCTTCTTTATGGAAGGAGTGCTTGAAATCATTCAGTCGGAAGGCTTTGGTTTCCTTCGTCCAATTAACTACTCAGCCAGCTCGGAAGATATTTATATTTCTGCTTCTCAAATTCGCCGGTTTGATCTTCGAAACGGGGACAAAGTATCCGGAAAAGTTCGTCCGCCAAAAGAAAATGAACGGTATTACGGACTTTTGCATGTAGAAGCGGTCAATGGAGAAGACCCGGAAACAGCAAAGGAACGGGTTCATTTTCCAGCGCTTACGCCGCTTTACCCGGACCGCCAAATCGAGCTTGAACTTGAGTCCAGACACTTATCTACCCGGATTATGGATTTGGTTTCGCCGGTTGGGTTTGGCCAGCGCGGCTTGATTGTTGCACCGCCGAAAGCCGGGAAAACAATGCTGTTAAAAGAAATTGCCAATTCGATCTCGGCCAACCATCCGGAAGCAGAGCTGATTGTCCTGCTTATTGATGAGCGCCCGGAAGAAGTAACGGATATCGAGCGCTCGGTGCAAGCTGAAGTCGTTAGTTCGACATTTGATGAAGTGCCGGAAAACCACATTAAAGTGGCAGAACTTGTACTTGAACGCGCCATGCGTCTCGTTGAGCATAAGCGGGATGTCATCATCCTTATGGATTCTATTACACGCCTGGCTCGTGCATACAACCTTGTGATTCCACCGAGCGGCCGTACCTTATCCGGCGGTATTGATCCGGCAGCTTTTCACCGCCCAAAACGCTTTTTTGGTGCCGCGCGCAATATTGAGGAAGGCGGCAGCTTAACGATTTTGGCCACAGCTCTCGTCGATACGGGCTCACGTATGGATGATGTGATTTACGAAGAGTTTAAAGGGACGGGCAATATGGAACTGCACCTTGACCGTTCACTTGCCGAGCGCCGTGTGTTCCCAGCCATCGATATTCGCCGTTCGGGTACGCGCAAAGAAGAGCTGTTGATTGGCAAAGAACAGCTTGATATGGTCTGGGCAATTCGTAAAACAATGTCAGATGCGCCAGACTTGGCAGATAAAGTATTGCGCCGTCTGCGCCAGACAAAAAGCAACGAGGAGTTTATTGCCCAGCTGCTTGCTGAAACAAAGAAAAATGGCGCCTCAAAAAAAATGCTGTAACCTAATTGCAATTTTTGAGGGTGCCTGCTATAATGTGATTTATGTGAATGAAATAAATAATTAGGAGTAAGACCTAATTATATTTAACTCTGTTTCGGAATGACTCAGGGCGGAAGGAGAGAAAAAAGATGCAAGCAGGAATTCATCCTAACTACAAAACTGCACTTGTTAAATGTGCATGCGGTAACGAGTTTGAAACTGGTTCAGTTAAAGACGAGATCCGCGTAGAGGTTTGCTCTGAATGCCATCCATTCTACACTGGTCGTCAGAAATTTGCTGACGCAGGCGGACGTGTGGATCGCTTCAACAAAAAATACGGCCTTAAAGATCAAGCAAGATAATGATAAAAGGGACAGGCAAGGAGTGCAAACTGCTTGCCTGTTTTTTTGTATGTAAAAATAAGAAAAGGTAAGATTGTTTATGCTGTCTAGCTTCAGGTGGCCAGCCCCTCTGTCATAAGTCGCCATGGCTATGTGGCAAAGAGCGCCACATAGCCGGTTCGGCTTATGCCTGCCGGGCCTGAACGGCTGCCTTAAGCTTAGGCACGCAGGATGCGGGTCATAAAGGCGTTACGACGATCGTGATGATCTAGTCGGGCGGCTGCCATAGGAAGTGGCAGACTTGAGCGCGGCGACACGATGTCGTGTTTTTAGCCTTTGATCTTTGATATAAAATGGAGGGACAGGCAGGATGGCCCAGCTTTTTTTTAAATATGGTGCGATGAATAGCGGCAAGTCGATTGAAATTTTAAAGGTTGCCAATAACTATGAAGAACAAAATAAGGGCGTGCTTTTATTTACGTCAGGTCTCGATACGCGGGATGAAGTCGGCTACATTTCAAGCCGTGTAGGCCTGCGGCGTCCAGCGCGTCCGATCTTCGCGGATACAAACGTATTTGAAGAGGTGCGAAGAGATCCATCATCGCCATCATGTATTCTGGTAGATGAAGTGCAGTTTCTATCAAAGAAGCACGTGCTGCAGCTCGCCCAGATTGTGGACGAACTGAACATTCCGGTTATGGGATTCGGCTTGAAAAATGATTTTCAAAACGAGCTGTTTGAAGGAAGCCAGTATATGCTTATTTACGCGGATAAAGTAGAAGAAATGAAAACGATCTGCTGGTTTTGTGAGCGAAAAGCAACGATGAATCTGCGCGTGGATGAAGAAGGAAAACCTGTGTATACAGGGGAACAAATTCAAATCGGCGGCAACGATACCTATTATCCGGTTTGTCGGAAATGCCATCAAAACCCGCCGCTTTAACAAACGAGGTGTAGACAATGTTTGATCGATTGCAGGCAGTAGAAGACCGATACGAAAAATTAAATGAACTGCTGAGTGACCCGGATATTGTAAATGATCCGGCTAAGCTTCGCGATTATTCTAAAGAACAATCAGATATTCAAGAAACAGTGGAAGTATACCGGCAGTACAAAGAAGCAAAAGAACAATATGCCGATGCGAAAGCGATGCTTGAAGACAAGCTTGATGCTGAAATGCGGGAAATGGTTAAAGAAGAAATGAGCGAGCTGGAAGGTACGCTTTCTGATCTGGAAGACCGGATGAAAATTTTGCTTATACCGAAAGATCCGAATGACGATAAAAACGTCATTATGGAAATTCGCGGCGCTGCTGGAGGCGATGAAGCGGCTCTGTTTGCTGGCGATCTGTACCGGATGTATTCACGGTATGCAGAAGCGAACAATTGGAAAATTGATGTGATCGAAGCGAGTACAACCGGGGTTGGCGGCTACAAGGAAATTATTTTTATGATTAATGGTCGCGGTGCTTATTCTAAATTAAAGTACGAAAACGGCGCCCATCGGGTACAGCGTGTACCAGAAACAGAATCCGGCGGGCGTATTCATACGTCTACAGCGACTGTTGCGGTTATGCCGGAAACAGAAGAAGTCGAAGTGGAAGTGCACGATAAAGACATCCGGGTGGATACATTCGCATCAAGCGGACCGGGCGGCCAGTCCGTCAATACGACGATGTCTGCTGTCCGGCTGACGCATTTGCCAACTGGCATCGTTGTATCCTGCCAGGATGAAAAATCACAAATTAAAAACAAAGAAAAAGCGATGAAAGTTCTTCGTGCGCGTATTTACGATAAGTTCCAAAAAGAAGCGCAGGCAGAATACGACGCTGTCCGCAAATCAGCCGTAGGTACCGGTGACCGCTCGGAGCGGATTCGCACGTACAATTTTCCACAAAACCGCGTAACCGATCACCGTATCGGGTTGACGATTCAAAAGCTTGATCAAATTCTTGAAGGCAAAGTCGGCGAAGTAATTGATGCTCTTATCGTAGAAGATCAGTCAAGCCGTCTTGAAAACCTGGAGGATTAATAAGTGGAACAAAAAATATATGAAGCCCTAAAATGGGCTTCTTCTTATTTAGTCGAGCACAGCCGCGATGCGAATGCGGGCGAACTGTTGATGAAACATGTAATGGGCGTAAGCCGCTCCGCTCTATTGGCGAGGCTGCATGATCCACTGACACCAGAGCGGTGGGATGCTTTTTCAAAAATGGTCCAACGCCATGCAGAAGGAGTGCCGGTCCAGCATTTGATTGGCATGGAAGAGTTTTACGGACGGACGTTTATCGTAAACAACCATGTTTTAATCCCGCGGCCCGAAACAGAAGAGCTTGTGTATCATACAATCGAAAAAATAAAAAAAATAAAGAGCCCGGTGATTGTGGATATTGGAACAGGGAGCGGTGCAATTGCTGTAACCATGAAAGCTGAACGGCCGGATGCTTCTGTCTACGCAGTGGATTTATCCCCAGAAGCATTGCAGACGGCAGCCCAAAATGCCGATATTCTAGGTGCGGACGTGACGTTTTGGCATGGCGACCTGGCAGAACCGCTCATTAAGCAAGGACTGCTGGTGGATGTCCTGCTGTCGAACCCGCCGTACATTCCGGCCCGAGAGCGGGAAACATTGTCCACAATTGTAGTGGATCACGAGCCGCATATGGCATTGTTTGGTGGAGAAGACGGGCTTGATTTGTACCGGAGGCTGGCCCAACAGCTGCCGCTTGTTATGAAGCCAGGGGGAATTGTCGGCGTGGAAACAGGCGCCGGCCAAACCGAAGACGTTGCCGCCCTCCTTCAGGCAGCTTTCCCAGATGGGACAGTAAGCATTATGTATGATATTAATAAAAAAGATAGAATGGTATTTTTGCACGTTTAAGATAAATCCTTTCCGGCGATACTGATTGTCGGGAGGGATGATAAAATGAAAACAAAAATTCTTATTCTATATGTATATGGACTTTCAGCTGCCGTTTGCTTTATGATGTATTTTGCCCCGTCTGATCCCGCTGCGGGCGGTATTCCAGAAGAGGCAATCCGTATCAGGGTCGTTGCGCATGACAACAGCCGATCAGAGCAGGAAAGAAAAGAGCGTGTTCACCTTGCAGTTGCTGAGCAAATCAACAAGTGGGCGGCGGATGCGCATTCACCCGGGGAAGCGCGTACCTTGATTGGAGAAAATATAAAAGAAGTAAAAGAAATCGCCGTAAAGACGGCGGGCGGTTCACCTGTTGATGTTTCGCTGGGCAAGGAAGCATTTCCTGCCAAGCAGTATGGCCGTTATGTATATCCGCCGGGCGATTATGAATCGCTTGTTGTCACCATTGGGGATGGACGTGGGGATAACTGGTGGTGTTTACTGTATCCATCGTTTTGTTTTCCGGAAGAAAAAGAAGAAGATCCGGGATATAAATGGGCGGTTATTGAGTTATGGGATCATTTGAAAGAAGATGATGATTTAAAAGAACGGGAAAAAGCCCTTGCGATGCAAGAAGATCTGGATTTATTATGTGAGAAAGTAAAGGAAGATCCACAGTCATCCACACAGTTATACACAACCGGGGATAAGTTATACACATATTGTGAATAACTTTGTTTATAACAAAGCTGAAAATCGATTTATATATAGAATTAAGTAAAGTATTCTTAGATTTTGTAAATAAAAAAAGCAAAGGTGACGAATATGGAGACGAAATACTGGTTTGTGGATAACTTTGAGGAAATTCATCAACATTATCCACAAATAAAAGAAGCAGCCGAGCTTATTCAAAGAGGAGAGGTAGTCGCATTTCCTACAGAAACCGTGTATGGCCTGGGGGGACAGGTAAAAATGGATAACGCTGTGGACAAAATTTTTAAAGCAAAAGGGCGGCCATCTGATAATCCGCTTATTGTCCACATTGCGGACAAAAAAGATGTGGACGAATTAGCTCATTCTATTCCATCCTATGCACGCAAGCTAATGGAGGCGTTTTGGCCAGGTCCGCTGACAGTTATTGTTCCAAAAAAAGATGGCGTTCTGTCTGAGCGGGTCACAGCCGGTCTTAATACGGTAGCTCTTCGAATGCCCAATCATCCAGCGGCGCTTGCTTTAATTAAAGAAGCAGGAGTGCCAGTGGCGGCGCCGAGCGCGAATCGTTCAGGAAAACCGAGCCCGACCACGGCTCAGCATGTGCTCGATGACTTAAAGGGGCGGATTGCCGGAGTGGTAGATGCAGGTGAAACAGGAGTCGGGTTGGAATCTACTGTCGTTGACTGCACAGGGGATTATCCAATTGTCCTGCGGCCGGGCGGCGTAACAGAAGCGGATATTAAAGCAGTAGCTGGAAAAGCGGATACAAATACCGTTTTAAAGAAACAGGAAGATGCCCCGAAGGCGCCGGGAATGAAATATACACATTATGCGCCTGAAGCACCTCTTTACATAATGGAAGGAACGGCCCAAGCTATTCAGAAAAAAGTAGATGAATGGAAGAAAGAAGGCAAAAAAGTCGGCGTGCTCGCCGCATCAGAAAACGCAGCCTCGTACAAAGCGGAGGCTGTTATTGCGTGTGGAAGCAGAAGTGACTTATCTTCGGTTGCCAGGGAATTGTACGGAGCACTCCGGGCATTTAATGAAAAGCCGGTCGATGTGATTATTGCCGAAGCGTTTCCGACAGAAGGCGTCGGTGCAGCCATTATGAACAGGCTTGAAAAAGCAGCGGGACATAAATGGATCAAATGAAAAAAGCAGGCTGACCAGACAGCCTGCTTTTTTATTTAGTGCGCAGGTCTTGTTCAGCGGTCTGCTGTGTGAGAAATATACATCAAATAAAATGGAATCAACATCAGGTTTTCTATCCTTAAGCATAACCCTGGGCGGCAGCGTCCTATACAGCAGCTAAAAGATTGTTTTGCATACGAAAAAAGTAAATCTGAGAGCGTGTTTATCGTTATGATTCCTGCATGGCGCCGGTTATAGAAAACACCGCCCGGCATATAGATAAGCATGGATATTTTTATTTTATCATTAGCACTGTCGGCAGACGCATTTGGTGCAGCCCTGGCTGTTGGAATGAGACGTATGGGATTATGGGACAAACTCAAGCTGAGTGCTGCAGTCGGTATTATGCATGTTATCCTTCCTGCTACCAGTATGACAGCAGGTAACTTCCTGCACGGAAGATTTGGGGATATTCTGTTTTCAGCGGGCGGGCTGGTTCTTGTCATTACCGGTCTGCAGATGGTGCTTTCCTTTTTCAGGCAGGAAGAACAAGAAAAGCCGGCCGGTATCGGTATCATGCTGTTTGCCTTCGGAGTAAGTATGGACAGCTTTTCAACGGGATTGTCGCTTGGTGTGCTCGGGATGGACAAGTCCATAGCGGTGATGAGCTTTGGGGTATTCTCGGGCGTTATGACCATGGCCGGCCTGCTGCTCAGCAGCCGGATTAGTACAGCAGCGGGAAAGGTTGGGGAAGCAGCAGGAGGTGTGTTTTTGTTATTGGTTGGGTTAAAATGGATATTCACATGACGAAGTCCTTTTCAAATAGAAAAGGACTATTTTACTGTAATTTAATCCATTATAATGAAAGAAAACGTATGCAAAGGTGGTCACCATGAAAATTTTATTCGTATGCACAGGCAATACATGCCGCAGTCCAATGGCGGAAGCCATTTTACGCCAAAAGAAGCCAGACTGGGAAGTGAAATCAGCTGGATTGTACGCGAGTCCAGGTGCACCTGCTTCAAGGGGAACGACTGTTATTTTAAATGAAAAAGGGATTCCACACAATCACGCCGCCGCCCAAGTCACAGAAGAACTGCTCAAATGGGCAGATCTTGTCATGACGATGACATCGTCACATAAACAGCTGATTGACGTTCATTTCCCGCAGTTTCGGGATAAAGTAAGACCGCTGAAAGAAGCGGACGGGGACGTAGTCGATCCATTTGGCGGTCCAGACGCGGAGTACCGAAAAACATTTGAAGAGCTTGATCACTACATAAGCAGATGGCTGGAAAGAGAACCTGAAAAGTGAGAGAAAAAAAGGCGTATTCATTCAGCATTCGAAAAAAACTGGTTCTGCTTGTGACGCTGCTTGCCCTTATTACGTATACCTTCAGTGCATTATTTATGTATTTTATTTATCCGACTTACTTTTCGCATATAAACGAAATGGTTTTTACGATTGCTACACTTGCGTTCGGTATTTTTTGGTCAGCTGTTTTAGCTTATTTTGCCGCGGCTTATTTTGTAAAGCCGATTATCAGGCTTGAAGCAGCCGCTCGGGAGGCGGCTTCAGGAAGAATTGAACAAGAAGTCGCTTTTCCAAATAGTGATGATGAAATTCGTGCACTCGCTTCAGCATTTAACGAGATGCTTACAAATTTACGAATGATGGTACAAAGCATCGAAAGCAACTTTGCTATTACAGATGAAAGCGTCGGCCATATCGCACAGATCAGCGGCCAGGCTATGCATCAGGCTGGGAGCATGGCACAAACAGCAGAGGAAATTGCCAGCGGTGCCGAAAGTTCCGCTCTTGCTGTACAGGCAACAGCAGAAGCAATGGAAGAAGTAGCCGAAATTGCTGGAGATGTACAAAGAAAAGCGAGAGAGTCCGCCCAAAAAGCGGGGAGTATGGTTGGCGAGCTGGACACAAGCAGAGAAACATTTCAATTGCTTATCTCCGGAATGGACGGGCTTGCGGCCGACAATACGGAGTCGCTTGAAGCGGTCCGGTCGCTTGAAGAAAATGCCCGCAAGGTCGGCAGCGTGATCAGCCTGGTAGGAGATATTGCTGCTCAAACCAATCTATTGGCGCTCAATGCGTCCATTGAAGCGGCACGCGCCGGGGAACATGGAAAAGGATTTGCTGTAGTAGCAGAAGAAGTACGCAAGCTTGCAGATGAAAGTGCCACAGCGGTCAAAAGCATTTCTGACCTTGTAAAGCAGATGCAGCTTGAAGTCGATCATGTTGTCCAGAAAATTACGGATCAGGCTAAGGCGGCAGAAGAAGGGGTTCAAAAAGGAGCGTCGGCTCAGGAAGCGGTTGGCCAAATTGGCGCAGCGATTATGAGTATGGCTGCCGAAGTCGAGGAAATTTCTACGCTTGTCGATCGGCAGATGGGCAAAATTGAACAAACGACGCACCAGTCTCAAGAGGTGGCTGCCATTGCTGAAGAAACCTCCGCTGGAGCAAATGAAGTGACCCATGCGGCACAAATGCAATCAGATGTGATTCATGAAATCGGCAGCATCAGCCAAAAGCTGGAGGAGCAGGCAGCTGCGCTCAAGTCTGTCATTACACGTTTTAAACTGTAGTTTCCCTGCGAAGTATGAGAAAATAAAACAAAAAAGCTTGAAAGGAGTCTTGGATATGAAGGTAGCCATCGCATCAGATCATGGCGGAATCAATATTCGCGAAGAAATCAAAACACTAATGGAAGAACTCGGCATTGAGTATGAGGATTTTGGCTGTGAGTGCGCCACATCCGTTGATTATCCAGACTACGCTCTTCCAGTAGCGGAAAAAGTCGCCGCAGGTGAATTTGACCGCGGCATTTTAATTTGCGGAACAGGCATTGGGATGTCCATTGCAGCCAACAAAGTAAAAGGAGCCCGCTGCGCGCTTGTGCATGATGTATATAGCGCTAAACTGACACGCCAGCATAACGACACAAATTTAATTGCAATGGGCGAGCGCGTGATTGGACCGGGGCTTGCACGGGAAATTGCCCAAATGTGGCTGACAACTGATTTCGAAGCCGGACGCCATGCCACGCGGATCGGCAAAATTGCCGAATATGAAGAAAGAAGCGGACAGTAATGGATCGGCCTACGGTTTGGAAACAGGAACTAGAGTCCCTTCTTTCAGAGCTGCAGGAACAAGCTCAATTTCAAAAAGGACAGCTGTTTATTGTAGGCTGTTCTACATCGGAAGTAGCCGGCGGCCGGATCGGTACAGCTGGTACAGATGAGACAGCAGCAGCTCTTTATGAGGTGCTGCAGGCCTTCGCGGAAAAAACAGGTGTTCATTTAGCTTTTCAATGCTGTGAGCATTTAAATAGAGCGGTCGTAATTGACCGGGAAGCGGCACAGCAATTCGGCTATGAAGAAGTAGCAGCTGTGCCGGTGCGGACTGCCGGCGGGGCCATGGCTGCTTATGCCTACCGGCAAAAGGACTGTGTACTCGTTGAATTCGTTAAAGCGGACGGTGGAATTGATATTGGTGATACATTGATCGGCATGCACTTAAAACATGTAGCTGTGCCGATCCGGACGTCGGGAAATTCAGTCGGCGCTGCGCATGTCACCATGGCCAGAACACGTCCTAAATTGATCGGCGGGCCGAGAGCGGTATATGAAAAAACGAATGTAAATGATTTCGACGGGACAGAATGTTAAGAAATGAGCTCGTTTTCAAAAAGAAAAAGCTCATTTTTTAACGAAAAAGCGTAAAAAAACAAAAAATGCGGTTGAAAGATTCGGGAAACATGTTATTATGAAAGAGGATTTTAAGGACAACTCGCATGAACTATTTTATAGATTGGGAAGGGGAACAACGATGAGTAAAATTCAAGCGCAGGACCCGGCTGTATTTGCAGCAATTCAGGATGAGCTGAAACGCCAGCAGACAAAGATTGAACTGATTGCTTCAGAAAACTTTGTATCAGAAGCAGTAATGGAAGCACAAGGTTCGGTTTTAACGAATAAATACGCAGAAGGCTACCCAGGCAAACGTTACTATGGCGGCTGCGAGCACGTGGATGTAGTAGAAGACTTGGCACGCGATCGTGCAAAAGAACTTTTTGGTGCAGAATATGTAAACGTTCAGCCGCATTCAGGTGCACAGGCAAACATGGGTGTTTACTTTGCAGTATTAGAAGCAGGCGACACGGTTCTTGGCATGAATTTATCTCATGGCGGCCACTTAACACACGGAAGCCCGGTTAACTTCAGCGGCGTTCAGTACAACTTCGTTGAGTACGGCGTAACAAAAGAAGAGCAAGTAATCGATTATGAAGATGTTCGCCAAAAAGCACTTGAGCACAAGCCAAAATTGATTGTTGCTGGTGCAAGTGCGTACCCGCGTGCAATTGACTTTGCTAAATTCCGTGAAATCGCAGATGAAGTGGGCGCTTACTTAATGGTGGATATGGCACACATTGCCGGCCTTGTGGCAGCAGGCCTTCACCAAAACCCAGTTCCTTACGCTCACTTTGTAACGACGACAACACACAAAACGCTTCGCGGTCCACGCGGCGGTATGATTTTGTCAACAGAAGAGTTTGGCAAAAAGTTTGATAAATCAATCTTCCCTGGTATTCAAGGCGGCCCGCTTATGCACGTCATCGCTGCAAAAGCTGTTGCATTTAAAGAAGCGCTTCAAGATGATTTCAAAACGTATGCGCAAAACATCATTGACAACGCAAGCCGTCTTGCAGAAGGCTTGAAAGCAGAAGGCATCGATATCGTGTCAGGCGGAACAGATAACCACCTTCTTTTGATCGATCTTCGTTCCCTTGGCTTAACAGGAAAAGTAGCAGAAGCAGTGCTTGATGAAGTGGGCATTACGGTAAACAAAAACACGATTCCATACGATCCGGAAAGCCCATTTGTAACAAGTGGTATTCGTATCGGTACAGCAGCGGTTACATCACGTGGATTCGATCTTGCTGCAATGGATGAAGTGGCTTCAATCATTGCAAAAACATTGAAAAATCATGAAGATGAAGCAGTGTTGAAAGAGTCAGCAGAACGCGTTGTTGCTTTAACATCAAAATACTCACTTTACCAAGAAGCATAATCAAACAAAAACTGCCGGCAAATGCCGGCAGTTTTTTTATGTTTCAAAGAAGCGCCCTGTCCCTTCGGTTGCCCGTCCTTTGCTTTTGGAGTAAAATAGGGATGGTTTTGTATGACCGTATAAACGAGGAGTGAACTTGATGGGAAAAGTTTATGTATTCGATCATCCGCTTATTCAACATAAGCTGACAATGATTCGCGATAAAAACACAGGCACGAAAGATTTTCGTGAACTAACAGATGAAGTAGCCACACTGATGGCGTTTGAAATTACACGGGACCTGCCGCTTGAAGAAGTAACGGTGCAAACACCGGTTTGTGATGCAAAAGCGATGGTGCTTGCCGGTAAAAAGCTTGGAATTGTGCCGATTTTGCGTGCAGGCATTGGAATGGTAGACGGTGTACTTAAGCTGATCCCTGCTGCAAAAGTAGGCCATGTCGGTTTGTACCGTGATCCGGAAACGCTTCAGCCGGTTGAATATTATGTAAAGCTGCCATCTGATGTAGAGGATCGCGATTTTATCGTGGTAGATCCGATGCTTGCAACAGGCGGCTCTGCGATTGAAGCCATTCATTCCTTGAAAAAGCGCGGCGCAAAAAACATTAAATTTATGTGCCTGATTGCTGCTCCAGAAGGGGTAGAGCTATTAAAAGAAGCACACCCGGACGTAGACATTTACATTGCATCACTGGATGAAAAATTAAACGAAAAAGGCTACATTGTACCGGGTCTCGGCGATGCCGGTGACCGTTTATTCGGAACAAAATAAAGAAAAGCAGGTGGAGAGAATGGATCGCCCGATTAAAGTAATGACGATTTTCGGCACGCGGCCGGAAGCAATCAAAATGGCTCCGCTCGTTTTGGAACTGAAAAAGCGTCCAGACGAATTTGAAGCCATTGTTACGGTAACAGCCCAGCACCGCCAAATGCTCGATCAGGTGCTGAACATTTTCAATATTACACCCGATTACGATTTGAATATTATGAAAGACCGCCAGACGCTGATCGATGTAACGACACGCGGACTTGAAGGACTTGATGGAGTCATGAAAGAAGTTCAGCCAGATATCGTACTCGTTCATGGTGATACAACGACCACATTTGTAGCCGGGCTTGCTGCTTTTTACAATCAAATTGCAGTGGGTCATGTGGAAGCGGGTCTTCGTACATGGAATAAGTATTCACCGTTCCCTGAAGAAATGAATCGCCAGCTGACAGGTGTAATGGCGGATCTTCATTTTTCACCGACGGCACAGTCTGAACAAAACTTATTAAATGAAAATAAGAAGCCGGAGTCTATTTTCGTAACAGGCAATACAGCGATCGATGCGCTGAAAACAACGGTTAAAGAAGAGTATACGCATGAGGTGCTTGAGAAGCTGGGCGATGACCGGCTTGTGTTAATGACAGCGCACCGCCGCGAAAATCTTGGCGAACCGATGAAAAACATGTTCCGTGCCATCAAGCGTCTTGTAGAGGATCACGAAGGCATTCAAGTTGTTTATCCGGTTCATTTAAACCCGGTTGTGCGTGAAACAGCGGATTCTATTTTAGGAAATGATCCGCGCATTCATTTGATTGAACCGCTTGATGTGATTGATTTCCACAACTTTGCTGAACGTGCCCATATCATTCTAACGGATTCGGGCGGCGTGCAGGAAGAAGCTCCTTCACTTGGTGTACCGGTTCTTGTACTGCGTGATACAACAGAGCGTCCGGAAGGAATTGAAGCCGGAACGCTGAAACTTGCCGGCACAGAAGAAGAGACGATTTACTCGCTTGCTTCTGAGCTGTTAACGGATCAACAAGCATACGACAAAATGTCTAAAGCTTCTAATCCATATGGAGACGGAGAAGCATCACGGCGCATTTGTGATGCGATTCGCTATTATTTTGGAGCGGATCCAAACAAACCGGAACGGTTTGAAGTAAAATAAGAAGAAAAAAGTCGTCCTAAATAACGGACGACTTTTTTCTATTCTACATAAATGTTCGGAAAAAAATGAAAAAAGTATGAGCATTTTGTGAAATATGTACATGATAACTTGAGGTTTTCGTTCCCAACACATTGACATTGAAAAAGCCCTATTGTATGCTAACAAAGGGTAAGGACAATGGGTTTTATACATAGTGTAACCGTTTTTTTCTGGTTCTTTTTTCGCCAATTTACCGAATCAGCGAGGTGCGGGATGAACAACAAAAAGCCATTCCGATCCATAGCCATTTACACCACAATACTTACCCAGCTTGCTGGCTCTATGCTAATTGGCATTTTCGGGGGCCTTGCTCTTGATAAACGGTTGAGTACTATGCCCCTCTTTTTAATTGTCGGACTGCTGGCAGGCCTTTTTGCAGGCGTTTATGCAATGTTCCGTACCCTTCATTATTTCAATTCAGGAGACTAGCCATTTATGTCCGAACTCCAGCAATCTATTAGAAGACAAAGAATGTACCTGTTTTACCTTTTGTCTATTTTTGTTCTCGGATGGGGCTTTACGTCAGCACAAAGTATTTTTGCCGGACTGATTCTCGGCACGATACTCAGTATGTGCAATCACTGGCTCATCTCCAGGCGGATGCTGCGTTTTAACAAAGCAGTCGATAACGACTTAAAACCGCCGCGGCTTGGCACGTCAACACGAATCGCCACCGCTGCACTAGCCGCGATTATTGCCCTCCGAAACCCCGAACAGTTTCATATGATCAGTACTATTTTGGGATTAATGACTGCTTATGCAGTGATTATGATAGATTTTGTAATCCAGCACTTTATAAAACGTATGATCCGGAAAGAGGTGAAATAATTTGCATCACGAAGCTCCATTATACGATCTTCCTTTATTTGGTGGATTGACAATGACCTTCAATCTGGCGAACGTATTAATGATTACAATTGCCAGTGTGATAGTGTTTTTGCTCGCGGTGATCTCAACTCGCACGTTGGCCCTAAAGCCGGCAGGAATGCAAAACTTTATCGAGTGGGTTATGGATTTTGTTAAAGGAATCATCAAAAGCAATATGGATTGGAAAACAGGCGGCCGGTTTCACGTTCTTGGAATTACATTGATTATGTATATCTTTGTTTCCAATATGCTCGGCCTTCCATTTGCAATCGTTTATGACAATCACTTATGGTGGAAGTCGCCAACAGCCGATCCGGCCGTGACGATGACACTTGCAGTTATGGTGGTCGCACTTACACATTATTATGCAGTCCGTATGAAAGGGATCTCTGAATACGGCAAGGACTTTTTCCGCCCAATGTGGTTTATGCTTCCGCTGAAGTTGATTGAAGAGTTTGCAAACACGCTGACATTGGGTCTGCGGCTTTACGGAAACATTTACGCTGGTGAAATCCTTCTTTCATTACTGTCAGCTTCCCTGGCGGTTGGAGTTGGAGGCCATTTAGCAGCCATTCTGCCAACACTTGCATGGCAGGGCTTCTCGCTTTTCGTTGGCTCAATCCAGGCATTTATCTTTACTATGTTAACGATGGTTTACATCTCACACAAAGTGAGTCATGACCATTAATATATCTAGCTGCTTGGAAATGAATCATTTCTAAGTAAATTAAGCTTTTAATAATAAGGAGGAAACATTACAATGGGTTTTTTAGCAGCAGCAATTGCAGTTGGTTTAGCGGCCGTTGGAGCCGGTGTAGGTAACGGTCTTATCGTATCAAAAACAATTGAAGGGGTAGCTCGTCAGCCAGAAGCTCGCAGCACTCTTCAAACAATCATGTTCATCGGTATTGCCCTTGTTGAGGCGATTCCTATCATCGCCGTTGTTATTGCATTCATGGCAAGCGCTCAGTAATAAACACGCTTTCGAAGCGGTTTTGACAAATGGACGCACATGCCTTTATCTAGGTTATACCCAAGAAGCCGGTTTTATAACGACAATTAAACATTGGTGAATGATTTTTCTGCCCGGATCGTGATCCGGCTTCCGGCAGAGAGGACAGTCATTCACCTGAAGTTAGGCAGATAAAGGATATGAAAAGCCCCGGCATGAATTCCGGCTGGCCTTTTGAATGGCGAAGATCACATTCTAAATGCGAGCCTTCGCCATTCCTTTATGTAAAAAAGGAACATATTTTTCCCATTCGGGGATGAAGCTGTTGAAGGGAGTGAAAATCGTGACGACAAATTCATTGGTACTTGGAGCAGGTGGCGGATTTAACACTGGTGATATCTTTTTCCAGTTAATCATGTTCATTATCTTGCTCGCATTGCTGAAAAAATTTGCATGGGCTCCATTAATGGGCATTATGCAGGAGCGTGCGGACTTAATCTCATCTGAAATTGATGCAGCAGAAAAAAGCCGCACAGAAGCGAATCAATTATTAGAACAAACACGTGCGGAAGCTAAATCAGCCCGCCTTGAAGCACAAAACACGATTGAAAACGCCAAGAAATTAGCAGAAGAACAAAAAGCCGACATTTTGGCTGCAGCTCGCGCTGAATCTGAACGCTTAAAAGAAATGGCAAAGCTTGAAATCGCACAGGAGCGTGACAAAGCAATGAGCACGCTTCGTGAGCAAGTAGCTTCACTTTCAGTAATGATCGCATCGAAAGTGATTGAAAAAGATCTTTCAGAAGCAGATCAGGAAAAAATGATCAACGACTATCTTATTAAAGAGGCAGGCGAAGAGCGATGAGTAAATCCGGAGCGGCAAAACGCTACGCGATCGCGCTTTTTGAACTGGCAAAAGAAAACAATCAGGTAGCAAAATTTGATCAGGAAGTGCGCATTGTAAAAGAAGTCATCGAAGAAAACGGTGAGGTTGCCAAGGCACTCGAGTCACCGAATTTATCGCTGGCAGACAAGCAGGCACTTGTAAATACACTGGCCGCTCACGCCTCAACAGCGGTTTTGAACACACTGAAGCTTCTTGTTGAGCGCCGTCGCGCCGATGAGATTGGGACAGTATGTGAAGAGTTTATTCAGCTTTCTAATCAAGAACGCGGCATGGCAGAGGCCATTGTGTACTCGGCACGGCCGTTAACAGAAGCAGAGGCAGCAAGTGTGTCTCAAACGTTTGCCCGTAAAGTCGGCAAACAAACGTTAACTATTGAAAATATTGTTGATTCCAATGTTTTGGGCGGATTAAAAGTTCGAATTGGGAACCGTATTTTTGATGGAACACTGCAAGGCAAGCTAGATCGTCTTCAAAAGCAATTAACGACGAATTTATAAATGAAATCAGAAGCAAAATACATTTTACAAAAAGAAATTGAGGGGTGACATGCATGAGCATCAAAGCTGAAGAAATCAGTGCGCTGATAAAAAAGCAAATTGAAAACTTCCAGACCGATATTACAGTTAGCGACGTCGGTACTGTCATCCAGGTTGGGGACGGTATCGCACGTGCTCATGGCCTCGACAACGTTATGGCAGGGGAGCTTCTTGAGTTCTCAAACGGCGTTATGGGTATGGCTCAAAACCTGGAAGAAAACAACGTAGGTATTATTATTCTTGGTCCTTACACAGGCATCAAAGAAGGCGATGAAGTGCGCCGCACAGGCCGCATCATGGAAGTTCCGGTTGGCGAAGAGCTAATCGGCCGCGTTGTAAACTCTCTTGGCCAGCCAGTCGACGGTCTTGGTCCAATCAACACAACAAAAACACGTCCAATCGAAAGCCCGGCAACAGGCGTTATGGCTCGTAAATCTGTTCATGAGCCGCTTCAAACAGGTATCAAAGCGATTGATGCGCTTGTACCAATCGGCCGCGGACAGCGTGAATTAATCATCGGTGACCGTCAAACAGGTAAAACAACGGTTGCGATCGATACAATCTTGAACCAGCGTGACCAGGATATGGTTTGTATCTATGTTGCGATTGGTCAAAAAGAATCAACAGTTCGTAATGCGGTGGAAACTCTTCGCAAGCACGGTGCACTTGATTACACAATCGTTGTAACGGCATCTGCGTCTTCACCAGCTCCGATGTTGTTCCTTGCGCCATACACAGGCGTTTCTATGGCAGAAGACTTTATGTTCAACGGCAAGCACGTTTTGATCGTATATGATGATCTTTCAAAACAAGCGGCTGCATACCGTGAACTTTCCCTTCTTCTTCGCCGTCCTCCAGGCCGCGAAGCATATCCTGGTGACGTATTCTACTTGCATTCACGCCTGCTTGAGCGTGCAGCGAAGTTGAACGATGAACTTGGTGCAGGTTCTATTACAGCACTTCCATTCGTTGAAACACAGGCGGGAGATATTTCTGCTTACATTCCAACGAACGTTATCTCTATCACAGACGGACAGATCTTCCTGCAGTCTGACTTGTTCTTCTCAGGTGTTCGTCCGGCGATTAACGCGGGTCTTTCTGTATCACGTGTTGGTGGTTCAGCGCAGATCAAGGCGATGAAAAAGGTAGCAGGTACACTGCGTCTAGACCTTGCTGCGTACCGTGAGCTTGAAGCATTTGCTCAGTTTGGTTCAGATCTTGATGCGATTACGCAATCAAAACTAAACCGCGGTGCACGTACAGTTGAAGTATTGAAACAGGATTTAAACAAACCGCTTAAAGTTGAGCGCCAGGTTGTTATTCTTTATGCATTAACACGCGGCCATCTTGATGATATTCCGGTTTCTGATATCACTCGTTTCGAAGACGAATTACTGCACTGGCTCGATAAAAACCACACGAATGTGTATGATCATATTCGCACAACGAAAGAACTTCCGTCTGATGACGAGTTGAAAGCAGCAATCAACGAGTTTAAAAAATCGTTTGTGAAATCCGAATAAGAGCAGAAGAAGGGCGGTACCGTCTCATCGGACGTCCGCCCCTTCCTGCGTTATCAAACACAAAAGGGTGGTGAGAGAAAGTGGCATCGTTACGCGATATACAAACACGTATTACATCGACAAAAAAGACGAGTCAGATTACGAAAGCCATGCAAATGGTATCTGCTTCTAAATTGAATCGTGCAGAAATGAATGCGAAGTCATTTGTTCCGTATATGGATAAAATTCAGGAAGTGGTTGCGTCAATTGCGCTCGGCAGTAAAGATGTAAAACATCCGATGCTTGTCTCCCGCCCCGTTAAAAAAACCGGGTACCTTGTTATTACATCGGACCGTGGTTTGGCGGGAGCTTATAACAGCAGTATTTTGCGTTCTGTTTATAAACGTATTCAAGAACGTCATACATCAAAAGACGAGTACGTAGTCATTGCAATCGGGCGTGTCGGACGGGATTTCTTCCGTATCCGGGGCATCGATACCATTGAAAGCGTTACGGGTCTTCCAGATCAGCCGTCTTTTGCGGATGTAAAAGAGATCGTCCGGAAAACAGTCGATCTTTTCTCAGAGGGAGCTTATGACGAGCTTTATATGTACTACAGCCATTTCGTCAATGCAATCCAGCAGGATGTAACGGCTAAGAAAGTATTGCCGCTGACAGATATTCAAGCATCTGGCGGACGTCTTTCTTCATATGAATTTGAACCTTCCGCAGAAGAGATTCTTGAAGTCTTGCTTCCTCAGTATGCAGAAAGCTTGATTTATGGAGCACTTCTTGACGGAAAAGCGAGTGAGCACGCAGCGCGTATGACGGCTATGCAGAATGCAACCGATAACGCGAAAGAGCTTATCCGCACGTTGACACTTCAATACAACCGTGCGCGTCAAGCCGCTATTACCCAGGAAATTACGGAAATTGTCGGCGGGGCAGCAGCACTCGAGTAGATTAAAAATGGGCGGTTTACGTCCCGATATAGAATGAAGCTAACCAAACAGGAGGGAAAAAGATGAACAAAGGACGCGTTCTTCAAGTTATGGGTCCGGTTGTTGACGTTAAATTCGAAAACGGTCAACTTCCTGCCATTTATAACGCCTTAAAAGTTCAAATCGGTTCTGAAGCCGGTACGGAGCTTACGTTAGAAGTCGCTACGCATCTTGGCGACGATTCTGTTCGTGCGATCGCGATGGCATCAACAGACGGCCTTCAGCGTAACCAGGAAGTAATTGATACAGGAAGCGCGATTTCGGTACCGGTTGGAGATGTGACGCTTGGACGTGTATTCAACGTCCTTGGTGAACCAATCGATGAGAAACCAATGGAAGAAGGAGCACGCCGCGATGCGATTCACCGCCAGGCGCCTACTTTCGACCAGCTTTCAACAGAAGTTGAGATTCTAGAAACAGGAATTAAAGTTGTTGACCTTCTTGCGCCTTACATCAAAGGTGGTAAAATCGGTTTGTTCGGTGGTGCCGGTGTAGGTAAAACGGTACTTATTCAGGAACTGATCAACAACATCGCTCAAGAGCACGGGGGTATCTCTGTATTTGCCGGTGTTGGTGAGCGTACACGTGAAGGAAATGACCTTTTCCACGAGATGAGCGATTCAGGCGTTATTTCAAAAACAGCGATGGTTTTCGGCCAAATGAACGAGCCGCCGGGCGCACGTATGCGTGTAGCTTTGACGGGTCTGACAATGGCGGAACATTTCCGTGACGAACAAGGACAGGACGTACTGTTCTTCATCGATAACATTTTCCGTTTCACTCAAGCAGGTTCTGAAGTATCAGCCCTTCTTGGACGCCTTCCATCTGCGGTAGGTTACCAGCCAACATTGGCAACAGAAATGGGTCAGCTTCAAGAGCGTATTACATCAACAAACGTTGGTTCTGTTACATCTATCCAGGCGATTTATGTCCCAGCCGATGACTACACGGATCCGGCTCCGGCAACAACGTTCGCTCACTTGGATGCAACAACAAACCTTGAGCGTAAACTTTCTGAGATGGGTATTTACCCTGCGGTTGATCCGCTTGCTTCAACATCACGCGCCCTTTCACCGGAAATCGTTGGTGAAGAGCACTACTCAGTAGCTCGTTCTGTACAGCAAACATTGCAGCGCTACAGAGAATTGCAGGATATCATTGCAATCCTCGGTATGGATGAGTTGTCAGAGGATGATAAATTGACTGTTGCGCGTGCGCGCCGCATTCAATTCTTCCTTTCACAAAACTTCCACGTGGCAGAGCAGTTTACAGGACAAAAAGGTTCTTATGTACAAGTAAAAGATACAGTACGTGGATTCCGTGAAATCCTGGATGGTAAACATGATAATCTTCCTGAAGATGCGTTCCGTTTAGTCGGCGGCATTGAAGAAGTAGTGGCAAAAGCACAAGAAATGGGTGCAAACGTTTAATATAGGGATCAGGAGGTTAAGTTATGAAGACATTTAACGTCAATATCGTCACTCCTGACGGTCCGGTCCTCGATACAACGGTTGAACTCCTTAGTGCAAGAGCACAAAGCGGTGACCTCGGTATCATGGCCGGCCACGTCCCGATGGTCGCTCCCTTACAAATCGGTGTAGTCCGATTAGTAACAGGCGGCAAGCAATCGGAATTGGTCGCTATCAGCGGCGGCTTTCTCGAAGTTCGTCCGGATCAGGTAACGATATTAGCGCAGGCTGCTGAAAAAGGGGAAAATATCGACCTTTCCCGTGCACAAGAAGCCCAGCGTCGTGCTGAGCAGCGGCTTCAAGACAACCAGGATAACGTCGATTTTAAACGTGCCGAATTGGCATTGAAACGTGCGATAAACCGCATCAATGCTTCTCAAGGCAATTTATAAGAAAAAGCTGTCCGTCGCCTGGCGATTGTGACAGCTTTTTTCTTATTATAGGAAAGAAAAATGTTATGGTTTTTTGAGCTGCGCCTGCATTACGCAGCACATGCCTCGTTAGATCAGCAGCTTTCACATGACGGTGAACCACTCGCGTTGCAGGCTGCTATCACCTCTTATATACAATCACAATATATTAAATTAAGGAGAAATCATATGATTGAATCATTTGGACAGGAAGCACTGTTCAGTATGTTTCTCAGCCTTTTTTGCATCGGCTTGTCATTTTGGGCGCTGCAGTCGCTCCGGCTTGACCAGCTTTTTCGCAAAAACCAGGTGGCAAGGGCAAGAATGCTATATTTGCTGCTTTCCATTGCGATCGGATCTGCCGTCAGCAGCTTCTTTTTAAACTACCTGCAGTGGGCCCGCCAGCTTCCTTTACTGTTTTAAGCCCGGGTATACGTAGGATACTTGCCTTTTTGGGGAAAATCATTTAAATTGGATGAAGACAATTTGTGAAAAAACAAGCAATTTAGGTTTGTTCTCTCATTAGGCGGGAAAACAAAAAAAGGCGCCTCTTTTGAAATTTTTCACAAAGTCTCTACAAATTGTGAGGAATTTCCCTTGTTAAACAAACAATTTGAATGGTAAACTTTAAGAAGTTTTGTCGAAGTTACGAAAAGACATTGGACAGGACTGGCACGTCAGTCCACTGATTTGAATATGTATAATAGAAAAGGACGCGGAGGGGAACAGTTTGGACAAAATTATCGTCCGCGGCGGCCGTCAGTTGAACGGTACCGTCAAAGTTGAAGGAGCAAAAAATTCGGTGCTGCCGGTCATCGCAGCAACTATGCTTGCAGGAGAAGGAAAGTGTGTCATTCGTGACGTACCTACTTTATCCGATGTATATACAATTAATGAAGTGCTACGCCACTTAAATTGCGAAGTTACATTTGAAAACAATACCGTAACTGTTGATGCGACAAAAGAACTTCTTATTGAAGCGCCATTCGAATACGTTCGTAAAATGCGTGCCTCTGTCCTAGTGATGGGCGCACTTTTAGCACGAAATGGGAAAGCACGTGTGGCACTGCCGGGCGGCTGTGCCATTGGTTCGCGTCCCATCGATCAGCACTTAAAAGGGTTTGAAGCAATGGGTGCCCGTGTTAAGGTAGAAAACGGTTTTATCGATGCTGAAACAGATGGACGCTTAAAAGGCGCAAAAATCTATTTGGATTTCCCAAGCGTTGGCGCAACTGAAAACATTATGACAGCTGCTGCGCTGGCAGAAGGGACAACGATCCTTGAGAACGCGGCGAAAGAGCCGGAAATCGTGGATCTTGCAAACTTAATCAACAAAATGGGCGGCAAAGTAATCGGTGCCGGTACAGAAACCATTCGGATTGAAGGCGTTGATGTCTTGACTGGTGCAGACCACGCCATCATTCCAGACCGTATTGAAGCAGGTACTTTTATGACAGCGGCAGCCATCACAGGCGGAAACGTGCTGATTGAAGGTGCTGTAGCAGAGCATATGTCTTCATTGATCGCTAAAATGCGTGAGATGGGCATCGAAGTCATTGAAGAAAGCAATGGCATTCGTGTAATCGGTCCTGAAAAAATGAAATCGGTCGATATTAAAACGATGCCGCATCCTGGCTTCCCAACAGACATGCAATCACAAATGATGGCTCTTATGTTAAAAGCAGAAGGAACAGGCGTCATTACCGAAACAGTCTTTGAAAATCGCTTTATGCATGTGGAAGAATTCCGCCGTATGAACGCAAATGCAAAAATTGAAGGCCGTTCTGTTATCATTGACGGTCCGTCTGATTTGCAGGGAGCAGAAGTAGCGGCAACAGACTTACGTGCAGCTGCAGCATTGATTATCGCAGGTCTTGTGGCTGACGGCTATACACGCGTTACAGAACTAAAGCATCTTGATCGTGGATATGTGAATTTCCATGGCAAGCTTGCGGCGCTTGGTGCGGATATCGAGCGCGTATCAGAAGCAGCAGAAACACCAGTTGCGGTGAAAAGCTGAATTTATTTTTATTCCTACTTTTATGAAAACCGTCTGCAGATGCAGGCGGTTTTTTATGTTCGGTCATAATCATTATAGTCGTGCATATCCCTTTTTATACAGCAAGGAGGGAAATTTGTTGAAAAAGCCGTTTTTCGCTTTTTTACTGATCGTCGTTACAGCTATTGCGATTCCAGCTGCCGGCCTGTGGCTGACGGACGGACAAAAGACGGCGCCAAAGAAGGAGGAGAAAGAGCCGACTGTAGAGGTTATTCGGTCTGACACGCAAAAAACTGAATCTGTTCCGCTTGAGGAGTATGTGGCAGGAGTAGTAGCAGCTGAAATGCCGGCTTCTTTTGAAAAAGAAGCGTTAAAAGCCCAGGCTGTCGCTGCGCGTACCTTTATTTTAACGGAAACGCTGAAAGGGCAGGACGTAACGGATACCGTAGATGACCAGGTATTTAAAGATGAGGATGACCAGAAAAAAATGTGGGGAGCCGATTTTAAGAAAAACAAAGAGAAGATTGAAGAGGCTGCAGATGAAACAGAAGGGGAAGTACTCGTGTATGATGGACAACCAATTACAGCTGCGTTTTTTTCCTCTGGCAATGGACAGACGGAAAATGCTGAAGAATACTGGCAGTCAGCAGCCCCCTATTTAATCAGTGTCGTGAGTCCATGGGATGAATCTGCCCCTAATTTTGAACAAGAACTCGTTCTGACCAAACAAGAAGTAGAGGAAAAGCTGGATGTGTCTCTGCCTTCATCGGGGGAAGTCGGTACGGTAGTGGATAAAACAACTGGCGGGCGTATCGGCAGCATTTTAATTGACGGCCAATCATTTACAGGCCGGGAAATAAGAGAAGCCCTTGGCCTGCCTTCTGCGGACTTTAACATGACGGTTAAAGGCAGTGATGTAATCGTAGAAACGAAAGGATATGGACACGGAGTGGGGATGAGCCAATACGGAGCTAACGGGATGGCGAAAGAAGGGAAAAACTATAAAGATATTACAGCCCATTATTATCCGGGTGCCGAAATAGCAGATGTGCAGTCTTTCTTAAAATAAACGAAAAAACACGTCCGCATTTACTGCGGACGTGTCCATTCACCGAAGCCTGCCAGCCAGCGGCCGATACGTGATTTGCGCTCGAAATAAAAATAATTAACAGCTAAAAATGCAATCGTAACACCGGTTACGTCTTTGACTGCATCAATAAGCGTAGCCGACCGGTACGGTACGAATGCTTGATGGATTTCGTCAGTCAGTCCGTAAAAAGAAGCAAACATTGCTGCAGCCAGGCTGGTAAGCGGCGTCAGCTTTCCATTTGCTAAAAGAGCAAGCACAATCAGGCCGTACAAAATGGCAAATTCAACAAGGTGAAGTGATTCTTTTATAAATAAGTCTACTTTATTATTCGGTAAATCCATAATTGTATCGTGCGGAAGCCCTGACATGATCCAAATAGCAATCATATATAAAACAGGCAGTCCCATCATTAAAAACCGAATTCCTTTTTTCACTTCCACACCTCCATCTCCCTCTTTGATTTTACCATTCCAACGCAGTGAGAACCTTTATGATTGTGGCGTTTTTCGTACGATTTAGGGAATTTTATGGCATAAGTGTATAAAAAAACATCTGCCTGTCCAAAATGGTTGTCGAGGTGATAACTATGAAAGAGGGCGGCAAAAAAACACTCCCCCCAAAATTAAAAGACTTCTTTATGAAGCGACGGGCACTGCCTGTGATTTATCTTGCTTGTGCTATTTTATTGATTTCCAGTCTTATGTTTTACGAAGTAATGAAGCCTGAAAAGAAAGAGGATGCGGCCGTATTTGATCAGCCAGCAGAAAGTGTGAATGGCACTGTCGAGACGGAACAGATGATCATGCCAGTTGTAGAAGGAGCGATTGCGAAAACCGCTTTTTACGATTCAAAAGCAAAAGCAGCCCAGCAGGAAGAAGCGCTTGTTGTATTTAACGACACCTACTATGAAAGTACGGGTGTAGACTATGCGCTTGAAAACGGAAAAACCTTTGCCGTATCCGCACCGCTTTCCGGAACGGTTACGGATGTACGGGAAGATGCATTCATTGGGAATTACATTGAAATTGACCATGGCAATGGGGCAGTCAGCACATTCCAATCGATCAAGGATATTCAAGTGAAAAAAGATGACAAGGTCAGCCAGGGACAAAAAATTGGCGAGGCCGGACGCAGCATTCTCAACGAATCAGCGGGTATTCACGTTCACTTTGAAATGACCAAAGATGGCGACCTGATAAATCCATCCGCGCTCTATGGAAAGGCCGTCAGTGAATGGAAATGAATATTTCCCAGGGAATGCGCATACTGTTAGTAAAAAGAAATGGGTCTACTTTCATTCGATGAAACCTATGGCCGAACCATTCGACACCGCTCATCCCGTTTCCGCTGAAGGAGGCGTGTGCGTGCGCGAATACATCAAAGAAAGAGCGCTGAAGGCCGGGAAATATATCGTGGAAACAAACAAAACGGTCCGGGACATTGCAAAGGAATTCGGCATTTCAAAAAGCACCGTCCATAAAGATCTAACGGAACGGCTGCCGAATGTAAACCCGGAGCTGTCCGCTCGTGTCGAGCATATTTTGCACTATCATAAATCTGTCCGGCACCTGCGGGGAGGAGAAGCGACTAAACAAAAGTGGAAGCGGTCTGTTTAACACTCAATGTCAATATGACTTTGGGCGCTGGCTGCTGAAGCTAAGATGAAGCAAAAGCGAAAGCAGTCCATATAAGCTCGACTGGCATCAGCATCATCAGCAGCGGTATTCTTGGACGCACAGCTGATGATACTTATGACTTCGAGACTGGCTGCTGGAGTCAAGATGAAGCAAAAGTGGAACCTGGCCTGTCTGGGCTCACACCGCGCAAATTGGGAACTGACATTCAAATGTTCTGATTGTTGAAACCTAATACTAAAAAAGGACGTCTCTATTTTAAAAGAGCGTCCTTTTTTCATAGTCAAAAACGGATAATCATTGTCCATACTTTCCTAAATATATGGTAAAATAGATATTTGGAGCAAAAAAGCGACTTTCATAATAAGAATAGATAAAGCATATTCAGGGGGAATAAAGCATGTTATCAAGGGATATTGGAATTGATCTTGGCACAGCTAATGTTTTGATTCATGTAAAAGGACAAGGAATTGTACTAAACGAACCATCTGTTGTCGCACTGGACCGAAGCACAAATAAAGTGCTTGCAGTAGGAGAAGAAGCTTATCAAATGGTCGGCCGGACACCGGGCAATATCGTAGCGATTCGTCCGCTTCGCGATGGAGTCATTGCCGATTTTGATGTAACCGAATCGATGCTTAGGCACTTTATTAATAAACTAAATGTAAAAGGCTTTCTATCAAAGCCGCGTATTTTAATTTGCTGCCCGACACAAATTACGGCGGTAGAGCAAAAAGCCATTCGTGAAGCAGCAGAAAAAAGCGGAGGAAAAACCGTTTATCTGGAAGAAGAGCCGAAGGTGGCGGCTGTTGGCGCCGGCATGGATATTTTTGAGCCGAGCGGAAACATGGTAATTGACATCGGCGGCGGTACGACGGACGTAGCGGTTTTGTCGCTGGGTGCGATTGTGACAGCTGAGTCGATTAAAGTGGCCGGCAACACATTCGACGCTGACATTATGAACTATGTGAAAAAGCAGTACAAGCTCTTGATTGGTGAGCGGACAGCAGAAGCGATTAAAATCAACGTCGGAACGGTATATCCAGGTTCTCGCAATGAAGAAATGGAGATTCGCGGGCGTGACATTATGACGGGACTGCCGAAAATTTTAACGATTACTTCTGTAGAAATTGAAGGGGCATTGCGTGAATCTGTCGCACAAATTGTCCAGGCCTCTAAAAATGTACTTGAGCAGACACCTCCTGAATTGTCTGCTGACATTATCGACCGCGGTGTGATGCTGACAGGCGGCGGAGCTCTTTTGCACGGCATTGACCAATTAATGGCAGATGAATTAAAGGTACCGGTATTTGTGGCCGAGAACCCAATGGACTGCGTAGCCATCGGTACAGGTGTTATGCTTGAGAGCATGGACCGGATTTCTTCCAAAAAAAGAAAAATATGAACAAATAAAGCTGCTTTTTATAAGCAGCTTTATTTATTTTCCCTCAAACTGTCTATTTTTCTTATTATTTTCTGTTAATGCAGGGGGTGCCATTGTATAATGAAGACGGCATCTATTGCTAAAAAATTGAGGTGAAAAAGTTGTTTAAAGGGTTTTACACTGCTGCCTCAGGCATGATTGCCCAGCAGCGGCGCACTGAAATTTTAACGAACAACATGTCAAATGCGAATACACCGGGCTACAAAGCAGACCAGACAAGTGTAAGAGCTTTTCCGGAAATGCTTTTAAAGCGGATGGATAAAACATCTATACCGGTCGAAAATAAATTAAATGTGCCGCTTGAGCCGCAAATCGGCGCGCTCAATACTGGCGTCTACTTACAAGAAACAATGCCTAATTTCCGTCAGGGTGACGTTCGGGAAACAGGGCTGAAAACAGATCTTGCTTTGCAGGGAGAGTCTGTTTTCTTTGCCGTTCAAAACGGAGCCGGTGAACCGCGCTATACAAGAAATGGAAATTTCACGCTGGATTTGGAAGGATACTTAACAACAGCTTCTGGCTTCTACGTACAGGATACAGAAGGACGCCGGATTCAGCTGTCTTCTGATCAATTTGAAGTAGACAGCTCAGGCCGAATCACGGAAAATGGACAGCAGGTAGCACAAATCGGTGTTGCCTACGCCGAAAACCCAAATGATTTAATTAAAGAGGGAGACGGCCTGTACCGGATTGACGGAGCAGCTCTTCCAAATGCGTTCGGGAGCGAGGATGCCGTGTTTTCTATTCAGCAGGCGGCCCTAGAAGGATCAAATACGGATACAGCCCGAACGATGACCGATATGATGACAGCTTACCGTTCATTTGAAGCAAACCAGAAGGTGCTGACTGCTTACGACCGCAGCATGGAAAAAGCGGCGAACGAAATCGGGCGCGTAACGTAAAGGAGAACGCAGAATGAACAGAACTATGATCAATGCGGTCAATACGATGTCACAGCTTCAAAAAAAGATGGACGTAACGAGCAATAACATCGCGAACATCAATACAGCAGGATACAAACGAAGCGAAGCCACGTTTGCCGATTTGATTCATCAGCAGGCCAATAATATGGAACCTCAAAGCGAAGACGCAGGAAGACTGACGCCATCCGGCCTCCGTCTTGGGGTCGGTGCCCAGATGGCGCAGGCGCAAATGGTTGGAACGCAGGGCACGCTGCAGCAGACAGGACGCACATTGGATATTGCCCTATCCAAGCCGAATCAGTTTTTTAAAGTGCTGGTAGAGGATGAGCAGGGCAACAACCGCGTACATTACACACGAGACGGCTCGTTTTCTGTGACACCGGCTGGCGGAGGCAATGTGATGCTCGTCACATCGGAAGGCTACCCCGTGCTTGATGAACGGGATAACCCGGTTGTGCTGCCTGAGAATGAAATGGAAAACCAGGCAGGGACCCTGGTTGGGCTCGTTCAAGTAGACAAGCCGCAATTTTTAGAGCGGGCGTCCCAAAATCTGCTTGTGCTGCCGGAGAACCCGGCCACAGCCGAAAATCAAATTCTGCGTAATTTGAATGCGGCTGAACGCCAGCAGGCGGGTATTCAAACAGGGGCCCTTGAAATGTCCAATGTTGACTTTTCAAAAGAAATGAGCGACCTGATGATTACCCAGCGCTCTTATCAATTCCAATCAAAGGCGATTTCAATCGCTGATCAAATGCTTGGCTTAATTAACGGGGTCAGATAAAGGGGAAGGATTAATTGTGACAAATGGATTGAAGCGGACGAAACAAACCCGCCTCACCCCCCTTGGCAGATTTGTTTTGTCATTGTTTTTCATTGTCCTGACCGCCATTATCGGTGCGCTGATTGGATACAGTATTATCGGGAGTGGAAACCCGATTGACGTATTTAAATGGGACACGTGGATGAATTTATATGACGTAGTCGTAAACAGTCTTTTTTAAGGTGGGTGCTAGTATGGATATTCGTGAAATTAAAGAAACAATTCCGCATCGCTATCCGTTTCTGCTTGTAGACCGGATTCTTGAGGTCGAGGAAGGAAAGCGTGCGGTCGGCATTAAAAACGTGACCGCTAATGAAGAATTTTTTAATGGTCATTTTCCGGACTATCCGGTTATGCCGGGCGTATTAATCGTGGAAGCACTGGCGCAGGTAGGTGCGGTCGCGATGTTGAAAAAAGAAGAAAACAAAGGCCGTCTTGCTTTTTTCGCCGGCATCGACAACTGCCGGTTTAAACGGCAGGTTATTCCGGGCGATCAGCTTCGCCTTGAGGTGGAGATGACACGCCTGCGCGGCTCGATTGGAAAAGCAAAAGCTACAGCGACAGTAGACGGCGAGCTTGTTTGTGAAGCAGACTTAATGTTTGCTTTGGAATAGAAGAAAGCGGTACTGCCATTTTTATATGGCAGCACCGCTTTTTTATTTTATACTTGTGCCTCTTTTATAAAAAAACGGATATTTTGACCAATTGCGGGAAACAATACATCACGTAAGAGGATCAATTCTACAGAAATGAAAGGGGCTTTTTTAGATGAATGCAAAGTTATTTAAATTAGTGGGCGGTTCTTTGCTTGTGACGATGATTTTAGCTGGGTGCGGCGGCGGTCAGGATGAGGAAGAGCAGCAGGAGGATCAGCAGGAACAACAGCAGGAACAGCAGGATAATGGCACCGATACGCAAAATGACGTGATGGATGGCGAACAGGATATAGAGGAAGATGTGAATGAAGGCGAGCAGGATGTAGAAGAAGGTGTGGATCAAGGCGAGCAGGATCTGCAAGAGAATATTGATGAGGGTCAGGATGAGTTGGAAGATAACGGAAACAACAACAATAACAACAACCAATAATCAAAAGAAAGCATCGGGCGCCAGCGTCTCCGATGCTTCTTTTATTAACAAAAAATTTTGTCACCGGTTCAAAAGTATGATAGAGTATAAGAGTTATTATTCTAAAGAAGTCAATGAGGCTATTTCTAGGAGGTACCTATTGGCAATGTCCATCTTAAGTGGTTTATCACACGGTATTAAAATTAGCATTACCCGTTCCATTACAACGGCGTTTGAACAATATATGGCCAATATCATGTGGGAGGAAGAAGCCTATAGCCCCGCTGATTTCATGAAGGAATGGCAGAGCTATATTCATAAGCATGCTTCCTGGTATCATGATGTGCCGGACGATGTGAAAAACGATCCGCGGTTTCATGAAGAGCTGGCTGGTAAAATCAATCAAGTCGTCGCAAAAATTTTCTCGGAAGAACCAACAGCCGAGCAAATTGAGACATTGAATGCACAGCAGGAAAAGCTTGGAACCGATTACGATTTCTCATGTAAAGCGGAAGCCCGTTTTTATATTGATTTTTTAAATGAATACGAAAAAAAAAAGCCGAAGGGCTAAGTCCGGCCGATGAACAGGACTTAGCACTGGCTTCGCTGCTGTATGCCGAGGTGTATGATGAAAATCTGCCGATGCAGTCATACACAAAACAGGATATCTCTTATCTTATCCAGCTGCTTCAGCAGACGCTTCAAACTGGCCAGGACGGACTCCGGTCGGATATTATTCATTGATTGAACGCTTTCCCTTAAAGGAAGGCGTTTTTTTTATTGCTCTACTTTAGGGCGGCTGTGGAGAGCTTCTGTAAATGCCTCAAGCAGCTTTTCTCCAGAAAGGCCTTTTTCTACAAGAGAATGAAGAACCTGCTTGGCATATTCGTTTCGCATCTGGCGCAGCTGTGCATCAAATAAAATACTTGTACCGTCTTCCAAAAGCTCGAAGGAACGGATCGATACGGTAAACATCGCCGGGTCATTACCAGGATGTGAAATGGCGACACGTGCTGTCAGCTGCTCATCCTGTTCGAAAGTACGGACCAGCTGTACATCTTCTTCTTGTAAAAACAGCTCAATCAGCCATGAACGCTGTTCATCTTCACGGTTAATAATGAGGCCGTCCTGAAGCGGGACTGGGGTCATCTCTCCCTTTTTTTCGAAAAAAAAGGCTGCTACTTTAAAGGTTTTCAAGTCGTTCACGCTCCTCTCAAGAAAGCGATTTATTAAAGAAAGTATAACAAGAATTAAACGAAAAATCATTTTTTGACCAAAAGGGATCGCCTTCCATCAAACAGGAAAGAAAAATAGTTCCCATAATTAACCTAAAAATGGGAAGAACATAAAGGAAATGACCTTTGTGTAAACCCATGTTTTTCCTTTATGCTAAAGCCAGCCCAACGAAAGGAGGGGAGCGAGCTGATAAATCAAGTGACGCTTGTCGGCAGACTGACAAAGCATCCAGAGGTGAAACATACAACAGACGGCACACCGCTTTTACAGACAACGATTGCGGTCAACCGGCCGTATCGAAATGCAAAGGGCGAAACAGACACCGATTTTATTTACTGCACAGTCTGGGGGCGCCTGGCCCAAACGGCAGCCAAGTACAGTGAAAAAGGTTCTTTGGTTGCTGTACTCGGTTCGATTCAAACGCGCAACTATAAAGACTCAAGCGGTAAAACCATTTATGTAACGGAAGTGCTTGTCCAGACGATTCGTTTTCTCAGTAAAAAGCAGGCTGACACGCAGACGGGTGAATCGCCCGGCGTCATTCAAACTGTACCGTTAATTTAGAGGTGAACCATGACAGAACAAGTTGAACGTGTGATCGAAGATGTGATTTTTCAGCTAGGCAAAGCAAAAGCCATTATTTATCAGCTTGAAGAACGAGTTCAAAGATTAGAACAGCAGCAGCAAAAGTAAAGGGCAGCCCGTCCTGGCTGCCCCAATCCCCTCATATCCCCATAACGGCGCCCGCCGCATACCCCGCCTGCCATTCCTCTAGCGCAGGGCGGGGTTTTTATCTAAAGTAAACAATTCCGCAAGCTCCTGATCGGTCATGCTGGCAATAAAAGCACCGCTTTGAATAATTTCGCTGCTGGCCGCCTGCTTTGATTCAATCATGGCGTCAATTTTTTCTTCAATGGTGCCGGTCGTGATAAATTTATGAACGTGGACAAACCGGCTTTGCCCAATTCGGTAAGCCCGGTCGGTTGCCTGGTTTTCAACGGCTGGATTCCACCAGCGGTCGTAATGAATCACATGATTGGCCGCTGTTAAATTCAATCCTGTGCCTCCAGCTTTTAAAGAAAGAAGAAAGAAAGGAAATTCTCCGTTTTGAAACTGCATCACAAGCTTATCCCGCTCCTGCTTTGGCGTAGCTCCGTTTAAGAATGGAACCTGAATGCCAAATGCCCCGGACAACTCCCGCTGAATCATTTTCCCCATTCCGATATACTGCGTGAAAATCAAGCAGGCTTCTCCTTGTTCATAAATATTACCGGCAAGCTCCATCAGCTTCTCCATTTTCGAAGCACGGTCCTGCACATCTTGCGGGTCGTCTTCTTTTAAGTAAAGAGCCGGATGGCTGCACAGCTGTTTTAATTGATTAAGCAGACGGAGAATCAGGCCCCGGCGTTCAAAAGCGGTCAGCTGGCCGATTTGATCCATTGTTTCACGGACAGCCTGCTCATATAAAACAGCCTGCTCTTTTGAAAGAGGGCAGTATTCTTTTTGCTCGACTTTGTCCGGCAGACCCAGTGCCGCTTCCGGATCTGTTTTCGTCCGCCGCAGCAGAAACGGCCGGATTTTTGCTTGTAAAGCAGCCACTCGCCCGGCATCATGTTCTTTTTCGATCGGTGCCATGTATGTTTTTTGAAACTGTGCCAGAGTGCCGAGCCAGCCCCGGTTTGTAAAGTCAAAAATCGTCCATAGCTCAGATAAGCGGTTTTCCATCGGTGTGCCGGTCAGGGCAATGGCATGGCGGCTTTTCAGCTTCCGAACAGCACGTGACTGTTTTGTGCCGGCATTTTTAATGTTTTGCGCTTCATCCAGTGCCACTGTATTCCATTCTATTTTTTCGAGTGTGTCAAAATCAGAGTGAACAAGTCCATACGTGGTCAGGACAACGTCCGCGTTTGCGATGCTTTCTAAAAATGCTTCACCGCGCGGCCGGTCTTTTCCATAGTAAAGCATCACCGATAAATCGGGTGAGAAGGCGGCAAGCTCACGCTGCCAGTTGCCAAGAACAGATGTCGGGCAAATAATCAGGGCAGGTGTTTCCGGGCGTTCTCTTTTTTCCACATGCAGCAAATAGGAAATAAGCTGGACAGTTTTCCCGAGTCCCATATCATCTGCAAGACAGGCGCCAAAACCACATTCCCTCAGGAAAAGCAGCCAGCTCATACCAGCCAGCTGATACGGGCGTAATTCTCCGTGCAGCTTCTTCGGCGGCGAAAGAAGAGGGATATCTGCACCGCTTTTAAGCCGGTCTACCATCGCTTGAAGCGAGCGGTTAAGGCGAATGTGCACACGCGCTGCATCATCCGGGTCCGCAAATTCCTGATTCAGCACATCCACCACAGTTAAGCCTTCCTGTTTGGCGCGCTCCATCAGTGTTTTAATTTTTCGGATCACATCGGGGTCCAGATGAACCCAGCGGCCGTTCGCCTTCACAAGGCGCGAGCCGGCTTCAGCGAGCGCTAAAAATTCTTCTTCTGTCATTTCTGCGCCGCCAAGCGCCACTTTAAAATCAAAATCCAAAATAGCGTTCATGCCGACAAAGGACTGCTTATTGCTATCACGCACGTCTGCGGCAACGGAAACAGCCGCCGAGCGCACAGATTCCCACCAGGGAGGCAGCAGCACCGGTATACCGAGGGCGGTGAGTTTTTCACCACGGTCAGTTAAAAAGGTGATCGCTTCTTCCTCGGATAAGAAACGTTTTAATTCGCCCTCATCATCAAGCTCCGGAAACAGACGAAGCCAGCGTCCAAGCTCTTCCTGCGCCGCTTCCAAAAACGGTTCTGCTGATTTCGGCAATTTTTTGTCCAGCTCATACACTTTTTCAGATGGCTTCCTGCGCAGTAAGATCGCCTCAAGCGTCCAGCTTCCGTCATCGGACTGCGGCTCGGATAATCGCAGTCCCGGTTCGAAGGCAGCCGGCTCTCCGTCGGCTAAGTACTCCTTAAGCCGTTCCGCGTCAAAATAACGGTTTAGTTCATCCATCGTCAGTCGGGTGCCGACCGCATCGGTTACCGATGTGATATTAGGATGTGCCTCCGAGGCAAGAGCGGGGAAAATCCGCTCTACAAACGACTGGCGGCTTTCGCCATAAATAGGCTCCCGCCAAAACGATTCGGCAAATTCATCGTATACTTCTTCCGGCACAGTCCATTGCACGCCATCTTCCTGAAAAGAAGGCATTACGTCAAAAACGGCTTCATAAAGAACGGGGGCGCATGCGAGGCTGAAATGGCCTGCTTCATCCCACTCAAAGCGGGCAAACCGGTTGAAATGCTCCGCTTTAAAAAGAGATGCCCATTCAAACGGCGTCAGCTGGACAGCCGGCTCTCCGTCTTGTTTAGCAATGGTCAGTTTTGTTCCATAAAAGCTTTCCGCGTGTCCGCCGAACAGGAGACGCGTCCAAGAATCAAAAGGCAATGGCGCACCGTTCGCATCCATTGCCCGCAAATAAAAAAAGCCTTGTTCAAATTGTGTAACAAGATGAACCGTTTTAAGATTAATCATCCAACAGCCCGCCTTTTCTGCATTCTTCCTGAAACGCCCGCAGCCGCTTTGTTTCACCAAGGATCCATTCCAGCCAGCGGTCGAATTCGTCCGTTTGTTTGAGTTTTTTATAAATCGTGCGCATCCGTTTCATAAACCGGACGGCTTTTTTATAAGAAGACCGGTTTTTTTCAGCAATAAAACCTCTAATTCCATGATGAAGAAGAGGAAGTGCCAGCTCGGGAGCTTCTTTTACGACACTTTTTAAGCCGGCCCGGTCAAGGTCTGTAATATCGGCATCAATGAGCAGCTGTAAGTCCACCCATTCGGCATAGTCGCCGCGGCCAATTAAAAAGTAGCTGAGCGACACATAGCTAAACGGCAGCAGGGAGGTGTACAGCTCCTTTACTAAAAGAGGAGCAAGCTCAGACGCTTCATCCTCCTCGACAAGGCGGATCAGCTGCCGGACCAACAAGCGCCGGCTGTATTCATTTTCAATCGTAAGCAGGCCGTCCCGCGCAAGGGAAGCGGCGCCTCGAAGAACGGCTATAAAACGGCTGGATCTTTTTGACGCCTGCAGCCAGTGCAGAAAATATGGAAAAATATCCGCCGGCGCAGAAGCCGATTGGGTGATAAACTGCTCCATGTCATTAAGCAGATACAGCTGATGCAAATAAGCGGCATGCTGTACCGTACTGCTGCCGGGTGCCGGGGCGATCCGCTCAAGCTCTGCTGTCCGCCACTCGGTTCTGGTAAAAAGGGATTCCCATAATAAGCGGTAAATATCAAGCCGTGCTGCCGGAAACTGCTCAAAAGGAAAACCGAGCAGGCGCCCTGCATCGTTGCGCAGCTGTTCAATATAAGATTCAAAAGCAAACGGCAGGGCACTGCCGGTCATTTTTGCAGCGTCATAGGCTTCATCGACAAAATAAAACAGCACGTCATAAGCAGCCCGTTCTGCCACTTCCGGTGCGAGGGACGCTTCGTCCAGCTGGTCCGCCAGCGCCGAGAAGGAATAAAACGCCGCAAACAAACGAAAAAGAACAGCCCATTCCCGATCTGAGGGTGTTTTTTTGAGAAGCGCCTGGTAAAGCTCCTTTGCCGCATACTCTGTCTGGTACGGCTCGGCCTTTATTGTTTGGGCTGAAAGACGGGTCCGAAAAGCAGACAGCACAAATTCCTTCCATTCGCCGGCAGAGGTTCCGCTTGAAGGAGCCGGCTTTAAATCGGAAGCCCGCATTACACCCGGAATAGAAAGCAAATCTGCCCGCTTTGGAGAAGATGAATCAGTAAACAGCGATTTCGCCTTCGTCAAAATAGATGGCACCCTTTCGATTCTGTAAGATTCCTTCATTATAGCACGAAACCGTCCTGGTTAGGCAAGGATAAGGAACATAAGTTCTAGTGTTTCTTCAATGTAACAACTGTTACAGATAAATTACATTTTTAGGGTAAAACTAACAAAATAGCGATTTGTCACGAAATATTAAAAAAAGAGATGTTTTTAGATTATATTTTCTGTGCTAGACTTAGGTGGTAAATTTTAAGAAAGGAGGCAGAAAGGTGAAGAAACGGTTTTTCTTTGTCGTATTAGCGTTTATTTTGACGGTTCCTTTGTTTAATTTTGGACAGAATGCCAGCGCATCAGGCTTCGTGGATGTTCCATACCGGGCGTCAAAAGAAGTCAATTATCTGGCGGAAGGGGGAATTGCCAACGGGTCGTCTGCAACAACTTTTGATTCAGAAAAAACGGTCACGCGAGCCGAAGCAGCCGCTTTTATCGGGCGGGCACTTCAGCTTAATGGCACACAACGTGAAACAAAATTTGTTGATGTCGGTTCAGGCAATTTCGCGTCAGGTTACATTCAGTCAGCTGTAGAAAAAGGCATCCTGTCCGGTTATGACGGGGGACGGTTTTTACCATATAAACAAGTAACACGCGGTGAAATGGCGGTTATGCTTTCGAAAGCATTTGGTTATTCATTCGGCGGTACTTTATCCGGTGCGGCAAAAGCCTTGATGTCCCGTGGTATTGCAGATGGAATGGCAGACGGTTCGTTTGGTGCATCTTATCAAATTAAACGGGTGGACTTTGCAGTATTTCTTGCACGGGCCATTGCTCCAACTTTCCGTACTGTTCAAACAGACGAATTTAAAAGAACGATGTGGACAAACACAGGCGATCTTAATGTTCGTTCAGGCCCATCAACAGCATACGCACCAGTCGGAAAACTGGCGAAAGATGCACGTGTATCAGCAGCTCATTCAGTCGGAAGCTGGACGTACATCCGCTCCGGCACCATTGTTGGTTTTGTAAACTCTTATTATCTGCGCAGCACAGAAACAACAAGTGCTACGACAGCCGACCCGCGTCTGGCTGAACAAACGATTATCTTGGATCCAGGCCACGGCGGCAGTGATCCAGGTGCGATTGGCTTTGGTCTTCAGGAAAAAGATGTAGTGCTTACAACAGGCTTGAAAGTAAACAACCTGCTTAAAGACACACCATTTAATGTGAAAATGACGCGTTCGACAGATACATTTATTACACTGGCGAACCGTGCCGCATTTGCAAGCAAAAATAACGGCGACATTTTCCTTAGCATTCATGCCAATGCTGCTTCTGCCAGCGCATCTGGTACAGAAACATTTTACTCGGCTGCATCAAACAGCGAGAACGCAGCGGACAGCAAGCTGCTTGCAACAAAAGTCCAAAGCCGTATGATCGCTGCGTGGAATTTAAACAACCGCGGCGTGAAAACAGCTGACTATTATGTATTAAAAAACAACACAGTGCCGGCTGCATTGCTTGAGCTTGGTTTTATTACAAACAAAACCGACAACGACAAACTGAAGTCAGATTACTGGCTGAACGTGATGTCTAAAGCAATTTATAACGGTATTTTGGACTATTACAAAGCAAAAGGTTACAATGTAACGTCGCTTTATAAGTAATAAAATAGGCCAATATATAAATAGAATATTGGATACACGCCGTGTACAATAAAGAGGGGATCCCAAACAGGGCCTCTCTTTTTATTTTAGTTTTGAAGAAAGAGGTGACCAGCATGAAGGCTATAAAACTACCTGCTCTGGTTTTTGCAGCATTCTTTTTATTTTTTCACACACCATCCGCACCGAAAGCGGCGGTCCAGGACGGCAGGCAGGCCGTTATTATGTTTAAAAGCCAGGTAGACAAAGAGCTTTTGGAACAATTCTCCGAATCGGTTGACTACATATTTCAAGAAATCCCGGCCGCGTCCATTACCATAAGCGAGGCGCAGAGAAAAGCACTCCAAATGTCACCGGAGGTTGAATCGGTTTCTTATGATATGCCGGTTCAGTCGTCTGCACAAACGATTTCGTACGGTTACGAAAAAGTAGGCGTGAAAAATATGGTACCCTCTACACTAAAAGGAGCCGGTGTAAAAATTGGCGTACTGGATTCAGGCATTGATACACGGCATCCGGATTTGCAGAAAAGAGTGGTCGGCGGTACATGTACGATGACGATCGTTGATCCCGCCGGATGTCCGGATTCTTACAATGACAATGCCGGGCACGGCACACATGTAGCGGGAATTATTGCAGCTAATAACAACACATTCGGCACAATCGGGGTGGCCCCGGCGGCGAGCTTGTATGCCATTAAAGTGCTCGATGAATACGGCGAAGGATCAACAAGCACATTGATCGCCGGAGTAGAATGGGCGATTAAGCAGAAGCTGAATATTTTAAATATCAGCATTACCTCGCCTATTTATGAACCGGCGATGGAAGAAGTGATGCAAAAAGCATATGATGCGGGCATTTTACTTGTAGGGGCAGCCGGAAATACCGGGCCGCCCGTTTCAGGAAATGATTCATCGGTTGAATATCCAGCGAAGTTTGACAGTGTCATTGCGGTATCATCGATTGATGAGTATGACAAAATAGACAGCCAGTCTTCACTTGGAAAAGAAATTGAACTAACTGCACCGGGCGTGAAAATTTACAGTACGTATCCGGATTCCGATTACACAACATCAAGCGGTACCTCTATGGCAGCTCCGTACGTATCCGGCATGGCTGCTCTATACAAAGAAAAGTATCCTGAAATGACAAACAAACAGCTTCGCGCCCTGCTGCAGAAAAACGCGAAGGATTTAGGAGCAGCGGGCCGTGACCGTTATTTCGGCTTCGGTCTTGTACAAGTAGATAAAAATTTAATCAATCACGGGATTGAACTTCCTTACACGACGGACAGTAAAGGGAAACTGACTGTTGATACAAGCGACCTTGCTGCACGTTTCGGTACGTACAACGTATACCGTGGTGATCAGCTGGTCGGCAAAAACAAAACGGCAGCAGAGTGGACAGACTACGCTTCAGCAGGCACAGTCAGCTACTATTTCCATCCGGTTGTAAACGGAGTGGAAGATGAAACATCGTTTACAACATTAAAAGTAACGATTGCGTCTCCACAAATTAAAGATTTGCTTTCTTCTAAATGGTATGACCGTTACGTAACGTACTTGAACCACGAAGGAATTATGACAGGCTTTACGGACGGCACTATTAAGCCGGAATCCAGTATTACACGCGGAGAAGCAGCGATTTTAATCGGGAAATCACTCGGTTTAAACGGCACCCAGCGTGCGACATCGTTTAAAGATGTAACGGCAAATGTCAGCTCATCCGGCTACATTCAAAGCTTAGCAGACGCGGGCATTACAACGGGCTTTGGAGATGGATCTTTCCGTCCAGGCCAGCTGGTCACACGGGCTGAAATGGCCATCTTCATTTCAAAAGCCTATCAGATCAACCCGGCTTCGACGAGTACATTAAAAGATATTACGGCAAGCATTACCGGCTACCAATATATTAACGGGGTAGCGGCAGCAGGCATTGCCGGCGGTTATGAAGACGGTACATTCCGTCCGCATACCCATATGAACCGTGCGCAGTTTGCGACATTTTTAGCACGTGCCATCAACAGCGAATTGCGATAAACGAAACAGCATCTGTCAGTTAATGACGGATGCTGTTTTTTATTTTGCTGAATTTTCAGTTTTATTTCAGAAACATGTCAATGTTACACGATCATAAAAGAAACAAAATAAATACAGGATAAATAATGTCTATTCTCCTATTTTTTGATCAAAAAGCAATAAAAACCCCGTACTAGCAATGTCATGAAATGATATTTGAATGTAATAGAAACGTAACCTATTTTTGGGTTTAAATTTGCTACAATATTTTCAATGAGAAAAAACACGAGAGAGAAATGATAGAAAGAGAAAAACTGGAGGTTTGAAGTGAACAGGTATAAAAAAGCAATAACGGCTTTACTTGCCGCGGTCATGCTTTTGACTCTTTCACCGCTGACATCGTTTAAAACGGAAGCGGCGTCTGTTGGAGAATCAATCGTGGCTTATGGTAAAAAGTTTATGGGTGTCCCTTACGTCTTTGGAGGAACAACGCCAAGTGGGTTTGATTGTTCCGGCTTTACTCAATATATTTATCGTAACGCAGCAAATATTTCACTGCCAAGAACGGCAGAACAGCAATACAACGTTGGCACAGCAGTTTCAAAAAGCGATTTACAAGTAGGCGATCTTGTATTCTTCAAAAATACATATAAAGCAGGGATTTCGCACGTAGGTGTGTATGCCGGCGGCAATATGGTATTGAATGCAACATCAAGTCAAGGCATTGCGCTTGTTTCTCTTAGCAACACATATTGGGGACCAAGATATGCAGGTGCGAAACGTGTGATAAAAGCAGCGGCTGCACCAGTTACTCCATCATGGTTTACAGATGTACCGACAACAGATACAACATATACAGCGATCAAAACGCTGACAGATAAAGAAGTCATCAACGGCTTTGAAGATTACACATTCCGCCCGGACGCTAAAGTAACACGCGGACAGGCAGCGGCGATTATGAACCGCGTACTTGGCTTGAAGCCAGTTGTCATGAGCCACTTTACAGATGTGCCGAAAACCTATCGTTTCGCTTATGATATTGCCGCGATTCGTGAAGCAGGCATCATCACTGGATTCGACGATAAAACGTTCCGTCCAGAAGCGGAGATGACAAGAAACGAAATGGCCGCTATTATCCAGCGCGCATTCGACTTGCAAATGTCACAAACGGCAGCTGCAAGTGTTAGATATTCAGATATTCGTGCAGATCACTGGGCGTACGAAGGCATTGTAACAATGGCTTCAATCGATAAAACGGGCCTTTTCGAAGGCGATAAGTTCTACGGAACACATCTTGCAACACGCGAAGCGTTTACGGTTGCAATCTATAATGCAACAAACGCTCAATAAGAAAGTAAATCAACAGCCCCGGACCCTTACGCCGGGGCTGTTTTCTATATATAGAGAAAGATAGGCAATAAAAGGCCACCAACTATTGAAGGGAGTTTCAATCTAGGATGAAAAAAGCAGTTTCAATTGTGATGGCACTTGTATTACTATTCCCACTTTTGCCATTCCTAAACAGTAAAGTGCAGGCTGCAGATGATGTAACCGGCATTACCCTTGAAAAAGAAATCCGCGCGGTCATCGCCGCTGGCGTGATGAGCGGATATGAAGATGGTACATATAAGCCTGAAAACAATGTAACACGTGAAGAGTTTGCCACATTTTTAGCCCGCGCCCTCGAATTGCCGGCTGGACCGGCTATGTTTAATGACGTTTCGCCATCTGCAAAGCTGGCTCCTTACATTTACGCTGCAGCGGCGGCTGGCATTGTTAATGGCGGGTCGAACGGCAACTTCTCTCCGAAGATGACGATTACCCGTAAAGACATGGCGCTGATGATCAGCAATGCCCTTGATTATTTGAAAAAAGAAGCGGTATATGTGCAGCCTGATTTTACCGACATCGATAACTTAAGCTCCGCACACCGGATTGCAATCGGTAAAAGCGTCAACCTCGGCATTATTTCCGGTTATGGAGACGGCCGCTTTGGCCCGGAAGATAACGCACGCCGTGACCAGGCCGCTGCGTTTATTTACCGCCTGCTTGACGGGGATCTGCCAGAGCCGCCTGCAAAGAATTATCAAACAGCGAATATTGACAGCAGCGGAACGATTACACGCGCTCCGATGCAATACGAATCGTTTGATCTCGCTAAACAGGCGATGACCAAAAGCGGTTCTGAGCTTGTCCTAAAAGACGGAAAAATTATTTACATGAAGAACTATGCGGGTCTTGTTTTCGCCAAGCCTGCAAGCAATGCGACAACGGTTTCCCTATATACAGACCCAGCACTTACAAACGCTAAAACGTATGTGACCGCATCGGCGATCGGAAGCAGCGGGATTTCCACTGAGCTGCAATATATTACATCAACTAATTCCTATGTAAAAGTGTATCTTGGCGGAGAATATTATTATATGAAACAAGCAGATGCCCGCCTTGTGCCATATGAAGGTGCGAAGGGGAGAGGCTATTACGCTGTTTCCGGCGGTATGCTCATTCATAACATTTATAATGTCGACACAAACAAAACCGTTTCTTACACGGCCGGGCCGGCGCCTTCTTTTATGCAGGCAGGTTCAAAGTATTATAGCTGGGACGGCATTTCGTTTTATAATGCCAGCGGCAAGTCAGTCGGACGGGCTTATCAATACTTCCAGTTCTTATCCGGCCGCTCTACAACGAGCTACACGGCCGCACAGCTGGACAGCTATATTAAAAAAGCGCTCGCGGAGCGACAGGCTACCGGCCTTGCAAAATACGAGAATGCCACAACGAAAAGTAAGCTGATTGGCCTTGGTACAATCGCGAAAAAGATAGAAAGCCAGTATCACGTAAATGCGCTTTTAATTGTCAGCATGGCGATTCATGAAAGTGACTACGGAATAAGCGACAAAGCACAGCAATTAAACAATCTTTTCGGGATTGCTGTGTATGACTCCGATCCGAGCGGCGGAAAAGCATTCCAGACGGTAGAAGAAGGCGTGGTCCATCTTGTTGACGCCTACTTTAAAGGTACAGCCGGTGACTGGCGCGGCGGCTACTTTACACCAAATGACTGGCGTGCATACGGCGCAGCACCAGGCAACAAATCAAATGGTATAAACGTCAAGTATGCGTCCGATCCATACTGGGGTGCGAAGCTGGCAGGACATATGTACAACGTTGACAAAGAAATGGGCGGCAAAGACTTTGGCCGTTACACTCTCGCTTTTACAAACAAAGCGGGCGTTCACGTACGTGTCAGTGCGGGAGGAAGTGCCGTATACACTTATAACTTAACGAGAATGCCTGTTACGATTACGCAGACAGGCGATTGGATGCAGGTGATCTCCGACGTTCCAACTCGCATATCCGGATACCTTCAGCGAAGCGAAGTAAATATACTGCCGATTGCAAAATGAAAAAAAGCCCGCTCAGGCCATTGTCTGAAGCGGGCTTTCCTTATCAATCCGTTATTGGGAAGGGGGCATCCAGTAAGATTCAATTCCAGTAAAGGAATCCGTCAAGTGATGGGCCACCTCTTTGTCTGCGTCTCCATGGGCTAAAAATCCGTATAAGAAAGTGATCATTTTCATCTAGAAAACTCCTTTCGAAATAAGATGTATGAAGAATGTATCTTAAATATAAAGCATGAATAAAGAACAATCTCGCTTTTTGTTAGTTTATCTTACACAGTTTCTTTCTGGGACGTTTTGGCAGATTGTCGCACAAAGCAAGGAAATGGGGTAAAATAAACGAGGAAATTTAATAGAAAACTGGGGTGTACGACGACTATGTCTTTGAAAAAAACAGCGCTGTGGCTTGCCCTTTTTGCGCTTATTGTCAAGCTGTCCGGATTTGTGCGTGAAAGTATTATGGCGTACAAATTCGGTGTCAGCAGCCAAACCGATGGTTACTTGCTTGCATTCTCTTTTATTACACTGGCGATTGCCATGATTGCCGGAGGGTTTAACAATGTGTTCCTGCCGATGTATGTGAAAAACAGGCAGGCCAATCCAGAACGCACGGACCGGACGGCGAGTGCCATTATGAATGTCACGTTTCTTCTATTTATATTGATCTCTATTCTGGGCTACTTGTTTGCGCCCTGGTTCGTGCCGCTTATTTATGGAAACATGACCGAAGCAACAGCGGAAACAGCCATTTCGATCACGCGGTTTTTCTTTGTATTTATGTCTTTTATCGCGTTGACGAGTATTTTAGATTCCTATTTACAGGGACGGCGTATTTTTGTTCCATCACAGGTGGCAAAGCTGCTGCAGACCGTCTTTGGGGTTTCATTCGCACTTCTTTTTGCCGATCAGTGGGGCATTGCCAGCCTTGCATACGGCTTTATGGCCGGAACCATTTTGGGTATTTTCGTTCAATTTTATTATTTATTTCGAACCGATTATCGGTGGAAGCCGGCACTGTCCGGAGACAAAGAATTTCAGCATTCCTTTCTTGTGCTGCTCGCACCGGCCATTCTCAGCTCGGTTGTCGGACAGATCAACGTGTTTGTGAATAAAAGCTTTGCTTCCGGCATTGGGGAAGGCCCGGTTACGTATTTGAACAATGCCCAGCTGCTTTCCTCGATTCCGCATACGATTTATGCCACAACGATTGCAGTGATTATCTTTACGCTGCTGGCTGAACAGATTGATGACCGTCCGCGGTTTCAAAACACGTTTTTCAGCGGCATGCAAATTTCATTGCTCACGCTGGCGCCTATTGCGGCTGGTCTTTGGGTTGTAGGGGAGCCGGTGCTGTCTTTTATTTTTGAACGGGGGAAATTCACCTCAGCAGATACACATCAGACATACGTGGCGCTTGTGTATTATTTGCCGACGATTGTGACGCAGGGGATGCAGTATATTGTGGCCAAAGCGTTGTATGCACAGGGGAAAACAAAAACCGTTTTTCGTATCAGTGTATTTACCATTGCGATTAACGCTCTGCTCAATTGGCTGTTTATCGGGCCGTTCGGCTATCCGGGTCTGGCACTGACCACCTCTATTGTGTCTCTTTATTACTTAACAACCTGTACCGTATTTGTATATAAAGATTTTGATAAGTCAGAGCCTGCCCGCCTGATCGGTCTGTTAATTCGGACAGCTGTTGTAACGGCATTTATGGCTGTGCCGCTTTATTTCGTTCGCCCGTTTATTGAAGATTTGTACTCTCTCTGGCAGCTGGTGATTCTTGTCCCGATTGGTGCTGCCCTTTATATGGCCGGGCTGTTTCTTTTTTACAAGGAAGGATTCCGGAAGCTGCTTAGCCTGGTGAAACGAAACAAAGGAGCGCTGTCGTGAAAAAAGCGCTGCTTCTTTTGCTGGCTGTGATTATCATGGCTGGCTGTACAGAAACGAAGGAAGAAGAGCCGGCAGACAGAGCGGAAATCCCGCTCGGCAGCCGGATGCTCGTATTGGAAGCGGAAGGGCTTCGGCTGGAGCAAAAATTTCAGCCAGAAGGACTTGACTCGCTTTACAAAGACACGGTTTATAAATTGGACGCTCAGTCCGCAAGTATTACCGTTCGGGTGCGCAAGTTGAATAATGGCGACCAGTTTGTGATGACACGGCTGAGCGGTAAAGGGACGATAAAAGCAACAATCTCGATTCCGGGTGCGGACGATTATTATATGATAGACTGGACAAAGGACATGCCGGTGCGTGAGCACAATAAAGTGACCGGTGTCGATCCGACCAAGCCGCCTGTAGGGCTGCTCCGCTACACGAAGAATCATGAGTTTGTGAACGAGCTTGTGATGAGCCACTCGTTTACATCAAAAGAACTGACAGAATTGTACGGGAGCGGACGGGAAAGCCGGCTGCATGAGCTGCTTGCCGAAAAAAACACCGTAACCCATTCCAAAGAAGGGGTTCAGTTTGAATTAACGTCGGAACGGGACCAAATGGCTGACCAGTGGTTTTTGCTGGCCGACCATCCGCTTTTTGACGAAAGCAGCCATTTAAATGACTGGATTACGTTTCAAAAAGAACATTATAAAGAAGTAAACAACTGGTTTGCGGTAGACGGGCCAATGAAAAAACTGCCCTGGTCTGTTGAACCTTTTACAAAAGACGGATACGGACTTTATTTAGGTACAATGATCGAAAAAGAAGCGATTGACCGTTTTTTTAGAGACCAGGACCGTTATTTTTATGATTTAACCGTGCAGTCTGCGGCGAATCTGTGGACGTACCGGACATCACGTAATGATGTCATATGGAAAACTGAATTTACAAGTACGTGGCTGAAGCAAAAGTATGATATTACCGCGCCCTATGTCGATACCCGCCATAATGAGCTGATCGCGCTTTATCTGCACCGGATCGGCAAGGAGCTCGGGGTGCCTGAGCTTGAAGCTGCACTCACGGATTATAGCGATTATTTGCTCAAATTAATCAGTATTGATAACATAGTGCCTGCGGAGAAGGGCTACTACCCGGCTGATTACTACTCGCCGCAGCAGGGTAAACAGTTTATCCATGCTTCGCTCAACCACTCACTCGGCGAAGCCAATATGTTTATCAAAGCGTACAAAGAAACGAAAGAAAAAAAATATTTATTGGCGGCCCGCAATATTCGCCAGGCAGTCGAGTCAACCGGCGAGAAATGGATTCGCCCGAATGGCGATCTTTGGTATCAGATTAACAGAGACGGCACATTCGACGGCGGAGACTATGAACTGCTGACGCTTTACGACCTGCGCCGCCACGAGAAGAATTGGAAAGAGTTAGGCGGAAAAACGAGTCCGATTTTGCAGAAATTGATTGAAAGTAAAGAACAGTATTTAAATTCAAAATAAGTTTCGTTATAATGCTTAATTAAGGGGAAAAAAGAAAGGATGGATTTCTTTATGACAAAACAGCAAATTGGCGTAATCGGTCTTGCCGTAATGGGTAAAAACCTGGCGCTTAATATCGAAAGCAGAGGCTACTCAGTAGCAGTATTTAACCGTTCTGCAGATAAAACGACCGCTTTCCTTCAGGAAGAAGCACAAGGCAAAAACTTCAAAGGCGCATACAGCGTAGAAGAATTTGTAAACTCACTTGAAAAACCGCGCAAAATTTTGCTCATGGTAAAAGCAGGTGCAGCAACAGATGCAACGATTGATTCTTTGAAGCCATACCTGGACAAAGGAGATATCATCATCGACGGCGGAAACACGTTCTTCCAGGACACTGTACGCCGCAACAAAGAGCTTGCCGGCCTTGGCTTTAACTTTGTCGGCACAGGCGTATCCGGCGGTGAAGAAGGAGCACTAAAAGGGCCTTCTATCATGCCAGGCGGACAGCGTGAAGCATTTGAACTTGTTCGTCCAATCTTTGAAGCGATCGCAGCAAAAGTAGACGGCGAAGCATGTACTACATACATCGGTCCAGACGGTGCCGGCCATTATGTAAAAATGGTGCACAACGGTATCGAGTACGGCGATATGCAGCTGATCTCAGAAGCATACTTTATCTTGAAGCATGTGATCGGCTTGTCAACAGAAGAGCTTGCTGACACATTTGCCGAGTGGAACAAAGGCGAGCTTGACAGCTACCTGATCGAAATCACAGCGGACATCTTCACGAAGAAAGATGACGAAACAGGCAAGGCGCTTGTAGACGTGATTTTAGACGCAGCCGGCCAAAAAGGAACAGGCAAATGGACGAGCCAAAACGCGCTTGACCTTGGCGTTCCGCTTCCAATCATCACAGAATCTGTTTTCGCACGCTTTATTTCTGCTCTTAAAGAAGAGCGCGTAGAAGCAAGCAAGCAATTAAGCGGCCCTTCTCCGAAAGAAGTAGATTCAGATCAAAAGAAAGAATTGATCGAAGCTGTCCGCCAGGCGCTTTACATGAGCAAAATCTGTTCATACGCACAAGGCTTTGCACAAATGAAAGCTGCATCAGAAGAGTACGACTGGAACCTTCGTTACGGCGACATCGCGATGATCTTCCGCGGCGGCTGCATCATCCGTGCGCAGTTCCTTCAAAAAATCAAAGAAGCATTCGACCGCAACGCAGAGCTTCCAAACCTGCTGTTGGACGAATACTTCAAAGATATCGTTCAAAATTACCAAACGTCGCTTCGTAAAGTTGTATCTCTTGCGATCGAGACCGGCATTCCGGTTCCATCTTTCGCGAGTGCTGTGGCATACTATGACAGCTACCGTACAGAAACACTGCCTGCGAACTTGATTCAAGCGCAGCGTGACTACTTCGGTGCGCATACGTACAAGCGTATTGACAAAGAAGGTACCTTCCACACTGAGTGGATGAAATAAGAATAATCGTACAGCCAGGGACGAGTCCCTGGCTGTTTTTTTGTGGGTCGGCTCGGCTTGGGCCGGAAAATAAAAATATGGATACCGTCGTGATTACGCAGCAGATGATCTTCATTTTAGACGCCAAGCATTTTAGCGGCCGCCTTGTTTTCGACCGGTTAACGAGGCAGCTGAGAAGAGGAAATGTCACCTATGATGACCCCATTACGCAGGTGCTTCGCCACAAGCGCGGGCTGGAACAGTGGCTGGATCAGCCCATCCCTATTATGGCTGCGGTCGTTCTAACCCATCCAAACGTCCGCATAGAAATCACTCCTCCGGATGCCTTTGATCATTCCCTTATCCTCTATGCACAGGAAATCTCCGCAAAAGTTCATGAATTCTTCAGGGCAAACAAACCATTTTAGCCAAAACACAAGTATACAAAATCGCCAGTGAGCTTGAACGGCACAACAAACCCTATGATCCGGATATCATGAAACAATTTCGGATTGAGCCTGCACACCTTCACACCGGCATCCAATGCCCATATTGCCGGTGCTGGTCGATTGAACGCGTAAAAAAAAGATGGCTTTGCCGAAAGTGCAGCACTTCTTTAAAGAACCCGCATCTCCCGGCTTTGAAAGAATATGTGCGGCTGTTCGGCACAAAAGCGGTGAACAAAAAAATCAGAGCCTTTACGGGCATCCAATCAGAATCAGTCGCCAAAAAATTGTTAAGAAAGTGGGCGGTTGAAAAGAAAGGGGACACAAAAGGGAGAGTGTATCATCTGCCGGAAGAATGGAAATGGGAATAAACCATACAGTCTTCGGCCGGAAAAAAGAAATTTGGGCCGGAAAATCACACGCTTGAGCCGGAAAAAGAAAATACCGGCCCAGGCAGACCGAAATCCGGCCCAAACCAAAAGTTTCCGGACCAAACACGAAAAAAAGCCTCCCATTAAAGGGAAGCTTTATAAATCGACTCGTATTTCTCGGCAGCTGCCGTATGCGAATACTCATCTTCAATTTTTTTCCGGGCAGCCGCTGCATACTGAGCGCCTTTTTCCGGATGATCCAGCAATTCAATCATCGCATCGGATAATTCCTCAACGTTTTTCTCTTCAACTAGAAGTCCGTCTACGCCGTGGTTCACGATTTCTTTTAATCCGCCGACCGCGCAGGCGATCAATGGTGAGCCGGAGCCCATCGCTTCAAGAGCGGAAATCGAAGTGGCTTCTTCTACACCGGCCGAGAATACGCTCGGTACAAGCACCACATCAGCCAGTGCGTAATATTCTTTAATGACACTGTGATCGACGGCACCGAGTAAGTGCACGTTTTTCTCAATGCCGCGTTCTGCGATCAGGCGCTTCATTTCGTCCATCGCTTCACCGGTTCCGGCAAAAATCAGCTGAGCGTTCGGGTATTTCTCCAGTACCGGCGGGAACGAAAGAATCGGATAAATTACACCGTTTTTCTTTGTTAAGCGGCGCGGTACGAAGAAAACAGGCGCTGTTGCATCGACGCCGTGCTTCTGGCGGTAAGTCGCTTTGTTCTCAGAATCCGGTTTAAAGTCATCGACATTAATGAAGTTGCGGATCGCTGTTCCATCAATGCCGGCTTCTTTTTTCACGTAATTTTTAATGCGAGTATCTACGGTAATGACTGCGCGTGTTTTCCGGTAGCCTTCGCGTTCGACTTCCATCAGCTTGTCCGCATGCTTCGAGCCTTCTGCGACCGAACCTTTGGAAATCCCTTCATACGTTAAGTAGCCGTGAACGGTTGTAACGGTCGGTAAGCCTGCATTGATAGAAGCGCGTGTCGCGAATACATCCTGCGCATTGACGATATCATACTTTGGGCAGTCCGGGCGCTTCAGCATTTCTTCTAGAAAAGCCTGGCGACGCTCCAGCGTCCACACATAACCGGCACCAAGAGATGCTTTGTTTAAAAGAAACGATGGGCCGCGTGCGATAAAGTCACGCTTCCATTTCGGCACATCGCTGAAAGACAGCGTATCAACCTCATGGCCGCGTGCTTCAAGACCAATTTTCAATGTCGCCATATGCGTCGACAATCCGCCAAGATGCGGGTAATCATACGAAGTAGCAAGTAAAATTTTCACGTTTATGATCTCCTTTTAGATCCGAACTTTTCTTTTAACAAGTCTAAATTCCGTAACGCTTCGCGGCGAAGCTCGACTACGTTTGGCGCGATAACCGCCTGTGCCTCTTTTTTATGGTCAAGCAAGTACAGCGCGTTTTCGAGCATTTTTTCCTGATCGATTTCGCCAAGGCGGAATGAGTAATCCCACATGCCGGAGCGCTTCAGGAAGCTTTCCACTTTTTTATCATAGCTGAGGCCAAGGTGCGGCACGTTTGACAGCGCAGCGAAAATAAGCGCGTGCAAACGCAGGCCGAACGTTAAATCCGAACGGCGGATAAAGTTTAAAAATTCCTCTGGCGAAAAATGAGAACCAAGCATCATCGTTTTATCCGCATGCTTCATTTTAGCCATGACATCTTCAGAAGCCGGCACATCGTATTTTCCTTCCATCGGCACGAATACCGGCGTAACGCCACGGCGTTCAATCAGTTCATCGAGCACATAAGCCATTTTTTCAATGTAGTCCGGGTGGTCAAACCAAGGACGCACCGTCACGGCTACAATTTTCTCGTCACCTTTTAATGGAAGAGTGTTGTACGCAATATCTTCTTCCTTCGATTGAAATGCAAATACGATATCAGCCGTCACAACAGATTCCGGGCGGTTAACGCCTAATGAATGAAGGTAATCTTTTGAATACTGGTCACGCACCGTTACAAAGTCCGCCATGTTCGCGAATACCTTCATTAAAATTTTGCCCCATGTTGAGGTAACCGGTCCAATACCCTGGGAGAAAAACATGACTTTTGCCCCGCAGAGTTTAGCCAAAAAGACAATCAGCAAATAATAAGGAAGCGGGCCGAATAAAAACTTCGTCGGATACGAATCCTGAAGCAGACCGCCGCCGCCGGAAATGAGCAGATCGGCTTTACGGAGCGCTTTTACTTTTTCTTTATTGTCATGACGCCAGCCACGGTAAAAGGACTTTACGTTATGCTCTTTCGCTGTTTTGTCGGGTGACAGGGAAAACACCGTAATATCGGGATTGTCGAGCTCTGTACGCAGATTATCGACAATCGACTTTAAAATCGCTTCATCGCCTGTGTTGCCAAGACCGTAGAAGCCGGAAATCACAATTTTCAAAGGTTCTTCCTCCTCGAGAATATATCTTGTAAAATTCTATCACTTGTAACGTGTAGAGTAAAATGTTTCTTGAAGCGGCGCGGGCTGAATCGAAAATCGACCGAAAAGTCCTAATTCCCTGCCAGAAAAAGAAGGGATGCCCTTTATTCGACAAAAAACCGGTTCATTCAACGGGATGCACCCTTTCCGAAAATCTGCTATACTAAGAAAATTGAAAGCAAACGGAATAGAGGCTGGTAAGAGAATGAAGGAAACATATCTTGGCGTGGATGTCTCGCCTTTAACATATGACCAAATTATCGCATCCCTCCGCGAGCGTATGGAGAAGCAGCAGCAGTCGACGATTATCGCGGTCAATCCGGAAAAAGTGATTGCCGCAAATCAAAACGACCAGGTAAAGCAGCTGATCAATTCGTCCACGTTTCAAATTGCGGACGGCGTCGGCATTCTTCTTGCGTCTAAATTAAAGGGAGGGCGCATCACATCGCGGGTAACCGGTGTGGACATGATGGCCCGCCTGCTTCGCTTTGCCGCAGAAGAAGGGCATCCGGTTTATTTTTACGGAGCGAAGGAAGAAGTTGTCACAAAAGCGATCGAAAATATAAAGAAAACAAATCCGGGACTTGTCGTTGCGGGATACACGAACGGCTATGAAAAGAATGAAGAAGCACTGGTGCGCCGCATTCACGAAAGCGGTGCGCGCCTGCTGTTTGTGGCACTTGGCAGCCCGAAGCAGGAGCTGTGGATTCAGCGCAATATGCCAAACCTGCCGAATGTTCTTGTGTTTCAAGGCGTTGGCGGAAGCTTTGACGTGTTCTCGGGAATGGTTAAGCGTGCACCTGCCGCATTCCGCAAAGCAGGGCTTGAATGGCTGTACCGTCTCGGCTCTGATCCGAAACGAATCAAACGCCAAATGAATTTACCGCGCTTTTTAGTGCGCGTGTTAATAACTAAAGGGAGATAAGTCATGAAAAAATCAATCTGTGTTGTCGGCCTTGGCTACATTGGGCTTCCGACAGCGGTTATGTTTGCGAACCACGGCCATACGGTTTATGGCGTAGATGTAAATGAAAAAGCAGTCAATATGATTAACGAAAAGCAATTGCATATTGAAGAAAACGGCTTGCAGGAGCGTCTGGAAAAAGCGATCGATGCAGGCTTGTTCTCGGCTTCTACAAAGCCGCGCAAAGCAGACGTGTTTATCATTGCCGTACCATCTCCAATTATGCCGGACAAAACGGCGAACCTGGAATACGTACGCGAAGCGACCGCTTCTGTTGTGCCATATCTTGAAAAAGGCAACCTGGTGATTTTGGAATCAACGGTTCCGCCTCGTACGGTGCAGGATGTGATGATACCGGAGCTTGTGAAGTCAGGCCTTGAGATCGGCACAGAATTGTTTGTTTCTCACTCACCGGAACGCGTTATCCCTGGCCGCGTGTTTGAAGAGCTTGTGTCAAATGACCGGATCATCGGCGGCTACACGGCGGAATCGGCTCACCAGACAAAAGAGCTGTACAAATCGTTTGTAAAAGGGCAGATGCACGAAACCGATGCTACAACGGCAGAGCTTGTAAAAGTCATGGAAAACACATACCGTGATATTAACATTGCTTTTGCGAACGAGCTGGCAAAACTGGCAGAGACTCTTGGCGTGAACATTTGGGAAGCGATTAAGCTTGCCAACTACCACCCGCGTGTAAACGTGCATGAGCCAGGTCCTGGTGTCGGCGGTCACTGCATCGCGGTTGATCCATGGTTCTTAGTCGAGCTTGCGCCGGAAACCGCACAAATGATTCACCTTGCGCGTAAGACAAACGACGGCATGCCAGGCTACACAGCTCAAATGACAGCGAGCATTTTAGATGCAAAAGGTATTAAAGATCCGAAAGTAGCGGTATTTGGCCTTGCCTTCAAAGGCAACATTGACGATATGCGCGAAAGCCCGTCAGTGGATGTGATTGAAGCAATGCGCGAACGCGGCATCGAGCTGAGCGCCTATGATCCGCATATTAAAGAAAACAATATTCCAGAACAGGTGCAGTCGCAGGAAGAAGCACTGCAGGATGCATCGGCGATCTTAATCCTGACCAACCATAATAAATTTAAAGAGATTTACCCGACAACACTTTCGAATATGAAAAACAAAATCGTCATCGACACGAAAAACTGCATTGACCGCGCGACGTGGGAATCGGCTGGCTTTGACGTGTACGTGCTCGGCGATTCGAAAAACTAAAGGGAGAGTTCGTCATGAAAAAAGTACGCAAAGCCATTATTCCGGCAGCGGGGCTCGGCACCCGCTTCCTGCCGGCAACCAAAGCGATGCCGAAAGAAATGCTGCCGATTGTCGACAAGCCGACGATTCAATATATCGTCGATGAAGCAATTGCATCCGGCATTGAAGATATTATTATCGTAACCGGCAAAGACAAGCGTGCCATCGAAGATCATTTCGACTCCGCGCCGCTTCTCGAGCACAAGCTGGAAGAAAAGCAAAAGTTCGAGCTGCTGCAGGAAGTAAAGGACTCCGGCAAAGTCGATATTCACTACATCCGCCAAAAAGCGCCGCTTGGCCTTGGCCATGCCGTCTGGACGGCACGCAAGTTTATCGGTGACGAGCCGTTTGCTGTGCTGTTAGGGGATGATATCGTCCAGGCGGACCAACCGTGCCTCGGGCAGATGATCGAGCAGTACGAAGAAACCGGCTCATCTGTGATTGGCGTGATGGAAGTGCCGCCGTCTGAAACGCACCGCTACGGCATTATCGACCCGTCTGAACAGGTTGGCCGCCGTTATAAAGTAAACAAGTTTGTGGAAAAGCCGAAGCAGGGCACAGCGCCGTCTAATATGGCGATTATTGGCCGCTACGTGTTTACGCCGGAAATTTTCAATTACTTGAGTGAGCTTGAAATCGGCGCAGGCGGAGAAATTCAGCTGACGGATGCGATTGAAAAGCTGAATACGATCCAGTCTGTATACGGCTATGAAATTGACGGAAATCGCTATGATGTCGGTGAAAAGCAGGGCTTTGTGGAAACAACGATTGAATTCGCCCTCCAGCGTCCGGACCTTCGGGAAGGACTGCTTGATTATATGGAACAAAAACTGCGGGAGTATCGGAAATGAAGCGTATTTTGCTTGCCGCGAACATGTACCCGAATGCCCAGTTTCCAAGCTACGGCGTGTTCGTGCAAAACACCGAGCGCATCCTGAAAAACGGCGGTTTTGAAGTCGACCGGGTTGTGCTTGAAAAAAAGACATCAAAAGCGGCGAAAGCTATTGGCTACGCTTCGTATTATGCGAACCTCGTACGTCAAGGCATGTCCGGCCGCTATGATGCGATCTATGTGCACTATGCGTCGCACAACGCGCTGCCGCTGCTGCTTTTAAAGCGGTTAAAGCCATCCGTCCGCATTGTGACGAACGTTCACGGAAGCGACGTCGTGCCGGAAGTGCCGTCCCAGGAAAAATACCAGCCGTATGTGAAGCAGCTGCTTGAGCAGTCCGCGCTGATCATTACGCCGTCTCACTATTACGAGTCACTTGTAAAAGAAAAGTATGGCGTGCAGACACCTGTGGCTGTTTTCCCGTCCGGCGGCGTCAACAAAGACGTGTTTCATCCGAAGGAGCGGGCACAGGCGCTGTCCGAGCTCGAGCTGGATCCGTCTTACCGCTACATAGGCTATGTCGGACGTTTAGACGTCGGCAAAGGCTGGGACCATTATTTGCATGCCATAAAACGGTACGTGGATGAAAAGCCGGACCACGGAACGAAATTTATCGCAGTCGGTTCCGGCAAGGACGAAGCGGCTTTTAAAGAGCTTGTGGCCGAGCTTGGCATTGGGGATGTGGTCATCCACTATCCATTAATGAAGCAATCCGGCCTTGCCAATGTATATAATGCTGTGGAAGCCTTTGTGTTTCCGACCACGCGTAAAGGCGAAAGCCTCGGCCTTGTCGGCCTGGAAGCGATGGCGTGCCGCACGCCGATTATCGCCAGCGCGATCGGCGGCATTCTAGATTACGTGAAGCCAGGCGAAAACAGCTGGCTGTTCGAGCCGGGCAACCCGGAAGAGCTGAAAGAAGCCCTTCTTGCGTTTGACGACCTCCAGCAGGCCGAACGCGACCGAGTCGCCGAAGCTGCGTATCAGACGGCGCTTGAATACGAAGAATCTGCTGTTCAGCCTAAACTGATTTCAATTTTTAACCAATTGTAATATTTTGCTCTGTCCCATTAACGGGACAGGGCTTTTTTTTTATGAAAAATTTTTCGCTGTAAAGGCAGTAAAGGTTTTCAGAAAACAGGAAAAAAGCAGGGACGCGTTCTGTCTAATATATTGAATGAATTGTCAAATAGATTAAGAATGGAAAGAAAAATAAGTAATTGTATAGGAGTAAAAACTAATAAATTCTATAAACTAGTAATTACGGATTATTTTAATTAATTATGTTTATTTAACCTGTAATAACAGGGTATATGCTGTAAAGTAATTGTTATTTTTCCGTAGTATTTAGCTTATTTACTTTAGAATTTATTTCATAAATTCGAAAAGGGAGGTTTTGTTACAAAGGGAAATCGGTGAAACAATTGGCATCACAGCAAAACGTAACATGAGGGAAAGCAGCCCTCATGCTGGCGGGAGCGTATGTGATTAGCACATCTACACAGATAATATAAAGAGGCTTACCGATGTCTTAAACCGCTGCTAGCGGCTGTCAGTCTACTGTTGAAAGCGGAATCATATTCAGTGAAGATAAGGATTCATTCGGAACGGAAGACCAGATCACACGCGGTAAATTTGCGATTTCCCTTAATTTTTTTGTGAATATTTACCTTAGTACCGGCTTTTTAAGAAGGTAACAGGTGGAGAGCTGCTTGATATAGAAGCGGCGGTTAGACGGATAGACAACCGGCGATGCGATTACAATTACGTCAAAAATCACATTCGGCAGCCAGGTGTCGACAAGAGAACCAACGTAATAGAATTTTCCAGAAGACTGCCAAACGGCCTGCATTACAGTGTTACAGGGCATGGGAGTTTCATGTATGTAAGTATTAGATTTTAGACCTATTTATGGAAAAAAAGGCTGATTTGACAAGCTTTTGTTGGACAAAAAAGCTTTTTTCCACGTTATAAAAATATAACTAAATAATCATGAAAACGTGCCGATAATAACAAAGAACCATATGCAGAAGTTCAAGAGAATTGCAACCTTGCTGTAATCTCTCAGCCCGCACCCCGTCTGGTTTTAAAGGAGATATGAAACAAAAATTACAAATCTTACAGGGGAAAAAACTTTAATTTTACCTAGCATATGGTATATAATGAATAAGCTATGAAACAAATTGGTTTTATTCGACAATTTATTTTCATTGTTTTGACAAGAATATATCAAATATTACTTTTTGAATAAATTATGGAAATAACGAAAAACGGGTTGAAAAAACTTTCTTGTTTGATAGAATGTTACTTGTGAGTTACAGAGCTGTTAAATTCTCCTTGCAGTACATAATGTTTCACTTTATGAGAAAAACAGTAAATAACTCAAACTTATTTCATACGGAACAATCAGCTTACCTGCTGTTTGATTTCATAAAAAAACCACAACCACACAAAACGGGAGGAACTAATTACATGGCTTACCAACCAAAGTCTTATCGTAAATTCGTTGCTACAGCAGCGACAGCTACTTTAGTAGCAACTGCAGTTACACCTGCTTTTGCAGCAGAAACTGGTGCAGCAACAGACTTCACTGATGTACCTGAGCGTTACCTGACTGCAGTTGATTACCTTTTAGAAAATCAAATCACAAATGGTATCACTGATACTCAATACGGTACAGTTCAATCAATCAAACGCGTTGATGCGGCTGTTATGATTGCAAAAGCACTAAAGCTTGATCTTTCAGACCGTCCAGCTTCAGGCTTCTCTGATGTTCCTGATCGTGCTGCGGTTTACGTGAACGCACTTAAAGAAGAAGGCATCATCAATGGTAAAACAACTACTTCATTCGGTGCAGCAGACAACATCACTCGTGGTGAGATTGCATTGATTCTAGCGAATGCTTACAACCTTAGCGGTGATGCAGATGTGAAATTCACGGATGTTTCTTCACGTTACGCTGAAGCTGTTGAAGCGTTGGTAGCTAACAAAGTTACTGAAGGTAAAACAGCTACTTCATTCGGTACAGCTGATGCAATCACACGTGGTGAGTTTGCAATCTTCCTTCATAGAATCAGCCAAATCGATACTCCAGATGAAGACCCAGTAACAAATGCAGCAATTTCATCTGTAACAGCGATTAACGAAACTCAGCTTGAAGTTACATTCAAAACGGCTCTTACTGACGAGCAAGTTGACTTCATCGAAGAAGCTGGAAACCGCATCGTAGTATTCGATTCTTCTGAAACAGCTCAAACAGCTAACCTTGTTTCAACAGTTGTTAGCTTCAGCGATGACAACAAAACAGCTACAGTTGTATTGGGCGACAACGAAAGCACTGATGAAGTAGAAACTGAACTAGTTGAAGGCCGTGCATACACTGTAGCGCTTGTAAGCCAATACGGTACTGACACAGCTCTTGCTGAAGTTGAAGCAAAATCAGCTTCTACTGTTCTATTAAAAGGTCTTGAAGTTCCTGACGTCGAGCTTGCTGGAGACGAAGATACATTCGTATTCAACTTTGACGAAGAAATGACTGAAGAAGCTTTAGACGAAGCTAACTACACAGTTTACGATAAAAACAACGTTGAAGTTGAAGGTGTATTTGCAAACGGCGAATTTGTAAATGCAACTTCTAATGATGCTGTTGAATTCGATATTAACCCTGATGTATTGGAAGCGGGTCAAACTTATAAAGTTGTGATCGATGCAGCTGTAGAAGCAAAAGACGGTTCTCAACTGACAACTGCTCAAAGAACAGTAACACTTAAAACACCAACACTTGCTGAAGCAAAACCAAAAGCATCTGTAGCACGTGTTGTAGACCAAGAAACAATCGTTGTAACGTTTGATAAAGAGCTTGCAGAACTTCAAGGTTTAAACCTTAACCAGTTCTCTGTAACTCAAGCGGACGGCCGCGAGTTTGACGTAACAGATGTAGTTCTTGCAGACAACGGTAGAGACGTTACTCTAACAGTAGCTCCATTAGAAGTGAATGGTGAAGAACAATACCTTCGCGATGGCAGAACATACAAAGTTAGCCTTCCTGCAGGTCTTGCTGTAAACGAAACATTCACAAACGCAACAAGCGATGCAGTGAATGATAAGAGTGTGGTAGCTGCTAACAATGCAGAAGTAACAGACTTCTCTGCGAAGTTCGTTCGTCAGACTGGCGAAAAAGATGCAGCAGATCTTCTAATTACTCTTAACCAGCCAGCAAACGTTACAGATGCTGCTGATATTACAATTGAAAACCTAGATGGTTCATCTAGTCTTGTAGATCCTGCTTCTATTGAAGTTTACGAAGGCGATTCAACTGGTAAAACATTTATCGTGCGTGACGTAGAAACTGCATTTGATGGATTTGTACCAGAAGCAGGTGATACTTACAAAATCACACTTGCTGAAGGATCATTCAATTCAGTTACAACTACAGCTACACCTAACACAAATGACGAGCTAGATATTACACTAAACGGTCTTGATATCAGCGCTCCTGAGGTTGATTCAGTAACAGTTAACTCTGCTGAGAAAGTAACAGTAGAATTTAATGAGGCAATCAATGTTTCTAACCTGGAAGAATCAGATATTCAAGTAACAGGTTTCATCAAGTCAGTAAATGGTTCTGTAGCACCAGCATTATTGACAGGGTCTAATCTGATCAAAGTATCAGCTGCGGGCGATACATTAACTATCACTCCAGCTTCTGATGCTGTTAAATTCACTACAGGCGCAGACTTGACAGTAGAAATCGCTGAAGATTCACTTACAGATGTAAACGGCATCGAAAATGCTGCTTTCGATTCAGCTGATTTAGACGCTTCTGACTTCAACGATAAAGCAGCTCCAGTAATCGTTGGTACTCAAATCACTGGTACAGATTCACTAGCTGTTGTTTACTCTGAAGCTGTACGTTTTGAAGATGCTAACACTGCAACTGCTGGTGCACAATATTCAGTATCTGGTGCTCTACGCAATGCAGCTGCAACATCTGCAGAAGTAGATGCAACAAGTGATTACATTGTTACCCTGACATTCGGCCAAGATGTCTTTGAAGCTGGAAAAGTATATGCAGCTGCAACATTAACATACCGCAGCAATACTACTTCTGCTCTAGAAGATCTTGAAGATATCAGACAAGCTTCTCAAACAGTTAAGGGTCTTTCAGGCGTAGCTTCTGCCGAAGCTCCAGCGGATGAGCAAGCTCCAGCGGATGAGCAAGCTCCAGCGGATGAGCAAGCTCCAGCGGATGAGCAAGCTCCAGCGAATCCTGAAGTTTAATAAACAAAACGTTGCTTTATAAGCCAGTGTAAATTGGTGAATTAAGCAGGAATTTATACCTCATGTCCATTGTTGATAACTTAGCAATCGGGCATGGGGTATTTTTTCTTAATTGTTGCAGGTCATTTGGCAGGCGTAATTTCTACCCTTGTGGAGCAGTCCAATGCATAAGTGCCTAATCCTTCTACATTCGGTGAGGCGCTGATAGCCGAAGGAGTGAAGTCAGGTGAAATCGTACCCGAAGAATCGGGGCAAGGTTCTTTAAAAGATTGCTATGGTTAGGCAGGCGAATCCATGCAGGCAGGGTGAGCTAGTAAATGGTGCGAATCGCTAAGAGTTGAGTATTCATCCAATCATACGAAATGATGAGGTGGATCAGCATCAGTAATGCTGTAAAGATGGCTTCGGGTTTGTAGCAGTGAGGATCGCATGCCGTATGGATCTGCATGGTAACATGTGGAGAGGAGAAAACATGCGGGAGCGAAGAAACCCAGTAAGTGAAAAATTCTATTAAACTTATTTCCAAAAAAAGTTCAACACACAGGCAGACAACCTGTTTGTCTAAGTTGTCTGCCTTTTGTATGTTCTTTATCTCATTAATGGAGTAATAAATGTAAGAATAAATATATATTGTAGTTATGTATCAGATTATCGAGCCCTAATTCCTTTATGGAGTTAGGGCTTTTCCTATTTGAGGAGAAATATAAAATAGGAATCTATGACAGGAAAAACAAAACAAATTGAATTGCCAACCGTAAAGGAAATCAATAAAAAGAAGCTTAGATTGTGACGCCTTTATCGTTAGTTATATCACTTAATACTAAAGATTAGTCGCACCTGTTATGTTAGCAGCTTAAACGCTGGCATAGTGCATTTGAATACATTCAGATTTATCTGCAAGCATTGCCAAGGTTCTTATTCCTATGTATTTAGTGAATGTATTTCAAATATTAATTGTAGTAACAATAAATATCATAGGGAGGCACTAATTCTTTGTTAAAATAGATTTACATTTCTCTTTACTTTTCTGGACACAAAGCTGTAACTCTATTAATTTAAAAGCAAAATGGATATTTAAAGTATTGAAGGGGGTTACGGTCACTTATATGATTCCGCATGTAAAATTTTTTCGTAAAGTTTTTGTCTTTATGATAGTGGTGATAACAGCAAGTGCTATTTCTCCATTTACACTCGCTGCGAGTTTTACCGATGTAGAGCCAAGATATCAAGAAGCAGTGGATTTCCTGGTATCTAAAGGAATCAATGGAAGAGCAGATGGCACTTTCGGTACTCATCAAAATATTAAACGTGTTGATGCAGCCATATTTGTTGTGAAAGCACTGGATCTTGATATTGAATTAGCTCCAACTTCTGGCTTTACCGATGTGCCGGAACGCGCAGCTAAAGAAGTAAATGCTCTTAAAGCAGCCGGCATTACAAGTGGAAAAACTAAAACTACTTTTGGGTCGAGTGACCTGATCACCCGTGGTGAACTTGCTGTATGGCTTACAAAAGCATTTGAGCTTGAGTCAGTCGATGTAGAACTTGTTTTCACTGATGTAGCAGAACGATACATAAATGATGTTAAAGCTTTGGTATACAACGAAATTACTAAGGGAACTTCAGAAACGACTTTTGGAACACACGATAAAGCAAAGCGTGGAGACTTTGCTATCTTTGTATACAAGGCCTGCCAAATTAAAGACAAACTCAATGCTCCTGCTATTAAAAGTATAAACGCAGTTAATGGAAAACAAATCGAATTAACGTTTAGCACTGCACTTGATGTTGAAGAGGCTGCCTACATTGCAAAGACTGGAAATCGCATTGTTGTATATACTGCTAGTGAATCAGTGGCATCGGCTAACTTCATATCTGAAATGATTAGCTTCAGTGATGATAGAAAAACGGCTATGGTTATTTTAAAGCCAAGGACTGCCACGCAAGCTGATCAAGAGCTAGCTGAAGGTAAAGCATATACAGTTGCTTTGGTTAGTGACTATGGTGACCATTTAAGTTTTGCTCAGGTTGAAGCAAAATCTGATCCCGCTGTGCTTTTGAAAGGACTCGAGGTACCTAAAGTAGAAGTTAGCGAGGAACAAGACTATGTGATAGTGGAATTTAGTCAAAGGATGGACCAGGAAGTAAAAAACTTGGCAAACTATGAAGTGTTTGATAACTATGGTGTTATAGTTCAGGGTCCATTTTCACATGCCGAATGGATAGATGTAACGACTAAAACAGCTGTTAAACTTAAAATGAATCCAGGTGTATTATCAGCAGGTAAAACCTACAAACTAAAAATTAGCCCGAATTTAGAATCAGAAAGCGGTTCTAAACTGCCTCTTACTCAACTTGTTACAGCTTTCAAAACGCCAACAATTATTGAAGCACAGCCAAGAATAGAATTGGCACGTATAACAGGTACGAATGAAATAACCATTACTTTCGACCAAGATCTATTTAATAGAGTTATGAGTAATGTAAGTATGTTGGAAGTCAAAAGATTAAATAACACGACCATTGATGTAAACAAAATAAGCTTCTTAGATAAGAATTTAGTACTTACTACAAGTGAAAAAGAAGCTTTTGATGAAGGATTTGCTTACACCATTTCTTTGCCATCTGGTATTGCGGTAAACGATCAATTCCGTAATGCTGTAAGTGATACTGTTAGTGATATAGAAGTAGTTGCAGTTAAAAATGAAGCAGCAACCTCAGTAAGGGCTGAATTTGTACGTGAAAAGAGAGACAAAGAAAAAGCGGATTTACATTTGGCTTTTGATCACGCGGTTAAGGTTGAAGACATAGCCGCAGGGGATATTAAGATTGAGAGTTATGGGAAAACATACTTTATTGCGGCTGACACTAAAGTGGAAATTTTTGGAGAAGATCCCTCTGGTAAAACGCTAGTAATCAAGGACATTTCTAATGCGTTTGCAATGGATTATACTGATACCACCACAAAGGCTGCGACGAAGTTTGTTCCTGAAGATGGGGAATCTTATCGGGTAATTGTAGAAGGAAATGTAGCTAAATCCATTGCGCCTGTTATCGAAGAGGAACAAAAATCTAATCAAGCTGATTTACAAACGATTGTTGCTGGGATTGATATAGAAGCTCCGAAAATTCAAGAAGTAACATTACATTCGGCTGAGAAAATTACTATTCAATTTAACGAAAACATTATAGCTTCTGGATTAGAGGATTCTGATATTAAGGTTAAAGGATTTATAAAATCCGCAGGTGCACGTTACGAAGCCGCTACATTAACAGGATCAAGCTCGCTTGAATTCTCTGTAAGCGGAGATAAATTAACAATCACTTCTGCTGCTGATTCGGTTAAATTCCAAACAGGTGCTGTTGAAATCGGTGAAACGATTATGTCAATAGGTGCAGATACACTGAAAGATGCTAATGGAATTGAAAATGAGAATATGGAATACATCATCACTGATAATGATACAAATTTGTATGATAAAGCAGCTCCGATCATGATTGGCTCAAAAATAACGGATGTTTTATCCGGTGCGTTAGAAGTTACTTACAGTGAAGATGTGTACGCTAAGTCAGGGACTGGTGCAGAGGCGGCAAAACAATTTAATGTTAGCGGTGTAGAGAGAAATACAACCGGGGCTAGTTCTACAGTTTCGACTTCCGCTGGGGCTGCCCAAAATGTATTTGAAGTTATATTTACGAATAAGACTTTTACATTTAAAGACTATTCTTCTGCGAATTTAATTTATACCCATAACGTAAATTATACAATACAAGATGTGGAACAAAATCACCAGGCTTCTGGATCAGTTATTGGAATTTTGAACCCAACCTCTGCTTTTATAGTTAGTGCAGCTTCTACAAATAAATAATCCAAAATATTGCTTTGTAAGTCAGTAACCTAGCGAAAGAAGTAAGAATCACACCCCATGAATATTCATGGGGTCTTGTTTTATATCTATATATAAAATGGCTCCTCTTTATCATTCATTCCAGTGTAATGAAGATAGAAATAGATAGTGACAGTTATGTACAGGATCATCTTAAGTCCAAATTCAGGTCCATCTCTGTTGCAGGGAAAAGCAAAGTAGAAGTATCTAAAGAAAACAAGTCAGGACAATGAGATTAAATGGAAGCAAAAGAATCTACATAATAAAGAACATATGCAGAACTGATAAACATTAGGATACTAAAATGGGCAGAGACATCACTTTATTAGAACTACTGATAGTCTAATGTGTAAATTTTATGAATATTTTAATAATATTTATTAATGTATATCTTGTAAGTTTTCAAAGAGATATAGAAAATTTTGTTTGAATAGTTTAAAATTACTAATGGTGATAATTTTGTCTATTTTGTTAAAAACAGGAGGGAATAAAAATGAGTATGGATAATTTTAACAAGAAAAAAGCGATGAATGTAAGAAACGTTTTGTCAAAGACGGTCATCTCTGGAGTTATAGTGTTGAGTGCAACTGCTTTTGGGACATCATCTGCATGGGCTCAAGCACCAGTAAGTAAAGTGACAGCAGCGGCCATTGAGCAGCCTATTTCTTATGAAGTGATTGATGAAAACGAAACGATCGTTATTCTTTTTAATGAACCTATTGAGAATAATAAAAGAAATGATTCTGAATTAAGAAAACAAATTAAACTGGCTGCTAACGGAACTTCTTTTAGAAGTTTAAGTTCAAGAGATGACGTTTCCGTGGAGGATAACGCACTTATTATCAATCTTTCAAAGCCAATCACAGGCAGCAAGAATAAAGTAAAGATTGCTAAGAATTCACTCAAATACTTATCCGGTAATGTAATTGATTCTGAGTTAATCACCGACTCTATTGAGGCTTTAGATATTACAGCGCCTGTGTATCAAGGAAGCACGATTAGTTCAGACAATAAAGAAGTTACACTTATTTTTAGTGAAGATATTTCCGGTGATACGGAGCTAAAAGAGGCGGTACATATCTCAACGGACGGCAGAGAATTCGGTTCTCTTCAAGAAGCCGACAGTGCTGAAATAGATGGGAATAAACTTGTGATTAGCTTTGCTGAAGGATTAAGAGGATCAAAAAATGTGATCCGAGTAGAAGAAGATACGCTAAAAGATGAGTCGGGAAATCTTCTAGACGAGCCTGTTGTAACGAAACCGATACAAGCACGCGATATTTACGCGCCGGAATATCTAGATTCAACAGTTTCGAATTCAAATAAAACGGTAACACTGTTCTTTGATGAAAATATTGAAAGCACTACAAGATCTTCGGCTGCATTAAAAAGTGCCATTCACCTTTCAAGCGATGGCGGTGAGTATACGGATTTAGGAGATAGAGATCGAGTTTCTATAAGAAATAACGCATTGACAGTGAGCTTTGCGAATGCAATTACTGGCACAAATGAGCTGAAAATTGATGGCGGCATATTAAGCGATAAAGAAGAAAATGTAATAGAAGAGTCTATTACAGCTGAGATCAAGGCAGCCGATATTGAAGCACCTGAGTATACAGAAGCAATCGTTTCGGATGACAACCAAACAGTAACGCTTGTATTTGACGAAGATATTGCAGCGAATAAAAGTGCTGCTTCTTTAAAAGCAGCCGTTAAAATTTCAACTGATGGAAAAAGATTTAGCAGCCTTAACGGAGCTGATCAAGTTTCTATTTCTGATAACAAATTAGTTATCTATCTCTCAGAAGGCCTTTCAGTGGGTGAAAATTTTATAAAAGTTTCTTCATATACTCTTAAAGATGTGGCTGGTAACATTTTTAAAGATGAAATTGTGACTGAAGGTCTTTATGTAGCAGACACAATAGCTCCTGCACTAAGTAATATTTCAATCGGCGGTAAAGGCTTAGAAACTGTATACGGGGATATAGAGGATGGTACCATTACGCTGGCTGGCATTAACCCTAATGCTAAATATACTACTGGAACGCTGTCACTGAGTGAACGTGCAACAGTTAAACTAGGTCGTGTTGAAGTAACCGTTCCTCAAGGTTCTAACTTTATAGAAATTCTGTCAGAGTTATTTGGTGTCAGCGGCTCAGTAGTTGGATCTGCATTCTCATTACTTGACGGCAAAACTATCACACTTACAGATACTTCAGGTAATACCGTTACGTATACATTGGATATTCAATTCTCAACAAATTAAACAAGTAACCATTTTGCTGATCAATTTCATATTTGCCGTAAAAAAACGAGGCCATCATGGGCCTCGTTTTTGTGTGGTTTATTTTACTGTAACGCCATTTGCATCTTTTAATGCCGTCTGAGCGTCTTTGATTGCTACAGTTGGTGCAGAAGCTGGAGAAGAGGCAAGGTTGAATTGAACCTGCTTTTCATTTCCGCTCACGACTGTCACAGTTCCTGCTTCAGCCGTCGTGCTGCCCACTTTAATATCGAATACGTCGTTGGCATCTATTGCACTTTCAGCTGTTGCTCCTTCGACTTTTACTGCCTCTGAGAATGTGACAACAACCGCTGTTCCGACTGTTTTCACATCCATTACAACTGCTGGCGTGTTATCCTTAACCGTTACAACAAAGTTTGCTGCAGTCATTACGTTTCCGGCTTTATCCGCTGCAGCGGCTACGTTTAGAACAGCAGGAGCGCCTGTTGACTGGTCGCCGATGTTAATCGCACCTTCAGGAAGCTCGATCATCACTGCTTTTTTCGTTGAATCAGTAAAGTAGATGTCTGTTCCAGCTGGCAGCGCTGTTCCGTCCAGGCGGTAGTTAGACAACGTTAGGGCAGAAGAAGTCACTTCTTCGTTAAATGTAACTTTAAATGTGTTTGTGCCTGCTGTTGTGACAGATGCTTCCGGTTTTACTGTATCTGTGCTTGTTGTTTCACCAATTGTAAACGTGTCTTTGATTGCAGCCGTTTTGTTTCCGTAAGCATCAGCAAAATAGCTGGATGGGAAAGACACCGTATACGTACCGGCAGCAATGGCTGCGTCAGCATCTGTAATCTTTACAGTGTATGTTTTTTTGTCTTCAGACAATGTGCCGCCTTTCGCTGTGAACTTTACACCGTCCGCATTACGGATATCGATGGCTGACAGCGAGCCAGACATGGTTACAGCTTCGTCAAATGTAAAGGACAGCGCCTTGTTTCCTTCTGTTACTTTAGAAGAAGCAAGGACTGGAGCCTGCGCGTCTTTTACAAATGTTAAAGCAGCCTGGAACAAATCATTTTTTAAACCAGAAAGATCGCTCATTGCATCTTTCGCAATGTAAAGTGTAAATGTTTCGCTTGTTGAATCTTCGCTGAAAAGGTCACCTGCTACAGTCAGGTTATATGTTTTGCCGCTTGCGTCTGTTGTGTCTTTTACAAGGGTCACAGCTGTTTGGTCAGCGCCTTGCTGAAGGGTTGCTTTCACTGTGCCCTGTGTAATGGCTTCGCTTACCGTTACTTTCGCTGTGTTTTGGCCCGTAACCTCTACACCCGTTACATGCGGTTTGTTTGTATCAGTTGTTGGTGCTGAAACAGAACCATTGTACAAGTCCATTTCGTGTTTTGCTGCTGAAGCATCTGCTGCACCAGCGACATACAGGGAAGCAGAATCGCCTGCGTCAAGTGTTTTTGTAATTTCTACTTTTGTTTTGTCTGACGTGTTTAGTTTCACATCGCCTGCTGCAACCGGTGTGCCATCTACACGGATAACAGCTGGTGCTTCGCTTAATTCTTCAGAAAACGTTAACGTAATTACGCCATTTGAATAAGAAGTACCTGTGACAAATGGTTTTACTGTATCTTCATACGTAAACACAGATGTGTATTTCGCTGTTTTAATTGCTGTATCTGCTTTTATAGCAATTGGGTTTACAACCAATACGCCGTCTTTGACTTCAGCGCCGCCATCAAAAGTTAAAAGAACGGTTTTGCCATCTTCTGAAAGAACGGCTTTTGAGGCAGCTGTGTTGTTTAATGTGAAAAGAGAAGCTGCAAGCGTGTCTTTATTCAATTCTGTATTAAAAGTAACCGTGATTTGTTTCGCATTTTGTGGTTTAACAGACTTAACAGCCGGCTCCTCAATATCAATAGGCGTACGATATAAGAAGATGGCCATTTCGCCACGTTTAACCGGATCGTTTGTGCCGAATGAAGTAGCTGTTTTTCCCGTTGTAAGTCCGTTGTCCACAAGTGCTGCGACCGCTTCATCATAACGGTCTGATACATCTGTGAACTTTAAGTTATCAACATCGCCTTTTAAATCGTACGCACGTGAAAGAATGATCGCAAGTTCACCGCGTGTAATATCCTGGTTTGAACCAAACGTTGTCGCTGTTTTCCCGTTAACAATACCTGCTGCTTTAAGGGCATTTACATAAGGTACAGCACGGTCAGGAAGATCTGTGAAGCCGGCGTTCGGTGCATTTGTTGTATCAAGCTCAAGTGCTTTTGCAATCATCACGGCTGCATCTACACGTTTAATTGTTAAGTTAGTTCCAAACTGAGTTTTGCTAATGCCGTTAGTAATCTGGTTATCTACCAGATATTCTACCGCTTCTGTATAACGGCCGGACACATCTGTAAACGGCAGTGCCGCAAAAGCAGGAGTTACAGCTGATGCAACAACTGTTGCCGTCGCTGCAGATGCTACAAATTTACGATATGAATGATTCTTGTATCCCATTTATTTATAAGCCTCCACGAAATTATGTTATAGAATCCTATTTTCTCATACACTGGTTAAATTAAACAATAATTAAATTCAAAAAAATGTTACGATTTCAAGAAGAATGACCTGGGTAAATGTTATTAAATGGTATTAAGTGGAAGGTGAAAAGACAGCGTGAAACCCCTCTGAAATACCCGACCATTTTTCTGAGAAAAGTAAGAAAAAAGAAGGGAATGGGAGGAAGATGCCGAATGGCATAAGATTGAGGACGTTTATCCTATACATATAGTTTAAAAGGAGAGAAAAAAGTGAAAAAATATTTATGGGTGTTCACGATCTGCTTTTGCATCGTGAGCGGATTCCATTCACAGGTAAAGGCGGCGGCGTTCAGCGATTTGGGCGAAAGTCAGCGCTTTTACAAAGAAATGATGTATTTAGAAGGTAAAGCGATTATTTCAGGCTATCCGGACGGTACCTTTCAACCGGATGGACAGGTAACGAGAGCCGCAGCGGCGATTATGATCGGGCGGGCATTGGGGCTTGATGGAACCCAGAAAGCGACAAAGTTTTCGGACGTAGGCGCCGATCAAAAAGCGAGCGGCTATATTGCTTCGGCAACAGCCCGCGGGATTATCAGCGGTTATCCGGATGGGCGCTATCATCCGAACGAAGCGGTGACACGGGGACAAATGGCGATCTTTTTATCAAGAGCATTCGGGCTGACAAAAGAAGCGGCGGCTCCTTTTACAGACGTGTCCTCTTCCATGGCCAGCTATCCGCATATTAAAAGAATTATTGCTGAAAATTTGACATCCGGTTACGAAGACAATACATTTCGTCCGAATGTGAAAGTCACACGCGCTCAATTTTCTGCTTTTCTGGCAAGAGCGTTAAACGATGACTTCAAAGTAGAACTGCCGCCTGCCCCGGTAAGCTATTTAAAGGATAAAAGCAAAACCTACTATTATAATTCCGATGACATGGGCAGCTACTCTTATAAATTCTCAGGCCGGAAATACTTTGAGTGGAATCTGTGGGATGTATATGAAGGAAGCAAAAACACCTATTCCATCGTAGAGAAAGAAGACAGCAAAGGCTATTACTTCGGCTATCCCGAATCAGAATCGTGGATGATGTTAAAATATCCGGTTAAAGTGGGCCAAAAATGGAGTATTGGTTATCAAGGATTTGTGCATACATATGAAATCACATCTACCACAAAAACGATCACAACACGGGCCGGAACGTTCCGCAATGTGATCGAAGTAACCGCAGATGATGGCGGAGTAGATTATTATGCACCGAACGTCGGCCTCATCAAAGTGATTTTTGAAGGAATTACAAAAGTAGAGCTGATCAAAATTCAATAAATCCATTGGGAAAGCGGGTTCCGCTCAAGGAACCCGCTTTTTTATCGTAAGAAAAGAAAGAAGAGATCAAGAAAGTATGATAGAATACATAAAGCAGGGATCATCCCTGTTTTTGAATGATTATATCCATATAGGTACACATAAATAGATTGTAATTGTAAAAAGTCTGCATCCATTCAGCGGCACAGCAAGAACGGCAGAGAGCCATACAACAGCTCTCTGCTTCTTTTTGCTCAAAGGCAGCAAGAGAATCTTAAAGGAATAGTAAGCAGGTGAACATATCGTGCAAACGAGCTTAAAAACATACAGATGTCCACTGACGCTGACGAATAAAGCGAAGGAGAAAATGCGGGAGCTCGGGCTGGAGGAGCGCTCGTTTTTTTCGTTGGAAGCGTCTTTTATGGTTTATATAGAAAAGTATCCGCCGTCTGCGGACCGGCTTTTGTCTGTTGCGCTGTTTTTTGATAACAACGCCAATAAACGGCTGGCAACAGCGAGCGGCAATGCGGTCATTGTGCTGCACTGTGTAGCAGAAAAAGACCGGTTTATTGCGACAAATGTGACGGCGCGTGCCTCTCATACACCGGTGCAGACAAACTGGCGCCGCCCGGCTTCGATTGCCTTTCAGGAAACGCGGCGGGAAATGCCGCTTGATCTGCTTCGCGCCATTCATGATATGCCGGTCGCAAAGGAAAGCTCGGAGTACGTGAAAAAGCGGATTGCGAGCTGGGAAGGCTATTTGACGATCCAGGAACGGGACGCAGATATTCCGGATATTACAGCGGGCTATGCGGGACTGACCTTTAACGGCGACTTCAGTCGGGTGACGCTGACCGGCTGCCGGCTCAAGGAAGAGGAATGGAAGCTGCTCAAAGACTTAAGTGTCAAGTTTAGAGGAATGGACCAGGATGCCGGCAAAGTGCTGCGGGCAAACCGCGGCGCCGGGACGGTCGAAATTGAACTGAGCGGCCCAGTGGCGGAACGTGCGCGGAAGCAGCAGTTTACTACGGCGCAGAAAGAAATAGTGTTCAGCAACTTTGCCACATTAAGCCAGGTAAAGCGGCTACGGCAGGGGTTTAAGCATTTAGAGGAAGGGCTGGCAGCTAATCCGGATCTGGAACGGATTTTATTTGAGAAAAAGCCGCCGCTTCGGCCGCCGAAAAAGCTTGGTAACCTGCAGTTTCATAACCGGCTGAACGAGTTTCAGCAGCGTGCGGTAACAGGTGCCATGGAGGCGGAAGACCTGTATGTGATTCAGGGACCCCCGGGAACCGGAAAAACAACTGTGATTTCGGAAATCTGCCTGCAAAACGCGCGGGCAGGGCTGCGTACGCTGGTCGCTTCCCAATCCAACTTGGCGGTAGATAATGCGCTAGGGCGGCTGTTAGCCAATAAAGATATCCGCATTCTCCGGGTCGGCCGCACGGAAAGCATTGAAGAAGAAGGCAAAAAGTTTATTGAAGAAAACGTCGGCCAGTATTGGAAGGATCATACGCTTCATGAAGTATCCGCTCAATTTGAAGCAAGAAAAAAAAGAGAAGCAGAGATCGAAGCGGAGTGGGCGGAAAATGAACGAGAGCAGGAACGGCTGAAGCCTCTGTTGGCCCAGGCAGAAGCAGCCGTTGCCGAAAAAAAACGAGCAGCGGGCTTATATGAAGAGGGACAGTTCTTTCTCCAAAATGAACAACAGCGTCTGAAGGAAGCAGAAGCCGAACTCCTGGCATTGCAAAAGCGCGAGGAAGAAATCGAGCAGGCTCTCCGTCTATTAGCAGCTTCGATTGAAAAGGCTGAAGCGTTTCTGGCAGGTGAGCCGGGTCTTGACGATATCCAGCGTGAATGGGAAGCTCTTCAAAAAGAAATCGAAGCTCTTCATCATTCGTTGGCCTGTGAAGAACTCCAGGAAGAGATCGAGAGAAAAGGACGATCGCTTCAAGAGGCAGCGGCCGATGAAGCGCATTACATCCAAGTTTTGCAGCAAGCAGAAGCCGTTTATGCAAAAGCATCTGACGTGAAACGGATCGATGCGTTAAAGTGGCTGATGCTCGAGCAAAATATTGAACGGTCGCCCCGTATTATACAGCTGCTGGAGGAACTCGATCATCTTCGCGGGGAGATGAACCAGCTGACAAAGCTGAGAGCGTACAATGATCAGCTCAACAAAGCTGTTTCTTATATGGAAGGGCTGCTCGCAAGATATAACATACCTTTAGGAGAGCTGCAGCAACGTGCAGGCCGCACATCTTCTTCCCACTCCGCAGAGGAAATCGACGGGTTTTTAAACCGGTTAAGAGCCGTGTTAAAAAGCGGGCCGAATATTGATCCGAGACGGGGTGCGGAGTTTTTAGAAGGGCTTTATATCCGTCGCCATTTCGTCTGGCGAAGAGCGAAACGACTGAGATCTTATGAGGAATACAAGCAAAAAGCACGGGATGCTTTCCTCTTTTTAAAGAGAAACGTGATCGAGCAGCTGCGCCAGAAGCAGGAGGATGAAAGAACAGCTTATGAATCACTGCGCCAAACACTCCACAGACAGCGGACAGAGCTTGAAGCACTTGAACAAAAGTACCGGCAGATGGTGTCACTGGGCGAGCCGATTCCAAATGCGAAAGAAACACTCGATCAGCAGGAAACAAGAGCGCTTCTTTTAGAAAAGAAAAAGCAGAAACTTGAAGAAACGGAACAGCGGATCGAAGAAGACCAACGTGAACAAGCGCAAAAATCTACCGAAAGAGAAGCAGCAGCCCAGGAACGTGCTCAGGTAGAAGCGCAAATGGAAACAATGCAAAATGCGATTCGAGAAAAAGAAGAAGAGCTGGCACCTCTTGAAGCGATCTTGAATACGAACCCAGAAGCAGAACATGAAGAGCTGCTGAAGCAAATGGCGAGTCTTTCTTTTACAAAGGAATCGCTCAAGCAGGAACGGCAGCGCCTGCCGCTTTTTCAGTCGATCCAAGGAGAATGGCTGTCTCTGCTTCAGGAAGCGAGCGATCACGATTTGGATGAAATCCGCAAGCTGTATGTAAAGCATGCGAACGTGATCGGCACCACCTGTGTGGCATCCGCGCGCAAGGACTTTATCGGCAGCTATCCGGTTTTTGATGTGGTTATTATTGACGAAGTATCAAAAGCGACGCCACCGGAGCTTCTTTTACCAATGCTAAAAGGAAAGAAAGTCATTTTAGTCGGTGACCATCACCAGCTGCCGCCGCTTTTAGGAAATGACACACTGGAAGAAACGCTGCAGGAGCTGGCGGAAGAAAACAAAGAGTTTGCCGGAAAAGCGGAGCTGAAAGGATTGCTTGAGGAGTCGCTGTTTGAGCGCTTGTTTAAAAGCGTACCGGACACGAACAAAACGATGCTCGCCATTCAGTACCGCATGCATGAAAATATTATGGAAACCATTACGCCATTTTATGAAGGGGAAAAAGACCGGCTTCAATGCGGCCTGCCGGACTCGGATGCAGTGCGCGACCACCTCCTGGAATCGCCGCTCATCCGCCGGAACAATCATTTGCTGTGGCTCGATATGCCGAATGAGCCGGCATTTTTCGAGGAACGCATGAAAGGCGGCAAAAGCTTGTACAACCCGGCGGAGCTGCGGGAAATCGGTTCTCTGCTGAAAGAATTGGATGAAGCAACGGCACAGGCGATAGAAGCCGGCCGGATGAACGCAGAGGAAAAGAAAAGTGTCGGCGTAATCAGCTTTTACGGAGAGCAGGTGAAAAAGTTGAACCGTCTCATTGAACAGGAGTTAGGGCTGCAACACCTGACGATTCGTACAGGAACAGTGGACCGGTTCCAGGGCATGGAGATGGACGTTATTATCTTAAGTATGGTGCGTAATCACCAAAACAAGCATGACGATATCGGCTTTGCCCGAGACTATCGCCGCCTGAACGTCGCCCTCTCAAGAGCAAGAGAGCTGCTTGTGTTAGTCGGCAGTACGAAAATGTTTACCGAGCGGACGAAGCAGGCGGGCACAAGAAAGATGTACAAGCACGTATTAGAAACGGCCGAGCGGCAAAACGGCGTGCGCGTGTTTGAAGAAAGCAGAGGATAAGCAGAATGAAGAAAACAATCGAAAAGCTGCGCGCAAACCTGCTCGAAAACCCGGCAGTGGAGATCAAAGAGTCAGCCGTATGGCAGTTGCCGGTCATTACTTATGCCGTCACGTTTAAACGGGTAAAGCGGCTGAAGATGGATATTTTAATGAAAATGCTGCTGCTCGCGTTCAACCAGACCGATATCCGCCGGGCGGCGAACCTGGCTGAAATGCTGCTTGTCGAAGAGCTGTTTATTGAAGATTTAATTCAAAAGATGCTCAGGAGCGGCTCCATTCGGATGGAAAGAGAAGGCTACAAGCTGACAGAACGGGGCCAGGCACAGCTGGCAGAGGGCATTGTCGAAGAAGAAATGGATGAAGAAGAAACATCCCTTACCTACAGTCCGGTTCACGATGAGTTTTGGCCGGCAGCCGAAGAGCAGGAAGCAGGAGAGACGATCTACCGCTACCCAGCCGAACGGGAAATGACCGCTGAACGTCTGCTGCAGGCACTGGCTGAAGAAGACAATGAACGGGCAGACGAAGAATTTCAAACACCCGTATCAGAAGTAACCGGGTTTGAAGAGCAGTTTACTTCACACGTTTCCTGCCTGGAGTTTCGGCTGTACAACAAGGAGCAGGACGTTTTTTACGCGCGTGTCTGGAACACACATCTGGAGCACTGGGACGAAGCGCTCGAAAAACAAATCGAAGAACAAGAACGGCTGGAATGGCGCGAAAGGTGGCTTTCAGCCAACGAATAAAGAGGGCGTCTTTAAGACAGCCCTCTTTTTTATGGCCGGAAAATAGCACGTACGGCCGGAAAAAATGGATTAGGGCCGGATTATTGTCCGTAATGGCCGGAAAAACGAGAATCCGGCCATCCAGCAAGCTTTTCCGGCCCAAACAAAGAAATTTCTGGATCTTATCTTGTAATAAACATCTGTGTATAGTACCGATTGTAAACCCCGACGCCGATTTCTTTAAAAACTGGATTTAAAATATTGCTTCGGTGTCCGGGACTGTTCATCCAGCCTTCCATCACGGCTTCTGCATCTGCATACCCGGCGGCAATGTTTTCACCAGCGGTTGTGTAACGAAGGCCAAAGTCTGTTAACATATCAAACGGGCTGCCGTATGTCGGGGAGTTGTGGTCAAAATAACCCCGGTCGTGCATATCCTTTGATTTCGTCCGCGCGATAAAGCTGACGTCATTTGCCAGTTTAACAGGCGCAAGGCCAACTTTTGCCCGCTCCTCGTTCACAAGCTGTCCAATCGCTTTTTCAGTGGCATTCGGCACAAAGGAAGGATCGATCGTGTAATCCGGTTTTTCATCTGTTCCTAAAAAGTTATCAATATTCAGCATGAAAATCGCCATCTGTCCGCGTGTGACAATGCCGTCCGGACTGTACTGGTTATTGCCTGTACCGTTTGTCAGACCATTGGCTGCAAGTGCATTAATATAGGAAGCGTAAGGATGAGAAGCGGGTACATCGGTAAACGGCACATCAAGTGTTCCACTTAACCCAAGCGCTCTGACAACGGTGCGGGCAAGTTCTGCACGCGTTACTTTTGTGTCCGGATAAAAACGATTGCCAAGCTCGAATACATTCTGATAAGCATAGTAGGCGATGTACGGAAAAGCAGCCTGGCTCGGGGCAACATCAGAATACGGAAGTTTTACATTTTGGTAGCCTGTAATCCCTTGAACACGTCCTAAAAAAATCGTACTCTGAGCGCGGGTGACCGGCTCGTTTTGGCGGAACGTCCCATCAGGGAAACCGGAAATCAGTCCGCGGTCAGCCATTTCTTCTACCGCTTCATACGCTTTTTCATTTGGATGTACGTCCGGGAAGGCGGCGGCATCTGCCGAATGGCCCCAGAGAGAGATGGTCAAAAGAAGGCTGGTCAACAAAGCGGTGAATTTCTTCATTTTATTCCCTCCATTCTTTTTTATCCTATTCTATAAAACTATACCTCGTTCCATAAATTTGTAAAACTCATCCAGTTCGTAAAGTAGGGAAATTCTACTTATTTTTTTAATCCTTTATTTAATTTTAAAAAAATCCGCCGATAAACCTGGTAGGGTACAGCCGTAGAAATGCGGTGCCACAAAGCTATAGGGGCTAAAGCAATTTGCCAGGCCAGCCAGCTGCCATGCCCTAAAGACAGAAGGAGGAACAGGGAATGAAGAAAAAATGGACACCAGCCGTTGCAGCCGTGCTTGCAGCAGGCGTTATGTTTTCAGGAGAAGAAATCACGTTTGCGGCCCAGGCGGAGAGCATGCCGTACAACGTGCTTGCAAGCAAAAAAGAAAATCAGGGCCAGACGCAGCAGTTTAAATCAATCGATAAGCAGCTTGATAAAATCGAAGAAAAGCTGCTCGAATACAAAGAGAAAATGAACAAAATCAAGGAAGAAGAAAAGCAGGAAGAAAGCGATCAAACAGAAGAGGTGGTTCAGCCAGTAGCGCCAGCACCGACAGAAACGCCAGCTGAGACACCGGCTGAAACACCAGCTTCAAATGAAACGGTGACAACAAGCGCTGATTCTGTTGAAGAAACAGAAACAGACAGTGATGATGATTCAATGGTTGAAGAAGGAACAGAAGAAGAACAGGTAGAAAAAGACCTTGAAGGCCAGCCAGGCTACCGTGGGAAGTTCGGCGCACTCGAAAACCGCTTGAACGCTGTTTCCAGGCAGGTCGCATCTCTTTCTTCAAAAGGAGTGGATGCAGCAGCAGTAGCGGAAAGACAAGCGCGCATTGATTCCTTAAAGAAGGACGTAGCAGCAGTTCTTGCATCTATCGGCCAAATTGAAAAAGACATTCAAGCGGAAATCAAAGCGGATAAAACCGTAAAGGAAAAAGCACTGAAAAAAGGCGTCACGCTGACAAAGAGCTGGACAATCAAGTTTAGCAAAAGTTTAGGCGCAGACACATTGTCTACACTGGACCTTGTTGTGATGGATGCAGCGGGAAGCCTTGTAGAAACAACATTCACGTATTCCGACAAAACAAAAACGATTACGCTGACTCCGCTTCAGCCATACCAAAAAGGCGTAACATACACGCTTTACATCGGTAAAGGCATTGAAGGCGCAAACGGCGTACCGCTCAAACATACTGTGAAAATGGACTTCACAACGACAACAACAGGCACAACCGCTGCGGCAAGCATCAAAGCAGCTGGATTCTCTGATGTGTCAGACCGCTACCAGGAAGCGGTACAGGCAATGGTCGACCAGGGGATTACATCCGGTGTTGGCAACGACAAGTTTGGCATCGATCAGCAAATTAAACGGGTCGATGCAGCTGTGATGCTGGCAAAAGCATTAAAGCTTGAGACTGGTTCTGCGCCAAATGCAGGTTTTAAAGACGTACCACAGCGTGCGCAGGCAGCGGTCAACGCACTTGTAAAAGCGGGCATTCTTTCCGGCAAAACAGCGACAACGTTTGGTGCTGATCAAACATTGACACGCGGGGAACTGGCGATTGTTTTAATGCGTACGCTTAAACTGTCGGGCGATTCCACAACACTTGCATTCAAGGATGTGCCGGCACGCTATGAAGCAGCCGTAAAAGCGATGGTTGCAAACGACATTACAAACGGCAAAACAGCGACCGTTTTTGGCACAACCGATCCGGTTAAACGCGGCGACTTTGCGGTGTTCTTCCACAGAGCGAAAAATCAGCCTGCACAAGATTTAGAAGTGGTTGAGATTTCTTAATGAACGACAAAAGAGCTGTCCTTGAGAGGACAGCTCTTTTTATTTATCTTGCTGTGACTTTTATCAACTCAGAGGTCGTTTTTCCGTTGTAGGTTTGCTTGATGATTCCTGTATTAGGGGCATAGTAGTTGATAAAGCCTGCGCTTGATTTAACGGTGACAACACCTCTGAACTTGCCGGCTGCGGTTGTCAGAATACCGCCGGTGCCAGTGATTTTATACGTGACTCCACTTCCTTCAAGGCCATCACTCCACGTTTTTCCTACTTTAATTGGATAAGCAATTTCTGCGTAGTATTCAGACGCCCGCCAGCCAATGTAAAGTCCTTTATTGTTTTCATATACAAGATAAGTGCCGCCAGGGTTGGTTTCCTGCCACTCATCCCATCCATTGTACTTGCCCACATACGAGCTTTTAAATGTCACACCATTTGTTTTATACGTGTATATCTTCGTTTTGTCCATCAAGTAGCTGTACATGCGCAAGTATTTCGATGCAACATAGCCGCGCTTGCCTTTAAAACCAATTTCGCTCCAGCCGGACTTCGACTGCGAATAAACAGATACAGACACGTTGTTTTTCAGTGTACCAATAATTTTGTAGTTCGTTCCCGGACCGCTCCGGACATTCAGGACGCCGCTGGTAATACTGACATAGCCGACTTTGGCGCTGGCTGCTTTTGACTCGGAAGGCTGCAGGCTGAATACGGCAGAAAAAGCCAGAATAAAAGCTAAAGCGAAAGAAACAAGTTTTTTCTTTTTCATCCTTTATTCTCCTTTACAATTGATAGGGATATTATACTGTACAGCTGAGAAGAAATTTCCGAAAAAATAGAGAATAAAGAAATTTATTTATTAAAATAAAAACAGCCCAGCAGCATAGCTCTGGGCTGTTTTTTATAGTATTTCGTTCATTAAATCTTCTTTCATTTGCTTTTTCGCTGCTTCATATGCCGTTTTAAATGACTGTGCTTCAGAAGCGCTAAAGCCGGCTTTTGTTAAAGCTGCCGTTAGTTGTGTGTAAAGTGCATTAAAATCGGCGTCTGTTTCAGCTTCTACTTTTGAAGCAAGTGGAAAGTACTTGTTATAGACAGTCATCAAGTCAGCGCCGGCATCAAGTTCGGCTTTTGCCTGGCCGGCAAGAACGTCCAAATCGGCTTCTGCTTGGGCTTGCAGAGCTGTGAAATCATCTGCATATTCTGCTTTAATCTCGGCTGCTGTTTGAGTTCCGGGCACCGGCGTTCCTGGGACAGGTGCTTCAAACTTGCGGGCATTGTTTAAAAAGATCGCCATTTGGCCGCGTGTTACGACGCCAGCCGGGTCATATTTCCCATCACCAACGCCAGTTGTAATACCCGCTGCTGCGAGTGCACGAATATAAGAAGCGGCACCGTGTGTAGGCGATACATCCGTAAACGGCATCGCGGATGAAGCTGGAAGATCAAACGCACGTGTTAAAATAATCGCCATTTCAGAGCGGGAAAGCGGACGCCCCGGATAAAAGCGGCTGCTGTCGCTGAAAATACCGCGTTTCATTAACTCTGCTACATATGGGTAAGCACGCGAAGTGGAAGGAAGATCGGTAAAAGTTTTAGTAGAGGTGCTTACTTTAATTCCAAGTGCACGTCCAATTAAAATCGCACTTTCCGCGCGTGTCACAGATTGATACTGCTTAAATGTCCCGTCCGGGAAGCCTGAAATAACACCCGCTTCCACCATCGCTTCCACCGCTTCGTAAGCACGGTGGCTCGTTTTAACATCCGGAAACTGGGCAGCGGAAACAGAAGAAACAAAAATAGAAGCGGCCAGCACAGGCGTTAGAGCAGCTGCCGCAGCTTTCTTTTTAAACGTCATGAACACATTCTCCTTTTAGATATAGTACAAGAATTATAGCATGGCAGTGGAAGAACTCCCAGGTTTTTCTTATTTTATAAGCTTCAAAGAGTGAAGGAAAGAATGCCGGGCTGCATTTCCAGTAAGCGGTTAAAAGGATTCTCTTTTTTAATACGGTAGGATACTTTAATGAGAGAAAACGAGCACATTCCTTGTTTTTTAACACAGGATTTAAGTGTATCATTGCATAGTAAAAGGACCTGCGGATGCAGATCCTTTCCTATTATTTATCCACCTGTTACTTTACTCATTAATTCATTGCGCAGCCCTTCTTTAGTTGCTTCATACTGCGCTTTGTATTCATCCGCAGCAGATGTGCCCAGGCCGTTTGCTTTCAGCTCGCTTGTCATCGACTTGTACAGGGAGTTAAAAGCAGAATCGGTTTTCGCTTCTACGCTTGATGCCGCACCGCTGTATTTTTGATAGAAATAAGCGGGGTTGATCGTTTCACCGGCCGCTTTTTTCGCTGCGTACTCGCTTTGTGCCTGGCCGACTAGGGCACCAAGCTGGCTTTGTGCCTGTCCCTGCAGGCTGTCAAATGAACCAGAGTAGCGCGACTTGATATTTGCTGCTGTAACACGGCCAGTTGACCCGGTTTCTCCTCCGGCAGCCGGAGCTGTTGAGCCGGAACCGTTAGAGGCAGATCCACCTGAGCTTGAACCGCCGGAAGAACTTGAATTACTGGAATTGCTAGAATCGGCTGTGCTGCCAGACGAACCAGAATTGTTCGTTCCGCCAGTTGAAGCAGCCGTTCCTCCAGTACCGGAGCCGCCAGAAGCAGTGCTGCCAGCTGCTGTTTGATTGCCCGCTGTGGCAGCTGTGCCGCTTGTGCCAGCCGAGATCGCTTTATTATATTCCGGTGAGCTGAACCATTCATCAGTAGACATGGTAGAACCGTCTGCTAACACAAAGTCGCCTTTCTGATCGACAATGACCAGTCCTTCTTCATCTTTTTGAACCCCTTCAGGAAGCGGTGTCCCTTCCGGAAAAGAAATAGAATATGGATCTTCAACAATCTTGTCCACCTGCTCATCAGCCACATCATACTTTTTTACCTTCGTAAAATAGTAAAGTGCGCCTCCTCCAGCTAGAGCAAGGAAAAGAACAACGACCAGGGCAATTTTAACAAACCTTCGCAAAAGTAAGTGCCTCCCTTTTTTGGATAATTTCTTATTTGTAGTATAACACGCAAAATTTAGAAAATAATATCATTTGAATAATCTGATAATATATGAATTTAGTCTTGAGATTATTACAGTTATGTGTAGAACTATTGATTTTAGTAGGATGTTTCTGTATTCTTTTACCTGTGATTACATAAATATTCTACTTTAGTAGAATTATATAAAATGATAAAGAAGAGGTGACAAGATTGATAAAAAAGTATCCGTTTAGCACAAGAGTAGCAAAAGCGATGATGGCCGCAACGATTGCATTGACCCCTATTGTGACAACTGCAGGCGTATTTGGAACAGAACAGGCAGAAGCTGCGTATGTTCAGATTAAAGATCATTTTAAAGATATTCCGGCGTTTGAAGAGTACGCTAAATCTATCAAGAATTTAGCGAAGGGAGATAGCGATTCTGCTGATGAAGCGGTTTATATGAAGCTTTCTTCTAAAATCGATTCGGCAGATTGGAATACTTTATTAGCGCCTGTTCTACAAGGGAATGATCAAGCTAAAAAGGATGCAGTAATAAAGCTGTTAGAACTTCAAGTGAAAATCTATACCGGTTCTTATAATGAGGGTGAATTACAAACTTTTATTGATGAGTACGGTGATGTATTTGGCACCCAGTCTGCTGCTGATTACTTACAATACCTGGAGCTTGTTGAAGCAGCACTCTATGAAGAAGTAAGTGATAATCTAGCTTCTTTTAATTCAGATCCCACCTATGCATTGGTGTCAGGATTAATCGACGCCGTTAAAGGAGTAGAATATAAAGGGATTGATAACATCGTAGCAGATGTATTAGTTGTGACAGACCCGGCAGTCAAAGAGACAGCAGGAAATCTAAAATCTGCTTTTTTGACAGAGGATTTTACAGTAGATGAGTTGAAGTTAGCAGTAATGAATGCAGGGCTTGCATGGATGAGTCTTTACGGAAAAGAAGTCAGCAGCGGTGGCGGTGGCGGCAGCATACCAAATCCTGATCCGGACCCTGTTCCAGATGATGATGGAGAAGTGGATTCGCCATCAACTCCAGGTGCGCAGGTAGAAGTAACACCAGCGATCGTGACCTCTAATACAGGCGCTGTGACAGCTACCATCCCGCAGTCGCTTCAAGCGCAGATTATGAGTCACGTAACGGTGCAAACACCGGAAGTGAAAATCACACTTCCAGCCGTCGCGCAAGGACAGGCCGCAACATTGTCCATTCCAGGCTCACTGGCTGCTTCGGTTAAATCGGCCGCTCCAAATGCAGCCATTACCGTTACAGGACCAGCTGGAGTAAACTATGTGATCCCGATTAATAAAATGAACCTGGGCAGCATCAGTGCTGGTTCATTGAAAATCACGATCAAGCCGGCGACTCCTTCAGAGCGAAGTGCTTTGGTCAGCAAAGTAACGGCCAAGTTAAAAGGAACATCCGCTGCTTCATCCGAAACAAAAGCGGCGGTGCTTGTAGGGAATGTAACCATGCCGGCACCAGCCGTGACAGTAGAACTGGAAGCGGTCGTTGGCAGCCAGACCATTCCGCTCACAACATTCGGTGACATTTACGTACAGCGTGAATTCCCGCTGTCCGGCACAATCGATACAAACCGTACAACCGGTGTAACGATTACATCAGACGGTACGGTAAAAGCATTGCCGACAACCTTTAAAACAGAGGATGGCCAGCAAAAAGCAGTGGTCAGCTCGCTCTTCAATTCTGACGATACGTACACAGTTCTTCAAAGTAATGTGACGTTCCCGGATGTGAATAATGGCACAAACTGGGCGGAGAAATACATTGAGTCCCTTGCATCTAAATTTATCGTTTCCGGTACAACAGCCGGCACATACAAGCCAGATCAGGATATGACGCGTTCACAATTTGTTTTCCTGCTCAGCCGTGCACTTGGCCTGCCGGATACAACCGCATATGACAAACGCTTTTCGGATGTAAAAGGTGACGAATGGTTTAACACGAACGGTGAATTTATGGCTGCTGTTAAATACGGTGTTGTGGCCGGTAAACCAAACGGTACATTCGCGCCAAACGACAAAGTTACACGCGTAGAAGCAGCAGCGATGATTGGCCGCGCAATGGAACTGGGCTTCATCAGCTTTGATGACAGCGAACTAGATAGCACGAAAAAGCTATCGAGCTTTAAGGACGTAAAAGAAATCGGTGCGTCGACCCGCGCTGAAGTATTAAAAGTCTATCAGGCTGGCATTATGTCCGGTGCAAGCAATGGCGAATTTAACCCGAACGAGTACACAAAACGTGACCAAATGGCACGCATTCTGGCAGAATTCTTAATGAAAGCCGATTTAATGGAAGACATTAAATAAGATAAAAGAGGCAGCCCTCTGATGGAGGCTGCCTCTTTTTTATTCTATTGATGAAACGCGTGTGTTTCTTTGTAAACCGTAAAGCAAAACTGTGACAATATTGTTCGCGAGCTCAGGAGCTGTTTTTTCTCCTGTCCAAAGCTTCGTTAGCGCCAGCCTTTCAATCATGCCGACAAGCCCGCTGGCGACGATGCCTACGTCCACATTGGGATACAAATGCTCAGCCGTGCTTTTTTCACGAAGCTGGGCTTCAATATGCTCAGCCATTTGGGTTTTTACCTCTGCTGCCGATGGGGATATACAAAAGCCGATCCGCGCCAGACTGCGATGGTCCATAAAAAACTGAAGGACTTTCGTTAATCTTTCTTCCATTCGGCGGAAAGCTGTATAGTCATCAAACTTCTCATCCACCAGACTGCCCATTGTGAGATGAGCAAGTTTCGTGCGAAACAAGTCTTCCAGCTCCTCAAAAATCGCTTCCTTGCTTTTAAAGTACAAATAAAACGTCGGCTGTGTGACATTCGCTTTTCGGACAATCGTACTAATTTTTGTGTCGTGGTAACCATGTTCTGCAAATTCATCCGCGGCGATTCGCAATAGAAGGGCACGGCTTGCTTCCCCGTCAGAACCTTTTTTTCTTCCTCGTTGCGCCATCTTTTTCTCTCCTTAACCGCTTTCTTTTCTCTCTTTGTATATACGTAAATATCATACAATAGAGGAACCTCTAATACAAATTGGTATTAAAAGGTAATCAGAGGATGGAGAATAAATAGTATCAACAAATAAAGTCCTCGCTTATTAGACACTATACAGAGAAAATATTCCTCAATCAAAAGACCTCGCAAATCTTTAAAATATCTTGATAAAAAATTTACATCGTTCCTTCAAAAATGATAAATTTGACAGAAAATGCGCTTTCACGCAGGTCGACAGCAAGCATTGTAACAAAGGCCCGTATGAAAAGCGAGATAAACGGAATTTATCCTTGTTTTTTGTAAAATTGGATTATAATTGGTCTAATACTAGGTATTTGCACGCGTAAAATGGTCCAATACGATGGTCATGCCCTTGAGGAGTAAACGGGGCTGGCGCGCTAGCCGGATTGGATGTTACACATGCAATTTGAACAAATCGCGCAGCAATACAACCCGATGATCCACCGCATCATGAACAAGCTGCATATTTACAAGAACAAAGAGGATTTTCATCAGGTAGGGATGATCGCCCTATGGGAAGCATACACACGGTTTGATGAATCGAAAGGCGAGTTTGCGCCTTTTGCGTATTCGACCATTCAGGGACGCCTGAAGAATGCGCTGACGAAAGACGCCGCGTTCAGTGACGGAACCGTTCTTACTGGTGAACCGGCTTTGTTTGAAGGAGTAGACCCGGAGCCAACGCCCGAGGCTGCAACGCTTGTTCACTTATGTGGAGACTTACTAGAAGGACGGGCGAAGGATTGGTTTAACGACCCCATTCTCGGCGGCTTGTCGAATCCGGACATCGCCAGAAAGCACGGGGTTACCCCTGCGGCCGTCCGAAAGTGGCAGCAAGCAGCCGAAAAGAAACTGCACGATGAATTTGGCCGCATGAGATGAGCGTTATAGATTGTTTCAGTGCCGGCTGCCAAAAGCCGAAGCCGATCTCAGTACTGAATGCAGAGGCAGGCGGGGAAGAGATTGTAAAGAGAGAACCCATGGCGTGTAAAAGGCTTGGGTAAATTCGCTTAAAGACGTACTGATCATTTTATCATGAGAAGCGGCAGTATCTTATCTCAGAAAGGGTAAGCTGCTTCTTTTTTTCAATCAGCCCTTTTATCGATAGTTCCTTCTCAATTTGGAATTATTAGTCGAAAATTTACGAAAATGCCATTAAATTAAATAATTCCCTGTGCTATAATGGCGAAGACAATATTTACTAACAGGAGGAAAAGCATGGAAGAAACCATCAGCCTGAAGGAGCTCGCCCAAACGTTAAAAAAGAGGCTGAAATTGATCGTGTTAATCACGGTTGCAGCAGCACTTATCAGCGGTATTATCAGTTACTTTGTCCTTACCCCTATCTATCAGTCTTCTACGCAGGTGCTTGTCAACCAGGCAAAAACCGAACAGCAGCTGTATAACCCAGCCGAAGTACAGACGAATCTTCAATTGATTAGTACATATAACGTCATTATGAAGTCGCCGGCAATTCTTGAAAAAGTTGCGCAAAATCTGGACTTGAATCTGACACCGGAGCAGCTCTCATCCAAGATTACGGTTGCAAGTGAACAAGATTCACAGGTTGTGAATATTACGGTGCAGGATGAGAATCCGGGTCTTGCGGCAGACATTGCGAACGAAACAGCGCGTGTGTTCCAGGAAGATATCGTTAATATTATGAACGTTGATAACGTCAGCATCCTGGCTGCAGCAGAAATAGGAGAAAACCCGTCACCGGTAAAACCGCAGCCGCTTCTAAACATCGCGATTGCGATTGTGGTTGGTCTGATGGCCGGTGTAGGACTTGCGTTCTTGCTGGAGTATTTGGACAACACCATTAAGACAGAACAAGATATTGAGAAAACACTCGGTCTTCCTGTACTCGGCGGTGTAACGACAATTTCCGCCAACAGTGGCCGTCCTGCCAAAAAAACACCGGCACCAAAGGCCGTAAGGAGTGAAACGATTGGCTCTTAAGCGCAGCAAAGAAAAAACAGCTCCCGGTTCTGCCAAACGGAAGCTCATTACAAACACCGATCCAAAATCACCAATCTCAGAGCAGTACCGGACAATCCGGACGAATATCCTGTTTTCATCCGTTGACGAAACGCTCCGCTCGATTTTGGTGACGTCCACAAGCCCGGGAGAAGGGAAGTCGACGACCGTTTCCAATCTTGCCGTCGTATTTGCGAACCAGGGAAAACGGGTGCTGCTTGTCGATGCGGACCTTCGCAAGCCGACGATGCATTATACATTCGGCCTTCAAAACGCAGTGGGACTCACCAATGTATTAACCAAACAGGCTTCACTTGGACAAGCCATTGTCTCAACAGCCATTGAACACCTGTCCGCTCTTCCATCCGGCCCGATTCCGCCGAACCCGGCAGAGCTGCTTGGCTCTCAATCTATGAAAGAGTTTATTGCCCAGGCAGAGAGCGAATTCGACTATGTGTTTTTTGATACACCACCGGTTCTTGCGGTCACGGATGCCCAGGTGCTGGCGAATCAGTGCGATGGAACCGTCCTTGTGATCAACAGCGGCAAAACTGAAATTGAATCCGCCCAAAAAGCGAAAGAACTACTCGATGCAGCCCAGGCGAAGCTGCTCGGTGCCGTACTGAATAACCAGAAAATAGCGGATTCTTCTTATTACTATTATTACGGAAATGAATAAATTACTAAAAAAGTGTAAAAACGGAAAAAATTATCACTAATTCCAGGTTTTTTATGATATACTACGTTTATCAAATTGATGAAAGGGGTATACGTCCATGATTGACATTCATTGCCATATACTGCCGGGTGTAGACGACGGTGCCCGTGACCTTGTAAAAAGCTTGGAAATGGCCGAAGCGGCCAAAAGAGAAGGCATTACAACCATTGTGGCGACCCCTCATCATAAAAATGGATCGTACGAAAATGAAAAAGCATCAATCGAAGAGGACGTTGACTTTTTGAATAAGCAGCTCGTCAGTGCGGGCATCGACGTCAAGATTGCTGCGGGGCAGGAAGTCCGTCTGTACGGTGAACTGCTCGAAGACTATCAATCAAATAAATTACTGACTGTAAACCACTCAACACATATGCTTGTTGAATTTCCATCCAGCTCGATTCCTGGCTTTGCGGAACAGCTGCTTTTTGACATGCAGTTAAACGGCATTACCCCAATTATTGTGCACCCAGAGCGCAATGCGGCTATTGCCGAAAACCCGGACCGCTTATACAAGCTCATTCAAAACGGAGCGCTGTCACAAGTAACGGCTGCTTCGGTAAATGGCTTGTTCGGGAAAAAAGCAAAAGCCCTCTCCTTACAGCTTATTGAGTCAAACCTGACACACTTTATTGCAACAGACGCCCACAACACGACATCTAGAGGCTTTGGCCTGTCGAAAGCCTACAATGAAATTCACCCGGACTATGCTGCGTATTTTCAGGAAAATGCGGAAGCGATTTTTTCTGGCAGATATATAGAGAAGGAACCGCCGCAGCACGTTACGCGACGGAAGAAATTTCTCGGACTATTTTAATACTTGTGAGTAACAAGAATGCGTGTTTGGTCACTGGTCTTGCTAAGGTCATGTCTCCCATACCTTTATCAATGGAGGCACTCGGCCGCGCGGTGGTGTTCCGGGAAACGGAACGCTTAGACGCCTGTCGTCAAGCGCGTGGCGTGAGGGCGGGTTAAATGCCCAATCTTTTTATAGATATATAGAAAAAGCAGCTAATAAAAGCGCATTCAAAGAGTGCGTTTCTATTAGCTGTTTTCTGTTGTGCAATTTTACCCTATAAAGAAAGAGGTGGCGTTTATTGGCTGCGTATCAACGTAGACTGTCTTTTTTAATTGGCCTTGATTCAGTGATTGTCCTATTTTCTATTTATATTGGCTATTTTATTCTGCATCCTTATTTAAACATTTATAGCGCTCAAATGTTAATCATTAGTTCGATTGCCCTTTTGTCGAGTCACCACTTGTTTGCGGCTATTTACCGCTTATACCATAAAGCGTGGGAATACGCGAGTGTTGGCGAGCTGATTGCGATTGCCAAGGCAGTGACGTTCTCGGTTTCCTCTACCGCAATCGTTCAGCTGATTGTTAATCATGATGTCTATATCCGTGTTCTGCTCATTACCTGGATGCTGCATATGTTGCTAATTGGCGGATCGCGCTTTTCGTGGCGTGTCTATCGTGACCGTTATATTAAAAAAGACCATAACGGGCGCAAGCGGACGATGATCGTTGGAGCCGGTGCAGGCGGATCAACTGTGGTACGTCAGCTGTTAATGAATGACTCAGAGCTAGAACCTGTGCTATTTGTAGATGATGATTTAAACAAGCTGCGCCTGGAAATTTACGGTGTAACTGTGCTTGGCACTACACGTAATATTCCTTATCTCGTCGACCAGCATAAGATTGATAATATCATTATCGCGATTCCATCACTGAAACGGTATCAGATCAACCACATTTACGAGCAGTGCACAAAAACAAAAGCGAAGGTCCAAATCATACCCCTTCTTGAAGATGTTTTTAGCGGCAAAGTATCCGTCAGCCAGTTGCGTGACGTAGCGGTAGAGGATTTGCTCGGGCGTGATCCGATTGAGCTTGATATTGAATCCATCGCTGAAACCGTTACCGGTAAAACGGTTTTGGTTACAGGTGCGGGCGGCTCGATCGGCTCGGAAATTTGCCGGCAGATTTCTGTATTCCAGCCAAAGAAGCTTGTGTTGGTCGGTCACGGTGAAAACAGTATTTACCAGATTGATATGGAGATGCGCAAGCGTTACAAGGATTTAATCGACATTGTGCCAGTCATTGCTGATGTACAGGATCGTGAGCGTATGTTTGATGTGCTGGCTGAACATTCACCAGATGTTGTTTATCATGCAGCAGCACATAAACATGTTCCACTGATGGAGTACAATCCGAAAGAAGCAGTAAAGAATAATATCTTTGGTACAAAAAATACGGCTGAAGCATCTGCGAGTGCAGGAGTAAAACGGTTTGTGCTCGTCTCAACCGACAAAGCTGTCAACCCTACGAACGTGATGGGTGCGACAAAGCGTGTCGCCGAAATGGTTGTCCAACAGCTGGATCGAGAATATCCTTATACGACTTTTACTGCGGTTCGATTCGGCAACGTACTTGGTTCACGCGGCTCGGTTATTCCATTGTTTAAAAAGCAACTCGCAGAAGGCGGCCCTTTAACGGTTACTCATAAAGATATGACACGGTACTTTATGACGATTCCAGAAGCTTCCCGCCTTGTCATCCAGTCGAGCGCACTCGCGCGTGGCGGTGAAATCTTTGTGCTTGATATGGGTGAACCGGTTAAAATTGTCGACCTGGCCCGTAATCTCATTAAGCTCTCCGGCTACTCTGAAGAGGAAGTCGGTATCCAATTTTCAGGACTGCGACCGGGCGAGAAAATGTATGAAGAGCTTTTGAATGAAAATGAAATTCACCTGGAACAGGTGTTTCCGAAAATTCATATTGGAAAAGCCGGTGTGGTTGAAGGAGAAATTCTTTGGAAGTTTGTCGGCTGCCTTTCACAAAAAGAGAATAAAGAACTTCGTGATAATTTAATCCAAATTGCCAATACGAAAGAAAACTTAAAAGAAGTAATGCAGGAAGTGGTTATATAAATGGGAAGAGACTTGACATGTGGGGGAAAACACAAAATGAAAAAAGTAAAAAAAGCGATTATCCCAGCGGCAGGATTAGGTACAAGATTCCTCCCTGCTACAAAAGCGATGCCAAAAGAAATGCTACCAATTGTAGATAAGCCGACGATTCAATATATTGTCGAAGAAGCTGTAGCTTCCGGAATTGAAGACATCATTATTGTAACCGGCAAAGGAAAGCGTGCGATTGAAGACCATTTTGACCATGCATTTGAACTGGAAGAAAACTTGATTCAAAAAGAGAAGTTTGACTTGCTTGCCAAAGTAAAAGAACCATCGAAAGTCGATATTCACTACATTCGTCAAAAGGAACCACAAGGTCTCGGCCATGCGGTCTGGTGTGCCCGTAAATTTATTGGTGACGAACCATTTGCCATATTGCTGGGTGATGACATTGTCCAAGCCGACACACCATGCTTACGTCAGCTCATGGATGAATACGAAGCGACGCAAGGCTCCGTCATAGGCGTCCAAACCGTACCTGACAACGAAACACATCGGTACGGAATCGTCGATGCAGGCACACAAACCGGCAGACGCTATAATGTCAACCATTTCATCGAAAAGCCAAAACAAGGTACAGCTCCATCGAACTTAGCGATCATGGGACGCTATATTCTGAAGCCTGAGATCTTCACCTTCTTAGACAAACAAGAACGCGGTGCCGGCGGCGAGATCCAACTGACCGATGCCATCCAGCAGCTGAATCAGCATCAGCCTATATATGCCTACGAATTCGAAGGGACGCGCTACGACGTCGGCGAAAAACTCGGCTTTATCAAAACAACCATCGACATCGCCATGCAAAACCAGGAATTAAAACAAGACGTTCAGGCTTACCTGGAGCAAGTATTGAATAAGCTAAAACAACAAGCATAAGAAAGCACCCCCCTATTCCGTGAATTTTTTGGCAAGAAGAGGGGTTTTTTTATGAGGTGATTATATGTATCGATTCCAAAAGATTTACGCTCATTTACGTTTCTTTTCACCATTCAATCTGTCAGAAGTTTGACTATATTGAATGGTTGATGGGAACTAACTATCGAGATTAGATAACATGCTGAAAGCCTTGTAGAATAAGGATTTTGAGCGATTTCGGTGAGAATTATAGATTGATTGAATGGTATACATAATGGGAAGAAACTCGGTTGAGAGTGGTTTTATAGTGAATATCTATTTTGTATTTGCATGATAGATTGAATAGATATGACGAGGTGGATATAAGACGTAGGTACATTCTTAGTGGTTTAGTAGTTAGTTGGAATGGGAGAGTAACAGATTCTAATTAAGCCCTAATCTACTAAAGAACAAATTTTAAAGGAGTGTAGCTGGATGTACATGAAGGTTAAAAGACTGATAGATATCATTCTTTCTTTAATTGGAATGATAGTATTATCACCGGTTTTTTTAATTCTAATTATTACTATTAAGATTGAATCAAAAGGTCCAGTTCTATTTAAGCAAAAACGCATTGGTATCAACAAGACACATTTCAATATTTTGAAGTTTCGTACTATGAGAATAAACACGCCCAAAGACACTCCAACTCATTTATTAGAGAATCCAGAACAGTACATTACAAAGGTGGGCCAGTTTCTAAGAAAGACCTCACTTGATGAGCTTCCTCAGATTTGGAATATTTTTACTGGGAAGATGAGTATTATAGGGCCAAGACCGGCTTTGTGGAACCAGTATGATTTGATCGATGAAAGAGACAAATATGGTGCTAACAATGTACCACCTGGACTTACTGGTTGGGCGCAAATTAATGGACGTGATGAGCTTCCAATTGAAGTAAAGGCTAAGTTAGATGGCGAGTATGTTGAAAAGATTAGTCTCTGGATGGATGTTAAGTGTTTCTTTGGAACCATCTTGAGTGTAGTGAAGAGTGATGGGGTTGTTGAAGGTGGAACTGGTGTAAAGAAGGAAGTTGCAAGTACTAAGGAGACGGGATCTTCATGAAAGTAAATAGAGTAATAGAGGTGTTGAAATGCTTTTAGTCACAGGAATCACTGGTCATACGGGCAGATACTTTTTACAAGAACTAATTAATCATAAATATGAAGGCCCTATTCGGTGTATTGTCAGAGAAACTTCTAATACTTCACTCCTAGAAAAGAGTGGGTTAAATATAGAAAAAATTATTGGGGATTTAAATGATCCCGAATTCATTGATAAAGTGATGGATGGTGTTAATACTGTAATGCATATCTATAATATTCACCATTCACCCATGATAGTTCAATCTGCTATTAAGAAAAAAGTAAAAAGAACTATATTAGTACACACCACAGGAATTTACTCGGAATTTAAGTATGCTTCTGAAGGGTACAAGAAAATCGAACAAAAAATCAATGAACTAAATAACGATCCTGAGTGTTTGACAAATATTACAATCCTAAGGCCTTCTATGATATATGGAGATCTTTGTGATAGAAATATGAGTAAGTTTATTAAGATGGTAGACAAAATCAGAATCCTGCCTATCATCAGTGGTGGAAATAGTTTAATCCAGCCAGTTAATGCTAGAGACTTAGGCAAAGCATTTTTTACTGTATTAATTTCACCGCAAGAAACTGCTGGTAAAGCTTATGATCTATCGGGAGAAAGGCCAATTAAAATGATTGATGTTTTCAAATTAATAAGTAAAGAACTTAATAAAAAGACAATATTTATCAGCGTACCTTTGAGCTTAGGAGTGCTGATGGCAAAGATTCTTAAATTTCTAACGTTAGGACGAATTGATTTTATAGAGAAAGTACAAAGAATGGGAGAAAACAGAAGTTATTCTCACGATAATGCTACTAATGATTTTGGATATTCTCCCATGACTTTTGAAAAAGGAATTCAAATAGAAGTGCAAGAGTACTTAGAGGAAAATAGAAATTAGCCAATATGAGTAGGAGCATTGATATGAAAATAGCTATACTTTCAAGCCATACTTCATCATTGTTTTGGTTTCGTATGGATATGATGAAAGAATTTATAAAGAAAGGTCATACTGTTATTGCATTAGGCTCTGAGCCTGAAGCGGAATGGAAGAAAAAGTTTCAAGAATACAATATTGATTATAGGCAGCTATATGTTGAACGAAACGGTATGAATCCACTTAAAGATTTGAAAACCTTAAGGTCTCTTTATACATTCATGAAAAAGGAAAGACCTGACAAAGTGTTCGCATACCAAGCTAAAACAGTTGTTTATGGAAGTTTAGCAGCAAAGATAAATGGTATTTCTGAAGTCTACCCTCTAATAGCTGGACTTGGTTCGATATTTAGAGGGAAAGGCTTCAAAAATAAAATAGTAAAAACAATAATGAAAATTGAATACTGGGCTGCTTGTAAATCTAGTAAAAAGGTATTCTTTCAGAATCAAGATGATAAAAATGAGTTTATTTTAAACGGTTTAATACAGGACGATAAGACTGTTATTATAAATGGTTCCGGAGTAAATCTTGAAAAGTTCAAACCAACTCCATTACCACAAGAACCTGCCTTTCTTTTTATCGGAAGACTTATTAAAGATAAAGGAATAATGGAATATTTAGAAGCCTGTAAAGAGGTCAAAACAAAACATCCGCAGGTTCGCTGTTTATTAGTAGGACCTTTTGATAGCAACCCTTCTGCTTTAAAGCCAGAAGAACTGACCGCCTATGTAGATAGTGGAGTTATTGAATATTTTGGGGAACAAAATGATGTGAGACCATTCATCTCTCAATGTAGCACATATTTATTACCATCTTATCATGAAGGGACGCCCAAAACTGTACTAGAGGCTATGGCCATGGGAAGGCCTATCATTACGACTGATTCTCCTGGTTGTAGAGAGACTGTTATTGAAGGGTTAAATGGATATTTGGTAAAAGTAAAAGATACCCAGGGGCTCATAAGTAAGATGGAGTACTTAATATCTAACCAACATATTTGCAAAAACATGGGGGAAGAAAGCGCGAAGATCGCAAGCGAAAAATATGACGTGAAGATTGTTAATCAATCGGTTATGAAGGAAATGGGAATAATATGAAAAAGGAGAATTCAATGTGAACTTATATCAAAAGATTGTTAATAGAGAAGAAAAAATTTCATTAGTTGGACTTGGCTATGTTGGCATGCCGATAGCTGTTGCTTTTGCAAAAAAGGCTGATGTGATTGGTTTTGACGTAAACAAACAAAAAGTTGATCTATATAAAAATGGTATAGATCCCACTAAAGAGGTTGGCAATGATGTAATCAAAAATACTACTGTTCATTTTACTTCAGACGAAGCTAGTCTCAGGGAGGCGAAGTTTCATATTGTAGCCGTGCCAACGCCAGTAAAAGATGATCATACACCTGATTTAACACCGATAGAATTTGCGAGCCGCACGTTGGGGAGAAACCTGACAAAAGGTTCTATAGTTGTCTTTGAATCTACTGTGTTTCCTGGTGTAACTGAAGATATCTGTGTTCCAATATTAGAAAAAGAATCCGGATTAAAGTGTGGTGTAGATTTTAAAGTTGGTTATTCACCAGAAAGAATTAATCCCGGTGATAAAGTTCATAGACTAGAGACCATTATAAAAGTTGTATCAGGTCAAGATGAAGAAACTTTAGATATTGTTGCGAGAGTGTATGAGTTAGTTGTTGATGCTGGTATTTATAAAGCGCAAAGTATTAAAGTAGCTGAGGCTGCAAAGGTCATAGAGAATTCACAACGTGATATTAATATTGCCTTTATGAATGAACTTTCTATCATATTTAATAAAATGGGAATTGATACAAAAGCTGTACTTGAAGCAGCGGGAACGAAGTGGAACTTCCTTAATTTCTCTCCAGGACTAGTTGGTGGTCACTGTATTGGGGTTGATCCATATTACCTCACGTATAAAGCAGAACAAATGGGTTACCATTCCCAAATCATACTTTCAGGAAGAAAGATAAATGATGATATGGGCAAATATGTTGCTGAAAGTACAGTAAAGAAAATGATTAAAGCTAATAAGCATATAAATGGTGCGAAAGTAGCTATATTTGGTGTTACGTTTAAAGAGAACTGTCCCGATGTTCGAAATACAAAAGTAGTCGACGTAATAAAAGAATTAGAAGAGTACGGAGTAGACGTCAAAGTTGTAGATCCTGCAGCGGATAAAGAAGATTTATGGCGTGAATATAGAATCAATCTTTGTGAAGTAGAAGATATTAAAGAGATGGATGCAGTAATATTCGCCGTTCCACATGATGAATTTAAAGCTATTCAACTGGAAGATGTAAAAACGATGTTTGGGACAACTGGATATGTAAATTCAGAAGTTGTGAATGAAGTAGCTGCATCATCAGAGTTTGATATAGACAATGATAGAAAAGATTGCGTACTAATGGATCTCAAAGGAATGTTTAATAGAAAAGAAGCAGACGATGCTGGATTTATATATTGGAGGTTATGAAAAATGGGATATAAAAATATAAATTTTCCAGAGGGTAGTAAATTCTTAGTTACTGGCTCAGCAGGTTTTATTGGTTCCAATTTAGTCGAAGCCATACTTAAATTAGGCTATAAAGTTAGAGGGCTTGATAATTTTTCAACTGGGAAAAAAGAAAATGTAGAAGAATATTTAGATAATCCAGATTACGAATTTATCGAAGGAGATATCCGGGATCTTGACACATGTATGAAAGCTTGTGAGGGAATCGATTATGTTTTAAATCAAGCCGCATGGGGGAGCGTTCCAAGAAGTATTGAGATGCCTTTGTTTTATGAAGAGGTAAATATAAAAGGTACTTTAAATATGATGGAAGCCGCAAGGCAAACAGGTGTAAAGAAATTTGTTTATGCTTCTAGTTCATCAGTGTATGGAGACGAGCCCAATCTTCCAAAAACAGAGGGAAGAGAGGGTAACGTATTATCCCCTTATGCACTTACAAAAAAAGTAGATGAAGAATATGGAAAACTTTATACAAAATTGTATGGGCTTGATACTTATGGTATGCGTTATTTTAATGTGTTTGGTAGAAGACAAGACCCTAATGGTGCTTATGCAGCGGTAATTCCAAAATTTATTAAACAGTTACTTAATGATGAGCAACCAACTATTAATGGTGATGGAAAGCAGAGTAGAGATTTTACTTACATCGAGAATGTAATAGAGGCTAACTTGAAAGCTTGTAATGCATCTCATGAAGCAGCAGGACAAGCCTATAATATTGCTTATGGTGGAAGAGAGTTTTTGATTGATATCTACACCCATTTGTTGAATGCATTAGGAAAAGATATTCAACCGATTTTTGGACCTGATCGAAAAGGTGATATTAAGCATAGTAATGCTGATATAAGCAAAGCAAAAGAAATGTTGGGATATAATCCAGATTGGAGTTTTGAGCGAGGTATTGAGGCTGCTATACAGTGGTATAAGGAGAACCTATAATGTCTGAACCATTAAGAGTTTTGCAGGTATTTGCTGAAATGAATAGAGGCGGTGCAGAAACTATGATAATGAATCTGTACCGCAATATTAATCGTTCAAAGGTTCAGTTTGACTTCGTCGTCCATACTAAAAATAAATGTGCTTTCGATGATGAGATTAGGTCAATGGGTGGGAATATTTATAATGTTCCCGCCTATAGTGGGAGAAATCATTTTGAATATAAAAAAGCTTGGGAGAGTTTTTTTAAAGAGCATCCAGAATATAAGGTTATTCATGGTCATGTAAGAAGTACAGCATCAATTTACCTTAATACAGCAAAAAAGTATGGATTAACAACCATAGCACATAGTCATAACACTTCCTCGGGATCAGGTATATCAGCATTCGTGAAAAATTTATTACAATATCAAATCAGGTATATTGCTGATTACCTTTTTGCGTGTTCTCAAAATGCTGGAACATGGTTATTTGGAGAAAAGGCATGTAAAAATGATAATTTTTTTATTTTAAATAATGCTATAGAAGCAAAAAAGTTTGTCTTAAATAAGGATATTCGAGACAAAAAAAGAAAAGAACTTCAACTAGAAGATTTTTTCGTTGTAGGTCATATTGGAAGGTTCCATCCGCAAAAAAATCATACTTTTATAGTTGATATTTTTAAAGAGATAAGTGAGAAAAACAGCAAAGTGAAACTATTGCTGGTTGGAGAAGGAACTTTACGAGAAGAAATTGAGAAGAAGGTTAATAACCTAGGGTTAAGTGATAAAGTTATTTTTACTGGTGTAAGACCAGATATACCAGAACTTCTTCAGGCAATGGATGTATTTTTATTTCCATCCCTTTTTGAAGGATTGCCAGTTACATTAGTAGAAGCACAAGCTTCCGGAATCAAAATATTTGCATCGGATACTATATCAAAAGAAGCAGCTATTACTGATTTAATAAATTATTATTCCTTAAACTCAACATCAGTTGAATGGGCAAATAATATTTTGAAAAGTAAATACTCAATTAAAAGGAAGAATTATTTATCTGAAATCGAAAATGCCAATTATGATATAGAAAAAAATTCATTATGGCTTGAAGAATTCTATAAGAACATTATATTGAAACAAGAAATGGGAGTAAATAATGGATAAAAAAATGATATATGTTCTAAATCATTATTCAAGTAAATCTGTTCAACATTTTTATCATGTATTAAATCTACTAATTACTATGGCGGATAAAGGTGTGAAAATAGCACTGATAATCGAAAAGTGTGATGATATTCCTTCTATAAATCATAAGAACATCGAAGTAATCTGCCAAAAGGAAAAAAATAAATTCAAAAGAGTAATTGAACTATATACTATTTTGACTAATTTAATAAAAAATGGATACAAGAAAATATATGTCAGAATTACTTTAAACTCAGCAATTATTTCAATTATTTCGTCAAGGTTACATGGGGCTGAAACATTTTATTGGCATAGCGGAACTACTCACGAAGTAGATATGGATCAGAATTTTTTTAAAAAGTTAAAATGGCTATTGCTTTCATACTCTAAATTTTGGTTTGTAAAGAAAAGTGTAAGTTATTTTGTTACTGGTCCAGAGTCAATGATTGATTACTATGTTAATGAATTGAAAATCAAAAGAGAGAAAATGTTACTACTGTATAATGATATAGACATAAAAAGGTTTAACACCCCTTCCGTAGAAGAAAAACAGAAGATTAAAGAACGCTTAGGATTTAATTCTTCCGAAAAAATTATTCTTATGGTCCATAGATTGTCACCGGTAAGAAAAACAGATCTTTATATTCCTTATATTATGGAGGATGAGTCATTAACTGATCATAATGCAACATTAGTAATAATAGGTGAAGGGCCGGAAAAAGCAAATCTTGAATATTTAATAAAAAAATCTCCTGCAAATAATAGAATTAAACTATTAGGTTCAAAACCAAATAGAGAGGTTCAAGAATATTATAGAGCTGCGGATATATTCATAAACCCTTCTTATACAGAGGGGTTTCCACGTGTTGTAATAGAAGCGATGGCATGTGGGCTCCCAATCGTAGCTACAGATGCTGGAGGGACTAATGATATCTTTGAAAACTTACAAAAACAATATGTAGTTCCTAAAAAGGATAGAAAAATGTTCCGAGATAAGCTTAGTACTTTAATGGGTGATGAGGCAAAATTGGCAGAATTATCGAAAGAAAATTTAAGAACTGTTCAAAAGTATTCAACAGAAGCAGTAAGTGATATGTATATAGAAAGGATATTTTAAATGAAGAGGTTACTTCACATAAGCCCTAACGAATTTCCAAAATTAAGTGTTAATCATGCAACCAAAAAGATTTGGTGTGAACTTGCAAAGGACTTTGATCAATACCATATTTTAGCCAGGTCAAAAGATAATAGATTCCATACCTATAAAGAAGGAAATATATTCTTACATTTGGTACCTAATCTTAGTAAATCGAGGTCTTTCTTTTTTACAAGCTTATATATGATTAAGATAATTCGTAAATACAATATCAATACAATATTATCGCAGTGTCCTCTAGTAGGTGGATTTATTGCAACGCTTATATCGAAAGCAACAAAAATCCCATTAATGGTTGAGATACACGGAATGGAATACTTTAGAGTATTAGATAGTAATAAAGTATACAATAGGATTATTGCAAAAATGATTAGGTATTCTTTTGCAAATGCAAAAAAAGTACGTTCATTAAGTAAGAAGATGACAGATATGTTAATTGAACGCAATGTTGAGGCAAATATAGTTGAGATTCCCAATAGAGTTAATTGTAAATTGTTTAATAAGCCTAAATGTAACAATTCGTTAAATCAAAGAATTAAAGTAGTAAGTGTTGGTAGATTTGTTTGGGAAAAAGCGTATGACATTGCTATTAAAGCAATTATAGAATTGCAACAAAAATATGATTTAGAGTTAACATTAATTGGTGGAGGTCCGCTTTTGGATGAATATAAAAAATTAGTTAAAGACCATAAAAATATCAACTTTGTAACATGGGTCCCACAAGAAAAGTTTGTTCCCATTCTAAATCAATCAGATATATATATCCAACCCTCCATAAGTGAAGGCATGCCAAGAACTATACTAGAAGCAATGGCATTAAGATTACCTGTTATTGTAAGTGATGTTGGTGCTATCTCCGGGATTATTAACAATAAAATTAATGGATTGCTTATTGAACCAGGTAAAATAGAATCATTAATAGAAGCAATAGAAGAATTAATTAGTAATCCTCAACTTAGGAAAGACATTGCAAATAATGGATATGAAAATGCAACTACTAAGTATGAATGGAATGTCGTCTTTGAAAAATATAGGTCAGAATTAATAAATATGAAATAAATGTTATATATTTTAATAATATTAGTGACTAGTTAATGTATTTAGAATTTGTATTAAAATTATTTTGCATGAAAGTGGTTTTATGATTTAAATTGTACTGATTATATAGTAAAAAGATTTTGTAGGTGATGAATTATGATTAAAATACTACATTATGGTCTTAGCTCCAATAGGGGAGGGATTGAAACATATCTGCACAAAATATGGACGCATGTTGATAGGTCTAAATTTCATTTTGATTTTATAGATACCAATATTGAAACACCAAGTTATTATGATGAGTTTTCTAAGCTGGGTAGTAACTTTTATAAGATTACACCGCGACATCAATCAATAATGCAGAATAAAAAAGATTTAGAAAATTTATTTAAAAGCGAAACGTTTGATATACTTCACTGTCATCTAAATACTTTAAGTTATATAGAACCGATAAAATTAGGATTAAGAAATGATTGTAAGGTAATTTTGCATAGTAGAAGTGCTGGTGCCTCCAATTCTGTTATAACAAATACATTTCATTATATTAATTCTTTCAGATTGCCTAAGAACCAAGTTAAAAAGGTGGCAGTTTCAGAGTTAGCCGGAAGATGGTTATTCGGTAAAAACTCCGAATTTCAAACTTTAAATAATGGGATTGATATAGAGAAATTTAAATTTAATAAAGAAAAACGTGAAATAGTACGTAAAGAATTGAAAGTTGAAGATAAATTAGTAGTGGGGAATGTTGGCGCGTTTTTATATGCTAAGAACCATAAATTTATAATTAAGATATTCCATAAGTTAGTTCAAAAAAAACCAGAATCGGTATTATTATTAGTCGGAACAGGTTTCTTAAAAGAAAAGATTCAAGAAATGGTGAACCAAATGGGATTGCAAGAAAAAGTACTTTTTCTAGGAAGAAGAACTGATGTTCATGATTTGCTCTCGGCGATGGATTGCTTTTTATTTCCTTCTTTTTATGAGGGCTTTCCAAATGCTGTTTTAGAGGCACAAACATCAGGATTGCCATCTGTGATTTCAGATACAATTACAGATGAGGTAGTTCTTACAAATAGTTGTGTTCAATTGTCCTTAACCCATTCTCCAGATTATTGGGCAAACCAAATAATCAATAATTTTAATAAAGTCGAAGATAGGATTTTTGACAGTCAAATTGTAAAAAATGCTGGATTTTCTGTAACAGAAGAAGTTAAAAGGGTGGAGACGCTATATTATGAATCTCTTTCTTAAAGTAACGGATAATAATCATTTATAAATTTTGAAAAAATTCCAACAGTACGGTCAGAATTAGGTGCACCTTTAAGGTAAATTTACTCTACTAATAGCAAGAAAATACTTCTTATTTTAAATAATTCAATGTGCTAATTGGTAAACGTGGAGTTAGTATAGTTTCATGGATACAGTTTAATTAAGTTCTTACAATTATTTTTGAGAGGATGTGTCCGAATTGGAACGTAAACCTGCAGGCAAAAAATATAACGAAGACTTTAAGAAAACGATTGTGGATTTGTATCATTCCGGCAGCCCAGTTAAAGAATTAAGCAGCGAATATGGCGTATCAGAAGTAATGATTTTATAGAGGAACACAAAGATCAATACCCCGTCCAGAAAATGTGCAAAGTGCTGGCCGTGCCAAGAAGCAGCTACTATGATTCCCTTGAAAAAACAACGTCAAAGCGTGAACTGGAAAACCAGGAACTGACAAAGGAAATCCAACGGATTATCTAGAAAGCAAGGCACGTTATAGCGCTCCGAAAATTCATAAAACCTTATTAAACAGGGGGTTTTGTCTAAGTCTAAAGCGTGTCCAGCGCTTAATGAGAAAGGCTGGCATCCGTTTGATTACCAGAAAAAATACCGTCCTTCTCTCTCAATAGAAAAGGTCGTGCAGCTGGATAATCTTTTAAAACAAGACTTTTCTACCTGCACGATCAATGAGAAATGGGTGGCGGATATTACGTATATTCCTACGGTAAGAGACGGCTGGTGCTATCTGGCCTCGGTATTGGATCTGCATTCGAAAAAAATCATTGGCTATTCTTTTTCTCGTTTTATGACATCGGAATTGGTAATCGAAGCGCTTCAAAACGCCTGTTTTTCTCAAAAGCCCCAAAGGGGCTTAATTCTTCATACTGATCTTGCCTCACAATACACCAGCAGTGAGTTTACTCGGCATGTTCAAAAATACGGAATCAAGTAATCTTTCAGCCAGAAAGGGTATCCTTATGACAATGCCTGTATAGAGTCGTTTCACGCCATATTAAAGAAAGAAGAAGTTTATCATACACAGTATACAGACTATCGGGCAGCGAAGCTGGCCATGTTTCAGTTTATAGAAGGCTGGTATAACCGAAAAAGAATCCATAACAGCATCGGCTATCAGACACCTCAAGCCATAGAGGATCAGATTAGAAGAACCGCTTAAGACTTAACTTTTCTGTGTCCAAATTATTGACTCAAATCCAAAAGTTAATAAAAAACTTATGGGGAATAATAGTTATTTAACCTGGCTGAAAGTAGAGTAGCATTAATTTAAAAAGAAATTGGCAGGTGTGAAATGTTGATACTAATAAAGATGATATTACCTATAGTAATGGTGATTTTTTTCATAATTTACTATATGAAAAACAAAGTTTATACTAAAAACTTGGAATTTTTCACATTTGTGTTTATTGCTGTAGCCCCATACATGTCTTCTAACTTCTCATTGCCTTTTTACAGACCTTTATTACAAGTTATTGCAATTATAGGTTTTATTAAACTTATTATTATTTTTCTTAATAAAAAAAAGCATCTATTAATCAATAAATACGAATTTATCTTTTTGATTGTTATTATTATCTCAGGAATTAATGCAAGTTATAATAATTCATTTTTTAGTGGAATTATTAATTATATATATATATTAATAGTTCTAGTTTTAGTAAGAAGCAATGTTAACTCGGAAAATATAAAAAGCTGCTTTGCTTCGATTATAATTAATGGAATATTATTATCTGTTTTATCCTGTTTAGAATTTATAATTTTGAATGAAAGAACTGAGGTTGTATTTTCTAACTCAAACTATTTAGGGTTTTACTTGGTTTTTTCTTCAATTGTTTACTTATATTTATTTAAAAGTACTTTATATAATTATAAGACCCTTTTTGTATTAGTCATATTCACATTAGGAATCTTAGCGACTGGCTCTGATTCTGTAATTATTGCTTTTATTACTGCAATTTTAATAGGATTAAAAATAGATATAAAGAAATTATTTAAATTAATACCTATTGGAGTAATAGGTGTTATAATTTTCTTTTTCTTGACAAAAGGTTATTTATTACATCAAGTTGCGGAATATTTAAGTGATAGTAATGCACAGAGAATAGGTATTTGGTCAATAGCTATAGATGGATTTTTAGATAATCCATTTATAGGAGTAGGTTATAACAATTTTCCTAATTACTTTATGGATAATAAATATAATTATGTGGATTACTCATTTTTAAGTGCTTTTTTTCAATATGACTACTTAGTAACCCATAATGATTTTATTAGGATTCTCACAGAAACTGGGGGGATAGGCTTTCTATTATTTATGTTTTATGTTAAAGAGTTAATCAAAATTACCATACGAATAAATCAAGTTAATGTAAGGAAAATGTGTTTAGCTCTAATTTTTACCGTAATTATTTTTATTTCTACTCATAATAATATAAATGCGTTCGATACATGGTGGATACTCGGATTACCTTTATTTTTTACAAAAAATAACATTTTAATTAAAGTAAAATAAATGTGCTAGTATTAGGATATTATAGAATTTTTAAAATTTAAGAATATTGTCTAATCCCAGGTATTTTCTATTTAAAATTTTTATGATTATATCATATTTTTTATACATTCCATACTGCCAGGTTTTATTAAAATTTTGTGACATATGGTTTTAAATAGAGAATTATTCCCATAAGAGGAAGGAGAGTTAATCAATGATTATGTTACTAAAAACTATAAAGGGATATCTCCAACATAAAAAAATGGAAAAAAATAAAAAAAAGTATGGGTCAGTTGGTAAAAATGTGATATTACAAACAACAATGAAGAACATTTCTAGACCTGAAAATATTTATTTAGGTGATTATGTCTCATTAGGCTCTGATCTTGTAATGTATGCAACAAGTAATTCAAGAATAATTATAGGTGATGGTAGCATTATAGCACCTAGATGTAAATTAATAACATCTAATCATAATTATGACTCTAAAAACATGAAATCTATTCCTTTCGACAATCTCAACCTTGTTCAGGATATTGTAATTGAGGAAGGAGTATGGATTGGAGATTCTGTGTTAGTATTACCCGGAGTAAGGATAGGAAAAGGTGCAGTTATCGGTGGGGGGAGTGTTGTAACAAAAGACATTCCGGAGTATGCTATTGTTGCCGGCAATCCAGCTAAAGTGCTTAAATATAGAGATGAATACGTTTTCAATGAATTATTAAGTCAAAAAAAATTCTACAGATCCATAGATTGGAAAAGATACGGTGGTAAAGAGTTTGTTAAGAAAGATAAAGTAGAAAGTAGGTGAATAATATATTTACCATAGGAAGAAGAGATGTATTAATAAGTTATGTAGGATATTTTTTAAAGTTTTTCTCGTCAATAATTGTATTACCCTTTATACTCTCATCATTAACAACTAGTGAATACGCAATTTGGAATATATTTTTAGCATTGAATGCTTTTGTAATATTATTTGATATGGGATATGGTGTAGTAATATCAAGATATACTATGTACGCTTATTCTGGAGCTAAAGAAACTGATATTGAGAAGAAACTACGTACTAAGGGCTCAAATGAGCCTAATTATTTCTTTCTATATCAAATAATGATAGCCTCTAAAAAAATATATTCAAAGATTGGTAAGTATGTTGTAATTGTCCTAATAGCTATGACATTCTACATTTTATATATAACCAAAAGTAGTATAAACATGAGTGAAGTATTTATTGCTTGGGTTATTTTTTCAATAAGTGTTTACATTAACATGCTTGTTTTATCTGAAGCAGCCATAATTAAGGGACTAGGGAAGATTAAAGAATTACAGTTAATAACAATTATTAATACTACTCTTGGTATTATTATTAAAATTGCCTTACTGCAACTCGGGTTTAAACTAATTGGACTTTCAATAGCCTATTTAGCTACGGCAATCCTATTAGCAGTTCAATATTTAAAAGTTACAAATATTATTAGAAAAGTTAAAGAAGTTGATTATGAAAAAGCAAAAAGTACTTTTGATAATCAATTTAAAAAGACTTTTGAGGTAATTTCTAGGAAAAGTAGAGGTATTGGTGGAGTATTAATAAGTAACTTTATTCAGAATCAATTAATCTTATTGATAGCTCCTATATATTTATCGCTTAAAGTTGTTGGAACATATGGTTTATCGTGGCAACTTGTTAGTGTAATAGGTGCTTTGTCAAGTGTAACATTTAACACATACTTAATGAAAATGGGTAACCTTATGGTAAGGAATAGTAGAGAAAAATTAAAAGAAACTTTCTCTATATCTACTTCTATTTTTACAATGTTGTTTGCTATCGGAGCATTAATTTTAATATTATTTGGGGAAGAAATATTAAAAGTTTTCAACTCAAATACAAATGTTTTACCGAGTATTCCTCTAATAATTATGCTTTTACAAGGATTTATATTGCAGTCAATTCAAAAGAGTACTAATGTAATTTCTTTATCAAATGATCAAAGTTATGTAAAAGCCCTTATTATATCAAGTACAATCATAATATCTCTACAAATAGCAATACTAAATTTTATTCCTAATATAACTTATGTATTACTATGTAATGTTATCATCCAACTTTCCTATAATTTTTGGAAGTGGAGTAAGACTTCTATGGAACAATGTGACGTAGTATTTAGTGATTTCTTGCGGTTACCACTTAAGAAAATTAGATCTTATTTTTAATATATTATATAATAATGTTATTTTTAACAATTTTAAAGTTGATGGTGTGATTCATTTGGCGGGTCTTAAGGCTGTTGGAGAATCAGTAGAAATACCATTAGAGTATTATTATAACAATATTGTCAGCACTATTGTCCTTGCTAAGGCCTGCCAAGAACATGGTGTGAAACGATTTGTCTTTAGTTCATCTGCAACAGTATATGGAGACATAAATGGACCTTTTGTAGAAACAATGGACCTTTTACCTACTACAAATCCTTACGGTGAAACAAAAGCTATGAGTGAGAGGATTCTAACGGATACAGCTAAAGAAAATCAAGAGTTTTCAGTTGCCCTTCTTCGATATTTTAATCCAGTAGGTGCCCATGAAAGTGGACTAATTGGTGAAGTACCTAATGGCATTCCCAATAACCTAATGCCTTATGTTACTCAGGTTGCCAAAGGAAAACTGGATAAACTTAGTATATTTAGGAATTATTATCCAATGATAGATGGCACTGGTGTAAGAGATTATATACATATCTTAGATCTAGCAGAAGGACATGTTGCAGCATTAGATAATCTTAAAGAAGGTGCTCATATTTATAATTTAGGAACGGGTCAAGGTACCAGCGTGCTAGAGTTAGTAAAAGCATTTGAAGAAGCTAATGGTATTGAAGTCCCTTATGAAATAGTAGAGCGAAGACCTGGAGATATTGCTTCATGCTATGCGGATGCTTCAAAAGCTAAAAGAGAACTAGGTTGGACAGCTAAACGTGATATTATAGCCATGTGCCGTGATGCTTGGAGGTTCGAAAAGAATTATAAGGATTTAGCTGAATCTGATTAAGTGGCTTGGCGGGTTTATTTGTCTTTATTCAATCAATTTTAGTAAATAAACATCCACTATAAAAAGGAGTATGCATTTCTTGACATAATCCTTTTAGACTATTCCTTCCTGTATGTCAATGCCGGTTTATTTTCGGCTCTCCTGCTATTTTGGTGAAAAGAAATTTAGGGAATAGAAAGAGTAAAACCTGTGATTGGATGTAAATACGGTGAATATTCATTCCTTCTACCCTAACTGGTACTTACTTGGTTTTCTGCAATTACCTGATTCTGTTCATTTATATCTTGAATCGACTGTTTCTAGCAGGCACTCCATCAAATTGTTGTCACAGCTGATACTGGCGCAAAATACTGGACCAACTTTTGTTTTCAAAAACAGTAGGCGTGTTTTAAGAAGCCGGAAGTTCTTTTGTGACCAGCCTTCCTGTAAACAAAAAATCTTTAAAGAGCGCCATCCTGAACAGTGTCAGCTTTATTCTAGACAGACTTCACACTTCTATCGGTTTCCAAAGAAAATTGGGTCGCTTCTGCTTGACTTCCAGCAGGTGATGAAAGGTTGGAAATACCTGTAATCCCTGTAATCCCTTGAGGGATGGATGAAAGAGGCATCGAATAATTCAATTCTAGAATTTCAACAGTCCAATACTTATTTAATATCAGATTGGACGGCTGTGCAGAACGCCTATCTTTCAAAACGGAGCAACGGATCCGTAGAAGTATAGGTCACACGGATTAAGCTGATCAAGCGGCAAATATATGGCTGTACAAATTTCGATTTGATCCGTCAGAAAGTTCTTTTCTCCTTCTCTTAAATTTTAAAAAATGAAAATTGCTTTACAACTTCATATATATCACTTCACCAAAGTAGCGGGAGAGCCAAAAGTAAATCGTTGTTGAAATATGGTTGTCGGCAGGCACGCAATTGTCAATACGGGTTTGATTATTTATTGAGCGTACCGTTGACGATTATACCTATTTTTCTAGTGGCTGTGTGGTCGGGGGCGATGCGTACATTGGAACAGAAGCTTATTTGAAATCAGGGACAGTTGTGGTGCAAAATGAACGAATAGAAATCGGATCTTCTTAAAAGAAGCGTCGATTGCTTTTTGTTATGCCTTTTTGTTCGTTATAAAGAATATTGTGTGTTATAATAGGTCAACCTTCCTTTGAGGGAATTTGCTTGAAGAGGTGATCCCTATGAATGATATTTCTCATGAAGGAGATATTCGTGTTGGAATAGCCTGGGCATGTGTGCTGAGTCTACCGCTTTGGATTTCGATTTTTGGCTGGCTCAAGATCTTTAGCATGGTTTTATAAGATAAATAAATGATTTAAGTAAGAACAGATACCGGACCTAGTCTTAAAAAGGCTAGGTTATTTTATTTGGAATTTTTTCTCTTTAATACAGTGAATACATAAAAGGAAGGGCGGTATGATGAGGAAAAAAGAAAAATATGGACTTCTTGTGGTGATTGGATTTTTAATCGTCTTTTTATTCGCCAGATGGCTGCTTATTGTGGATGAAGAGCCGAAACAAGCGGATGTCATTATGGCATTGAGCGGAGATGCAGGCCGCCTTGAAAAAGCAGCAGACTTATACCACAAAGGTTATGCAGAGAAGGTAATGCTGTCAAATTCTATTGAAGCAGGAACAACCTTAGAGGAAGCGACAGCGCTCGGAGTACCAGAACCAGATATTATTCTGGAGGAAGAGGCAACCAGTACATACACAAATGCAGTTTATACAAAAAAACTTATGGAAGAACAAGGATTTGATTCTGCTGTAGTTGTCTCATCTGATTATCATATGGGAAGAGTTAAGCTTATTTATGAACGGACATACCGGGACACTGACATTGAACTGACCTATGTTGCATCATTGCGCAGTGATAAATCATGGTATCTTGATAAAACAAATATTCTGTTTACAGCTAAGGAGTATATTAAACTGCTTGCATACATACTTGGCCTTTACAAATTTATTGATCTATAGGAGGGGCGGAGATGAAGAAAAAGTGGATGATCGCCGTAAGCAGCGCCATTGTCATAATGGCTGTGGCAGCTATCTGGTCGCCAGGTAAACAAGAACAAGAGCAAGCGGAGCCAGCTGTTGAAAAAAACAAGCCAGTTGTTGAACAAATTGACTCTGTCAAAGAGCATGTGGCCGAAAAAGAAGCTGAAAGCAAAGAAGCGACAACTGAAGAAACACCTAAAGAAACACCTAAAGAAACAGCGATAGAACCAGCAGAACAACCAACCTCTCAAGTAACCGAAATTCCCGCTGAAGCAAATGAGCTATTAAAAGAGGCGGAAAAGGAAGCATATTCGGAACAAGCACCAGCTCCAAAAGCGGAAACAGGTTCAACCGATTCTGGAACAGGCGGCCTGCGCTTTAGCTCAAGAGAAGAAGCGATGCAGTTTGTATTGAGCCGTTTTTCCAAAGAAGAAATCGTCCTTTACAATAAGGTATCGGCAAATGGGCTGACGGCAGAGCAGCAGCAAATGGCTCTGCAAATCGCCTACTCCCGCTTTAGTGCTGAAGAGATTGCAGCGATTGAAGCTGCATTGAAGTAAGTGGATTAGGAAAATAAATGGAATTTGTCGAACGAATAAGCTTACGCACCCGAAAGGGAAGTTTTATAATGGAATTGTAAACCATTATTGGTAAAGGAGAAGAAAATGCCGAAAAACTTTCTGTTTATCCTAGCTATCGTTTCAACCATTTCCATTTTGTTTGCAGGGAAGCTGCATTACGATGAGAAGATCAAAGCGCAGGGACAGACAGCTTATGAGACCTTCAAACAGAAAGAAGATCGGCAAGCGCTGCTGGACTCTTTGAACCCCGAACGGAATCCTGATCAATCTCTTGTTGATTACCTGTATTATAAGTCCCTCACACAAGAGCAAGTAAGGATCTCCCTGTTTGGCAGCAGTGGAACCGCTGGAATTGGAGCGAGCGGCCCGAATTATGCGCTGGGAAGCCGGCTCGAAGCCGAGATTCAGGCTTTAGGGAACGACTTTCAACACGTACACGTACATATTCACGGATTTCCCGAATACTCTACAGCCAGATTAGTGAAAGAGGCTAAAGTAAAAAGTGTCATACGTGATAAGCCCGACCTGGTTATTTTTGAAACCGCCCTGTTTCATAATTATGACCAGCACGTACCGATGGACGAAACAAAAAAGGACATAGAGGCGATTGTTCAGTCTATACAACAACATGTACCTGAAGCGAAAATCCTTTTAACCTCGTCTAATCCCGTTTCACTGGTGTCGGAAGAAAGAACCCAAAATAACATTGGCTATACGTACAACGACTACATTCGAGCAATAACTCAACTCACTAAAGAAAAGAGCTGGGTGTACGCCAATATTCATAATGACATGGAGGCTCGTCTTGCTGCTGAGAATACAAAGCTGCCTACAATCTTAATAGAGGGTACCTACCCCAATGATGAGGGGTACTTACTATGGGCGGAAAAGCTGGTAGAGTATATGGCTCAATAGCTTCCCCATTTGAGTGAATGGAGAAAGCAGCTGGGTACACTTAAATCAAAGCGTTCAAGAACCCCAAGGAATCGTTGATTGTGGTTCCTTGGACGCTGTTTGTTGATTTCTAAGTTTGTGTAAAGATAAAAGGAGGGAGCTTGACTATGCCTGGTTTTCCTCGTAGCCTTCTTGTACGGCAAAACTGTCACAATTTGTCGATAGAAAAAGGTGGCATTTTCTGGTTTTTATAGGATAATAGACTTATAAGATATCTCAGTATCAAACTAATGAATCTAGCATGCCTGCACATATTATTAGAAGCTATAGACAGGTTTTGGATTTATAAAAGTGGTTTTGGTAACTTAACTTTAGGGCTCCTTCTCTTTAAAAAGCAATCTGTTTCATTTTTCTGCTTAACTCGTTCTTTATAAAGAACAATGTCATATAATAAAGGTAAGTGACAGAACAAAAAGCGGAAAGGTGGGTGTGCCGGCAGATAAAAGGGAAGAAATCAGGTGTTAAACCATTGTGCTTATCGCAGTGCGGAGTGTAACTATTTTTGGCATATTTGAAATGCGTATTTGGGTAAAAAGAATCATAGGTTTGTATACTTTTAAACGTCTAATAGAAATATATTTTTGATTCGAGAGAAGGGTAGATGCAATGGTGAAAGCAGCGTTTGGAGAACGGGAAGCGATTCAAAGTCGGCTTCAGCAAATTGACCAGACAGAAAGAGAAATTAAACGGCATTTCGATCAGGAACGAAAGCAATTGGAACTCAGACTGGCGATGATTGGGCTGCCGAATGCCAAAAAGAGAGCCGGCAGTGTAAAGGAACGGCGGCGGTCAGCGTATGTAGACTATTTGCAGGAAGTGATTGTGGCGTATTTAAAAGAGGAGAAGCGGCCTGTCCGCGGCTTTGCGATTCAGCAGTTTGTGGAAGACCAGACCGGCCACCATATTGGCAATATGAGCGCCTTTATGAATACGCTGATGCCAAAACACCAAGAGGTCCGCAAGCTTGGACGCGGAATGTATGTATACGAGGAAACAGTGCTGTCGCGCGTGCAGGGCCAAGTCAAGTAATGTTTTTCAATGAAGAAAAAGCGCGCAAAATGGGTCTTTATCGTTGTGGAACAACAAAAAGAAATTTATTATTTTTTAGTAACTTAATCAGACCAAAAGTCACCCTTTTATAGTATAATATGGAATGATATGAAATATTCAAAAAGATCATCTATTATTTCCTAGGAGGGAACGGGATCCATTTTGAGCGGAAGATTTACGGAACAACAAGCAATTAAAACAAGACTAAGCCAAATTGATCAAGCGGAAGCACAGATGCTGGATGCACTGCAGGAAGAGCGGGACGCACTTTTAAAAAGGCTGCAAGAGCTGGAAAACAGTGAAGGCAGAGAGAAGGAGCATGCAGTAAGCCGCCGCCCGAGAGAAAATGTACACGAGCTGCGAGAGGTGGCCGTTGCTTATTTAAAAGAACGGAAGGAACCGGTTCGTGCAGTGGAAATTCAGGAGTTTGTCGAGCTGGCTACCAGCAAGCGCATTTCAAACATGAGCTCCTTTATGAAAGCATTAGAGCCCGAGTATGACCGCGTTGTGAGGCTGGGACGAGGCTTGTATATTTATGAATATGGAGTAAAGTAAGAAAAAGCCGCCTTTAAAAAGAGCGGCTTTTTCGTGTCGGGGATCAGGTGGAATGGAAACTGCCATATAAGCACTGTGAATGAATCAGTTCTATATAAATAGTGCGGGATTGTTTTTTATAAACGGACAGAACCATTCATTTGTAAGGCAAAATACCTACCAATAAACCCTTCTTTTCCAAAAAAAGAACTGTTTATTATTTCCTTTTTGGATATGGATCTTTGTTATGTATATTTTTTCTTTTATCCTGGGAACGGGCACTGGAAGTTCTTTTCCTGTGAAATCCTGTATGTACTGTGTATGTAGTGTATTGATTTTAGAGTGGCAGAAAACTACATTATATTAAATAAATATCATTCAAAATATAAACATTTTTTAGCGATATAGGTCGAAAGTGTACTTTTGAGGAGGACACGAAAAAACCTTTAACGACGCGTTTTGTAGGAATTTGTCGAGCGAATATGCCTATATTTCTAGCGGTTTTTTCTTTATAATAAAGACACTACGAACATTGTGCGAAAAGGCAAAATCGTTGAAAAGCGATGACGCAAAACTATAGGGGCTAAAGGGGATCTATGCCAGCCAGTTGTCGAATACGATCTCAAACACTCATATAAGGGAGGGCATCTATTATGCCGTTATACAGTATGAAGGAGATCTGGACGCCGCTAAAATGGGTAGGCATCAAATTCTTTAAAACGCTGGATGATGGAAGCTACTATGTGAAAGTCGGAAGCCGTCCAAGAAAGAGAATCAGCTGACCAGCAGGCGTTCATGGCAGTTAGCCTCGAAAACGTAAAATGGTCACAAAAACAAGAAAACCGCCCCGGCATGCAGGGCGGTTTTTTTATATTTTAAAGGTACTTGTTAAAGCCTGCAGCTCTTCGGCCATGGAAGCAAGCGATGCGGAAGACGATGAAATCTCCTGCATCGCAGCCATTTGGTCTTCGGTTGAAGAGGAGACCTGCTGGGTGCTGGCGGCCGTTTCATGTGAATGAGAGGTTACGAGGCGGATTACCTCCTGGACCTGCTCGGTGCCCGACTGAAGCTGTTTCACAGAGGCAGAGACCGCTTCGATATGGTCCGATACTTCCCGGGCCGCTCCGTGAATGCTTTGGAACGACTCACCGGAATGATGAACCGATTCGATTCCTGCCGCGACTTCGCCGATCACTCGTTTCATCGATTGAACCGAGCGGGTGATCTCAGACTGGACAGCGGCAATCAGCCCATTGATCCGGGCAGCCGATTCGGATGACTGCTCGGCTAACGTCCGCACTTCTTCGGCGACGACCGCGAAGCCTTTGCCGTGCTCGCCGGCCCGGGCTGCTTCAATCGCCGCATTCAGTGCCAGCATGTTCGTCTGGCCGGCAATCGTCGTAATAACTTCTGTGAATGTACCGATTTCCTGGGAACGCCTGCCGAGCTCTTCAATCACCGAAGCTGTTTCATGCACGGTTTCCTGGATCGTATGCATCTGGGTCACAGCTGTTTGAATCGACGTGCTTCCTTCCTGTGACTTTGAAAGGGACTCGCCGGCACTGAGCATCATCTGCTCAGAGCGCTCGGCGATTTGCCCGACGCCGGCTGACATGCCTTCAACCATCCGCGCCATATCCTCAACGCTTTGCCGCTGTTCATCGGCAGCTGCTGCGACACTCGCAACCGTGGAGAAAATTTGTTCAGATGCGCTGCTCATTTCCTCGGCATTGGCCGTCAGCTCCTCGGAGGAAGCGGCTACTTGCTCGGTATGCGTAGAGATCTGGGTAATCACATGGCGCAGCTGCCCGGTCATTTTGCTGAATGAAGCGGACAGGCGCCCGATTTCATCCTCACTGTGAAGAACCGTGCCTTCTATCCGTAAATCTCCTGCGGCCATTCTTTCAGATTGATCCGCCATATCGCGGAGCGGCTTTAATGTCCATCTCACGATCCAGATGAAAACGGCAGAAAACAGTGAAGCAACTAAAAGAGTGCTGACGATCGATTGAACAATATTATCCCTCAGCGACTGCTCTACTTCACTGAGCGTTTTTTGGGCTATAGAAGCATTGGCGAAATAAGGAACGGTATCGATTTGTGCAGACAGCACGTAAACGGCTTTTCCATTTTTCATCACAGGATAAAAAATATCCGCCCTTTGCTGGTTCACATGCATCTGCGGCTTTCCACTTTTCAGCACGGCTCCAATATTGTCGTTTTGGATGATGTCTCCTTGTTTCCAAAGCGGTTTTTCACCCTCTGCCGTATTTCCTGTTAAAACAAGCCCGTCCGGACTGAGCAGGTAAATGCCTTTTATTCCATTTCCCTTGTGAATATAGGTTTTTAAGGATGAATCAAAAATATCGGCATTCATCGCGGCTTCGAGTACGCCGCGTCCATCCGCTCTTGGAACAATCATAAACTTAAAGATTTCCATTGTTTCTTGCTTTAAAATAAGCGGCTCCGCAATAACCGGCGTTTTTCCGTCGAGAACCGAGCGGTACGCTTCGTTAAACGAAAATAAATTCAGCCCGAGTGAAGCTTCCTCCGTAGATTGCGTAAACACGCCCTGCCGGTTCGTCAGGTAAAGATCCGTCATGCCGGTTTGTTTGGCTATTGCTTCAAGATCCGCGTTTGTCAGCTGGCGTGCAGTATCCATCTGCTGAAGGGTATAGGCCGCATTTAACATCGTTTTATCCACCTGTTCTTCAAGCGAAACGAGGTGATTTGACATATTGGCCGTTAATTCGGTCAGTTCTTCCTGGACACTTTTTTGGGAGTTCTCATTCATGTGTGCAGAAGCGGCATCCATTTCCCTTTTCAAGGACCGGGACTCGATCCATTGCAGAAAACTGGAGCATGTGAGAAGTAAAACAATCAGCACAACAAGCAAACTAATCATCTTTCTTTGTACAGACAAGCAGATAACCTTCTTTCTGAAAATGTATATATATAGGTAAAATGACCTGTATTTTACCTTGAAATTGAGACATGCCTTTAAAAGAATAGTTTAATTTTCCTGCTTAAGCAATACTTTCTTTCTTTTTTCTCCTTTTTTAATTCTCTTCTGGAAGACTGCTATTCTCTCAATCTGCTTATGCTATACTAGTTTCAAAAAGCAGGGAGGTTTTCCATGAAAAGGGTAAGGGCAGGGCTGCTCGCACTGATGCTGCTGTTTCCGACGTGGGCGCAGGCGGCAGTTACAGATGAATTTGATGTTTCGAATGGGGTAACGTATACCGAAATCGTAGAGGAAGGAACCGCCCCCCAGTCGGTCCGCGTAATGGAAATCGATACGACAGACCCGTACACAAAAGTTCAGGCGGGGGTGCCAAATCCGCTTAATAAGCTGGTGCAGACGTCTAAGCAGGCGCTGGCAGCAAGCGGGGAAGGGCATGAAGTGATCGGGGCGATTAACGGTTCGTTTTTTAACCGGGAGCCGATGCCGCTTTACTTTGTCGCAATCGACAATTACCTGGTGAACAGCGGCATGATCGAAACGAGCAAGGATGAGTTTGTCAGCGAGAAAATCGCTTTTGGCATCAACAAAGAAGGAAAAGGCGAGATTGACGAGTATTCAACAACCTTTACATACACGCACAATGGCAGCACCGGAACGATGGCAGGCCATAACGGCCAGCGCTATCCAAATACGACGATGGTGTATACACCTAACTTTTCATCCGGTGTAACGACGACGAACCCGTACGGCTATGAAGTGATTGTATCCGGGGCCGGTGACCCGTCGCTTCAGTTTGGCGGCACGTTAACGGGGAAAGTGACGGGCTTTCGTCCATATGGTCAAACGGCAGGAGCGGTGATTCCGAAGGACGGCTTTGTCCTGTCCGCGCATGGAACCGAAACAGAAGCACTCCGCAGCATGAAAATCGGTGATACCGTATCTGTATCGGTCGATGTAGATGAAAAATGGCAGGGAGCCGATTTTATGATCGGCAGCGGGCCGTTACTCGTGAAAGACGGGAAAGTGGCGCTGACGATGAACCCAAACAGCCCGAAAGCACGCGAAAGGGCGCCGCGTACGGCTGTAGCGATTGACCAAACAGGCGAAAAAGTAGCGTTTATTACCGTCGATGGACGCCAGCCGGGCTACAGCACCGGTATGAGTTTATCAGAATTTGCGTCGTACATTCAGTCACTCGGCTATGATCGGGCGCTTAATATGGACGGCGGCGGCTCTACCACGATGCTGGCGCGCGAGCCGGGTGATTTTACAGCAACGATTCAAAATAAGCCGTCTGACCCGTGGGGAGAGCGGCCGGTATCCACCTTTTTAATGGCGATTACGACTGCGCCAAAGGGTGTACCAACAACCATCAACGCCAGCCTGTCATCGGGCGCACCGCTGGCCATTGGAGAATCGGTTGATGTGAAGATTGAGTCGATCATGGATGAATACGGCAATCCAGTTAAGATAGAGAATGTCGCGGTTACATCTGATCTTGGAACGGTATCTGGCACAACCTTTACCGCTGTTAAATCAGGTTCAGGCTTTATATCAGTCAAAAAAGGAACGGCCGAAGTGAAGCTGCCGGTCACCGTTAAAGCGGCGCCGGAAAGTAAAGCGAGTTTGTTAGATTCATTTGAAGGCGCCAGCTGGTCGGTTCCATCTGTCAGTACGTTTTATTATGACGGCAGCCGCTCTCTGAAAGTAGATGGCACTGTTCGGCCGGTTCAGCCGATCGCACTGTCCGGCAGCCCGTCGTTTGTCAGCCTGCGTGTATACGGACAGGCGGACGGGGCGGAAGTGACCGGCACGTTCCTTGATGCAAAAGGAACCGCTCATCAAGCGTCTTTCGGAAGCGTAACATGGAACGGCTGGAAGAATGTGCGCGTACCGGTGCAGGCAGGCTGGACGAAGATGTCCGCTCTTTCCTCCTCAAAGCCGGGCGTTTACGTAGATGCACTAAAAGCAGTCTATGGCACTTCGTACAAAGAAGAATTATTCCGCGATGTGCCGGTGGACTTCCGGGCTGAAAGTGATATTGCGTCACTTGTAGACCGGGCCGTGATCAGCGGCTTTCCGAACGGCACGTTTGAACCGCAGGAAACCTTAACGCGCGTACAGGCGGCGATTATGCTGCAGCGTGCGATGAAGCTGCCGACAGATAGTGTGAAAGATCCAGGCTTTTCTGATGTGCCAAAGACGTATGCGTTTTATGGAAGTATTGCTGCTGTCACACAGGCCGGCATTATGTTTGGCCGGACAGACGGCACGTTTGACGCACAGGCAAAGCTGACACGGGCCGAAATGGCTGCGGTTTTAGCGCGGGCGCTTAAGCTTTCAGAAGCAGACCGGAATTATTTCCCGGACAATAATGCCGGCACGTTTGCGTACAACTCCGTAAATGCACTGGCTGCATCCGGCATTACGCAGGGATTCCCGGATGGCACGTTCCGGCCGGGTGAACCGATCAAGCGCGCTGATTTTAGTATCTTTTTGAACCGGGGATTAGAAAAAACAAATTAACGTTGTGCTGGGCCGGAATCTTTTATTTTGGGCCGGTATATCGGGCGTTTAGGCCGGAAAATACTTTTTCCGGCCCAGGCGAAGCAGATTCCGGCCCAAATGTAACAATTCCGGCCCAGGAAGCGGCTTATCATTAAAAAAACGGGCTTATCCAACTGGATAAGCCCGTTTTTTCGTTATTCAAACCGAAGCGCATGGCTTGGCCTCATTCGTGCAGCTTTAAGCGCTGGATAGATGCCGAACAAGCCGCCAATGACAATTGTAGAGCCGAGAGCGAGCTGGATAGCCCAGAGGGGAAGAGCCAGCGTAAACGCCTCAATATAATGATTCCATAGTTCAATAAATGCATAGCCGAGGCCAATGCCGAACAATCCGCCGATCATACAAAGAAGGAGGGTTTCAAAGAAAAACTGGGCCATAATTTCAAAGGTGGTGGCGCCGATCGCTTTGCGGATGCCAATCTCCCGGGTACGTTCCCTCACGGACATAACCATCACATTCATAATACCTGTACCGCTAATAAACAGTGCAACAGCGGTAATACCGAGCAGCATGACTTGTAAAATTACGGTTACATTATCGATAGCTCCGAGCATTTGGTCCTGCTTGACGACACTAAAATCGATCTCTTTATGATTTTGTTTGATCGCGGAGAACACAGCCCCATCTACTTCATCGATTACATCGGTGCTGTTTGCTTCGACGATCATTTTGTTTAAGAACTTCATATCTGTGTTGGCGAGTGCTGTTTCAATCGGCATAATGACGTTGTTATCCGTGCTCGATCCAAGTGTGGCATTCGGTTTGAGTACACCAATGACGGTGTATTCCTTTTCGCCAATGGTGAGCTTTTGGCCAACCAGCGTGGTTCCTTCGGCAGACACAACTGTACCTGCCATGAATGAATCGAGGGCGCGCTGCCACCATGTTTTTTCTTCAGGAGCCGGGGTGCCTATGCTTCCTGACCGGGGCTCTGCTGTTTTTCCGAGCAGCGCGTCGTGAATATTGCTGCCAAGCACAATCACGTTTTCTTTCGACTGCTGTTCTTCCTCTGTAAAAAAGCGTCCTTCTGCCAGGGCAGCATGCTGAACACGGTTGTATTGATGGGTGCTGCCGACCAGAACAGCCTGGACGTTTTGCTCTCCATATGCTGCATTCGAAACCGTTTCAAGCTGAGGTGTCACCGACTTAACATTCGGCACCGCTTCAACGGCTTTGGCATCTTCGTACGTTAACGTGCTGGGCACGCTTGTAATACCGCTTAAAAAGTCTTTCTGCCCATTCGCGGAATCGAGGACGCGGCCTGGCATCACGAGAATTTGCTCGGCACCGAGGCTTCCCATCTGCTTCAGCAACGTATCTTTTACGCCTACCGCAATGGCAATAAGGACAATGACCGCGAAAAGGCCAATCACAATGCCCATCATGGCAGACAGGACACGAAATTTGTTCGCCCAGAGACCGAGACAGGCGAGCTTTAATGCATTCCCGAGCCTCATGCGAGCACACCATCCTTTAAATGAATAACCCGCTGTGCACGGTCTGCCACTTCCTGGTCATGGGTAATAACCACAATGGTCGTACCCTGCTGATGAACGCGGTCAAACAGCTGCAAAATCGTTTCAGTTGTTGCTTCATCCAGGCTTCCCGTCGGCTCATCTGCCAGCAGAATCGACGGTTCATTCACGAGCGCCCGTGCAATCGCAGCCCGCTGCTTTTCTCCTCCGGACAGCCGGGAAGGCTTTTGCTTTTTTTTATCGGCCAGTCCTACTTCTTCTAACAGCTGCAGAACCCGCGCTTTTTTTCTTCCCAGTTTTTTTCGTCCATATGTAAGGGGGAGAAGCACATTTTGATAAACAGATAAATTCGGAATAAGCTGGAATTGCTGAAAAACAAAGCCGATTTCGGTGTTTCGAAGAGCGGTCCGTTTCGACTGCCGCATTTTATGGACGGGCTTGCCGGCTAGTATGTATTCACCTGAATCAGCGGAGTCGAGCGCGCCGAGTATGTTCAGCAGTGTGCTTTTCCCAGAGCCGGATTTTCCCATGATTGCGACATATTCTCCCGGATTGATCTGCAAATCCACACTGCGTAAAATGTCTTGCTTGCTGCTGCCGGTCTGAAACGCTTTTTGAACACGGCGAAGCGTAATCATCTTATAACCTCCCATAGATTCTGTCATGCTAGCATGCTAGCATACGTGCTATAAATTTCCCAGTCCTATCCATACTAATTCATAAAATATGGTATAATCGTTTGTTGGAGACTATTATACTAGTAAGTGGGGGAAGTTGTTTTGAAGAAATATCATGTACTGGCTGCTGTGCTGTTGTTTTTCACACTTGCAGCAGTGTTCAGCAATACAGCCAAAGCAGCCGAGCCGATGCCGGCAAAAGTCGTCGCTCCTTCTTTATCGGTACGGGAAAATGCAAGTCCGCGTGCGAAAGTGATCGGGTCACTGGCCAGGTATACTGCGCTATCTGTTTACGGGCAGGCGCCGGGCGGATGGTCGGAGATCCGGTTTCAAAACCGCAGGGCATACGTCCCGTCCAGCCAGCTGAAAACGGCAAAATCGACGATCGTGGTTACGTTTGGCGACAGTAATACGCAGGGAACGAACTGGAAGCAGAATCCATCTTATCCGCAGGCGGCAAAATGGGCCGTAAAGCTCGGACAGACATATACCGTTGTGAATTCCGGTATTGGAGGCGATACATCCGTCATGGGACGCGACCGTTTTCAGCAGGATGTGTTAAACAAGCAACCGGATGTGGTTACCATTATGTTCGGGACAAATGATGCCGTGATCCGGTCTAATGGGCAGGCGCGTGTTTCTAAAGCAAAGTTTGAGCAGAATATCCGCTACTTTACCGACACGCTCAAAGCGAAAAAAATTAGGGTTGTACTGATGACCACACCGCCTGTTATTCAAGGGCTGTTTTATAGCCGTTATGACGAAAAACTGTACAAAAAGTACAGTGGCGCCCGGCTGTGGAATGATTCTTACAATGCGATCATCCGTAAGGTGGCCAGGGAAGAAAGGGTAACGTTGATCGACAACTATCAAAATATGAATCTGGCAGCCGGCGGCGCGACCGATCAGAAGTTGATCCTATCGGGATTAATCGACTCTTCGGGCACGCATTTAACGCCAAGAGGCGCTGACATGATTTATCAGTCTGTCAATCGGGTGTTAAGCCGTTAAAAAAGGGAGTGTCTCTAAGCCGGGAAACTGGCTGATGAGACAGTCCTTCTTTTTATGACCGGAAAACAGCACGCAACGGCCGGATTTTTATACGGAATGGCCGGAAAAAGCTGATTATGGCCGAAAAAAAGAGAATCCGGCCCGGCCGTAGCACTTTCCGGCCCTGATTCTTATTTTTTGGCCCAAAAAGAACTAAGCCTTAACTTATAGTTATATTTTCATGTGAATGCAAAAAAAGATAGAAAATGAGCTTAAGTTCGGTGAAAATCTTCCGATATAAAAATAGGCAGTTAGACTGCTTTAATATGAAAAGGCAAATCTGTGGAAATGCAGAGACGCAAAGCTATAGGGGCTAAGCCGTTTTGGTATGCCAGCCAGCTACCAGGGAGGAAATGCATCATGAAGAAAGCTGCAGCTAGTTTGTTAGCCACTGGTTTGCTTGTTGCTTCTTTTGGTCCAAATGCTGCGTTTGCGGCGCAGGAAGAGGAAGAAAATGTCATTGTCATTTTTGATGAGAAAGTAGATAAAAAGGCGATTGCAGAGGCGGAAGGGGAAATTGACCAGACGTTTAAGCAGCTGCCGATCGCTTCTGTAACACTTCCGGCAGATGAAGTGAAAGAGCTGAAGCAGGATAAAGATGTGGTCCGTGTAGAAAAAGATATTACGGTTCACGCATCGGCCGACACACTCGACTGGGGAATTGGAGCGACAAATGTGCCGGTTTCCTGGAATGCAGGATTTACGGGCAAAGGTGTGAAAATTGCCGTTGTAGATACAGGAGTGGCCGCGCATTCGGATTTAGCGGTTGCTGGCGGTGCTTCTTTTGTTTCCTATACAACGTCTTACCAGGATGATAACGGGCACGGCACGCACGTAGCCGGCATTATTGGAGCCGAGAACAACGGCTTTGGCACAAAAGGGGTTGCACCGGATGCAGATGTGTATGCGGTTAAATCATTAGAAAAAAGCGGTTCAGGCAGTTTGTCGAGCATTTTAGCCGGCATTGACTGGGCGATTACAAATAAAATGGATATTATCAATTTAAGTCTTGGCACGCAAACGAACTCGGCCGCTTTTCAGGCACTGGTCGATAAAGCATACGCGAGCGGCATCTTGGTCGTAGCAGCGGCAGGAAATGACGGATCGCTTTCTGGAACAGATGACACTGTAGATTATCCGGCACGTTATGACTCGGCGATTGCCGTTGGCGCTGTAGATTCTTCTTTGAAACGCGCGTCTTTTTCTTCTACCGGAAGCACGGTTGAAATTGCTGCGCCGGGACAAAGCATTGTTTCCACTTATTTGAACAATGGATATGCGCGTATGAGCGGTACATCGATGGCTGCGCCGTACGTATCCGGTGAGCTTGCGCTGTTAAAGCAGGCGAATCCGACAGCCGATGCTGTCCGGCTCCGGACGATCTTAAAAGATACAAGCAAGGATTTGGGCACAGCGGGAAGAGATCCGTGGTTTGGCTATGGATTAATGCAGGCGCCGGCGAGTGCCGCACCGCAGACAGCTCAAACGGCTCCGGCTGTAAGCCCGGCGGTTTCCAGCCTGACAGCCAGCACCACTTCGGTTTCGGCGCTGCCGGGTGAAACAAAAGCGATCACACTTACAGCTTCTTATAAAGATAGAACAAAAGCAGACCGAACAAAAGAAGCCGCATGGACATCGAGCAATCCAGCTGTTGCAACCGTTGAAGGCGGCATCATTGCGATCCACCAGTTTGGCAAAGCGGTCATCAGTGCAGCAGACGGCGGTAAAACGGCAAAGGTATCTGTTGACGCGACGGTGCGGTCTCTTACAGCCAGCACGGTGCGTATTGCAGGAAAACCGCAGGACACAAAAACAGTCCGCCTGACGGCTGTACGTTCAAATGGAACGAAGATGGATGTAAGCGAAGCCGCTCAATGGAAAACAGCAGATAGCAAAGTAGCCACTGCTGCTTCTGGCGCCGTAACGATTCAAAACTATGGTAAAACGACGGTTTCCGGATCATACGGCGGTAAAACGGTGAATATCACAGTAGACGCCAGCGTACGCAGCTTAAGTGTCAGCACAAAGCGCGTAGCCGGAAAACCTGGAACAGTGCAGCAAGTAGCCGTTACAGCTCTTCTGTCCAGCGGGCAGCGCGTTGATGTCACGCCGCTTGTGACATGGAAGGTGCTGAACCAGCAGGTAGCGAGCGTATCAGGCAGCATGATTTCCATTTCGCAATATGGCAGAACGTATGCCGCTCCCGTTTTTATGGGGAAATCCGTGAATATTTTAATTGAAAGCAAAAAATAAGCTTTCATTCCCTTTGAATAAAATGAGCAAAAGCCCGGGCATCGGATGCCGGGCTTTTTTAGTGGGATTTTTTAAATTTGATAAACGCCATGTATCGCTGGACTTCTTCCAAATCTTCTTTCGTAATGTCTTCCTCTAACCCATCTCTCAGCAAATTGATCCATTCCTGGCTGCACGGCTTATCTGCTTTTTGTCCCGTATCTTCCATAAAATAGTTCGGGGACGTATCCAGTGCTTCTGCAATTTTTGTTAATACTTGAAGAGACGGGTTCGTTCCTGGATTTTTTTCTAAATACGACAAATAGGATTTGGATATTTGCGCTTTTTTGGCCAGCTGGGTAATGGAATACCCTCTTTCTGTACGCAAATATTTCAATTTAACCCCGATCATGTTATCCCACTCCTTTGCTCGTCTGTTTGATTCACTATAACGCACAAAAACATGAAATGGCTATTAAAAAAGATCTTAAACACTCTTTAATAAGCATATATTGTTCTTGATAAAGAACAAATAGACCAAAAGAACTATTATCGTTCCAGGAAGTATATGGTATGCTGAAAAAAACGTCGTTCATTATATAGAACAAGAAATACTAAAAACGACAATAGGAAAAATTGGAGATAATGGTTTACAAATCAAGGTCTCCTCACTATAATATTCTCTATAAAGAACGGCGGTGTTTTTTATAAAGAACAAATGGCTGTTCGAAGAAAACATTTTTATTACGGGGGTAGGGGAGGACAGCTATGGGTTATCGAAGAAAAATGACAATGATGCTGCTGGTGGATATGTTCCTGGTCTGTGCCGCTGTGTTTACAGGAAAAATGATTATAGGTGCACCCGCTGATCAAGTATTTGTATCTGCTCTGCTTTTAATGGCGGGCTATTATGTATTTGCTTTCTATTATGGATTATATAAGAAGGCCTGGTCATATGCGAGTATTGGGGACATGCTGGCACTCATTAAAACCATTACGCTGTCTGCTGTCATTACAGGCGCGGTTCAATGGCTGTTCCTAAATCCAGAAAACGTCCGCCATACCATTGTGGCCTGGCAGCTTTTGCTGATCATGATGGGAACGATCCGATTATCGGAACGAATGCTGCGGGATGTAGAACTGGTGAAAAGCAAAAGGAAAAAGCGGACGCTCATTGTCGGTGCCGGTTCTGCCGGAACACTGGTAGTACGGCAGCTACTTCGGGACCGTCAAACAAACCTTGTACCGGCTGCTTTCGTTGATGATGATCCCCGCAAGCACCAGCTGCAGCTTTTAGGCGTTCCGGTTGCCGGGTCGATTGGGGAAATTGAGAAAGCAGTCACAGCCTACAAAATTGATCATATTGTGATTGCCATCCCGTCGCTGGGCAAAGAAGAACTGGATCGTGTGCGTGCACTTTGTGCAAAAACAAATGTCCGAACACAAATTTTGCCAAGAATTGAGCAGCTTATTTTAGACAAGGGGACAATGCCGAAGCTGCAGGATATCCAGCCCGAAGCGCTGCTTGCACGCGAGCCGGTCACATTGAATACAGAGGAAATCGCCGGTTCCATTACAGGCAAGGTCGTGCTTGTCACCGGTGCGGGCGGATCAATCGGATCCGAAATCTGCCGGCAGCTCAGCGTCTTTAAGCCTTCACAGCTGCTCCTGCTCGGGCACGGTGAAAACAGTATTTATTCTATTGAAATGGAGCTGCGCGAAGCTGCAGGCGATGATATGAAAGTGGTGCCGATTATTGCGGATATTCAAGACCGAGCCCGTATTTTCCGTATTATGGATCAATACCGGCCGGCCGTTGTGTACCATGCAGCTGCCCACAAGCATGTGCCGCTGATGGAGGCTAACCCGCATGAAGCAGTGAAAAACAACGTAATCGGCACAAAAAATGTGGCAGAGGCAGCGGCCAAACACGGCGTACAAACTTTTGTGATGGTGTCGTCAGACAAAGCTGTGAAGCCAACGAGTGTAATGGGTGCCACAAAGCGCGTTGCCGAGCTCCTTATTCAGCAGATGGACCGCGCCAGCCAGACCCGTTTTGTAGCAGTGCGGTTTGGAAATGTTCTCGGCAGCCGGGGCAGTGTCATTCCGCTGTTTAAAAGCCAGATTGAGCGGGGAGGACCGGTGACCATTACACATCCGGATATGGAACGTTACTTTATGACCATTCCGGAAGCGTCGAGGCTTGTTATACAGGCGGGGGCACTTGCCAAAGGCGGCGAAATCTTTGTGCTGGATATGGGAGAGCCGGTGAAAATCACAGACCTGGCGAAAAACCTCATTCAGCTGTCAGGCTACACGCTTGATGAAATTGGCATTCGCTACACAGGAATGCGCCCGGGAGAAAAAATGTATGAGGAACTGCTTGATGCAAGTGAAATTCATGAGAAACAAATTTATCCGAAAATTTACATCGGCAAATCCACCGTCCAGGATATGAAATGGGTGGAGTACCTTCTTGTGAAATTTACAGTTTTAGAAGAACGGGCATTGGCCGCTCTGCTGCTTGATATTGCTCATAACCGTGTGAACAGTCAGCCAAACTTAATTGCCGCAAGTCAGTAAGGGAAAATCAGGATGGAGGGTGAAGAGCATGGCACTGATGTCACCGAATGAAAAGCGGATTTATTTGTCGCCGCCGCATATGAGCGGTCTCGAGCAGAAATACGTGAAAGAAGCCTTTGACACCAACTGGATTGCGCCGCTCGGACCGCATGTGGATGAATTTGAAAAAAGAATGGCCGCTTACGCCGGAACAAAAGGGGGCGCGGCGGTCAATTCAGGAACGGCGGCGATTCACCTGGCATTGCTTCTGCTCGGTGTAACAAAAGGAGATACTGTTTTTTGCTCGACGCTTACCTTTGTGGCCAGCGCAAATCCAATTGTCTACCTTGGAGCTGAACCGGTTTTTATTGATTCAGAGGCAGACTCGTGGAACATGTCACCACAGGCATTGGAGCGGGCACTGCACGAAGCCAAACGGCAAAACAAGCTTCCGAAAGCGGTGCTGATCGTTCATTTATATGGACAGAGTGCCAAAATGGAGGAGCTTTTATCGATCTGCCGCTATTACGGTGTAGCCGTTGTGGAAGACGCCGCCGAATCCCTTGGAACAGAGTACAAGGAAAGAAAAAGCGGCAGTATGGGCGACTTCGGCATTTATTCATTTAACGGCAACAAAATTATCACAACGTCCGGCGGCGGCATGCTCGTATCGAATGACACGGAAAGCCTTGACCGTGCCCGCAGCCTTGCCGCTCAGGCAAGAGATCCAGTCCCGTATTACCAGCATCAGCAGACCGGGTACAACTACAGAATGAGCAACATCCTCGCAGGGGTCGGCATTGCACAGCTCGGGGTATTAGATGAACGGGTGGCGGCTAAACGCGCGCTGTTTGTTCGTTATAAAGAATATTTAGGTTCGTTAGAAGGAATTCATTTCGCTGAAGAAATAGAAGGAAGTAAATCAAACCGGTGGCTGACGGCACTGACCATTGATGAATCAGTGACCGGCCTGCGGGCGAGCTCCCTTATTATCGCATTAGAAAAAGAAAATATTGAAGCACGGCACGTCTGGAAGCCGCTTCACACACAGCCGCTCTTTAAAGGCTGCGCTTATTTTCCGCACAGCGAGGAGGAAAGTGTATCCGACCGGCTGTTTGAACAGGGCCTATGCCTTCCGTCCGGCTCGGGTTTGACCGAAGCAGAGCAGGACCGGGTGATTGGAGTTATTCAAACGCAGTTCAAGCTTCGATTCAATAAATAGGGGGGGATTTCGATGACGGTTCTTATTACAGGGGGAGCAGGGTATATTGGCAGTCATACATGTGTGGAGCTGATCAAGGCCGGTTACGATATCGTACTGATCGATAGTTTTGCCAACAGCAGTCCGGACGTCATTGAGCGGATCAGCATGATAACGGGGAAAACCGTAACGTTTTATAAAGGAGATTTATTGGACTCCGCTTTTTTGGATAAAGTGTTCAGCCGCCATTCAATCGAGGCGGTCGTTCACTTTGCTGGATTAAAAGCTGTTGGGGAATCGGTGGAGAAGCCGACCTCGTATTACTACACAAACCTGGTCAGCACCCTCCATTTGCTGCAGGTAATGGGCAAGTATGACGTGCAAAGGCTCGTATTCAGCTCATCCGCTACCGTCTATGGGGATGGAAATAAGATGCCGCTAAAGGAAAATGCGCGCCTGCAGGCTGCCAATCCGTACGGGCGTACAAAGCTCATGATTGAAGAAATGCTGGATGATCATTACCGCGCCCATCCGAACTGGCGGTTTGTCATTCTTCGTTATTTTAATCCGATCGGCGCTCATCCAAGCGGACTGATCGGAGAAGAACCGGCCGGGCGCCCAAACAACTTAATGCCCTATGTCACGCAGGTGGCTGCTGGCAGGCTGCCGGAATTGAACGTGTTCGGCGCTGATTATCCGACGCACGACGGGACGGGCGTCAGAGATTATATCCATGTGGTAGACCTTGCGCGCGGCCATATTCAAGCACTCAAGAAAACCGCCAGCACCGGCTTCCATACATACAATCTCGGAACGGGCCGTGGTTATAGCGTTTTGGATGTGGTGCGGACATTTGAAAAAGTAAATGGGCAGCCTGTTCCGTACCAGATGCAGAGCAGAAGGGCAGGGGATACAGCTGTCTGCTACGCGGATGCCGCAAAAGCGAAAGCAGAGCTCGGATGGGAAGCGGTGAAAACCTTAGAGGATATGTGCAGGGATGCCTGGCATTGGCAGGTCTGCAACCCGAACGGGTACCGGAAAAAGCAGTATGTACAGTCAAACGGTTAATAGAAAACAAGCAGGTGAAAGGCGGGGTTTGAGTGGATGTACAGGAAAGCAAAGTGAATGATTTTCTTCGCGTAATAGGAAGAAGATGGCCGGTGGTTGTGGTCATTACACTCCTTTTCACCATCGGTGCAGGGCTGGTCAGTTTTTTTGTTTTACCTTCCGAATATGAAGCAACGTCAAAGGTGCTGGTCAATGAAACGAATCCGAAAGCCGCGGCAGGAGAAGCAGCAGGAGATCCAGCCACTTCTTATTACAAAATGGAAACGTCTTTTAAATTGTTTGAAACGTTTATGGTCATTGGCCAAAGCCCTCAAGTACTCGACCAGGTGATCCACAACCTGCAGCTCAGTGAGTCCTACAGCCAGCTGAGTGAGAAAGTTACAATCAGCCGCGTTGGGGAGTCGCTTGTTTTCGAAATTAGGGCAAACGATGAAAATCCTGATCAGGCGATCAGCATTGTGAATGAAATTTCAAAGGTGTTAAACCAGGAAATCAGCAAAATTTACGGGGAAAATCAAATCTCTGTTTTACAAACAGGCAATGAGAGCGATGCAATGAGCCCTGTTAGTCCAAAACCATTCCTTAATATGGTCGTTGCGTTTTTGGCCGGATTGGTTCTTTCGGTTCTTATCGCTGCCCTGCTTGAATGGGTAAAAAAACCGAAGCTTGTATCGGTTGAAGCGCATTCAGAAAACAATGCCATGTACAGCAGCAAGATTTCTACTAAATAAAGAAAAGAGGGATTGAATTGTCTCAAGTCAGAAAAGCCATCATTCCTGCTGCCGGTCTCGGCACACGTTTTTTGCCAGCTACAAAAGCGATGCCAAAAGAAATGCTGCCGATCGTGGATAAACCAACGATTCAATATATTGTCGAAGAAGCGATTGCCTCCGGTATTCATGAAATCATTATCGTTACCGGTAAAGGAAAGCGGGCGATTGAAGACCATTTTGATCACCACTTCGAGCTTGAAGGCCACCTGCTTGAAAAAGAAAAATTTGCGCTGCTTGAGGAAATCCGCAATGTATCTACGATGGTCGATATTCATTATATCCGTCAAAAAGAACCGAAAGGACTGGGGCATGCGGTCTGGTGCGCGCGTAATTTTATCGGGGATGAACCGTTCGCAGTCCTTCTCGGTGACGACATCGTTCAATCAGAAGTTCCCTGTATGAAGCAGATGATCGATGTCTATGAAAAAACCCAGTCCTCGGTTCTCGGCGTGAAAAAAGTGCCGCAGGAAGAGGTAAGCCGGTACGGCATTGCTGCCGTAAAATCATGCGGACCGCGCCTTCATGAAGTCATGGAGCTTGTGGAAAAGCCCACTGCTGAAACAGCACCGTCCGACCTGGCCATTATGGGCCGCTACATTTTAACTCCGAGTATTTTTGCCCTGTTGGAGGGGCAGGAGAGCGGTGTCGGCGGTGAGATTCAGCTGACGGACGCGATCGCACGGCTGCAACAGACAGAGCAGGTATTTGCGTACGAATTTAATGGCAGCCGCTACGACGTCGGGGAAAAAATGGGGTTCGTGCAGACAACGATCGAATTTGCCCTGCAAAAACCGGAACTCCGGGAGCCGCTGCTTCATTACTTGTCAGCGCTTGTGACTGCAGAGACGAAAAAGAACAATACGAGAAGCGGTTTGCATAAAGCTGTCCATCTCTGAGAAAACAGGTGATGCGCTATGATCGGTCATTTTTTGACCTATTTTATCGCCAGAGGCCTGCCGGGTATTATCAATTTTCTGGCGATTTTTCTTTACAGCCGGCTGCTCGCGCCGGAGCAATACGGAAAATACGCGATCATTCTCGCGGCTGCCGCTTTGATCAACGCCTTCTTATTAAGCTGGCTCCGGCTGGGGGTGCTTCGCTATTACCCATCCTATAACGAACATGATCGAAAGCGTTTTTTAAGTACCGTTCTGGTCGCTTTTGGGGCGTATTCAGCCGTATCAGGGCTGCTTGTTTTTGCCGCTTCGCTGTTCGGTGTGTTTGACAGCGGCTATTCAACCATTTGGCTGCTCGGTCTTTGCCTTTTATGGGTAAGCGGCTTTTTTGAGATCAATCTGGAAATCTTTCGAGCGGATTTATCACCGAAAAGCTACGGCTTGTTCTATGCAAGCAAAGCGGTTCTTACCTTAACAGTTTCGCTGGCGATTATCTGGTTTTTTCATCTTGGGGCCGGAGCGTTAGTGGCTGGTTCCATTGCAGCATCACTCATTCCGCTTGCGGTTGTGATGCCAAAAGTATGGAGAGGCCTGGATATTCGGCTGTTTGACTGGACCATTCTCCGTCAGCTGCTCGTGTATGGACTGCCGTTGACACTGACACAGACCATGGCGTTTATTATCGACAGCTCTGACCGTCTTCTGCTCGGCTGGCTGAGCGGTACTGCAGCCGCGGGGCTTTACGCCGTCACGTACGATTTCGCCCAGCAGACAATTATCTTGATGATGACGATCGTAAATTTGGCGGCCTATCCATTGATTATTCATGCAATGGAAAAAGGGCGCATGGCTGAAGTAAAGAACCGGATGGAACAAAATATTGTCTACTTGCTGGCGATCGCCCTTCCAGCAGCTGGAGGAATGGCGATACTTAGCGGGAACTTGTCCGGGATATTTTTTGGTGAAGCGTATCGCGAGGCTGCCAGCCTGGTCATCCCGTGGATTGCGATTGTTTCGCTTGTGCAGGGCTTTAAAGTGTTTTATCTGGATCTGGCGTTTCAATTAAGCAAGCAAACGAGCAAGCAAATTGTGTCTGTTTTATCGGGATCACTGTTAAATATCGTACTGAATGTATGGTGGATTCCGATTTATGGAATTAAAGGCGCCCTTGCTGCAACAGCCGCCGCTTATGCGGTTTCTTCTCTTATGAGCTGGCAGCTGGGAAAAGCTCATTTTTCTCTTCCTTTTCCGAAAAGAGAAGTATTGAAAGTGGGAGCGTCTACGGGGATTATGCTGGCTGCTTTGTATCCGGTTCACACGGTTATAGGGCCTGTTGCGCTTATGCTTCAGGTGCTGCTCGGCCTTCTTGTATACGGATCCTGCATCTGGCTGTTTAACGTGCTGGACGTTCGTTCGGCAGTGAACATTGGATGGTTCAAACTGAAAGTAAAGGGGTGAACACGATGGAAACAAAAAAAGTGGCGTTATTTCTTCCATCTTTAGTAGGCGGGGGAGCGGAAAGAGTAATGCTGAGCCTGGCATCTGAGTTTGCCGACCAGGGGCACCATGTTGATCTCGTTTTAGCAAAGGCAACGGGTGATTATATGCACCAGGTACCGGCCAATGTGCATATTGTTGATCTGGATACACCAAGGGTTTTGTACAGCTTATTTCCGCTGATCCGGTACTTAAAGGAGCATAAGCCGCAGTCCGTTCTCTCCGCACTAGATCATACAAACGTTGTCGCCATTTGTGCTGTGTCACTGGCAAACATCAATGCCAAAACAGTTGTCAGCATTCACAATAATTTAACCCAATTCGCAAAGGTAAGGAAAAAAAGCATGATTATGCGGCTGATCCCTTCATTGATGAAGTGGAGCTTTAAGCGGGCACACAAGGTAATCGCAGTCTCCCAGGGAGTAGCGGATGACGTGATTGAGCAGCTGCAACTTCCTGAGGAGAAAGTGCAGGTGATTTACAACCCGGTTGTAGATGATGCGCTCATTCAAAAAGCAAATGAACCTCTTTTTCATCCGTGGTTTCAAAAAGGAGAGCCGCCGGTTCTGCTGGCAGTCGGCCGGCTGACACCCGAAAAAGACTTCCCGAATTTGCTGCGGGCGTTTGCGAAGCTGCGCCAGCAAAAAGAAGCGCGTCTTATCATTCTCGGTGAAGGCGGCAAACGGGCAGAGCTTGAAGAGTTGATCGCCGAGCTTGGGGTAGCAGAAGACGTACAGATGCCTGGATTTGTAGACAATCCATACGCATACATGAAAAATGCCCGGCTGTTCGTTTTATCTTCTTACTGCGAAGGGCTGCCGACAGTCTTAATCGAGGCACTGGCATGCGGAACGGAAGTGGTGTCTACTGACTGCCCAAGCGGACCGAAGGAAATTTTAAAAGGCGGCCGGTACGGATCACTTGTCGAAATCGACAACAGTGATGCGCTGTTTCAAGCGATCCTTGAACAGCTGGACACGCCAAAGGCGGAAGCAAACAGGGAAGCCTATGAGCCGTTTTGGAAAACGAACGTGTCCCGCCAGTATTTAGAAATCCTATGAAGGGCTGGTGGGTGCGGTGAGGCACATTCCGTTTCTTTTCCTGCTGCTGACAATCTTTGCGATTCCGTGGGAAAACGCTGTGGTGCTGCCCGGTCTTGGCACGATTGTCCGGCCAATTGGCATTCTTGCTTTTCTGCTGACAGCGCTGCTCGTTGTGAAAAATGGCACATATCGAAAGCTCGCCCCCATTCATTATGCGTTGCTCATCTTTATTCTCTGGAGCGGGCTGAGCATTATCTGGTCGGTTGATCCGGAGTTAACGCTCACCCGCATCAAGACATATGCGCAGCTGTTTATTATGATATGGCTGATTTGGGAGCTTGTCCGCACTGAAGCCCAAATGAACATTGTCCTACAGGCATATGTGCTGGGCGCCTGGGTAGCCGTTGCAAGCACGGTTTTTAATTTTTTAACAGCCGACCAGGTGATGTATGGCCGGTATTCGGCGAACGGATTTGATCCAAATGATCTCGGCGTGATGCTCGCACTCGGCATTCCCATTGCCTGGTACTTGTTTATGAAACAGAAAAACTGGTTTTTCCGTTTATCGAATGCCGCTTACCTGGCTATGGCGATGTGGACGATCAGTTTAACCGCTTCACGGACTGCTTTTGTCGTGGGGTTAATCGGCCTTCTCTATGTGGGGTTTACCTTCAGCCATTTGACAAAGAGGATGAAAATACTGCTCGTTTTGTTTTTGGCAGTAGGTGTTACATATGGTATTCAGTCGGTACCAGCCGAGTCCTTAAAGCGTATTGAAACGATTGGAGAAGATGTCGGACAGGGTGATTTAAACGGCCGGGGAGCTTTCTGGGCCGCTGGTTTTACGATGGTTGAGGAGCAGCCGTTGATTGGTATCGGTGCGGGTGCTTATCCAAGAGAGATGGAGATTCTGATCGATAAACATGATTTGAGCCATAATACACCGCTTGCCGTTCTTGCGGAAACGGGGATCATCGGGCTGCTTCTGTTTCTCAGTATCATTGTTTCCTTTGTTTACACGGCTTCGAAAACATCTTATCTGGAGGCGGTGCTGTTTTTAAGCCTGCTCGCTGTCTGGGGACTCTCGACCATGTTTTTAACGTGGGAAATGCGCAAGCCGACCTGGCTGCTGTTTGGGCTTATCGCTCTTGAATCAGCCAAATGGCAGGTGCGTCCCGCCCTTTTATTCGCAAAACGCATTCAATTTGTAAGGGAGTGACCTCTAGTGGTGCCGATTCTGTTTTTAATTACCGGGTTAAACACCGGTGGTGCTGAAATGCAGGTATACCAAGTGATTAAAACGCTCCGTGCTCAAAAGCCCATTTACCGGCCGATTGTCGTTTCTCTTCTGCCGCCGGGCCAGGTAGGCCAAAAGCTTGAGCAGGAAAACATACCGGTCTATTCGCTTGAAATGGAACGGGGACGCCCAAGCATGATGGCAATTGTAAGGCTCAATCAGATTATCAAAAAAGAAAACATTCAGCTTATTCATTCACATATGTACCATGCCAATCTGCTCGGGCGGCTGATCAAATTTCTTCATCCTGACATCAAGCTTGTGAATACGATTCATAACATCCATATTGGCGGCCGAAATCGGGAGCGGATGCTGCGGCTGACCAACCGTCTGGCTGATTCCGTGACGATTATCAGCGAAACAGCGAGAACATATTTTGTTGAGTCAGGAACAGTCCGTCCTGAGAAGCTTTTGTTTTTGCCTAACGGAGTCAATACGAAGCTTTATCAGGAGAAGCCGGGTGCAGGAGAAGCGATCAAACGGGAGCTGCAGCTGCCGGACACAGCGTTTACCTGGCTTGCGGTCGGGCGGTTTGATGAGCAGAAAAACTATCCCAATCTTCTTCAAGCATTTCAGCGTGTTGTACAAAAGGAGCCGGATACTGTGCTGCTGATTGCCGGTGTGGGCCCGCTTTTAGATCAAACGAAGAAGCTGGCTGCTGATCTCGGACTCTCAAGCCGGGTGCGCTTTCTCGGCTACCGGACAGATATCCCCGATATGATGAGTGCCGCAGACGCGTACGTGATGTCGTCAGATTGGGAAGGGATGCCGCTTGTGCTTCAGGAAGCATCATCAGTCGGACTGCCGATTGTCTGCACGGATGTCGGCGGAAACAAAGAAGTTGTCATTGAAGGGGAAACCGGTTTTATCGTTCAGCCTAAAAGTTCTTTTGCTCTGGCAGAAGGCATGCTCCGTCTTCTTCGGATGGACCCGGAAAGCCGGACACAAATGGGGGAGGCAGGAAAAGACTATATGCAGTCTACTTTTGAAATGGACCGGGTTGCTGAAAAATGGCATGCCCTGTATAAACAGGTGCTTGAGCCGCAAATACAGATTGTATAAGGGGGACAGCGTATGAGGGAGCAATCAGTTCGGCCAAAGGCAGCATTCGTTGCCTCTGTTTACCGGCACTTGGCTGCATTTCATATTCCATACATGAAATGGTTCCAGCTGAATGGATTTGATGTACATGCCTATGCTCTTCCGGATCACGGGAAAGAAGAAGTGGAACGGATCGGGGTTGTTTGTCACGATATTCCTTTTCAGCGGTCTCCATTTCAAGCGGATAACCTCCGGGCATTGAAACAGCTGACGGACAGCTTTCAAGAAGAAAGCTTTCAAGTGGTGCACGTTCATACGCCGGTAGCGAGCGTATTGGGGCGCATCGCCGCAAAGCGAAGCAGCGTTCCGACGGTTTTGTATACAGCCCACGGCTTCCACTTTTTTAAAGGCGCTCCGCTGAAAAACTGGCTGACCTTTTACCCGGTGGAACGGATCATGGCGAAATACACCGATTACCTGATTACAATGAACGACGAGGATTTCACCCGGGCCAAGCGTTTTCCTGTTAAACAGGAAGTGCTGTTTGTAAAAGGAGTCGGTGTGGATCGAAGCGGATTCAGCAGCCAAAGTGAACAGCGCCGGCAGGAAACAAGAGGGAAGCTCGGCATTAGTGATGACGGCTTTGTCATTGCCTGCGTGGCAGAACTGAGCGCGCGAAAAAACCAGGTGCAGCTTCTTGAAGCACTTCATCAGCTGAACACGAGTGTACCCGTTACATGCCTGCTTGTCGGGAATGGAGAGGCGGAGGAAGACCTGAAAGCCATCGTTAAACGAGACGGTCTTTCGGAGAGAGTACAGTTTCTGGGCTTCCGGAAGGATATACCGGAACTGATTGAAGCAGCCGATGCCATTACGCTTTTATCAAAGCAGGAAGGCCTGCCGCGTGCCCTAATGGAAGGACTTGCGGCTGGAAAACCGATCATCACGACCAATGTAAGGGGGAACCGTGATTTAGTGATCCACGGGGAAAACGGGTATGTGGTCGAGCTTGGCAATGTAAAGGAAACGGTATGGGCGCTGGAGCAGCTGATCAGCCGGCCGGATGAGCGGAAAAAGATGGGGATGAAAAGCCGTGAGCTGTCCTGCCAATATGATGAGGCGTTTATTTTAAAAGAAATGTCACACCTTTACGAAAAAGCGACGCAGCGTGTGGCGTATGGGGTTGGACAGGAGGAGATCGGATGATTCAGCTTGCAGTAAAAAGAGGCCTGGACACGCTGGTTGCTCTAACGGCTTTAATCATGCTGTCTGGTGTCCTGTGTTTAATCAGTCTTGCGATCAAATTAGATTCAAAAGGGCCGGTTTTATTTAAGCAGGAACGGCTGGGCAAAGACGGGCGCGTTTTTTTGATTTACAAGTTTAGAACCATGATTGTAGGAGCGGAAAGCAAAGGAAGAGGGATCTTTCAAAGTGAAAACGATGATCGTATCACCAAGGTAGGCCGGCTGCTGCGAAAAACGAGCCTTGATGAGTTGCCGCAGCTGTTTAATATTTTAAAAGGCGAAATGAGCTTTATCGGTCCGCGGCCGCCGCTGACGTACTACCCGTATCCGGCTGACGGCTATTCGGATGAACAGAAAATCCGCTTCCGCTTTTTGCCTGGCATGACAGGATACGCCCAGGTGATGGGGCGGAATTCATTAAGATGGGAGGAAAAAATCCACTACGACGTAGATTACGTGGACAATTACAGCCTTGGACTGGATTTGAAAATATTCATTTTAACGATTTATAAAATCGTCCAACAAGAGCATGTGCATCATCCGGAGACGTCAGATTTAAAACAGGCCGACGAAAAAGTGTAACAGCAGAAAAAAGGAGGCATCTTTATGATCGAGGAAACAACCGCCTACGAGCTGCTGAGCAGCAGGGAAGGGGACAGGTGGAACAGACTTGTAGAGTCATGCGAATCATATGATGTATTTTCTCTGGCAGATTACCTGGCGCTTTATGAACAGCGCGGCGAAGGAAGTGCACGGCTGTTTGTTTACGAGGAAAGCAGCAATCGCTACGTGCTGTACCCGTTTCTGCTCCGGGATATTCCGGAGCGAGTAGGCGGGGAAACATATTTTGATATTATCACCCCTTACGGATACGGGGGGCCTCTTTATTCCGGCCGGGCTGCCAAAAACGATTTGGCCTTTAACAGGCGCTTCCGGGAAACATTCAGCCGCTATTGCCGGTTGGAAGGCATCGTGAGCGAATTTATCCGATTTCATCCCTATCAGGACAATGAGCAGGCAATTCAGGACCACATGGTTGTGTCAGACGTGGGGGACATTGTCTACAATAACCTGCTTTTGCCCGAAGAAGACATTTGGGCCGATACCGCTCCAAGCAAAAAAAGGCGTATTAAGAAAAGTAAAAAAAATGGGGTCGCCGTCCAGTTTACAGAGGGAACAGACGTTACAGCAGCAGATATCGAAATGTTTCACACGATGTATACAGAAACGATGGATAAAAAACATGCATCACCTTTTTATTACTTTCCACTTCCCTTTTTAAACAATTATTTTCAAGCGCTCGCGCCCTATATTACTCTGGCATGGTCCATCCATGACGGTCAGCCCGTTGCTGCGAATCTTATTTTGAAGACGGGGGAATTTGCAACCATCCATTTGAGTGCGTCTGTAAAAGAGCATCTGCCGCTTTGCCCGAACTGCCGCCTGCGCTATGCATGCATTCTTTGGGCGAAAGAAAATGGATTTACGGTGCTGGACCACGGAGGAGGAAAAGAAAAAGGGGATTCCCTATTTGCTTATAAAAGGCAATTTTCAAAGAATCTGCTTACGTACAAAACAGGTAAAAAAATTCATTTAACAGATATATACGAATCACTGGCCAGCCGGCTGCCCGGCCGACTTGAAAGGGAGAGGGCAGACTTTTTTCCGGAGTATCGTAAAGCCGCCTTACATTAGGGGGCGAGCTAAGAAAAAGTAACGGAGCTGAAAGGACCCACAACATTCACTGTACGGAAAGGGGAATGATCTATGTTTTTAGTGAAGAAAAAACCAATGCTGACAGCGGGAAGCCTTTTGATTGCCTCAAGTGTAATGGCGGGTTTCGCTTATAACAAAAAATATTCACCGGCGATTTGGTCGATTCATGTATCGAAGACGGACGTTCCCATCACCCGGCTGGATCAGGCGGCTGACTTCCAGACGCCGGCTTTGACGCCGGAAGACGTAACGGATGTACCAGCGGTTTTTGTTGCAGATCCGTTTTTAATGCAGGACGAAAACGGCTATTGCTTATTTTTTGAAGTGATGAACGGCGAAACGGAACGGGGAGAAATCGGGCTGGCGACAAGCGAGGACGGAGAAACATGGGTGTATGACCGAATTGTTTTGAAAGAAGATGTTCATCTTTCTTATCCGCACGTGATTAAGCAGGGAGACGACTATTATATGATTCCGGAGTCGGTGGAGGCAGAAGGAATCTATCTTTATAAAGCTGCTTCTTTTCCGCATGAATGGCAGCAGGTGAAAAAGCTGGTCAGTGGTGACTATACAGATGCTTCTCTTTTCCAGTACAACCACAAATGGTGGATGTATGCCGCCGGGCTTGACAATAAAACGCTTTATTTGTTTTGGGCGGATGAGCTTGAGGGAGAATGGAGGCCGCACCCGAAAAGCCCGCTTATCAAAAATGACAAAAGCAATTCAAGACCAGCGGGGCGTGTGGTGATCGAAGACGGCCGCATATACCGGTATGCGCAGGACGACGGCCCGTATTATGGACATTCGATTAAAGGCTTTGAGGTTACACACCTTTCTGAAGCAGGCTACGAGGAAAAAGAGATTGGTGTTCTTCTAAAAGGAAGCGGCATTGAAGGAGACTGGCGGCAGGACGGCATGCACCATATTGATCATCTCAAGCTTGCCGGGGGAGGATGGCTGGCTGCCGTAGACGGCCATCGGTTCAATCATCAAAATTATATTCTTTGGAAGGTTAAGAGCATGTTTCGTTAAAAGGAGGCGAAGGCAATGAAGGAGCGCGATGTAATGCTTATGCCTGTGCGAAGCGAGGATGTGCCCCTGGTGGCTAAATGGACAGAGGAATGGCTTGGCACTGCTCATCCGCTGGCCTATTCATTAACGATTTTTTCAAGTCCCGGCTACACGGACTTTCTACAGAACCAGCTGAAGAGCGAGCAGAAGACGGCAGGCTCTACGCATCTGATCGGCGCTTATGACGGGGGTCAGATGCTCGGCTTTATTGAACTGAGGCAGGCACCGGACCAGCTTTTTATTAATAATTTTTGTGTGAAAAAAGAAGCGCGCGGCCGGCAAATCGGTGAGCGGCTGCTTCAGTACACAGAACAGCTTGCAAAGAGCGTCGGCGCTTCAACGGTTGGTTTGGACTGTTTTGTATGGAACGGGCGGGCGCTCGATAAATACGCTGAATCTGGATTCCGCGAAACGAGCCGCGTGCACTGGTACACAAGACAAAACGAGTGGGGAAGCCAGACGCCGGTAGAGTTTGAGATAAAGAACGGGCAGGAAGCGGATGCCCATCAGCATGCCTTCGGTTTTTCGAGGCTTCATGTGCAGACAGAAAAAGGGGTCATGGCTGTAAACCGTTTAAAAGACAGCTATTTTCGTTTATCGATTCATGAAAAAAATCCAGAATACTTCAACATTCTTTCACAGCTGGACCAGAGCCGTACACTCTTTTTAATTGGTTCAGAAGAAGCGGCAGAAAAGGGATGGAACAAAGCCAGTGAAAGTGTAAGGTTCGAAAAAAAGATCGGCTAAAATCATTAAATGAGGTGAAGGAATGGTATTCAAAGTATTGGGCATTTCGGAAAAAGATGAGTGGCAGGCATATATGGCAAAACTTCCGCGGGCGGATATTTATTTTACAGCGGAGTACTGTCAAATTTACGAGAATAATGGAGAAGGAAAGGCGCAGCTGTTTGTGTATGAAGACGGGGATGCATGCATTTGTTATCCGTATTTGCTTCGGGAAATTGACAGCTGGATGCTTGGCCCGGATGAGCAAGGCACGCTTTATGATATTACGACGCCTTATGGGTACGGAGGGCCGCTGTCCAATATTCAAGATGAACAGGAACGGAAAATACATTATGAAATTTTTCAGCAGTTGTTTGGTGAATACTGCAAATCGCACAATATTGTTGCGGAATTTGTCCGGTTTCATCCTCTGATCCATAACGAACGGGATTATCAAAGTGTTTCTCCTATTTTAAACCGGAACACTGTCAGCCTGACGCTGCAGGAAGATGAAGCAGCACTGATGGACAGCCTGCGAAACAAAGGGCGCAACCGGGTAAAGTATGCGATGAAGCAAGGGTTACAAGTAACGCAGGAAGGGCTGGATCACCTCGGATGGTTTGCTGAAAACTATGCGAAAACGATGGAGAAAAATCAGGCTGACAGCTATTATTACTTTAATGAGTCATTTTTCCGCGATACGATAGAGCTGCTTGAAGGCAATATCACCACGTTTGCCGTCCGTTATGAAGGTGAAGTGATTGCCTCGTGCATGTTTATGCATTATAACGATTACGTTTCTTATCATTTAACAGGTTCGAAGCAGGAATATCTGCACCTGGCACCGTCAAATCTGCTTGTCTGGCACGCAGCCGCCTGGTTCGGCAAGCTCGGCTATAAGTCGCTTCACCTTGGCGGAGGATACCGGGATGATGATGATCTGCTTCGCTTTAAGCGCAACTTTACAAAAAATCCGCTGCTTGACTTTTATATTGGAAAGAAAATTCATATTCCCGAGCAATATGAGCGGCTGACAAAAGGAATAGACATAGCCGGAGACTTTTTCCCGCTGTACCGCCATCCTGCCGTTCAGAAAATAAGCGTATAAAAAACGGCGCCTTCTGGGCGCCGTTTCAGTGTGTAGACAAATAAAGTTTATTGCTAAAGGATTTCTTTTGTTTCTTTTTTATGCAAGGCGTGCAGGCGGATGGGATGAGAGCCGATAAGGCGGCGGATACGCGGCTTCGCTTTCCATGGGGCAGGCGCTGAGCCCGTCTTTGCCGCCGTGCGGCCCAGCCGGTCTCAGCCGGCCCGCTAGTCCCATAGGAGTCTTCGCCGCACACCCGCCGCCTGTGCGGTTGAACAAGGCTGCACAGTTTAATGGATACACTTGCCCTATCACCAAAGCGGTAGAAGCGTATGTAGAAATGCCCTCTTTGCTGATTTTTCGAAACAAATGGGGAAGCCGGCCGGACGAAGACTCCTGCGGGATGCACAGTGAATCGGGAGACCCCGCAGGCGCGTGCGCTGAGGAGGCTCCCGCACTGCCCGCGGAAAGCGAAGTCCGGCCGGCTTCCCTTATCGGCTCTTTTAAGAAGCGATGTTTCTCGAAAAGTCTCCTGTCCGTTTTTGGCGGTGAAAACTTTCATAAAAAAAGACTGACGACTTTGTCGACAGTCTCAAACGGCACCTTATGGGCGCCGTTTTTTCAGTAAAGGATATAGTAGCCGGCAAGTTTGGCATATTCTTTCCAAACCATCCGCTTGCTTTCCTCATCATTCCACCAGTCTGACAGAGTATAACGAGAAGGGGTAGGAGCGTAAGAAAGAGAGATATCGCTGTCTCGAAAAACCTTTTCAAAAATAAATTTGGTCCGGCGCATATGGTAATCACTTGTGACAATAATAGCGGAAGTGCTGCCGCGGTGCTGGAGAAGTTCTTTCGTATAAGTAGCGTTTGTATAGGTGCTGTGAGCCTGTTCCTCGGCAATCACATGTTCTTCTGGGACACCAAGTGCCGCTGCTTCTTGTACAGTAAATGTGCCAGTATTGGCCCGTGATAGAACAATATCATCTCCGTAGCCGTCTTTCCACAGCCGGACGCCTGCTGCGATCCGTTCCGTTCCCGGGCTGAGAACGACAATGGCATCGGAACGCTTCGGTTTTTCTTCTACCGTTAAAAAAGAGCCGGCTTTCCATAAAAAAGCGGCAAGAAGGCCGGCTCCAAAGAGTAAGAAGCCGGCCCAAAGCCATCTTTTTTGAACCATTCCTTTCACTAGAAATTCCTCCTTTAATCGTCCCCATTTCTTTTTACGGTATTGCCGCTTACGTCTGAAGAACCAACGGCTTTTAAGTCAAGGCCGGTACTTTTGTTGTTTGTAATCTCGTTATCTTTGATGGACGCGTCCGTGACGTCTGCCACTGACACACCGTACTCGCCGTTTTGCTTCACTTTGTTCGATTCAACAGTGATGCCGCTTTGGTCATTCAGGCCGCCCCAAATCGAAATGCCCGTTTTCTTGTTATAGCGGACCACATTTTTAACAAGCTCGTTTTGTCCAACATGGTTCATTAAAGAAATGCCCTCTGTTTTGTTTTTCTGAATGGTATTGCCGCTAATCCGATTGGCGGTAGAAAAGTTGATAAAAATACCGACTTTGTTTTCAGTAATCGTGTTGTTGACTACCTCGTTATCATGCGCCTTGCCGACATCCTGGCTGCCGCCGATATAAACGCCGCCTTCTTTGTTATGCGTAATTTTATTTTTTTCGGCCCTATTGCCGCTCGCATAAACGAATGCAAGACCGTATCCATCATTGTTTGACAGGGTATTGCCTGTTAAAAGAACATCTTCGAGCGGCAGGTCAAATGGCGGATCACGCTCTAAGTCAATGCCTGCTGCCGGTTCGGTGCCATTTGTTTTGGAAAACGTACTGTTCTTAACAGTAATATCTTTTCCGGCTGTAATCGACAAGCCCTGCCGCCGATTGTTATGGCCCGTTACCCGGTCGATTGTAATGCGGACGGGATAAGTGCCCCGGCTGGCGTCTCCTTCGATAATAAATCCGTCGCCCCAGAAATCTTTCGCTGTTACGTTAGAGATACGCACATTATAGGAACTTCCTGCAATAAATACACCGTGGCCAAATTCCCCTTCAGTGTCTTCGTGTTCATACCGGTCGCCAATCAGCGTGCCGCCTTTAATGGTAATGTCATGCTGATTGTAAATGGTGAAAACACGGTAAATCGGAGAGCTGTTTGGAATGCTTTGCAGGGCAGCCCGCTTATCGAGCCGGATGTCCGACCCGCTTGGTATAACTAAAGAGCCGGTTTCAGGGTCTGTATTAATGTGAAAAGTACCCGCCGGGATTCGGACAATTCCTTTTCCATCGCCTGCCTCATCAATTGCAGCTTGAATAGCTTCTGTGTCATCTTTTCCATCATCCGGTATGGCGCCGAAATCCGTCACATGAATGTCAGGCAAAGACGAATCCGGCGGATTTTCCTCGATTTGAAGAATGACGCCGATCAGAAAAAACAGGAGAGCAGTCACACTTCCGAAAAAAAGAACCAGCGGCAGCAGTCCATTTTTGGTATATCTGAGAGAGGACATCTGCCACATATCAGTTCACTTTCACCGATGGTGCATCGAGTTTTTTTGCAGACGCCGATGCCGGCTGCTTTTGGCGGATGCCGACTTTTCCAACCATATAAGCGCCAAATGGCAGTTTGTTAAACAAGTAAATCGTGCCGGCACACAGGCCGATGCAGGTGAAAAACAGTCCCGGAACAGTGACAGCTGGCGGAAGTTCTTCCCATGCAAAGGATAGAGCCGCAAAAACAGCCAGGTAAAACGGATGAAACAAATAAATGCCAAACGAATATTGGCTTACCCAGGTAAAAAAGCTGGGAATCCGCTTGAGCAGCATAGCGTGAGAATAAAGAAAGAGAATCATGCTGACGGTGAAAAGCAGCATGTCCACCCGCTTAGACGATACAATCGGCATAATGCCGGCGTGGTAAAGCGAAATAGACAGCGTGCCGCTTGCGATAACGGCTGCGGTTGTCCAGTGGCGGAAGCGGGCGAGCAAAGCGGTGAACGATTCGATATAGCAGCCGCTGTAAAAAGCGAGCGTAAAGTAAAAGACCCAGCCTAAAAACGGAACCCAGTAGTATTGCCACCATATATAGTCGGCGAATGGAATGTTAAGCGGCGGCACAAAATTGAAAAACGATAAGTAGGCGGCGTTTACGAGAAACGAACCGATGAGCATTTTTTTAGGAGACGCTTTTTTTAAGTATGAATGGAATAATAGGTGAAGTGCATAAAATTGAAAGATAATTAAAATAAAATAGCCATGGAAATCACCGAGCAGCAGATGGCGCCACGTATAAGTGAAAAACGCTTCCCCGAAGCCGGAACCCGTTCCCGTCTGCTGGAATGCTTTAGAGGCCGCGTAAAAAATACCGAAGAAGATGTAAGGCAAAAAGATGTAGAGAATCCGGCTGCGCCAGAACGAGGTCATCGGACGGCTGCGGTAGGAGTACGCGATAATAAATTCCGAAATAAACACAAAAGCGGGCGTACCAAAAGTGAGCAGGACACTAAAGCCATTTACAGCTTCGCTGCTGTCAAGATACACCCGGTCTAATACGTGCAGCAAAAGAATGCTGAGGCAGGCTATGCTCCGCAGCAAAAACATTTCGTTTACAAGCGTTCGGTTTTGTTTCACAGTCATCCCTCCTATATAATTCGCTCATTCTTGTTGGAGAACAAATTGTTCGTTATAGAGAATTTTACTATGATGAAGGGGAAAAGTAAAGTTCTTTCAAATGGGAGAAGCAGCTTCTTTATTCAAGGTTGTCAACTAAATGCTGATCAAATCTGACGATATTGATTTTTCAGAAAATACTTGTAAAAGGTGTTTTGATTCATTAAGATGGAAGTGTCAAATGAATATACGCGGATGACGGCTGAGGGAGAGTGCATACATGCCGCCGACGGAGCAAGTTTCAAAAGCCTTGAAACGAATCTCTCAGGTACAAGGACCTCAATCGGACGCAGCTCTGGAGAGAGCATGGCGCATAGTCATGCCACCAAAGGGGAAAATCCAGATTGGATTAAGCTCTCAGGTAAACGGACAGAGAAAAGGATCACACCTTTTCTCTGTCTTTTTTTTGGACCAAAACGATCAACGGGGGTGCTTGCAGGATGGAATGGAAGAAAACACCGCTTTTTGCTGAATACGAAAAGTACGGCGCCAAAGTCATTGATTTCGGCGGCTGGGCACTGCCAGTGCAGTTTTCAGGTATATTGGCCGAGCATAAGGCGGTAAGAAACCATGCCGGGCTGTTCGATGTATCGCACATGGGAGAAGTGCTTGTAGAAGGCCGAGGAGCGGAAAAGTACTTAAACCGCCTTCTCACCAATGATGTGACACTGCTTCAGGCAGGAGGCGCCCAATATACCGCCATGTGCTATGAAGACGGCGGCACAGTCGATGATTTGCTTGTGTATAAAAAGTCAGATGAAGCTTTTATGCTTGTAATAAACGCCGCCAATATCGAGAAAGACATCCAGTGGATGAAGCAGCATCTCGCAGAAGAAGTGACCATCACCAATCTATCAGATAAAACGGCGCTTTTGGCTTTGCAGGGGCCTGCTGCAGCCCAAATGCTTCAGCCGCTTGCGGACACGGATCTTTCCGCTATCCGCCCGTTTCGTTTTGTAGACTCCGCTTCTGTAGGCGGTGTGGAAGGCGTGCTTATCTCCCGCACCGGCTACACAGGGGAAGACGGGTTTGAATTGTACGTGCCGGCGGAAGGAGCCGTTTCCCTCTGGCAGCGGCTGGCCGGGGAAGGGATTCCTTTATGCGGCCTTGGTGCGCGGGATACGCTGCGCTTAGAAGCACGGCTTCCGCTTTATGGCCAGGAGCTGACAAAAGAAATCAGCCCGCTTGAAGCAGGCATCGGCTTTGCTGTTAAAACAGCGAAAGAAGCGGCATTCATCGGACAGGAAGCGTTGAAAAAACAAAAAGAAACGGGACTTTCGCGCAAAACTGTCGGGATTGAAATGATCGACCGGGGCATCCCGAGAACCGGGTATCGCATTTTATCTGAAATGGGCGAGCCAATAGGGGTTGTTACATCCGGGACCCATTCGCCAACGCTCCAAAAGCCGATTGGCCTCGCACTTGTTCAAACAGATTTCTCAGGTGTTGGCACGAAATTTTTCGTAGAGATCCGCGGGAAAAAAGCAGAAGCCATCGTTGTCCAAACGCCATTTTATAAAAGGGAGAGAAACGTATGACGTCCACATTCCGCTACTTGCCTGATACAGACCAGGACCGAAAAGAGATGCTGTCGTTTTTAAATGTTTCATCTATAGACGAACTGTTTTCTGATATGCCAGCGTCCATCAGCCTTGACGGGGAGCTTGCCATTCCGGATGCACTGCCGGAGCCGGCTCTATGGAAAAAAATGAAAAACATGGCGCGCCAAAATATAGAGCTGCCTTTGTTTCTGGGAGCTGGCACCTATGATCATTACATTCCGAGTGTGGTCGGCCATATGATCTCCCGTTCGGAATTTTACACTGCATACACGCCCTACCAGCCGGAAATTTCCCAGGGTGAGCTGCAGGCTATTTTTGAATTTCAAACAATGGTGTGTGAGCTGACAGGAATGGATGTAGCCAATTCATCATTGTATGACGGCTTTACCGCTCTTGCAGAAGCCGCATCGCTCGCAGTCGGGCATACGAAAAGAGGGAAAGTGGTTGTGTCCCGCGCTGTTCATCCGGAATCACGTGCTATTTTGCAAACGGTGGCAGCCGGTCCGGGTTATGTGGTGGAGGAAGCCGCCCTCTCCAAAGATATAACGGATCTTGATGCGCTGGGCAAACAAGTGGATAGTGACACAGCTGCGGTCATTGTACAATATCCAAACTTTTTCGGATCTATTGAAGATTTACAGGAAGTAAAAAGAATCGCAAAAGCGCACGGTGCCCTTCTGATTGTAAGTGCCAACCCGCTGGCACTTGGCCTGCTCCAGTCGCCGGGCCGGCTTGGGGCCGATATTGTCGTCGGTGATATGCAGCCGCTTGGCATTCCAATGGCGTTCGGTGGACCGCATTGCGGCTACTTTGCCGTTACAAAGCCATTGATGCGCAAAGTGCCGGGCCGGATCGTCGGCCAGACAACCGATGAAGACGGAAACCGGGGCTTTGTCCTGACACTTCAGGCTCGCGAGCAGCATATCCGCCGTGAAAAAGCGATGTCTAACATTTGCTCGAACCAGGCGCTGAACGCGCTGGCCTCGGCTGTTTGTATGGCAGCCCTTGGCAAAAACGGCCTGCGGGAGATGGCCGTCTTGAATCTGGAAAAGGCCGATTATGCCTGTAAGCTGCTTCGGCAAAAAGGCTTTTCCATACTTAATCAGTCACCCTTTTTCAATGAATTTGTCGTCCAGCTGCCGAAGCCCGTTGCGGACGTTCAAGACGCGCTGATTGACGCAGGATTTATCGGCGGCTTTGATTTAGGGCCAGACTATGGAGAACCGAATGGGATGCTGGTCGCAGTGACCGAGCAGCGGACAAAGGAAGAGATTGAGGCATTTATGCATGCGCTGGAGGGGATTGTACAATGACCACCTACACAGATCTTATTTTTGAAATCAGCCGACCAGGACGCATCGGCTGCAGCCTGCCGGAACGCGATGTTGATGCGGTAAACCTATCGGAGAAGCTGCCCGCACATCTTATCCGCGGGGAAGCACCGGAACTGCCGGAAGTATCAGAACTGCAGCTGGTTCGCCATTACACGGCCCTGTCGAATAAGAACCATGGTGTGGACAACGGATTTTATCCGCTGGGCTCCTGTACGATGAAATACAATCCGAAAATCAACGAAGATGTAGCAAAGCTTGACGGGTTCAGCCGCATTCATCCATACCAGCCGGAAGCAACTGTGCAGGGAGCTCTTGAGCTTTTGTATGAGCTGCAGGAGGATCTGTCAGTGATCACCGGCATGGATGCTGTCACGCTCCAGCCGTCTGCCGGTGCCCAGGGCGAATGGGCCGGACTGATGATGGTAAAAGCGTACCATAAGCAAAGAGGAGAAAAGCGGACGAAGGTGCTTGTACCGGATTCTGCTCACGGCACGAACCCGGCCAGCGCAACGGTTGCCGGCTTCCGTACGGTGACCATTCCGTCTAACGAACATGGCCTTGTCGATGTGGAAGAGCTGAAAAAGTATGTGGATGATGACACGGCAGCTCTGATGCTCACGAACCCGAACACACTTGGCTTGTTTGAAAAGGACATTGTCGAAATTGCCCGTGTGATTCACGAAGCGGGCGGCCTGCTTTATTATGACGGAGCCAATGCAAATGCGATTTTAGGCAAGACGACGCCCGGGAAAATGGGATTCGATATCGTACACTTAAATCTTCATAAAACCTTTACGACACCGCACGGCGGAGGAGGCCCGGGTGCAGGCCCGGTCGGCGTAAAGAAAAAGCTTATTCCTTTCCTCCCGGTACCGCGTCTGGAGAAAAGAAATGGCCGCTTCCTGTTGAATAGGAAGGAGCCGCTGTCCATTGGGCGGGTGAAAGGTTATTATGGCAACTTCGGCATCCTAGTGCGTGCTTATGCGTATATTCGGACGATGGGGCCTGATGGGCTGCGCCAGGTATCGGAAAGTGCGGTGCTGCATGCAAACTACTTGCGCAAAAAGCTGGAACCATACTTTGTGTCGCCGTACGAGCAGGTCAGCAAGCACGAGTTTGTCCTATCGGGTTCCAAGCAGAAAAAGCTCGGTGTCCGGACACTCGATATAGCGAAACGGCTGCTTGATTTCGGCTATCATCCGCCGACCATTTATTTCCCGCTTAATGTAGAGGAATGCTTGATGATTGAACCGACTGAAACAGAATCAAAAGAAACGCTGGATGCTTTTGCGGACGTGATGATCCGCATTGCCCGTGAGGTAGAAGAAGATCCGGAAACGGTACTGAATGCGCCGCATACAACGGTTATCGGCCGGCTTGATGAAGTAAAAGCAGCCCGGAAACCGGTCGTCCGCTACGAACGGGAAGCAGTTCAGTCATGAACATTGTGCTGACGGATGCCGCCCGCCGGCAGCTGCTCGCTTCTTCACCGGCTGAAGGACATGTGCCAAGAATTGATGCGGAGATGTCTGGCGGATGCGGCGTCTCCGTCCGCTTTTCTCTTGTCTGGGAGGAACCGCGGCGCGGGGATACGATTGTCCCGCTTGGCGATGATTTGTTTCTACATCTGGACCGCTTTACAGAAAGATATTTAGAAGAACAGACTTTAGTAGATTACAGCGAGACGGACGGATTTATTTTTGGAGATAGATTTGATTCAAGCTGTACAACATAAGAGATGGTATAAGCCATCTTTCAATGTGTAGACAAAATCTTTCGCTTTTAAAAAAGAGCCGATAAGTGAAGCCTGCCGGACTTCGCGCATCCTAAGGCAGTGCGGGAGCCTCCTCGGCGGCGCCTGCGGGGTCTCCCGACTCACTGTACTTCCCGCAGGAGTCTTCGTCCGGCAGGCTTCACTAAGTGGTGTTGCAGATCCATAAGCAAGAACTGAATAGACATTTTCTCTTTTTTATACAGAAAGATACGACCTTATTCGTTCTGTACCATCTTGTCGGACGCCGCCGATCTACCCCATTCATGTGCACGGTCATCCATATAATTTGTCTACAGCCTGCAGAGATGGCACAGGCCATCTCTTTTTTTATACCAATTACAGAATGTCAGATTGCTAGTCTTGCTGCGGATGCCCGGTTGTTTGTAGGTCTATCTTCCTCTTTTTTATTTTTTGAGATTGAAAACGCTTTCCAATGGATATATATATGTAGTTAACATCCTTATGAAAGAAGGTGGCTTTAATGGGGGAAAGAGCATGGCCGTTTCATTCATTTACAAGCGTTATTCAACCGAAGCAAAGTTCAGAAGATATTTACGGAAAAGAATATGTCTATTCGCCGAAACTGTTTTCGCATGATTATGAGCACTTTGGCGGTGATTTGCTTAGTTTAGAAGCGTTAACTGGAAGAGAATTGAGCGTGGCTGGAGAAATGCCCGTCATTTGCCATGAAGGTGCTGTAACCCCTGGAGCCGTCCGTCTGCTTGAAAAAGCAGGACTGAGGCTGCCATCTGTTCGTTATACGTATCGTAATGATCAAGAATATGTATCTATTTTAAATAAACTATCTTTACAAGGAAAAAAAGTCATTTTCCAATATCCACATCCTCCAGAGGACGCCCCTGCTTCTCTTTACTGGGTAGATCCATCTATTATTGCATACTTAAGCGATAAACGAAGTATTCCGGCACTTGTACCAGCCGAGCATGTTCCGCCAAGACGGATGGTCAGCTTAGAAGAGCTGCTAGAGGATACCCCTCCTATGCCATTTGTCTTGAAAACAGGAGATGGACGCCCAACTTCCGGCGGCTGCGGTGTGCTTTTAATTGAAGAAAAGCAGCAGCTTTACGAGATTAGTGAAGACTTTGGGGATTTATCTACGATTATCTTGGAAGAATTCATTGATTATGACCGTAATTTCGGTTTTCATTACGTGGCCGACCAGGACGGACGTGTGCGTTTTTTAGGCAAATCTGAGCAGGTGGTCAATGAGGATAACTGCTTCCGTGGCAGCTGGGTCAGCACAAACGCTGAGCCGTTCGAGCGTGTGGTGGAAGCAGGTCTTCGGGTAATGGAAAACATTGCGGCAACAGGCTACGTCGGAGTTGCCGGCTTTGATGTGTTGATGCGCGGCGATGATTTTTATTTTATTGATTTAAATGTCCGTTTCAACGCTTCTTCTTGCGCCCTTATGCTGCATGAAGAGGTGTTGAATGTGTATGGGAAACCGACGATTCGTTTGTCTTCTCTGGAATGGGATGGACCATTTAATGAAGGGCTTGCTGTCGTGGAAAAATACATGGATCTTGAACAATTTGTGCCGCTCAGCCTGCTTGATGCCGCTTATGTAGAAGGAGCTGTCGGGTCCTCTAAAGTTATTGGCCTTGTTATGGGCCGTGATGAAAGAGAAGTAGAATCGATTTTAATGCATATGGAAAAAGACCGTTTAACAAGAAGGGAATAAAGAAAAGGGCTGCCTCCTGGAGGCAGCCCTTTCTGCATCACCGCAAAATCTTTCAGCCTGTCAGGCTATTACCTGTGCACATTATTTTTCTAGTAAATGGTCAAATGGTCGGAATAAGAAAGGAAACGCCCTCATATACTACTTTATAGATTTCTACGGCAGGAAGAATGATTGCTTTGTTAAAGGGAGATCATACGCTTCTCTGAAAAGAACATGTACCTAAACAAAAAGATTATTTTTGAAAGAAATAGAAGAAAGGGTGCAAGGGAGGGGGCAGAAGGATGGCATGGAAAACGGACATTGATCCAGAATGGATTGAACTAATGCAGCAGGCAAGAGAGCTTGGTTTGGAGCTTGAAGAGGTAAGGTGGTTTTTATTGTATCAGGGGCAGGAAGAAAGGGAAATCTCTGTTTAATGGAGATTTCCCTTTTTTAAAGGTGTTTCATCTGTCATACCTAAATGCTGGTGAAATAGAGCAGACAGACGCTGCTGTTCTTCCTTGCTTATAGAATAAAAATAGGTGCCATCGATATTTTTACCTGTACCCTCTATTGAAAGAACCTTTATATCCGCGCGAGCTTCTTTATAATTTTTTTGCAAGTAGATAAGGCTCGAAGCCATTAAATTGGTTTGTACGTGATTTCGTACGGCGGATAGAATATCATCGAAGTGCTCAAGCTCCACCGCTTTATCAAGCAACGCCCGCATGACCGCCTGCTGCCTTTTTTGCCGGCCGAAATCCCCATTTGGATCTTCATAGCGCATGCGCACGTATTTCAGCGCGTCGTCTCCGTGTAACACCACGCTTCCTTTAGGAAAAGCTTTTCCGTCTGATTCGAAAGCAAACTCGTTGTAGATTGTGACACCGCCAATTTGGTCAATGAGTTCTGTGAAGCCCTGCATGTTTACCTTAATAAAATAATCAACGGGTACATTTAAAAATTCTTCAACGGTTTTGACCGTTAGGGCTGTGCCTCCGTAGCTGTAGGCATGATTGATTTTTGTTTGGCCGGAGTGTCCGGGGATCGCTGTACGGGTGTCACGTGGAATGCTGAGCAGCTGAATCGATTTCTCGGATACAGAAGCTAAAACGATTGTATCGGTTCGCCCGCGATCTCCCTCCCGTTCGTCAGTTCCAAGAAGAAGGATGGTAAAGCTCTCTTTCTTTTTTAATGAAACGGCTTCTGCCCGCTTTTCTGATGGGGGGAGCGGAACAGACTGTAGTGTTTGCCGGGCAGTAAATACACCTATGAGCAGAAAGGAAGCGAGAAGAACAAAAAAAGAAAGAAGAAGTTTTTTCATAAACGCCCTCCTTTGCGCTGCTGAAGCAGCCGCCGGATACGTAGAAATTCCTCGGCACCCATTTCTGGTTGTTTGGATTCCTCCAGCAATTCTTCCATTTTTATATCCAGTGCTTGAGCCAGCTTGTTTATAACGGAAATAGGGGGATCGCTCTCTTTTTGTGTTTCAAGTACAGACAAATATGCTTTGGAAACGAAGGCCTTTTGAGCCAGCTCGTCAAGGGTCAGCTTTTTTCTAAGTCTTAGTTCTTTTATACGAACACCAATCATTTTTGCTTCCTCCCTAAAATGATATTATGTTCATTATAAAGAACAAAAAAAGATTATTAATCAGACTAAAGAATCATTATGTTCTTTATTAAGAATTAAATAACTTCCAGCTACTCATTCAGCTTATATTCATGTTATATTTTTACTGGAATTGTTCTTTTTAGTGAACAGAGTGAGGTGAATAGGATTTTTCTGCTCTGCGTATAAAAGTACTTTCATGCTGTAATGTTGTTATAAAGTGTTTATTCATTCTTGTTTTTCAAAAAGATTTATAGGGCAGCAGGTTTAGACATACTAAAAAGAGGAAAAAAGAAAAGACGGGGTTTAAGTTGTGGGTAAAAAGATTTGTATCAGAAAAATATTTTAAAAATTCAGATAAAATGTTACAATCGATGTACACGAATAATCATAGGAGACAAAGGCAAACTTATCGAGAGGTAAGGACGCAAAGTTACAGATCCTAAAGCAATTTTGCTCGGATGGCTGTGCTGCCGGATGCGGGAGGAGAAGCTTTCATGGAAAGGCTTGATATTCGTACCAATGTAGAAGATGAATGGATTGGTCTAATGTGGGAGGCAAAACAATTGGGCTTATCAATTCAAGAAATTCGTGAATTTCTACAAGCGGCACAGCAACAGGATACTAGAGAAAGTTAACACATACAAACCCAGACCCGCACATATGATAAAAGCAGCTGCTCTATAAAGAGTCAGCTGCTTTTTTTTATCGGACAAGCAAACGCATATTAGTTGATTTTCTGCCATTTTCGAAACGCAAGAAACTCTTTGAACTGCTCCTTGCTAACACCGGATTGCATGGCTTCTTGGGCCAGCGCTCTCCATTCTTCGTTTAGTTCTTCTTCAATTGGCAGGCTGTGATGGTTGATTAGCTGGTGAACTGACACGTCAAGCTCTTTGGCTATTTTTTGCAAAATCCCAATCGACGGGTTTGTTTGGATCCCCCGTTCAACAGATGAAATATAAGATGTTGTGATGCCACAGCGGCTGGCCAGTTCAGTTAAAGATAATTCTTTTTTTAAACGAAAGAAGCGAATGCTCTCGCCAATCGACATGTGTATCTCCTGCCTTCTTTCATGTTTTTAAGTTTGATCTGTATAGAAAATGAATACAGAATCAGTTGCTAAATTCATTTTACCATATATGGATATAATTGTATAATCAGTCAGGTTATAGTTAGACATTTCTTTCCTACTCATGTATTCTATTCATTTATCAATGGTTTCCACAGCTGGACATGTTCACAACGAGGTGGTTTAGTGAAAAAAGTAATGCGTGTTGCCATTTTAATTGTGATTGGCGCTATTATTTTTAATTTTTCATCCCAGACCTATGAGGAGCAGTCGCTCGTACCATTGCTTGAACGGCTGCTTCCGGGAGAGCCGTTTGCCGGGATTCTTGCGCCTATCGAAGTATCATACTGGGGAACTCCTATTTCTATTGAAACGAAAGGGTATTATTACTTTCTTGAATTTTTTATTCGGAAATTTGCACACCTTTTCTTGTTTGGCTGCTTAGCCGCGGCGCTGTTTCATGTACTGGCGCTGGCCCGTCCAAGACGAATTTGGCCCGTGTTCTGCCTGTCTCTTGTCGGAACTGCTTTGTACGCGCTGCTCGATGAGTATCATCAGCTGTTAACAGGAGGACGGACGCCGATGTTAAAAGATGTAGGGCTTGATATGGTCGGCGCGTTCTTTGCGCTTGTTTTATCAGCATTTTTTTATAAAATCCGAAAACAAAAAGAAAAAAACCGGCTCCCTTAACGGAGCCGGTTTTTTAAAATGAACTTTTTTCCTCATACTCTGCACGGAGCGTATTGTAAAAGTGAGCATATGTGACGCTCATGTAAGGGGCAATCCACAAAAAGCCGATAAAAAGTGTGACAACTCCGAGTAAAATCCAGCCGATAAAGGAAAGGCCAAGGACCAATGCTTCGGCTTTATGGCCATCCATCATCCGGCGTGATTTTGTGATTGCCTGAAGAGGAGACAATCCCGGTTCATCACGCAAAATATAATAGGTCAGCAGGTAAGAAAAAGATTTAATAATGCCAGGCACAATGAATAGAAGAGTCCATAAAAATAGGAACAGACCTTGAAGAATCGCAACGAGAATGCTTTTGCCAAACATCGTTTTGTATGGCTCAATTAAATGCCCGAAGCCGATTTTTTTGCCCCGTGATACATCCACCCATGCCCATACCAGGCCAATGGAAACAGGAAGGAGAAGAACAGAAAGCAAAAGGATTAACGGATCTTTCCATGTAAACTCATACTCGTCAGGATTTAAGACCAGATCAGGCGCACTGAACAAAAGAGTAGCTACTACAAAAAGACCTATCGCTATCAGCCAGTTCCCGCGAAGAGAGTCACGTGCTTTTGCCCTTAATTTACTGTAATACATTGAGATTCCACCTTTCTTCTTTTCCTACGTACAACCATGCAAAAAGTTTCACGTTGTTTGAAAAATAAGCCATTTTTTCATCTTGACCCTTGTAAAAATGTGTCGTATGTTGGAAAGCATGAAAGAAAAATCAAAAGGAGAATGTGGATTGGAAAATCGAAATTTAGTGTATCCGAAAGAAACTCTTTACTTTATTATATGCTGCCTGGTGAGTATAGGATTTTATGTGGCATTATTTTTTTCACTCATCCTCATCCCGATTGCGGCCGGCTTGTTTTTGCTGTCTTTATTTTTTCATGCTGTGATGATCGGTTCTATTCGTGGGAATGGCGTAAAAGTAAGCAAAGAGCAATTTCCCGACGTATACGAGCAAATTGATGCACTGTCGCTTGAGATGCGGCTGCCAAGAACTCCGGATGTGTATATTATCCAGTCGGAAGGAGCGTTAAATGCCTTTGCCACACGCTTTTTCGGCCGGGATGTCGTTGTTCTTTATTCAGAAGTGTTTGAATTGGCCCGCCAGCAGGGAGAAAAAGAGCTGGACTTTATCATTGCACATGAGCTGGCTCATATTAAACGGCGCCATTTGTGGAAAAGCTGGCTGACCCTGCCGGCTGCGTGGGTTCCCTTTTTAAGCAATGCCTACTCGCGTGCAGCGGAATATACGTGTGACCGCTACGCTGCTCATTTTATTGAAGACGGTGAAGCTGCCAAGCGCGCTTTAACGATTTTAGGCGTTGGAAAAATACTGTACACTGAAGTAAATGAAGAAGCGTACGTGAAACAAATCAAACAGGAAACAAATCCATTCGTCTGGCTGGCCGAGAAGCTTTCCACGCACCCGGCACTGCCGAAGCGAATCCAGCAGGTCGGCCAGTTTTTGCGCCTGCCGACAGCAACCGATTACCGTACCCCAAAAGGAAAAATTATTGTGGGTGCTGGTGTGCTTACAGCTGCCAGTATTGCTTTAGCGGCTGGAGGAGCGTATGCGGTTGAGAAAATCGATACATCCAGCTGGTTTTCCGACCTGGCAGAAGAAGCCCTTATGGAAGAAGACCTAGCAGCGGAAGAAGAAGTGACGGGCGAGACGGATGTGATGCTTGCAGCTCTGTCAGGGGATACCTCTTCTCTCGAGCGCCTGATCGACGAAGGAGCGGACATTCATGCGTTAAACAGTAACGGCGAAACAGCGCTTCATTATGCAACTGGCAACGGACAGCTTGAGACGGCTGAAATGCTTTTAAAAGCAGGAGCAGACCCGAACCTAGAAGATGATGCAGCCTATACACCGCTTTGGAATGCCTATGAAATGGGGAATCCGGACATGGCCCGCCTGCTGATCCGATATGGAGCAGATCCGAACCAGGAAGACATGTATGGAGACACAGTGCGGGAAGTAGCGGAAAGTGATGGGGACGACGTCTTTTTAACAATCTTTGACGAGGAGAAGCCGGATGCCAGCCTTGTTAATTGATGCAGACGGCTGTCCAGTTGTAGACCGGGCCTGCCAGGCAGCAAATGAATATGGCCTGCCGGTTGTGCTGATTTGCGACACCTCTCACGAAATGACCCGGCCTGGCGCAGAAACGATCATCGTTTCAAAGGGAGCAGACGCCGTTGATTTTGTGCTTGTGAACCGGGTTCAAAAGGGAGATGTGGTTGTCACACAGGATTATGGCCTGGCTGCCATGGTGCTGGCCCGCCAAGGATACGCGATCGACCAGAACGGCCGTGAATATACGCCGGAGAACATCGATCAGCTTTTGCTCAGCCGCCATACAGCGAAAAAAATCCGTCAGGCGGGCGGACGGTTAAAAGGTCCTTCGAAAAGACAGGAAAAAGACAATGAACGCTTTTCGAACGGACTAGCCGTTCTTCTCCATCGTATTATGAATAAATAAAAAGCAGCGGGCCTCTGAACCGCTGCTTTTATTTATTCATCCGCTTGTTTTTTCCACTTTTGAAAAGCTAAAAATTCCCGGAATTGCTCTTTGCTGATACCCGATTCCATTGCTTCTTTCGCCAGGTGAACCCATTCCTCATCGATCGATCCTGAGGACTGGTGCGGCTCAGTGATCAGAGACTCCACTGATACGTCCAGAACCGCCGCAATTTTTGACAAAAATTGAATGGAAGGATTCATTTGCAAGCCCCGCTCTACCGAAGAAAGATATGATTTTGCTACGGCTGCCCGCAAGGCCAGTTCGGTCAGGGAAAGCTTTTTTTCCATACGCAACTTTCGGATACGTTCTCCAATCGACATCCTATCACCCTTATTCGTGTTTTCCTCTTTATTTTTAAATAGTATCAAAGAATTCGCTTCAATTATACAGATGAACAAAAAAAAGCACAAAATTTAGTAAATGGGAAGGGGAGTGCTGCTCACCAGAAGCGGAGAATAGTCACAAAAAGAGCCGCGCCGGTTTAGTTTGCGGCTGCGGCTAATTTTCGCTTATAGACCATTTTGGACAGGGACACGCTTACTTCATACAGCAGGATAAGCGGAATAATGACCAGGACGTCTGATAAAAAGTCAGGCGGCGTAATTAAAATCGAGACGACAATCAGGGCAAAGTACGCAAACTTGCGTGTTTTTTGCAGGTTGTATGGATTTAAAATGCCCAGACTTGTTAAAAACATCATGACGACTGGCATTTCAAATAAAACACCAAATGGCAATGTCATATGAAGAAGAAATTTAAAATATTTTTCGGTTGTAAAAAAAGTAGCAAACAAGTCGCCTGACAGTGACATTAAAAACGATAGGACAATAGGAAATAAAACGAAATAACCGAAGGAAAGGCCGGCTATAAACAAGAAAAACAGCGCCGGAACATAGGTAACAGTCACTTTTCTCTCGATTGGTGACAGGGCTGGCCGAACGAACAGCCATGTTTGGTGGGCTGCGACCGGTATGGTTGCCGCACCGGCTATAACTGCCGCGATCATCACATACACCATAATGATGTCGCTTGGACCGAGCAGCGCAAGCTTAAACGGGAGATCTTTTACGATGTACGCATAAATGTCCTGCACGAATGTAAAGGATACAATGAAAAAAGCGAGAAATGCGACAACGGTAATAATAAGCCGTTTACGCATTTCTTCAAAATGCTCAAGTGCCTTCATATTTTGATCTTCCACGATAGGACCTCCAAAAAAAGCCGCCCCGCAGCAGGCGGGGACAGCCGAAATAGTTAAACCAATGTTTTTTCTTTTTTCTTTTCTGTTTTTTCTTCGTCATCCGAGACAAGTTCACGGGTGGATTTTTTAAATTCTTTCAGCGTCGAGCCGAATGCACGGCCGATTTCTGGCAGCTTAGACGGTCCGAAAATAATTAATGCGATGACAAGGATTAAAACTAATCCGGGTACTCCGATATTTTGCAGCATAAAACATCCTCCTTAATATTTAAATCCAGTAATCGCCACAACAGAAGGGCGAGGCTGGTTGTCGCCTTTACGGTGCGGCCACATGCTCGTTGGATTGTTGATATCTTCTGTTTCTTCGCCTGGGTGCTGAACAGCAAGGAACAACGTTGTTTCATCGTCTGTAAAGCAAGGTCCTGTTAATTCCGCGTCAATTGGCGCAGATGCAAACTGGTAGGCTTCACCCATTGCTGCCCCGCTTGTTGGAATAACGAAGACGCCGTTATTTTTAAATGTTTCAAAAACACCTTTGTTCATTGAACCTGAAGACATATCTGTTACAGTCCAAAGGTTGCCTTCGCTGTCGAATGTTAAGTTATCCGGTGCGCTGAATCCGCTTTGGCGTCCGCCGCAGGCGAAAATTTCAAAGTCGAATGTTAATGAACCAAGGTCATCGTTTGTTTCAAGAAAACGGGTAATGTGACCGTGAATATTGCCGTGTTTTGCATTGTTTGTGTGTGCAATAAATACAGACTTGTCAAACGGACTGATTTCCACGTCTTCTGGACGGTCTGTAGGTGTTGCTCCTAAAAGGATAGCTGCATCATGAGCGTGAACAAGGACGTCAGCCTGCGTCTGGAATTTAGCAAGAATATCTGCATTTCCTTTTGCAGCCGCCTGGACTGCTTCAATGGTTAAAGCAACCCAAGTTCCTTTGCCCAAGTTTGCTGCATACAGCGTACCTTCTTCAAGCAAGTCGGAATTCGCTTGCTTGCGAGATTCAACATATTTGTTTTTACTAATGAATTTGTATACACACGCATCTTGTTTGTCGTCACCCATATAAACAACGATACGTCCATCATTTGTTAAGCCCATTGCCGCGTTTTCATGATGGAAACGGCCAAGTGCAGTATGCTTGCGCGGTGCAAAGTTCGGATCAAATGGGTCTACCTCAAGGATCCAGCCGTAATGCGTTTCATTTAAAGAAGCGGCCTCTGATGTGGATTCATAGTTTTCTTCTGCAGACAAAACTGTGTTCCAAAGTGTTTTTCCGCCGGAGCAGTTTGCAAATGTACCCTGGACAATATCTACACCGCCGACTGCTTTTGATCCGCGGGCAGGACCTGTTAAGCGGAACGGTGTCAATCCTGAAATCCGGCGGGCATATTTTGATGACGTATCCATTTTCCAGACGCCGTCTTCATCCTGGCGAATTTCAATAATGGATCCGCCTTGGTTATATAGAAGCTTTTGAATTTGTGAAGCAGAATATTTGCCGTTTACCGGAGCGCCTGTTACCCACAGATCGCTTGTGTATTCATGGTTAACCCATAAAAGCCCATGCTGATTTGAGTTGTTGATTGGGAAAAACACGGTAAAGTCATTGTTGTAACCGAATGTGTCGCCAGATTTATTAATAACGTCTCCGTAAGATGCAATTACATCGTATTTATAGCCGCGTGGCAGAACAAGCTCGTCTTTTCCGGATGCTTCAATTGGTGTGAACTTTACGCCCGAAACTTTTTTCTTGCGTCCGAACAAATGAGAAGCTGCTTTTGTTCCTTCTGCCTGCGTTTTCGGCGCGAATGCACCCAGCCCGGCAGATGCAACGGTTAAAGCGGTAACTCCTGTACCGACATATGTTAAAAATTTTCGTCTGTTTAAGTCTTGCGACATTACTGAACCCACCTTTATGTATTTTTGTTCCCCAGAGCTATGGTAGTAAAAAAGTATGAAGGGAATTTAGAAAATTTGTGTGAATTATGTAAAGGATTATTAAGTTTGTAAAGAAATTTGAAACTATTTCCTTTTTTGTTTCGTAGAAAAAAGCAAAGAGGTGATCAATAAATGAAAGTATTTATTGGATCTGTTATAGTGCTTCTTCTGATTGGGGCAGGCATTTGGCTTATGTTGTCGCCTATGTTTAACAAAGTGGGTGAAACAGCGAGCAAAGTAAAGAACAGGTTGAAGGAGGAAGAACATGGAGAAACTGACACCGAACAAGAGAAGTAAGGGTCCAAATAGGAAGGTATTGGGCGGTGCGCTTGTTGCTTTAGCACTTATTCTCGGTTTAGCTCTTTTATCAATGTTTATTGAAAAAATTCCAAATGGCTATGTGGGAGTTGTGTACAGCCCGAACGGCGGTGTGCAGGAGGATACACTGGGGCAGGGATGGCATGTTGTCGGCTTATTTGATAAAGTGACGATTTATCCGGTCCGCATGCAGACCGTGAACTATAAAGATATACAAGTGGCCACATCTGACGGTAAAAGCGTAACCGTTGATTTCGCCTACAACTACAGCATTCAGCCGGATAAAGTAGTAGATGTGTTTAACCAGTTCGGCCCGATTGAAGTAGAACAGATTGAAGATTCGTATTTGCGTACGCGCTTATGGGATGCAGGCCGAAAAGGCATTGCCAAATACTCGGTTATTGACACATATGGAGAAAAGTCATCGGAAGCGGCGGTAGATGTACAAACGCTGTTTGCGGAGGATATTAAAGATTTAGGGTTTGTTGTTGATAATATGACATTGGGTGTACCAAAGCCGGATAAATCCACCCAGGCAGCGATTGACAAACGGGTAGAAGCCGCCCAGGAGCTTGAAAGAAAACAAATCGAGCTAAAGATAGCGGAAGCGGAAGCGCAGAAAAAGAAAATTGAAGCGCAGGGTATTGCCGAGTACAACCAGATTATTAAAGAGTCCATTTCACAGGAAGTCATTCAAAACAAATGGATTGAAAAATGGGACGGTGTGATGCCGAAAGCAACCGGATCAAACCAGTTAATTTCCATCCCGCTGGACGAAGCAGCCTCCAGCCAGCCATAAGCCAAAAGGGTCTTACTGTTTACAGTAAGACCCTTTTTTTTGAAAAATCGTTCATGGTTTTTGTTTTCTTTTATGGTAAAATTGTCTAGTAGAAACAAGTGAAGAGAGCTGGAGGAAAGAAAAAATGAAAAAATGGTTAATGCTGCTCACGGCGTTGTTTGTAGTCATTGGTATCATGCAGCCTGCCCAGGCCGCGGCAGAAACGGCTTTTTATACAAAATCCGCGGTTGCACACACAGATGGGACCACTACACCGGTTTATGCATTGAATGAACCGATGACCCTTCAAATTGACTGGGTGTACAGTGGGGAAGAGCCTGCTCTGTACAAAGTGCCGACTCCTTTTTACATTAGTAAGGACGGAGAAGAGCCGCTGAAAACATCGTCTGGAGAAACGGTTGGAACATTGAAGATGAACGCTGCGGACAATACCGCTATCGCTGTGCTGGAGGAAGATATACAGTCAGGTGCAAAAGGAACCGCTAAAGTTCCAGTTGTATTCAAGGAAGACAAGCTGACGAAAATAGGCGCCTACGGCGTAGCTTTTCCGACTGGCGAACAGCTTTCCTTTACGATTACAGAGGAAGCAGAGGGAGCCATCAAAATGGTGGCGCTGGATGCCAAGTCAAAAGAAAAGCTGGCTGGTGCTTCGTTCACGATCGTAAACGAGGGAGGAAAAGTAGTCGCTTCGCTCAAGACGAATGCAGCGGGAGAAGCATCGGTGCCTAACCTGCCGTTCGGTACATACACGGTCACTCAAACAGCAGCGCCTGATGGCTACGCGGTTCCGCTGGAGCCCTGGAAGCTGGATTTGAATACCGTTCTTGTGACAAAAGAAATTATGCATGAAAAGTCTACAGGATTAACGGGAGCTTTAAACATTACAGCTGTTGAGAAAGGAGCGGCTGTACCGATTGCCGGAGCTGAATTTGAGCTCAAAACAGAAAATGGTCTTTATTCAAAAAAAGTAGTGACGGATGCGAAAGGAAAAGCTTCGCTAACCGGTCTTTCCTATGGCACCTACGAGCTGACTCAAACAAAAACAGACAGTGACTATGTGCTGCCGACGGAGTCTTGGACAGTGACGATCGGCCGTCAGACGCCGGTGGAACAAAAAGTGGAAAACAGCCTTGTGAATGCTTATGGTGCCTTAAAGGTTACGCTGACAGATGCTTCATCCGAGGCGGAGCTTAAGGGAGCGGAATTTTCTCTTTATGATGAAGAAAAGGAGCTCGTTTCCAAGGTTGTAACAGATGACAACGGAGTTGCTTCTTTTACAAGTTTAAAGGCTGGAAGCTACAAACTGGAAGAAACCGATGCGCCAGATGGCTACACTCGCTCAACTGGCCAAACAGATGTCACGATCAAAAGCGGTGAAACAGTGGATGTAGAAATGGAGAATACAAAAATCGCGGAGGCTTCTTCCACAACAACCTCTGTGAAAACAAAAGCAGCTGGAACCGGGACGCTTCCACAAACCGGAGATGAATCAGGTGCTCTGTATCTGTTTGCTGGTGTGCTGCTTGCAGCCGGTGCCTGGCTGCTGATGAGAAAAGGAAAAAGTGCGTGAAGATAAGACAGGTTATCGGTGTGCTTTGTATTCTGACAGCGATTGTGCTGATCGGGGCTCCTTTTTTAAAGTATGAACTGCTTGAAGCCAAATCGAGCCATGTAACGGCTCAATCACTGACGCCGGAAAAAATCGAGCAGAATAACAAGAAGCCTGCAGAGTTTGATATGGAATCCATTGAACCGCCCTCTGTTATGGATACAGTCGTAAAGGAAGCCAAAGCAGACGAAGAATCGGTTGTCGGCCAAATCCGGATTCCCTCGGTAAATTTGGATCTGCCCATTTTAAAAGGGACGACGAACGAAAATCTAATGGCCGGCGCCACCACGATGCGGGAAAATCAATGGATGGGCGTTGGCAATTATCCGCTTGCCGGGCATCATATGAATCGGGAAGATCTCCTGTTTAGCCCTGTTTTGAAGGTGAAAAAAGGCGATCTCATTTATGTAACGGATTTAACGTATGAATATACGTACAGCGTCACCAAAACAGAAGTGGTACATGAAAACCGGACAGATCTGATAGAGAATACAATTGAACCGAACATCACACTGGTCACTTGCTATAATTCTGACGATCGTACAAAGCGGTTTATTGTAACCGGAGAATTAAAGGAAACCCATGAATATAAAAAATAAAGGCGCCTTTTATAGGCGCCTTTAGATTGTAAACAAATGATATGGATAACCGTGCACATGAATGGGATGGATCGGCGGCGTCCAGGCAGCTCCGCTTTCCATGGGGCAGGCTCAGAGCCCGCTAGTCCCATAGGAGTCTGCGCCGCCCTCCCGCCGCCAAGTGGCTTGCAACAAGATTGTATAGAGCTAACAAGGTCGTGTTTTTCTGTTTAAAAAAAGAGAAGTTTCTATTCGGTCCTTGCTTATTAGTCTTCAAGACTATTTAGTGAAGCCTGCCGGACGAAGACTCCTGCGGGAAGTACAGTGAGTCGGGAGACCCCGCAGGCGCAGCCGAGGAGGCTCCCGCACTGCCTTAGGATGCGCGAAGTCTGGCAGGCTTTACTTATCGGTTCTTTTTTTAAAGCGAAAGATTTTGTCTACACACTGAAGGTGCCTTTTATAGGTACCTTTATTTTTTTGAGCAAAAAAGAAGTAAATAGTAAATTTTATGAACGTATGTTGCATTTTTCCAGTAGATCTGTATTATATATGTTAGTACAGTTAATACGGTTTCGGGGAAAAGGAGGACGGCGATGTTTACGATTGACACGAGAAGTCGTGTGCCGATATATGAGCAGCTGACAGAAAAAATAAAGGAATTAATCATTCGTGAGGTCATGAAGGCAGATGAGCAGCTGCCATCAGTCCGTACGCTGGCGCAGGAATTAACCATCAATCCAAATACAATCCAAAAAGCGTATCGAGAGCTTGAGCGGGAAGGATTTATTTACTCTATTCCGGGCAAAGGAAGCTTCGTGTCGCCGGTTAAAAACGAAATCAATAAGGAGCGGGTGGAGATGCTGAAACACGAACTTGAACGAATCGTCGGGGAGATTTTGTACCTTGGCGTGCCGAAGGATGAAGTGATCAAGCTGATTGAAACGATGCAGGAGCCGGAAAGGGGAGCAGACAAAAATGATTAAAGCGGATCATCTGTCAAAGCGATTTGGCCGTTTTGAAGCCGTAAAGGATATACAAATGCATGTGAAAAAAGGATCGATTTATGGGCTGCTCGGTTCCAATGGTGCCGGAAAAACGACACTGCTCAAAATGCTGTCCGGGATCATGAGAGCCGATCAGGGCAGCGCTGTAATCGAAGAAAAATCGATTTTTGAACAGCCGGAAGTAAAAAAACGGATTTTGTTTATCCCGGACCAGCCATACTTCTTTCATCAAACTTCTCTGCTTCAAATGGCTCACTTTTATGCAGCGGTTTATGACCGGTGGAATGAAGAACGATTTCAACAGCTGTATCATCATTTTAACCTCAACCCAAAAGCAAAGCTTTCACGTATGTCGAAAGGGATGCAGCGCCAGGCCGCTTTTATTTTAACGCTCTCGGCAATGCCAGATGCGCTTATTTTGGACGAGCCTTTTGACGGGCTGGACCCTGTTGTGCGCCAGCAGGTTAAAAATCTTCTTATTCAAGATGTCAGCAGCCGTTCTATGACGGTTCTTGTTTCCTCACACAACCTGCGGGAAATGGAAGACTTTTGTGATGCCGTCGGTGTTATGCATAAAGGAAGCCTTTTGTATGAGCGTGATTTAGAAGAGCTGAAAACCGATGTGAGCAAGCTGCAGGTGGCATTTAAAAAGATGCCGGACGAGTCGTTCATTAACGGCATGGATGTGATGCATTATGAGAAACGGGGCCGGGTGCTGACTTGTATTGTTCGCGGAAATGAGGGAGACATTGATCGGCACGTACGCTCTTATGAACCAGCCATTTACGACGTGCTGCCGTTAACACTTGAAGAAATTTTTACGTACGAAATGGGGAGTGTCGGCTATGAAATCCGGAATCTTATCGTTTAATAAAGGGCTGTTTCTGCAGCATGTGCGCTCTGTGTTATGGATCGGCCTGTTTTTTCTTTTGTCACAGGTTGTCCTGCTGCCGCTTGGTATCTTTGTCATTCTTCGGGATGAATGGAGCGTCAAATCGTTTTTAGAAACAAACACCGGCAATGTACTGCTTATGATTTCTTTTTCGGTTCAATATATAACGTATATGGTGTTCCCGGTTTTAGCTGGTATTGTGTTAACGAGCTACATGACCAAAAAAAGCTCGTCCGATTTTATGCACAGCCTGCCGTTTAAGCGTGAAACACTGCTGACACACGTATATACAGCAGGGGCTGCCGCTCTTGGCATGCCTATTTTAGTCAATGCTTTGATCTTGCTGGTGATACGGCCGATGGTAAAGCCAATTGACTATACAGTGGGAAATATTGCGGAATGGGCTGGTGTTTCCCTGTTTGTCGTTTTGTTTATGTTTGTTACTACTGTTTTAATTGGCTTGTTTATTGGTCCGGCAATTTTGCAGGGAATCATGGCTTACGGCATATTTGTATTGCCGGCTGCGCTTGTTTTCATGACGCTGACCAATGCCCGTTATTTTATCAACGGACTGGCTGTAGATGCTTATGCGTCTAAAATTATGGAGGACGGTATTTTCTTAATTCGGGCAGCGAGCTATGAAACTCGCCCGTTCACTGGCACGGAGTGGGCGGTCTACCTGGTGATTGGGGCAGTCATGATGGCTGTTTCCTACTATGTATATAAAGTACGGCCTGCTGAAGCGGTAGATGAAACGATCGTATTTCCGTTTTTTAGATGGGCATTTATCTTCGTTTTAACGTTTGCAGCAATGCTGATTGGCGGTATGTATTTTGCGGAGCTTCTTGGTGCCACATCCGGGTGGATGATCGCTGGTTATGTGATCGGGGCAGCGGCTGGCTATACACTGCTGCAGATGATTGTGCAAAAGTCGCTGCGGCTTACGTGGCCATGGAAAGGGTTTGTTTTCTATGCCCTGCTCGTTTTGATTTTGCTGCTGCCGGGAGCACTGTTTGCTCGGTCCTACGAAAAAGCCATTCCAGATATGAATGAGATAGAAAAAGTATATATTGGTGATGAAACAGAGCCGTTTTCAGGCACGTTTTATGAGGAAGAGCAGAACAAGCTGAAAAAAACGGACGCTGGATTTATGACAGGTACAGATTCGATCGAGCAGGTGCGCCAGGTGCATCAAAAGCTGATTGGTGTTCGAAGTGACCGCCCGGTTTTAGACGGCTATGCTGTTAACATTACGTATAAGATGAAAGACGGAAGCCGCGTACAGCGCGAATACCTGGTATCAACTGCCGAAGCAGCCAAAGCGACAAAGGAACTGCGAAAAAATGTCGAATTTATTAAAGCATCGACGTCTCTTTTTGCCCTCGCTCCAGAAACTGCGATCAATTACTTGACCGTTTATAACAATGCTGCTGAATCTCAAATGGCAAACGTTGCGGAAAAAAAAGCCATTGAAGCGATTCGAACGGCCATTCAAAGGGACGCATTGTCGGGAGAAGCAGATATGTTCAGCGCGAACAGCAATTCAATTGCTGGATCGATTGATTTTTGGGCAGGGAAAAACAATGGCATAAGCTTAAACAGCACCGTTCATTTGGATGATGAGCACACGATTGCGGCCATCCGAAAATATGTGCCAAATGGTGAGGCGTTTGCTTCTGTTTCAAACGTCGATAAAGCATTTGTTGTGAACGCACCAAGCGACGAAGAAAAAGAAAAACTGAATCAATTTATTTGGAACAATGAAGGCCAGGAGCCGGATTGGAGCAAAATGCCGCTGAATTACAAACAGGTAACAAGCAAGGCGGAAATCCAACAGCTAATGAACCCGGCTTCTTTGAATAGAGATGGAGACCAACTATTGGTGATTAAATGGAGGAGCGGAACTGATCACGCGAACATTTCAGCAGCCGCTTTAAAATAAGAACGATAAAAGCAGCCGCGCATGGTGCGGCTGCTTTCCTTTATTGGTTTAATAGAGTTTTCCAGGATTCAGCGTGATGCACAGCAACCTGGCAGCCACATTCATTTTCGAGTGTTTCCAGCTCTTTCTCGAAGTAGGCGGCGCTTTTTCCGAAAAACGAAATGCCTCCTGCTTCCGGATTTGCAATCGTCTCCACAGCAATCGACACGTTTCTTTCGAGTGAACGGCCAAGCGCACGCTCTTTGGCCGAAACATCCATAACTTTCTCGGCACTGTCGCGGTACGCCATAATCACCGTATAATCCGTATGCTGAATCACAAACTCTGCTAACGTTCCTCCGGTAGAAGCGGACACTTCATCGTACCAAAAAGGAATATCAGCTCCGAGTGTCCAGCCGCTGTCTGCTGCCCGCTTGATCAGCCTTTCGTACCGATAAACCGCCTTTTTCTGATCAGTTTTCCATTCGCTGGACAAATATGGTTCAATATCAAGGTGAATACCGTCCCAATCCAGCGGACGTATCCGATCCAAAAAGGTGTCCAGATCTTTCTCCGTATATTCGGGTGATCCATCGAGCGCGTGAACCCGCATACCCTGCTCGTGCGCTTTCTCAATAAAGGATTGATAGACAGAATCTGAAACAGAAGCGTCGATTTGGACATATACATCTTTCACACTTTGTTTCTCAAAGAAGGACAGCATTTCTGTTGAATCTTTGAGCGTATGGGCATCCCATATCCATGTGGCTCTTTCTTTTTTCGACAATTCGCACCCTCCCCAAAAAAGCAGAATGAAGGCCAGGAGTATTCCGCCAAACACAAACATGCGCATGAAAAATCCGCCACCCTATCATGAATGTAGTTACAATGAGTATAACAAACAGGGAACTTCTTTTTCATTTGAAGGAACGATTCATTTTCCGCTGGATTCTCAACGCTTTTCCGATATAATAGAAAAGATGCATTTTCAGGTTTACACAATTCTTTTACTATAAAATATGATAGTATAAAAATCTACGAAATTGGAAGGAAAGAGGACTTTTCAACATGAAGAATGAGAAGACATTTTGGCTGCTGGCCCTGGCTTTTATTATTTGGCAGCCGGTTATTGATGTGCTCACAAGCGCATCGCTGCTGCTGCTTAACATTAGTTTAACTGTCGGTGTAATTGTCCGCGTGCTGTTTATGGCCGCTATCGTATTGATGCTGTTATGGAAAGCACGGCAAAGCGGGCTGGCAAGGAAGTACATTCTTTATTTACTAGCCGTTGCGGCCGTCATTGCTATTAACATTGTGCTGAATATGAACGTAAAAGATCCTTACTACCTTGGGAGCGAATTAAAGTTTTTCAATAAGATTGTGTACTTTCCAATCCTGTTTACGGGCTTTAGCGTTCTGTACCTTTATTTAAAGCGGGAGCAAGTGCCGTTTAAAGAAAAAACCACTTCTTATTTCTTGTACGCCTCGCTGATCATCAGTGCCGTGTTTCTTGTTTCCTTTGTAACAGGAACAAGCCTGTCCAATTACTCCCATACGAAAATCGGCTTTAGCGGCTGGTTTTATGCCGGAAATGAAATTGGTGCCATCATGGCGATCATTCTTCCGGTGACGGCCCTTTACGCAATTGAGAAAACAAATCGTGTAAAAGAGTGGCGTTATTGGATTCCATTTGTGCTGCTGGCTGTTTCGATGCAGTTTCTTGGAACGAAAGTTGGGTACGGCGGTATTGTCGTTGTGCTGCTGGCTGCTTTTTTCTCTATGCTCATTTTGTATTTCACCAAAGAGCGTTCAGAAAAAACGCGTTCCAATATGCTCATTTCGCTAGTGCTCATTGCTGTGCTCGCTGTGACAACACCGGTTACGCCTGTGTTTCATAACATGTTTGCACACTTAAGTTTATTAAACATCGACTTTAGCAAAGAAAAAGAAAAAGAGATTGATCCAGATACAGGCGAAGAACTGCCGGAAGATGAGCAGGAGGAAGAAGAGCCTGAGATTACAAATGAACAAGTGCAGAATCTTGTATTCAGCAGCCGGGAAAAATATTTAGCTGAGATGAAAGACCAGTTTGCCGAAGCGCCGGTTTCACAAAAGCTTTTCGGTATGGGGTTTGCCGGAAACTATGAAGAACCGGAACCAGGCAAAACACCGAGGATGATCGAGATGGACTTTTTTGATCTCTTTTTCTCACTCGGCATCGTCGGCTTCCTGACAATGATGTCATTGCCGCTTTACTATGCGATCCGTTTTGTGATTCACTTTGTCCGAAACATTAAACAAACCTTCACGCCGGTTAACATTATGTATGGAGTTGCCTTTATCCTTGGAATCGGGATCAGCGCAACGGCAGGGCATGTGTTAACGGCTCCTGCCGTCTCTATCTATGTAGCAGCCGTTATGGCACTTCTTATGGTGCAAGAAGGCATTATAAAAGAATAAAAGAGCAAGAAAACCGCCCCGGCTGATGTCGGGGCGGTTTTTTCAAATTATGAACGTAATGTAACGATTTGTTAAAGTTTTTGTAATATTCTTGTTTTTAGGTTAAAGATCACCTATCCTTTGAATTAAAGGTGTTTATTTTATAAGGGGGCAGGTTCATTGAAAAACAAACATAAGTTTATTGCAGCAGCGTCTGTGGCTTCTATTGGTGTATCTGCGGTTTCGGTTTCGGCTGCATCTGCTTTTACAGATGTACCGCCGCATTATGAGGAAGCGGTTCAATTTTTAACAGAAAACGATATTACAGCCGGCTATTCTGCAGGTAAGTTTGGCACGTCTATGTCCATCACACGCGTAGATGCGGCCATTCAATTGGCAAAGGCGCTTGGCTTTACAGAAGATGATACATATAAAGATGCAGGATTTACCGATGTACCAGAGCGGGGTCAATGGGCTGTAAATGCGCTGGCAGAAGCCGGGGTTACAGCAGGAAAAGCAAAAGGTAAATTCGGTGCGTTTGAACCCATCACGCGAGGCGAAGCTTCCTACTGGCTCGCGAATGCGTACGGGCTTGAAGTAAATGAAACGGTAACGGAGACGCCGTTTACGGATGTGAATGAACGCTTTGGCCCTTATGTAAACGCCCTTGTAGAATCTGGTCTTTCTCTCGGCAAAACGGATACCACTTTTGGCGCAGCGGACAGGCTGCTTCGGGGTGAATGGGCGTTATTCCTCCACCGCGGATCTCAGCTGCCGGAAGCATTCCTGCTTTCCCTTATCCACACGAACGATACACATGCACATATTGACAATGTTGCGCGCAAAGCAACGATTGTAGAAGCGCTGCGGGAAGAAAACCCGTCTTCTCTACTCGTTGATGCCGGCGACGTGTTTTCCGGCACCCTTTATTTCAACCAATTCAAAGGGCAGGCTGATCTTGATTTTATGAACATGCTCGGCTATGATGCCATGACCTTTGGAAACCACGAATTCGATCTTGGCACAGGGCCGCTGGCTGATTTTATCAAAAATGCGAAATTCCCATTTGTATCGGCGAACGTAAATGCGTCGGCGGATGCGAATCTTTCTTCTTTAATGAACGAAACGGTGACGGATGAACCCATGGACGGACGGGTATACAATGGCATTATTAAAGAAGTAGACGGCGAGAAAGTCGGCATTTTCGGATTGACAACAGCAGAAACAAAAACGATTTCATCTCCTGGCGACGATGTGGAGTTTGAAAACTATATTCAAGAAGCGAAAAAAGCGGTAGCGTCCTTTGAAGCAGAAGGGGTGGACAAAGTTGTAGCCCTGTCCCATATTGGCTTCCGGGATGGCGGCGGTGATAATGATGTCACGCTCGCAAAAGAAGTGGAAGGCATTGATGTGATTGTCGGCGGCCATACGCATGACAAGCTGAGCGAGCCGTATATTGATGAAACAGGAGCAGAGCCGACCGTTATTGTACAGGCCAATGAGTATAACAAGTTTGTCGGTACACTTGATGTGATCTTTGATGAAGAAGGAGCTATCACGGAGTACGCCGGCGAACTGATTGAAGTCGATCAGAAAAATGAAGACGGCACCTATGTGTTTGAAGAAAACGAAGAAGTGAAAAACCGGCTGGCATCCGCTTATACACTGGAAATTGAGAAAGTAAAAGCCCAGGTAGTAGGTTCAGCTGTAGTTGCTTTAGATGGCGAGCGGGCAAATGTGCGCACGAAGGAAACCAATCTTGGCAACCTCATGACGGATGCCATGCTCGCAAAAGCCAAGACAATTGATCCAGATACCGTCATTGCGCTTCAAAACGGCGGAGGAATCCGTGCATCGATCGATGCCGGAGACATTACAATGGAAGAAGTGCTTACCGTAATGCCGTTTGGCAACGCGCTTGCTATCATGGACTTAACAGGAGCAGAAATCAAAGCCGCGCTTGAACACAGCGTCAGCCTGGCGCCAGAACAAAACGGCGCGTTCCTGCAGGCGGCCGGCTTGAAGTTTACGTATGACTCCTCCAAAGCGGCAGGTTCCCGTGTAACATCGGTAGAAGTGAACGAAGGCGGCACATTTGTTCCGCTGGATGAAGCGAAAACATATGCTGTAGCAACAAACACCTTTACCGCAAAAGGCGGCGATAACTTTTCAATGTTTAAAACAGCGTACGACGAAGGCCGCGTGAGTGAGCCAGGCAACGTTGACTGGGAAACCTTTACCGATTATTTAAAAGCGAATCCGTCGGTTAACGCAGCGGTTGAAGGACGTATTACCGATACAAATTCAGCTCAATAAGGAAAGAACATGTCCGGGCCGCTTGTGAGCTCGGGCATTTTTCCCGTTTTCGCAACGAAATTCTGATTATTTCTTCTTTTTTCGTATGAACGGTGGTATAATTCTTTGGATAAAGCGCATTTTCGTCAAGGAATGCAAACCAGCAAGGAGTGGCAGACATGATCGTATGTAAATTTGGCGGCACATCCGTTGCCAGTGCAGAACAAATTAAAAAAGTAGCATCTATCGTAAAAGATGAACCGAAGCGAAAGGCGGTTGTTGTATCGGCACCCGGTAAACGTTTCAGCGAAGATACGAAAGTAACGGACCTGCTGATTGCGCTCGCGAATGCCTCTTTGCAAAAGCAAGATGCGGAAGCGGAACTTAAAGCCGTTGTTGACCGTTATGCAGACATCGCTCAAGGGCTCGGTCTTGATGATACGATTGTTTATATTATTGAAGAAGATTTGCGCGGCCGTTTAACAGAAAACCGCGATAACCCGCCGCTTTTCATGGATCAGCTGAAAGCAAGCGGAGAAGATAATAATGCAAAATTAATTGCTGCGTATTTTACAAGCATCGGATTAGATGCGGAGTATGTAAATCCGAAAGAAGCGGGCTTAATTGTAAGTGATGAGCCGGGCCGCGCACGTGCGCTTCCAGAAGCTTATGAAAACTTAGAAAAGCTTCGCGAAAACGGAAAGATTGTCGTATTCCCAGGCTTTTTCGGTTATACAAAAGAAGGCGTGATGATGACATTCGCCCGCGGTGGTTCGGATATTACCGGTTCAATTTTAGCCGCTGCCTTAAAAGCGGAGCTGTATGAAAACTTTACAGATGTTGATTCCGTTTTTGCAGCGAACCCGAATGTTGTGGACAATCCGGCTGAAATCAAACGGATGACATACCGTGAAATGCGCGAGTTGTCATATGCCGGCTTCTCTGTTTTCCATGATGAAGCCCTTATGCCTGCATTCCAGCATTCGGTGCCTGTTTGCATTAAAAATACAAACAACCCATCCGCACCGGGGACAATGATTGTAGCAGAGCGTGAATACACGAAAAATCCGGTTATTGGGATTGCAGCAGACACTGGATTTTCTACTTTGTACGTAAGCAAGTATTTGATGAACCGTGAAATCGGATTTGGCCGCCGTCTCCTTCAAATTTTAGAAGAAGAAGGTGTATCATATGAGCATACGCCATCTGGCATTGATGATTTGTCGGTTATTGTAAGAAGCCACCAGCTTACACCAGAAAAAGAAGAGCGCATTTTAGCTCGTTTCCGCAATGAACTGGATGTAGATAAAGCAAATGTGGAGCATGGGTTCGCGATGATTGTGCTTGTCGGAGAAGGTATGCATAATACACTTGGACTTTCTGCACGTGCCACATCGGCCATTTCCCGCGTTGGCGCAAACATTGAAATGATCAACCAGGGTTCTTCGGAAGTCAGCCTTGTGTTTGGTATTCAAGAAAAAGATACAAACAATGTATTGCGTGAGCTGTACAAAGAGTTTTTCAGCAAGAGTGCAGTTCTTCAATAAAAGAAATATTTAAAAACCCGCCAGCTGCTGGCGGGTTTTTTAGCTTGTCTACATGAAAAAAAGACCCTATGCAGGATCTTTTTTATGACGGATTAAAGTTTATCAAGAATGCTTTTGCCAGACATACGTGTTCTATGGGAATCACTGTATGATTTACGCAAATTGTTTGTTCCTAGGCGGTTTTTTACTTTCGGGTAAACGATTGGAGCGATAATAGCACCGTACTTGATCAGCTTTTTTAAATTCATTTCTGTCATCTCCGTTCTCAAATGTTCATTACATTACTATACCCATTTAAAGCATGTTGAAACAACGTTTTCATTATACCACATTTCCTTATTTTTTCTAAGAAGTTCGCACGTATTGCTTCTTCACATGGTAAAATGGATAAAACGAGTGCGGGAGGAAAAAAAGTGAAAAAATACATATCAGCCCTTTCAGCCGGTGTATTGGGCATGGGCATTTTTCTTGTGCCGCCAGCAGACGCAGCTGCTTCGAAAATAGACTATGTCGCTTTCGGTGATTCTATTGCGGCCGGCCAAACGCCTTATAAAGTGCCGGTTGGAACGAGTTACACCGATTTAATTGCGGCGGAGCTGAAGGAAGAAGGCGTACTCTCTTCTTTTACGAAAGAATTTGCCGTTTCCGGTGAAACGAGCGCCCAGTTTTTAGCGAAGCTCTCTTTAACGGATGTACAGGAGGCGATTCGGCAGGCAGAACTGATTACGATCTCAACAGGTGCCAATGATCTGCTTCAATTAGCGCTTGCCGGAAATACAGATCCCATTAAGCTGTTAGAAGCAGTCGCGCAAGTGGACCGAAATCTCACAGCCGGTATTGGGCAAATTAAAGCATTGAATCCAACGGTCGATGTGTATGTGACAGGCTATTATTTTCCGTTTCCACGTATGGAAGAAGGACAGCAAAAAGATCACTTAAAAGAATTTTTTACACTTTTTAATACGCAATTAAAAACGACCGCTCAAAAACAATCCGCAACGTTTGTTGATGCCTCTGCCCAGTTCGGTGAAGAGTATTTGCCAAACCCGAGCGATATTCATCCGAATACAGCAGGTTATCAGCTGATTGCCAATCAATTTTTTGCGGTTTGGAAAGGAGCAGCGGACTCGGACCCGTTTTCTGATATTGTCGCTGTCGGTTCTCAAGCACGCCTGGCGATTATGAAACTGGCCGAGAATGGTATTATTAAAGGAAATGCGGATGGTACGTTTGCACCTAAAAGCCAGATTACCAGGGCGGAAGCCGCGATTATTTTAGCGCGTATTCTTGGCAAAACGGAAGCGGCGCCGAATCCAGGGTTTTCAGATGTTTCTACGCATATGAAATCTTACAGCGCGATTGCACAGCTTACTGAAGCAGGCGTTTTTGCGAAAGCGCCGAAATTCAATCCGAATCAGCCGCTTACACGGGCCCAGTTAGCACGTATATTAACAAAAGCATTGAATCTGAAAGCAGGTGTGCCTGCCGCTTTCACAGACGTTCCGGCTTCCCACTGGGCAAAGAATGAAATTGATGCTGTTTACGCAAACGGCCTGATGACCGGCGGTACCTCTGCTAGATTTCTTCCAGAAGCAGGCATTACCCGTGAACAATTTGCGATGACTATTTTTAATGTGTGGAGCAGCAAGCAGCCATAACAGCCCAAAGAACTGCCAGGCGGCGGCAGTTCTTTTCTTTTGCACGAATAGATAAAGAATACAGAAGATTTCGAGCCGTTTTTTTAACTGTACATCTAGGATACAATATGCTAGTATTTACAACGTGAACAAACACAATATATAGTATGCGATGGAAAATAGGTACCAGTAATGGTGTAAAGGGAATCCGGTTGGATGCCGGAGCTGTCCCCGCAACTGTAAGTGCAGACGAATGCCGGGCCACTGCGAAAGCGGGAAGGCGGCAGGAGGAGGACGCACGAGCCAGGAAACCTGCCTGTTTTTCTGTAAGCACCACTTTCTTCGGGGGCTGAGAGGTGAAGATGGCAAAACTCTGCCATTTTTCACGTTTACCCACCTAGAGCGCGGACTCAGTCGAAAAAACTTGAGCGATCGCTCTTTTTATTTTGCTCATATTAAAAGGAGGACATACTTCATGACCATAACTACTGCTTCAGGCATTGATCAACTTTTACATACGCTGACAACTGAATTCGGCGAAGAAAAAATCGGACCGCTTCTCCGCGCAAGCGAGCGCTGGACGGCAAAGCGCCCGGATGCGGATATGGATGCCTGGTCGAAAGCTATGACGCTTGAAGCGCTCAGCTTTATGGATGAAGAAGAGCCATATTGGACGTTTGTAGCGGCACGTATTTATCTGCACCAAACATACCGTGCGATTGCAGCAAAAAGAGGCGTAGAAGCCAAAGACGTTTATACGGCTTTTGCTGACTATCTTCACCGCGAAACGGAAAAAGGACTTTATGATAACCATCTGATCGAAGCTTATACAAAAGAAGAGCTTGAGGAAATCGGCAAGCTTATTCAACCAGAACGCGACCAGCTGTTTACATACATTGGACTTAAGATGCTGATGGACCGCTATGTGGTTCGTGATTTTGATAAAACACCAGTTGAGCTTCCACAGGAACGCTGGCTGACGATTGCCATGACGCTTATGAAAAACGAAACAGAGAACCGTCTGGCGAAAATTGCTGAATCTTACTGGGCAATGAGCAACTTATACATGACCGTAGCAACACCAACGTTGTCAAATGCGGGTAAACCGTACGGCCAGCTTTCAAGCTGCTTTATTGATACAGTGGACGACAGCCTGCAGGGCATTTACGACAGCAACACAGATGTTGCGACGTTATCTAAATACGGCGGCGGCATCGGCGTTTACATGGGTAAAGTACGCAGCCGCGGTTCTTCTATCCGTGGATTCAAAGGCGCATCAAGCGGTGTTCTTCCATGGATTAAGCAGTTGAACAACACAGCGGTCAGCGTTGACCAGCTTGGCCAGCGCCAGGGTGCGATAGCGGTCTACTTGGACGTTTGGCACAAAGACGTTTTTGCTTTCCTTGATTTGAAATTAAACAACGGTGACGAGCGTCTTCGTGCGCATGATATTTTCACAGGCGTATGTCTTCCAGACTTGTTTATGGAAAAAGTAGATGCGCGTGAAGAGTGGCACTTGTTTGATCCGCATGAAGTTCGCACAGTTATGGGCTTCTCGCTTGAAGACTTCTATGATGAGTCGCGCGGCAAAGGCTCATTCCGTGAAAAATATGAGCAGTGCGTACAAAACGAGCAGCTTTCCCGTGAAACGGTACAGGCGATCGACATTATGAAACGCATTATGCGCTCGCAGCTTGAAACAGGCGTACCGTTTATGTTCTATCGTGATGAAGTAAACCGCCGCAACCCGAACAAGCATGAAGGTATGGTTTATTCTAGTAACCTGTGTACAGAAATCTTCCAAAATATGAGTGCAACAGAATTCCAATCTATTCAGCTTGAAGACGATGTGATTGTAACGCGCAAAAAGCCAGGTGACTTTGTTGTATGTAACTTGTCTTCTATCAACCTTGGTAAAGCAGTGCCGGCAGATGTATTGGAGCGCTTGATTCGCGTACAGGTGCGCATGCTGGATAACGTTATTGATTTAAACATGATTCCAGTACCGCAGGCAGAACGGACAAACAGCCGTTACCGCGGCATCGGTCTTGGTACATTCGGCTGGCATCACCTGCTGGCGCTGAAAAACATCCGCTGGGAATCAGACGAAGCTGTTCAGTATGCAGATGAGCTGTACGGAACCATTGCCCGTTTGACGATTCAAGCGTCTATGGAACTGGCAAAAGAAAAAGGGGCTTACCCATTATTTGAAGGATCTGACTGGCAGACAGGTGCTTATTTTGATGCACGCGGCTATGAAGGAGACGAGTGGGAAGCACTTCGTAAAGAGGTACGGGAAAACGGTATGCGTAACGGCTACTTAATGGCCGTCGCACCAAACTCGTCTACATCGATCATTGCCGGAAGCACAGCGAGTATCGATCCGATTTTCCAAAAGAGTTACTCTGAGGAAAAGAAAGATTATAAAATTCCTGTAACAGTACCAGATTTAAACGCGGAAACAACATGGTTCTACAAATCCGCTTACTTTATCGACCAGCACTGGACACTGCGCCAAAACGCTGCGCGCCAGCGCCACATTGACCAGGGTGTTTCGCTGAACCTATACGTGCAAAACACTATTAAAGCGAAAGAATTGCTTGATCTGCACCTAGCTGGCTGGAAACAAGGATTAAAAACAACATATTATGTTCGTTCAACATCTGTGGAACTACTTGAGTGCGAATCTTGCTCAAGCTAAGGAGAGAACACCATGACACTTATTGAAAAACGAAAATTAATGGATAAAGAAGCGCCAAACCGTTCAACGGCCATTGTAAATGGCCGTTCATCCAACGTTTTAAACTGGGATGACGTTAAGTTTGACTGGGCGTATCCAAAGTACAAGCGGATGCTTGGGAATTTCTGGACACCGTTTGAAATTAACATGAGCAATGACGTAAAACAATTTCCAAATCTCCAAGACAGCGAGCGGGAAGCGTTTTTGAAAATTATCGGCCTGCTTGCTCTCTTAGACAGCATTCAAACAGACTATGCCGGGAAAGTAGCGGACTACTTAACGGATTCAAGCCTGCAGGCGCTGATGATTATTTTGGCGCAGCAGGAGGTTATTCATAACCATTCTTACTCTTACGTACTGTCCAGCCTTGTTCAGAAATCAAAGCAGGACGAAGTATTCGATTACTGGCGCAGTGAGCCGGTTCTTGAAAAACGCAATGACTTTATCGTAAAAGGTTATCAGTCCTTTGCGGAAAACCCAACCGTGGAAAATATGCTGGAGTCAATCGTACACGATGTCATTTTGGAAGGCTTGTTTTTCTATTCAGGCTTTGCATTCTTTTATCACCTGGCGCGCCACCAGAAAATGGTCGCTTCAAGCACAATGATTAACTATATTAATCGTGACGAACAGCTTCACGTCGACTTGTTCGTGAAAATCTACCAGGAACTTTTAAATGAATATCCGGAGTTGGATACACCGGACCGCGCAGAAAAAGTACAGGCGATTTTCAAAGAAGCGGCTGAGCTCGAAGTGGAATGGGCACGTGAAGTCATTGGAGATAAAATTGACGGGCTTGATGTAGAAGATGTAGAAGCGTACATCTACTTTTACGCTAATGTGCGCTGCGCACAGCTTGGCTATGAAAAGCCATATCCGGATTACCGCAAAAATCCACTTAAATGGATTAAAGCATACGAAGATGTGGATTTGGGTAAAACGGATTTCTTTGAACAGCGTTCGCGCCAATACGTAAAAGTAAACGTGCAGGATAACGGGTTCGACGAACTATAATAGATGAATAAAAAGCTTCTGCCTGAGAAATGATCTGACCCAATAAAGTTAGACAAAAAGTTTAGGCAGCTTCCAAGACCTGAGTCCGGTATTCTATTGGACTTAGGTCATTTAATTTTGCCTTCATTCGTTTGTGATTGTAATAATAAATATACTCTTCTAATTCTCGTTCAAAATGTTCCATACTCTCAAACTCTTGTAAGTAAAGAAGTTCTGATTTTAATAAGCCAAAGAAATTTTCCATGACTGCGTTGTCTAAACAATTTCCCTTACGGGACATGCTTTGACGAATACCATATTCTTTTAATTTTTTTTGGTATTTGGCCATCTGATAATGCCAGCCTTGATCTGAATGAAGGATGACCTTATCTTCAGGCTGTATTCGCTTCACTGCTTCTTCTAACATCTCTTCAACCAGTGAATAAACAGGACGTTTCATCACTTTATACGCAATAATTTCCCCATTACATAAGTCTAGAACAGGAGATAAAAATCGTTTTTCTCCAAACAAGTGAAATTCCGTTACATCGGTTACCCATTTTTCATTCATGTTTTCTGTGCTGAAATCGCGATTCAGTATGTTGGGGGCGATTTTACCTACTTTTCCACGATATGAACGGTATTTTTTCATACGCACTTCACATTTTAAGCCCATCTCATTCATTAAGCGATGAATGGTCTTTGGGTCATGGTGAATGTGCCTTTTCGTTAATTCTTTGTGAATACGGCGGTAGCCATAACGACCTTTATGTTCATGATAAACGGCCTCAATGACCTCTTTTACACTCACATATTTATCTTCTCGATTTAATTGTTTTTCCCAGTAATAATATGTACTGCGTGGAATGTCAGCGACTTTAACTAATTCCACGATATCAAATTCATTCTTTAGCTCAAAAATTACTTGCGCTTTGACTTTGTTTGTAATTTTTCCTGTCCTTGAACTAAAGCGTTCAACTTTTTTAAGTAGGCGTTCTCCATGCGTAAACGCTCATTTTCAGCCTGAAGAGCCTCCATTGATCCTTCAACTGGTAATTGTTTTTTAACAGTAGATTTTGTTTCTTTTTTCATGAATGATCGCCCCTTTTTCTTTGGATACAGGGCATCCATTCCTCCAGTCTCAAATAACTTTCGCCAGTTTCGGATCAAGCCTGGTGAAGAAATATTGAAAATGGCAGCTGCGTCATAAGAGGATGTACCCGTGTCTTTCATATACTTGAGTACATTAAGTTTAAACTCCACAGAATAGCTTGTATAGGATTTTAAAAACCCTTCTGCACCGAATTGTTCATAAAGACGAATCCATCCACTTAAGATTGGAGAACTGACTCCGGCTTCTTCAGCAATTGTATAAATACTTTCATTTCTTTTTAAATACCTTAATACAATTTGAATCTTTTCTTCCATTGTAAATTTGGCCATAAAAACACCCCGTAAATGTTAGTTTGGTGTCTAACATTTACGGGGCAGTTCAAAATCGGGCGGAAGCTTTTTTATTGACTTCTTTACATGATTTTTACACTTTATTTATATCCTCCATATATTCTTTCGCTACACTGACAAGAGATGTTTATTTAGAGGAGGATCAAGCATTCATGAAAAGAAAGTCTTTTTATTCACTTGTGCTCGCCAGCAGTTTATCCGTTTCATCTCTTGTGACGCCGCCACTTGCTGCTTATGCAGAAGAAACGCCTTTTGCGCAAGCGGTTACAGTATCACCTGTCCTCATTACAGAGCTGCTGCCGAACAGTGACAACCTGAACGGATCAGACGCCTATGAATTTATTGAGCTGTACAATAACAGTACCCAGCCGTTTAGCTTAAAGAATTATAAACTGGTTTACGGCTATCCAGACGGAACAACAGCCGATTGGGTATTTAAAGAAGACAAAGAGATTGCGCCTGGCGAAACGATAGTCGTTTGGGTAAAGCTTGAAAACAAAGCAAACGAGTCTCTTACATTAGCGGACTTTAATGCCGAATTCGGCACTTCTTTAACAGATGCACAGTTTACATACATAGAATCTGCCGGAATGGCAAATGGCTCTGAGCGAAGCCTGTCAGTTGCAGACATGGCAGGCAACTTGTTAACAACCGCTGCTTATACACCAAATGAAGTGGAATTAAACAAAGGAATTCAATTTAAGCCAAATGCGGACGGCAGAACGATGGACGTCTTGACTTCTTCAGAACCCGCAACGCCGGGTATGCTTATAGAAGGGCAAAGGCCGGAAGCTCCAATCGAAGTAGATACGGTAAAGCCGGTTATTACCCATACGCCGGTGGAATCGGTTGAAGCCGGTCAAGATATCGTGATCCGCGCTTCTGTCACAGATGAAACAAAACTGGACAGTGTGAAGGTATTGTATCAGCCGTTAGCAGGCGGTGACTGGCTTGAAACGGATATGACAGCGGGAGAAGACGGATCATATGAAACGGTTATTGAAGCGTCTCAGCTTTTATCAGACCGCTTCACGTATCGGATTGAAGCGTTTGACGGCCAAAACAGGGCACAGACAGAAGACATTACTATTCAAGCAGCGGGACTGGATTACGATCCGCAGGCTGTCCCGGATCTGCTTGTAACCGAGATTGTGCCGGATTCAGCGAACATAGACGGCCTTGATGGCTATGAATTTATTGAAGTATATAACAATACGGATAAACCTATTAATTTAAAAGACTATACCATCCGCTACCGGTATCCGGCTGACGGGTCGGAAGGAGACTTGATCTGGAGAGCAGACAAAGAAGACCTGGTGCTGTCGTCTGGGGAAACGATGACGTACTGGATTAAAAACAGTACAAATCAATCCAAAACCGTTGCCGACTTTAATGCTCATTATGGAACAAACCTGGAAGAAAACAAAAACATTGTCCAGGTTCAAGCAGACGGCATGGCAAACGGAAGTGCCCGGGTCATCTCCATCGCAACAAACACGGGGTTCGACGTTTCAACGGCGGCTTATTTAGATCAGCCGAATGTGGATGACACGGTAGCGGACAAAGGTATTTTGTACTCGTTCCCGCGTGAGGCGGGAAGCAGGGAAATGTATAAATACAGTGCCGGGAAAGAAGCGGCTGCACCCGGAACTGTCGAAGCGGCCCAGGTTCCTGCGCTAAAAAAGAAAACGGCGTTAGACGAAACGGAACCTGTGGTAACAGACTTAACAGAAACAGCGCCGATTTCAGCCCGGCAAAATGTAACGCTGTCATTTGATGCTACAGATGATCAATCCGTTAAAACGATGCGCTTGTTTTACAAAACAAGCGAAACGGATGAATATAAGTCGGTCGATTTAACCGAGAACTTTGATACCGGTTTGTTTTCCCAAACCGTGTATTCACCTGATCTGCTCGGCAAAGAAAGCCTGCAGTACTATGTGAAAGCATCCGATGGAACGAACGAAATCGAGACAGATGTGAAAACGATCCAAATTGAAAATGATATAAGCGCAGAAACAGGCTTGAATGTAGAAGATGGTTCGCTGCTCAGCAAAACGGCTGTGATCAAATCATTTGGCAAGGAGTCCACGCTTTCTGTTGACGGACGGGATGTGACAGGTGAAACAGAACCTTCTCTGCCGGCACACGCTTACTTTGCGTTTGATGCTAAAAAAGTGAATTTGTATTTTAAAAACGGTGTAACGATCGGCGACGAAACACTGCATATTTTTGATGATACGATCAATACGTATGAAACAATTACCTTGCCGGTTGACCCTTCCCAGTTTAAGCAGGGAGAAGGAACGACGATGTCTATCCGTGCGGGCACAAAGGTATCTCCATTTGATATGAATTCCGAAGAAAACCGGGATGATTTTTATGTGAAAAATGTGCGTCTCGTGCTTGAAGACGGTACGACACTGTATGATCCGGCTTACAGCGACGCAGCTAAAGAAATTTCAGTCGGTGACGGAGCAAGTGCCAAGCCGGTTGTGGATTTTACCTTTGATGTGCCGGATGAAGCATTTACCGCGAAAGCTTACCAGTGGGATACAACAGCAGTGGAAGACGGCCCTCATCTCATCGAATCTTCTTCTGCTCGTGCAGAAGTTCAAGTAGATAACAGCGCTCCTGTTATTATTCCTTCAGTTGAAGAAAATCGGGAATATAAAGGAGAATTTACGATTAATGCAGAAGCAGAGGATGCTTCCGATGTGGAAACATTAACAGCCCATCTGGATGGCGAAGAAATTTCTCTTCCACTCGAAACGTCATCAGCAAAGCTGTCTCCGGGAGCGCATACTGTTCAATTTAAAGCAGTGGACCGGGCCGGCAACGAAGCCGAAAAATCAGTTGCTTTTACGGTAGTGGAAGAGCAGCCATATGCGCCGGAAGCGGTAACACCTGCAGACGGACAGACAAATGTAAATGCGAATAACGCGAGCCTTGAGGTAAAAGTCACCGATCCGACGAAGGATACACTCGACGTGGAATTTTATCGCGGCTATGAGTACGCAGCAAATGATGCCGGCGTGCGTGTATTCCAAAACAATGCGGATCAGGAGCCGCCGAAAGAACTGGCGCCAGCGGGTGAATCGGCTGTTTTGGATACCGATAAAATGGCAAAGGCGGACGGCCAGTATGTAGAAACAAAGTCTGTTGAGAAATTTCCTTATCACCGCTTTGAAGTCGCCGTGGATGAAGAAGTAGATGAAACAGACGAAATTGCGCTTCATTGGGAAGGAAAATCATTAATCGGCCGGAAAGTGTCCATGTATGTATGGAACTATACTGCTTCCAAATGGGAGCTTGAAGAATGGAAAGTGGCGGAAGATGACCAAAACTTCACCCTGACCGGACATGTAAAAGGGCTTGAGTACGTAAAAGGCGGCAAGGTGCAGGTAATGGTGCAGGACGAGATTGCTTCTACGCCGGAATTTGATTATTCATTTGTTTGGATGTCAGACACCCAGTATTATTCGGAAAGCTATCCGCATATTTTTGACCGCATGACCAAGTGGGTTGCAGAACAAAAAGAAGCGCTGAACTTAAAGTATGTGTTCCATACAGGTGATCTTGTCGATGAAGCGAATCAGCCGTATCAATGGGAGCGTGCGGATACGTATATGAAAACACTTGATAACGCAAAAGTTCCATATGGTGTTCTCGCCGGCAATCACGATGTCGGCCATAAAACAGGCGATTACAACGAGTACAGCAAGTATTTCGGGGAAGCAAGGTTTGCCGGGAAGGATTATTACGGTGAGTCCTATAAAGATAACCGGGGCCATTACGACTTAATCAGCTCGAACGGCAATGATTTTATTATGCTTTATATGGGCTGGGGTGTGAACGAGGAAGATATTGCCTGGATGAACAAAGTGCTGGCCGAGCATCCGGATCGAAAAGCAATTGTAAGCTTCCATGAGTATTTGCTTGTGTCAGGCAACCGCAGCCCGATTGGCGACAAAGTGTTTGAGGAAGTGGTAAAGCCGAATAAAAATGTTGTAGCAGTTCTATCCGGCCATTATCACGACAGTGAGACACTGGTAGATCAAATTGATGATAACGGCGATGGCACACCGGACAGAAGTGTATACCAAATGCTGGCCGACTATCAGGGCGGGCCGGAAGGCGGACAAGGCTTCCTTCGTTTAATGAAAGTAAATCCGATCCAAAACAAAATCTATTTACAGACGTATTCACCTTACCTCGATCAGTTCAACTATTACAGTCCGGTCGACTATCCGGGCAAGGACGAATTTGCGATTGACGTAGATTTAACACCAAAAGAAAAAGTGGTCGCAACAGATTCCTTTAAAGCGGAAGTGTACACAGACCAAAAAATCGGCTCGCAATCCGGCATAAAAGATGGTGAAACAGCAACAACCTCCTGGAAAGACCTGCAACGTTCAACCGAGCATGGCTGGTATGTGAAAGTAAAAGATTCATTTGGCGGAGAAGCCCAGTCGGATATTTGGTCGTTTACAACTGGCTCACAAGGCAGCGGAAATGAAGAAGGTGGCACGCCAGCGCCGCCGGCATCAGATCTGCCGGTTGTAGAGGTGACCGATTCGATGATCGAAAAAGGGCAGCAGCACTGGACGTTAACTGCAGATCAAGAAAGTGTTGAATGGAGACTGCCGTTGTCCATTATCAATTCCGCTGTTCAATCAGCGAAGCCGATTTTTATGCAGACAGCTGAAGGCAACGGTGTGCTTATTCCGGAGAAAGTTCTTCTTCAACTGCAGGCAGCTGGACAGGAAACGGTCTCTGTTTCATTAAATACGCTTCAGGCAAAAGATGTTTCACTCCCGCCTGGGCAGGTACAAAGCAGTGTGCTCGACATAGCGATCAAGGCAGGGGAGCATGCAGTTGTATCATTGGACGCTCTAGTCGAAATAAAATTGAAATTAAAAAAAGCTGTCAAAGTGGGTAAAACAAATGGTGCTTTTTACAATGAAGCAGTGAAACAATGGGAGCCCGCCGGCGGGCATGAGGAAAATGGATATTGGATTCTGCCAGCTTCCCAGCTCTCCACTTTTACCGTTTTGTCTGACAATGTGATGAAAGCCAAAAAGGGAAAATAAACAAAACGCCGGAGCTTTTGCTCCGGCGTTTTGTTTAGCGTGGGCGGTATACTTTTGCCGCTCTGCGCTTGTCCAAATATTTTTTTACAATCGGGTAAATGATCGGACCGTATTTCATGCCCATTTTGATTAAGTTTGTCATACCGCCTGATGAACGAGCCATAATAATTTCACCTTCCCGTTTCGATTTAGTACTACAAGTGTACCCGAACCTTGGATTATTAAACATTCAAGCGGGAAAGCTGATATAATGAGAAGCAATGAGAATTTTGGAAAGGACGTGCGTGAATGGCTCTCGAAGCTGGAACAATCGTAACACTACGTGTAAAAAACAAACAAGAATATGGCTGGTTTCTTGAAAATGAAGAAGAAGAAGCAGTACTGCTTCATAATAGTGAAATAACGGACGGCTTTGACCCGAACGGGCCAGTGGAAGTGTTCCTATACCAGGATCACAGCGGACGGCTCGCTTCCACAATGAAGCGCCCGCTTATTACGCTAGGAGAATATGGATGGGTAGAAGTCGTTGGAGAAGAAATTAACAAGCTTGGCATATTTGTCGATATTGGTATTTCCAAGGATGCGCTCGTGTCAGAAGATGACCTGCCGTATAAATTTGAAGTGCGTCCGATTGAAGGCGATAAATTGTACTGTACATTGAAGCTGGATAAAAACGACCGGCTTTTTGCAAAGCCAGCTACAGAAGAAAAAATTTGGGATATCGCTAAGCGTGCCAATAAAACGGATATGAATAAAGATTTTACGGGCGTGGTTTACCGGACAGGAAAAGCAGGAACATGGATCATCACAGATGATATGCACCGCGCGTTTTTGCATCCAACCGAACGGGAGGACGAGCCGCGCGTCGGACAGGAAGTTAAAGGCCGGATTATTGCTGTACATGATGACGGCTCGGTAAATGTCTCGCTTCTTGGCAGGCGGACAGAGCGGCAAAAAGACGACGCAGACAATATATATGACTATTTAATGAGCCGTGGCGGCAAAATGCCATACTGGGATAAAAGCCTGCCGGAGGAAATCGAAAAACGGTTCGGCATCAGTAAAGGAGCGTTTAAACGGGCGCTCGGCAAGCTGATGAAAGAAGGCAGAGCCTATCAGGAAAGCGGCTGGACCTACGCCGGCACAAAACAAAAAAGCGAATAAAAAAGACGCTGCCTCACTTGGCAGCGTCTTTTTCATTAATCATGGTCGTTTGATAAATTTAATTTTTTAATCAAGGCAAAGAACAAGCTTAAAATAATCGCGATAACCGTTGCCAGTGCCATTCCTTTTAATTGCAGGTAGCCCCATGTGAACGTAGCGCCTGATAAACCGATCACAAGCACGATCGTTGTTAAAATCATGTTCGTTGTTTTAGAATAATCCACCCGTGAATCGACAAGCATGCGCAGGCCGCTCGCTGCGATAATACCGAATAGAAGCAGGGAGATGCCGCCCATAACCGGACCTGGAATCGTTGAAATAAGCGCAGCGAGCTTGCCGAAAAACGATAGCAGGATCGCCATAACAGCCGCACCGCCAATGACCCAGACCGAATACACTTTTGACAGAGCTAAAACACCGATATTTTCACCATATGTGGTGTTTGGCGTTGAGCCGACAAAACCAGAAATGACCGTTGAAATTCCGTTTCCGAATAAAGAAACACCGAGACCTGGTTTTTTCATTAAATCACGATCTATGATATTTTGTGTAACAACAAGGTGTCCGATGTGTTCCGCAATGACAACAAGCGCGGCAGGAGCAATAATGGCAATGCTCGACCAATGAAACTCCGGCGAATAAAATTGCGGGAGAGCGAACATTTTAGCTTCGCGAACCGGTGTAAAATCCACCATTCCAAACATTGCCGCGATCATATACCCAGCAACAATCCCAACCAGAATCGGAATGATTTTTAAAAAGCCGCGGAACATCACGTTGCCAATAACTGTGATAAGAAGCGTCAGCATGGAAACGATAATCGTATTACGGTCTGGTGACCAATCCGCTGAACCGTCCGAGATAATGCCCGCCATCTGTGCAGCTGTCGGCACAAGCTCAAGCCCGATTACGGCTACAATGGCGCCCATTGCTGCCGGTGGAAAGACCACATCGATCCAGCCGGTGCCGGCCACTTTAATAATTCCTGAAACGAGCATGAAAATAAGACCGACGACAATAAAACCGCCTAATGCCTGCTCGTAACTGCCGCCTTCAAGTACTAAAAAAACAGGCGATAAAAAAGCAAAACTGGATCCGAGGTAAGCCGGAATCTGGCCTTTACAAAGAAAAATGTACAATAATGTACCGATACCATTCATTAATAAAATCGTCGCTGGGTTCACACCAAACAAAACCGGAACAAGGACCGTTGACCCAAACATGGCGAATAAATGCTGCAAGCTAAGCGGAATCAGAGCCGGAATCGGCGGCCGCTCGTCAACTTGATAAGTACGCAAGTGATCTTCCTCCTAAATACACAAATTGTAGTCATTATACTTCAAAAATCGTCATCTGACTACAAAAAAAGAACCTGAACATCAGGTTCTTTCAGACTGGAGACAAATGATATGAATGACCGGGCATATAAATGGGATGGATCGGCGGCGTCCGGGCAGCTCCAACGGTCCCGCTGCCCGGACGCCGCCAAGTGGCTTGCGACAAGATGGTATAGAGCGAATAAAGTCGTATCTTTCTGTTTAAAAAAGAGAAAATTTCTATTCGATCTTTGCTTACGGATCTTCAACACCACTTAGGGAAGCCTGCCGGACGAAGACTCCTGCGGGAAGTACAGTGAGTCGGGAGACCCCGCAGGCGCAGCCGAGGAGGCTCCCGCACTGCCCGTGGAACGCGAAGTCCGGCAGGCTTCCCTTATCGGCTCTTTTTAAAAGCGAAAGACTTTGTCTACACATTGAAAGAACTTAAATATCAGGTTCTTTGAAATATGTTATGAAGCAGCAGGGAGTTCTTCCAAGTCCAGCTCGTTAACCTTGCCGTCTCCATTTAAATCGTCCAGCTCATCCATGATGCCATCCCCATTTATATCGATGAAATCCTCAACAGGAATTTCTTCTTCCGTCTCTTCTATGAGCAGTTCTTCCTCCGCAGCTGGCACATCTTCTACAACATCTTCTTCTACAAGTTCTTCTTCTATTGGCACTTCCTCGACGATTTCTTCCTCCGAAGGCTCCGGCTCTAAATAAGGAATTTCTTCTTCCGGTACTTCTTCTACATAGTCTTCTACAATGACATCTTCTTCAACCGGCTCCTGGGCTGGCACTTCTTCCTCCAGCCAGGCATCCGGAACATCATAATAATCATACATCTCATCTTCACTGTATTCGCCGCCATCAAAATAGGCGTCCTCGTTCCAGTATTCATCAAAAAACAGGGCTCCGTCTTCCGTATAAAACAAGCTTGTAACCTCATCTTCAGAAAGAGGGTCGGCACTCCAGCCATTCAGCATGCCTGCCACATCTTTATATGGAATGCTGAAACCAATTGCTTCTTCGCCGGTTAGTTTCGCTGAATTGATCGCAACGACACGGCCGGTGCTTTTGGACACAAGCGGACCGCCGCTGCTTCCAGGAGCGATGGCAGCGGATGTTTGATAAATGTGATCATAGGAATGGGGTTCAATCACAAAGCTGCGGTCCACACCGGTAATGTAGCCGAAAGTCGCTGTATTCTCCAGCGCCAGCGGACTTCCAAGAGCAATCACTTCATCTCCAACCTGCGCTTTTTGGCCGGTTTCAAGCTTAAGCGGGGAATGTCCAGCCAAATCTGGTACACGGATAAGTGCCACATCGGTTTCATTGGAATAACCGATCACGGTGCCTTCATGTTCTTCTCCATTGATGTCTTTAACAATCGTATAAACCGTGCTCTCCACAACGTGTGCGTTTGTGGCGACATCACCTTGATCATTGATTAGAAAACCGGACCCCTGGCCGTAATCTGTAAAAACAGTGAATACACTCTGCTGAGTATCTGCGATCAGATCACTCATCGAGGTTTGTTCATGGGCTGTTATTTCTTTTGGGGGAGCCACCGTTTCACGCACTACGGCCTGCTGCGTTTGAGCCGGCTGTTTCACCGGCTGTGCTGCTTTTTGCGATTCCTGGTTCCCTTGTACCAGATAATAAATAAAGCCGCCAAATCCAAGTGCAGAAAAAAGACATAAAAAACCGAGAAATTTGATCAAGGAAAACGATTTACGGCGCTTTCTACCGCAGCCTGGACAATAACGAGCATGACTGCCCATCTCCGTTCCGCATTTCACACAAAACAAACCCAGCACCTCCAAAAGTAGTAGTTAATTTTCATTATATACCAGTTTTGCCAGGTTAAAAAAGGGCTTTTGACGATAAATATTGCAAGGGGCTATTTGATGAACAAATGCTTCGTTTTATGACAAATCTTTCATTTTTTAGCGAATCTTCTCGCCTATTGTCTATTCATAGTTTGAATCACCGGCAGGGTCCTCTCTGTTTCTGGCTGTCAGTAAGCAGAGCAGCTTATCTTTAAAAGCGAATGAATGTAAGAAAATTTAACAAAATGTTCGGAAATGAAAAGTGTGTTCATACGTAGGGTTGTAAGCGATAACAATCTAATATTTCCTTGAAAATGAAAGGAAGGAGCCCTTGATAAGTACAGGATGTTATTTTATAATTCGGGTATTGATAAAGTAGTAAATTTTCAGATTATCGAAAATAACACGAATGAAGGAGTAGTATGATGACACGAGTTTATAATTTCTCGGCAGGTCCTTCCATGTTGCCTCTTGAGGTACTCGAAAAAGCACAAGCCGAACTGACAAATTACGCAGGTTCCGGCATGGCGGTGATGGAGCTGAGCCATCGCTCAAAATGGTTTACAGAAATCATTGAAACAGCGGAATCCGTTCTTCGCAAGCTGATGAACATTCCGGACAACTACAAAGTGTTATTCCTTCAAGGGGGCGCTTCCCAGCAGTTCGCTATGGTGCCGATGAACTTGTTTTCCGGCAGCAAAAAAGCGGATTTTGTGAATACAGGCTCTTGGTCGAAAAAAGCAATTAAAGAAGCGAAAAAATACGGGGAAGTACGTGTTATTGCATCTTCTGAAGATAAAAACTTCAGCTACATCCCAACCGTAACAGCGGATATGATCGACCCAGAAGCGGATTTCGTTCATATCACAACAAACAATACAATAGAAGGAACGGTTTTCGAACAGATTCCGGATACAGGCAATGTGCCGCTTGTGGCAGATATGTCTTCCAATATCTTATCAACGGAAATCGATGTGTCAAAATTTGGCATTATTTACGCAGGGGCGCAGAAAAATGTCGGCCCGGCCGGCTTGACGCTTGTGATTATCCGTGAAGATTTAATTGGAAAAGCGGATGACTCCGTTCCAACCATGCTGGATTATAAAACGCATGCAGACAGCGAGTCGCTTTATAACACACCGCCAACGTTTGCGATTTACATGGCGAAGCTTGTATTTGAATGGTTAGAAAGCTTAGGCGGTATCAAAGCAATGGAAAGCATCAACCGGGAAAAAGCGGCTATTTTGTACGACTATCTTGATCAATCGGCTATGTTCAGCTCACCGATTGCGAAGGAAGCTCGTTCTCTGATGAACATTCCATTCGTATCACCAAGCGAAGAACTAGACGCACTGTTTGTGAAAGAAGCAAAAGCAAAAGGACTTGAAACATTAAAAGGACACCGTTCAGTTGGCGGCATGCGCGCAAGTATTTATAACGCTATGCCGGTTGAAGGCGTCAAAGCACTTGTCGCTTTTATGCAAGAATTCGAACAGACTCATTCAGCGGAAGGGAAGTAACGAGACGTGTATACTATTAAATCCATGAATAATATTGCCGATATCGGCATGAACGTATTCCACAATGCAGATAGTTTTCAAGTAAACGACGACACAAACACACCAGATGGTATTATTTTGCGCAGTGCCAACCTGCATGATACAGAGTTCAGCGGCAGTCTTAAAGCGATTGCCCGTGCTGGTGCCGGTGTAAATAACATTCCTGTACAAGAATGCACAGAACGCGGCATTGTGGTTTTCAACACGCCGGGTGCCAATGCCAATGCCGTGAAAGAATTGATCCTGACAACGATTATGGCTGTTTCCCGCAACTTGTTTGACGGCGTCAGCTGGACAAAAGAGCTGCAAGGCCAGGGAGACGCGATTCCAAAGCTTGTTGAAGCAGGCAAAAAGCAATTTGTCGGCCGTGAAGTAAAAGGCAAAACGCTTGGCGTTATCGGTCTTGGCCACATTGGGGCCTTGGTTGCGAATAATGCGCTTGACCTGGATATGGATGTAATCGGCTTTGACCCGTTTATTTCGGTTGACACCGCTTGGAACCTGTCTCGTAACGTGCAGCGCGCTTTGACAATTGAACAATTGTTTGCGGCGAGTGACTACATTACAGTCCACGTTCCATTAACCGATAACACACGCGGCATGTTCAACAAAGAAGCGTTTTCTGTTATGAAAAACGGTACCACTATCTTGAACTTCTCACGTGGCGAGCTTGTAAACGAAGAAGATATGCGGGCAGCACTTGAAAGCGGCAAAGTCGGTAAATACGTAACAGACTTCCCGAACGAAAACGTTATTGGCATGAAAAATGTTGTTCCGATTCCTCACCTTGGCGCATCTACAACAGAATCAGAAGAAAACTGCGCCGTTATGGCAGCACGCCAAATGAAAGAGTATTTGGAAACAGGAAACATTAAAAACTCCGTGAATTTCGGTAACGTAGAAATTCCGTTTACCGGCAAACGCCGTGTGACTGTAGCACATAAAAACGTGCCAAACATGGTCGGCCAGATCACGGGTGCTCTGTCTGACTATGACTTGAATATTGCGGACATGGTAAACCGCAGTAAAGGTGACTACGCGTACACATTGATTGATATTGACAATCAAGTAAACGGGGATGTTATTCCTGGTTTAACAGAAAAGCTGCTTAGTATTTCTGGCGTAATTACAGCCCGTATTATTTAAAACGAGAAAAAGAGATTCTGGGTTTTTACCCAGAATCTCTTTTTTTGTTGGAGAAAAATAAATTTCAAAACTTGAAAAAATTTGAAACCAATTGGTACTTTTTCCTGTATGATGAAGAGAAAGAAAATGTGAATGGGGGATATACTTTGAAAAAATGGCAACAAATGATGGCTGCAGCTGTGAGCGTCTCACTTCTTATGCCGGGAGCCGCTTTGGCAGAGGTGCCGTCAGCTGACAAAGAAGCGCAGTATAAAGCAGCTCAATCGGACAAGCAGGTAACAGATTCTCGGACACTAGTCATTAAATATTCAAAAGCGCTGCCGCAAAGTGTACATAAAAAAGCAGGTGTGTCTCTTGTAAAGCGTCTGTCCGGCTTGAAATATGACGTGGTGCGGGTGCCGGCGTCTAAAAAGCTGAGCGACGTAATCAGTGTTTATAAAAATCGTTCAGAAGTAACAGCGATTACGCCGAGCATTCAATACAAAGCATTTGCCGCTAAACCAGATCCAAAAGCAGCGAATATGGATCACTTAGCCATGCTCAATATAGGAAAAACTCTTTCGTATGCGGGAAAAAACAAAGTCACCATTGCGGTAGTAGACGGCGGGGTGGACTATAAGCATCCTGATTTAAAAGCAAATTTATTAAAGCCTTATAATGTGGCTAATCCGGCGCGAAATCCGGTTCGCGACCTGCATGGAACACACGTGGCAGGCATTATCGCCTCTACAAAGGATAACGGTCTTGGCGGATATGGCGTGTTTCCGAATGCAGACATTTTGCCGGTCGATGTGTTTAACGGCTCTATGGGAGCCAATGACTTTACCATTGCAGAAGGCATTACCTACTCTGTCGACCAGGGAGCAGATGTAATCAACCTTAGCCTTGGCGGCTTTATGCCTTCTCCTGTTGTAGAAGAAGCGATCCAATATGCAATTGATTCCGGGGTTGTTGTCGTTGCAGCGGCAGGCAATGCAGCAACGGATCAGTATTCTTATCCGGCTGCTTATCCGGGGGTTATCAGTGTAGGGAATATCAATGGAGCAAAAACGTTATCTGACAGCTCTAACTACGGTTCCTCTGTTGATGTGGTAGCACCGGGTGAAAACATTTATAGCACATCCTACGATGCAGAGGCAGGATCTAAATTTGAACGGCTGACTGGTACTTCAATGGCATCGCCTATGGTAGCAGCTGCAGCGGGACTGTTAAAGTCTAAATATCCAAATTTAACAGCTTTCGACATTGAATATATTTTGGAGCAGACGGCTACCGATCTTGGTGAAAAAGGCTACGATTTAACGTATGGAAACGGATTGATTAATCCGCTTAATGCGCTGAAATTTGATACGAAAAAGCTTCCGAAGCGCCCGGACGTATCCGGTGAAACGATCTTGAAAACAGCCAGAGAAATCAAGTCAGGAGGGCAGTCTTTTACCGGCGCTTTCAAGTCACCAGAGACGATTCACTGGTTTAAAGCAAACGTGACAGAAGGCCAGCACGTACAGACAGTGCTGAACGGTAGTAAGGGATACGATTATGCAATGGAGCTTTATTTTGTACCGGAGGATGGAGATCCTCAGTATCTTCGCGATGTCGACCAAACAACAGCAAGCGGGCAGGAAGGTTATTTATACACGGCCAGCGAAGCGGGCACACTTGTCATTGGCGTGAAGGACACAAACGGCAATTACAGTGCAACCGGCAAATCTGCTTTTACGCTTCAAGCTGAAAAGCGGGAGCCGATTGAGCCGGATCAGGCAACATATGAAAAACCAATTGCGATTACATCTCTTCCATATACAAAAAACAATTTTACACTTTATAGCGGTGAAGAAGGCGTGCCGGATTCGGACTTTTTTACTTTCTCAGTAGAAGAAGAAAAGTTAGTTTCACTTTCCGTCTCCGCTCTCCCTGGGGTGAATTCAGCCATCAATGTTTATGTTGAGGAAGAAGGAGAAGAATACAGCATTGTAGACGGAAACAGCCAGCCGATCAATAAGGGCGAAACCATTTCGTTCCAGGCTGTTCCAGGAATGAACTACCGGATTGAAGTGACAAATGGTGCATTTAGCGAAGATATTTTACTGGATTCCCTTTCAAACCTTTTATCTTTGGATATGTCCATGCTTGAGGAACAAACAGCTGGTGAATCCGCTCAACCGTATACGTTTAAAGTAGAGGAACAAACCATTCCGGCGGATGAAGATGGACTTCCGGAAGAAAGCACGCTTGAAGAAGAGTTAATGGATGGAAGTGTCACACCGGCTGAATACGGTGAAATGAAAGAAGATGAGTTGATTGACGGCGGCGAGGAAGGAGTGGCAAGCGGGAAAATTCTCGAAAAAGCCATTCCGTATACGCTTGGCAGCAGCAAGAAAGGCTTTTTCCAGACGGGATATGACGAAGACTATTATCGTTTTACACCAACAGCAGATGGTATTTACTCATTTAGTGCCAGCCAGGAAAATGAACGAAATGCTTCTACAACACTGTTAGAAGTAGATTCGGAGACGGATGAGCTGATCCCTGTTTCAGGCAGCGACGGGGAAATGGATTTGATTGCGGCCCTTCTTGGCGGCTCAATGGGGTCAGGAAATGTCAATGTCGCCCTTACAAAAAACAAAACGTACGTCATGATGGTCTTGAGCAATGGGGAAAACGCGTCAGCCGATCCATATACACTCACATCAAAGCGGATTGCGGATGCACCGCCAGAAAAAGATACCGATTATAATCTACCTGAAGAAGGGCAGAACTTAAAAGCCGGCAAAGCGGTTCAAAACTACTTTGTTCAATCGGGAGATGTTGATTACTATTATTTTATGAATGAAGGAAAACCACGTGTTTATACGCTTGATATTACAGCGAGCGCTCTAACTGCTGCACAAAAAGCAAGCATTCCACTTCAGCTGCGCCCCGGACATATTTTTAGCGGTGCGTTGTATGAAGATGTAAATGGAGACAAAGTGCTTGATGAAGACGAATTGGGCCGGGTTACACCGTTTGGGCCGGATCTATTTTCAATGATGATTACAGAAACGGATGTACACACATCCTTTGCAGCAAAGGAAGATACCGGCTACTTTATTGAAGCAGCTCCGTTTCTATCCACTGGTCCGAACCTTCAGCCGTATGCAGTAAAGGTAGGAGCAACGTACAATGAGTTTGCGGACGGCGACGCGAAAGTGGTCAACCATGTTCCAACAAAGCCGCTGCCGCTTAAAACGACAGGCGGGAAATACGGAGCACGCGGCTATTTTAATAGCGGTGTATCGTTTGGAGATGTGGATCACTTCGTTTTAAATCTTACGAAGCAGGGCACGGTTTCCCTTGCGTTCTCAGCTGGTCAAAACCTGGATGGCGTGGTGGCCGTATACAATGCTAAAGGAGCGCTTGTTGCGTCCTTTGACCAGTACGGTAAAAATGATGAAGAACTGGCATCACTGAATTTGCCAAAAGGAAAATATTTTATTGAACTGAGTGAAGCGAGCGGCACTGCTTCAACGGCACCGTACCAATTAATTGTGAAAAAATAAAAAGCAGAGGGCTGAGCCCTCTGCTTTTTTATGAATCTGAATTTGTTTCATGTTACTGGATTGTTTCATTTGCCAGCATCAGGCCAACCGAGTTGTTTTGCTGCCAGATGCTTGAGAAATAAACAATCGGAACAGGGCGGCTGCCAACGTATGGCGACACTTCAATTGTCAAACCCGGCTTCTGCTCGTTTTGAATAAACCAGTCCGTGTAGCCACCGCCGCTTGGGTTAGACTCTGGTGCGACTAAGCTGTAGCCCGTTTTTTGGCTTACCCGCTTTGCTACAGCCAGGTCACGTGATTTGCGGGCACCTGACTGGTAATAATGCCAGTAAATAATTTGGCCAGAACTGTGATAAGCTGCGCTCACTTTAAAAGAATGCTTGAGCGTGAAGTTATACATCGCTTTTGATTCGGGTTCACTGAGCGGACTTGTCCCTTTATAGTTTTGGGAAGAAGGCTTGCCAGGATTACAGCAAATGTTACGCCAGTCTGCCGGGTATTGACGGTTCAAATCAACACCGCGTATATTTGCTTTCCAAGCGGAAAAATTCGTACTGCCGCCGTTTAACTTCAAAATGGCGTCTTTGTTTTTCGCACTGCCCGCCCCGAGCTGTACGAGAGAAACGCCGTCCGGGTTCACCATCGGTACAATATAAATAGAAGTTTTCTTTAAAATGGACCGGGCTGGATAGCCGTTCATAGAGCCATTCGTTTGAAACAGATGGGCGTATTGATCAGCCATTTCCATTACTACGTTCGTCGTAATATGCTCGCGCGCATGATGCGAGCCGTTAAGGAGCACTTCTTCTTTGCCGGTGCCCAGCCGAAGAGCGTATAAACTACGGCCGTCCACCGATTTGCCGATCACCTCTAAGGAAGCGATGTCCGAATGCCAAAGCACAAGCTCTTTTAAGTCCTGCACCATTTGCTCGTACGTCATCGTTTTAAACGGGTTTACATAGTTGCCGGTATACAAGGTCATATCTGCTTTAAGAATATAAGCTGTCCGGCCGCCAATGTCGACAATGTAATAATCACGGTAAGCGGCGCGTGTTTGAAGCAGGGTGCCTGCCTGCAGGCGGCCAAGTGATGTTAACCGGCCGTTTTTTGAATAAAGCAGGTCGACTGTTTTCCGGGTAATCGCACGGTTTTGAAACACATAGCCGGGCTGTACGCCGCCAGCGAGAGACGCTTCCGGCAAATATGTAACAGCTGTTTCGGAAACATAAGCGGTTGTATTACCCAATACGAATGAAACGTACCCATTTTCCGTGCCTGTTTTTTTAAATATTTCTCCTGCTAAAAGGCGCCCTGTTTTCACATAAGCCCCGTTTTTCTTTTGAAACAATTCTGCATCGCCTTCAAGGCGAATGTAAGAGCTGGATGCTTCTGCTTGTCCATTCTCTTCTATTATTAAATCTTCTTTCGCAATAAAGCCGTTGATCCCCTGCCAGGAAACACGAATTCTCGTTTCCTGCTCCTCTATTACTTTTACATTTGTGCGGGCAGGAATCGGTGTCAGCACGGCCTCCTGTTCAGCAGAGGAAGGCGGGGTGTAAATCACTGTATCTACTTTTGTCAGTAAATACGAAGCAGCCTGTGCAGCAGTGGATGGCAACAGGGCGCTTAGAAGAAGAACGATGAGAGAAAAAGACAGCCATTTTTTCATTGTATCCTCCAATTTATAGAATATTTACCTCTATTTTAACAGGTTTGGAGAATGAAAGAATGCTGATTTGCAAATAAAAAAGACGCTTTTGAAAGCGTCTTTTTTAAGATAAAAAGCCCATAAGCGCGTATTTTATTTTTTCAGTACGAGACAGCTCATTCCACGGTTTCTTTTTTATATGATCGGTGTCAATCGGCGTAATAAAAGGACCGTGTTTCATCACGAGGCGGTACGGATCAATCACGATCGCTTCACCGTCTTCTACGCCTTTGGTTACTTGATATACACCATCCACATGAAGGCCGGTTTCAATACGCCGGCGTTCAAGAAGTCCTTCCTGATTCAGAACGATGGCATATGATTTTTGATTTTTTCTTAAAATAGCCGTGTTCGGAATCGTAACCACGTCCGGCTGTTCCTGCGTTATGACTTTCACATTCGCTTTTAAGCCGGGATACAAGTCACTTGATGCAGCGCCGCTCAGCTGAGCAGAGTATGGATATAAACTTTTTCGTTTCACAGACGGCTCTTCTTCGGGATACGTGCTGACAGAGCTGATAGATCCACCGAATTGCTCAAGCGTCGTATCAACAGTGACTTCAACCCGCTGGTCTGGTGCGGACTTTGCCATCTGTTTTTCGTCAAACACGCCTTTTACAGCCGGTACCGATGAATTAATGATCATCACCGGGTTGTTTAAGCTTGTATCAATTTTTTTCACATAGCCTTCGTTCGTGCTTTTTACGGTTAAATTATCTTTTTTCGCTTCCTGGGCAGCAATAAGCGTATCGTATTTTTTCACTTCTTCCTGCAGCTTTTGCTTTTCGGTTTCCTGCTGCAAAATACTTTCTTCTACTCCCGTGCTCGCATCACCGCTTTGGACAATCGTTGTATCGCCATCCGTATCCGAGGAATCGTCTGTGCTGGCCGTTTCGTTTTCCTCGTTCTCCGCTTCGGACAGGAGCAGGCGCAGCTGGCTTAATTGATTGTCAATCAACGAGATTTGCTGCTGAGTCTGGTCTTTTTCGGCTGTTAAGCGGGCGATTTCATCCTCTATAACGTCCGGTGAATATTGAAATAATGGAGTGCCGGGCTGAATGGCTTCGCCTTCTTTAACAAAAACCTCTTCAAGCGACCCTTTACTTTGATCAAAATAAATCGGGTACTCGTCAGAAGGAACGACAACACCTTCTGCTGAAAATGACTCTACCACATCTCCCGTCTCAGAGCGGTCCCAGTCGGTCAGCCATTCGCTTCGGACGGCTTTGCTGTCTTCCTTGAAAATTAAATATAAGTTGCCGGCGATCACAGCTGCGCTGGCTGCAAGCCATACTTGCTTTTTTATTTTTTTCACTGTCTTCACCTCTTTTCGTTAAAACAAGTTTTCCACTTGGATTGATGTAAACAAGGTCGCTAAAATCCAAAATGCCAGGCCTGTCAGAAAAACCATCAAGAAAACGAAAAGGGGTTTTCTAGCTTCTGACGCCCGCAGGAAGCGGTATTGAATCGCTAAAATCCAAATTTGAAAAATTGTAATAAAGCTGAAAAAGCGAATGGCCATTGCATTTTCTGTGGCATATTGTGCGACAACCCCTAGCGAGAAAGGCGAAGAGTCACGCGGAATAGAGAAAAACACATTCCAGACCATAAGCAGGGCAAACTCAATTAAGTAGATTGAGAAAGTAATACATTGCAAGGCGACAAGCTTTTTAAACTCTAATTCTAAAAATGTCCAAAAAAGAAGAGCCGGAATAAAGATGTAGAAAAGAGGAAGCAGCAGTCCGGCCAGACCAGCGCCTCCGGTAAACAGCAGTTTCAGCCATTCATATGTATACATATCGGATTCGGCCATATAAGCAGATATGCCCTCGCTTTGTATGCCTAATGCGCCGGCAAGCAAAGACAGAAGCACACTGATCAGTAATAATATTGAAAACTTTGTCCATAAACCGCGAATTTTTTCGGCCTGTGACAGCTGCGCGAGTTCATGGGAAGTGCGAAACAGCCCTTTTAAAAGCTGAAGCCGATAAGCCATTTTCAAATCTCCCATCAAATAGAATAATAAATAAAGATCAATTTTCATTATATACAACTATTGTTATATGAACCAATAATAATCTAATATTATTGGTCTATTTTTATTTTGTCAGAATTATTAAAAAAATGAAATGTGAATGTAATATAACGAACATCCTAGTGTAATAGTGTTGAAATAGAACCATGTTACAATCAATCTTGTGTTACAAAACTAGGGGGTAATGATACGTGAAAAAAATGGCCATGTCTTTTCTTGCTGCAATGATGATTTTCTCAGCTTCTGCGGCACAAGCAGCCGCCGCAACTCACACAGTTCAAAAAGGGGACACGCTTTACGGTATTTCAAAACGTTACAGTACGTCAGTGGATCAAGTGAAGAAGTGGAACAACCTTTCCTCTAATGTTATTAAAGTGGGACAAAAGCTTTCAATCGGCAGCACGGCAGCCGCAAGTTCTTCATCGGCACCGGCGCCAGCATCAAAAACAAGCAATGTTAAAAAAGAGATTACTGTTAAGTCAACTGCTTATACAGCTTCTTGCAGTGGATGCTCCGGCATCACCGCAACAGGCATTAACTTAAAGAAAAACCCGAATGCAAAAGTGATTGCCGTGGATCCAAAAGTGATTCCACTTGGCACGAAAGTATATGTTGAAGGATACGGACAAGCTGTTGCCGGCGATACAGGCGGCGCGATCAAAGGAAATAAAATCGATGTTCATGTGGCTACAAACCAGAAAGCAAAAAACTGGGGCGTACGTACAGTAAAAGTTCAGATTTTAAAATAATCCAAAAGGAAGCTGATGGGAATCAGCTTCCTTTTTTGTTTTTTTTAGGGAGACTTTATGTCAGGTTTATTACGAATTCAAGATAATGGTCTCCTTGTAACATTCGCGTCACATTTGTACATCGAAGCGTAATGTCCTTTTAAAAACATTACATTGTTTGGCGTGTTACAATGAATCTCGTTAGGTCGGAGAGAGCCGGCTGGTCAAGAGGAACCGAATCCTCAATCAAGCGTTTATCGCGCTTTTTATATAAATTAGTCGCTGTCCCTACAGTCACGGAGAAGAACAGCTTTAAAAACTCTTGCGTACGTGTGCTTCGTCACACCGGCAGGAACATTCCAGGAGGTTTTTTTATTATGAAAAAGCACATCATGGCACTAGCAGCAACAACAGTAATTGGCGGAGGCGCATTCGGCACCGCAGCATCAGCTAGCTCATATACAATACAACAAGGCGATACACTATGGAGCATTTCTCAAAAAACAGGTACAACTGTTGAACAATTAAAAGCAGCAAATGGTCTTTCTTCTGATCTAATTTACGCTGGATCGACTATTCAAACATCTGGTTCAGCAGGTGGAACAGCTCAAGCTTCTTCAAACGGTACATACACTGTTAAAGCAGGCGACACATTATATAAAATTGCTACAGCACACGGTATTTCAGTAAGTTCGTTGAAAGCAATCAACGGTCTTTCATCAAATATGATCTACCCGGGTGATCAGTTGTCAACAAACGGTTCTGCTGCACCTGCTCAAGCAGCGCCTGTACAGCAGGCTTCAACGCAAGCAGCTGCTGAGCCGGCTCAAGCATCAGCGCCACAAGGCAAAACAATCACTGTAACGGCAACAGCATACACAGCACAATGTGAAGGATGCTCTGGTGTAACAGCAACAGGTATCGACCTTAACAGCAACCCAAACAAAAAAGTCATCGCCGTTGACCCGAACGTGATTCCGCTTGGCTCACGCGTATACGTTGAAGGCTACGGTGAAGCCGTTGCCGGTGATACTGGCGGCGCAATTAAAGGAAACAAAATCGATCTTCACGTACCAAACAACGATGCAGCATACAGCTGGGGCGTACGTACAGTTAACGTAACAATTCTTGATTAATCATTATATACCCCGTTTTCTTAAAACCGGCCTATATTACGGCCGGTTTTTTTTCTTTTGTTCGATTATTTGAAGCGTGGCGGCAGGACGCTGCGCTTTTGGGCGCGCAGGATGCAGGTCACAAAGGTGTTGCAGCAGGACGCTGCGCTTTTAGCCTTTGATCAGTAGTAGGTGTCCAGCTCCAGTCGGCCAGTCCCTCGGCCATAAGCCATCCCGTCTTTGTGGCAAAAAGCGCCACTAAGCCGGTTTGTCTTATGTCTGCCGAGCCTGAGCGGCCGACTTTCGCTTTTCTTTTATGCAAATGAATCGTTTTTGGGGGTCTGCCCGTATATAATAGAAGAAAGAAGAAATGAGGAGTGAGCATGAAACGGTATAAGCATTTGGCAGAAAGTGTCCGGTTTAATCGGCATGGCGGTCATTGGCGGCCGGTCATCGCCAGTCACGGAGAATTAATATTTGCAGGAGAAGGCAGAAGTGCGGTTGTATTTCGTATTGAAGGAACAGATCGGGCACTTAAGGTGTTTTATCCGGATAAAGTGCACATTGCAAAAGAAGAAGCGGATATTTACCGCCTTCTGTCAGGTGTTCCCCATTTCCCTCATTTGCACGAAGCCGGCGGCACCTATATTGTGATCGACTGGGTAGAGGGTAAAACCTTTTTTCAGTGCCTCGAAGAAGGGGTGGAAATTTCTGCCCGCCACATCCGTGAAGCGGACCAGGCGCTTCAAACTGCACGAAAGCGCGGATTAAATCCGTCAGATGTTCATTTAAGAAATATTATGATTACAGCAGAAGGCAGTACGATGATTATTGACGTAGCTCGTTTCCGCCAGACGAAGGATTGTATGAACTGGGAAGATATTAAAACGGCTCATTCAGCTTTTTATATGAAGCCCTTTTTCCCGAAGCGGTGGCCGAAACCGCTGCTTAATATGATTGGTATTTTGTATAAAAAGCGGCTGCTGCCGGTTTCCCGGACAGCTCACGCAAAAAATCCGCAGTGACTTCGGTCTACTGCGGATTTTGCTTATGATTCGCCCTTTAATGCATGTCTGACGCTTGCAGCCAGCGCTTCAGCACCAATTTTGATAATCCGCCTGTCAAACGTCATATGCGGATGATGAAGACCGGGTGTAAGTCCTGCGCCAAGCCCCATCATACACGCTTTTATATGGGGACGTTTAATGGTATAAAAGTGAAAGTCATCGCTGCCGGATGTGATGAGTGGCTCAGCCAGTGCTTGTTCGCCGCACACTTCGATGATTCCTTTCCGTAAAAACGCTTCTGCTTCTTCAGAGACTTCAGCAGCCGGAGTAAAATCCATCCATTCATAGTCAATCTGTACTTCATACAGCATACTAATTTGTTCAATTTTATGCTCGACGGCTTTTTGAAGATCGAGCAGCACTTTATTACGCTGTGCACGGACATCGAGCCCGAACTTCCCTGAACCGGGAATGATATTTAAGCTTTGTCCGCCGGCTTCAATATGCGTCATTTTAGCAGAATACGGCTCAAAAGGTGAGAAATTGATGGTGTTGAGCTGACGGCTCAAAGAAGACATCACTTCAATGGCATTCACTCCCTGGTGCGGCCGTGCGCCGTGTGCGTCATCACCAATCACTTTTCCGTGTAAAAAAGCAACAGCTCCGTGGTGAACAGACGGTGTGATTTTTCCGAAAGGCACCTCTTCAATAGGGCGGAGGTGAATACCGAACAAGTAATCAACGTCATCAACCACGCCTTTTTTAACCATTTTCAGTGCCCCTGTGCCCGTTTCTTCAGCGGGCTGAAAAATAAACCGAACGGTGCCGCCGCCTTCTGCCACCTGATCCTTTAATGTTAAAATCGTGCCTATCACGATCGACATATGGGCATCATGCCCGCATGAATGATTAGCGCGAAACTTTCCGTCTACCTGCTGCCACAGAGCATCAATATCGGCACGAACCGCCACAACCGGCGAACCGCTGCCAATTTCCGCAATTAATCCCGTACAATCGTCAAATGTATAAGAACGAACGCCTTCTTTTGTCAAAAGCTGTGATATATATGCGGTTGTTTCTGTTTCTTTCCAGCTGATTTCTGGATGCGCATGCAAATGTTCGAAAATCTCAAGAAGTCTATTTTCAAATGTTAATTCCGTTTGAGCCATCGCAAGCCCTCCCCCAGTCATTCTTTCTATTAGTATAAGCGAAAATAAACCTTTTGGCTTGGCAAATAACTGAAAATTCTTATCTTTTTCCTTTTCTCATCAAAAAGCTGATAAAAACAGCAGGAAGTGCCACGATTGCCATGCTTAAAAAAGCAAGGCGGGGCTCTATGTCGTATAAGAAGCCTGCCCCAAATGTTAAAACAGCCGTACTCAGTCCCATTCCAAGTGAAGAATAAACGCCTTGGGCGGCTGGAATTTCCGAAGAGTCGAATTCCTCATTCAGCAGCCGGATAAACGCATAATGTGCCAGCCCGAATGTAAAAGCGTGAAAGACTTGAGCAAAAATATAAACAGGAACCGAAGGGAAGATAAACATGAGAGCCCATCGTAAAACCGCTGCCAGTGCTGCCCACATAAACATGGAACGGACAGAGACGCGGCCAAGGAACCGGTCGGCTACGATAAAAAAAAGAATTTCGGCCGCAACCGCAATGTTTAAAATAACCCCGGTCCAAATATTGTTTACCCCAAGATACTCTAAATACAGCACACCATAATTATAATAAGCGGCATGAGCGCCTTGAATGAGCACGCAGATGATGAGCGCAGTCACAAAACGGCGTGATCGAAACAGCTGGCGAAGCGGCACATGCCGCAGGTCTCCGCTTTGCTGGAGAACAGATGGTGTGCGGAAAGAAGCCACAGCCGCTGTGAAAACAAGGCTTCCGATTAACATATACAAAATCGCTGTATTGGTAAACATAGCAGTAGCGATGCCGATCAAAAAAACAGATACGGTGTAGCCGATTGAACCCCAGGAACGGCTTTTTCCATAATGAATGTGTTCTGTTTTCATTAACAGGGCGCCCGCACTGTCAGCCATTGGCATAATAATCGGGTAAATCAAGCTGAATACGATCATTACCATCAGCAGCGTCATGTAACTGGAAGCCGGGACAAAAAGAAGGGAAAGAAGGGCCGCAAGTATGGAAAACCATTTGAGAAGCGTGCCGGCTGGAAACTTGGCGCTCAAAGCCGGATAAAGAAAAAAGGTAGAAGCTGCACGGATAAACAGTCCAATCGCAATAAGCGTAGAAGCGGTTTCAACAGGCAGCTGCTTTTCTGAAACAAGCCACACGTTCCAGTAGGGCATAAAAATCCCCCATGAAAAGTAAAAAGCAAAAAACATTAAAGATAGCCAAAACTGTGAAGTGAAAATCATCGAATCTTCCTTTATTTTGTCAGTATTTATCCATTATAGCGAAAATATGATTTTTTTTGCGCGAAAAGAAAAGAATCTTTCTTATGTCCTGTTTCTTTTTAACAATTGGGTTTTTCTGAGGGTTTTTGAAGGATATTGAAAAGTGGTGTCGAAATAGGAAAAAGGGACGACTAAGACGTAAAAAAGGAGAATCGGATGGAGAAACCAAATGAAGCAGTGGAAAGCTCGCTTATTTTTGTCAATGGACGGAAAGACGACTGCATGATTCGCTTTATGACGGTTTATCAGGAAGGACTCATACTCGATGCCGAATTTACCCCGTTCGCCCAGCCGGCTGAAAAAGAGTGGCATCTTGGCGAAAAAGGGGCCATTAAAATGATTGTGGCCCATAAGGGAGTGTGGCAGGAGGTCATCATTGATTATAACTTATCAGAAGGCTATTTATATATTACAGCTGTGACAGCATCCTTTTTATCAAAATCCGTGATGATGTCAATCGCCAGGCGTTTTTATATTCGCCGGGGGGAAGCTGTTCAATTCTTATCAGCCCGTGCCCTCCTCCATCATACAGAGGCACAGCCTGAACGCTGTCTCCTGATTGATATTCCGGTTCTTTAAAAAACGGCTCTTTTCAAAAGAGCCGTTTTTTTCTGCTATACTAGTAGAAAAACAGGGGGGAGCGGAATGATGAAGCGTTTTGCAATGTTTTTGGCAGCGGGTTCAGCTGCGCTCATCAGCGGCTGCAGCGGACCGGAAGCACCGGAAAGTGAGCTGGAAGCGTATGTGACTGAGTGGCAGGACAACGATTATGGCGGGATGTATGAACACTTTACGCAGGAAACCAAATCGTCTATGACGAAAAAAGAGTTTACAGAACGATATAAAAATATCATGTCGGATATTGAAATGGATAAGCTTCAAGTAGAGCTGCCAACAGAAGAAGACGTGAAGATGGACAATGATCAAACGGCACGGCTGCCGCTTCAAATCCAAATGGAGACCATCGCCGGACCGGTCTCATTTGAAAAAGAAGCAGTGATGAAGCTGGAAGAAACAGATGAGGGTGAAGAATGGCTGATTGACTGGGATCCTTCTTTTTTGCTGCCTGATTACGGCGAGGGGGACAAAGTACGCATTCAAACGCTTGAAGCCCAGCGGGGGCGTATTTTTGACCGGAACGGCAGCTCGCTTGCCGTCAACGGAACAGCGTTGTCGATTGGTGTAAATGCCGGTGCCATTGATGAAGCAGGGAAAGCGCAGCTGGCCAAACTACTTGGCTTAACAACAGAAGATATAAACAAGCAGCTCGGCCAAAGCTGGGTGCAGGAAGGGTACTTTGTTCCACTTCAAACCGTCGCTTCATCCAACAAGGAATTGATCAAAAAAGTGTCAACTGTGAAAGGAGCAGCTACAGCTTCCAGAGCAGTCCGTGTTTACCCATACGGCGCTGCTGCCGGGCACTTAACCGGTTATACAGGTGAAATCAGCGCGGAAGAGCTGAAAGAAAACAAAGGATACACACAAGGTGATCAAATTGGGAAACGCGGCCTAGAGCAGCTGTTTGAAGAGCGATTGAAAGAAACCGACGGTGTGCAGATTTTTATTGAAAAGAAGGAAGAAGAGCCGGTAGTTATCGCGAAGAAGGAGCCGAAAAATGGCCAGGATGTAAAGGTAACCATCAATGCAGAAATGCAAAAAACACTGTTTGAACAAATGGAAGGAGCAGCCGGAACCGCTTCAGCTGTAGAACCGGCTTCAGGAGATGTGCTGGCGCTTGTTTCCTCTCCTTCTTTTGATCCAAACGAATTTGCCCGGGGCATACCCGCAAACCGGTATACCGAGCTTCAAGATGATCCAAAGCAGCCGCTCTTGAATCGCTTTGCGGCGGCTTACTCACCAGGCTCCACCATGAAGCCGATTACAGCGTCCGTTGCGATGAATGCGGGGAAACTGGATCCAGCGGCCGGTAAAACGATTGAAGGGCTTCAATGGCAAAAAGATGCGTCGTGGGGCAATTACCGGGTAACCCGTGTCAGTGAGTCGGCGGGTCCTGTAAATTTGGAATCCGCTATCGTGGCATCTGATAATATTTATTTTGCGATGGCGGCGCTTGATACGGGAGCAGATGGAATGAAAGCGGGACTCCAATCATTTGGATTTGGCGTAGAGTATCCGTTTGCTTATCCGGTGCGTGAGTCGCAGATCTCAAATACTGGCACATTTGATTCAGACATTTTACTGGCTGATACCGGGTACGGCCAGGGAGAAGTACTTACATCGATGACGCATCTGGCCAATGCCTATGGAGCTTTTTTAAATAAAGGGACGATGATGAAGCCGCTCCTGCTTCTTGATGATGAGCCGTCTGTCTGGCAGAAAGAACTTGTGACAGAAGAACAAGCGTCTATCATTCGAAAAGGACTGCGCGGCGTAGTAGAACGTGGAACCGCCCGCGCTGCGAATGTTGAAGGCATGGCCATCTCCGGCAAAACCGGCACAGCTGAAATCAAAGAGAAACAAGGAACGACTGGAAAAGAAAACGGCTTATTTGTTTCCTATGATGCAAACAATCCGTCTTTTATCCTTGCGCTGCTTGTGGAAGATGCGGCAGAAGCGGGTGGAAGCAAAGAAGCGGTCGACAAAGCGCGTGCTTTTTATGTAAAATGGAAGTCGTATCGTAAATAAGAAAATATAGGTTTTTCTCTAGATCATTAGACCGAAAGAATAAAAGTTTACTAGAAGTGATAAAAAGCCAAGAAAACTAGACGATAGAACTAGAGAGTAGATACGAAGAGTAGAGGAGCGATCCAATGAATAAAACGGTTATTTCTTTAACAGCTGCAGCATTTATCGCAACCGGTGCCGCGTCGGCTGCGCATGCTTCAGAACTGTACACAGTGAAAAAGGGTGACACGCTGTTCAGCATCGCCAACCAGTACAAACTATCAGTCGTTCAGTTAATGGAACTAAACGATCTTACGTCGGATGCGTTGTCCATTAATGACCAGCTTATCGTTTCCCAAACGGAAGAAAACGTTCAGGAAGAGCCGAATGAGGTCGAAGCAGAAACAGCGGAACCGGCAGCAGTTGTGTATACAGCTGCGGCTTCTTCTTACACCGTTCAAAGTGGGGACTCTCTTGGTTTGATTGCTTCCCGCTATAAAACAAGCGTTTCAGCACTAAAACAATTAAACGGTCTTTCAAGCGATGTGATTTATGCAGGGCAGAAGCTGAAGGTGAGTGGAAGTGCTTCTTCAACGCCGGCCAGTACGTCCAGGCCATCGACTTCAACTTCAACGAGTACATATACTGTACAGAGAGGGGATTCTCTTGGTCTCATTGCTTCCCGCTTCAAAACAAGCGTTTCAGCGCTGAAGCAATTAAATGCTCTTTCAACGGATGTGATTTATGCAGGTCAGAAGCTGAAGGTGAGCGGCAGTGCCTCTTCTTCAACGCCGGCCGCTAATACGGGCACATCGAAGCCATCAACTTCAACCGGCACATACACTGTACAAAGCGGAGATTCTCTCGGACTCATTGCTTCCCGCTTCAAAACAACGGTCTCGTCACTGAAGCAATTAAATGGTTTAACAACCGATGTGATTTACGTTGGACAAAAACTGAAAGTAAGCGGCAGTGCCCCTGTTACTCAAAGTCCGTCTTCACATAATCAACCATCGTCTTCCATGTCTAATGGTCTATACATCGTGCAAAGCGGAGATTCATTGGGTATCATTGCTTCAAGGTATGGAATGACTGTGGCGGCGCTGAAACAAATGAACGGCTTGAAATCAGACGTTATTTTCGTTGGACAGAAATTAAAGGTAGCCGGCAGTGCAGGTGCTGGCAAGACGCCGACACAGGTAAGCAATCCCGCTTCTTCCGGCGGTTACAGCGTCAACACGCTGATCAGTACGGCAAAGTCCTTGATGGGCATTCCTTACGTATGGGGCGGTGCGTCCACTTCTGGCTTTGATTGCAGCGGCTTTATTTATTATGTGTACAAAGAAGCGGGCAAAAGTATTGCCCGGACAAATACAGAGGGCTATTATAGCCGTTCCTACGAAGTTTCCAGTCCGGCTGTAGGGGATCTTGTGTTTTTTAGCAATACGTATAAAAAAGGCATTTCCCATATGGGGATTTATATTGGCGGCGGGCAGTTTATCCACGCCAGCTCTTCGTCCGGTATTACCATTTCAAATTTAAGCAATTCGTACTTTCAACCAAGATTCACTGCTTTTAAACGATTCTACTAAAAAACGGTCCCATATAGGGACCGTTTTTTATTTTCGTTTTGAAAGAGCGTTTCGCACATCCTGCAGATGCTGGTCGATATTTTCTTTGGTTACATAAACACCAAATGGGCTTTCAGCATCAGGGCCCGCATCGATCCGCTTGGCGATTTTTGTGCCGGTTTCCGGATAAAAGTGGTGGCCGTCAAAATAGTTGTTTAAATCGTTGGTCACTTCATTCGGATACATAAAGTTATAAACACCGCCGTACACACCTACTAGGTCACGCAGCCATTGTTCATAGTCTTTAAGGTGGCCCGTTTCAACAAGTGCATCAAACAGCTCCATTGAAATCGGTGTCGTATAAACGATTTTTTCTACATTCGGATGTCGTTTGTTGAATATCGTTAAATATTCCTTGTATCTCGGGTTATACACATAGTGGCTTCCATAGAATTCCTGTTTAAAGCGATTGATTTTTTGTGCTGTTTGTTCTTCACGCTCTTTTTGAGAAATTTCTTTGGCGTCCGCTACATTTTCCCGATTATATACACGTTCAAGCGATACCTCATTTGTGATAGACATACGGGCGTCTTTCAGTGAATACTTGAGTGTATCGAGCGATAGTAAATTTTTAAACCGGTAAAGCGGATCTTCAAACTGTTTTTCATAGTTGGTCAGTGAATAGGGCTGGCTGCTTTCCTGAACAGACGATTTAAAGAAATCGAGTCCTAAAATCACACGCTGGATCGGCTGCTCACTATGTTTTTCCGCGAAAGCCAGGAAGGTGTCATACTCGCGAATCGACATATTGCTGACGGAATAATTGTATACCTTCATGCTTTTAAACTCATGCTGATCAACATAAGTAGACCGGCTGGAACCGAGCAGGATCGTATCATATGAAAAAGGCTGAAAGTAAATCCGGTTTGTTTTTTGCTGCCGTTCATTAATCACATCCTGGCGGTCATTCCAGGCATGCTTCGGACTGAATGTCCAAAGAGGGTCAATCAGATAGTTGAATGCAGCAAGCGGCACAAGCGCCAAAAAGAAAAGAGAAAAAAAGATTGCCAGAAATCGTCTGGACTGCTTCACGCATATCACACCTTAATGTTAAAATAAAAAACTTGCATACTACTTCCTTACAGGCAGAGTCTAAGAAAAGAAAATTTCTGTTTGTCTATTAAAATGGATGCTGTCGTTAACATAACGGTTAACGACAGCCTTAATCATACTACAGCTCTTATTTTTCGACAATAAGCCGTGAGGCCGCTTCAATTATGAAAATAACAGTTGTAAGTGCAAAAAGATGTGATAGAATGGACATATAGTTTCCGTTTTGTATGTAAATAACTCGTTTTGTTAGAACGTGGTTGGTACAAGCTGTGAGCATCTGTCCGGTATGGCAGGTGCTTATTTTATTGTATCCCACTAAAAAAAGTGCGCTTATCATCAGTCTAGCTGACGATAAGCGCACTTTTTTATTTGCTTACCCGAACACTCCATTTGGAGAAATCGGCATTTTCTTTTTGAACGAGCGAGGCCGGAAAAACAAATGACCATGGCTTTGTTGTATTCGCTTTTACTTCAAAATCACCGACGTTGAATTGACCCTGGGCAACAAGATCGCCGGCTGCATCAAAAAGCTGCAGCGGCAGTTTTTCAATATTTACATTCCGTTCATATCCATTTCGGATTAGCAGAGAAATCGTTAAATCTCCATTATCGAGTGTAGCGGCGCTTAATCCCGTAAAATTCAGTTCATTTTTAGCGGGATTTCCGAGCTTCTCTACAATACGCTTCAGGTTTTCTTTTTGCTCTTCAGGCAGGGTCTTGTCCCATTTTTCATCAAGATCAAGCTTATGCTTGCGCGATGTTAAATCAAACGCAACCGACCAGTTTTCTTTGCCCAGCTCAACCCGTGGGTCAAGGGACGCAGCAGGAAAAAGAAACGTCCACGGACGGCTTGAGTCAGCCGGCAGTGAGCCGAGATCTTTTAAGTTAAACGTATCCCGCGCTTTGAGTTCATTTTTTTCATTCAGCAAAAGAAGCGGGACCTCGCCGAGTGTCATCTCCCGCTCAACGGTATTGCGGACAAAAGCGGAAACCGCAATGCCATTCGGCTGTTCGCTCCACTCAATGCCGGAAAGAGACAGCTGGTTTCGTTTAAGCGGCGGCAGTTCGTTATTTAAAAATCGCAGTACATACATTTGCTCCTGAGAAACCGTCTGGGACGGATGAAGCGACAAGTCTGTTGTTACTTCCTCAGTGCCGGCTTCTGTTTCTCCGCCAGTGACATCGGCGGCAGAAACAGAAGCTTCACGCCCATCATTTTTTAGTGTATCGTCATTTTTCCCTTTTCGTTTAAAGAAAGAAAACATCGGTTAATTCTCCTTTTTCGTTAATTCCGTCATTAAAGCGGCCGTTTTGGCAGAAATAGAACGAAGCAGGTCGCGGTAAGACGTTTGGAAAAGCTGCAGTCCTTCACGTGCATAAATGCGCATCGGATCCTCCTGCTGATAATGGCGCAGGCCAATGCCTTCTTTTAAGCGGGTCATTTGTTCCAGGTGATGAACCCAGGCGGCATCCAGATCGGCTGTCATGATCCGTTTAATGCCTTCATCCCAGGAAGGATCATATTCATTGTTTACCCAGGCGAGATAGTCGGCTAAAACAGGTTCAACTGTACGCTCCACTTCTTTTTTGCTGGAGACTTCTTCCGGAAGGGGAACCTCACGTCCGCCAAACATCGCTTGAAGATGGCCGGAAAGAATGTCGAGCGCCCATTCTTCGGGTTCTGCTTCCTCATGGCAATGGTGGTTGATTTCTTCCCGGACCGAACGCGTAATCATATCTGCAAGACGATCCTTTTGAGACTCGTCATCGATAATGGCGTTGCGCAGTCCGAAAATAACACCGCGCTGCTCATTAATAACGTCATCGAGTTTTAAGTTATACTCGCGAATCGAATAATTGGAGCCTTCCACAATCCGCTGAACGCGGTCCACAAATTCGTGTATTTTTTTGTTTGTAACAAGACCTTCACTGTTTGTCTGCACTTTTTTCTCGAGCTTTGCTAAATCATCCTTGGCAAAGCGGCGGAACATCGCATCTTCCAGTGAAATAATGAATTCACTTGATCCCGGATCACCCTGGCGCCCGGCCCGGCCTTTAAGCTGGTTGTCCACGCGGCGGCTTTCATGGCGTTCAGTGCCGATCACGTGAAGACCGCCGAGTTCCGGTACGCCTTCCCCAAGCAGGATATCGGTACCGCGTCCGGCCATGTTTGTCGCAATGGTAATGTGGCCGCGCTGGCCAGAACGGGAAATAAGCTCTACTTCCTGTTCTACGCTTTTTGCGTTTAACAGCTCAAAAGACAAGCCGGCATCTTCAAAGTGCTGGGCGATTTTTTCGGACTGCAAAATAGAAGTGGTTCCGACTAATACAGGCTGTCCGCTTGCGTGGCGCTCAGCTGTTTCTGCTGTGACAGCGGCGTATTTTTCCTCGATTGTCTGGTAAATGCGGTCAGGCATGTCCACACGCTGTACCGGCCGGTTGGTTGGAACCGGGATGACCTGCATGTTATAAACATCGAGCAGTTCTTTTTCTTCCGTTTTCGCCGTACCGGTCATGCCCGATAAGAACGGATACATACGGAAATAGTTTTGAATTGTGATAGAAGCCTGTGTTTTGTTTTCATCCGTTATTTCCAGGCCTTCTTTTGCTTCAATCGCCTGATGAAGGCCATCTGACAGCGTTCTGCCTTCCATCGTCCGGCCGGTAAACATATCGACAAGGAGAATTTTCCCGTCTTTCACGATATAGTCCACGTCTTTTTCGAACATCACATGTGCCCGGACGGCCTGAATCATATAGTGATAAAGCGTTTGGTGTTCCAGTTCGTATAAATTGTCAATGCCAAATGCTTTTTCGACTTTTTCAATCCCGCCGTCAGTTAAGCTGACCGCTTTTGTTTCATCATCTAAATGATAATCCTCATCCCGGACAAAACGCTTGGCTACACGTGAGCCGATGTAATGAAGGTCAGCGGCAGGCGGCATTTTGCCGGCAATAATAAGCGGTGTTTTGGCTTCGTCGATTAAAACGCTGTCTACTTCGTCAATAATAGCGAAATGGTACGGACGCTGAACACGCTGAGAAGGGTGCCAGACCATATTGTCACGCAGGTAATCAAATCCAAATTCTGTTCCGACTCCATATGTAATGTCTGCATTGTAAGCTTCCTGCTTTTCTTTACCGTCCATAAGCGGCACATTTAAGCCAACGCTCAGACCGAGAAATTCATGAAGCGGTCCAATGGTGTCACGGTCGCGTTTCGCCAAATATTCATTTACGGTAATCACGTGAACGCCCTTGCCCTCAAGAGCGCGCAGGTAGCTTGGCAGGGAAGCGACGAGCGTTTTTCCTTCGCCAGTTGCCATTTCCGCAATGTTGGCGTCGGATAAAATCAAGCCGCCAATGAGCTGAACATCGTAATGGCGCATGCCAAGAACACGTTTCGCCGCTTCGCGTACAACGGCAAACGCCTCTGTTTTAATATCTTCAATGGAAGCACCGCCGGCAAGACGCTCTTTAAATTCCGCTGTTTTGCCGCGCAGCTCTTCGTCTGTTAAGCCCTCAATGGCTGCTTCCTGCTCATTGATGGCTGTTACAAGTTTTCGGTATGTTTTTAACTGCCGATCGGCAGCATCTTTTTTTCGAAATAATGAAACCAATTTATTTCACTCCCCAGAATACGTCCATGGGCCCGTCTTATGCGGTTCACAAAGGCATGATAGCTGGATGCCGCGCATGCAGCTGCCCATCCTTATCTTAACAGAAGACTGCATGAAAGAAAATATCAGGTCTTTTTCATGTTTATGGTGGATATAATGATGGTTTGGGCTTATAATGTTGAAATTGAGGGCAAATAAAAATAATGACGTTCATCATATACACTATGCTTCTGGCCAACAGAGGGAGGATCTTATGGTTGTTGCTTTTATTATCTGTGTACTGGCTTCTCTAGCCATTACACCACTTGTGAAAAAATTCGCTATCGCCATTGGAGCTGTTGACAAACCAAACTACCGGAAAGTGCATCAGCGTATTATGCCGCGTATGGGCGGGCTGGCCATCTTTATCAGCTTCTTGATTGGCATGCTTGTTTTGCGTCCGGATGCACCGTACGATCTGCCGCTGATGAACCCCGCTATTATCATTGGAAGTTTTATTATCATCCTGACGGGCGTGTTTGATGACCGCTTTGAGCTTTCCGCAAAAGTAAAGCTTGCCGGCCAAATTGCAGCTGCTCTTGTGGTCGTTGTCTATGGGGATGTCCGCCTTGATTTCTTTAACCTGCCGTTTGGCGGGACCATTGAATTCAACAGCTTTTTAAGTATTCCATTGACGATTATCTGGATCGTGGCGATTACAAATGCCATTAATTTAATTGATGGTCTTGATGGACTGGCAGCCGGTGTTTCAACGATTGCTTTGTTTACCATCAGTTTTATGGCCTTTTTAAAAGGCGATGTGTACGTTATGAGCATCGCGCTTATTGTGGCGGCCAGCACAATCGGCTTTTTAAAGTACAATTTCCATCCTGCAAAAATCTTTATGGGAGATACGGGCGCGCTGTTTCTCGGCTTTATTATTTCCGTCGTATCCCTGCTTGGCTTTAAAAATATCACCGTCGTTTCATTAATCATTCCGATTATCATTCTGGGTGTGCCGATCTCGGATACTATTTTTGCGATTATCCGCCGGAAGCTGAACAAGCAGCCTATTTCTGCACCAGATAAATCGCATCTTCATCACTGCCTGCTTCGGACAGGCTATACACATAAACAAACCGTTTTGATTATTTATATGATCGCGATGATGTTTGGTCTTGCGGCGATTATTTTCTCGATGGCCACGCTATGGGGTGCCATTATTATGATGGCTGTGATTACCATTGCCATTGAAATTTTCGTTGAAAGCATCGGTCTTATCGGCAACGACTATAAGCCGCTTTTGAACTTTGTCAGAGGCGGAACGAAAAAGAATATGTAATGAGTAAAAAAACCGCTGTCCATAAAGATAGCGGTTTTTTACGTGAACATAGCAAAACAACAGAGAGCTGTCGCAGTCCGAAAAATCCGCTATCAATTAGGATAGGGGGTTTCAGACTGTAGACAAATGATCTGAATGACCGTGCACATGAACGGAATAGGTCGGCGGCGTCCGGGCAGCTCCGCTTTCCATGGGGCAGGCGCTGAGCCCGCTAGTCCCATAGGAGTCTGCGCTGCCCTCCCACCGCCAAGTGGCTTGCGACAAGATTGTATAAAGCCCGTAAGATCGTATCTTTCTGTTTAAAAAAGAGAAAATGTCTATTCGGTCTCTGCTTATTGATCTTCAATACCGCTTAGTGAAGCCTGCCGGACTTCACTTACCGGCTCTTTTTTAAAAGCGAAAGACTTTGTCTACACACTGAAAACCCGCTATCAATTAGGATAGCGGGTTTTCTTTTATTCCGTGCTGTATGATTCATCTTCGGATTCGCTGTCTTCATCTGAATCATCGGATGGCTCGATATCAAGGTGACGCTGTAATTTGCCTTTAATCACTTCAAGTTCTGTTTCATCCGGCCGGTAAATATAAGCACCTGAAGGTAAGAAGTCATCTGTTCCTTTAAGAGCAAGGGACTCATAATTTAAGCCTTTGTCAGTTTCTGCGTACGTAATGAGCGATTTCATTTCACTGAACGTCAGGTTTGTCCGCATGTTGGAACCAACTGCTTCTAGTAATTCATCATATTTCGTAATGGAGTTAAATGAAGTCGCTTTTTTTGCAATGGCCTGAAGGATCTGCTGCTGGCGCTTGCCGCGCTCAATATCGCTGTCAGCATGACGTGTGCGGGCCACCGCTAATGCTTCTTCTCCGTTTAATGTTTGAAGTCCTTCTTTAACGTACGTATAGTGGACGTCGCTTGAATCTTTTTCTCTAATGTCGTACGGCACATTAAATTTAATGCCGTCCAATGCGTTGACGACATCAACGAAAGCGTAGAAGTTTAAGCGCACGTAGTAGTCGACTGGTACATCAAGCAGTTCCTCAACCGTTTCAATCGTAGCCGTCGGGCCGCCGACAACGTGTGCATGGTTAATTTTATTGTAATCATCTTCTTCTGGGATATACGCATACGTGTCACGTGGAATACTGAGCATTTTAATCGTTTTGTCTTTTACATTTAATGTAGCTAAAACAAGGGCATCCGTTCGGGAATTATCTCCATATTTCCGTTTGTTGTTATCATCAATCCCCATAAACAAAATTGAAATGTTATCCTCAAGCGGATGAACGTCCGCATCACGCAGGGCCGATTTTTCGCGTCCGTCCGTCATATAAGAATCTGATACAATCGTCTCGGCTTTCTTATAAAGAAAGGCACCGTAGCCTGCACCAGTAAAAACAACGAGCAGCAGCGGAAGAAAAAGCGTGAAAAACAAAATTCGACGTTTTTGCGTTTTCTTTCGGCGCCGACCCATGCGTTGATTGGGTGAACTCATGTATTTATCTCCTTTTAGATGTAATAATCAAATTTAGAACCATCTGTTATTTTACTATGAAAGGATAAGTTCGTTCAAATTTTTTTAAAATTCGACGTCTTTTTCCATGTATAAAACGTCGCCTTCTTTGAAAGCGGCTTGCCCGTTTGTCAGTTCCGTTATCCATCCGCAAAAAGTGTCGGCTTGTCCTTCTTCCACAAACACATCCACCTCTACGCCTTCTGCATAACGGATTTCTTTTAATTCATAAATGGAGGCACGCAGTTCGTTTTCAATTTTGCCAAGCCATGTATAATCAATCGAGGCTGTCATAACCTTCATAAGACGGCGTTCGACAATGCCGGCTGCATTCAAGCCTTCGGATGCGGCTTTGCCGTATGCGCGGATCAGGCCGCCTGCGCCGAGTTTAATGCCGCCAAAGTAACGTGTTACTACGATCGCGGTATCTTTCAGTTCTCTTTTTTTAATGACTTCCAAAATAGGCAGGCCAGCAGTGCCGGACGGTTCGCCATCATCGTTTGCTTTTTGAATGTGGTCGTGCTCGCCAATCATATAAGCAGAGCAGTTATGCGTGGCATTCCAGTGCTGTTTTTTAATTTGGTCAATAAATGCGATCGCTTCCTCAGCAGATTCTACTCTCGCTGTATGGGCGATAAAACGCGATTTTTGAATGACAATTTCATGAGTGCCGGCTGTTTTCACCGTTTTGTAGTAAGATAACAAAAAAAATTCCTCCTTATTAGGTTTAAAAATGAGAAATAAGGGTACTCGGTATTGATAGTTTATCGTAAAGGAAAAAAGTCCGGATGAAAAGAGACATGCTTCGAAATACTTTTAAACGAATCGTAAATAAACTTTAATGTTCGTTTCCTGCTGTAATGATATAATGAGAATGTCCTTTCCGTGTGAGGTTTTCACCGGGTCTTTTTTGAGTGATTTAAGGTAAACTATGCATTATTTCCACCATCAAAAGATATAGCTGTGTGAAATAGGTGCTGTATCTTTCGGACAGGTCCCATTCATTTTATTTGGAAGGAAACCGCTTATGTTAATGCGAAACTCGGATACCAAACTTCTTGATACAATTTTGGATAAAATGGTGGAAACCGTTGATCAAAGCAAAGGCCAAATTTTTTCAATTGCTGAACAAAGCAGGGTCGATTATGAAGCCCTATTGAAAGAGCTCCAGCAGATCAAAAGCCAAATTCATTCCTCTATTGTAGAACAGGAAGAACTGGAACGAAAAGTGAAAATGGCACGAAAGCGGCTTTCAGAAGTAAGCCGTGACTTTTCTGTACATTCAGAGGAAGTTGTGCGCAAGGCCTATGAACAGGCCCATGATTTACAAGTGAAGCTGCTCGTTATGCGGCAAAACGAAAAGCAGCTCATAGACCGCCGCAATGAACTGGACCGTCGGCTTTTATCCGTACATACAACGATCGAGCGGGCGGAGCAGCTTATTTCACAAACCGCTGTTGTCCTGAACTATTTAACCCAGGATATGAAGGCATTCGGCCGGGCGCTTGAAGATGCCCAGTCCAAGCAGGCCTTTGGCCTGCAGGTGATGGAAGCACAGGAAGAAGAACGAAAGCGTTTATCCCGCGAGATTCATGACGGGCCGGCTCAGATGATGGCGAACGTCTTAATGCGTTCCGATATAATCGAGAAGCTGTACCGCGAACGGGGCGTGGAAGCGGCCTTCAAGGAAATTCGCGATCTGAAAAAAATGGTTCGCTCCGCATTGTATGAAGTGCGCCGGATTATTTACGATCTGCGTCCGATGGCGCTCGATGACCTTGGCTTGATTCCGACGCTTAAAAAGTATTTAGCTACTGTCAGCGAATACAGCCGTTCCCAAAATGCTGTGCCGAACATCACGTTTTCCAACATCGGTCTTGAAAAACGGCTTCCGTCTAATATGGAAGTAGCGCTGTTCCGGCTGATTCAGGAGTCCGTCCAAAATGCATTAAAACATGCAAATGCAACTGAGATTCAAGTAAAACTAGAAATAAAAAAAGAGCAAGTATTAGCTGTTGTGAAAGACAACGGCAAAGGCTTTGACGTAAACAAGAAAAAATCAGGCTCTTTTGGCATAATGGGAATGAAAGAGCGAATTGACCTGCTGGATGGAGACATTACGATTCGGTCGAAACCAGATGAAGGAACAGTCGTTTTAATCAGCGTCCCAATAATTGAGCAGCCATTGACTTAGAGGAGGAAAGACGATGACAACGAAAATTGTTATTATTGATGACCATCAATTATTCCGTGAAGGGGTAAAACGCATTCTTGATTTTGAAGAATCGTTTGAAGTGCTTGCAGAGGGAGATGACGGAACGGAAGCACTTTCGCTCGTTGAAGAGTACAACCCGGATGTTGTCATCATGGATATTAACATGCCGGAAGTGAATGGCGTGGAAGCAACACGCAAGCTCGTGGATAAACACCCGGATACAAAAGTTATTATTTTGTCGATTCACGATGATGAAAACTATGTAACCCATGCCCTTCAGTCCGGCGCACTCGGTTACCTGCTGAAAGAAATGGACGCAGAAGAGCTAGTAGAAGCAGTTAAAGTGGTGGCAGATGGCGGATCGTATCTTCACCCGCGTGTGACGCACAACCTGATTGCGGATTACCGCCGTCTTTCAACAGATGACGGAAAAGGAAAAGGCTTCCAACAAACGGAGGTTGTCCGTCCGCTTCACCTGCTGACACGCCGCGAGTGCGAAGTACTTCAGCTGCTGGCTGACGGGAAAAGCAACCGTGGTATCGGGGAAGCTCTTTATATCAGTGAAAAAACAGTTAAAAACCATGTGAGTAACATCTTGCAAAAAATGAACGTAAATGACCGCACACAAGCTGTTGTAACAGCCATCAAAAAAGGCTGGGTAGAAGTTCGCTAAAAAAGTCCCTTTATGAAGTGCACCCCAATTGTTAGACACCATCTAACAATTGGAGGTGCATTTTTTATGGTTAGATTTTCGGTAGAAGAACGGCGGATAAACAAGGGTCGGCACCTATTCACCACGATAACCGGGCACTCACCACCCTTTCTTTTGCTGCATACACTACAAGCGAAAGGAGCGATGAAGATGAGTCCGTTCAACGTACGCCCGCCTTATTATTATCCGTATCCGCCATACCCGCCGTATTATCAGCCTCCTTATTACTATGGCGGCTATCAGAATCCATTTTTAGGTGGATTTTTCGGTGGCTTAACAGGAAGCTTATTAACGCCGTTTTTCTACGGCCGTCCGCCCTTCAGACGTTATTATTGAAAAAACGGCCTGCGCTGGTTGAGCGCGGGCCTTTTTTCTTTTACAATAAAAGAGAAATAAGGATCAAAGGCGGGAGGTGCGGTGCCTTGCCGTACTTCTTTCGGACAGGCCTTGGAAGGATGTGCACGGACGGTGAACCATAAATGGACAGCTGCTCTTTTTTTAACCGGTGTACTGCTCGCAGGATGCGGCGAGAAAAACGACCAGGCCGCTCACTCAGCAGAGGACGGTGAATCAAGTCGCGCCGAGCAGGAAACACACGGAACGGCCGAAACAGGAGAAAGTAACACAGCACGGGCGCCTATTGAAGAAGCAAAAAACATCCCCCCCGAGGAAAGGACCGCTATTTTGGCTGCGCTGAACCAGCAAATCCAGTCATTCAATAAGAAAGATCTTGATGGCTATATGGCGACTATTTCCGAAAATCCGAAGTCATTTGATTATGATGAAGAAAAAGCGTATGTACAAAAGGTATTTCAAACATTTGATGCTGTAATGGAGCCGGCAAATATAACGATTATCCAGTACGATCAAACGGCCCAAACCGCCAACGTTTTCATGAATATGAAATCGACGTCGAAGGATATCAAAACAGGCAAAGAAGTCAGCCAGACCACCCGGCAGATGATGGTATTTCAAAAAGAAGAGGGCAGCTGGAAGCAAGTTTCCCTTTTTGCGATGGAATGATATAGTAAAAAGAAAAGAGGTTTTTTAAACATGACAAAAGAAATGAACGTAGAAAGCTTTAATTTAGACCATACAAAAGTAAAAGCGCCTTATGTCCGCCTGGCCGGCGTAAAAGAAGGCCGAAACGGGGACAAAATTTTAAAATATGATATTCGTTTCTGCCAGCCGAACAAAGAGCACATGGAAATGCCGGCTCTTCATTCATTGGAGCACATGATGGCGGAATTCAGCCGTAACCATTCGGATAAAATTGTCGACATCAGCCCAATGGGATGCCAGACAGGCTACTATATCGCTGTGATCAATCATGAAGATTACGAGGATATTTTAAACATCCTTGAAAAAACATTACAAGACGTGCTGGAAGCGACAGAAGTGCCTGCCTGCAACGAAGTGCAGTGCGGCTGGGCGGCAAGCCACAGCCTGGAAGGCGCAAAAGAAGTCGCGCGCAATATGCTTGCTAAACGTCAAGAATGGACAGAAGTATTTGCCGGGTAAGCCGTGTGCTGACAAGCGGATAAAAGGAATCGCCTTTTATCCGCTTTTTTGTTTTGCAATGGGGGAGCGTATGAAGAACCGGAAGGAAAGGCTTTTGGGCGGAGGCAGGCATGTTTCATTTTCAAAATGGGGAGGTTTTTCAATGACCAATGAAACAGTAAATCGGAATGTATGGCAGCGCTTCGTGAGAGAAGGAGTGCTCGATACGGCACGTCTGCAAAAACGGATTGAAGAGTCCTGGTATCTATGCCAGAAAAGCGGAGTCAATCCATACGACGGCAAAGGAAGCGACATTTTAACACCGGATCAGCTTCGCATGCGGCTGGAGAAAAATGACCGGCTTGCTTCGATTGCAGCTCCCATTATGGAGAAAATGATCACTTCGATCCGCCAGGCAAACACGATCATCCTGCTTATTGATAAGGACGGCTACATTTTAGCAGCGCGCGGTCCGGACCCGGCTTTAAAGCAGGCCTCTAAGATCAATTTTATAGAAGGCTCCAGATGGACAGAAGACGTTGTTGGCACGAACGCAGTTGGAACCGCTCTCAGAACAGGAGAAGCCATTACAGTGGTCGGTACAGAGCATTATTCGGTCGCCTCCCAGCATTTTTCCTGCTCAGCGGCTCCCATCCACGCGCCGGACGGTACGCTTTTAGGTGTATTGGACATCACAAGCCCCGTGGAGGATTCCCGTCATGAACATATGCTGGCAGCTGTGTGTGCCGCCTCTTTTGCGGTCGAGCAGCAGTGGGCAGCGATGGAGAAAATGGACGAGCAGTCGCTCATTATGACGGCCTCTTTTTATCGCCAGCACCCCGCTCCGATTGCGGCGGTTTCTGCATCTGGTTTGGTTGTATGGATGAACGACACGATGAAAGAGAAGTGTCAAATGACCGTGCCGTTTCCGCTTGAGGATCTGCCAGACAGGGCATGGATACAGGATGTAATGCGGGATGTATTCGATGAACCGCGCTCCTATCAAATCGGACGTCTCGTTCAGTTTTCAGCTGCAAAAAAAGCACCGGCTGCGCCCGGCTGGATCAATACCTTTCATTACAATGGGGTCATTGGTACAGCAGAACCATTCCAGCATGTGCTCTGGCAGGCAGAACGCGTGGCCAAAACAGACGCAGCCGTGCACATCCACGGTGAAACCGGCACAGGAAAAGAAATTTTAGCGCGGGCTATTCATGAAAACAGCAGCCGCCAAAATGGGCCGTTTATTGCCGTAAACTGTGGTGCCATCCCGCCTTCATTGATGGAAAGCGAGTTATTCGGCTACGAAGGAGGCTCTTTTACAGGCGCAAGCAGAAACGGCCGCCGGGGGAAAATCCGTGATGCAGATGGAGGCACGCTGTTTCTAGATGAAATCGGTGATATATCAGAGCAAATGCAGATTTCACTGCTGCGTGTTTTGCAGGAGCAGGAGGTCATGCCGATCGGTGCCTCCAAGCCCATCCCGGTTAATATCCGGATTATTACCGCTACCCACCGGAACTTAATTGACCTTGTAAAGAAAGGACAGCTGCGTGAGGATCTTTTTTACCGGATTTATGTGTTTCCATTGAGCCTGCCGCCGCTTCGCCACCGGCTTTGTGATCTTGAGCGATTTATCCAGGACTACCAGAAACGGACACATTGGAAAGGAACGGTTCCAGCGCCTCTCCTGCATGTTCTGAAGCAGCACTCATTCCCGGGAAACTTCCGCGAGCTGTTTAATATTTTGGATCGTATTCGTATTTTGTATGGAGATGATGTACCAGCGGATTTATCGCCGACGGACTGCATGATCTCATTTGAGACAGAGGATGAGAAACAACAATGGACGAGCCGCCAGGAAATCGAACGGAAAGAATTTATGCGGGTATTGAAAGAAGCAAAAGGCCATGCTCCCACTGCAGCAAAACAGCTTGGAATGCCCCGCAGCACTTTTTACCGGAAGCTGAAACAATATGAGATGAATTGAGACATGGTGGGACAGCGGCGGGAAAAATGATATTTTGGGCTGGGATATTCCTTTATTCGGGTGCTTTCTCGAATTGGCACGATGTTTGCATTAAGGATACTGAAAGCGTTTTCTATTTCATTTATCAATGAAAGGGAGAGGGTACCAGTGTCACAAACGCAAACAAACCAGCCGACTATTTCGAAAGAAGAAGCCACATGGATGTTTCAAAAAATGCTCGAAATACGCCACTTTGAAGACCGGGTTCACGATATTTTCGGAACGGGAATTCTGCCTGGCTTTGTTCATTTGTATGCAGGGGAAGAAGCGATTGCAGTCGGCCTTTGCGCTCATCTTGACGATAAGGACTATATTACAAGCACCCATCGCGGCCATGGCCACTGTATTGCCAAAGGCTGTGATTTAGATGGCATGATGGCAGAGATTTACGGAAGAGCGACCGGGCTCTGCAAAGGCAAAGGCGGCTCGATGCATATTGCTGACGTGGAAAAAGGAATGCTCGGAGCGAATGGAATTGTTGGCGGAGGATTTCCGCTGGCTGTCGGGGCCGGCTTGACGCATAAATTGAAAAAAACAGGCGGCGTGGCGGTTTGCTTTTTCGGGGATGGCGCCAATAACCACGGAACTTTCCATGAAGGCATTAACATGGCAGCGATCTGGAACTTACCGGTTATTTTTGTCGCGGAAAACAACGGATTTGCAGAAGCGACGCCTTTCCACTACGCTTCCAGCTGCAAGTCGATTGCTGACCGGGCCATCGGATATGGCATTCCAGGCGAAACGGTAGATGGAAAAGATGTGATGGCGGTGCGGGAAGCAGCGCAGCGGGCAGTAGAGCGGGCCCGTAACGGTGAAGGACCGACATTAATCGAATGTATCACGTATCGGAACTACGGCCATTTTGAAGGGGATGCCCAGACATATAAAGGCGAAGAGAAAGTCAAGCATCTGGATGACCTCGATGCCATTAAAAAGTTTTACACATACTTAACCGAGCAGGGGATTATGACCGAAGCGGAGCTCGACCAAATGGATGACGATGTGCGGAGGGACGTGGATCGTGCCGTCGAGTTTGCGGAAGGAAGCCCATATCCGCTTCCAGAGCAGCTGATGGAAGACGTGTATGTATCGTATAAAACAGATGGGGGTGCTGCACGATGACACGTCAAATCACTTTTTCACAGGCCGTAAACGAAGCGATGGCTCTTTCAATGAGAGAAGATCAGGATGTAATTCTGCTCGGTGAAGATGTAGCGGGCGGCGCAGCGGTAGACCACCTGCAGGATGAAGAAGCCTGGGGTGGCGTAATGGGGGTTACAAAAGGACTTGTACAGGAATTTGGCCGGGAGCGGGTTATTGATACTCCGATAGCGGAAGCGGGCTACGTCGGTGCAGCGGTGACCGCAGCTGCTACCGGAATGCGCCCGATTGCCGAGCTGATGTTTAATGACTTTATCGGCAGCTGTCTGGATGAAGTGATGAACCAGGGAGCTAAATTGCGCTACATGTTTGGCGGAAAAGCGAAGGTGCCGCTCACCATTCGGACGATGCATGGCGCAGGCTTCCGTGCCGCAGCCCAGCACTCTCAAAGCTTGTATTCCTTTTTTACGCATATTCCGGGTCTTAAAGTCGTCATTCCATCCACTCCGTATGATGCGAAAGGGCTCCTTCTCGAATCTATTTTTGATGATGATTTGGTCGTCTTTTTTGAAGACAAAACGCTGTATACGATGAAAGGAGAAGTACCGGAAGGGTCATACCGCATTCCTTTTGGAAAAGCCGATATTAAACGAAAAGGGGAAGATGTGACGATTGTGGCGATCGGCAAGATGGTGCATACCGCCATCAAAGCAGCGGCTGAGCTGTCCAAAAATGGAGTCGAGGCCGAAATTATCGATCCGCGCACTCTGTCGCCGCTTGATGAGGATACGATCCTATCGTCGGTTGAAAAAACAGGGCGGCTTATTGTGGTGGACGAAGCCAACCCGCGCTGCAGTGCCGCAACCGACATCGCTGCTCTTGTCGCTGATAAAGGGTTTGACTATCTGGATGCGCCAATCAAAATGGTCACCGCACCGCATACACCGGTTCCATTTGCTCCATCTTTGGAAGACATTTATTTGCCAACACCAGATAAAATCATCAAAGCCGTTCAGGAAATGACCGGCAGCGAATTGGTGATATAAAGGGGGATTAGCGATGGCTGTAAAGTTAATTATGCCGAAGCTCGGTATGGGGATGGAAGAAGGAACGATCGTTGAATGGCTGAAGCAGGAGGGCGATGAAGTAAAAAAAGGGGATTCAGTTGCCGTGATCAGCTCAGATAAAATTGAGAAAGATATAGAAGCGCCGGCAGACGGGATTTTGCTGAAAATCGAGGCGTCTTCAGATGAAGTGGTAAAAGTCGGCGAAGCAATCGGTTTTGTCGGTGCAGCAGGGGAAGAAGCGGAAGCAACAAATGCGCCTCAAGCGGAGCTTCATCAGGAAGCACCGAATATGCCTGAGGAGATACCGGTTTCAATTGAACGAACACCCGAGCCGGCCGCCACAAAAGTACAAAGAAATGGCGGCAGAACCCGCATTTCACCGGCCGCCCGCAAGCTTGCCAGGAAACATGATCTGGACGTAACCGGCATTCCGGGAACGGGGCCGAATGGGCGGATTACCCGGTCTGACGTGGAGCGCCATTTAAACCACAATACACAGCCAGCAGCCGCAGCCGTTCAGCCTGCGCCGGAAGCAGACGTAGAACCGATGTCTTCCCGCTCTTCTGCATCAGGCAAACCGCTTGCCGGTATGCGCAAGGTGATTGCGGAGCGCATGTTTGACAGCCTGCAGACAACCGCGCAGCTGACCATTACGATGAGAGCAGATGTAACGGATTTAATGACGATTCGCAAGCAGATGAATGAGTCGCTGGCAGAAAGCGGCGTGAAGCTTACGCTGACTGACTTTGTCGCTAAAGCGGTCATTGCTTCGCTGAAAAAGCACCCGGAGATGAATGCGACCCTTGAGAACGGCCAGCTTGCCCTGCATGACCGCGTCCATCTCGGAATCGCAGTGGCGCTGGATGGAGGTCTGATGGTGCCGGTGATCAATGATGCGTGCCGCCTGTCGCTGAGAGACTTATCCAGCCGGATCCGTTCCAACGCAGACGACGTTAGAGGCGGCAGTATTCAGGCAGAAACGTTAAAAGGCTCAACGTTTACGATTACCAATCTTGGAAACTACGAGGTGGAGTTTTTTACACCTGTTTTGAATCCGCCGGAGATCGGTATTCTCGGCCTTGGCCGCGCGATGCCGGAAGCGGTCTTTGTGGGAGACGAACTGCAAAAGCGGCACATTCAGCCGCTCAGCCTGACATTCGACCACCGTGCGATTGACGGCTCCCCGGCGGCAGCTTTCCTGCAGACGCTAAAAGGGATGCTTGAACAGCCGTATCGCATGCTGGCGGAATAATCCGAAACAGCCGAAAAAAGAACATGATAGTCGAATCAAACAATCCCATCGGTACTTTTCAACAAGAAGCGCTGTTGGATGGATAAGTTAGAATACAGAAAGGGTGTCTCTAAGACGAAAAATCGACTTATGAGACACCCTTTTTGTGCAGCTAGACTTTCAAGATGAACAACCGGAAAAAAGAGAATCCGGCCATTCTACAATGTTTTTCGGCCTTCATTCCGATTTGCCGAGCTGAAAAACAGGCGTTGGGACTTCGCTTTTCCGGCTGGGCGCCGCTCAATCGTGAACAGGACAGCTGCTAGAATACAAAGAATGCCGCCCGCCTGCCAGATCGTCAGCTTGTCTCCAAAAAGAAGAATACCGATCCAAATGGCTACCACGGGTTCGGCGACTGCTAAAATAGCTGCGCGTCCGGATTCCATTTGGGAAAGACCCGCTGTGTAGAAGCTATAAGCAAAAACCGTTGATAACACGACCAGACCAAACGTATTCCAAAGAACCGCCGGCTCTAACAGCTGCGCTTGTTTTGCCGCAAGCCCCGACATCGGTACGACGCAAAGGGAGGCCGTCAGCATCGCGTAAGCCGTGATGGTAACAGAATGATAGCGATGGGCGACAAATTTGCCGAAAATCGAATACAAGGCATAAAAAAAGCCGGATAAAAGCCCGATGAAAATGGTGCCGGCAGACATGTCCGCATCGCCGGACGGCACAAGCCCTACCGCAAGCATACAGCCGAGCACGGTTAACAAAAGCGCAATCGCTTTGCCGCCTGTCATCGGCTCTTTGAAAAAAAGGCGCGACAGCAGTACAACAAAAACCGGTCCGGTATACAAGAGCACGACAGCCAGAGAGTTGGAAGAGCGTTCCATTACGGTAAAAAAGCATAAATTAAAAAAGACGATGCTGACAATGCCGCAGCCGGCGAAAAAAAATAAATCACGCGGCTGAATGCGAAGCAGATTACGCTTAAAAAGGAGCAGAAAAAGAAAGAGCACCAAAGCAGAGCCCAGCACCCGCAGCGCCACCACATCGATAGGCGAGAAACCGTATGTATAAAGTCCTTGCACAAACAAACCAATCGTGCCCCATAGTGTGGCACCCGTCAAAACAAGCCATGCAGATTTCATGATCATTCCTCCTCCTCTTTATCTTACCGGAAAAGGGGTGCAAAACAACCTCTATTGGGCTAAAATGTAAGGGATATGAAAAAATGAAAAAGGCAGGTATAAGCAGATGAAGACGGCCATTTTGACCGACAGCACCGCTTATCTTCCAAAAGCGCTGCGCGAGGAGCTTAATATTTTTATGATTCCGCTCAGCGTTATTTTTGGTGAGGATGCATATCGTGAAGAGCTTGATATCACGATGGAAGAGTTTTACGGAAAAGTGAATGAAGGAGGCAGGCTGCCTACCACGTCTCAGCCGGTGATCGGCCACTTTGTTGAGCTGTATGAACAAATTGCCAAGGAATACGATGCAGTCATTGGCATTTATTTATCAAGTGAACTGAGCGGCACCTACCAGTCATCCATTACAGCTGCAGACATGGTAGAAGAATTGGATGTGTATTCATTTGATTCGGAAATCAGCTGTGCACCGCAGGCTTTTTACGTGCTACGGGCGGCAGAATTGGTCAAAGAAGGAAAAATGCCGGATGATATTTTGGCTGAGCTGACCGAAATGAAAAAATGGACGAAAGCGTACTTTATGGTAGATGATTTAAATCATTTAAAGCGGGGCGGACGCTTAAGCGGGGCACAGGCGCTGATTGGCGGCCTGCTTCAAGTAAAACCGATTCTCCATGTGGAAGACAAGCGGCTTGCGCCATTTGAAAAAATTCGAACAAGCAAAAAAGCGCTCAAACGCATTGGCGATTTGTTCGGAGAAGATTATGAGGGCGGAGACACGCTGCAGGCATCTGTGATTCATGCGAACCGGGAGGACGAAGCCCGGAAATGGACAGCGGAATTAAAGCAGCGGTTCCCGAACGCTGAAATCAGCATTTCAAGCTTTGGCCCGGTCATTGCCACACACTTAGGAGAAGGTGCCTTGGCGCTCGGTTGGACGAAAAAAAGAACGTCCGAGTGATAAGTGGTCATCAAATAAAAAGAAAAAGCGCTCCAGCTTGAAGCTGGAACGCTTTTTTTATTTTGGAACGGAATTCAGTACATCTGTGATCATTTGCATTTCTTCTCTGTCGATCCGTTCTGTGCTTGCCGCACGTGTACCGCTGATCAAGTCGCCGAAGCCCTGCTCATTCAGCTTCTTCACCACTTCATCGATAAATGGACGATTGTTTTCAACAAGATACGTTGTTTTTGACCGGATCATTTGATCAAACACAGCGCTGCGCGGCAGACCGATTCGCTCTAACGCTTCCTGGTTCAACAAAAGATCCAAAAGCGTTAAAAGCTCGTAGTCATTGCCGGCAAAGGTTAAATCAGGATTGACCTGATACCAGAAGTCGCCTTTTCGGCCGCTGTCGGTACGAATCCATTTTGGATATAAATTCTCAATACCGGCTTTGAATTCGCGCATCGGTTTCAAATACTTTTCATCACGGGTCTGCTCATAAGCGACGATCAGGAAACGCATGCCGCCTAGTGCATGGTTAAGCGACGAATGTGTCTGCTTGGAACCAGGTTTATAGTAATCTGAAATCATATAGCTCGATGCGGTTACCGGAATGATATTGCCAAATGATTTTTGGTTTACAAGGAAGTTCGCATACGATAAGTTGTCATCTTTTAACGCTTCAATGCCGAGTGCTTCGCCTGTATTTTTCAAAAACATTGCGGCATTTTCATTTAAACGTGTATCTACATATGGCGCTGTCGTGCCGTATGATTTCTTCAGCCACGTACTTGTGTATTCCGTATAAAAAAGCGGCTGTGTTCCTTTCGTTACTTCACCACCGGAGAACACGTCAAGGTCCGCGACTCCGTTTAACACAAGGTCATATAAATAACGGTCATTATGTTCTTGATAAGCTGTCAAATAAATACCAGCCTGCATCCGGTTGATACTGCGGCCATAGCCCATTTGGTAGCCTGGTTCAATCGACCAAGGAAGCTTTGTGTAGGCACCGTCTGCTGTGAGCCAGTTATTGATCGAGATATACTCAGCAATTGTGCGTTTAAACCATTCATCGCGTGTAGATGAGCTCTGGAACAAGGACTTGTCCGATACAAGCGCCCATGAATCTGAAATGGCGTTGCCTTTTACCGTTATGTTCATATTTGCCGTAACGGTATTGTCAGCCTGCTGAACGTCATAGCCTGCATACTCTTGATCAAGCACACGAATGCGGGAAACGGTACCGTCTGCATATTTCTGCTCTTTCGGAACGGCCACATAGTTTTTGCCCATCATCACTTCGCCTGTAACCGCTGACCCTTTTTTGGCAGAAAGCACGCCAATTGGGTGGCTCGTTTCATCAATGCCAAATACGTCATGGTGTTCACGAACAACGGTCCCCTGATCGCTGTATTTAGCAAGTGAATAGTTATCAGACTGTGAAAACGGCAGGGAAACAGTAGCGGAATATGTATTGTCCGCATTGTGAGTAAATTTCGTGAAGACGAATGTATCGCCGTTTGTCAGCTTGCGAAGGGTTACACGAAGAGATCCGAGTGGTTTAGAAGCATAACCCATATGATAATAGTAGTGATAGTCTGTTGATTCAATATGCTTGTCCGTTTCCTGACGGTCATATTCCAGCGGCACGCCGCTTGAATTCATGCGTACCTTTACATATTGATAGTCGTTAATCGGAATAATCACTTCCTGATTATCAGCCGGTTTTGGCACTTCAATCGGCTCTTTAATCGTGCCAAGAAGTCCAAGCTTTGTCATCATCCGGTGAATAAAAACCGCTGATTCGCCGCGTGTTGCTATTTTCTTCGGCAGGAACGTATTATCTGCTGTTCCGTAAATCAGTCCGTAATGCGTCATTCGTTCAACCGATGCATACGCATAAGCGCCAATTTCTTTCGCATCTGTGAAGGTTAATGGTGTACGCTCCATGTAATCGCCTTTATACTGCATCGCCCGGTCCAGCATAACCGCTACATCAGAGCGGGTAATGGCTTCGTTCGGGAGTGCTTTTCCTTCGGTTGTTCCCTGGATGATACCAGCTTTTTTCGCAGCGGCAATTTCAGGGTAAAGTGTGCTGCCAGGACCGACATCCACAAAAGCGGAATCGCCGGCAGGCAAATCGAGTGCCCGGGCAAGGTACGCCAAAAACTGGCCTCTTGTTACACTTGCGTAAGGACGAAAGGTTCCATCCTCATAACCCGCAATGACGCCATCTGCCACAAGATCCTCGATCTCTTTTTTTGCCCAGTGGCCTGAAATATCGCTGAAGCTCTGTGCGGACACGTTAACCGCGAATAGGATCACGAGTAAAAGTGCCGTCAGGCTTCCTCCAATTTTTCGCATAAAATCCCCTTTCTTTTTTGTTTCAATGTTACAAAGAAAAGTATAACATACCGGAAAAATGACCCAATGTTAAATTATCATGACATTCTGATAACGATTGTAATATTTATCCAGAGGAAGTATACTGAAGCTGAAAGGATGTGACCTATGAAACAAGCTCTCTTTTTTTCAGGCCGTGAATTAACAGATGAAGAAATTCCGATTCTCTCCGATGTTCATTCTCTCGCTGTCCGCCCCGGCTTGTCCCGTCCGCTTCTTTGCCACCGCTGTGGAAACACTTCTAACTTCTCATCTCATCCATGTGCCCGGTGCGGCACTGACTGCGCGTACTGCCGAAACTGCATTCAAATGGGCAAAATCTCTTCCTGTACAACCCTTTACCGCTGGATCGGCCCCGAGCCGGCGCATCCGAAGCGAGCCGGAGAGATGCACTGGTCCGGCACACTGTCAGCCGGCCAAAAGAAAGCTTCCCAGCATGTTCAGCATGCGGTAGAAAACAATCTTGAACATACCGTCTGGGCCGTTGCCGGGGCTGGGAAAACAGAAGTGCTATTTGGAGGTATCGCTGAAGCTCTTCAAAATGGAAAACGTGTCTGCATTGCCGCACCAAGAGCAGACGTAGTCCGGGAGCTGGCTCCGCGCCTTCAAAGTGTGTTTCCTGATACGCCGCCTGCTGTACTGTATGGAGGCAGTCCAGACCGGCATACGTACAGTCCGCTTGTGATCGCTACTACCCACCAGTTGCTCCGCTTTTTTGAAGCGTTTGACGTTATGATCGTCGATGAAGTCGACGCTTTTCCGTACACGTTTGATGCTTCGCTTCAATTCGCCGTTCAAAAAGCACGCAAACAGAAATCCTCTCTTATTTATTTAACAGCTACGCCTGAACTCTCCTGGCAGGAAGACATCCACTCCGGCAGGCGGGAAGCGACACTGATTCCGGCCCGCTATCACCGCCATCCGCTGCCTGTACCGGAGATGAAGTGGTGTGGAAATTGGAAAAAATCGATTGTCCCCGTATCTGTTTTGGATTGGCTGAAAGGAAAGGAGAAAGCCCTTCTTTTTTATCCTCATATTGAAACAATGGACAAAGCCCTTTTGACATTAAAACAAGTGGATGCACGTATCCAAAGTGTGCATGCCGAGGACCCTCTCCGCAAAGAAAAAGTCGAAGCGATGCGCAGAGGAGAAATTCCGGTTTTGCTCACCACAACGATTTTGGAGCGAGGTGTGACATTCCCCGGTGTGGATGTGGCAGTAGTCGGTGCAGAAGACCGGATTTTTACAGAAAGCGCCCTTGTGCAAATAGCCGGGCGCGCCGGACGAAGTGCCGACTGTCCAACCGGCATTGTGACTTTTTTTCATTACGGAAAAACAAATGCCATGGTGCGGGCCATCAGCCAGATTACCAGGATGAACAAGCTTGGAGAAGAAAGGGGGCTGCTGGATGTATGAGCCGGTGCCTGCTTTGTGAAAGTGAAACAGCCATTCAGTCATGGGCTGCTTTTTTCGGGGCAAAGGGTCCGCTGCTGTGCGAAAACTGTTCCGCACCACTCAAAAAACTGACAGGGCCTTTTTGCAAAATCTGCTGCCGGGAAATGAAGGAGGCTGGAATCTGTCCGGATTGCGCTGCATGGGAAGGGGGCATCTTTCATTCCAACCATTCTTTCTATCAGTATAATGATGCCATGAAGGAACTGATCGCCTGCTTTAAGTACCGGGGAGATTATGCACTAGCAGATATTTTTGCACAAGATATCAGGAGGATGGCCAGGCGGTTGGAGTATGACATCATCTGTCCGGTCCCGCTGTCTCTTTCGCGTCTTGCAGAGCGGCGCTTTAACCAGTCAGAAGCGCTTATTGAGCGGGCAGGACTGCCGCAAACTGCGCTTCTTGGGCGGCGTGAATCCGACAAGCAGTCTAAAAAAACACGTGCCGAGCGGATAAACGCCAAGCAGACGTTTTACCCAATTGGGGATGCAGCAGGGAAAACCATTCTTGTAATTGATGATATTTATACAACCGGCGCAACTATGCAACTTGTAGCTAAAGCACTACAAAAAGCCGGTGCCATCTCCGTAAAAAGTATCACGGTTGCCCGCAGCGGCTCTTGACAATTGACCATTCCGCCATGAAAATAGAACCAACGAATGACAACATGAGGTGAATGGGATGAACGAAATCGTAAACTGCCCGCGCTGCGGTGCATTATATGCTAAAAATGCCTTTCGTGATGTATGTCCAGCATGTTCCCGATCAGAAGAAGAGCTTTATCAAGCTGCTTATACATTTTTAAGAAAAAGAGAAAACCGCGCCGCAACAATGGAACGCATTGTCGAGGTAACCGGTGCGACTGAAGAAATGATTTATAAATGGGTAAAGAAAGGACGCCTTCAAGCGGCGCAGTTTCCAAACCTCGGTTATCCATGCGACCGCTGCGGCGCGATTATTCAGCGCGGCAAGCTGTGCAATAAATGCGTTGATGAAATTGAGTCTGACCTGAAGCAGCATGACCGTGAGCAGCAATTTGCGAGTGAGCGTCAGGATGACCGCCAGAAAACCTATTTGGGCAAACGATTTAATTAAACCCGTCTTCAGGCTGTTGGCAAATGCCCGCTTTCTTACTTTGTCTGCACTCTCGAACCCGCCTTTTGGCGGGTTTTTTTGATTTGAAAATCACGCCAAATTCCTCACTAAACATTTCCACCGTCTTGACGATATAATAAGCACAAGTACAAAAAGAAAGCGAGGATACGGAGATGAAAATTAACCATACCCCTGGAGTAAATGGAATCAATCCGTATCAGAAGCAGCTGAAAAAAGTAGATGCGGCTAAATCAGCCAGCCCGGCAGCCGGCGATAAACTTGAAATTTCAAGCGCCGCCAAAGAGATGCAAGACTCATCCAGAATACTAGCTGAACGCCGCGAAAAAATCGCGCTTCTGAAGGAAAAGATCGCGGATGGCACATACAAGCCGGATGCAGATGCAACCGCCAAAGCCATGCTCGACTTTTACGGAAAGCTGTAACTGTCACCGGATCGCCCACAAACTATTGTTGGGCGATCTTTCTTTATGTATAGACCAAGGAAAGGAGACCGACTGATGAAGATTCAGCCACAACTGGCACCCTCACCAAGTCAAACAGCGCCCGCAGCCGTTCAAGGAGAAACGAAAGCAGCGCCAGCGTCAAACATAGCCCCCACCGCATCCGCACCGAGTACGGACAAGCAGCCTGCGGAACTCGCGGTATTTACCCAAAAAGGAGTTACCCTTACAAAAGAAGCCGCACAGGCTGTTCAAACGTTTATGGAAACAGCACCGGGAACGAAAGCGGATAAGCTTGCGACAGTCAAAGCTCTAGCGGACAAAGGAATCATGCCGTCTGAGGCATCGCTCAAAGCGGTGCATGCTGCACTGACAGGTACGCCGTTTGGCAGACAGGCAGCCGAGTGGCTGGCGCAGTCGGACATCGAATTTCCGGAAAATATTCGCGCGGCAATCGATAAAGCACTGCAGCTTGGGCGGACACAGGAAGCTATTACTGCGATAAAATCTTCACCTCTTCCCGAGCAGGTTGTGAAGCAAATTGAAGTATTGGTGAAACAAACAAGCTCACCTGTCCAGCTGGTTCAGGCATTAAAAAACCTGGCGGCCGAGCAGAATCTCCCGGCTGCCCAGCTTATTGAGCGGGCAGGCGCTATTCAAGCAGAAACCATTCAAAACACGGCTAAGGAAAAGCTAGGAGAAGCACTAAACGCACTGTTAAAGCAGCAGCCTGCCGATACCCTCCTTCAAGCGCTCGCCCAAAAGCTTGATCAAAATGGTTCCCTGGAGGAAATTGTCCAGGCACTGCGCACCTCTTTTACGGGAAACCGTACTGCTGTTTTGAAATCCGTCGCAGAAGCCTTGCAGCTGGCTGACCTGGCAAAGGAACGAGTAGCGGGAACTTTACAGCCGTCAGGCATTATCCTGCCAGAAACAGATGAAACGGAGCCATCCCTGACGCAAAGAGCAGCGGCTATGATCCAAAAAGAACCATCTTTTGAGCGGGTCGCTGTTTTTGTAAGAGACACCCTGCCGGAATTACATGAGGCAGTCGAGCGGGCAGAGACACTGGCTGGATCAGGAAAAGAGCTCGCCGCACGCGGTGAATTGATGAAAGCCGTTGAACCGCTCATCCCGCCTTCTACTGCAAGCGAGAGGGTCAGTCTGCCGGATGATTTATTTGCTCACGTGCCGCCCGCTTCCAAAACAGTCGTGATGACGACGATTACCGAAAAAATGTCACAGTCAGCGATTGATTTTAAACAATTCAAGCGGGACATCGTACGCAATTTGCAGACCGCCGAACTTCTGGTCAAAACACCGCAGCAAGCGAAGCCGGTCGTGGAGACTGCCATTAAAACATTGGATAACGCCATTTTAAAGGGCAATTTTATGCTTTTTACTGATATGAAAACAGAAAAAGAGCTGATGCAGGCATCCCAGCAGCTGGCAGATGCACGCAAGCTGCTTGCTAAAGGTGATACGCAGGCTGCCTCCCGGATTGTATCAGACGTGAAGACGCTGATCGATAAAGTAACGTTTAAACCATCCGATGCCCGTGTGATTCATATGGCCACGCAGGAGCTGGCCGATACACCGCAGCGCCATTTAGCCGGCGCCATGGCGGGTCTTTATGATACACCAAGCGCCCGTAATGCATTTGAGCTTGTGAGGGCAGCCGGGCTCAACTTTGAACACGAGCAAGCCGCTTCTCTTTTAAAAGGAAAAGCGGAGGTGCCGAATGGGGTCAAGCAAGCCCTGCTGGCTTCAATGGGGCAGCAGCAGTCAGGAGGGAGTTCTGGTGAACAGGCGGCCGCCAATCTAACGGGCCAGCAGCTGTTAAGCAAACCGGAAACCGGCCTGCAGTCCATGATGATGTCTCTGCCGTTTTTACTGGGCGGCCAGGCGGATAACGTGAATGTTTTTATCCGCTCAAAAAATGGCGGCCAGCAGGTAGACTGGGAAAACTGCTCGCTTCACTTCTTGTTTGAAACAAAAAAACTGGGACCGGTCGGCATGACCATCACAGCTGCTGACCGCAACCTTTCTTTAAAAGTACAAAACGACCAGGAAGGCTTTGAACAAAAAATGGCGCCGCTTGCTGCCGTGCTCAAAAACCGGCTTTCCGATATCGGCTACCGGGTTGGAGCGGTTCAGTTCGGTCCGTTTGCTCACGAAGAAAAGAGCGGGACAGCCGTGAAGCAGGCAGCCGCCGCTGCTTCCACGAAAGGGTTTGATTTGACGATATGAGTTATTACAATCAAATAAAGCGCCGGAAAGTAAATGGTCCGTCTGCCGCCGTTATCCGCTATGAAGAGGGAAGTGCGCCAATGGTCGTCGCACAGGGAAAAGGCGCGCTCGCTTCAAAAATTTTGGAACTCGCCAGCCAGCATGGCATTCCGATGGAGCAGGACTCGTCACTTCTGTCAGAGCTGATCGATATTGACCTTGGTAATTCCATCCCGCCTCAATTGTATTCGGTTATTGCTGAAATGCTGATTTTAATCGAAGAAATGGAATCTGCGTATTAAAATTCGGCAAATTTTGCCGATACACTCACATGAGGTGACAAATGTGATCACAAAAGAAATGATTTATCGAAAAACACCACAGGAAATTACAGCTCTTTTATATGAAGCAGGACTGACGCAATTTGACCATGCGATCGCTTTTTTAGCAGAAAAACAATATGCAGAAGCCAACAAGGCGATGCAGAAAATTAACGATATTACGGAGCGGCTCGGCGCCGGCTTGAACTATGAAGCGGGCATTATCGCCGACCAGCTCGATCATGTATATAACTTTATTGCCGACACCGTCGTTCAAGCCAATTTGTACAAAGACGCCAAAAGGCTCCAGCAGGCACGCCAGCTTTTCGAAACGATTGCGGAGGCATGGAACGAAGCGTTAAAAGCGGCACCGGCCAGGCCGGCTGCACGCAAAAAAAATGCATACGAACAAAATATTTTTGTCGAAGCCAGACCGGCCAATACTTTTGAAACGGGGAACTGATCAATGAGAATTAACCATAACATTCAAGCATTGAATGCGTACCGTAACCTGGGGAATACAAACAATGCTACATCGAAAAGCCTTGAAAAGCTGTCATCCGGCCTTCGCATTAACCGGGCAGCGGACGATGCGGCAGGCCTGGCGATTTCGGAAAAAATGCGTTCGCAAATCCGCGGACTTGACATGGCGGAGCGCAACTCACTCGATGCGATTTCTTTGATTCAAACAGCAGAAGGTGCACTTGCTTCTTCCCATGACATTGTACAGCGGATGCGGGAATTGGCGGTACAGGCTTCGAACGGAACACTGGAAGATTCCGACCGTGAAGCTATCCAAAATGAGATTAATGCCCTTACTGAAGAAATTGACCGGATTGCCGATACTACTCAATTCAACCGAAAAGTATTATTCAGCGGCAAAAAAGAAGCATTTGCACAAGGGGACTTTGGAGAAGGTAGTCTTTCTAAAACGCTTAGCACTGGAGACACTTTTAAATTAACATTTAACGAAGTACCAAATGAAAATGATACCACTACAATTGGCGATCAGGAATATACATTTGTAAAAGATTCCACAGCAGTATCGCCAAATATCAATATTGAGGGAAAAACAGCAGAAGAGGTCGCAGCTGCTTTAGCAACAGCAGTCGGCTCTGGGGTGGCTGTTTCTGGACGTGCCCTGACCATTACTGCCCCATCTGATGGATATGCAGTATCGCTAACAGACAATAATTACGAAGAGCTTCAGTCTTTAAAGCTCACTTTCCAAATTGGTGCGAATGAAGGTGAAAGCCTAGAAATCCAATTGAAGCGGATGGATGCGCAAGCCTTAGGTCTCGCAGTTGGCCTGGATTCAAAAGGAAATGCGATTGCAGGTATTGATATTTCTACAGCGGCTAATGCTCAAGCAGCCGTTTCCATATTCGATAAAGCAATTGGCGACATTTCACTAGAGAGAAGCCGTCTTGGCGCGGTACAAAACCGCCTTGACCATACGATTACAAATTTACAAACCGCCAATGAGAATTTAACAGCTTCCGAGTCTCGTATCCGCGATTTGGATATGGCAAAAGAAATGACCCAGTTTACGAGAAATAACATTTTGAACCAGGCAGGACAGGCGATGCTTGCACAGGCAAATCAGCTTCCACAGGGTATCCTGCAGCTTCTTCAATAATCAAAACGGAGTGAATGATGATGGAAATCCAGCGCGTAAATAAAGTTTCCGCGTCCCGGACCGAACGAAAAGAAGAAACCGCGAAAGCATCCGTGACGTTCACGGATGTGATCGCAAACAAGCGTCAAAATGCTGCGCTTGAAAAAATGAATCGCATGGTGAAAGACATTGAGGTGCAGGGAGAAAAACTCGCCGAGCATCGGACCATCGATGATTTGCGCAAGTACAAAAAAATGGTCAAAGAATTTATGCAGGAAGCGGTAGACAGCGGTCTGCAGCTGGAAGAGCAGCGGGGCTTTAACCGCCGCGGCCGGACGAAGGTCTACAAAATTGTCAAAGAAGTAGACAGCCGTCTGACTCAGCTTGCCAATGACGTGATCAATAAAGAGAAATCACAGCTTGATATTTTAAGCAAGGTCGGCGAAATTCAAGGACTGTTAGTTAATATTTACACATAAAAAAGGGGGAGCGTCATGCTCATCGAAACGCTTGAAAAACAGCTGGCGCTTCATAAAAGCCTGCTGGCGTTAGCGCAGGCAAAAACAGAGGCCATCAAACAAAATAAGATGGACGAATTGAACCGGATTGTCCGGGACGAACAAAAGCACGTAAGCGCCATTATGATACTTGAGAAGAAACGAACGGAGCACTCTGGTCAAACGTTAACCGAGCTCCTGCCATCTCTTTCGGCAGAAGAGCGTCAGGGCGCTGAGGAAATCCGCGGACAATTGATCACAGTCCTTCAGGAATTGCAGCGCACAAATAGGCTCAACGAAGAGCTACTGGACCAGTCGCTTCAATTCGTTCATCTGCAGCTCGACCTTCTTGCTCCTCCTGAAGCAGGAAACTACGCGCCGGATGGTGACTCAGATCAAACGCCATCAGCCGGACCTATTTTTGATTCGAAAGCATAGGAGAGAAACCGAATGAGATCAACTTTTATGGGACTTGAAACCGCAAAGCGCGGCATGTTTACCCAGCAAAGCGCCTTGTACACAACAGGTCACAATATTTCGAATGCCAACACTCCTGGCTATACACGCCAGCGTGTTAATTTTCAAACGACTACTCCTTATCCTGCAGTCGGCTTAAACAGACCTAATATTCCAGGACAAATGGGTACGGGGGTAGAAGCAGGTTCTGTTCAAAGAATTCGAGATTCTTTTCTTGATACACAGTACCGCTCGGAAAGCACAAAGCTTGGTTATTGGAGTTCCCGCTCTGATGCGCTGAGTAAAGTGGAGGATATTATTAACGAGCCTACAGATGATGGCTTGTCGGCTGTTATGGGCGAGCTTTGGCAGTCGCTCCAGGATCTCGCCGGTAATCCCGAAAATGAAGGAACGCGGGGCGTCGTTCTTGAACGGATGCAGTCGGTAACAGACACATTTAATTATATGTCCGATTCCTTAACTTCAATTCAAAAGGACTTTGGCAATCAAGTGAATGTAACGCTTAAAGCGACTAACTCGGCTATTGATAAATTACATGATGTAAATCAGCAGATTAAATCGATCGAACCAAACGGATATTTGCCAAATGATTTATATGATGAGCGGGATCGGCTCCTGGATGAATTATCACAATATTTTTCTATTGAAACCAATTCAATTAAAAGCGGCGGTAACGCGCTTGATATTGCGGAAGGGGTATTAGAAGTCAGCATTGTAAACGCAGATGGAAGCAAGGTCCAGTTGGTTAGCGCTTCAGAACGATTCCATGTAGGGTTTGCAGCATCGGACGACACCGTACTGGACGGGGTGCCGGACTCAGGTGCCGGAGTAGTATCCTTGCAGGTATTTAAAGAAGATACCATAAATCCGGGAGAGTGGACGAAAGCTGCTGCAGGCGATTTTAAATATGTTGATAAAAACGGAAACAATATAAACTCAGCTGAGATTGATTTTGCTACTGAAGCAGGGGCGGTTACCTTTTCGCAAGGGGAGCTTAGAGGCTTAATTGAGGCATATGGCTATCAAACTAGAGCTGCCGGATCAGAGACTGTTAAAGGCATTTACTCAGATATGCTAGATCAAATTGACCAGATGGCTTTCACATTTGCGACCATGTTTAATACTGTGCAAGGGTATGGTGTGGATTTAAACAACCCGGCTTCTAGTACAAATAAAAACTTTTTTAATATAGACGCTTATTCAAGTACGAATTACAAAGGAATTGCCAGTGCGATTGGATTAAATGAGAATATGCTTCCAAAGGATATTGCGGCAGCTATGTCATCTTATACAGATGCATCAGGAAAACATGCGAACGCAGGTGACGGAAAAAACGCTCAAAACTTGTCCAACATTGGGGCAATTCTATTAAATGGGTCCAGCTTTCAGCTGAACGGCAGCGATACACCGGCAGACATGCCGGAGCTTCCGATTAAAAGCGGCTCACTCAATTCATTTTATGAAGGGGTCATTGGCGGCATGGCTGTTGATGCGCAGCAGGCCGCACGGATGGTGACAAATGCCGGGGTTTTAAAAGATTCTGTAGAAACCAATCGCCAGTCTGTTTCTTCCGTATCACTGGATGAAGAAATGACTAACTTAATTAAATTCCAGCATGCCTACAACGGAGCAGCCCGAATGATTACCGTAGTAGATGAAATGCTTGATAAAATTATTAATGGCATGGGCGTTGGCGGCCGTTAAGAAAGGAGCAAGTAAAAATGCGGGTCACTCAATCGATGCTTTCATCTAATATGATGAAAAACTTAACGAGCAGTTTAAATCGTCTTGATAAATTAAATACACAAGTATCCACCCAGAAAAAGATAGACCGTCCTTCTGACGACCCAGTTGTGGCAATGAAAGGCATCACGTACCGGCGTACACTGCTGGAAGTGGAGCAATACCAGCGCAACTTCGGTGAAGCGTATAACTGGGTGGAAAACTCTGATACATCTCTCGATAAAGCAAGCCAGGCTTTGCAGCGGATGCGTGAACTTCTTGTGCAAACATCAAGCGACACGTATGATGCGGAACAAAGAAAGGCTGCGAAAGAGGAAATTGATCAGCTCAAAGAGCATTTAGTCGAAATTGCGAATACGAAATTTGGCGACAAATATTTATTTAACGGTACAAATACGGTATCCAAGCCGGTAGATTTATCGGCTGATCCTCCTGCTTATCCGGTAAACGATGATCCCGTGGAGCTGGAATTGTCCAAGGGCGTATATATCCAGGTAAATATAAGCGGAAAAACGCTTTTTTCAGAGGATATGTTTGCGAAAATTGATGAAATTGCACAAGAATTAGACAAGGATGCAAGTTCTACTTCTGGTGAAGCGTTAAGCGGCCTGTTAAAAGATTTAGATACACATATGGCCACGATTACCGACGAACGGGCCAAGCTTGGCGCCAAGTATAATAGAGTCGAGCTGATGGAAGCGCGTATTGGGGAGCAGGAAGTTATCGCCAACCGTATTTTATCTGAGAATGAAGATGTAGACTTTGAACGCGTGGTTACAGATTTAACGGTTCAAGAAACGGTGCATAATGCGGCTCTTTCTGTAGGAGCGCGTATCATTCAGCCAACCCTGATGGACTTTCTTCGCTAACAGGAGGGAGAACGCATGAATATACCGACACTTCGAATTCAAACGACTGATGCACAAATAAGCATATCCACTACAAAAGGAAAGCAATCCATTCAGCAGCCGCCGGCGACTGTTGAAATGAAGCAGCTAAAAGCGGAGATGAAAATTACAACTACGCCCGGCAAGCTGACGATTGACCAGTCGCAGGCGTGGGCAGATATGGACAGAAAAAACATTCTGCAGCGAAACCGCGAAGCAGCCGCCGAGGCCGTTCAAAAAGCGTGGGAAGGCATTGGACGCCGTGCTTCGGAAGGAAGAGAGCTTGCTGCTATTCACAAAGGCGGCAATCCAATCGCAGAGCAGGCGGTCCGCCACACAAGACGCAATTTTGAAACGGGAATTGGCTGGATTCCTTCACATGGCAGTGTCAAGATTGATTATCAGCCCGGTGATGTGCAAATAGAAGCGAATGCGCGCCCGGTCGAATATAAAGCTACGATGAATAAACCCGTTATCCGCTACGAACCGGGTGATGTGAATATTGAGCTTGTTCAAAAGCCGTCTGTTCATATTGAAGTGGTCAATAAAACGATTTAAAGGAATGATAATCAGTGAAGATTCAAACGAAGTACCACGGAGAAATAGAAATTGCGCCAAGTGATGTCATTACCTTTTCAAGCGGCATTCCCGGCTTTGAGTCAGAAAAGGAATTTGTTCTGCTGTCTTTTCCTGATAACCCAGCTTTTTACGCCCTTCAATCAGTCTCTACTCCGAGCGTAGGCTTTGTCGTTGCGGATCCGTTTTCTTTTTTTATTGATTACAAGGTGAAGATTGATGATGCGACTATTGAGGCTTTGTCGATTGAAGGGGAAGAAGATGTTATACTGTTAAGTATCTTAACAGTGCGTGACCCTTTTCAAGAAACAACAGCCAACCTGCAGGCGCCTGTCGTGATTAACAAAAAAACACAGGCTGGCCGCCAGCTGATCTTAACCGGCAAGCCGTATGAGACACGCCATAATCTGTTCCAGACGAAGGAGGCGTAATCCATGCTCGTTTTAACAAGAAAACCAGGTGAATCGCTTATGATTGGCGACGACGTTGAGATTACTGTCGTTTCCGTTTCCGGCGACCAGGTTAAGCTCGGCATCAATGCGCCCAAGCATATTGATATTCACCGAAAAGAAATTTACGTTCAAATTGGAAACGAAAATAAATCTGCATCTGCCGGCGTAACTGATCTGTCAGGCTTACTTAAACTCCCTCCGCTAAACTAATGGATGGGAGTTTTTTAGTGGATTGGAACAGTCATAATCTTTCTACGCATTTGAATCGTAATTCCAAAACTATGATGTTAACGTATAGGCTTCTGCCTTTACTTTTTATGAATAGAAGTTATTTTAGTTATTTCACGAATTTGGTAAAAAAATAATCAAAACCTATTAAACATTTTTGAGGGGTGACGATAATAAGAGTGTAAGCAAAACAGACCAGGGCGGCCGACCTGGAACGGCTTGCTGAACAAAAGGAAAACTGTTCACACGGATGTGAACAGCCATACTCAAGGAGGAAAAACGAATGATTATCAATCATAATATTGCTGCACTTAACACGCATCGTCAGATGAGCGCTGCTTCTGGTGCACAAGCTAAATCAATGGAAAAACTATCTTCAGGTCTTCGCATCAACAAAGCGGGCGATGACGCTGCAGGTCTAGCAATCTCTGAAAAAATGCGTGCACAGATCCGTGGTTTGGATCAAGCATCACGTAACGCGCAAGATGGTATCTCTTTGATCCAAACAGCTGAAGGTGCATTGAACGAAACACATTCAATCCTACAGCGTATGCGTGAGCTGGCAGACCAATCTGCCAACGGTACAAACACAGCTGAAGACCGTAAAGCACTTCAGGATGAAGTAAAACAGTTAAAAGACGAAGTTGACCGTATCGGTAATACAACTGAGTTCAATACACAGAAATTATTGAACGGTAATCTTAAATCATCAGGCGGTGCGTCTGTGGGTCAAGATACTACTACAGGCTCTTCTATTGCTAAATTAGAAAATGCGTCGTTAACAGCAACAGCTGCTCTAGCTGGCCTTACTGTTGGAGATAACGATTTTGTTTCAGAGAAAATTACTATTGATGGTACTGAAATCCAGTTGAATTTCCAAAACTTAACTACGGATGAAAAAACAGCAATTAAGGCTGGTACAGCAGCAGGAGCGTCCACTGACTCTCAAAATAAAGCGAAAGATCTAATTGTTTCTAAAATCAACGAAGCGATTGACGCACAAGGTGCAAACGTTGCTCATGTTTCCGGTTATCTTGATGGTTCAGGTAAGTTAGTACTTGAAAGTGGGAAAGACGGCACTACTTCAGCTATCAAAACTGATGGCACTACTGGAGTTATGGATAAAGTTTTAGGTCTTGCTGGTGCCGCTGGTGCTGCTGGTACAAGCAAATATAATGGAGCAGACATTGCAGATGCAAGTACATTAACAGTGAACTTTGGAGATAGACAATTGGAAGTTACCTTGGATGTAACTGCGGCAGGTTTTACGGCTGGCGATCCTATCGATGCTACATCAGACATGGAAGATGTAGCTAAGATTCTCCAAGATTCTATCAATGCTGCTATTACAACATACAATGGTGCTTCTGGTGCTAGTGCAAGTGATGCAGCTTATATCAATAATGTTAAAGTTAATGTAACTGATGATGGTAAGTTACAGCTAGTTAGCGAGGATGGACCAATTACTCTTGCTGACCAAACGGGCTCTTCAGTTGTAGAAAACTTAGGTCTTACACAAGCACAAACAGATGCGGCAGGTAACGGTGGCATGACCTTCCAAATCGGTGCTAATAAAGGCCAAACAATCACTTTCGGTGTAAACGATATGCGTTCTGCTGCTTTAGGTATTTCTGGAGTGGATATCTCTTCTGCTGCTGGTGCACAAAATGCATTAAAATCTCTTGATTCTGCAATCAAATCAGTATCTGCAGAGCGTTCTAAACTGGGTGCGGTTCAAAACCGTCTTGAGCACACGATCAACAACTTGGGTACATCTTCTGAAAACCTGACAGCTGCGGAATCACGTATCCGTGACGTAGACATGGCGAAAGAAATGATGGCTCAAACGAAGAACTCTATCCTTTCTCAAGCTGCGCAAGCGATGCTTTCCCAAGCAAACCAAGCGCCACAAGGTGTTCTTCAGCTTCTTCGTTAATCTTCGCCCCGTGGCTTAGGTTAGCTGAAAAGCGAGAGACTCTGGATTTTTCCAGGGTCTCTTTTTATTGAACAAAGATGAAAAATACATTGTAAGGGAGCTAGTTGCATGATATATAAAGAACAGCAGGAGCAGAAACAGTTTCTTAAGGAACAAGTCGAATGGTGTAAGCAACAGGACAGGATCTTAGAGCAAATTGAGTCTAAGTTATATGAAATGAGAGAGCTGGCTCAGTATGCTTGCTGCTCCAAATTGACCTCAATGGAAGCGAACGAATTGAATCAGCGGCTGAATAATTTGAAAAACGACGTATTGCTTCTTGAACAGCACCTCCACTCTGCTGTTCATTAAAAATAAGCTGCCCGTTTATTTAGGTAGTTCAAGCGTGCAGCTTAAAATATATCTTCTAGACTAGGTTGTTTGTTTCGTATGTCGTTCCTATATAGCTCGTAATGTGGTAAACAAGCTTTTTTAATATCGTCTCCTTTCATGTCTCTCCTCTTTTAATCTCATGATTAAGTTCTTTATATAGGGAAATAAGAATAATTTATTATTCATACTCAAAAGATTGATTTACAGGTAAATATACCTATTTATATAAAGTTAATACCGAATATAATAGACTTATAATCACAAAAAAACCAAGTGAAAAAGGCAAACTATGGGAAACTATAGGACGCAAAGCCAGGGGCCTGTACCATGTTTACTAGTAAGTGTGGATGGCAGCCGGTTGCCGCAAGGTATCGTAGTCTTATAGACGCATGAGCCTTGTTTAGGCTCATTTTTTATTTGGTTTTTTCAAGAAAGGTGAGACTTTTGTATGAAAAAATCAATAAGCCAGAAGTTGTCTATTTTGTCTGTCGTACTGCTTCTGATGCAGTTGGTGTCTCCATTTTTTAATGCTCAAGCAGAAACAAATAGCAGCATTCTGCCTCCGAGCAATCTGACAGCACAGATGGTAACACCCGATGATGTGAAATTATCGTGGAGTGCTGTTTATGGAGCCACAGGCTATAATGTCTATGAAATTAAGGAAGGACAGCTTACCCTTCTTGGAAAAACAACAACGACGAGCTATAATTTGAACAATATGGCAGAAGGCTCGTACCGTTATGTTGTTTCAACGTTGAGTGCGGAAGGAGAGTCAGGACCTTGTGCACCTGTTACCGTAGATGTGGTGTATCCAAAGATGGGAGCCCCTGATACCGTCACATACACAGTAAGAAATGGAAATGATCTTGTGATCAACTGGACGGCTGCTGCGAATGCGGAAAAATATAATTTGTATGAGCTTTCTCCAACAGGTGAAAAAAAGCTGTTGTATACAGGCACGGCACGTACTTTTACACTCACCAGAGTGGAAGAAGGAATTCATCAATATGCTGTTACGAGTATGCATACCTTGTACGGGGAATCTGCTCTGTCAGAGCCTTTAAAAGTAGAGCTTCTGTATCCGGTTTTGACTCCGCCGGCTGATTTTTCTTATACAGTGGCAAATGGAAATGACATTACGCTGAAATGGACCGCTGCGCCATATGCGACAAGCTATAAACTTTATCAAATGGTGGATGGTCAGCCGGTGTTAAAAAACACGGTGACCGGCACAACCGCTGCGATTTCAAATACCGCAGCAGGCACTTATGAATATGAGCTTCGTACGAACAGTGACCGTTTCGGGGAGTCGGCAGAAGGAAGCAAGTTAACAGTGACAGTAGGTTCTATTACCATGTCAGCGCCGCCAAACTTTTCATACAAGCTTCAAAATACCAATGACCTTACTTTAACGTGGGGAAGCGTCCCATACGCAAACAGCTATAAAGTATATCAGTTAGTTGATGGCAAAAAAGTATTAAAAAGTACTGTACAGGGGACCAGTGTAGCGTATGCGAAGCTGCCGGGTGGCAATTATACGTATGAAGTCTATTCAGTCAGTGACCGATTCGGCGAGTCGGCAGAGGGAAGCCGTGTTTCATTGACGGTAGAAGGTGTAACTATAGAAGCACCAGCCAATGTCGCCCATAAAATTCAAAATGGCAATGATATTTCGCTGAGCTGGAATACCGCAGCTAATGCAACGGCTTATAAAGTGTACCAGATTGTAGATGGTCAAAAAGTGCTGAAGAGTACGGTCACAGGTACAACAGTAAATTACACGAATATGCCTGCCGGCGATTATGTATATGAGATTTACTCGTACAGCGACCGTTTTGGGGAATCAGCAGAAGGCGGAAAAGCTGCTTTTACATTAGAACAGCTCGTAATGGCAGCGCCAGCAAACTTCGCATCAGACGTGCAAAACGGCAATGATATTGTGCTAAGCTGGGAAGCTGTGCCGTATGCAGCGAATTATAAAGTGTACCAGATTAACGATTCAGGGCAAAAAACATTAAAAAGTACAGTAACTGCAGCAGCAGTTACATACGCAAATCAGCCAGAGGGTGAGTATAAGTATGAGGTTCATTCTTATTCAAGCCGGTTTGGGGAGTCAGCGGAAGGCAGTACCCTGTCTTTAAGCCTCGTTCATCCAGAATTAAAGGCACCGGCCAATGTAAAGGAAACAATTAAATCAGATACCTCATTTTCTTTGTCTTGGGATGCAGCAGAGTATGCAACGGGGTATAAAGTATATCAAATAGTGGACGGCAAGAAAACGTTAAAAAGCACTGTTACATCGCCTGCTGTCACGTATAATAGTATGCCATCAGGAGAGTACGCGTATGTAATTCACGCCTATTCATCACGATTCGGCGAGTCGGCAGAAGGATCACAGGTGACCTTTACACTAACTGGGCAAACGATGAAAGCTCCAACGAATGCAGCTTATACTGTGGTAAATGGTAATGATATTAAACTGAGCTGGACCGCTGCAGAATATGCGACCGGGTATAAAATTTATCAGGTGGTTGACGGAGTCAAAGTACTGAAAAACACGGTAACAGGCTCGTCTTATACGTATACAAATATGTCAGCCGGTGATTACAAGTATGTCGTCCACTCTGTTTCCACTCTTTTTGGGGAATCAGCTGATGGGGCAGAAATCTCTTTTACACTTAATCATCCAGTTATCGAAGCGCCAGGTAATTTTACGTATAAAATTCAAAACGTGAATGATGTAGTGCTGAGCTGGGATGCAGCAGACTATGCGAATAGCTACAAGATATATGAAGTGGTGAATGGCGAGAAAGTTTTAAAATACACAGGTACAGCTCTAACTTTCACGCTTAAAAATGTGTCGGCTGGTGAACATACGTATGCGGTGGACACGGTCAGCACACGCTTTGGAGAATCAGCAAAAAGCAGTACTGTGACTGTTACAATGAATGAGTATAGCCTGCAGGCGCCGGAAAATGCCACATACAGTGCGGCGAATGTAAATGATGTTACATTAAAATGGAATGCCGTTTTAAATGCGAATGGTTATAACATCTATCAAATTGTAGACGGTAAGGCGGTATTGAAAAAAACAGTAACAGGCACTTCTGTTTCTTTTGCCTCTATGCCGGAAGGAGATTATCTCTATGAGATTCGTGCTTACAGTGACCGATTTGGAGAGTCACCGGAAGGGAGCCATATTTCTTTTAAAATCATTTATCCAGAAATCGAGGCACCAGAAGCACTTTCCTACAAAATTCAAAACGGCAATGATGTCGTATTAAGTTGGAATGCAACGGACTATGCGAATAGCTATAAAGTGTATGAAGTCATAGACGGTCAAAAAGTATTAAAGGCGACAAGAACCACTTTAAATGCGACCTTTACAAATGTACCGGCTGGTGAACACACATATGTTGTTCATTCTGTCAGTACGCGTTTCGGCGAATCAACAAAAGGCAGTTCCTTAACATTTGTAATGAATGAGTATAACTTGCAGGCACCGGAAAACCTTGCCTACAGCGCGGCAAACGTTAGTGATATCACTTTAAAATGGGATCCGGTTCCTAATGCAACAAGCTATAAAATTTATCAATTAACAGACAGCGATCCGGTATTAAAGAGAACGGTGACAAGTACTTCCACGGTCTTTACGTACATGCTAGAAGGAGAAAATATATATGAAGTGAGGGCCAGCAGTGACCGGTTTGGAGAATCTCAAGAAGGCAGCCAGGTATCCTTTAAGGTTGTATATCCAGAAGTAAAGGCACCAGAAGGCCTGGCTTATAAAGTACAAAATGGCAACGATATCGTACTAAGCTGGAGTGCGGTGGAACACGCAAACAGCTACAAAGTGTACGAAGTTGTAGACGGTCAAAAAGTATTGAAAGCAACAAGAACAACTTTGAATGCGACTTTTACCAATGTAGCGGCCGGTGAGCACACTTACATGGTAGAATCGTTCAGTACGCGCTTTGGAGCTTCAAAAGAATCAAGCCAGGTGACGTTTAACGTTGTTTACCCGGATATGCAGGCTCCGGAGAGTTTTACTTACAAGGTGCAAAATGGAAATGACATAGTATTAAACTGGATTGCAGCGGAATACGCGGACAGCTATAAAGTATATGAATTGGTAAATGGCCAAAAAGTAATGAAATACACTGGAGGAGCTTTAAATACTGTGCTGACGAATGTATCTGCTGGCAAGCATACGTATGAAGTAGATGCAGTCAGCACCCGTTTCGGTGAGTCAGTAGAAAGCCGCACCCTTTCCTTTGATCTTGTGCACCCGGTGATGCAGGCACCAGGTAATGGAAGTTACACGATTACAAACGGAAATGATATTACCCTTACGTGGAACACGGTTCTTTATGGAAACAGCTATAAGGTTTATCAACGTATTAACAATGAGCTTTTTCTCCTGAAAACCACTACAGTTACATCGTTCAAGCTTACGGATATGCCAGAAGGAGATTACGAGTATGTAATCCATTCTGTCAGCACCCGGTTTGGTGAATCTCCAGAAGGAACGAAGATTAACTTTAATTTAACTTGGCCGACTGTAGCGCCGCCTGCTCTAACAGGGACTATTTCTAACGTTAATAATATTACGTTAAACTGGAAAACTGTTCCGTGGGCTAATGAATACCGCGTATATCAAATCACAGATGGTGAGAGAAAGCTGGTTTATAAAGGAACAGCATTGAAACACAATGTGTATAACCTAACAGAAGATACACATTCTTTTGAAGTCACGGCTTACAGCACGCGCTTCGGTGAATCGGCGCCTTCTGAGCAAGTGACGGAGAAAATTGTTTATCCGGTTATGCAAGCTCCGGAAGCAACTCTTACGTTAACAAGCGATACAAGTGCCCGCATTGTTTGGGATTTTGTTACGTATGCGAATGGCTATAACATTTATGAGCTTGTAAATGGAAAGCCAGTATTGGTAGCGGAAAAAGTAAATAACCTGTCTTACACAGTTAATAATCTGTCATACGCGAATCATGAATACTTTGTTACCTCTTACAGCAATTCGTTTGGCGAATCTGACCGCTCAAACGTTGTACTGGCAAAGTTGATTGTTGATACGGAAGCACCGGTTACGAAAGCGGAAGCACCAGCGGGCTGGACGAATCAAAAAGCTTCTGTTGCGTTGTCCGCAACGGACAATGAAACAGGCGTCGTCGGTACTTACTATTCAGTAGACGGCAGGGAATACAAAGCTGGTACGTCTTTCACGATTGAAGAAGAAGGCGTGCATAACGTTTCTTTCTACTCGGTTGATAAAGTGGGCAACAAAGAAACCGCCCAAACGATTGAAGTGAAGATTGACCAAACGCCTCCTGTGACAAAAGCGGAAGGGCCAGCAGGCTGGAGCAAAGAAAATGCGGCTGTCAAACTGGCAGCCACTGATGAAGCAAGCGGCGTTGCACAAACGTTCTATTCTATTAATGGATCTGATTATACAGAGGGTGCGACGGTTATCGTTGAAAAAGAGGGCATCCACAGCATTTCTTACTTCTCTGTCGATAAAGCAAGAAATAAAGAAGAAGCAAAAATGATTGAAGTGAAGGTTGATCAAACAGCACCTGTAACAAAAGCAGACGCAACGAACACATGGAGCAAGGAAAATGTGACGGTGAAGCTCGAAGCATCTGATGAAGCGAGCGGCATAGCGCAGACCTTCTACTCGATCAACGGCGCGGACTACACAGAGGGCACATCTTTCACTGTAGAAAAAGAAGGAGTGAATAAGGTTTCCTTCTATTCTGTAGACAAAGCGGGTAATAAAGAAGCTGTTCAGACAATTGAAGTAAAAATTGATCAAACAGCACCGGTAACACGGGCAGATGCAACAGAGGCATGGAGCAAGGAAGATGTAACAGTGAAACTCGAAGCATCTGATGAAGCGAGTGACATCGCGCAAACGTTCTATTCTATTAATGGTGCTGAGTACACAGAAGGCACATCTTTCACGGTAGAGAAAGAAGGAGTGAATAAGGTTTCTTTCTATTCTGTAGACAAAGCGGGCAATAAAGAAGCCGTGCAGACGATTGAAGTAAAAGTCGATAAAACGGCACCTCTTACACAATCTGATGCTTCAGGTCAATGGCTTAAAGAAGACGTAGTGATTCATTTAACTGCAACAGACCATGCAAGCGGTGCGGCCAAAACATATTACTCAATCGATGGATCAGCGTATAAAGAAGGAACAAGCTTCACGATCAGTAAAGAAGGTATCACAACTGTTTCTTTCTATACGACAGACCAAGCCGGGAATGCAGAGGAAGCGAACACAATCGAAGTGAAAATCGATAAAACGGCTCCAGTTGTTTCTATGAATCTATCGGAAGAATATGCGCTTGGCGCTTCGTTGGATTTAGCTTATAAAGCAGAGGATACAACATCCGGCGTCTCTGTTGAAACGTTAACATTTAATGGCCAGACATATAAAAATGGCGATGACGTTACACTAGGCCAGCCGGGTACTTATACAGCATCCGTGACGGTTACAGACGAAGCGGGCTGGACCACAACGGTTGAAAAAACGATTGTTGTATACATTCCGGCTTCTATCGATGTAAACCCAGGTGTAATCAAGCAAAATACTGGGGTGATCACTGTTCAGGTAACAGTACCAAAAGAATTCAACCCAGTCGGGTTCGATCTTAGCAGCGCTCAACTAAACGGCGTTTCTGCTAATAACGGAACGAACGGACTGGAGCAGCAGGCGAAAAAAGGACAGTTCAAGTTTAACAGGGAAGAGTTTACCTGGAAGCCTGGAACAGCCAAAGCAGAATTCCGCGGCATGCTGAATGGCTACCTTGTCGTTGGAAGCAAAAACGTTGAAATTAAATAAGTATATGTGAGGTCCTGGCTCAGCCAGGACCTTTTTATTTGGCCTGCGGTTCGGCCCTTCGATCATTTCCTTGAAACCAGGCTGTTGCCAAAAGTGACACAATGAGCACCAGCTCAAACAAGTTTGTCACAGCTCCGCTTGCCACAGGCAGCTGTACGGCACTCCCCACAATCATTACAAGCGAACCAATGAAGAACCACACCCACCTTTGCTTTCGCCATACCAAAACGGAATCAGCCAGCAGTACGATTGAAACGACTAAGACCATAAGCGGTGGACCGCCCGACGATTCGGCATTTGTATAGCTTAATGTCCCGTATTCCCATCTTGGCTGGAGTAAAAGACCACGCACTTCTGTGAATAACTCAAGCAAAACAAGGGCCACAGTCAAAGCGATTGCTACTAGGCGAAACCAGCCCCTGTGTGCCCAGGTGACACCTGCTTGCTTTAACGACATCCACGCATACAAAACAAGCAGCGGGGTAAACAGAGCACGCAGCCAGAACCGGGCAGCATTCAGTGTTTCTAGTGCAGCACCTTCACCGATGAAGCGCCCGGTGGCAATAATGCCATTGTCATAAACAAGCCCGGCAATAACAGGCAGAAGAAGGGCTGCGCTTATTATGCGCCTTTTCTTAAATAGATGCAGGGCGAGAGAGAAAAGAATAAGATAAGCAGCGGCAAAACAGCTGAATAAAAAGGTATCCATATAGTCTCCTTTTTCTTTTTAGTTTTACCTTTCCTTCAAAAATCAAACTATCTCGCTTTAACGCTTATATGCGGTAAAGCATTAAAAATTTTTGTTGATTTTTGCCAGAATATTGTATACAATTTTTACAACATCGAGAGTAAGGAGACTGGCAGAATGAAAGATTTTTTCAGTAAGCTGTTAACGGGCATGAGTATGGGGATTGTGGTAGCGTTGATTCCAAATGCGCTGCTGGGAGAAATTTTAAAGCTGATGATCCCGCATGCGCCAGCGCTGCAGTCCGTGTTGAACATGACGGTGATCGCGATGAGTTTATTGCCGATTTTAATTGGCGTCATGGTCGGGATGATGTTTAAGTTAACACCGATTCAAACAGCAAGCGTCGGCATTGCGGCGATGGTCGGTGGCGGGTCGGTGCAGCAGACGGCCGAAGGATTGTTTGCTTTAAATGGCATTGGGGTTGTGATCAATACGGGATTGACGGCAGCTTTAGCGGTACTGTTCGTACAGTGGATCGGCGGGCGGTTAAAGGAGTATTCGATTTTATTGATGCCAACGCTTTGTATTTTGGTGCCAGGTATAATTGGTTTAATGACCCTTCCGTATGTGAAGTCGTCAGCTGGCGTAGTGGGTGTAGCAGTGGATAACGTTACCACATGGCAGCCAGTTTTAATGGGAGCGATTATTGCAGTTATTTTTTGTTTGATTATTTTATCTCCTATTTCAACCGTGGGTGTCGCGACTGTCATTATGCTGTCAGGGGTTGGCTCAGGTGCAGCAAACCTTGGCGTTGTAGCGGCAGGGGTCGGCTTTGCCATAGCGAGCTACCGGGCAAATTCGTTAGGAACGGCGCTGGCACATGTGCTTGGTTCACCGAAAATTCAAATGCGCAACTTTTTTATGAAGCCGAAAATTGGACTGCCGATGCTGATTACGGCAGCAGTTCTGGGTGCGCTGGCGGGTATGTTGAACGTGCAGGGAACCCCATACAGTGCTGGTTTTGGGTTGTCTGGCCTGGTTGGTCCGCTGAACTACATTCACTTAGCGGAGGGCGGCTGGTCGGCAAAAAATATATCGGTTATGCTCAGCTTGTTCCTAGTGCTGCCGGTCATATTGAACCTCGCCTTGATTTATGTGTTTGCAAGAAAACTAAAAATGATCAAAGCAGACGATTACAAGCTGCAATTTGATTAAGAAAAGGAGCTTTTCATAGCTCCTTTTTTTATTGGCTATTGCCTGCAAGGCTTCTTCGATATAATGAAAGAAAGCGAAAGGGAAGGACGGATACATATGACAGGCCGGAATGATCCGTGTTCATGCGGAAGCGGGAAAAAGTTTAAAAAGTGCTGTGGAAGAAACGGAGTTGTGTCTTCTATTGGACATCTGCTGGCAGAGGAACTGCGGGACGTACAGAAGGCCATGCTGACCTATACGGAAGAAGTGGCGGGTATGCGGCTGGAGCGCGAATACCAGGAGCTTCTAAAGCAATATCCTAATCTTAACAAGCTTGAAACAATGGGTGAAATTTTTTACCGCTACTGGGTGATATGCGTAGAGAGGGACAAGGATGGCAAGACACTTATGGATTACTTTATTGAAGAGTTTTCCGCAGAAATTCCGAGAGAACGGACAAGAAATATTGTCCGCTCCTGGCAAGGCCAGGCACAGTTTGTATCAGGCGCGATTGAGGAAATTGAGGAGGAAGCCATCATCGTTCGTGATGTGCTCACTAGTCAAAGCGTTCGCATTGCCGAAAGGGAAGAAACGCTGGAAGTTGGCTGTTATCTTCACGGTATCATTCTTCCATATGAACAGCAGGCGATCTTTTTAATGATTCCCTTCACGCAGGAACCAGGTCTTTCGCCAGTGTGGGAGAAACAAATCAAGAATGCGTTCAAACACTCACCTTACTCATCACCGCAGGCATTTTTAAAAGAGAAATATGTTGAAATGGTAAATGAATTGTATCAGGAAGAGGAATGGATTGAGTGGGAAGACCCGCGCCACCAGGAAGTACATGAGCGTTTTACTGCTTTTATGAAGGAGCAGGGAGTAGATGCCGAGACGATCGAAGAGGCAACGGCGTTTTGGTGGGCATTTTGCAAAGAAAACCATCCGAAGCCGAGGAACACGGGTATCTTTGCGGCAGCGGTTTACTATTTGTTTGCCGCTGAGATGGAACGGGTGCCTTATTGGAGCCAGAAAAAGCTGGCGGCGGTCTTTGGCGCGTCTGCCAATAGTATTTCCGTACGTACCGAGGAGCTGGCCGATTTTCTTTACGAAACAGCCCAAACCATGCCGCCGGAAACCTCATCCCCGATGCTTGCTTCTGAGCGGGCGCTTTGGGAAATGACAATGAAGATCGAGGACCAGGGAGCGGAGAGTATAGAAGAAGTTCAACAAGTGATGAATAGGGCGGCTCATAAACCGTTTAAGCCGCAGACAGATGAACAGCGGGCACAGATGATGCTGTATGACGCCTATGAAGCGGAAGGACCGATACGGAGGGAGATGGCACGGCGTGCACTAGAGCTTGATCCCGATGCAGCGGATGCATATACTATTTTTACGGAATTTGCAGGAGAAACAGAACAATGGGAGTTCTACTTGATACAAGCGATCGAAGCGGGAAAGCGAAAGCTTGGCGATGATTTTTTTAAAGAGAATGAAGGACATTTTTGGGGCATCGTCTCTACACGTCCATTTATGCGGGCAAAGCAAAACTATGCGATGTTTTTAGAAGCGCATCAGCGGTTTTCAGAAGCAGTATATCAGTTAGAAGATTTAATCCGGCTCAACCCAAACGATAATCAAGGAAACCGCGATATTCTGATTGAACTGTACATCAGGCTGGAAAAATGGGCAAAAGCGGAAAAGCTGCTCAATGAATATATAGGAGGTTTTATTGGCGAAGGGTATCACCGCACGCTAGTTGAACTTCTAAAAAACGGCATAACAGAAAAAGCAAAGCACCTTTGGAGAAAAGCGTTGGTAGAGCTTCCTGATGCAGTACCGTATTTAAAAGGAGAAAAACCGCTGCCTTCCCTGCCAGATTTTTATCAAAAAGGGACTGAATCAGAGGCGGTTGTGTACGCCAGCCGAAATATTGATTTTTGGGTGGACAGCGGTGCGTATCGGTATTTGTCCAAGTTGTAGGTTTGAAAATGGTGGATAGAAAGTTATCGAGTAATTTTAAGTTGTATAAAGAGGTGAAAAGCATGCTGTATATTGTACGCCATGGAGAATCAGAATGGAATGCGCTCGGACGCCTGCAGGGGCAGATGGACATTGGACTGAGTGCAGAAGGAAGAAAACAGGCAGCCGCGCTCGGCGGTTATTTTGAACGGGAAGGTATTTCGTTTGATTATGTGTTTTCAAGTGATTTGGACCGCGCCTTTCAAACTGCGAAGCTTGCGACGGCCTGGATGCCGGTTGAATCGATCACCGCAAGCCGGCTGCTCAGGGAGCGATTTTACGGAGAGCTTCAGGGACAGCTGCTTACTGATATCCTGGAGCAAGTGCCGAACTATGCGGATAATTTCGGCATTCCAATGACACATGGCATGGAATCGATAGAAGGCATGCAGGAGCGGATGGTAAAGGTACTCATGATGATTTCAAAAGAAACGAATGGGGCGCCTGCTCTCGTCGTTACACACGGTGGAGCCATCAATGCCCTCGTTCATAAGCTGACAGACGGGCAGGCCGGCACCGGGCAAGGCAAAATCGACAACACCTCCATCACAAGAATTGCCTGGGACGGTAAAAAGCTGTCGGTTGTATCGGTCAATGAAACGCCCCACTTAAAAGAAGTCAGGGATACATTCGAAGGATAAACAAGTAATTTTAACTAATAATATGTAAATAAAAAGGATAAGTGGTATAATTATCACGTAAGCTGATGGGGGCAGAAAGACGGGTATAAAATCAGCTTTATGTAAAAAGCGTTCAAAGAATTTTTCTTTGAACGCTTTTTTATTAAGCTCTCACCCAGTGAGCAATCGTTTCGATATCTGACGGCTTCGTACGGCAGCATCCGCCGATGAGCTGGGCACCACATTCATGCCAGTGGCGTGTATGCTGGCTGTATGCTTCCATGTCCGGTGCACCAGACCATGTTTTTGTTTCAGCGTCATACACTTCGCCAAGGTTTGGATACACGATAACGGGCTTGGATGACGCACGTTTGATTTCGCCAATAAGTTCCGGCATAAATTCCGGAGCGGTGCAGTTTACACCAATCGCTGCAATTTGAGAAACAGATTCGAGTTCCCCGGCGCAATCCGCGATTCGCTCACCGCTGCTAATATGCTGCCCGTCTTTGGCGCTGAAGCTGATCCATGCATACGTCTCCGGAAATTCTTCCTGCAGAAGGCGTGCAAGTGCGCTTGCTTCCGTGAGATTCGGAATGGTTTCACAGGCAAGCAGGTCGGCGCCTGCTTCGATCAGCGCTTGAATGCGCGGCCGGTGAAACTCAATCAATTCTTCCTGCGTCAGCTTGTAGTCACCCCGGTACTCGGAACCGTCTGCAAGAAATGCGCCATAAGGACCGACAGACGCCGCAACGAGCGGCTTCGGCCGGCTCGTTTTGTCATCAAGCGACTGCCAAAATTCGTCCCGCGCCTGGGCAGCAATGCGAACGGACGCCTGTATGACATTAATCGTTTCTTCGGCAGTAAGGCCGTACTGAGCAAACCCATCAATGGTCGCCTGGTAGCTTGCGGTAATGGCACAGTCTGCTCCAGCGCGGAAATAATCAAGATGCACTTGTTTAATGAGTTCCGGTGTTTCCATTAACATGCGGGCAGACCAAAGGCTGTCGTTTAACTGGCAGCCATGGCGCTCAAGCTCTGTTGCCATCGCACCGTCGAGCACGATCACCGGGAACTCTGTTAAAATCGATTGAATTGGGTTCATGATGCCGCTACCTGCTGGGCTGCTTTTTGTAAAACGTCTGTGTCCGGCTTTGTGCCAATCCATTTTTCATAGATTTCAGCATAAGTGCCGTTTTCGATAATCGTCTTCAGCGCTGCATCCAGGTCATCCGCGACTTCGCTTCCTTTCGGGAACATGAAACCGTAAAACTCAGAGCCGAATGTTTCCGGGTCTGTCAATGTATTGTACTTCTCATTCGGATTGTTTTTCATATATTCTGTGACAACTGTATTATCGGCAACAGATGCCTGTACCGCGCCGTTTTTCATTGACATAATGGAAACAGCGTCGCTTTCATATTTTTTTAAGTTCGGGCTGTTTTGGCCCATCACTTTCTCAGCGGCGATCTGGCCTGTTGACGCGTTCAGGACGCCAACCGTCATATTCTTCAAGTCATTCGCGCTGTTTACTTTCGTTTCTTCTTTGGTCATAATCATATGAGTAGATTGATAGTAAGGGGATGAAAAATCGAATGTTTCTTTCCGGTCATCGCTGATTGTAATCGCGCAGACGGCAAGATCAAGCTGCTTCTGGCGCGTGCTTTCAAAAAGGCCGTCCCAGCCCATGTTTTTAATTTCATATTCGTAGCCGGCTTCTTCCATCACAGCATCTACGACATCAATATCAAAGCCGACGATTTCTCCTTTATCCATATATGTAAAAGGGGCGTAGGCTGCGTCTGTTCCGACCACCAATGTTTTCTTTTCGGTCCCGCTTCCGCCGCCACTTTCTTCTTCCTGGCTGCATGCAGATGTAAAGGCAAGAACGGCTGCCAGCCCTACACCTAATAATCCTTTTGACGTCCATTTTCTCATTGCTTGTTCCTCCCAGTCTCTTTTTATATGTATAATTTATATTTAATCATACCTGAATACTATGAATTTAACAAAGCAAATTTTGAATTTTTTTAATAGAAAAGAAATACTTAAAAGGAGAGTAATTAATTTCCAAAATAACGTGCAGGATTAAAAGCAACGTAACTTTTTATAACAGTAAAAAAAGACTGCCGCAGGGGCAGTCTTTTGGTTTTTACCCAAGCGCATGATCGGCACGGATTTTTTCGAGCAGCGCCGCACAGCCGTCCAGTACAAGGTCATACGTTTCTTGAAAGTCACCTGTGTAGTACGGATCGGGTACGTCTTTTTGATGCTCCGTTAAATCCAGAAAGCGAAGGATTTTTGGATGATCCGGCTGGCCAAGCATGTCACGAATATTCGTGATGTTGCTTTCATCCATGCCAATGATATAGTCAAATTTCTCAAAATCAGCTGCATCAAGCTGGCGGCCGCTAAGGCCTTCTGAAGAGATGTTATATTCTTTTAGCTTGGCCAGTGTCCCTTTATGAGGAGGAGACCCGATATGCCATGAGCTTGTTGCAGCGGAATCCACTTCAATACGTCCGTTCAATCCTTTCTTTTGAACAAGGTTACGGAACATTGCTTCGGCCATCGGTGACCGGCAGATGTTGCCGAGACAAACAAATAAAACGCGAATCACAGCGTTCACTCCTTTTTTCTTCATTATAGCATTAACGGAGATCCCGCTTCATCAGCTGCAAATCGATATAGAGCTGGCAGCGTGTATGAAAGTCATCGAAGTTGATTGATGTCAGCTCATCAATTTGCCTCAGCCGGTATTTAAGTGTGTTTGTATGAATAAAGAGCTCCTCTGCTGTCGGCTTGATCCGGCAGTTGTTCAGCAGGAACACTTCAACCGTCCGAACCAGGTCGGAGTGGGCGTCGGCATCTTTTTGACGGAGCTTGAGTAAATCTTCATTCACATAATGAGTGCTCAAGTGATATTGTGCGATCGTCTCTAAATAACGAAGAATGCCGAGGCGGCTGTATTCAGGTTCCATCTCGCTGCTGTCATGCAGAAAAGCAGCTGTCCGGCATACTTCAAGCGCTTCAAGATAGCTTTTTCTGAGCATAGCCATGGAAGAGTACGCATTGCCAATGCCAGAATAAAGCCCATGCTCTTGAAACTGGCTTCTTACCGTCCGTACGAGCACACGGGCACTGGCTGGCAGTTCTTCCGACGGTCCGCCGAGCAGCACGGTGACTTGCAGGTGATCGGTGAATACATGAGCCGGCTGGTCCAGCGTATTGGCAAAAAGGGCAATCGTTTCATACAGGTCATCGATCGTTTCTTCTTCGATCGAATCAAGCAAAAAAACCGTGACAATAAACGAAGAAGGCAGCGCAATATTTAATTGCGCCGCTTCCCATTTCATTTCGCTGTCGGTCTGGTAGGACTGATGAATAAGCTTGCGGAAAAAATCATTTTTCCGTTCATCACGCCGCCGTGCCAGCTGATTTTTTTTGTGGAGGACCTTGCCGATATGAAAGGAAACATCGTGCAGAAAGGTGAGCTCCTGTTCCGTTAAAGAAGGTTCTGTTTCCTGCACCCAAATGTAGCCGAGGATGTGCTCTTTAAAACGGGCGCTGACCACAACGCGCTGATTCAGCCCGATTTCCTGTATTTCCTTTACGCGAAAAGGTTCCCACATCGACTTCAGTTGATCGACAATGCCTTCATCCATAAACGTCTTCAAAATAGAGGTGGTCCAGCTTTTTGAAAAAATCGTCTGCTGATTAGCCTGGTCAAACTGCTCAATGTAATAGGAACTGTACGCTAAAAGAGAAAATCGATCGTCTTCAATCACGACCGGTTTTTTCAGCACACCGCTGATCACATCGGTCATTTCGTTTAAATCGGTTAATGAGAGAATTTTTTCAAGCGGCTGGGTTAAATCCATGACGGATCCTCCTTATTTTGATTCGTTTAACGTGCGTTCAAATTCATCAAAGCGCTGAGCCGTTCCTTCAGACGGCTTCGTCAGCAAGCTGACGACAACAATCGCCAGTAAGCTTGCGGCAAAACCAGGGATCATTTCATAAACGTCAGCCGCCCAAGGTGTTTTCGTCCAAACGATAACCGTAACGGCACCGACGATCATGCCGGCGAGCGCTCCCCAATGGGTCATCCGTTTCCAATACAAGCTCAGCAGGATCGCTGGGCCGAACGAAGAACCAAAGCCTGCCCATGCGTAGCCGACGAGCGCCAAAATTGTGGCGTTTTGTTCCCATGACAGGATCAAGGCAACGATTGAGACAATTAAAACAGCCAGGCGTCCTAGGAATACAAGCTCCCGATCCGAAGCGTCGCGGCGGAAAAATGTTTTATATAAATCTTCCGTCAGCGAGCTTGATGTAACAAGCAGCTGCGATGAAATTGTACTCATAATGGCAGCCAAAATAGCAGAAATCAGGAAGCCGGTAATGATCGGATGGAACAAAATATTCCCCAGTTCGATAAAGATCGTTTCTGGATCAGCGATTTTCATATTGTTGTTTGTGTAATAAGCAAGGCCGACAAAACCGGTTACCATAGCGCCGACAACAGAGAATATCATCCAGCTCATGCCGATGCGGCGTGCTTTTTTAATTTCTTTTACCGATGTAATCGCCATAAAGCGGACGATAATATGCGGCTGGCCGAAGTAGCCAAGTCCCCAGGCAAAAAGAGAAACAATGCCAATAAAGCTTGTCCCGGTAAAAATATTTAAAAGAGCCGGGTCTACCGAACGGACCGTATCAATCGAAGGGCCAATCCCGCCGACATGCATAACCGTTACAATTGGAACGAGTACAAGTGCCAGCACCATAATGATGCCCTGTACAAAGTCAGTCCAGCTTACCGCTAAAAATCCGCCAAACAAAGTGTAAGCAATAACGACACCGGCAACAATCCACAGGCCGATATGATAATCAAGGCCGAACGTCGTCTCGAACAATACGCCTCCGGACACCATGCCCGATGAAATGTAAAATGTGAAAAAGACGATAATGACAAAACTGGAAACGAGACGAATCACTTTTGAACGGTCTTGAAACCGGTTTTCAAGATATGCTGGAATGGTAATGGAGTCTTCCGCAATTTCCGTGTACATACGCAGGCGGGGTGCTACGTACAGCCAGTTTGCCCAGGCGCCCAGCGTTAAGCCGATCGCAATCCATGAAGCGCTGATGCCGCTCGCGTACATGGCACCGGGCAGGCCCATCATCAGCCAGCCGCTCATGTCGGAGGCGCCGGCCGAAAGGGCTGTAACCGCAGGGCCGAGTCCGCGTCCGCCGAGCATATAATCAGATAAATTCGATGTTCGTTTGTATGCGTACCAGCCGATTAAAAGCATACCGGTCATGTATACAACGATGGAGACAATTAACGAAGTGTCGACCACGTAAATCCCTTCTTTCTATGCAAAATAAGTCATGAAGAAAAAGTAAGGCATCGTGCAGTGGGAATCATGATCCCTTTCAGTTGGGTCACGCTGAAAGGGTCGAAAACGATTCTTTATTAAACAAGAGGCGTCTCTTAAGCTGGCGTGGCAGCTTAAGAGACAGCCTCCTTTTTAAAGCATTTCGGATGTTGTTTTTGCCTGCATGTGAAGCTGGAGATAATCCGGGCCGCCGGCTTTTGAGTCCGTACCGGACATGTTAAAGCCGCCAAATGGCTGGTAACCGACAATCGCGCCTGTACAGCCGCGGTTAAAGTACAAGTTGCCAACATGAAATTCTTCGCGTGCTTTTTCCATGTTAAAGCGGTTTTTCGTAATAACCGCACCCGTTAAGCCGTAATCGGTGTTGTTCGCAATTTCGAGTGCTTCATCGAAATCCTTCGCTTTCGCAAACGCCACGACCGGTCCAAAGATTTCTTCCTGCATCAAACGGGCATTTGGCGCTACATCAGCAACAATCGTTGGCTGAATAAAGTAGCCTGTTTCATTGTCGCCGCTTCCACCCGCCACAATGCGTCCTTCTTCTTCACCAATTTTAACATAACTCATTATTTTGTCATATGCCGATTGATCAATAACTGGTCCGACAAAATGGTTATCGACGGGGTTGCCGACAGTCAGGTCATTTGTCAGCGCAATCGCTTTTTCGAGCACTTCATCATATACGTCTTCTACAATGACTGCACGGGAGCAGGCTGAACATTTTTGTCCGGCAAAGCCGAATGCAGATTGGACGATGGACTGGGCAGCAAGATCAAGATCTGCTTCTTTATCTACGACAATCGTATCTTTACCGCCCATTTCAGCGATCAGGCGCTTCATCCATTTTTGGCCTTCGCCGACTTTGGACGCCCGTTCAAAAATACGCAGGCCAACGTCACGTGAACCTGTAAAAGTAATAAAGCGGGTTTGTGGATGATCCACAAGATAGTCGCCGACTTCCGCGCCGCTGCCCGGTACAAAGTTCACGACACCCGGCGGGAGGCCCGCTTCTTCCAGCACTTCCACAAAACGAGCTGCTACAACAGGCGTTGTAGAGGCCGGTTTTAAAAGAATCGTGTTGCCCGTTACGATGGAAGCAACGGCTGTGCCGGCCATAATGGCAAACGGGAAGTTCCACGGTGAGATGACGATCCCGACACCAAGCGGAATATAGCTGTACCGGTTAAATTCACCCGGACGGCTCAGCACTGGCGCGCCGTTTTTTAGCTCAATCATTTGCCGGCCGTAGTATTCCATAAAGTCAATGGCTTCAGCGGTATCAATATCCGCTTCGCGCCAAGGCTTGCCGGCTTCTTTTGTTAAAAGGGCAGAGAACTCGTGGCGGCGTCTGCGGACGATTGCTGCTGCTTTAAACAGAACATCTGCACGAATTTCCGGGGCCGTTTTCTTCCACGTTTGGAACGCTTCAGATGCTGCCTGCATCGCTTTTTCAGCAAGAGCCTGGTCTGCTTTCGATACGGAGCCGATCACCTGATTCTTGTCAGCCGGATTATAAGAGACGATTTTATTTTCTGTCGTAATGCGTTCACCGCCAATAATGAGCGGATAATGGCCGCCGAGGCTGCTTTCTACTGCATCCAATGCTTTTTTATATGCAGCCTGGTTCGTTTCTTTTGAAAAATCAGTAAAAGGTTCGTGTTTGTATGGAATCATGAGGTTCGCTCCTTATTATTTATTTTTTCGTCATGCCTTTAAAAGCAAAGGCGATATTTGCCGGCCGTTCCGCCAGCCGTCTCATAAAATAGCCGTACCAGTCCATGCCGTATGGCACGTAAACACGGACGCGGTAGCCCTGTTTCACTAGTTCCTGCTGCAAAGAAGTGCGCATGCCGTACAGCATTTGAAATTCAAACTGTTCAAGCGGAATCTTGTGTTTGCGCTGCATCGCTTTTGTAAATTCGATCATGTTTTCGTCATGTGAAGCGATGGCTGTGTAATTGCCAGCCAGCAGGCTTTGTTCGATCAGTCTCATATAGTTTGTGTCCACATCTGCTTTGTCCGGATAAGCATGTTCCGGGCTTTCCTTATAAGCACCTTTTACGAGGCGGAGGAAAGGATTTAGGCGGCTGAGCTCTTTTAAATCCTGCTCAGTCCGATATAAATAAGCCTGTAGCACGGTACTGACATTTTTGTATTGCTTCTTAAACTGCTTGAACAGTTCAAGCGTTGCCCCGCAGCGGGTAACATCTTCCATGTCAATGGTAACCATGATATCGAGTTTTTCTGCTTCATCTAAAATGCGGGTCATGTTCGCAACAACCAGCTCCCGATCAATATCAAGGCCGAGTGAGGTCATTTTCAATGAAACTTGAGAATCAAGTCCTTCTCTATGAATCATGCGAATCGTTTCGATGCATTCTTCTGTCCGCTCAGCTGCTACCTGTGGAGAATCAACAAATTCACCAAGGTGGTCAACCGTTACCGACAATCCCTGCTCGTTTAACTCTTTAATATAGGCGATAGAGCTGGCAAAGTCCGTCCCGCCAATGATTTTGCCGGCTGCAAAGTTACTGCCGCGGTTTTGTGCCAAATGATTTAATGTTTTATTTTTAGAAAGAAAAAGAAAGAAATCTCTCGTAACCGCTTCCATGAAAAGCACCTCCTAAAAGGAATGTTATCTTGTTACTAGTGTATGCGGATTTGATTTCAGGAACAATGTTCACAGAAACTAAAAATGTAAACGCTTCATTGTCGGTAAGTGACAATAAAGTGGACAGGCTTCTTCGTTTCTCGATCATATGTGCTAAAATGAAAGAAAAACAAAGAGGTGTTTGCATGCTGGAAGAGGCACGCAGCTTTTTGCAGTCGCATTTCGGCTATGATTCATTCCGGACGGGCCAGGAGCAGGCAATAACCAACGTATTAAGCGGTGAAAATACGATTTGTGTGATGCCGACAGGCGGAGGGAAGTCGCTCTGTTATCAGATCCCGGCGCTTGTCCTGGAAGGAACAACGATTGTGGTCTCGCCGCTTATTTCCTTAATGAAGGATCAAGTTGATACGCTGCTTGCGGCAGGAATCCCGGCGGCATATATTAACAGCACGATGACGGGTGCAGATATATATGAAACCATCAAAGCGGCGCGAAACGGAGAATACAAGCTGCTTTATATAGCGCCGGAACGGCTTGAATCGTATTCGTTTATTGAAGATTTAAAGGAGCTGACGGTACCGCTGATCGCTGTGGACGAGGCGCACTGTATTTCGCAGTGGGGGCATGATTTCCGGCCAAGCTACCGCCATATTCAGCGGATGACCGAGCTGTTTCCAAACAATCCTGTTGTGCTTGCGCTGACTGCGACGGCTACGCCGCATGTGCGCGAGGATATTTGCCGTCTTCTTTCTATTGAAGAGGAAAATACGGTTATTACCGGATTTGAACGGAAGAACCTATCATTTTCTGTCGTTCAAGGACAAGACCGGAACAGCTTTTTAAAAGACTATTTAAAGAAAAACGAAAAGGAATCAGGCATTATTTATGCCGCGACCCGGAAAACGGTCGACGGGCTACATGAACGCCTGCAGCGGGCGGGCATTTCCGTTGCCCGTTATCACGGCGGAATGAGCGATGTGGAGCGGGCACGGGAGCAGGACCGGTTTTTAGCAGATGAAGCAACCGTAATGGTCGCCACCAATGCATTTGGGATGGGGATTGATAAGTCTAACATCCGCTACGTCATTCATTACCAGCTGCCTAAAAATATGGAAAGCTATTATCAGGAGGCCGGCCGTGCAGGGCGTGATGGCCTTGACAGTGAGTGTATTGTGCTTTATTCGTCGCAGGATGTACAGACACAGCGCTTTTTAATTGACCAGGCGCTTGAACGCGACCGCATTCCGCAGGAGCTTGAAAAACTGCAGGGCATGGTGGATTACTGCCATACAGAAAAATGCCTGCAGCAATTTATTGTGGCGTATTTTGGTGATCCAGGTGCCAAGCCGTGCGGCCGCTGCGGCAACTGCACCGATTCACGCAGCAGTGTCGATGTAACAAAAGAAGCGCAAATGGTGCTTTCCTGCGTAATCCGGATGGGACAGCGGTTTGGTAAGGCGATGACAGCACAGGTGCTCACAGGGTCACGCAATAAAAAACTGATCGAGTTCGGTTTTGACAGCTTGTCTACTTACGGTATTTTAAAGCAGCAAAGCGTGAAGGATGTAACTAACTTTATTGAGTTTTTAATTTCGCAGGAGCTGATCGGCGTCGAACAAAAACAGTTTCCGACCATTTTTGTGACCGAGCAGGGACGGGAGGTTTTGCTGGGCAGGGAGACCGTGATGCGCAAGGAAGCGGTACAAACGAAAAAAATTGCCGCAGACGACCCGCTGTTCGATGTACTCCGTGCGCTTCGTAAGAATATTGCGGAGGAAGCGGGCGTACCGCCATTTGTTATTTTTTCGGATAACACACTTCACGATATGTGTGCCAAGCTGCCAATGGATGAAGAAGATTTTCTTTCTGTCAGCGGCGTCGGAGAAAGCAAAATGGCGAAATACGGAGCTGCATTTTTAACTGCAATCAAAGCGTACACAGAAGAAAACCCGGATCGGCAAAGAGACTTGATCACTGAGTCCGCCGCAGCCGCTCCAAAGAAAAAATCGGTTAACTCCTATTTAGATACACTCCAGCTGCATCAAAAAGGAATGGCTGCCGAAGCGATTGCAGCGGAACGAAACCTGACAGTCGGAACGGTCGAAAATCATTTGATTCAGTGCATGGAAGAAGGACTTGATGTGAATCTCGGTCTGCTTGTGCCGGTTCATCATCATGAAGTGCTTAAGCGGGCTGTTGAAGAAGCAGGAGCGGACCGGCTGAAGCCGATTAAAGAGCAGGTGCCGGAAGAAGTAACCTATGGCATGATCAAAGCGTTTTTAGAGATGCGGAGGCGGAATCATGTTTGAGGTCAAAGCGTTTCCTGAATTCTCCTGGTCATTTTCACGGCATAAAACGCTGATGACGTGCGCACGGAAATATGCGTATGAGTATTACGCCGGCCATAACGGCTGGCTGTATGATGCAGATGAAGCAGCCAGGCACGTATACCGGCTGAAGAAGCTGAAAAACGTGCCGATTGCATTTGGACAAATTGTGCATGAACTGGCAGAACGAGCACTCCGTATGTTTCTTAACCATGGCTACGTCATGACCGAAGCAGAGCTTGTGGGGGAAGCAAGAAAGATGCTGAACCAGGCGTACCTCGATTCCCGCGACCGAAAGCAGCAGTGGCTGCAAAAGCCTGCCCGCTTTCATATGCTGTACGACATGTATTATGAAGGCGAACTGAACCGGATGGAAGCAGAAGAATACCGACGCCGCTTGCCCATTGTATTCCAGAACTTTCTGGCGAGTAAATCCTTTGGCGATATTACCGGCCGCCCGCAGACGATGCAATTTCAGCAGGCGGAGGAATTCCGCTTTATGACCGTTGACGGTGTGAAAATTTTTGTCGTGATGGATTTGTTATACCGCGACTTAGAAACGGATAAATGGGTGATTGTCGATTGGAAAACCGGTAAAGAAGCGGAAGATGACCGGAGCCAGCTGGCACTTTATGCGTATTATTTGATGCAAAAATACGATGCACGGGTGGAAGATATTCAAATCCGCAATGAATACGTGCTGACCGGCGTGCAAAAATCATACACGCTCAGTGAAGGGGATATTACGCTCATGCTGGAGAAAATGAAGCAGAGTGTCCACATGATGCGCCGCTATCAGCTTGATATTTTGTCAAACGAGCCGGCTGAACTCGATGATTTCCCACGGACTTCTTATGAGCAGCGCTGCCAGATGTGTAATTATAAAGAGGTTTGTCTTGCACCGTCGTCTTAGACGGTGTTTTTTTTTGTTTTAAAAAGAGGGGCAGCGGCAAAATAAAAGTATACTGAGTAAAGGAGTTTTGCCAATGAACGTGTTAAACGGAAAAAAATTGGCCGCCAGTGTCCTGCTGCCCGTTGTCGGCGGATCGACTATAGGTGCAGTCGCCAATCGAAATACGAGAGAAGATTACCAGCAGTTGAAAAAGCCGTCCTTTTCACCGCCGGGCTGGGTATTCCCGGTTGTATGGACCGGACTTTACACAGCCATGGGCATTGCGAAATACCGGGCATCCGTCCGGAAACCGACAACAGCGCTTCCTTACAACATTCAGCTCGGGCTGAACTTTTTATGGTCATTTTTATTTTTTCGGTGGGGATTGCGCGGCACTGCTTTTGTGGAGATTGCCCTTATGCTCGGCGCCATTACATGGACCACCTATGAATTTTACCAGGCTGACGCTGTAGCGGGTACGCTCATGATACCGTACGCGGCCTGGGTCGCATTTGCGCTTGGGCTGAATTATTCTATTTGGTCGTTAAATAAAGTTCACTCGTAACAGGTGAGCTTTTTTCTTGATCGATTATCAGTTTAGTATTAAATTGATTATACCAAATGAGAGGAAGTGAGACGGATGCAGAAACGGGAGCGGATGATCAGCATTCTGGCCTGGTTTCGGCTGTCACGCTTTTACAATGAAAGCATCCGCAAGTCTAATCAGCATTTAAAAAAATGGGGACTCTCCGCTGCGCAGTTTGATGCACTGGCTCAAATTAGGACGAGCGGCCGTATCTGCCAGCAGGATCTGGCGGAAAAGCTTCTGGTCACAAAAGGCAATGTTACGCATATGCTCTCGAAAATGGAAAAGCTAGGCTGGGTCATAAGAGAGCGCGAATGGAAAACAAAATATATTACGCTGACCGAAGCCGGCAGATCACTCTTGGATGAAGTGCTGCCGGCACAGGAACAATTTCAAGCGGACCAATTCGGAAAGCTTTCTATAGAAGAAAAGAAACAGCTGCTTGAGCTGCTGAAGAAAATTCAGTCATAAAAAGGAGAGAATGAAAATCGAGTTTAAAGGTATTCATCACGTATCAGCTATTACAGCGAATGCAGCCCGAAATGTGACGTTCTATACGGAAATACTGGGGATGCGTTTAATTAAGAAAACGGTCAATCAAGATGAAACGTCGATGTATCACTTGTTTTACGGCGATGAAAGAGGAAACCCGGGGACGGAGCTGACGTTTTTTGAAATTCCAATGGCCGCCCCGAACCGGAACGGAAACAATTCTATTTCGGGTCTTTCTCTCCGCGTGCCGAACGATGCAGCATTCGATTATTGGCAAATCCGGTTTGACGAATTTGGTGTTAAGCATCAAGCTATCATTGATCAAGGCGGCCGGAAAGCACTCCCTTTCCAGGATTTCGAAGGACAGCGGTTTTTCCTTGTGTCGGATGAAGGAAACGAGGGTGTCGCCGGCGGCATACCGTGGGAGAAAAGCCCGGTGCCGACTGAGGTTGGAATTATTGGGCTCGGACCGGTTCATTTAACTGTGCCTACTGCAGAACCAACTGCTGCTGCGTTAACTGAACTGATGGGTTTCCGCGAAGTGAAACGATATCCATCGCCTGTAGAAGGACAGCCGGACGTCATTGTATTTGAAACAGGTGAAGGCGGCACAGGAGCAGAAGTGCATGTAGAGGAGAGAAACGATCTTGCGCCCGAACGGCCAGGACGCGGCGGTGTTCACCATGTTGCTTTTCGGGTGGAGGATGAAGAAGAACTGCGTCAATGGATCGCGCGTGTTCGTGAAGCGCGAATCGGCAATTCTGGATTTGTGGACCGCTTTTACTTTAAATCTCTTTATTTCCGCGAACCGAACCGTATCCTGTTTGAAGTGGCTACCGACGGCCCTGGCTTTGATACAGATGAAGAGTTGGAGCACCTCGGTGAATCGCTCGCACTGCCGCCATTTTTAGAGCCGCAGCGTGAAGAGATTGAAGCACGCTTAAAGCCGCTGCCAGTTACATTTTCATAATGGAAAAGCCTTTCTTCCCCTACATGCCGGGAAGGAAGGCTTTTTTGCGTACAACAGATGTCAATGTTTTGTAAAATCAGACGAATTGTCCAAATTTTTCTTAACAAAAAATAGAATGCGCCGATATAAAGAAAAGAAAATGTGCATGAAGGAGGCAAAACGATGGTTGACCGTATAGGCGAAAGTACAATACCAGCAACAGCCAAACCAATTGAAGCAAATGAAACAAAAGCAGTGGAAGCAGAGCAGAAGCCTGCAGCAGAAGCGGCTGAGCCGAGCACTCCGGTAAGGGAGGAGGAGCTGCAAAAATTTGCGGATCAGGTCAACACATTTTTACAGCCAACCCAGACGCACGTTCAATTTGAATACCATGATGAACTGCAGGAATATTACGCGGTGATCGTGGATAACAACTCAGGTGAAATCATTAAAGAAATTCCATCGAAAAAAATATTGGACATGTATGCGGCAATGACCCAATTTATCGGCTTGTTTGTCGATAAAAAAGCGTAGGGAGGACAAGATTATGGTGCTTCGCGTAGGCGGAATGGCCAGTGGCATGGACACTGAGTCGATTATTAAAGACTTAATGAAAGCAGAGCGGATACCGCTTGATAAATTAAAACAGAAAAAGCAAACTTTAGAATGGCAGCGGGACGATTACCGGGCAATGAATACCCTGCTTCTTGATTTTCGCTCCGAATTAACGAATATGAGATTAACAACCAAGTATCGTGCTCGGACGGTTACATCTTCTGATGACACTAAAGTAACAGCCACGGCATCTAGTGCCGCTTCTCAAGCTTCTTACTCAGTTACACAGGTTGATAAGCTAGCGACAGCAGCACGGCAGACTGTTTCATCTATTGGGAAAGTGGAGTCTACTAAAACACTTGAAAGCCAAGAAGCAAATTTCACCCAAGATGTTGCATTAACTACTCAAACAGAAACTTTTGCAACTGCGCCATCCACTTGGCAGCTTGGAAAGACAAACCTGACCGAAACTGATTTCAAACTGACTGTTGATGGAACTGTCTACCAACTTGAGCCGGGAACCGCTGATGCTAACGGAGATTACAGTTTAAAAGACAGCTTAGGGACACAAATCGGAACTGTCAATTTGGCCAGCGGTGTTGTGAAATTTGACACACCTACGGATTTAGACGGGAAAACCGTAACAGCTGAGTATAAAAAATCAGCTTTTGCCTGGAAAACAGGTGGAGTAGGAAGTCAATCATTAGTCGGAACTGGAACAAATACAGTTAGCTTAACACTAGCAACAGGAGTAAATATTAATACTGCCGAGAGAGAAGCTATGACTGTTAAAGTAAACGGCAAAGCTTATACATTAGTTGACAAAGCTCAAGCAGACCTCCTGGACAATGAAGTAGCTATCTCAAGTGAAGGCATTCTTTCATTTAAAAATAATATTGCGGCTACTGATACTGTCAGCGCAAACTATATTACCAATGAGTCAACCAAGAAATATGCAGATTTTTCTATTGAATCAGCTTCCTTGAACAACACTTCTTTAAAAGAAAAATTTCTTATTCAATCGACAGATACGTTAGATCAAGTAATCGAGATGGTGAATAAATCAAAAGCTGGCGTATCGATGTTTTATGACTCATTTACGGGAGGAATGTCGTTAACACGCACAGAAACTGGTAATTTTAATTCGACAGGAAAAGAAATAAGTGTTACTGGTGATTTTGCTACAAAAATGTTGCTTTTAGGCGGGACAGAAACAGGCGGCGAGAATGCTAAATTTGTTATTAATGGCCTTGCCACAGAACGTTCTTCCAATACGTTTGACATGAATGGAGTAAATATCACGCTAAAAAAAGAATTTACTAGCGCTGAAGGAGCAGCTTCCCTTTCCATTAGTAATGATGGAAATGCAGTTTTTGAAAACATTAAATCATTCGTAGACAAATACAATGAGCTTATTGGCAAAATAAGCAAAAAGACATCTGAAGAGCGCTACCGTACCTATACGCCTCTTACTGATGAGCAGAGAGAATCATTAAGTGAAAAGCAACAAGAGCAATGGGAAGAAAAAGCAAAAAGCGGGCTGCTTAGACGGGACACTATTTTAAGCGGAGTTCTTTCTTCAATGCGAAGCAACTTTTCACAGCCGGTATCAAACAGTGATACAGACCCGCTTTTCAATCAGCTGGCGTCTATTGGCATCACAACAACTAAAAATTATCTTGAGGGCGGAAAGTTAGAGATTTCAGAGTCAAAATTAAAAGAGGCCATTAATAATAATCCAGACGCAGTCGAAGCTTTATTCCGTGGTGGAGGCGAAGCAACTTCCATTGGTGAAAAAGGCATTATCCATCGCCTGTACAGTACAGTTAATGAAACAATGGATAAATTAAAAGATCGAGCAGGCAACTCACTGTCAAGTAATCAACAGTTTACTTTGGGACGACAATTAACAACAGTTGATGATAGCATTACTCGGTTTGAAGGCCGGTTGACCCAGGTAGAAGACCGGTACTGGAAGCAGTTCACGGCTATGGAAAAAGCGATTCAAAATGCAAATACGCAATCTTCTTATTTGATGCAGCAGTTTAGCAGTTATTAATAAAAAAGGAGTGACCCTCTAGTGGCAATCAATAATCCGCATCAGGCTTATGCGAATAACTCAGTTAATACAGCATCCCCTGGTGAATTAACATTAATGCTATACAATGGATGCTTGAAATTTATTCATTTAGCTGAACGTGCAATAAAGGAAAACAATATTGAACAAAAAAATATAAACGTACAAAAAGCACAGGCGATTATCCGTGAATTGAGTATTACGCTTAAAACGAATACAGAGCTCGCAAGAAACATGCTCGCCCTTTACGAGTTTATGAATGAACGCCTTGTCCAAGCGAATATCAAAAACGACCCGGCTATCCTAAAAGAAGTAGAAGGATTTGTCGTCGAATTCCGTGATGCGTGGAAGCAAGTTATCCAGGAAAACCGCCGCATGCAGCAAGTTGGTGCGGGCGGCCGGGTGTAATGACGCCGGTTCATGACTGTCATAAAATGACGAAAAGGCTGCTTGATCTGCTTGAGGCAGCAAATGAGGATCGTGACAGTCAAATTCAAGATGTTGAAGAGCTGCTGGACCAGCGCGGTGACATTCTTCCAAACATTCAGCCGCCTTTTACGGAGGAAGAGCAAAAGCTTGGGCGCGAGATTCATTTAATGAACCAGGAAATTGAACAGCACCTGCAAAAGCTGAGCCGGGCTGTTAAAGAAGATTTACAGGAAGTAAAAGTGAAAAAGAAGACGATGAGCAAGTATGCAAATCCGTATGAAGCGCTGCAGACAGATGGTGTATTTTACGATAAACGCAATTAATCCGGTGCCACTCAAGCCCGGATTTTTTCTTGATAAAAGTTTTTTGAAAATTCGACAAATTTTTTCGTGGATTAAGGAGGATTCTAAAGGGTACATAAAGAATATAGAAGTATAGCAATTAGTTGAAGGAGGAGTTCTAGCATGATGAACTATAACATTCGCGGTGAAAATATTGAAGTGACTCCGGCTATTCGTGAGTATGTAGAGAAAAAGATCAGTAAGCTTGAGCGCTATTTCACCGAAACTCCTAATGCGAATGTACACGTGAACTTAAAAACGTACAATAACACAAACGCAAAAGTAGAAGTGACGATCCCGATGAAAAATCTCGTTCTTCGCGCAGAGGAACGTAATCCGGATCTATATGCAGCAGTTGATTTAATTACAGATAAACTAGAGCGCCAGATTCGCAAACATAAAACGAAAGTAAACCGCAAGTTCCGTGAAAAAGGTGAGCCGCAGGATTATTTCGCGGTGCAGGCTGACAGCGTGGCTGTAGAAGAAGAGCAGGACGATCTGCAGGTTGTCCGGACAAAACAAATTGACTTGAAGCCGATGGATTCAGAAGAAGCGGTTCTGCAAATGAATCTGCTGGGCCATAACTTCTTTATTTACACAGATGCTGAAACAGATGGCACAAACATTGTGTACAAACGAAGTGACGGCAAATATGGCTTAATTGAAACCAACTAATCTTTTTCTTATGTATTAAGAAAGCCGGCTGGTAACTGCTTGTCTTTTAAGGCACAAAGCGAGTGACCATCCGGATCAGGAGCATCGGAGCCGGCAGATACCAGCAGCCGAGCATGTATGAGCACCCTAAGAAGTCCGCAGAATACGCGGGCTTCTTTTTTGTATGTGCGATTCATGATATGATAAAGAGCGTGACTTTGCACGAGGAGGAAAAAAGAAGATGTCAATTGGACGAAATGATCCGTGCCTATGCGGCAGCGGAAGAAAATATAAAAAATGCTGCGGAAAAAGAGAAGGAGCGGCGATTGTACCGGTTTTGGTAGAAGAAGCGAGTGCGATTCAGCGTGAATTGATCGATTATGCAATGGAAAATCATTCAGCGATGCTGAAAAAAGAGTTTCAGCCGCTGCTTCGGTCAAATGAAACACTGCGTCAAAATGAACAGGTGTTTCTTGTAACGTTTGAAATTTGGGCGATTTTAACCCGGACGATTAAAGAAAACGAGACGATTTTAACGAAATTTGTGAAACGTCGTGTACCGTCTATTTCACGTCAGCGCACAGCGGAAATTGTCTCTTCGTGGGTAGATTACCGCTTTATGGCCGGAGTGATCGAATCATGCGACGGCCCTGTATATCGAGTGCGTGATATTTTAACAGATGAAGTTTATTCTGTACGGGCACTCCGAAGTGTTGATCTTGTCGGCGCGTTTGTGACAGGAGCACTGCTGCCGCATGAATCTGATTATACGTTTTTTATGACAGATTTCCACTTTGAAGCAGCACATGCAGAAGCGATGGCAGCTGCTGTCCGCAATATGTTTAATGAGTCTGCTTTTGAAGATACGCAGGACTTTTTCACACATGACTTTGTCGGTGTAATGGATACATTGTTTGCGGTGTACGAAAAAGGACATGCCGCTGTTGATCTGACGACATTGATGTGGGCAAAAGAAGCGCAAAAGGAAACAGCCGCGCATATGGAAGCTTCGTTTGAACAGGAACAGTATGGGCAGCCTGTAGCTCAAATGGCCGTGCTTCTTTGGAATTACTACTGCTCGAAGGAAGATCCGGCAGTCCGGAAGAAGGAAGTCTTTACTGCTGCCATGATTGCTCTTCTTCAAGCGCACGAACTGCTTGATGTGAAAGAATCAAAGGCAGCGATCGCAAGCCGCTACGGTATTTCTGCTGCAACACTTTCAAAACGGCAGAAGGAAATGGAAGCTGTACTGGAAGAGAAATTGCAGGCAGCGGGAAGCGGGCAAAAATAAACCATATGAGTGTACGCTCACCTTCAGAAGTGGTACTATTAACTAGGAAAAATGCGAAGGTTTTGCCCTGTTGAACCTGAAAAGGAGCGTTTAAAATGGGTTTATTAAATAAAGTGTTTGATGCGAATAAAAAAGAAATAAAAAAACTTGAAAAAACAGCTGTAAAAGTGGAAGCGCTGGCGGATGAAACAGCGGCGCTTTCTGATGCAGCATTAAAAGATAAAACAGAAGAATTCAAACAGCGTTATCAAAAAGGCGAATCGCTTGATGACCTGCTTGTAGAAGCGTTTGCCGTTGTACGGGAAGCCGCGAAGCGTGTGCTTGGCCTTTACCCGTACCGTGTTCAGCTCATGGGGGGAGCCGCCCTTCATGAGGGGAATATCTCTGAAATGAAAACCGGTGAAGGGAAAACGCTGACGGCAACAATGCCGGTTTATTTAAATGCGGTTTCCGGCAAAGGTGTTCATGTTATTACCGTCAATGAATACCTGGCATCCCGTGATGCGGAAGAAATGGGCCGTCTTTACGAGTTTCTTGGCTTAACAGTCGGCTTGAATTTAAACAGCTTGTCGAAAGAGCAGAAAAAAGAAGCGTACGAGTGTGACATTACGTACGGAACAAATAACGAATTTGGCTTTGACTACCTGCGCGACAATATGGTGCTGTACAAAGAGCATAAAGTACAGCGCCCGCTTCACTATGCGGTTATCGATGAAGTGGACTCTATCTTAATCGATGAAGCGCGGACGCCGCTTATCATTTCCGGACAGGCAGCCAAATCAACGCAGCTGTATATCCATGCGTTTTCATTCGTCCGCACGCTGAAAGAAGAAGAAGACTTCACGGTTGATATTAAAACGAAAAGCGTGCTGTTAACCGAAGAAGGAATGACGAAAGCGGAAAAAGCATTCGGCATTGAAAACTTGTTTGACTTGAAGCATGTCGGCTTAAACCATCATATTACACAGGCGTTAAAAGCGCGTGTGACGATGCATCGCGACGTAGATTACGTTGTGCAGGACGGGGAAGTGGTCATCGTTGACCAGTTTACCGGCCGCTTAATGAAAGGGCGCCGTTATTCCGACGGGCTTCATCAAGCAATTGAAGCAAAAGAAGGCGTTCAAATTCAAAATGAAAGCATGACAATGGCGACGATTACGTTCCAGAACTTCTTCCGGATGTATGAAAAGCTTTCCGGTATGACCGGTACGGCCCGCACGGAGGAAGAAGAATTCCGCAACATTTATAATATGCGTGTAGTGGCAATTCCGACAAACCGTCCAATTGCCCGTGATGACCGCGCCGATTTAATTTATGCAACGATGAACGGAAAATTTATGGCTGTTGTGGAAGATATCCATGAGCGCTACCAGAAAAAACAGCCGGTTCTAGTCGGGACAGTGGCGATCGAAACATCTGAGCTTATTTCAGCCCACTTAACGAAAAGAGGCGTTCCGCACAACGTACTGAATGCGAAAAACCACGAGCGGGAAGCAGAAATCATTCAGGATGCCGGACAGCCGGGTGCTGTGACGATTGCAACTAACATGGCTGGACGCGGAACCGATATCAAACTCGGTGAAGGCGTCAAAGAGCTTGGCGGACTGGCTGTTATTGGAACGGAGCGCCATGAATCACGCCGGATTGACAATCAGCTTCGCGGACGCTCCGGCCGTCAGGGCGACCCGGGTGTCACCCAGTTTTATCTGTCAATGGAAGATGAATTGATGCGCCGCTTCGGATCGGATAACATGAAGTCGATGATGGCCAAGCTTGGCATGGACGACACTCAGCCTATTCAAAGCAAGATGGTATCCCGGGCGGTTGAATCTGCGCAAAAACGCGTAGAAGGCAATAACTTTGACGCACGGAAACGTCTTCTTGAATATGATGATGTATTACGCCAGCAGCGTGAAATCATTTACAAGCAGCGTGACGAAGTGCTCGAAGCAGAAAACCTGCGCAGCATTTTAGAAGAAATGGTGACCAAAACAATCGCGGCGACGATTGCGGCACATGCGAACGATGAAGAAGCGGCCGAGCCGTATGACGCAGAAGGCATTGCCGACACGGTAAACGCGAACCTGCTTGAAGAGGGAGCGGTATCAGCGGATGAACTTCGCGGCCAGGACCTGGATACAATCAGCCGCATTATTTCCGACAAAGTCACGGAACGCTACAATGAGCGTGAAGCACAGCTTGGCGCCGAGCAAATGCGTGAATTTGAAAAAGTTGTACTGCTTCGTGCCGTCGATTCAAAATGGATCAATCATATTGATGCGATGGATCAGCTTCGGCAGGGGATTCACCTGCGTGCTTACGGACAGATTGATCCGCTTCGCGAGTATCAAAACGAAGGCTTTGCCATGTTTGAGCAGATGATTGCTGCCATCAACGAAGAAGCCGCCAAGTATGTCATGAAAGCGGAAATCCGCAGCAACCTTGAGCGCCAGGAAGTAGCAAAAGGCCAGGCGGTTAATCCGAAAGAAGAAGAAGCACCGAAGAAGAAAAAACCGCTCCGTAAAGCGCCGGAAATCGGACGCAATGAGCTATGCCCATGCGGCAGCGGCAAAAAGTATAAAAACTGTCACGGACTTCAAGAGTAAAAGGTGCGGTTTAGCCGCACCCAGGCTCTTTTATCAAATTTATTTAGAGGTGGACTAGATGGAACTATTTGAAATTCGCAACACGCTTGACAATTCAGCCGAGAAATTGGCGGACTTCAGGGGGTCTCTTTGACTTAGAAAACAAAGAGGCACGAATGGCAGAGCTTGAAGACCGCATGCTTGACCCTGATTTCTGGAACGACCAGCAGGGCGCGCAGACGGTTATTAACGAATCAAATGCGCTCAAAGAGCTTGTGAACGAATATAAAGATTTAGTAGAAACACAGGAAAATCTTGAAATGACCCACGAGCTGCTAAAAGAAGAAAACGACGCGGATTTGCATGAAGAGCTTGCGAATGAAACGAAAGAATTTCAAACGCGTCTTGAAAATTTTGAGCTTCAGCTTTTGCTGAGCGAACAGCATGATAAAAACAATGCCATTTTAGAGCTTCACCCGGGTGCCGGCGGAACTGAGTCACAGGACTGGGCATCACTTCTGCTGCGGATGTACACACGCTGGGCAGAAAAGCGCGGCTTTAAAGTGGAAACAATTGATTACCTGCCGGGCGATGAAGCTGGCGTTAAAAGTGTAACGCTGCTTATTAAAGGCCATAACGCCTACGGCTATTTAAAAGCGGAAAAAGGCGTTCACCGCCTTGTGCGGATTTCACCATTTGATTCATCAGGCCGCCGCCACACCTCTTTTGTGTCGTGTGAAGTCATGCCGGAATTTAATGAAGAAATCGAAATCGAAATCCGGACAGAAGATTTGAAAATCGATACGTACCGGGCAAGCGGCGCCGGCGGTCAGCACATCAATACAACCGATTCCGCTGTCCGGATTACCCACATCCCGACAGGCGTTGTGGTCACGTGCCAGACAGAGCGTTCGCAAATTAAAAACCGTGAGCATGCGATGAAAATGCTCAAAGGGAAATTGTATCAGCGCCGCTTAGAGGAGCAGGAAGCAGAGCTTGCTGAAATCCGCGGTGAACAAAAAGAAATCGGCTGGGGAAGCCAGATTCGCTCGTATGTATTCCATCCGTATTCCATGGTAAAAGACCACCGGACAAGTGAGGAAACAGGAAACATCCAAGCGGTTATGGATGGCGATCTAGACGCATTTATTAATGCGTACCTTCGCTCCCGCCTGTAAAAAGAAACAAACCACCAGAACCCATTCGGTTCGGTGGTTTTTTTGTTAATTCGACTTTTTCTCAGCTTTTTCCGCCTGTTCCCAGTGGGAAAGAGACGGGTACGGGTCAAATGCCCATTCCATCCGGCCGTTATATTTGTACATCCCGTAATGAAGATGAGGCGGAAACTTGCCGGCTGTGCCTGGCTTACCATAGCCGGAGCTGCCGACGTAACCGACAACCGTGCCTGGTTTAACAATCATGCCTTCTTTTATTCCTTTTTCAAAGCCGGACAGATGGGCAAAATAATGGTACACATTATGGACATCTCGGATGCCGACCCGCCAGCCGCCGTATTCATTCCATCCTTTTATTTCAATGATCCCGTATGTGGTAGCCCGCACAGGGACACCATAAGAAGCAAACAAATCAGTTCCTTCATGCATCCGGCGCCCGCCCCAGCCGCGTTTGTCCCCCCACGTGCTGCGGTAGCTGTAGTTATACCCTAAAGGAAGAGGGAAAGCATGGCCATCCAGCTCAATTGTATCGAAGTGGCGGTACAAAGCGGCAATCGTCATGATCTGTTTCACTGATGCGTCTTTTTTATAATAATCCTTCAATGCTTTTTTAATATCCGATTCCAGATAGCCGTTTTTCGTTAACAGGGTCGCCATTGTAAACAACACATCATCTGGATCATTTGGATCGGCTTTTCCGTCCTGATCGCCATCAAGCCCGCGGCCGCTAAAAAAAGAAATCACAGCGGGTGTCGTTGTTTTTTTCAGCGGGTTCAGCCGTCCAGCCCAGGTGCTGCGCGGAAAATGAATGCTGATTGTGCCGGTTCGGTCAGGCAGGTCATCGCGGACTACTTGAATATTCCGCTCGAATTGGTCAACAGCGGCTAAATAATACCACGGCAGCAGCGTCTGCCGCTCCATTTTTTCGTAATATGCTGCTCTTTCCTCCGTAACGCGCTGTTCCGCGGAAACAGGCATGGCGCTTAAAAAATAAAGGATGAGGCATGCCATCGGCAGCCGGCTCCACTTTGACATTTACACCCCTCCGTTTCTTTACAGCTATATCGTGCCCCAACTTTCTCTCCGTTTGTCCTGTTACTTCTTGGATGAATAAATATGGCTTTTTTTTGTCACGCTATCTATGTTCAAGCAAAAAAATGTGACAGCAACAGAGAAGGACGTGACAACATGGCAAAACAAAAAAATTTAACACAAGAACAGACAGCGTATCAAAAGCTGCAGAAAAAGCGGGAAGCAAAACGTCCGGTTGCGCAAAACTGCCTGCGTGCTTTTTTAGTCGGCGGTCTTATTTGTGTAGTCGGCCAGGCCATTCAATACTTTTATATTTTCTTTTTTAACTTTACGGAGCAGACAGCCGGGAACCCGACAGCCGGCACGATGATTTTTATCGCCATGCTCCTGACCGGGTTTGGCGTTTATGACAGGATCGCTCAATTTGCGGGAGCCGGCTCTGCTGTACCGCTGACCGGATTTGGCAACGCGGTGATTTCAGCTGCCATCGAGCACCGTTCAGAAGGATTTGTGCTTGGGGTCGGCGGCAATATGTTTAAGCTGGCAGGATCGGTTATTTTATTTGGGGTGTTTTCAGCTTTTATCGTCGCCACTATTAAAATTTTATTGATTCAATGGGGTGGTTTGTGATGCAGATGGGGCAGCGCACGTGGGTGTTTGACCAAAAACCGGTGATTGTAGCAACAGGAACCATAGGCGGTCCGTTTGAAGGAAAAGGCCCACTGGCGGATGATTTTGACATGCTGCACGAGGATTTATGGCTTGGGGAAGATTCTTATGAAAAAGCCCACCGGCTCCTGTTTGAGCAGGCGTGTGAAACCGCACTGGCAAAAGGAAGACGCCATAAAGAGCAGGTGCAATATATTTTAGGCGGCGACTTAATTAACCAGATCACGCCGACAAGCCTGGCGAGCCGGTCGATTGGCGCACCGTATCTTGGCTTGTTCAGCGCCTGTGCCACTTCGATGGAAGGACTGGCGCTGGGCGCAATGATTATCAATGCAGGCGGTGCGAATTATGTGATCGCCGGTGCTTCAAGCCATAATGCGGCTGTTGAAAAACAGTTCCGCTATCCAACGGAATATGGCGGTCAAAAGCCGCCGACGTCTCAATGGACCATAACGGGAGCGGGAGCGGCACTTTTAGGAAATGAAGGAAGCGGCCCGAGGGTGACTTCTGCAACGATCGGCAAAGTGATCGATATGGGCCTGACCGATCCGTTTAATATGGGCGGTGCGATGGCTCCGGCCGCAGTCGATACCATTGAAGCGCATTTAAAGGACCGCGGCGTTGATCCTTCGTATTACGACTTAATTGTAACCGGTGATTTGGGCCGAATCGGCCATTCTGTTTCCATGGACTTATTCAAGAAAAATGGCACGCCTGTTAAGGAAGAGCAGTATAAAGACTGCGGCATTATGATTTACAATGAAAGCCAGCCGGTTTATTCAGGCGGCAGCGGCCCGGGCTGTTCAGCTGTAGTCGCGTACGGCCATTTATTGAACGAGATGAGAAAAGGAAAAATCAACCGAATGCTCGTTGTGGCAACCGGCGCCCTTTTATCGCCGCTTACGTACCAGCAGGGTGAGTCCATTCCATGTATTGCCCACGCCGTATCGATTGAGGCTGAAGGGGAATGAAAGTAACAAGTGAAATGGATCAATGCCTGGCCAGCTTAAGAAGCATCCAGTCAAGCCTTTCAACACTTATCATGCTGTCAAAGCGGGAAGATTCCAAAGAGGAGCTGTATGATGCGATCCTGGCTGTCAGGGAAGCAGCAGACGATATACAAAAACGGTTAGAGACGTATTAAGAATGGCGAAAAAGGAGGTACAGCCATGCCGGATTGGTTAGATGTTACCTTTCGCGCCGTACTGTTTACAGTAGTGTTGTTTCTTATCACAAAAATTTTGGGGAAAAAGCAGCTGGCCCAGCTGTCTTTCTTTGAATATGTAGCAGGTATCACCATCGGAAGTATTGGCGGGGAAGTCATTATGGGGCTGGAACGGGATGTGGTCCACGGAGTGGTTGGTCTTGCTGTGTTTACCGTGATTCCATTTTTAACGGGTTATATTTCATTGAAGAGCCGGAAGTTCCGCAGTTTTGTGGAGGGAAAAGGTGTCGTTTTTATTAAAGAAGGAAAAATACTGGAAGAAAATTTAAGAAAAGAACGGTACACCATTGATGAGCTTTCCGAACTTCTGCGGCAAAAAAATGTGTTTCAAGCCGCAGATGTAGAGTTTGCGGTATTAGAAGCATCAGGGGATTTAAGTGTCTTGCTAAAAAAAGAAAACCAGCCGTTAACACCTGCGATGCTGGGACTTTCGGTCCGTCCGGAAAAAGAACCGCAGACTGTTATCATGGATGGCCGTATTCTTGACGAGTCGCTTGCCGCTCTCCGGTTAAATAGAGGATGGCTTCATGAAGAGCTCCAGAAGCAGGGAGTAACCGTTGATAACGTTTTTCTTGGGCAAGTGGATTCAACTGGTCAGCTGACCGTTGATTTGTTTGACGACCGCCTTCAAGTTCCTCCAATGACGTAACTGTAAGAAAACCCCGGTATATATACACGCTTGCCTTGATGAAAAGCCGGGAATGCAACCTGCTTTTTCGTCATAGGCTGCCGAGTTTGGTATACTTACGGTGAGTTTTTATCGAGAGAAGGGGGAACAGCAAATGAAATGGAAAAAGTCACTGCTGACATTGATGCTTGGCTCATCTCTGGCACTGGCTGCATGCGGCGGCGGAGAAGATGCAGCGGTCGAAGAAACAGAAGAACAAACACCGTCCACAGATGAAGGAACAGGTGAAACAACAGCTTCGGCCGGTGAAGAAGTGTATACGCAAAGCTGCTTAAGCTGCCACGGCGAAAATCTTGAAGGCGCATTTGGGCCGGAGCTGAGCAATATTGGAGCGAAGATGAGCAAAGAAGAAATTTTAAACGTGATTGAAAACGGACAGGGGCAGATGCCGAAAAATGTAGTAGAAGGCGAAGAGGCGGAAGCAGTGGCTGCCTGGCTGGCTGAAAAAAAATAACACTAAAATGCGGAACCGGCATATGCTGGTTCTTTTTTATGCATAAAATACTGGTTTTGCCTCATCCTACTGAAAAAAGGGGCGTGGCATTATGCCATTTTGGCGGCAGGATAAAGGCGGTGTATTTGGAAAATCAGCATCCGAAAATGCAGCCGCAATCACAGCACTGACTGAATCAAGTGATATAAAACAAAGAACATTTTCTTACGGTAAGGTACAGGGAATCGTTATCTATATGGAAACGATGGTTGAAGCGGTCAAAGTTGAAAATCATGTTCTTCAGCCATTAAAAGAAAATGGTTCAAAAAAGCCGGAAGCGGCCTTAACGGTGATCGAGTATGAAGAAGCGGCAGATCATAATGATGCATTAAAAGGGTTATTAAGAGGGAAGACCCTGCTATTTATAGAAGGTAATCCAGCTTGTCTGCTTTGCAGAACAGAAAGAGATGCAGGGCGCGCCATTGAGGAGCCAATGAATGAAAAAGTGGTGCGCGGTCCTCATGACGGCTTTGTTGAAGATATTTCAGTTAATATTTTCTTGGTCCGCAAACGGATTGAAAGTAAAGGGCTGGTGGTTGAATATCTGGAAATAGGCAACAGAGCCAATCATTTACTGGCGATTATGTATGAGAAAGACATTGCCAATCCAGAACTTGTCCAGAGAATGAAGAAAAGGCTGGAAGCCATTGATGCAGAGCTCATTTACAATTCAGGACAAATCGAAGAATTGATTGAAGATTCCACGCTGTCCCCTTTTCCGCAGCTGCTGAATACGGAAAGGCCGGACCGGGTCGCGGGCAATTTGCTGGAAGGCCGTATTGCCGTTTTCATAAACGGCGGTCCAACCTGCTTGATTGGGCCCGTTTCCTTTTTTTCCTTTTACCAATCGCCGGATGATTATACGTCACGGTCGCTTGCCGGTTCTTTTTATCGAATGATCCGCTTGTTTTCCTTTTTCTTTGCGATTCTTCTGCCGGCTTTCTATATCTCAGTCGTCAGCTTTCACTCGGAAATCGTGCCGAGGGACTTAGTTTTGCAGCTAAAGGGCTCCGTGGAACAGGTCCCGTATCCAGCTTTAATAGAAGCTCTGTTTATGGAGCTGACCATTGAATTAATCCGGGAAGCGGGGATTCGGCTGCCGACGCCGATTGGACAGACAATCGGGATTGTCGGTGGTCTTGTGATAGGGGATGCGGTCGTAAGTGCAGGGCTCGTCTCGAACTTTACAATCATTATTGTAGCCTTGACCGCCATTTCTTCTTATGTGGTTCCTTCAATCGAAATGAACACAGCCATTCGCCTTCTCAGGTTTCCTTTTATGATGTCGGCCTCCCTGTTTGGATTCTTCGGTATTGTGTTTGCGCTTATGATCCTCTTAATTCATTTGTGCAAGATGACCTCTCTCGGTATGCCGTATTTTTCACCGCTTGCGCCACTTCGAGTAAAGGATTTAAAGGATGTTTTTATAAGGAAAACGTGGTGGAAATTAGGAAAGCGGCCATATGACAGCAAACCGCAGACGCTGAAAAGACAGAAAAAAGGAAGACAGTGGGTGGAAAAGTGAAAAGAGGAGCGAGCATTTCGACCTGGCAGCTCTTTTTTTTCCTGCTGCAAACCCAGGTAGGAGTAGGAATCTTAACTCTTCCATATGAAGTTCACCAAGCTGCCGGAAAAGATGGCTGGCTGTCGGTTTTGCTGGCCGGTCTTTTCATACAAATAGGTATTTTTGTGATATGGCTATTGGCTTGTCGTTTCCCTGAAAAGACATTGGCTGATTTTTCGCCGCTCCTTATTGGCCGCGTTTTTAGTATCATTATTGTCACCCTTTATACGCTCTTTTTTTTCATGGTCGCCAGCCAAGTCTTAGCAGTTTTTCTTTCCATTACAGCAGACTGGGCATTTCCTCGTACACCGTCCGTTGTTTTTGCGGTCATTATCACAGCCCTGACCATTTATTTGGTTCAGGAAGATGTGCGCGTGATTGCACGGTTTCACGTATTGATGTCTTTTTTGCTTATCGGTGTGCTCCTGGTCTTTCTTTTAATGTGGAATTACTTAAACGTGTACTATTTGTTTCCGATTGGTTCTTCCGGTTTCAAAGCCATTTTATCAGGCTCCCAGCAAGCTCTTTTTGCCTTAAACGGCATTGAGGTTCTGCTTTGGCTTTTTCCATTTACGCAAGCGGAAAACAAGAAAAAATGGCAGGCTGCTGCAGGAGCAAGCCTGGTTGTTACGGTTATTTATACATTGCTGGCGCTTTGTGCATTTGCCTACTTTAGTACCACCAAGTTAACACATGTACCCGAGCCGGTTCTGTATATGATTAAATCGATTGAGCTCGGCATTGTAGAACGGCTGGATCTTATTTTTCTTTCTCTTTGGGCTGTTGTTTCTATTACTACTTTTATGAGCTACCTATATGTAGCAGGAATGGGTGCCGCTAAAGTCGTGAATGCAAAGCACCATAAGAAGTCTATTTACGTTTTAGGCGCATTAATTGTACCGCTGGCTGTTTATACGAGTAATGCAGAGGCCATCAAAACCCTCGGCAGAATCATTGGAACAGCTACCACTGTTTTTCTATTTGTTATTCCGTTGTTTTTACTCCTTGTGGCTATTATCAGAAGAAAACGGGAGGGTACAGGATGAGAAAATGGTGGACCATCATTCCTCTTTCTCTGCTTTTAGCGGGATGCTGGGATCAAAAATCAATTAAAGATCTGAATTTAATATTTGGCGTAGGCATCGACAGGGAAGAAGAAAACAATCTGACGCTGACGGTCGAAATTCCCCAGGAAAATCAAGGGACCACCAGTGGAGGGGGCGGAACCGAAGGCCAGACCATGCAGGCTGCGCAAAGCTTAATCATGTCAGAAAAAGGGCAGACGGTTCGGGACGTGGCGTATAAGATGGACCGCGGCATTGACGGTGCACTCGACATCTCCAAATTAAGTGTATTAATGGTCGGCAAAGAAAGTGCGCAAAATGATTTATATTCTCTTCTGGATGCCTACTTCCGTAACCCTGTGAGCCCCTTAAACGCCAAACTTTTAGTGGTAGATGGGCGGGCGGATGAATTTTTTCAGAAGGATTTCAAGGGACAGACGCTTTACAGCGATTATTTTTTTAAGTTAATTGAAACAGCTGAACAGGAATCAGCTATTCCCGTCACAAATATGCAGCTGGCCTGTAACCTTCTTTTAGACGAGGGAAGCGATGGTTTGATTCCTCTTATTTCCTATAATGAAGAGCAGAGGGCAGCTGAGATAAATGGAAGCGCGCTATTTAACGGGCGATCGATGAGCGGAGAGCTGACAGCGAAAGAAACCTCATCATTTTTAATCATGGTAAATCAGGCACAGCAGGAGCTGCCTCTTACATTCCGTGTAGAGGGAGGGGAAGATATCTCGGTCATGGTTATAGATTCAAAAGCAAAGCTGAAAGTGAATGTGCCGAAAAATGGAAACCCAACGGCAACCGTGTCTGTAGATATGGAGGTACAGGTAATCGAGTATCCTCCGGATCACTTAGAAAAAGAAAAGGTGGTGAAAAGCTTAAACCAGCAGCTGACAGAAGAAGCGGAAAAGCTGTTTCAGCAAACGGTCCAAAAAATGCAGGAGGCCAATTCGGACACATTAGGTATTGGACGAAGAATTATAGCGAAAGATCCAGACGCCTTTAAAAAGCTCGACTGGGGAGAAGTATATCCCGATATGGATATAAAAGTGGAAACAAAAGTAAAAATTGAAAGAACCGGGGCCGTCTTTTAATATACACAATTCCATCCCATTATCTTTCAGACACCAAATGCGCTTATTCAATAAGCGCTTTTTTTAGTGCGCTTTTGTGTCGAAAAATGTTACAAAATGAAAAGAATCTGTAACATATTCTTTTCATTGTGACAAAACAAACAGTGCTATAATGTTTTGTGGACAGGCGGAGCGGGTATATAAGCCGCCCGAATTAACGAAACCAGGTGATGAAATGATTGACATGAAAGGCGTGACGAAAAAATACCCAAATGGGGTCACAGCGCTGTCAAGCGTTGACGTCACAATTAAGCAAGGTGAATTTGTTTACATTGTCGGTCCGAGCGGTGCCGGAAAATCGACGTTTATTAAATTAATCTATCGTGAAGAAAAGCCGACCGGCGGAATCGTAACGGTCGGCGGGATGAACACCGCCACCCTAAAGAGGCGGTCGGTGCCTGCGCTGCGCCGCAAAGTCGGCGTTGTCTTTCAGGATTTTAAGCTTTTGCCGCTTCTCACTGTATACGAAAATGTGGCCTTTGCACTTGAAGTCATTGAAGAAGAACCCGCAGTAATCCGAAAGAGAGTGCTGGAAGTATTGGATTTGGTCGGGCTGAAGCATAAAGCGCGCATGCTGCCGACCGAATTGTCCGGCGGGGAACAGCAGCGGGTGGCCGTTGCCCGTTCGATCGTCAACAATCCGAAGGTGGTTATCGCGGATGAGCCAACCGGGAATCTTGATCCGGACACATCCTGGGACATTATGCGCCTTTTTGACAGAATTAACGAACGCGGCACGACGATCGTGATGGCGACGCACAATAAAGATATCGTCAATACGCTTCGGCGCCGGGTTATTGCGATTGAAAACGGACGGATTGTCCGTGATGAACAGCGGGGTGATTATGGGTATGAAGCCTAGAACCTTGCGCCGCCATTTCAGGGAAAGCTTTAAGAATCTCCGGCGGAACGGCTGGATGACGTTTGCCGCTGTTTCAGCGGTCACAGTGACGCTTTTGTTAACCGGCATTTTTCTAGTGATTATGCTGAATTTAAACAAAGCGGGAACGGATATTGAAAATGATGTAGAAGTTCGTGTTCATATAAAGCTTGATACGACAGAAGCTGAAAAAGAGCAATTAAAGAAACAGATTAGCAGTCTGCCAGAAGTTGAAAGTATTGCATATTCGTCCAAGGAGCAGGAACTGCAAAACTTGATTAAAGATATGGGCAATGATTATGCGCTCTTTGAACAAAGCAATCCGCTGTATGACGTTTATATTGTGAAAACAGCGCGTCCGCAGGATACACCGGACGTGGCACGGAAAATTGAGCAGTTCGCCCAAACAGAAAAAGCGGTGTATGGAGAAGAAGAAGTGAAAAACCTGTTCAGCTTTATGAAAACAGCGCGCAATGTCGGGGCTGTCCTCGTAGCAGGCCTTCTGTTTACTGCGATGTTTTTAATCTCCAATACAATTAAAATTACTATTTTTGCCCGTCGGAAAGAAATTGAGATTATGAAACTCGTTGGAGCGACAAACTGGTTTATCCGCTGGCCGTTTCTGTTAGAAGGACTGTGGATCGGACTGCTTGGCTCTATTCTTCCGATCGCAGCGATTGCAGTTGGATACTATTATGTGGAGCAGGCCCTTTCTGCAAAACTTGCAGCGCAGCTGGTAGAATTTATCGACTATCTTCCACTTGTACTGCCGGTCACAGCACTCATGCTGGTGATGGCTGTGTTTATCGGAATATGGGGCAGCTTCCTTTCTGTCAGACGATTTTTGAAAATATAAAACAAGCATACAGGGATGAGAGGGGTCAATTCGTTGAAAAGAAAATCGTACGTGGCGCTTGCGGTGGCAGCGTCCATTGGATTCAGTTTTACGGGAGGCGCTTCAGCAGAAAGCTTATCTGATTTGCAAAAGCGCCAGCAGCAAATTCAGTCACAAAAATCCGGTCTTGAACAAAATATCAATAAAAAAGAGGAAGCCATTTCCAATCTTCAGCAGGAGCAGGACAGTGTAAATGCGGAAATCCGTAAGCTGGATGGGGCGATTACAGATTCCGAGTCAAAGATCCGGGCGAAAGAGCAGGAAATTGCCGATACAAAAGCAGAAATTGAACGCTTAAGAGCGGAAATCGAAGAGTTAAAGATTCGTATTGCCGAGCGTACAAAAGTATTAGAAGACCGCGCCCGCTCGATTCAGCAAAGCGGCGGATCGGCCAGCTACATAGAAGTACTGCTTGGAGCAGAAAGCTTCAGTGATTTTGTCAGCCGTGCAACAGCCGTTACGGCGCTTGTAAATGCAGATAAAGAGATTTTGCAGGAGCAGGAACGGGACAAAAAACAGCTTGAGGCCAATGAACAAAAAGTAAAAGAAGAGCTTGCAAGCTTGGAAGATATGCTGGCAGACTTGCAAACAATGAAAGCTAAGCTGGAAAAACAGCGTGCAGCGAAAAATGAAGTGATGAAAGGCCTTGTCGCGGATGAGCATGAAGCGCATGAGCAAAAGCTCAGCCTTGAAGAAGAACAAAGCCTGCTAAGCGCGCAGGAAGCTTCGATTCAAGCAGCCATCAAAGCGGAACAAGCCCGTATTGCTGAGCAGAAACGTTTAGCAGAAGAAGCGGCGAAAAAGAAAGCTAAGCAGGAAGCCGCTGCCGCTGCGGCAGCAAAAGCAGCTGCTTCAAAAGCGGCCTCTGCTTCTTCATCAGCCCCGGCTGCTCAAGAACAGCAGTCAGCTTCAGCAGCTGAGCCAAAGCAGGAGGCTCGTTCAAACGCTACTCCAGCTGATACAGGCGGCATGTTTATGCGCCCGGCCGAGGGAACCTTTACATCAGGGTTCGGTATTCGTTCACTTGGCGATCATAAAGGCATAGATATTGCGAACAGCGAAAGTGTGCCGATCGTAGCCGCTGCAGATGGTGTAGTGAGCCGTTCTTATTATTCAGATTCGTATGGAAATGCGGTTTTTATCTCGCATTCTATTAATGGACAAGTATATACGACCGTTTATGCTCATATGTCTGAGCGTGTTGTACAAGGCGGCAGCGTATCAAAAGGCCAGGTGATTGGCTACATGGGTAACACAGGCCGTTCTTACGGACAGCATCTTCATTTTGAAATTCATAAAGGTCCTTGGACATTAGGTAAAGAAAACGCTGTTGACCCGGCTCAATATATTGACCTGTAAGAAAAAGTGCTTGTCTTCCCTGCCCAAAAGCAGGAGGGGGCGAGCACTTTTTTCTTTATCTAGGCGGCTTGCCCTTCCGGCTTCTTCCTTTGTGCATACGCTGTAAGTGTAACGGACAGGGAGGTGGAGAAACATGGGCGAATACAAAGAAAACGGGTACGGCAGCGGATTCGCGCTTGTAGTCGTATTGTTTATTCTACTTATTATCGTGGGCGCAGCATATGTTGGCTGGGGATTTTAATGAAGGAAAGCCGCTTTATAGCGGCTTTTTTTGTTTTTCTACTGTTTGCAGATAAGTGGAGGAAAGCGGTCATATGATATGATGGAAGGAGTGAGGAATCATCATAACCTGCTGGAGGAGACGCATATGCGCAAGAAATGGCTAGGCATCGTACTGCTGATTCTTTTAATAGGGCTGGCCAGCTTTCAGTTGTATGAAGATCGTAAAGACGTAACGGATATCGGTGAAAAAGGTATGGCCGTGACAAACGATAAAAACGGTATTGCGATCGGAGAGAAAGCACCAGATTTCCATTTGGAAACAATAGATGGGGAAAAGGTGAAGCTGTCAGATTACAAAGGGAAGAAAGTGTTTTTGAATTTCTGGGCAACATGGTGCCCGCCGTGCAAAGACGAAATGCCTCACATGCAGGCCTTTTATGAGGAAAAGGCGGACAATGTTGAGATTCTAGCGGTTAATATAGAAGAAAGTGCGTCTAAAGCGAAGGATTTTGCCCATCAATACGATATCACGTTTCCTGTGCTGCTCGACGAAAGCGGTGCAGTGACAGAGGAGTATGATGTGTATACAATCCCTACTACATACGTGCTCGATGAAGAAGGCACGGTATCTCAAAAAATCGTGGGTCCGATGGATGAACCGATGATGAAAGAGTTAATCCGCTAATCCGCTCATGTTAGGGCGGATTGTTTTTGTGCAATTTTCGGAATATAATGGACAGATGAAAAGGAGTGGACAACAATGGATTCTTTTAACACAAAAGCATTACATGGCGAAAAGCTGCCGAAAAATATTCAAAGCAAAGTGACACCGATTTACCAGACATCTGTGTTTGCATTTAACAGTTTGGAAGAAATGGAAGGCTATTATAATGGGGAATCCCCTTATCTGTATACACGTGTCGGCAATCCCAATGCAGATGAACTGGCCAATATTACAGCACGTCTTGAAGGAGCACCAGAGGGAGTAGCAGCGTCATCCGGCCTTGGGGCGATTACAGCTGCAGTTCTGGCTGTAGCCAAAAGCGGCGATCATATCGTTGCAGCACAGGATGTATACGGCGGCACGTTTTATACGATGAAAGAAGAGCTGTCGCGTATGGGCATTGGAACTTCGTTTGTAGATTTTGAAGACTTGTCAGCTGTGGAAGCGGCCATACGCCCGGAAACGGTTATGCTGTATACAGAATCAATTACAAACCCATTTTTGCGTGTTGAGAATATAGCAGAAGTATCGGCTCTTGCCAAGAAAAAAGAACTTGTTTTAATGGTAGATAATACGTTTGCCACTCCGTTTTTAATCAAGCCTTACGAGTTAGGTGCGGATCTCGTTGTTCACTCAGCGACAAAATATATCGGTGGACACAGTGACGTGTCAGCAGGTGTTGTAGTTGGAAAGGAAGAATACATACAAGCAGCGAGAAGCCGTGTTGTGAACATTGGCATGAACTTAAGCCCGTTTGAATCATGGCTCGCATGCCGAGGAGCCAAAACGCTTGGCCTGCGGATGGAGCGCCAGTCTGCCAATGCAGAGAAAGTGGCAGACTGGCTCCGTACTCATGCAAAAGTAGAAAAAGTTTTTTATCCAAAAGGCGTATCTGAGCAGGGGAATGGAGCGATCGTTACGATTGACCTGGCGAAAGATACAGACGAATTTGCTTTCTTCCGCTCACTTGGCTGGATCGGGATTGTTCCGTCGCTTGCCGGTGTAGAAACGTCCGTTTCATGGCCATTTGGCACTTCCCACCGTTCACTTAATGCAGAAGAAAAAGCAGCCGTCGGTGTTTCTGAGAAAACCGTTCGTATTTCAATTGGTATTGAAGAAGCAGAAGACATTATCGGTCAGTTTAAAAAGGCGCTCAGCGAAGCTTGATGAAAAAGCGCCATAAGTCTGTTAACGATTGCAGAAGCTTTCTGATACAATAATAGAGAGAAAGACTTTTGTGCAACGCTCTGGAGGGACTTTTATGGCTTTGGACTGGCTCATGCAGCTTATTACGGCTGCAGGAAGATTATTGCTTCACCCTGTCTTTTATTTTTCATTTGTTCTGGCTTTTGTAGTCGGCATGTTTCGCGTCACGCGTGAACGCAAGGACTTCGGCACACGCGTATATGATATATATCAAGAAATCCGGTTTATTTTGCCATCGAGCCTGGCAGTAGGTCTCGTGCTGTCTATTATTTCTCTTGGTCTTGGCCTGGCTTTACCGGCTGACCTGCTCAGCTTTATGGCAGCGCTGTTTATTATCTTCAGTATTGGCGGCTTTTTTCTGCTGTCGCCTGCCTGGACCTTAACAGCCGCTTATGCTGTATTTGTTCTGGCCGATTACGCGGGATATTCATTTATTTCCTATGAACCTTTGAAAATAGAAAGCATTTTATCTATTCTAGCCCTTATCACGGCACTTCTGGTAATAGCCGAAGGGGTGCTTATTCATAAGCGCGGTTATCAGGGAACGTCGCCGCGCCTGGAGATGAGTAAGCGCGGACAGAAAACGGCGGTTCATCTGGCGCGGCGCCTTTGGCTTGTTCCAGTATTTCTCCCGGTTCCAGGAGTCCGCCCGCTTGAATCATTTGCGGATTGGTGGCCGGTGATCCCGATTGGCGCCGAGCATTACTACCTGATCTTATTTCCGTTTCTAGTCGGCTTTTCGATGACTGTGCGCAGTACACTTCCAGCGCTGGCCGTACAGGCGACGGGTAAAAGTGTTATTCGGGCCGGTGCTCTGGCATTGCTTATTGCGGCAGGGTCTTATTGGGTATGGCAGCTGTCCGCGGGCGCTGTTTTATTTGCGGCTATTGCACGTATAGCGATTACCCGCCGTCATTTCAGCTATGAAAAGCACCGTCCGTACTTTTTTACAACCCAGCCGAAAGGAATCATGGTAGTGGGTGTTCTGCCGGGAGCACCTGCTCGAAAGATGGGACTGATGATTGGTGAAATTATCACAAAAGTCAACGGGATACCGGTAGGGACAGAAACAGAATTTTATAAAGCGCTGCAGAAAAATGCTGCTTATTGCAAGCTTGAAGTGATTGGCACAAACGGGCAGGTTCGATTTACGCAAGGCTCTATTTATGAAAATGAACACCATGAGCTTGGCCTGCTGTTTGCGCCCGAAGAAAAAGAATATCTGGATGACTCTGTGTTTTCTGATTAAACGCCCTTTTCGAAGGGCGGTTTTTTTATCTCAAAAACGAATTTATTATATAACACATGTTGACTTATTATATCTGTTATAATACAATAAACGTACAGCAACACATCAACCAAAAATCAGAAGGGGGACATAAACATGATGCCGTTAGAATTTTACCGTAATATCCCAGGGAAAGAGTGCTGCCAGTGCGGGGCACAGATAACAGAGCAGCATGAGTCGTACCATACGGAATGTGAACGCTGTTTAAGTAAAGTAGAAGAGTAACTTTTTCGGAGAATGTAATCGGATTCAATACAAAAATCCATCTGTTGTTCCATAACAGAGTGGATTTTTCTTTTTTTTCTGTTTATTTGCCGTTACAATAGTCATCATACCTTACAGAAAATGAACAGGTTTCTTCATTAGAAAAGGAGTGGATGTCATGGGGGTACATACATACTTTAAAACACTGTCAGATCTTGAGCATTTATACCGCCTGCCGGGGAAGTTTAAATTTCAAACCCATAATGTGGCGGCTCATTCATTCAAGGTTACAAAAATTGCTCAATTTTTAGGCACAGTCGAGGAAATGAAAGGCGCAACAGTGGACTGGCGGTCTTTATATGAAAAAGCACTCAACCATGATTATGCAGAGTTGTTTACCGGAGATATTAAAACGCCGGTAAAGTATGCGACAACAGAATTAAAAGAGCTGTTTTCGCAGGTAGAAGAAAAAATGGCACGCCGCTTTATTGAAGCGGAATTTCCGCCGGAGTTCCACGAAGCCTATTTTAGGCGTTTAAAAGAAGGGAAAGACAGCACGCTTGAAGGACGCATTTTGTCAGTAGCCGATAAAGTGGATTTGCTGTATGAAGCGTATGGAGAAATTTTAAAACGAAATCCAGACCCGCTTTTCTTTGAAATTTACGAAGAAGCGCTCAACACGATTTTAAAATTTCAAGATCTTCATTGTGTGCAGTATTTTATCGACCATATCATGCCGGATATGCTGGCTGAGAAATTTATGCCGCACAGTGAGCTTCGGGATTTAACAGAGCGCATTATTAACCGGTCATAATAAAATCCAATCTTTCCGAAAAAAGAAAAATCCAGTATGATAAAAGAAAAAACTTAGGAGGGCATGATGGTGGATAAGCTGATTCTGGCAATGTTTATGCCGGCTTTGCTTGTTTTACTGTTTTCACGCGTAACATACAACCAGTTTCTTGGCGTTATTTTGACAGTCGCACTGATTGCCGCATCTGCCTATAAAGGATATACCCATACGTGGGAATTGATCGTAATGGACGCTTTTTCTATTACAGCCGGCCTTTGGCTGTCCAACCGAATGATGAAAGGGCTGAAGGTAAAGCTGAATTGACACCGAAATGGATTCGGTGTTTTTTTATCGCCGCAAAAACACGCATTCCGAACAGGTGTGTGCTTTTTGTTGGCTTTTTTTGTTTCGATCATGATAAAATGGGAAGTATAAAAGAAAGAAGAACGGATATAGACAGGGGGACAATGCGTTGGCGCATGAATTTAAATTAGTTTCTAAATATAAACCAGAGGGCGACCAGCCGGCAGCCATTGTAGAACTTGTCGAAGGCATTCGCAGCGGCAAAAAACACCAAACGCTGCTTGGCGCGACAGGTACAGGGAAAACATTTACTGTCTCAAATGTGATTCAGGAAGTGAAAAAGCCCACGCTTGTCATCGCCCATAACAAAACGCTTGCTGGCCAGCTTTACAGTGAGTTTAAAGAATTTTTCCCAAACAACGCAGTGGAATACTTCGTCAGTTACTACGATTATTATCAGCCGGAGGCGTACGTCCCGCAAACGGATACATTTATTGAAAAAGATGCCAGTATTAACGATGAAATTGATAAGCTGCGCCACTCGGCAACGTCGGCCCTATTTGAACGCGATGATGTCATTGTTATCGCGTCTGTGTCGTGCATTTACGGCCTCGGTTCACCGGAAGAATACAAAGAAATGGTGATCTCGCTCCGCACAGGCATGGAGGTGCCGAGAAATGATTTGCTTAGGCGCCTTGTTGACATTCAATATGAACGAAATGACATTGATTTTAAGCGCGGAACGTTCCGGGTTCGTGGAGATGTAGTAGAAATTTTCCCGGCTTCAAGAGACGAGCGGTGTATTCGTGTTGAATTTTTTGGAGATGAAATTGACCGCATTCGCGAAGTGGATGCTTTGACCGGAGAAATTATGGGTGACCGCGAGCATGCCGCTATTTTCCCGGCCAGCCACTTCGTTACGCGGGAAGAAAAAATGAACATTGCCATCGGGAACATTGAGCAGGAGCTGGAAGAGCGCCTGGCAGAGCTTCGGGCAGAGGAAAAGCTTTTAGAAGCGCAGCGTTTAGAACAGCGGACCCGCTATGATCTGGAAATGATGCGCGAAATGGGCTTTTGCTCAGGAATTGAAAACTATTCGCGCCATTTAACACTTCGTCCGCCGGGTTCAACTCCTTATACATTATTGGATTATTTTCCAGATGACTTTTTAATGGTCATTGATGAGTCCCATGTTACGCTGCCGCAGGTGCGCGGCATGTACAATGGCGACCAGGCGCGCAAGCAGGTGCTTGTTGACCATGGGTTCCGCCTTCCATCCGCGAAGGATAACCGGCCTCTTACTTTTTCGGAATTTGAAGAGCACATTAACCAGATTGTGTACGTATCGGCAACACCAGGCCCATATGAGCTTGAGCAAACGCCAGAAATGACACAGCAGATTATTCGCCCGACTGGCCTGCTTGACCCAACCATTGACGTCCGGCCGATCGAAGGGCAGATTGACGATCTGCTCGGCGAAATCAATGAACGGATCGAAAAAGACGAGCGCGTACTGATCACAACATTAACAAAGAAAATGTCGGAAGACTTAACGGATTACTTGAAAGAAATCGGCATTAAAGTGCAGTATTTGCATTCGGAAATTAAAACACTTGAGCGAATTGAAATTATCCGCGATTTGCGCCTCGGCAAGTATGATGTTCTCGTCGGAATCAACTTGCTTCGGGAAGGACTAGATATCCCGGAAGTATCGCTAGTGGCTATTCTCGATGCAGATAAAGAAGGGTTCCTTCGCTCCGAACGGTCGCTTATTCAAACCATTGGCCGGGCTGCGCGTAATGCCGAAGGAAGAGTCATTATGTATGCTGATAAAATGACAGATTCCATGACAAAAGCGATCGAAGAAACAAAACGCCGCCGTGAAATTCAAGAAGCGTACAATGAGAAGCACGGCATTACGCCAATGACCATTCAAAAAGATATCCGCGATGTGATACGTGCCACACAAGCAGCGGAGGAAACCGAAACATACGCTTCAAAGAATACCGGCCGAAAAATTTCAAAGCAGGAAAGACAAAAACTTATTGCGAGCTTAGAAGCGGAAATGAAAGAAGCAGCGAAAGCACTCGATTTCGAGCGTGCTGCCGAGCTTCGTGACGCATTGTTTGAATTAAAATCAGAATAGAGGTGCCCTCATGGCCATTGATCATATATCTGTAAAAGGGGCACGTGCCCATAATCTAAAAAATATTGATATAACCATTCCACGTGACCAGCTGGTCGTATTAACCGGCTTGTCCGGATCAGGAAAATCATCGCTTGCCTTTGATACCATTTATGCGGAAGGACAGCGGCGTTATGTAGAATCACTGTCTGCCTACGCCCGCCAGTTTTTAGGGCAGATGGATAAACCGGATGTCGACTCTATCGAGGGATTATCACCGGCGATTTCCATCGATCAGAAAACAACGAGCCGCAATCCGCGTTCGACCGTAGGAACCGTAACAGAAATTTATGATTACCTGCGTCTTTTATATGCACGGGTTGGGCGGCCTATCTGTCCGATCCATGGTATTGAAATTACTTCCCAGACGATCGGCCAGATGGTCGACCGGGTTATGGAGCTGGAGGAACGAACTAAAATTCAAGTGCTCGCCCCGATTGTCTCCGGCCGTAAAGGCACGCATGCGAAAGTATTTGAAGACATAAAACGACAAGGGTATGTCCGCGTGCGTGTAAATGGAGACATGCGTGATTTAGAAGAAGAGATTGAACTGGAAAAAAACAAAAAGCATTCCATTGAAGTTATTATTGACCGGATCGTCGTAAAAGAAGGTGTAGAAGCGCGTCTGGCAGATTCGATGGAAACGGCTCTCCGCCTTGGTGAAGGAAATGTCATCGTCGATGTGATCGGTAAAGAAGAAATGCTGTTTAGTGAGCACCATGCCTGCCCGCATTGCGGGTTTTCGGTTGGGGAACTGGAACCACGTATGTTTTCATTTAACAGCCCATTCGGCGCCTGCCCATCCTGTGACGGTCTTGGCATGAAGAAAAAAGTAGATGCAGATTTAGTGGTTCCTGATAAAGACCTGTCTTTAAACGAGAATGCGATTGCTCCATGGGAACCGATCAGCTCTCAATATTATCCGCAGCTTTTAAAAGCGGTTTGTACGCATTATAAGATTGATATGGATACAGCGTGGAAAGACCTTCCAGACGAGCATAAGGATAAACTTTTGAATGGTTCTGGAAAGGACCGCATCCGTTTTCGGTATGAAAATGACTTCGGGCAAATCCGGGACAATCATATCGTGTTTGAAGGTGTACTCAGCAATGTAGAGCGCCGCTATAAAGAAACAAGCTCGGATTATATCCGGGAACAAATGGAAAAGTATATGGGTGAATCGAAGTGCCCGACTTGTAAAGGGCAGCGGCTGAAAAAAGAAAGCCTGGCCGTTAAAATTAACGACTTAACTATTTCTGATACGACTGCTTTTTCCATTCAGGAAGCAGCTGACTTTTTCAAAAATATTGAGCTGACTGAAAAGGAAATGCAAATCGCCCGCCTTGTGCTGCGGGAAATTTGCGAACGGCTTGGATTTTTAATTGATGTCGGCCTTGATTATTTAACATTAAGCCGTGCAGCCGGCACACTTTCCGGTGGAGAAGCGCAGCGGATTCGGCTCGCCACTCAAATTGGCTCACGCCTGACCGGTGTACTGTACATTTTAGACGAACCTTCTATCGGTCTTCATCAGCGTGATAATGACCGCTTGATTCGCACCATGCAGAATATGCGTGATATTGGCAACACCCTTATTGTCGTTGAGCATGACGAAGACACTATGATTGCAGCCGACTATTTGATCGATATCGGTCCGGGCGCAGGTGTTCACGGTGGTTCGGTTATTGCGGCGGGCACACCGGAAGAAGTAATGAAAAATGAAAAATCACTCACCGGCCAGTATTTGTCGGGCGACAAATACATCCCTCTTCCGGAAGAGCGGCGTAAGCCGGATGGCCGCTGGGTTGAAGTCATTGGTGCGAAAGAAAACAATTTAAAAAATGTAAAAGCGAAATTCCCGCTCGGCGTATTTACAGCTGTAACAGGTGTATCGGGTTCTGGAAAAAGTACGCTCATTAACGAGATCCTTTATAAAGCACTGGCGCAAAAGCTGAACCGGGCAAAAGCTCGTCCAGGCGCCCACAAAGAAGTGAAAGGAATCGATCAGCTCGATAAAGTCATTGATATTGACCAGTCGCCGATCGGCCGCACGCCGCGCTCCAACCCGGCCACTTATACGGGTGTTTTTGATGACATTCGGGATGTGTTCGCACAGACAAACGAAGCGAAGGTACGCGGTTACAAAAAAGGCCGTTTCAGCTTTAACGTAAAAGGCGGCCGCTGTGAAGCGTGCCGGGGAGACGGCATCATTAAAATTGAAATGCATTTTCTGCCGGACGTATACGTACCGTGTGAAGTATGTCATGGCAAACGGTATAACCGAGAAACGCTTGAAGTAAAATACAAAGGCCAAAGCATCTCAGATGTGCTTGAAATGACCGTTGAAGATGCGCTTGAGTTCTTTGAAAACATTCCGAAAATCAGCCGGAAGCTTCAAACCATTGCAGATGTCGGCCTCGGCTATATTACGCTTGGACAGCCGGCCACTACCTTGTCCGGCGGGGAAGCGCAGCGTGTTAAATTGGCATCCGAGCTGCACCGCCGCTCGACCGGCCGCTCGTTTTATATTTTGGATGAGCCGACCACCGGCCTGCATACCGATGATATTGCCCGGCTTCTTCAAGTGCTGCAGCGCCTCGTTGATAATGGTGATACGGTGCTGGTCATTGAGCACAACCTTGATGTGATTAAGGCGGCCGATTATCTTGTTGACCTTGGCCCTGAAGGAGGCGATAAAGGCGGAACGATCGTAGCATCCGGCACGCCTGAAGACATCGCCGCGACGAAAGAATCACATACAGGTCACTATTTGAAGAAAATTTTAGAGCGTGATCGTGAGCGTATGGCTGTCAAAGCAGAATAAAATGAAACCTTTTGATGGAGCGTTCGTATATACGAATAGAAACGAAAAACGGGAGGTTTACATTGATGAGCGAAGAAAAACTGCGCATATTAAAAATGGTTGAATCCGGAGTGATTTCAGCGGATGAAGCAGTCAAATTGATTGAAGCCTTAGAGAAGGGCAGCGCCATCTCAAGCGAGAAAGAAACGCGTTCTTCTGCAGAAAAAGAGGAAGAGAGCTCGAAAGGCTTCAACCTGGGCGGCCTTTTTGAAGAACTAGAGAAGTTCGGTCAAAAAATGGCCGGCCAGCGCCCGACAACCGAAACCGTTACTCAGTCAAAAGACAAGTTATTCGAGTTTATGCAGTCAGCTGTTAAACGGTTGAAAGATGTAGAAATGCCGTTTGTCGGAAAAGGAACTGAATTTACACATGTTTTTCATGAGCAAAATGTAACGCCGCGCCGTTTAAAGCTTGAGACAGCGAATGGATCCGTTACAGTCCGTCCATGGGATGGCGAAGGTGTAAAAGCGGAATGCCATGTGAAAGTATTTGGCGTTTCTACAGAAGAAGAAGCAAAACAGTCCTTTTTGAAAAACAGCATTTTTTATGCCCGCGAAGATAAACTGTCTCTTTCAGTCGGCTTAAAGCTGATGAAAACAGATATTACGCTTTTTATTCCTTCAAAGGAACTGGATGATGTTTCGGTAAAACTATTTAACGGTGCATTTGATATGAGGGATGTAGAAGCAGAGAAGCTTGAGGTCCGTTCCGGAAACGGGAAAATAGAATTGAAAAACAGCCATATTGCGGTGATCGAAGCAGAAACAGGGAACGGTCCGATCCGCCTGATTGACTGTGAAGGGGAACGGGCAGAGCTTAATACGTTTAACGGTGCGATTCATATGGTCGGAACCTATCGGTTTGCCGATTTGCAGACGTTTAATGGCAATCTGCTATACGATGCGAAAAGAGATCAGGCCGAGGCGGTCCGCGCTGAATCCATGACGGGAAATATTGAACTTTATGTACCACAGGATCTTGCTGTAAAAGGAGAGATTCGCACAACTGCAGGCCGGCTGACGCTGCCGGAAACTGGAATGGGCCATGTTTCAGAAAAAGATGAGCGCATCCAAAAATCATTGAAGTTTGAAAGTGAAAACGTGATGGGTGACCGTCAGCTCATGATTGATGCGGAAACGAAAACAGGCTCGATTACACTGCGGATGTCTTCATTGCGCCAGACACCGTCGCCAGGCTCGGACGAGGATTCGTTTGGGGATGGCATTTAATTACTAAAGAAGCAAGGGAGTTTTCAGAATGGGCTGGATAGCAGGCGTGCTTATTAATGCCATTTTGTTTGTTGCATTGGCAGGCTATTTTCCAGGGCTGCATGTGGATAGTTTCCTCTATGCAGTTATTGCCAGCCTGGTATTATCCGTGTTAAATCTTATTGTCCGGCCAGTGCTTGTGATCTTAACATTGCCGATCACGATGATTTCACTTGGGTTGTTTTTATTTGTCATTAACGCTATTACGCTTCTGATGACAGACAGCATTATGGGCTACGCATTTGAAATTGAAAGTTTCGGGCTCGCGCTTGTGATCGCCATCATTATGGCTTTGGTCAATATGATTTTGCAATCGACCATTTTAAGAAGAAAATAAAAAAAGCAGGAAGCGGCGGCTTCCTGCTTTTTTTGGCTACATACAGGTCAGCCGAATCGCTGACGCAATCGCTCTTGCGCACGTTTTTCGGTAATCCGTCCTCTGCAGCAGGGACGCTTCCGTTTTATGGGTCATAAATCCGGCTTCAATTAAAATAGCGGGCATTATGGTTTTTCGCAGTACATAAAAATCAGCCGTCTTTACTCCGCGGTCACGCCGCCCTGTTGCCAAAACAAGCTCCCGCTGTACGGCTTGTGCTATAGCCATGGACTCGGGCGGCCGGGACGTACAAACGTAGGTTTCAATGCCATTTGGTTCTGTCCAGCCCGTGCCAAAAGCGTTTGCGTGAATCGATACGTATAAATCAGCACCAGCCTGATTTGCCCGCTGCACCCGTTCTCTGAGAGAAAGATCGATCTGATCATCATGAACCAACAACGTGTCCGCTGGCAGCTCATCACGGAGAAACAAGGCGGTTGCCCTATTAAACTCGAATTCTTTCATTCCGTCAGGCGATCGTTTGCCTCGGGTTGCCGGGCCATGCCCTGCATCAATGGCGATTTTCACATGAATCACTCCTTTCGTTCTTTATGTACAGGAGAACAGGGAAAATCGATACCGAAACGTCTGTTTTAATCAGAAACATGGTACAATGAAGGCAATTCGTTTTGGTGAAGAGGAGGGAATAGGATGCCAAAAGTGCGTGCAGTTGATCTTTTGGAGAAATTCGATTTAGAGCTTGTTAGTGGTGAAGAAGGACTTCATCGCCCTATTAAATTAAGTGACTTATCACGTCCGGGTCTTGAGATAGCAGGATTTTTTGATTATTATCCGGCAGAACGTGTACAGCTGATCGGTATGACCGAGCTGTCTTTTTTTCAGCGGCTTAACCCTGAAGAAAAAAAAGACCGGATGGATAAACTTTGTGACTATGAAACACCTGCTATTATCGTTTCGCGCAATTTAAGTGTACCTGTTGAACTCATTGAAGCATCAGAGGCTTATTCAGTGCCGGTTATGCGTTCGAAAATGACCACGACTAAATTTGCAAGCCAGTTGACCAATTACCTGGAGTCCATGCTTGCACCAACAACAGCTATTCATGGCGTTCTTGTTGATATTTATGGAATCGGCGTATTGATTACCGGACAAAGCGGCGTCGGGAAAAGTGAGACAGCGCTTGAGCTTGTAAAGCGCGGCCATCGACTTGTGGCAGATGACTGTGTAGAGATCCGCCAGGAAGACATCGGGCGTCTGGTGGGCAATTCACCAGAATTGATTGAGCATTTGCTGGAAATTCGCGGGCTGGGCATTATTAACGTTATGACACTTTTCGGGGCAGGAGCCGTTCGTTCACATAAAATTATTACATTGAACGTAAACCTTGAGCTGTGGGACCCGGACAAACAATATGATCGTCTTGGCATTGAAGAAGATAAACTTCCTATTTTGGATTCGGAGATTACAAAGATTACCCTGCCGGTCCGCCCTGGACGAAACCTGGCTGTTATCATTGAAGTGGCAGCCATGAACTTCCGCTTAAAACGGATGGGTGTGAACGCAGCCCAGGAATTCACAGATAAACTGGCCGGTGCAATTAATGATGCTGGAATCGATGATAAGCAGTAAGGAGTGAAAACATTTTGGAGTATCCGTTAAATCCAATTGCCTTGGAACTGGGCAATTTTCAAGTACACTGGTATGGCATTATTATCGGAATCGGTATCGCCCTCGGTTTTTATTTAGCTTCAAAAGAAGCAAACAGGCTTGGCCTGCCCGAGGATACGTTTTCTGATTTGCTGATTTGGGCTATTCCAATCGCGCTTATTTCAGCACGCGCTTACTATGTTCTGTTTGAATGGTCTTACTATTCACAGCATCCCGAAGCCATTATTCAAATTTGGAACGGCGGTATCGCCATTCACGGGGCATTGATTGGATCGGTTATTACCGCGATTGTATTTACAAGAAAGCGCCGCCTTTCTTTTTGGAAACTGGCGGATATTGCGGCGCCTTCTATTATTTTGGGGCAGGCGATCGGCCGCTGGGGAAACTTTATGAACCAGGAAGCACACGGCGGAGAAGTCACACGCTCATTTTTAGAGAATCTTCATTTGCCAGACTTTATTGTCAATCAAATGTATATTGACGGTGCTTATTACCATCCTACTTTCTTATACGAATCCGTTTGGAATATCCTCGGATTTGTACTTTTGCTTGTCTTGCGCAGAGTAAACCCGAAACGCGGCGAGCTGTTCCTATTTTATGTAATTTGGTATTCGGTCGGCCGCTTCTTTATTGAAGGAATGCGTACAGACAGTTTAATGCTGCCGGGTGAATTTTTACGGATTGCCCAAGTGCTGTCCTTGTCCTTGATCGTGATCGCAGCGGCTCTTCTTGTATACCGCCGCGTAAGATATACGCTGCCGCGTTATGCAGATCAAACGAATGAAGGGAAGATGGCATCGTGAGACAAACAGTTGTCAAAGGGCTGCAGACAGGCTGTATGACAACGTGGAAGCTGGGAAAAGTGATTTTTCCAATTACGCTCATTGTCACCATTTTGCAATTTACGCCTGTGCTGCCATGGATCATCCATTTAATCAGCCCTCTGATGGGGATTTTTGGTTTATCTGGAGATGCAGCGATTCCGCTCGTGATTGGGAATGCGCTCAATTTGTATGCGGGGATTGGCGCGATTTTATCGCTGGAATTGACTGTGAAAGAAGTGTTTATTCTTGCGATGATGCTGTCATTCTCCCATAATTTATTTATCGAATCGACCGTTGCTGTTAAAGTTGGCGTGAAAATGTGGATCATCCTAGCGGTTCGTATCGGGCTTGCGATAACAGCCGGTATCGTCATCAACCTCGTCTGGCAGGGCGGCGGAGAGATTGCTCAATACGGCATGGTTCCTGAGGCGGCTGTTCAGCCGGACACATGGGGAGCTATTGTGCTGCTGGGCCTGCAAAGGGCCGTTTTTGGCGTTTTGCAGCTGGCTGTGATTGTCATTCCGCTTATGGTCATCATTCAAATTGCCAAAGATTTAAAATGGCTTGACGCATTTTCTAAAGCTGTCGCTCCTGTCACACGGTTTCTTGGCATGCGGGAAAACACATCAATGACGCTGGCATCCGGCCTGCTTATCGGCCTGGCAATGGGGTCAGCAGTCATGATACAGGCGGTCGAAGAAGATGGGGTCAGTAAGCGTGATGTAACGCTGGCTTTTATTTTTCTCGTCGCCTGCCACGCGGTGATTGAAGATACACTTATATTTATTCCACTCGGTATTCCAGTTTGGCCGCTTTTCCTTATTCGTGTAACCACAGCTGTTGTGTTAACGATTGCTGTCGCACGTCTTTGGAAGCAGCCGGGACGGGCAACAAGAAAGGAAGCTGTTCATATATGAAAAATATTACAACACTGCTGTTTGATTTAGATGGAACGTTAATCAACACAAATGAACTGATTGTGCAATCATTTCTTCATACGTTAAATCATTATTTTCCAAACCAATACGAGCGTGAAGATGTATACCCGTTCATGGGACCGCCGCTTATTGATACGTTTGAAGCACTGGATAAGGAACGGACGATGGAAATGGTCGCTCACTACCGCGCATTTAACCATGAAAAACATGATGCGCTCGTAACAGAATTTGAAGGTGTGTATGAAACCATCCGCACATTGCATGAAAACGGGTATAAAATGGCGATTGTTTCAACGAAGATTCACGAAACGGTCCTTAAAGGCTTGAAGTTGACAAAGCTTGATTCGTTTTTCGATGTGGTCATCGGGCTTGATGATGTTGAACATGCGAAGCCGCATCCAGAGCCTGTCCAAAAAGCATTGGCTGCTCTTGGTTCGAAGCCGGAGGAAGCCATTATGGTCGGCGATAACTATCACGATATTGAAGGCGGGAAGAACGCGGGTGTTCAAACGGCAGGTGTAGCCTGGTCACTGAAAGGGCGCGATTTCCTTAATACGTATGACCCGGATTACATGCTAGAATCGATGGCAGATTTGCTTGATATTCTCCAGGTCGGAGCCAGCCAGAAATGAGACGGACGAAACGGTACACGTTAAAAGGCGGTGCAAACCCGCTTTTTCACATTTATCAAACCGTTTCGTTCTGGAAAACATTTAAAAACACAGCCGTTATTGAAGTGAGCCGTTTTGTTCCGTTCGTTCGCGTGAAAAATGCACTGTACCGGCGTCTGCTCGGTATGAAAATTGGAGCAGGAACCGCTTTTGCTTATAAGGTAGTACCGGATATTATGTTTCCGGAACAGATTACGGTAGGACGTAACACGATTATCGGCTATAACACCACCATTTTGGCACATGAATATTTAACCACTGAATACCGTATTGGCCCCGTTGTGATCGGTGATAACGTCATGATTGGAGCCAACTGCACCATTTTGCCCGGTATTGAAATTGGCGATGGCGCGATTGTGTCCGCCATGACACTGGTGAATAAGGATGTACCGCCGGGCGCATTCGCGGGCGGGAACCCAATGATTATTAAACCTGCTTCAGCAAAGGGCTGAAGCAGGTTTTTTATTATGAATGTAAAAAAGCATTGCGCTGCCCGCACAATGCTTAAAAAAATCGATACATGAAGATCGCCCTTTTTAAAGATGCTGGAAGAGACTTTTCCCCAAGCGCTTCTTTCAAGCGGCTGAGAGAATCAGGTGGATCTATTTTTCCTCGATTTCTTTCTTTTTCGGAGAAGCCGAATCGGCAGCCGGACCGGCTCTTCAGCCGGGGGTACGGATGAAACAGAGCTTCCGTTGTTGGAAACAACAGAAGAAGATGAATTATGGATGATCACTGCGTCATGAGTGCCGGACACATGAGTGTTTTTGATAACAAGGCCGTTACCGTCATTTGTTTCAATAGCGATATGTCCGTTATCGGTTATAGTATTATGGATTGTTTCGTTCCCATTTACGTGATCCAGCGCATAAACACCCCGCTCGGCATTTTGGGAGATATCGTTAGCGCTGATCACACTATTTTCTCCACCGCGAATTAATACTTCGCTGCTCAAATACGGTTTTGAAAGATGTCCGCCGTTACAGCTGATTTTGTTTCCATACAATGTATGACCGTGGGCACTGTTAAAAAAAGCGCCTCCTTCTTTATTGGATCGGATGATGTTGTTCTCTGCGCGGCTGCACATTGCTTTTCATGACAATGCCATTGCCAGAAGAGTGAACAGCAATATCAAACGTGCCGGCTGGAATATCAACAGTTCCGCCAGTTTTGGAAACAATATCGATGGCTTTTTGGATAGCCGCGGTATCGAGCCGGTTATCGTCGGCCTGTACACCATATTAAATGATATTGACGGTGGTTGCTTCCGCCTGATCAGCCATGAAAGGTAAAGCGAGGATGGACAAGAATAAAAAATCGGACATTCCCGCTTTTTTTATGTACTTCATTTTTTTATATACCTCCGAAGTGACAAAGGGCTGCTTTTTTAACAAAAGCTGCTTTCTAGAAAAGTTCCTTCTCTTTATGCATGATTACAAGCAGTTTCACATAGTTTCACACAGAATAAAGCAAAAAGCCGGCCGGGAGAACATGGCTGCAGCCGTATTCCTTCGGTCGGTCTGAATGACGCTTTTATCCAGTTATTTCACTGCTGCAAAATCAATCTGTATCATCCAAACAAAAACAATTTGGCTGTTCATTCTGTAACAGTTAAAAGGAAAATGGGTCCAGCAGACTTGCTTCATCAACATGATAGCACGAATTTGGACACCAAAAAGCAGAGGTTAGTCCTGTAAAATAGCCAGCTGTTTCTAATTGACCGATGCGGGCAGGACAGAGCCGCTTTTGGCAGTAACGCGGAGGGCAGAAAAACCGTTTCTTGGAACGATTTTGGCGACAAATCGTATAAAAAAGAAAAGGAGAGTGGCAGGGATGAACATAAAGCTATTGGAAGAAAACACAGCGATTCTGCGAAAAAAAGAAGGGAAATGGATTGATAAACGGCTTGTTCTCCTAACCGCTGCCCAATTTGCCGCCCGACAGCAGCCAATTGACATGGAAGCGTTCAAGGCACTTTCAGCCAATATAAAAAAATCAGGATCGATGTTTTCTCCCCTTCGAACAATCCATTTTCCGATGGCAGGGCTCTTGATGCTTCAAGACGGCAGTGAAGAGGAGCGGATTGCCGAGCTGCACAGAAAGTATTACATTCTTCGTTCAGCTGGTTTCCGCTCTTCTCCGTACACGTATATTGCCGCTTTTTTAATGGGGCCGTCTGTTCAGCCTGAGCGGATAAAAGAAATGTACCATACAATGAAAAAACATCACATTTTACTTACATCAAATGAAGATTATCCAGCAGCTGCGATGATGGCCAGCCGGCCGGAAAGCATTCAGGAACTCGCAGGTGCCTCTGAACTGTATTATCATTTCTTTCATAAACATGGCTTTTGGAGGGGGAACGACCTTCAATTCCTGGCCAATATACTTGTGGCGAATGGATTGTTTCAAGAAAGTACCGCTGATGCCATCTTACAGATGAAACGAAAGCTTGAGCAAAGCGGGATAAAAGTAAAAAGCATGCATTATCCAGCACTTGGCATGATGACGCTGTCGGGAAGGGCAGAAACATGTGTGCCGGCTGTGCATGAATTAAAAAAATCCCCTGCATTAAAATGGAATAAAGATATGGCTGTTATACTGGCCGCCGTGTTTGTTTCTCAGGAAATGATCCAATCGTCTGCCGGATTAACGGCGGCTGTTCAAGCAATGATTCAATCCCAGCAGGCGGTCATCGCTGCTTCCACCGCTGGTGCAATAGCAGCTTCTTCTATATCAGGTGAATAAACCGGGCAGCCCCCGGTTTATTTGTGCTCAAAAAGGGCAGGTTTAAAATGATATCGTTCTTTTCCTTCCTGGTTTCCGGTTTAACCTGTCATCCCGATCCGGGGATTGGCACAATCATTGATAAACTGGCTCAGCTATATGGCAAAAAGCGACATAAATCCGGGCTGTCCTATCCTTTCCGCCGGCGAGCGTTTGCTCTTCGTTTTTTGGGCTTGACGTAAATTGTCAGAACCGTTAAACTACTACTAACATATCTTTAGTACATTAGCGAACTAAAGTAAAAATATCTATGATCGGGTGATAAAGATGTCGAAGCTGTTAATGTTTGAAAAGCCAGTTGGAATGCGGGATACGCTGCCGCACATTTATGAAACGAAACGAAAAGTAAAAGAAGCGGCTGAGGGTGCTATGAGAAGCTGGGGCTACCGTTTTATTGAGACGCCGGCGCTTGAATATTATGAGACAGTCGGAGACGCATCAGCCATTTTGGATCGCCAGCTGTTTAAGCTGCTTGACCAGCAGGGCAATACACTTGTGCTTCGTCCCGACATGACGGCACCCATTGCGCGTGTGGCAGCATCGAAATTATTAAAAGAGCGTGTGCCGCTGCGCCTTGCTTATTCCGCAAGTGTATACCGCGCCCAGCAGCGTGAAGGTGGACGGGCTGCAGAATTTGAACAAATTGGAGTTGAAATGATCGGCGACGAAACGATGAGTGCCGATGCGGAAGTCATTGCTCTGCTTGTATCTGTTATGAAGGAGACAGGTCTTGAGAAGTTTCAATTGTCTCTTGGGCACATTCGGTTTACGGACGAGCTATTTCGCCAAATTCTTGGCACGGAAGAACGGGCTGAACAGCTGCGACGCTTCCTATATGAGAAAAACTATGTTGGCTACCGCGAGCATGTCAAAAACCTCCCGCTTTCATCTATTGATAAGCAGCGTTTGCTGCAATTCTTGAACTTGTCAGGCGGTATGGACTGTCTTGACGAAGCGGCAAAGCTGATCGAGGGAAGTGCAGGTGCCGAAGCGCTTGATGAACTCAGAATGGTGTTTGGCCGCCTGCAGGAATACGGCGTAGATGAACATGTAACGTTTGATTTGCCGCTCGTCAGCCACATGAGCTATTACACAGGTCTTGTGTTTGAAGTGTATGCGGACGGAGTGGGAGCACCCATCGGAAATGGCGGACGATATGACGATTTGCTTGGCAAATTTGGTCATCCAGCCGGTGCGACAGGTTTTGGCCTGCGCGTTGACTTTTTGCTTGAAGCCATTGGCCAGCTTGAAGACGAAGCAGGTGTTCATTGTGTGCTGTTCAGTAACGACCGGCGTGTAGAAGCGATTGAGGAAGCACAAAAGCGCCGCGCAGCAGGAGAATGCGTGCTGCTTCAGGACGTGGCCGGGGTAAAAGATGTAGATTCATTCACAGATTCGTGCAAAAGTGTAACGTTTTTTGTCGGAAAATCATCAGGGGGGAACGTGTAATGTCCATGCTAACAATTGCGATGCCAAAAGGGCGGATCTTCGAAGAAGCGGCGGCGCTGATGCAGGAAGCAGGCTATAAGCTTCCGCCGGACTTGGATGAATCGCGCAAGCTCATCATTGAAGTGCCGGAAGAAAATATGCGCTTTTTCCTGGCAAAGCCGATGGATGTAGCGACCTACGTTGAACACGGGGTAGCAGACGTCGGTATTGCCGGAAAAGACGGGCTGCTTGAAGAAGAGCGGGATGTATACGAATTGCTTGATTTAAAAATCAGTCCATGCTACCTGGCGGTGGCAGGACTTCCAGATACAACACTCAATGAAGTAGCGCCAAAAATTGCGACAAAATATCCAACCGTGGCTTCTGCTTACTTCCGTGAAAAAGGCGAGCAGGTAGAGATTATTAAGCTGAACGGTTCGATCGAACTGGCGCCTTTAATCGGGTTGTCTGACCGAATTGTTGATATTGTATCAACTGGACGGACGCTGCGGGAAAACGGGCTTGTTGAGTACGAAACGATTGTTGACATTACATCCCGTTTAATTGTAAATCCAGTCAGCTACCGAATGAAAAACGAAGAGATCTCGAACCTTGTTAACCGCTTAACGGATACAATTGAAGAAAAGGCGGTACGGTAACATGATCCAGATTAAACAGGTAACACCGGGGCTTTCAATCAAACGGTCGGTGGATGCGGGAACAGAAGAACAGCAGCGCATCGTGCGCGATATTATTCAAGACGTTCGCGAAAACGGCGACCGCGCGCTGTTGGCTTATACAGAAAAGTTCGATGGAGCGAAGCTGTACAGCTTAAAGGTCACGCAGGATGAAATTAACGACGCTTATGCTGAGCTGGATGATGAGATCATTAAAATTATCCGTGAAGCAGCAGAGAATATCGCGGCTTTTCATGCAAAGCAAAAAAGAGAAACGTGGCTGTACACAAATGAAGACGGCTCGATTTTAGGGCAGAAAATGACGCCGCTTGACTCAGTGGGCGTATACGTACCAGGCGGCACAGCTGCTTATCCATCGTCTGTTCTGATGAATGTGATGCCGGCTAAAACAGCTGGCGTGGAGCGGATTGTGATGGTATCGCCGCCGTCGGCAGACGGCCGTCTGCCGGCAGGTGTTCTTGTAGCAGCCGATATTGCCGGTGTAAAGGATATCTTTAAAGTCGGCGGCGCTCAGGCAGTAGCCGCTCTGGCGTACGGAACGGAATCGATCCAGGCCGTTGATAAAATTACCGGACCGGGCAATATTTTTGTCGCGCTTGCGAAGCGGGAAGTGTTCGGTGATGTTGACATCGATATGATTGCCGGGCCAAGTGAAATTGCCGTACTCGCGGATGATACAGCTTCCGCTAAAGAAGTGGCAGCGGATATGCTGTCACAGGCCGAACATGATACGCGTGCATCGGCTGTTTTAGTCACGACGTCAGAGGCGCTTGCCAAAGAAGTGGCAGACCAAATCGAACAGCAGCTTGCGGCATTGCCGCGGCAGGACATTGCACGGCCTTCTATTGAAGAGCACGGAGCGATTTACCTTGCTTCAACATTGAAAGAAGCGATTGAAACGATTAATGCAATCGCGCCGGAGCATTTGGAAATCATGACAGAAAATGCGCTGGAGCTGACGAAAGACATTAAGCACGCTGGGGCCATCTTTGTAGGCCGGTACTCATCTGAGCCAGTTGGCGACTACTTTGCCGGTCCGAACCACGTTCTTCCGACAAATGGCACAGCTCGCTTTTCAAGTCCGCTTAATGTAGACGACTTTATGAAAAAATCAAGCATCATTATGTACAGCAAGAAAGCATTCGACAAACACGGAGCCAAAATTGCCGCGTTTGCGCGACTGGAAGGATTAGAAGCACATGCCCGCGCTATTGAAGCGCGCAACCAATAAAGGAGAGAGAGCAAATGGGGAATCGAAGTGCAGAGCTGCAGCGTTACACAGGCGAAACGAAAATTGACCTGGCATTCCAAATAGACGGAGAAGGAAAATCAAATATTCAAACAGGTGTGCCATTTATGGATCATATGCTGGATCTGTTTACACGCCATGGCCATTTTGATTTAACGGTTAAAGCAGATGGCGATGTGGAAGTAGATGACCACCATACAACGGAAGATATCGGTATCGTGCTTGGCATGGCGCTGAAGGAAGCGCTGGGCGATAAAAAAGGCATTAAGCGGTACGGAAACTTTTTCGTGCCGATGGATGATACCCTCGCACAAGTCGTGGTAGATTTAAGCAACCGTCCTCATTTTGAAATCCGGGGCGCTGACTTTCCATCGCAAAAAGTCGGCACCTTTGATACAGAGCTTGTACACGAATTTTTATGGAAATTCGCGCTTGAAGCTCGTATGAACCTGCATGTGATTATTCATTACGGAACAAATACACACCATATGATTGAAGCGGTATTTAAAGCGATGGCCCGTGCGATCGATGAAGCAGTCACGATTGACCCGCGCGTAAAAGGTGTGCCGTCAACGAAGGGAATGTTATAAATGATCGGAATTATCGATTATGGCATGGGCAATTTGTTCAGCGTATCGAAAGCACTTGAGCGAATTGGCATCCCATATGTGATTAGTGAATCACCAGAAGAGCTAAACAACACAAAAGGCGTTATCTTGCCTGGAGTTGGTGCGTACAAAGATGCGATGGCCCGTCTTCGTGAAACGAATCTTGATCAGTTTATTCATCAGTATGTGGACAGCGGCCGTCCGCTTCTTGGCATTTGTCTCGGTATGCAGCTTTTATTTGAAGAAAGCGAAGAAAATGGGCAGTTTGAAGGACTCGGTCTGCTCAAGGGACGGATTGTCCATATTCCAGACCGCGATGCGAACGGCGAGCGCTTGAAAGTGCCGCATATGGGCTGGAACAAGCTTCATTTTCAACAGGATGCACCGGTGCTTGAAGGCATTGAGGATGGTTATGTGTACTTCGTTCACTCGTACTATGCAGACGGAGTAGATAAAAACGCACTTCTGGCAAGCGCGGATTATGGTGTGCAGGTACCGGCTGTTGTCGGGCAGAAGAACGTGTCAGGTATGCAGTTTCACCCGGAAAAAAGCAGTAAAACGGGAATGCAGCTGCTGACGAACTTTGCAAAAGCGATGGAACGATCGGAGGACATGCTATGAGCTTTACTATTTATCCGGCTATTGATATGCGCGGCGGCAAATGCGTCCGCCTTGTACAGGGGGACTATAACCAGGAGACAGTTTACGGGGACTCGCCATTTGATATGGCGAAGTCCTTTGTAGAGCAGGGAGCCGAATGGATTCACATGGTTGATCTTGATGGAGCAAAAGACGGCCAGCGTGTAAATGATACATTTGTGATTGAAGCAGCCCAAAAGCTGAATGCGAAGGTGCAAATCGGCGGCGGCATCCGGACGGAAGAAGACGTAAAGCATTATCTGGACAATGGTGTAGACCGGGTGATCATCGGCAGCCTGGCTGTAAAAGAGCCGGAGCTTGTCAAACAGTGGCTTCGTACATACGGGGAAAAAATTGCGATCGGCCTTGATGCAAAAAATGGCTTTGTGGCCACGCACGGCTGGCTTGAAACGTCATCTGTAAAAGCGGTGGACCTTGCTAAAGAATTTGCTGAAGCGGGTGCCGAAACGTTTATTTTTACGGATATCGCCAACGACGGCATGCTGTCTGGACCAAACGTAGAAGCAACGGCGGAGCTTGCACGGGAAACAGGAAAAAGCGTCATTGCTTCCGGCGGCGTTTCGTCACTGGACGATTTGCGCGCACTCGCAAAATGGAAAGAAGACGGACTCTCTGGTGCAATCTGCGGGAAATCCATTTATACAGGCCGCTTCACCGTAAAAGAAGCGCTGGAGGTAGAGGCCGAATGATGACAAAACGTATCATCCCCTGCCTGGATGTAAAAGAAGGGCGCGTCGTAAAGGGGATTCAATTTGTAGAGCTGCGTGACGCAGGAGACCCGGTGGAATTGGCGCGTGTTTATGATGAGCAGGGAGCGGACGAGCTTGTGTTTTTAGATATATCCGCATCGGTAGAAGGGCGTAAAACGATGGTGGATGTGGTGCAGGCTGTTGCGTCAGAGCTTGCGATTCCCTTTACGGTCGGCGGCGGCATTAACGCGCTGGAAGATATGAAACGCATTTTACGTGCAGGCGCAGATAAAGTATCATTGAATACAGCGGCTGTAAACAATCCGGATTTGATCAATGAAGGAGCCGCGTTTTTTGGCTCCCAATGTATCGTGATTGCCATTGATGCAAAATATGATGAATCAATTGGAACGTGGCGCGTGTATACACACGGCGGACGTACGCCAACTGAGCGGACCGTCATTGACTGGGCAAAAGAAGCGGTCGAGCGCGGTGCAGGGGAAATTTTGCTGACAAGCATGGACGAAGACGGGAGCAAGCAAGGCTTTGATATTGCCCTGACAAAAGCAGTTGGTGATGCAGTCTCGGTTCCGGTGATTGCGTCAGGTGGTGCTGGGGGCGCAGAGCACTTTTTGGATGTGTTTACAGAAGCGAAGGCTGATGCAGCGCTTGCCGCTTCTATTTTTCACTATAAAGAAACCGGCGTTGGAGAGGTCAAACAATTTTTGCGAAATGCAGAGGTGAACGTCAGATGATTGACGAAGTGAAGTTTGATGAAAAAGGACTCGTGCCTGCTATTGTACAGGATGCGACGACGTATGAAGTATTAACACTTGCTTATATGAATGAGGAATCTCTAAAAAAAACGATGGAAACAGGCGAAACGTGGTTTTACAGCCGTTCCCGCCAGGAGCTTTGGCATAAAGGAGCGACAAGCGGTCATACACAAAAAGTCGTTTCCATGCAGTTTGACTGCGATAAAGATGCGATCGTTGTAAAAGTGGAGCCGGCTGGTCCTGCCTGCCACCGCGGCACAACAAGCTGCTTCGATGAACCCTTTTACGGAGAAGACAATGTGTCACTTCCATATTCAATTCTGCAGCAGCTGGAGCAGGTTATTGCAGACCGTGAGCAAAACCGTCCGGAAGGTGCTTATACAACGTATTTGTTTGAAAAAGGCGTCGATAAGATTTTGAAAAAAGTTGGCGAAGAAGCGGCAGAAGTTATTATTGCCGCGAAAAATCGCGACAAGGAAGAGCTTCAGTGGGAAGCGGCCGATCTGTTGTACCATCTGCTTGTTCTGCTGCGTGAGCAGGATTTAGCTTTGGACGATGTGTTATCCGTTCTAGCGCGCCGCCACGAAGGGAAAGACAAAGAATAAAAAAAGCCGGCCTCCTTTAGGCCGGCTTTTCATCTGTTTTTCTGCTGGTACGTATGCTATACTACATAAGTTAATCATATAGAACGTACGGAGGATTTTCATGGGAAATGACTCAATGCGTCGGAAACAGAAAGAGAATGTTGTCTCATTTTTTCCGACAGGAGAGTTTTATTATATAAAAGGCATGAAGGCACTTGAAAAAAGAGAGCTGCCGAAAGCAAAAAAATACCTTTCGCGTGCCATGGATCTTGAGCCGCTGGAACCTATTATTGCTTGTCAGCTCGCCATTGTGGAAACGGAGCTTGGGCATTATGAGCAATCAAACGGCCTGCTTCATTTTGTACTGGATGACTTGGATCCGCATATGACGGAGTGTCATTATTTCCTTGCGAACAATTATGCACACCTCGGTTCGTTTAAAGAAGCTTTTCGCCATGCACAAATGTATTTGGATTTAGCTGAGCACGGGGAGTACCGAGAAGATGCGGAAGACCTGCTCGATTTGATTACGCTCGATCATGAAGAAGAGTTCGAGGATTTATCCGAACAGGATGAGATGATTGAAATGCAGGAAAAATCACGGTTCCTGCTTGAAAGCGGCCATTTTGCCAAAGCGGCGGAACACTTAGAAGAAACAGTTAAGAAGTACCCGGATTTCTGGGCAGCATACAATAATCTTGCACTGGCCTATTTTTATCTTGGACAATCAGAAAAAGCATACGGGGTGCTTGAGGATGTACTTGAGCGCAACCCGGGCAACTTACATGCCATCTGTAATAAAATCGTGTTTTACTTTTACGAAAAAAAGCAGGAACAACTGAACGATTTAGCAGACCAGCTGGCGAAAATTCAGCCGCTTATCCCAGATCAGCAATTTAAAATCGGTGCTACCTTTGCCCTGATTGGACGATATAAAGAGGCTTACCGCTGGCTGAAAAAACTCCAGAAAAGCGGGTTTGAGGGAGACGCCGGGTTTTACTACTGGCTTTCCTATGCAGCCCACCACACAGACCATCCGCAAACCGCACGCTCGGCCTGGAAAAAAGTATTGCAGGATAATCCGGAAAAAGAGGGACTTGAGCCGTGGGGAGCTGGAAGAGCAGAAAGTGAAATAGAACGTGATCCGGAAGCGATTATCGGCTATTTAAATGGGAAACGGGATGAAGAGCGATTATTCGGCATTTTCCTGCTTTCGTTAGCGGCTGATCATAAGGAAATCATGACGCATCCGAAGTTTTGTGACATTGAAACACTGCAGCCATACGAAAAAATTTATTTGGCGGACATCCTTGGCATGCCGATCGATCACATGCTTTTAAGTGAAATGAATACGCGTCTTGCTCATGAAACGGCTCTTGTTTTATACCGTCATTTCCGGCCGCTTGGCTCACAGGAAGCAGGATTGTTCTTAATGTGGTTCTCTATTTTCCTGGAACTGCAATATCAAAAAGCAAAGATGACGAAGCCAGCCGGTCTTGCCGCTGCAGTAGAATACGTATGGCACAAACTGCGCAATGAACCGTTTAGTCAATCGGAAGCGGGGGAAAAATATAGCGTGTCTGTTTCAACGGTACAAAAGTACGCTAAATTTATTCGTGAACACCTGCTTTGAGCAGAATAATAGACGGAATAAAGGAATTTCAGTACGATGAAAGTAACATCTTACTTATACACTTAAGGGTATTTATTTTGATCATAAAGGAGAATCAACCATGACAGCTGAAGAAAAAATTTATGATGTCATTATTATCGGTGCCGGTCCTGCAGGGATGACGGCAGCTGTGTATACATCCCGGGCTAACCTTTCTACGCTCATGATCGAGCGCGGTGTACCGGGCGGGCAAATGGCCAATACGGAAGAAGTAGAAAACTACCCAGGCTATGACCATATTTTAGGGCCTGAGCTTTCAACAAAAATGTTTGATCACGCGAAAAAATTCGGTGCTGAATACGCATACGGCGATATTAAATCCATTACAGACGGCAAGGAATATAAAACCGTTAATGCAGGTTCAAAGCAGTATAAAGCACGTGCAATCATTATTACAACAGGTGCACAATATAAAAAAATCGGCGTGCCGGGTGAAAATGAACTAGGCGGCCGCGGTGTGTCATATTGTGCAGTATGTGACGGCGCGTTCTTTAAAGAAAAAGAACTTGTTGTTGTGGGCGGCGGAGACTCTGCCGTTGAAGAAGGCGTTTATTTAACACGCTTTGCGAAAAAAGTAACGATTGTTCACCGCCGCGATGAACTGCGCGCACAAAAGATTTTGCAGGACCGCGCTTTTGCGAATGAAAAAGTAGACTTTGTCTGGAGCCACACAGTAAAAGAAATTAACGAAAAAGATGGGAAAGTCGGCAGCGTAACGCTTGTTTCAACTAAAACGGGTGAAGAGCGCCCATTCCCGGCAGATGGTGTATTTATTTACATCGGTATGGTGCCGCTGACAAAGCCATTTGAAAGCCTGGGCATCACAAATGATGAAGGCTACATTGTAACGAATGAGAAAATGGAAACGAAAATTCCTGGCATTTACGCAGCCGGTGACGTACGCGAAAAAATGCTTCGTCAAATCGTTACAGCTACAGGAGATGGAAGTATCGCTGCCCAAGCAGCCCAGCATTTCGTAGAAGAATTAAAAGAAGAACTCGGTGTAAAAGCGTAACCTTTTCTTTACGTTCTCGTCATCATTTTGAAATATAAGGGTGGTATAGTAAAGATGTAATCAAACTGCCCCCTGCAGCTTTTTTACACGCGCCTGGTACTCAGTACCAGGCGCTTTTTTTAGGCCCACAGGAAGTGGGTCACAAAAGCGTTGTCGCAGGACGCGACGACCTTAGCTTTTGATCCATTGCATTCAGGGTCACGAAGGCGTTGCGACAGGACGCAGCGGTTTTGGCTTTTGATCCATTGCATTCAGGATCACAAAGGCGTAGCGACAGGACGTCGCGCTTTTAGCCTTTGATCCTTTATAAAATAATGCTCTAACATTGTCCAGCTGCAACGGCCAGCCCCTCGGGGTCATAAGTCAACCTGTCTATGTGGCAAAAAGCGCCACTCCGACAGGTCGTCTTATGCCTGTCGGGGCTAAACGGCCGTTTTCGCTTTTCTTATGAAAAACACCCGGCAGCGTTGCACTTATTCGGCTGTCACCGTATAATGAAGGAAATATCTGTTGGCAGTTTGACGGGGGTGTTATTGTGCAGCGTGTCACAAATTGTGTATTGATGAGAGATGGGCAGGTTTTATTAATGCAAAAGCCCCGCCGTAATTGGTGGGTGGCGCCAGGAGGCAAAATGGAGCCTGGTGAATCCGTACGGGATGCAGTGATTCGAGAGTATCGGGAGGAAACAGGTTTATATTTGCGAAACCCGAATGTAAAAGGAATTTTCACATTTATTATTAAAGATGGCGAAAAAGTGATGGATGAATGGATGATGTTCACTTTTTTTGCAGACCAGGCCGATGGCAGTCCGCTGACTCACACGCGGGAAGGCGATTTGCACTGGAAGCCGGTTGAAGAATTAAAAGAACTGCCGATGGCAGAAGGAGATCGCCATCTGCTTGAATATATGGTGCATGGGACCGGCCTGCTTTATGGAGCCTTTACATATACACCTGATTTTGAGTTGATCTCGTATCGACTGGACCCAAGCTGATGGAAGAGAGGGGACTAACAATGGCGAATGATGTACAGCTTGTAATTATTACAGGAATGTCTGGAGCTGGTAAAACGGTGGCCGTTCAAAGCTTTGAGGATCTTGGCTTTTATTGTATGGACAATTTGCCGCCAACACTCCTGCAGCCGTTTTTAACGTTGATGAAAGATTCGGGGCAAAAGCTAAAAAAAGTAGCCATCGTTATGGACATGCGCGGTCGTGAATTTTTTGACCACCTACAAACCGCTCTTGATGAAGCGGCAGAAACATTAAACACGGCACCAAGAGTGTTATTTTTAGATGCAGAAGATGAAGTATTGGTGCGCCGGTATAAAGAAACACGCCGTACGCATCCTCTGTCGCGTGATGATCGCCCGCTTGACGGCATTCATCAGGAGCGTGAGCTGTTAAACGACCTGCGCGGCCGTGCAAATATGATTTTAAATACATCTCAAATGAAGCCAAAGGATTTGCGTGAAAATATTATGAGAGAGTTTTCACCAAATAAACAGGCGTCTTTTACGGTAAATGTTATGTCATTCGGCTTTAAGCATGGCCTTCCGATTGACGCGGATCTTGTTTTTGATGTTCGTTTTTTGCCGAATCCGCACTATATTGAGCACATGCGTCCACGAACAGGACTTGAAACAGACGTGGCTGAATATGTGATGAAATGGAATGACACACAGAAGTTTTTAGAAAAAGTGACCGATTTGCTGACCTTTATGCTGCCGCATTATAAAATGGAAGGCAAATCACAGCTGGTGATTGCCATTGGCTGTACTGGCGGACAGCACCGGTCTGTCGCTTTGGCGGAGTATTTGGCCAATCATTTTTCAGACGGGTACAAAACACGCGTGACACACCGTGACATTGACAAGCGAAAGGCCCCAAAAGCATGACGTCCCGGCAGCCGAAAGTTGTCATAGTCGGCGGGGGGACCGGTCTTTCAGTCCTGCTTCGGGGGCTTAAGCGCCATCCGATTGACCTTACCGCCATTGTCACTGTAGCAGATGACGGGGGCAGTTCTGGAAGGCTCCGGTCCGAACTAAACATTCCGCCGCCTGGTGATATTCGCAATGTGCTGGCGGCGCTTTCCGATGTAGAGCCGCTCGTAGAGTCTTTGTTTCAGCATCGGTTTACAACAAACAATGAATTGTCAGGGCACGCCCTTGGCAATTTAATGATTGCCGCACTTTCTTCGATTACAGGCGATTTCGGGCATGCGATTCAGGAAATGAGCCGGGTGCTCAATGTTCGGGGAAAAGTGCTTCCGGCTGCCAATCAAAGCGTTGTACTTCATGCGGAGATGGAAGACGGGACGGTTGTGTCCGGTGAATCTAAAATCCCCTATTCTGGCAAAAAAATCCGCCGGGTGTTTTTAACACCGGAGCACATTGAGCCGCTTCCAGAAACGATCCGTTCTATTCGGGAAGCAGATATGATTATTCTCGGTCCAGGCAGTTTATATACAAGTATTCTGCCGAATTTGCTTGTGCCTGGAATAGGGGAAGAAGTTTGTGCTTCAAAGGCAAAAAAAGTGTATATCTGCAATTTAATGACACAGGCAGGGGAAACCCTTGATTTTACAGCATCAGATCATGTTCAAGCGATCTATGATCACTTGAACTGCTCGGCGATGGACACGATTTTAGTAAATAAGGAACCCGTTCCGGCAGACATACAGGAACTGTACAAAGAAGAAATGGCGAAACCGGTTGTGTATGACGTGGAAAGGCTGCGGGGGCTCGGGCTGGATGCCATTTTTGATGACATTCTGACATTCGAGAATTCTACAATCCGCCATGATACAGCCAAAGTCGCTGAAATACTTGTGCGCCTCATCCCAAAACGGTAAGCGGGTATCAAGAGAGGAGTGGATGGTGGTGTCTTTTGCATCAGAAACAAAAAAAGAGTTAACGACGATTGAAACAAGCGGATGCTGCGCGAAAGCAGAGCTATCTGCCCTGATCCGGATGAATGGCTCCCTGTCGTTTTCAAACCGGCAGCTTGTTGTAAACATTCAAACGGAAAATGCGGCCATTGCCCGGCGCATTTATGTATTAATTAAACGAAATTATGACGCGGCGGTTGAATTGCTGGTCCGCAAAAAAATGCGGTTAAAGAAAAATAATGTCTATATTGTGCGGTTAAAGGAAGATGCACAGGTTATATTAGACGACTTGGGCATTATCGAAGACGGCTTTTCGTTTATTCATCATATTGCTTCACGGATAACGGAAAAAAATTGCTGCCAGCGTGCGTATCTGCGCGGCGCTTTTTTAGCGGGGGGCTCGGTCAACAATCCGGAAACCTCGTCTTACCATTTGGAGATTTTTTCTTTATATCAGGAGCATAATGAAGCGTTATGCACTTTAATGAATGAATTTAGCTTGAATGCGAAAACGCTCGAACGAAAAAAAGGATTTATTACGTATTTAAAAGAAGCAGAAAAAATTTCTGATTTCTTTAGTATTGTAGGAGCGCACAGCGCGCTCATGCGGTTTGAAGACGTGCGGATTGTCCGTGACATGAGAAACTCCGTCAACCGTCTTGTAAACTGTGAAACAGCGAATTTGAACAAAACGATCGGGGCGGCTTTGCGCCAGGTCGAAAATATAAAGTTTATTGATCAAACGGTCGGTCTCGGTATTTTGCCGGACCGGCTGCGTGAAATTGCAGAGCTGCGGGTTCTTCATCAAGATGTAACATTAAAAGAGCTTGGAGAAATGGTATCAGGCGCAGCAATCAGCAAATCAGGCATTAACCACCGTCTGCGCAAAATTGACGAAATAGCAGATAAGATCCGGGCCGGTGAAATGGCGGCAGCCGAGAAATAAAAAGGATGTGGCAACATGGCAGAAAAAACAGTACATGTACAATTAAAATCTGGTTTACAGGCAAGACCGGCTGCTCTTTTTGTACAGGAAGCAGCTCGCTTTCATTCGGAAATTTTTCTTGAGAAAGACGGAAGAAAATATAATGCGAAAAGCATTATGGGGATCATGAGCATTGCTTTGAACACCGGAGAAGAAGTGACAATCAGCGCAGAAGGCCGCGACAGCGAGGAAGCGGTTGAAAAAATGGCTTCACTCATCGAACGGGAAGAATGGATGTAAGAAAGCGCCCTGCCAATTCGGCAGGGCGCTTTTTTTGCACAATAGACAGAAGCTGCATTACAGAAGGGTGATTGATATGCCAAAAGAGCGGATGACGGGTCAGGCTGCTCACATCTTAACTCTGTCATAGGTGAAAAAGAAAAATAAAAAACCAGCAGCTTAAAGAATAAGCCGCTGGTTTTTGGGACGTCCTCGGCAGGAATCGAACCTGCATTTCAAGCTTCGGAGGCTTGCGTGCTATCCGTTGCACCACGAGGACATGTGAATTACAGTACAATTTAAGATTATAGAGTAAGGTTTGAATAAATGCAATAGAAATTCGAAAAAATATTTGCGGAAAGAAAAACAATTTCGTTTAGCAGGATTTTGAAAGGGAAAAGAAGAAAACGTACATAAACAAAAGCATAATGTTTGACCTTCACTGACCTTGGATTGTATGATGGTTAAACAATAAAGCTATTATCCAAAGGAGGAACCACAATATGAATTTAATTCCTACAGTTATTGAACAAACAAACCGCGGTGAACGCGCGTATGACATTTATTCTCGTTTGTTGAAAGACCGCATTATTATGCTTGGAAGCGGCATTGATGATAATGTGGCAAACTCAATCGTAGCTCAGCTTTTGTTCCTTGAAGCGGAAAACCCAGAAAAAGATATTTCTATCTACATCAACAGCCCGGGCGGCAGTATCACAGCTGGTATGGCGATCTACGATACAATGCAGTTTATTAAACCGAATGTACAGACGATCTGTATCGGTATGGCTGCTTCCATGGGGGCTTTCCTTCTTGCTGCAGGTACACCAGGCAAGCGTTACGCTCTTCCGAACAGTGAAGTCATGATTCACCAGCCGCTTGGCGGAGCACAGGGCCAGGCAACAGAAATTGAAATTGCAGCGAAGCGTATTCTATTCCTTCGTGAGAAATTAAACGGCATCCTGTCAGAGCGCACTGGCCAGCCGCTTGAAGTCATTGCACGCGATACAGACCGGGATAACTTTATGACAGCGGATCGTGCGAAAGAATATGGCCTTGTAGACCATATCGTTACACGTAATGAAGTTACAAACAAAGAAGAAAAATAAGGAATTTCAAAAGACCTGCTGCAGCGGGTCTTTTTTTTCATGCCGCTAATCTGTATAATAGCGGTAAGGGGGAGATGGGATGAACATGCAAATGAAGCCGGGACTCTGGCAGCAGCAGACGATGAAGCTGGCCATGACGCAGGAATTAACGCAGGCCATTACATTGCTTCAATATTCAGCGCAGGAGCTGGCAGCGTTTTTGGAAACAAAGGCCGTCGAGAACCCGTTTATTCAATTAGAAACGCCTTCATTGAAAGCGCTTCATAAAAAAGAGCGTGCCCAGTCAGGAGCAAAAGCGGCAGATGATAAAAACTGGATCGAGCACATTGCGGATTCTTCTTATACCATCACGGATTATGTGCAGGCTCAATTTCAGTTGAAAGAATTAACGGATAAACAAAAACGGATTCTTCGTTTTTTATTAGATAACATGGACGAAAACGGCTATATGACAATTGATAGCAAGGAAGCAGCCGTCTTGATGGGGGAGAACAAAGACGAAGTCCAATTGGTACTCGATATGATCAAGTGGATGGAGCCGGCAGGAATTGGAGCCGGCAGTTTGCAGGAATGTCTTCTTCTGCAGGTGGAACGGCGCCTGGATGCACCTTTTTTAGCGGAGACGATTCTTCGCAGTCATTTTATCGAGTTTGCCAATAAAACATGGAAGCCGCTCGCCAAAAAGCTTGGTGTTGAACTAAAGGACATTCAGCAGGCGGCTGATTTTATTCGAACGTTAAATCCAAAGCCGGGTGCTTCTTTCGGAAACGGGTCTTCCTGCTATGTTCAGCCTGATGTAGCGGTAACCGTTAGCGGAGAGACCATAGAAGTCCATCTTTATGATGACGACTTACCGAAAGTTATTTTTGAAAAAGAATATTTTAATGAATTGGCTTCACACGCGGACAAAGAAGTGAAGCGGTTTATAAAAGAAAAAGAAAAAGACTATCAGTGGCTTATGAGAAGCCTTGAGCAAAGACAGCAGACCATACAGCGGGTAGGACTTAAAATTGTAGAAAAGCAGCGCCGTTTTTTCTTTGACGGACCGGGCTCTCTGCAGCCGCTTACGATGAAAGACATTGCTGAAGAGCTGAACATTCATGAATCAACCGTAAGCCGGACCGTACGGGGGAAGTACATGCAGACTCCGTTTGGCACATACGAATTAAAAACCTTTTTCCCATCCGGTATGGCTGCCTCCTCAGAAGAAGGCGAAACAGCCTCTTCCAACCAGGTGAAAATACGTATTCAAGCGCTCGTCTCAGCGGAAGACAAGAGAAAGCCGCTGTCTGACCAGGCTATTTGTTCTGCGCTTTTAAAAGAAGGGATGGCTGTTTCAAGAAGAACAGTCGCCAAATACAGAGAACAATTAAATATACCATCTTCAGCAAAGCGCAAAAGATATGAATAAGAGTGATCATATGACGATTTATTTTTATACAAGACCAGGCTGCCATTTGTGTGACGACGCTAAAAAAGTCGTCGTCCCCATCGCGCAGGAATTGAATATAGAGATGCTTGAACGAAACATTGATACAAAAGATGAATGGACAGAAAAATACGGATTAATGATTCCGGTTGTTGAAATGGGGGGAGAGCTTATGGCTTATGGCCACGTGGAACGCCTCTCTCTCTTAACACAACTGAAAGGAAGAGTTAACGAATAATTTAAAAAAATAACGAGCTCTTTTCGTTGATTTTTAAATAATGCCCTGCTACAATGGATTTGTAAGCAGGGAAAAATTTTTTTCGCCGGGGTGGGACATTAAAAGTTTCAACTGGGACGAAAGAGAACCCAAAGACCGAAGAGGAGCGCGGGATATGAAACCGATCTTAAATATTCAACAGCAGCTCGTACCGGACCTGCTTGACATTATGCAAAAACGCTATCGTCTTTTGCAGGCGGTTCGAATTGCCGGGACAGCTGGCAGACGTACGCTTGCCCAGTCACTAAGCATGACGGAACGTGTTGTAAGAAGCGAAGCGGAGTTTTTAAAAGAGCGCGGACTGCTCGATTTCAGTGCATCAGGCATGAAATTAACAGAAACGGGTATGGATGTGGTGAGGGAGCTGGAAGAGCTGATGCTCGAGCTTAAAGGCATTGATTCAATGGCCGAAGAGCTGAAGGCCCGCTACAATTTATCGGAAGCTGTTATTGTGCCTGGCAATTGTGATGAATCGGCATTCGTGAAAAAAGCAATCGGTGAGGCGTGCGTAAGCCGCATAAAGAGCAGGCTCAGCGGTAAAACTATCATCGCTGTAACAGGCGGCTCGACAATGGCGGAAGCAGCAAGAACGATGAAACCGGATTTTGCAGAAGGGAAACAAGTGTTATTTGTGCCGGCGCGGGGCGGTATTGGGGATGATGTCCGCAATGAAGCCAACACGATCGCTGCATTAATGGCACAGAATACAAACGGGTCACACCGTGTGTTGTACGCGCCAGAGCGAATCAGCCCTGACGTGCGCGAATCTCTTCTTCAGGAGCCGGCGATCAAAGAAGCAGTCAGCATGATCCAGTCTGCAGACATTGTTCTCCATGGCGTCGGGAATGCAATTTCGATGGCAAAGCGCCGCAAAACACCAGAAGCGGAACTTGCGATGCTGGAACAAAATGAAGCAGTAGCAGAGGCATTTGGCTACTATTTCAACAAAGAAGGCGAAGTGATTCAGAAGCTATCAACAATCGGTTTGAAACTGGATGATCTGCAGCATGCCAAAGTCGTAATTGCGGCGGCAGGCGGCGCATCAAAAGGCAAAGCGATTCGTTCATATTTAAACGGATCACCAAAGCTCGATATTTTAGTGACAGACGAAGCAGCCGCAAGAGAATTGCTTGAAGACCTATCTTAACGCGAACATCCGGCAGTTCTCATTTGAACTGGCGGTTTGATAAACAATTTCGAGGAGGAAATCACTCATGGCAGTAAAAATTGGTATTAATGGTTTTGGACGTATTGGACGTAACGTATTCCGCGCAGCACTTAAAAATCCGGAAGTTGATGTTGTAGCAATCAACGACCTTACAGATGCAAATATGCTTGCACACCTTTTAAAATACGATACAGTTCACGGCACACTTGACGCGGATGTAACAGTTGACGGCGATACAATCGTTGTAAACGGCGAGCGCGTAAAAGTAACAGCTGAACGCGATCCAGCACAAATTCCTTGGGCAGCTAACGGTGCGGAAGTAGTTGTTGAATCAACTGGCCGTTTCACAAAACGTGCAGACGCAGCGAAACACCTTGAAGGCGGCGCGAAAAAAGTCATCATCTCTGCTCCGGCATCTGATGAAGATATCACAATTGTTATGGGTGTTAACGAAGATAAATACGATGCAGCGAACCACCAAGTTATTTCAAATGCATCTTGTACAACAAACTGCTTGGCTCCATTTGCAAAAGTATTGAACGAAAAATTCGGTATCGTACGCGGTATGATGACAACAGTTCACTCTTACACAAATGACCAGCAAATTCTTGACCTGCCACACTCTGACTACCGTCGTGCGCGTGCAGCAGCAGAAAACATGATCCCAACTTCTACAGGTGCAGCGAAAGCCGTTTCTCTTGTGCTTCCTGAATTGAAAGGCAAACTAAACGGTATGGCTATGCGCGTTCCAACACCAAACGTTTCTGTAGTTGACCTTGTAGCAGAATTGAAGCAGGATGTAACAGCTGAAGAAGTAAACGAAGCGCTAAAAGCAGCTGCTGAAGGCGACCTTAAAGGTATTCTTGCTTACACTGAGCTTCCACTTGTATCATCTGATTACAATGGCTCACCAGCTTCTTCAACAATCGATGCTCTTTCAACGATGGTTATGGAAGGCAACATGGTAAAAGTTCTTTCTTGGTACGATAACGAGAACGGCTACTCAAACCGCGTTGTTGACCTTGCTCAATACATCGCTGCAAAAGGTCTTTAATTAAAACACACTGATTTTTTAAGCTATAACTTGGAAATCAACAGTTCACCATCTATAATGAAAAGGTGAAACGGGGAGCGGGATACAATCCCCGCTCCCTTTTTTTGTGTGTAAGCCGTTATCTGTTCCGCTGCTAAAGCAGCGTCGAACGATGTCGGCGGAATGCTGCACGCTTAGCTTTCGCTTTTCAATTACACTGGGAGGTCTTCTTGATGAACAAAAAGACAATTAAAGATTTGGACTTGAAAGGTAAACGCGTTTTTTGCCGCGTTGACTTCAACGTTCCGATGAAAGATGGCAAAATTACGGATGATACACGTATCCGTGCCGCGATTCCGACAATTGAGTATTTGTCTGAACAGGGAGCCATCGTCCTTCTGGCAAGCCACCTTGGCCGTCCAAAAGGAGAAGTAAACGAAGAGATGCGCCTGACAGAAGCTGGACGCCGCTTGGCTGAGCTTACAGGCAAACAAATCGCCAAAGTGGATGAAGCTTACGGCGACAGTGTGAAAGAAGCGATTTCTGGCATGAAAGAAGGCGACATTCTTCTTCTTGAAAACGTTCGTTTCTATCCGGGCGAAGAAAAGAATGATCCAGAGCTGGCAAAAGAATTTGCTTCGCTTGCAGACATCTATGTAAATGACGCGTTTGGTGCGGCTCACCGTGCTCATGCTTCTACAGAGGGAATTGCTCATCTTCTTCCATCTGCTTCCGGCTTCTTGATGCAAAAAGAATTGGATGTGCTTGGAAAAGCATTGTCTGAGCCAGATCGTCCGTTTACAGCGATCGTCGGCGGAGCGAAAGTAAGAGACAAAATCGGTGTGATTGATCACCTGCTTGATAGAGTAGATAACTTGATCATTGGCGGCGGTCTTGCGTATACATTCGTAAAAGCTCTTGGCCATGAAATCGGAAAATCTCTTTTAGAAGAAGACAAAATGGATCTGGCAAAAGAATTTATGAAAAAAGCCGAAGAAAAAGGCGTGAAATTCTTGATGCCGGTTGATGTTACTGTAGCAGATGATTTTGGTGAGCATGCAAACACAAAAATTGTACCAATCGATCAAATTCCAGCTGACTGGGAAGCACTTGATATCGGACCAAAAACGATTGAATTGTATGCAGAAACCATTAAAAACTCAAAACTTGTCATTTGGAACGGCCCAATGGGTGTATTTGAACTTGATAAGTTTGCAAAAGGAACAAGAGGTGTGGCACAAGCACTCGCTGATTCTGATGCGTATTCTGTTATTGGCGGCGGCGATTCAGCAGCAGCGGTTGAAAAATTCGACCTTGCGGACAAAATGAGCCACATTTCAACAGGCGGCGGCGCGAGCCTTGAGTTTATGGAAGGTAAAGAACTTCCAGGCGTTACAGCGCTTGACGATAAGTAATTTCGAAGCAGCAGAAGGGAGATTTATTCATGCGTAGACCGATCATTGCAGGAAACTGGAAAATGAATAAAACGCTTAGCGAAGCAATTGAGTTCGCAAACGATGTAAAAGGAAAAGTACCATCATCAGAACAAGTGGACAGCGTAATTGGTGCGCCTGCTTTGTTCCTTGGACAGCTTGTTGAAGCGGTAAAAGGAACAGATGTGAAAATCAGTGCACAAAACGCTCATTTTGAAGACAACGGAGCCTTTACAGGTGAAATCAGCCCGAAAGCACTTGCGGACCTTGGAGTTGAATATGTGATCATCGGCCATTCAGAGCGCCGTGAAATGTTCAACGAAACAGACGAGTCTGTAAATAAAAAAGCAAAAGCGATCTTTAACCATGGCATGACACCAATCATTTGCTGCGGTGAAACGCTTGAACAGCGTGAAGCAGGCGAAACAAATGCATTTGTTTCAGGTCAAATTAAAGCAGCACTTGAAGGCTTATCAGAAGAGCAAGTAAGCAGCTCTGTTATTGCTTATGAGCCAATCTGGGCAATCGGTACAGGCAAATCGTCTTCATCAAACGATGCAAACGAAGTGTGTGCAGAAATCCGTGAAACAGTTCGCAGCCTTTATTCAGACAAAGCAGCTGATTCTGTCCGTATCCAATACGGCGGCAGTGTAAAACCTGAAAACATTGCAGAATATATGGCACAGCCGGATATCGACGGCGCACTTGTCGGCGGCGCAAGCTTGGATGCGGCATCATACCTTGCTCTTTTGGAGGCTGTAAACAATGGCTAAAGGACCGGTTGCGCTCATTATTCTCGACGGGTTCGCCTGCCGGGCTGAAACGAGCGGTAATGCGGTCGCGCAGGCCAATAAGCCGAATTTTGACCGCTACTGGAACCAATTCCCTCATGCACAGTTGACAGCAAGCGGAGAAGCAGTAGGTCTTCCAGAGGGCCAAATGGGCAACTCGGAAGTAGGTCATATGAATATTGGTGCTGGGCGGATTGTATACCAAAGCTTAACAAGAATTAACATCGCGATTCGTGAAGGGGAATTCTTTGAAAATGAGCAGTTCGTAAAAGCAGCTGAGCATGCGAAGAAAAACGGAACAGCTCTTCATTTGTTTGGGCTTCTGTCTGATGGTGGCGTACATAGCCATATTGATCATTTAAAAGCGCTGCTTGAGTTTGCAAAACGGCAGGGTCTTGAAAAAGTGTATGTTCACGCTTTTCTGGACGGCCGCGATGTTGGACCTAAAACAGCAAAAGGCTACATTGAAGATGTACAAGCGAAAATGGATGAGCTTGGTGTTGGACAGTTTGCGACAATTTCTGGACGCTATTATGCAATGGACCGCGATAACCGCTGGGATCGTGTTCAAAAAGCATATGATGCAATTGCGCAAAACGATGCACCAAAGTTTGATGATCCGCTTGAAGCACTTGAAGCCTCTTACGCAGCGGACGTTGTCGATGAATTTTTTGTACCGGCTGTCATCACCGGTAAAAACGGTAAGCCAATTGCGAAAGTTCAAGATAACGACGCCGTAATTTTCTTTAACTTCCGTCCTGACCGGGCGATTCAGTTAGCGAATGTGTTTACAAACGAAGACTTTATGGGATTCGATCGTGGCGAATTCCGTCCTAAAGACTTGTTCTTCGTCTGCATGACACCATATTCGGAAACAGTTAAAGGCGTTATCGCGTATAACAAAACAGATTTATCAAATACTGTCGGGGAAGTATTAGCCAACAACAATCTTCGCCAGCTTCGCATTGCGGAAACGGAAAAATACCCGCACGTTACGTTCTTTATGAGCGGCGGCCGTGAAGGGGAATTCCCTGGTGAAAAACGAATCTTGGTAAACTCACCGAAAGTGGCAACATACGATTTGCAGCCAGAGATGAGCGCATATGAAGTAACGGACGCGTTACTAGCCGAAATCGAAGGCGACAAACAGGATGCGATCATCCTGAACTTTGCAAATCCAGACATGGTTGGCCACTCAGGACTTTTAGAACCGACGATTAAAGCAGTTGAAGTAGTAGATGAGTGCCTGGGACGGGTTGTAGACTTGATCCTGGCAAAAGGCGGCACAGCGATTATTACCGCTGATCACGGTAACGCTGATGAAGTCGTAACCGTAGAAGGCAATCCAATGACGGCTCACACAACGAACCCGGTTCCGGTTATTGTCACAAAAGAAGGCATCACACTGCGCGATGAAGGAATCCTCGGCGATTTGGCGCCAACGATGCTTGATCTATTAAATGTAGAACAGCCAGTTGAAATGACTGGAAAAACATTAATTAACCATTAAGGGAGAGAATAAACAATGCCAGTAATTACAGACGTATATGCACGCGAAGTACTTGATTCACGTGGAAACCCAACAATCGAAGTAGAAGTATACACAGAGTCCGGCGCATTTGGCCGCGCACTTGTTCCATCTGGTGCATCAACAGGTGAATACGAAGCAGTAGAACTTCGTGATGGCGACAAAGGCCGCTACCTTGGCAAAGGTGTTGAGCAGGCTGTTAAAAACGTAAACGAAGTGATCGCTCCAGAAATCGTAGGAAGCTACGTTGTTACAGATCAAATCGGTATCGACAAAGCGATGATCGAGCTTGATGGCACAGAAAACAAAGGCAAGCTAGGCGCAAACGCAATCCTTGGTGTATCTATGGCCGTTGCACATGCAGCAGCTGACTACCATGGTGTATACCTTTATGAATACCTTGGCGGCGTAAACGGCAAGCAGCTTCCTGTTCCAATGATGAATATCGTAAACGGCGGCGAGCATGCGGATAACAACGTTGATATCCAGGAATTCATGATCATGCCTGTTGGCGCGCCTACATTTAAAGAAGCGCTTCGCACGGGAGCAGAAATTTTCCATAACCTAAAAGCGGTTCTTCATGAAAAAGGCTTGAACACAGCAGTTGGTGACGAAGGTGGTTTCGCGCCAAACCTTGGTTCAAACGAAGAAGCTCTTCAAACAATTATCGAAGCAATCGAACGTGCTGGCTACAAACCAGGCGAAGAAGTTAAATTGGCAATGGACGCTGCTTCTTCTGAGTTCTACAACAAAGAAGACGGCAAATACCACCTTTCTGGCGAAGGCGTTGTGAAAACATCTGCAGAAATGGTTGACTGGTACGAAGAAATGGCAAACAAATACCCAATCGTTTCAATCGAAGATGGTTTGGATGAAAACGACTGGGAAGGCCACAAATTGCTTACTGAGCGCCTTGGTGATCGTGTACAGCTTGTTGGTGATGACTTGTTCGTTACAAACACGAAAAAGCTTTCTGAAGGTATTAAAAACGGCGTAGGTAACTCTATTCTAATCAAAGTAAACCAAATCGGTACATTAACTGAAACGTTTGATGCAATCGAAATGGCAAAACGCGCTGGCTATACAGCGGTTATCTCTCACCGTTCTGGTGAAACAGAAGATGCAACAATTGCTGATATCGCAGTTGCAACAAACGCTGGCCAAATTAAAACAGGTGCACCGTCACGTACGGATCGCGTAGCAAAATACAACCAGCTTCTTCGCATTGAAGACAACCTGGGTGAACTTGCTCAATACCTTGGCAACGACACATTCTACAACTTGAAAAAATAAGAACAAACGAAAGCCCGGCGGCCGCCGGGCTTTTTTGCGCGTGTGCAGAAAGTATGATATAATTCACTCATCTATAGGTTCGTCTTTGATGGAGGTAAAAATATGTTACATACAGTGCTTATTGTACTGCTCGTGATTGTAGCAATTGCGCTTATTGCGGTTGTTTTGCTGCAGTCTGGGAAAAGCTCAGGGCTTTCTGGCGCGATTTCCGGCGGTGCGGAGCAATTGTTTGGAAAACAGAAAGCGCGCGGGATTGACCTTGTGCTGCATCGTTTGACAGTGATTTTGTCTGTTCTGTTTTTTGTTTTAACAATTGCGCTTTCTTACTTTGGTTTATAATAAAAAAGGCGATTCGGCTGAATCGCTTTTTTTTATGCCCCAAAGCCTTCATCATCCGATAAAAGAAAGGAATTGACTCACATGAAATTAACACTGCCAACTCCATTTACATTCGAAGCGGGAAAACGGGCTGTTTTACTTTTACACGGTTTTACTGGAAATTCATCTGACGTGCGCATGATCGGCCGTTTTCTTGAGAAAAATGGGTATACATCACATGCACCACACTATAAAGGACATGCGGTTCCGCCTGAAGAACTAGTGAAAACGGGTCCTGAAGACTGGTGGAAGGATGTGGAGGAAGGCTATCAGCATCTGCTGAACCTTGGCTATGAAGAAATTGCGGTATGCGGACTGTCGCTCGGCGGTGTTTTTGCATTGAAACTCGGTTATACTAAACCTGTAAAGGGTATTATTCCAATGTGTGCCCCAATGTCGATGAAAGACGAGCAGACGATGTACAATGGGGTTGTGGAATACGCACGCGGGTTCAAGAAATTTGAAGGGAAATCCGCTGATGTTATTGAAAAAGAAATAGAAGCCTTTAAACAAACACCGATGAATACGCTGGCGGCGCTTCGTGAGCTTGTACAAGATGTACGCAGCCATATTGACCACATTTATGCACCGGTTTTTGTTGTTCAGGCACGCAACGACAAAATGATTGATACCAACAGCGCCAATGTGATTTTTGAAGGCGTGGAAACAGACGAAAAACAATTGAAGTGGTACGAAGAGTCCGGTCATGTGATTACACTGGATAAAGAAAAAGAGCAGCTGCATGCAGACATTCTTGCCTTTCTCCAAACGCTTGACTGGACCGTGTAACTTCGCAAAAGGAGGCGGGTTCCAGATGGACCAGCACATAGAGAAAATCGTCGATCGATTATTGACGTATATGAAAGAAGAATCGTACAAGCCGCTCACAGTACAGGAGCTTGAAGAAGTGCTTGGCATTGAAGGCTCAGAAGGGTTCCGCGACTTTGTTAAGTCGCTCGTGTACATGGAAGAGCGCGGTTTAGTCGTGCGGACGCGCGCAAATCGATACGGCCTGCCGGAGAAAATGAACCTTGTGCGCGGAAAGATTTCCGGACATGCAAAAGGGTTTGCTTTCCTGCTGCCGGATGAGCAGGGAATGGATGATGTATTTATTCCGCCGCATGAAACGAACGGAGCTCTAAACGGTGATACCGCGCTTGTCCGTGTGACGAAAGAAGACCAAAACGGGACACGCCGGGAAGGTACTGTTGTCCGTATTTTAGAACGCGGCCAGACGGATATTGTTGGTACGTTCATCGACAAAAAAAGCTTTGGCTTTGTGGAAACAGACGATAAAAAATTTACCGCTGATATTTTTATCCCAAAAGAAAAAACAGCCGGTGCGATTGACGGCCACAAAGTTGTTGTCCATATCACGCGCTGGCCGGAAGGACGCCAGGCGGCAGAAGGCGAAGTAAAAGAAATCATCGGGCATAAGAACGACCCTGGCGTCGATATTATGTCGATTATTTATAAACACGGCCTGCCGCAGGAGTTTCCGGAAGAAGTGCTGGAGCAGGCGAATGCGGTGCCGGATGAAATTGATCCGAAAGATATCGCGAACCGCCGGGATCTTCGCGATGAAGTCATCGTGACAATTGATGGAGCGGATGCAAAAGACCTTGATGATGCGGTCACGGTAACCAAGCTTGAGAATGGCAACTATAAGCTCGGCGTTCACATTGCCGACGTCAGCCACTACGTAACGGAAAACTCCCCGATTGACCGGGAAGCCTATGAGCGTGGTACAAGTGTTTATTTAGTGGACCGGGTAATCCCGATGATTCCACACCGCTTGTCCAATGGCATCTGCTCATTGAACCCTAAAGTAGATCGTTTAACAATGTCGTGTGAAATGGAAATTAACGCATCTGGTGAAGTAGTCAGCCATGAAATCTTTGACAGTGTTATCCGAACGACAGAACGAATGACTTATTCAGATGTAAACCGGATTTTGGTTGATAAAGATGAAGCATTGCGCGCTAAGTACGAAGCACTTGTGCCGATGTTTGAGCGAATGGAAGACCTGGCGGCCATTTTACGCCAAAAGCGCACGGACCGGGGTGCCATTGACTTTGATTTCAGGGAAGCAAAAGTGCTTGTAGATGAAGACGGGCATCCGACTGATGTAGTCATTCGGGAACGTTCTGTCGGCGAAAAACTGATTGAAGAATTTATGCTTGCGGCGAATGAAACGGTAGCAGAGCATTTCCACTGGATGGATGTTCCGTTTATATACCGGATTCACGAAGATCCGAAGGAAGATAAATTGCAGCGCTTTTTTGAGTTTTTGACGAATTTTGGCTTGAATGTGAAAGGGACAGCGAATTCTGTTCATCCGCGTGCCCTGCAGGAAATTATTGAAAACGTGAAAGACACGCCGGAAGAAACAGTTATTTCTACTGTTATGCTTCGGTCCATGCAGCAGGCAAAATATAATGCGGACAGCTTAGGGCATTTTGGGCTTGCAGCAGAATTTTACACGCATTTCACCTCGCCAATCCGCCGGTATCCGGATTTGATTGTCCATCGTTTAATTCGCACGTATTTAGTCAACGGTGATCTTACGCCGCAAACACGGGAAAAGTGGGATGCGCGCCTTCCGGAAATCGCTGATCACACATCCAGCATGGAACGCCGGGCTGTTGATGCAGAACGCGATACCGACGAGCTGAAAAAAGCAGAATTTATGCTTGATAAAATCGGTGAAGAGTATGATGGGGTTATCAGCTCTGTTACCAACTTCGGTATGTTTGTGGCGCTTGAAAACACGATTGAGGGTCTGATTCACGTTTCGTATATGACAGATGATTATTATCGTTATGATGAACGCCACTATGCCATGATCGGTGAGCGGACCGGCAACGTCTTCCGCATTGGGGACGAAATTACCGTCCGTGTGCGTGATGTAAATAAAGACGAACAGTCTGTCGATTTTGAAATCGTGGGCATGAAAAAACAGCGCCAGCGTCCAGCTGGAATAGAGGGCAAAGCGGATAAAAAGCCGCGCGGCCGCGGCAAGAAAGCACAAGCCATTAAACGGGAAGACAGACCGTCGAGAAAACCGGCGCTTCCAGATGTGAAAGAGGGCGGCGAATGGTCGAACCAGCCGCCGAAAAAAAAGAAAAAACGTAAATTTTATGAAGGAATTGCGAAGAAAAAGAAACGCAAGTAAGAAAGTGGGGATGAGCCAATGCCAAAGGGAGAAGGAAAAGTGGTCGCGCAAAATAAAAAAGCGCGCCACGATTACTTTATTGAAGAAACATATGAAGCGGGTCTTGTGCTTTTAGGAACCGAAATTAAAGCAATCCGGGCGGGACGAGTGAATTTAAAAGATTCATTCGCCCGCATTCGAAATGGCGAACTGTTCGTCCACAATATGCATATCAGCCCGTACGAGCAGGGAAATATTCATAACCATGAACCGCTCCGTACGCGAAAGCTTCTTCTGCACCGGAAGCAAATTAATACATTGATCGGTGAAACGAAAGAAGCGGGCTACTCGATCGTTCCTTTAAAACTTTATTTAAAAGACGGATATGCAAAATTGTTAATTGGCCTTGCAAAAGGGAAAAAGAAATATGATAAACGCGAAGATTTAAAGCAGAAAGAAGCAAAACGCGACATTGAGCGCGCCTTTCGTGATCGTCAAAAGGGTTGAATAACTAGTTTGTTTGTGGTATGATAGATTCTGTCACGATGAAGCAGCTATGCTTCGATACTACTTTGTCAGGGAATGTCTTAGCATAAGCTAGAACATCCTGTTCAAATCTAATCCGGGGACGTTACGGATTCGACAGGGGTAGTTCGAGCCTGGGCTGCGGGCCAGAGGGTCGGCTCTGTCAAAACGCACTTGCCTATAATAACTGGCAAACAACAAACTCAACTACAAGCTGCCTAATTTAGGTTAGCCTGTGCTCCTCCCGCTGTTGTCCGTGCAGTCGGGTAAGGGGCTCACTTTAAGCGGACTACGCTCAATTCCTCCGCCTGGGGATGAGAGAAGAGACTAATCAGGCTGGCCGATCCAAACGCCTGCTGTGCGGCAGTTGGGCCGGCGAGATCGAAATAGTGCAGCTACGCCCGTAGACGCTCAGGTGCCGTTATCTTTGGACGCGGGTTCGACTCCCGCCGTCTCCATACTTGTATGGAGCACCTATTTATAAAAGCCTTGCGAATTATTCGCAAGGCTTTTTTTGTTTTAGGAAAAGCAACCCTGTCCAGTATTGGCAAAGACAAAGTGCATATAGTCGAGAGGCCGGCATACATTGGTAAAACAATGCGAGGTGATTGGTGTGAAAAAAATCATCATCATCGGTTCAGGTGGACATGCGAGCGTCATTATTGATGCTATTGAAAAGGAAAGAAAATACGCTATATATGGCATTATTGATACGGTTCGTCCTGTTAACACGAGTATATATGGATATCGGATAGTAGGAACAGAGCCCACTTTGCTTAAATTGGGCAAACAGGTGTGTGGAGGCATTGTGGCGATTGAAGACAATTGGACGCGGAAAAAAACGGTTGAAACCATTCGTAAACTCGTCCCTGACTTTTCTTTTGTTTCCATCATACACCCATCGGCCTGCATTAGCAGCAATGTCAAAATAGGAGATGGTACGGTTGTGATGGCAGGTGCGGTCATTAACCGAAATACAATTATAGGAGAGCATTCTATTATTAATACAAACTCCTCAGTTGATCACGACTGCATACTCAGTGACTTTGTCAGCATTGCTCCGGGCGCGGTGCTGGGCAGGAATGTTAAAGCAGGAAACAGTGCAGTTGTATCGCTTGGAGCCAAGGTCATTCACTCAGTGAGTATCGGAGAGCATACCGTTATTGGAGCTGGATCAACGGTGCTTCAAAGTATTGGTCCATACGGGGTTGCATATGGTACTCCTGCTAAAGTAGTACGAACAAGAAAGCAAGAAGACAGTTACTTATCGTAAAGATGGGAAGTTTATTTTGTTATGAGAAAAAGAAATCAATCTGATAAGAAGGAACGATTTCTTTTAAAACGGATTTAATTGCCGTATCGGTTTCTTCGTTTCCTGTCTCGTAAACAAGCTGCTCCAGCCGGTTTAGCCAGAATGGCAGGTCGATCTTTGATCCGTTCGTTGTTCTGGCTGTGTAAATCAATTCATGCTTGGAAGCCGTGTGGCCTTCTTCTGTTGTAAAAAGTTCTTCGTACAGTTTTTCCCCGGGGCGCATGCCTGTATAGCGGATCTCGATGTCTTTGCCGGGTGTCAGGCCGGATAAGGTAATTAAATTACGGGCCAGTTCGCTGATCTTAACCGGCTTGCCCATATCCAAAATGAAAATCTCGCCGCCTTTTGCAAGCGCCCCTGCTTGAATCACAAGCTGTACGGCTTCCGGAATGGTCATAAAATAACGGGTCATATCCCGGTGCGTGACTGTGACCGGGCCGCCGTTTTGAATTTGTTTTTTAAATAAAGGAATCACGCTGCCTCTACTTCCTAGTACGTTACCGAACCGGACCGCGACAAAGTTCGTTTTGCTCTGCTGATTCAACGTTTGGATAATAAGCTCGGCCACCCGTTTTGTGGCACCCATTACGCTCGTTGGGTTCACTGCTTTATCTGTGGAAATTTGAACGTACGTTTCAACGCTGTACTGATCGGCACACTCTGCCAGGTTTTTCGTACCGAAGATGTTATTTTTAACGGCTTCCGTCGGATTGTGTTCCATTAAAGGGACATGCTTGTGTGCAGCGGCATGAAAGACAACCTGGGGACGGTAAATAGAAAAAATATGTTCAAGCCGGTTTTTATCCTGAATGTCGCCAATCAGTGCCTGAATGGGAAGGTGAGGATAAAGCTGCTCGAGTTCTTTTTCGATTGCATATACGCTGTTTTCACCGTGGCCAAGCAGAAGCACTTTTTTTGGATGAAATGAAGAAATCTGCCGGCAGATTTCCGAGCCGATCGAGCCGCCCGCTCCGGTAATCAGCACGGTTTTTTCTTGTACATAGTGAGAAATGCCGAGAACATCCAGCTGGATCGGCGGGCGTCCAAGCAAATCTTCCACGTTGACCTCACGGATCATGCTCAATGTAACACGACCGTTAATAATATCTGTAATACGCGGAAGAATCCGGACAGTGACGCCGCATTTTTGACAGCTTTTTACGATTCGGGTAATATCGCTTCCGGAAGCTGAGGGAATGGCGATAATGGCTGTTTCAATATGGAAATGTTCAATGACCCGTTCAATCTCGTTGGTTGTGCCGGCAACCGGCATATTCCGGACGTTCAGACCAAGTTTTTCGGGATCATCGTCAATAAAAGCAACGGGATATAAAAAAGGGTCCATCGATTTTTTCAGCTCTTTCACCACTAAAATCCCCGCATTACCAGCACCGATAATGAGTGTCCGCTTTCCTTTTTTATTGGGAATGCCTTTGTTTTCATTTACAGACCATAAAATCAAGCGTGAAAATAAAAAGGCCGCCAGGGCAACGGTCCATGTTATAAAAAGGAGAGAGTACGGCAGGGTGGTTACCCCCCACTCCGTAAAAAGAAGATGCAGCATGCCGCCTGTTACGAAAGTAAATGTGAAGCTTTTTCCAATGACTTTTGATTCCCCCATACTGGCAAAACGCCATAAGTGGCGATAATGGTGAAAAAGGTGGAATCCGATCGTCAGTACAATCCAAAACAAGGCGAAGATGTACGCCATTTGGGAAAATGTGACCCCTCTGCCGTTTTCATAGAAAACAAAGCAGGAAAGCGCAACAGAAAGAAAAAGAATTCCGAAATCCATGAAAAGCGCCAGAACATATCGTTTCGTTCGGCTCACACCAAAGCCTCCATTCCATACTTTTTAGCTCTTTATTTTATATGAATTTATGGAATAAGGTGTGATTAAAATAGCCGCCGGCCCGCCGCAAAAAGGACAGGGAGAAACGTTGGGAAACAGCCGCTTTTGTTAAAAAGGAACTTGCCAAAAAAGCCGAAAATAGGCTGTGTCCGTCTCTGATTATAAAAAACTTCCCTTACAGAACTTTGGTTGTAGTATTATGAAACTAGTGAAAAAACGGAAAAAAATAATAAACGGAGACAAAGAAAATGCCTAGCGTACGGTTTTTATGCGGACTGTTTTTTCTGATGTCATGGTTTCCGCAGGCTGTTCATGCCGAGGGGCAGCCGGCATCGGAGGATATACATTTATCTATTTTTTATTTGGAAGATTCCAAGCAGCAATTCTCTATTGAGGAGGTTGCTGCGGCTCAAAAGAAGCATCTGTTTCGACCGGCGGAAAAAAGTCCGAATTTTGGCTATACGGATTCTGTCTATTGGTTCCGGCTCACGGTGGAAAACAAAACGGGTCAAGAAAGATTACTGCTTGAGGTCCCTTCTCCTCCACTTGATTCTCTGATTCTTTACGGGCCCGACGGGAAGGGGGCTTTTCAGAAAACAGAAGCAGGGGATACAAAGGAGTTTGGCGACAGGCTGATTAAACATCGAAACTTTCTGTTTCCTATTAAACTCTCAAGCGGAGAAAAGAAAACGTACTACCTGCGGGTGCAAACGGAAGGTGCCATGAGCGTTCCGATCCAACTGTGGACAGAGGACACCTTTTTGCCGCATTCTACAAAAGAAACAGCGATTCATTTTGGCTATTACGGACTTGTCATCATTATGGCTGTTTATAATTTCTTTTTATTTATCTTTTTACGGAATAAAAGCTATTTGGTTTACACGCTGTTTTCTCTTTCGTATGTCATGATTCACATGGCTAATTTAGGGGACGCTTATCAATGGCTATGGCCTTCGGCGTCGTGGTGGAATAACCGTTCTATCGTGTTTTTTATTAGTTTTTCATTTATTCTTTCCTGCTTTTTTATTCGTCATTTATTGAACGTTCCCAAGTATTCGCCCTGGATGGATCAAGCTTTATCGCTATTAGCAGCCATACAGGTGCTTATTATTGGTATTTTATTTTTCGTAAGCTACCCGCTTGCCTTGCATATGATTTTTGTTTCGAGCTTGCTCCACAGCCTTTTCTTTCTTTTTTTGGCCTTATTCTTATGGAAAAAAGGCAGTAAACTGGCGAAGTATTTTCTTTTTGCCTGGCTGTTTTTTCTAATTGGCAATACGATTTCTTCTCTTGCGGATGCCGGGCTCATCGTGCGCAGCCTGGCAACCCATTATGCCGTTTTAATTGGCTCTCCATTGGAACTGGTTTTGTTCTCACTGGGCCTTTCCGCTCAAGTAGGACTTATCCGGAAAGAAAAGGAACAGCTCTATGAGAAGGTGCAGGAAACACAAAAAGATATCACGCTGACGATCGGGGAGGTTATGGAAGCACGTTCAAAAGAAACATCCCACCATGTGAAAAGAGTAGCGGAATATTCCGGCATTATAGCCCTTGCCTATGGACTGTCAGGGGAAGAAGTGAAAAAGCTAAAAGCGGCTTCTCCTATGCATGATCTTGGAAAAGTGGGGATTCCAGACAGCATCTTAAACAAGCCCGGCAAGCTGACAGAGGAAGAATTCAAAGAAATGAAAAAGCATACGACGATCGGCTATAATATGCTTAAGCATTCATCCGGTGAGACCTTGCAAATCGCGGCGATTATTGCCCATCAGCATCATGAAAAATATGATGGTACCGGGTACCCACGGAAGCTAAAGGGAGAAGACATTCATTTGTTTGCAAGGATTACCGCTATTGCGGATGTGTTCGATGCATTAAACAGTAAAAGAGCTTATAAAGAAAAATGGGACCTGGATGGTATTCTTTCTTTTATGGAAAGAGAAAAAGGAAAGCATTTCGATCCGATGTTAGTTGATTTATTTTTAGCTGACATTGATGCCGCCCTCGAAGTAGCTCATAAATTCCCTGAATAGGAGGAGTTTCTAGGAATTTTTAGCTCTTATCAAAAAAGATCAAACGAAGAGCCGTATGGCTTTCGTTTGATCTTTTATTTTTAAGGAAGAGAAGGAGGAAGTTTATTGTGATGCCGGCTTCTTTTTTCTTTATACATTTCCTGATCAGCCATTTCAAGCAGCTCTTCAAGAGAAATATTCATGCCGGGATGGTAATAGCAGATGCCGTGACTGGCCGACAATTTGTACGGCTGCCGGGAGACCTGGTTGGCGCGGTCAAACTCTAATTGAATGGCAGCCCAGGCTTGATTGGCCGCTTCCGGCGGCTGATTGGGAAAAAGAATAACAAACTCATCCCCGCCCATTCGAAATAAAAGATCTTCTTCACCCAGAGATTTTTGAATTGCTTGGCAGATCGCTTTAATAAAATGGTCACCTTTATTATGGCCGTAACGGTCATTAACAGTTTTTAATCCGTTAATATCGATGTAGCAGAGTGTAAAGGGCTGGGCCTGGCGGCTGTTCATCAGGCTAGAAAGAACATTCAGCCCTTTTCGTCTGTTCATAATACCTGTCAGTTCATCCAAAAAGGCATGCGCCGATAACTTTTCTTCTTCTGCTTTAAAGCTCGTTACATCCGTTGTTCCGATCAGCAGGCACGGTTCCTGCAAATAATCAACTAATTCCACACTCAGCATAATCCAAATATCTTTCTTCGCCGGATCAAAATGCGGCGTTAAATATCCTTTGATGCTTCCTTTCTCCTGCAAAACATCAACGATATTCTGCTCCTCATACGAATTTTTAAAAAGAAGGCCAGCGCCTTTATCGTGCAGCTGAGTTCCTTCGTAATACGCAGATGCCCGCTGATTAAAAAGGATAATCTGATAATTAGAAAGCCGTGCCAGAATGAGTGGGTGCGGATTTAAATCAAATAAAAGGCGAAATGTTTTTTCGTTCTTTTGAAGCTGCTGCTGGCTTTCCATCTCTTTTTTTCGATAGGAATAAAAAGTGGACGATAGAAAAAAAGCAATGCCGGCTGCTGCGGTCGAATTAATCATATTCATAATAGATGTAAGTGAAAAACCGCCAATTTTCATTAATCCGGTTAGAAACAAAACATGGATGCCGGCCAGCATGACTGCGGATTTTTTTGGAGGGATCGGAAAAGTCACAGAAGCTGCCAGTAAAATAATTAAATACGCGTAAATATTGCCGGTTAAAAATTGGCTGTTTAACGATCCGGACGCGCCAATGAAAATATAAAAGCAAAAATAGCTATATACATAATGCAGCAAATCCCTCCTGCCAGACTGCTGGCGCCGGATCAGCTTTTTACGGACCAGCAAAAAGGTGAGCGACATAAAGAACGAAAGAAAATGTAAAAAAGAGAGAATACCCAAGTTTAATCTCTTTTCTCCCGTTGACAAAAAGTAAAGATCCAAAGCCAAATAAAGCGGGTAAGACAGGACAACCATTAAACAAACAAACCGAAGCCTGGCGAACAGCATTTCACCATGCTCGCGGCAGAACTGCTCATCTTCAGGCCGATCCGGTTGAAAGAAAGCGCTCCATGTATCTTTCTTCATATTATAAATCCTTTTTTACTTGCATTTTACCATAGCTTTATAGGGCATCCTAATGAATTCAGTGCTCTGTTAAACGAGCTTTTCAAATGAAAAATCCCGGAGGATGAAGATTCCGGGATTTTTCATTTGAACTTGTTTTGAATACCGAACCGTGCATTCAGCTGGCCTTTGATCATGCTTCGTTTTAATTTGTCTTGATCTGGTCTTTTCTTCATTTCCTGCCTGATTTCAAATGTCCGGACACCATCTTCCATTTGGTTGGCAATATCCATCAGTGTTTCCACGTCGCCAAAGGAGTATTTTCGCGTGCCTCTTTCTGAGCGGTCAGGGAAAATAAGCTGGCGTTCTTCGTAATAGCGAATCTGGCGTTCAGACAAGCCGGTTAACTCGCTCACAATTCCAATTGTAATAACCTTTTTCGTCTTATAGCTTTTCTCTTCATCTGTCATGGAATCACCTCGAAATGGATTACCTGTACTATTATATATCAATACGTTAATTTATGTAACGATTATATGTGATATTTTCTAACAATTAATTTTTATGTTAGATTATATAACATTTATTGTGACTACTTCTTTTAAGTCTCCTATAATCATCACTATCAACAGCCACCAAGGAGGATGTTCAGATGACAAAAGAAAAAATCGTACTAATCGGAAATGGGATGGCCGGTGTCCGGTCTATTGAAGAAATATTAAAAATTAACCCGAATCGGTTTCATATTACTATTTTTGGTGAAGAGCCTTATCCGAACTATAACCGTATTCAATTGTCAAAGGTCCTTCAAGGAGATACAACGATCGCTGACATTACGCTAAACGACTGGAACTGGTACGAAGAACAAAACATTCAGTTATATCCAGGTGAAGGGGTAACGCGGATTGATACAGAAGCAAAATGTGTTCATACCACAAAAGAGCGGACAGTCCAATATGACAAACTTATTATTGCGACAGGCTCGGTTCCTTTTATTATTCCGGTGCCGGGGCATGAGAAAAAAGGCGTAACCGCATTCCGTGATATTAAAGACTGTGAAAAAATGATCGATGCGTCCAAAGAATTCAAAAAAGCGTCCGTTATTGGAGGAGGTCTTCTCGGACTCGAAGCTGCACGCGGGCTCTTGAATCTAGGCATGGAAGTAAACGTTATTCATCTGGCCGACTTTTTAATGGAGCGCCAGCTCGATGAAACAGCCGGTAAAATGCTGCAGAAAGAGCTGGAAAAGCAAGGAATGAACTTCCTTATGCAAAAGCAGACAGCCGAGATTTTAGGGGAGAACCGGGTAGAAGGTATCCGCTTTAATGACGGCGAAGAAATCGAAACGGATCTGGTCGTGATGGCGGTCGGTATCCGGCCGAATACATCATTGGCGAAAGAGAGCGGTATTGCCGTAAACCGGGGCATTCTTGTCAACGACTTTATGGAAACCAATATCCCAGATGTGTACGCGGTTGGGGAATGTGCCGAGCACCGCGAAGTCGTCTACGGCCTTGTGGCTCCGCTTTATGAGCAGGGCAAGGCAATGGCAGCGCACATTTGTGATACACAGGCTCCCGGCTATGCAGGCTCAGTTCTGTCCACACAGTTAAAAGTTTCGGGTGTGGATGTATTCTCGGTCGGTGAAATTGTAGAAGATGAAGAAACGAAGACAATTAAAATGTTTGATGACTGGAAAGGCACATACAAAAAGGTCTTAATCCGTGACGGAAAAATGGCCGGTGCTGTTTTGTTTGGGGACACAAGTGAAGGAAATAAGCTGCTTCGCCTGATTAATAAGAAAGCGGATGTAGAGGAATACATCGGTGCGGCGGAAGAAGGCACTGGTGGAGCGAGCCTGGTGGCATCTATGGATGACAGCGAATTGATCTGCGGCTGTAACGGCGTATCAAAAGGCACCATCATGGAAGCGATCAAACGTGACGGGCTGACAACTGTGGATCAAGTAAAAGCCTGCACGAGTGCATCCCGTTCATGCGGCGGCTGTAAACCACTCGTTGTAGACCTGCTTGCCCATACATTAGGAGATGGATTTGACACATCGAACCAAAAAGAAGCGATCTGCGGCTGTACCACGCTTTCGCGTGATGAAGTTGTTGAGGCAATTCGTGAAAAAGGGCTGACTCATACAAAAGAAGTGATGAATGTGCTTGGCTGGGAAACAGACGGCGGCTGTTCAAAGTGCCGTCCAGCACTGAACTATTATTTAGGCATGATTAATCCGAAAGAATACGAGGATGAAAAAGCCTCTAAATTTGTGAACGAGCGGATGCATGGCAATATTCAAAAAGATGGCACCTATTCAGTTGTACCGCGGATGTATGGCGGTGTAACGTCAGCGAATGACCTGAGGAAAATTGCGGATGTAGCAGATAAATATAATGTGCCGCTCATCAAAGTAACCGGCGGCCAGCGGATTGATTTATTCGGTGTGAAAAAAGAGGATCTGCCGGGTATGTGGGCGGATTTGGATATGCCGTCCGGCTATGCGTACGGAAAAACATTACGAACGGTTAAAACCTGTGTCGGTGAAAGTTTCTGCCGCTTCGGCACCCAGGATTCCATGAGCATGGGAATCCAGATGGAAAAGAAATTCGAGCGAATCGGCACACCGCATAAAGTGAAAATGGCCGTATCTGCCTGCCCGCGCAACTGTGCAGAATCTGGCATCAAGGATATTGGAGTCGTGGGTGTAGACGGCGGCTGGGAAATATACGTTGGCGGAAATGGCGGAACCCATCTGCGGGCAGCTGATCTTTTCTGCAAAGTAAAAACGAACGAAGAAGTAATGGAAATGACAGGTGCATTTATGCAGTATTACCGGGAGGATGCGGTATATCTTGAACGGACGGCGGCCTGGGTAGAGCGTGTCGGCCTTGACCATATTAAAGAAGTTCTGTCCGATAAAGCCACGCGTGATGCGCTGAACGCCCGGATCGACGAAGCACTGTCTGTCACAAAAGAGCCGTGGAAAGAAGTAATTGAAAGCGAAAAAATCCGAAAAGAACTATATGAAACAGAGCTTGTGAGCACAACAAAATAAAAGGGGGCCATGAACATGGAAAAAACATTGGAGAAGGTACGGATCGCATCCATTGCGGATTTACCGGAGAAAATGGGAAAAACTGTCCGGGTGGGAGAGCTGGAACTGGCTGTGTTTAAACTTGGAAATGGCACGGTCAGAGCGATTGAAAACCGCTGCCCGCACAAAGGAGGGGTGCTCGCAGAAGGAATTGTCAGCGGCGAGCACGTTTTCTGCCCGATGCATGACTGGAAAATTTGCACAACTGATGGGAAAGTGCAGGCGCCGGATGTTGGCTGTGTGTCCACTTATAAAGCCGTTATTGAAGACAACGACGTATACTTATTTATTTAAAGAAGGAGGCGGACGAAGATGGGTGTATCGATTGTAGGAGCAGGGCCGGGCGATCCGGAACTCATTACCGTTAAAGCATTAAAAGCCATTCAAACGGCCGATGTTATTTTATATGACCGGCTTGTAAACAAAGAGCTGTTGAAGGAGTCAAAACCATCAGCTGTCCGCGTCTTCTGCGGAAAGTTTCCAGGCAATCATGTGATGACTCAGGACCGTATTAATCGGCTGATAGTAAAGTTCGCTTCTGACGGAAAAAGTGTGGTGCGTTTAAAAGGCGGTGATCCGTTTGTGTTCGGACGCGGCGGCGAAGAAGCTGCTTATGCGAGAAGCTTTGGCATCCCGGTTGAAATTATTCCGGGTATTACGGCGGGCATTGCTGCACCTGCTTATGCAAATATTCCCGTTACACACCGGGAGTACGGCAATTCATTCGCCATTGTCACCGGGCATCAAATGGAAGGCAAAGGGGAAACAGATTGGTCGAAGCTTGCCACGTCTGTAGACACGCTTGTGATTTATATGGGCATGAAACACTTGGATCATATTACGAAGCAGCTCATTCACCATGGCCGCAGTGGGGCAATGATGGCCGCAGTGATTGAGCAGGGCACGACAAATGCACAGCGGGTTGTAACAGCGCCTCTGTGCCGTATTGCAGAAGAAGCGCAGAAGCAGGAAATAGGCAATCCGGCTGTAATTGTCATTGGCGACGTCGTCAACTGCCGGGAGCAGCTGGAACGTGAAATGGCTCTGGCGGCTGCCTATTAAGGGAAAAGGAATTGACGCGCTTCTCTTCCTCCTGTACCATTATCTTTAATTCGAGATAATAAAAACAGAAAAGGTGGAAGCGCCATGAAACATGTATTTCAAAAAGGATCAAACGACCGTGTCCTGCTTCTCTTACATGGAACAGGAGGCACCGAGCATGACCTGCTGCCGCTCGCTGACAGTATTGATCCGGATGCATCTGTATTGAGCGTGCGGGGAAATGTGCTTGAAAATGGTATGCCGCGCTTTTTCAGACGGCTGGCAGAAGGAGTATTTGATGAGAAAGATTTAGTGTTCCGCACAAATGAATTAAATGAATTTTTAGCCCAGGCGGCACGCGACTACGGGTTTAACCGGAATAAAGTAGTGGCGATCGGCTAATCGAATGGTGCAAACATTGCCGCAAGTCTATTATTTCATTTGAAAGATTCTTTAAAAGGTGCGATCCTTCATCATCCAATGGTGCCGAGAAGAGGGATTGAACTTCCGGATTTAACAGGCACCCCTGTTTTGATTACAGCTGGAAAAAACGATCCTATTTGTCCGGCAAAAGAAACAGATGATTTAGCGGCACTGCTGGCTGGTGCCGGCGCAGAAACTGACATTCACTGGGAAATGAATGGCCATATGCTGACAGCTACAGAAGTGCAGGCAGCAGCACAGTGGTTCAAAGCCCATCTCGCTTAATTGTTCTGATAACAAAAAACGCCTTGTTCGCAAGGCGTTTTTTGTTTTATATTATTGTGATCTGGTTTCTTATGATCGGCAGAGGATGGAGACAAATCATTAAGCTGTTCAAGCATTTTCTCTACATCTGTAAATTAGAGTTGAAAAAATAGGGATATAGGAAACAAGAAGAGCTGATAAAGCCGCTGTTAAAATTCTAAAACTCAGTTTTCATAAGGCGTTCATTTTGTTCTCCTTTTCTCAAAGCAAAATATAGATAGAAGCTTTTCGTATCATTTTAAAAAACGTTTTTAACATTAATTGTAAAAATGGTAAATTTACATTCTATATTCGATCTATTAGTTATTTAAGCCTATTTATCACGAAAAATAAGCTATAAGATTCATTTTAAAAATAGTTAATTAGGTAATAGGATCTTATAAAAAGCATTATTTCTGTTTTTTTTCTTATTTATCGTGTTTTGACTAAAAAATGGAAGGGTGGAATAGTAGTCTTATCTTACTAAAAGAGGTGAAATGCATGATTGCGGTGAAATCAAAGCGAATTATGGATGCGCAGGGGCGGGTGGTTCTGCCGAAAGCGGTGCGGAAGGAGCTGGGTATTTCTCCGGAAGACCGGGTACGGGTGGTAGGACAGCAGGATGAAATTACGATTGAGAAGTACACGGAGCAGCAGGTGGAGGAAACGCAAATGTGTTATATAACGGGCGCTGCATCGCCTGACTGCCATTCATTTAGCGGAGGTATTCATTTAAGTAAAGAAGCGGCTCTCAAGATTCTGGCAGAATGGAAGTCTAAACAGTAATCAATTGGCGTATAGTGAAAAGTATGCTACTTTAGAGAGTGGAAATCTGACAAAGGAGAATAGGAATGGATTTTATCACTCTATTAAAAGCGGTTATTCTCGGGCTTGTAGAAGGAATGACCGAATTTGCCCCGGTTTCTTCAACAGGGCATATGATTATTGTCGATGATATGTGGCTTCACTCTAAAGAATTTTTGGGAAAATATGCAGCTAATACGTTCAAGGTTGTCATCCAGCTTGGTTCTATTTTAGCGGTGGTTGTTGTATTCAGGCAGCGGTTTATTGATTTGCTTGGCTTAAACAAAGAAACACGCGGCAAAGAAAATCGGCTTCGTCTTGGCCAGGTGCTTGTTGGATTGGTTCCGGCCGGGGTTTTAGGTGTTTTGTTTGAAGATACGATTGATAAGTATTTGTTTACAACTGAGACTGTGTTGATCGGACTTGTGGCTGGTGCTGTCCTGATGATTATTGCAGATATTTACAGGGGCAGAAAGCAGACGGATAATATAGCTGAGACTGTTGATCAAATAACGTATAAGCAGGCATTTCTTGTTGGTATTTTCCAATGTCTTTCTGTTCTGCTTCCCGGTTTTTCACGTTCTGGATCTACCATTTCCGGCGGGGTTCTTGTTGGCATGAGCTATCGTGCTGCAGCGGATTTTACGTTTATTATGGCTGTGCCGATTATGGCCGGGGCCAGCTCTATTTCACTGTTGAAAAACCTTGAGTATATTTCAAGCTCTGATCTTCCTTTTTACGCGGTCGGTTTTATTAGTGCTTTTATTTTCGCTTTAATTTCCATTAAGTTCTTCTTGAAATTAATTAACCGTATCAAATTAACTCCGTTTGCCATTTATCGTATCATTCTGGCAGCGGTCATTTATTTCGTCTTTTTGTAAGCGGGGGGCATACCCCGCTTTTTTATATGGAAAGAAGTGTTCGCAACGTTTGATTTAAAAGACGCGGGCGTGGTAAACTAACAGCACGAAACCGAACCGCAGGCTGATGTCTGCGGTTTTTTCAGAACGGAGGTCCTTATGAACGAAACAAAAACCGAACAACTCAAGGGCATTACAGCGGGTGTGAATACGGATAGCGAGGGAGATTTTCTGTACTCAATGGAAGAGCTCAAAAATCTGGCCGAAGCGTGCGGCATTGAAGTGAAGGGGGAGCTGACGCAAAATCTGCCCCGTACACATCCCGCTCTGTATATGGGAACGGGAAAAGTAGAAGAGCTTCAGCATCTTGTCGAACAGATGGAAGCAGATGTCGTGATTTTTGACAGTGAGCTGTCTCCTTCGCAAATTCGAAATCTCGAAAAAGAGCTTGATTGCGAAGTAATCGACCGAACCATGCTTATTTTAGACATCTTCGGCCGGCGCGCCAAAACGAAAGAAGCACAGCTCCAGGTGGAGATGGCCCGTCTTCAGTATATGCTGCCGCGCCTGGTCGGCACGTATGTGGCACTTGGGCGTCAGGGGGGCGGCTCAGGCTTTAAGAACCGCGGTGCCGGGGAAACGAAGCTCGAGCTTGACCGCCGGAAAATTGAATCGAAAATTTCTTATTTACGCAAAGAACTGGCGAAAATTTCGGAGCAGCGGACTGTACAGCGCAGACAGCGCCAAAAAAATAACCTGCCTGTTGCTGCGCTTGTAGGCTATACAAATGCCGGTAAGTCAACTGTTATGAACGCAATGCTCGGAACGTACGGCGGAGACGGGGGAGAGGTTTTTGAGAAAGACATGCTTTTCGCTACGCTGGATACATCTGTGCGCAGCATCGAGCTTCCGGATAAAAAAGAGTTTTTGCTCGCCGATACGGTCGGATTTGTAAACAAGCTGCCGCACCATCTTGTAAAAGCGTTTCGCTCAACACTGGAGGAAGCGGCATTTGCCGATGTGCTTGTTCATGTCATTGATGTATCAAGCCCGCAGTTTGAAACAATGACAGATATTACGGAAAAAACGCTCGCAGATATTGGGGCAGAAAACATGCCGGTCGTCTATGTATACAATAAAGCAGACCGGGCCGGTATCGAATACCCGCAGACAGCCGGTGATTCGGTATATATATCCGCCAAAGAAAGAGCCGGTATCAGCGAGCTGACAAATAAGCTGAAAGAGTACTTGTTTAAAGACTATGTCCGCTGCACCCTGCTTATCCCATTCGACGAAGGGGAAGTCGTATCGTACTTTAATGAGCACGCGGCTGTGCTCGAAACAGAATATGAAGAGAATGGAACAAAGCTGACGGTTGAATGCCATCGAAAAGATTATGAAAAATTCAAGTCCTTTGTTACCGGCTAACCCGCTTTTAAAAACGGCCATCCCATATAAGATGACCGTTTTTTTATTTTTTTACCATAAGAAAAAGGCAGATGCGAGGGCAAAACCGGCAATAGCCGCCAGGGCAACCGGATAGCCGTATCCGTAGCCGTACCAGCCATAAAATCCGTAGCCAAACCCTCCTAAAAAGCCGGCAGGACGAATCCAAACATGGTCTCTCGTTACGCGGGTAATTCTTCCTGTATGAACTTTGCCATCACGGCAGGTAATTTTCACTTTTTTTCCTGTGTGCTGTGAGCAAAGATGATAAAAGTGTGCTCGAGACATGATATTCCTCCTTTCTTTGTTTCATAGTTTATGCAGGAAAAAAAGAGGTGGATAAACGAAAAGTCTATGAAATATACTTTTTTTCTATAAAAACAGTACGACTGCTTCAAAATAAACCTTATTCATATATATATATTAAGAAGGGCAGTGAAAAAGGAGGCAGCATCATGCCGGTATTAAACAGCAGAGCATGGCTGGATGAGTTTATAAGAGAGTGTGAAAGAAAAGGGAAAAAGGAAGTGTATTTTATTCAATGTGAGACGCTGTGTGCTCCGCTGGTCTCTTTTTTTCCAGCGTTCAGCCCAGAGGAACTTCACTATCACCTGCTTGCCGCCGGCTTGTTTGATCCGTCTGGATGGAAAAAATTACGGAACACAGTGGAGGGAATGGATAAAAGTGGTATGTGGGAGCTGGCAGCAAAGGAATACAAAGAGCTACAGCAAAAGTGGGATGGACCTGAAGCACATATTGTTCTTTTTCCGATACGAAAAGCACGCTGGAGAGGCAGAGCGTCTATCCCTAAAAAAAATGGAGCTGCTGTCGGGAAAGTTATTTTTCTGTTTTTGACACCTGATTTACCAAGGGAAGAAGTAAAAGCCCTGCTGGCACATGAGTACAATCATGTATGCTGGTTAGATCATTTCAAAAAAGAGGATCATTCTTTACGTTTAAAAGAGGCCCTCGTTTTAGAAGGAATAGCTGAGTTTGCGGTAAAAGAACTGTATGGGGAAAAGCAGCTTGCTCCCTGGGTGGGCCTGTATTCACTTGAAACGGCAATGAAACTATGGAAGAAAGCGTTTGTTTCTGCGTTGGAGAGCACAGATAAAGAACTACAGCATAATTTTCTATATGGAAAAAAAGATCGCCGCCTTCCCAAGTGGATTGGATATTGTATCGGCTATCATATTGTCCAGTCTTTTTCAGAGCGATCCGGCCCATTTAAAGTAGAAGATCTATTGCAAAAAAGCGCTGATGAAATCGTCGCCGGCTCGATATTTGGCAGCTGAATGCAGTCGCAAAAAAGCAGTCTTCTGTTTAAGAAGACTGCTTCAGATTTCAGACAAATGATATGGATGACCGTGCACATGAACGGGATGGATCGGCGGCGTCCAGGCAGCTTCGCTTTCCATGAGGCAGGCGCTGAGCCCGACTCCGCCTGGAGGCTCCACCGGTCTCAGCTGCCCGCTCGTCCCATAGGAGTCTGCACTGCCTTCCCGCCGCCAAGTGGCTTGCAACGAGATGGTATAGGGCTCATAAGGTCGTATCTTTCTGTTTAAAAAAAAGAAAATGTCTAGTCAGTTCTTGCTTATTGGTCTTTAACACCACTTAGTGAAGCATGCCGGACGAAGATCCTGCGGGAAGTACAGTGAGGCGGGAGACCCCGCAGGCGCAGCCGAGGAGGCTCCCGCACTGCCCTAAGGGGCGCGAAGTCCGGCAGGTTTCACTTATCGGCTCTTTTCTGAAAGCGAAAGACTTCATCTATACACTGAAGCAGTCTTCTTAAATAGAAGACTGCTTTTTTGACTTTTTTTGAAACGGCATCCACCAGTTGGCTGCGCCAAGCAGTTTCATTAAGCTGGGCACAAGCAGCAGGCGCACGATGGTCGCATCGATCGCAATGGCAATCGCAATACCGATTCCAATTTGTTTTACTGGCACAACGCCGGTAAAAGCAAAAGCGCCGGTAATGGCGATCATAATGGCAGCAGCGGAAGTGATAATTTTACTTGTGCTTGCAAGCCCTTCTACGGTCGCATACGCATTGTTATATGTGTCCATATAAAATTCGCGAATGCGAGAGATGAGAAACACTTCATAGTCCATGCTTAAGCCAAACACGAGACTGAAAACGAGCACTGGCAGAATAAGAGAAACAGAAGCCGGTTCCATTCCCAGATGCCCTCCTTGAAACAGCCAGACAAGGATACCAAACGTAGCAGCAAGGCTGAGAACATTCATGATAATCGCTTTGAGCGGAATCAGAACCGACCGGAACGCGATCATTAAAATAAAAAAGGTTGAAATCAAGATAACCGCCAGCACAGGGGCTGCTTTATCAAAAATTTCATCATACAGCTCCTGGTTAAATTTAGGCTGGCCGCCAAATGTAATCTTTACCGGCCAGTCGTCTTCGCTCCAGTTCCGAACCACTGTCTGAGCTTCGTCAGAGGCGGCTTCTGCGTTAAGAGAAATGGGAAGCAAGAGCTTGTCTCCCTGAATAAAGCTTTCAATTGCCGGCTCAAGCTTTGCGGCTGTTTGCGGATTTTCAAGGGAAGCCGCAAGTACAGCCGGATCACGCTGGCCGCTTATGGAAAACAAGGTTTCTACACCGCTCACGGTTTCGCTCCGCTTTAATTTCTGTTCCAGTTCTTTTGTAACCGTTAATCCGTCTTCATCAAGCCAGCCGTTTTTTCGTTCAGCGACTGCATACACCGTTGAAGCCGTATCTTTCATGAAGTTCTCTTCAATTTTGTCGTAAGCCGTGCGGGATTCGAACGTAGTCGGCAATGAATCTGCTGCTGGAATGGCCAGGTGCATGTTTTTCACTGGAATGACCGCTGTGCCGAGCAGAAAAAGAGCAAGCAGCGCGACTAAAACAGGACGCTTCATCACGAATCGGGCAAATAAGCGCCACCGGCTGGCAGAGTTTCCAGAGACGCGCAAAATCCGTCCTTTATAAATCCGGCTGCCAAGAAGCTTTAGGAGCGCCGGAAGCAGTGTCATGGACGCGATCACCGCGACCGCAATAACAGTCATGCCGCCAATAGCCACATTTTTAAAAATATCAATGTCGATCAGCAGCACTGAACCAAGCCCGATAAATACGCATAAAGCGGAAAAAAGAATGGAGTGGCCGGCTTTTGCCTGTGTAATCCGGATTGCTTCATCGATTGACCGGCCACGGGAGCGTTCTTCTTTATAACGATTAATAAACAAAAGTGAAAAGTCAATCGACAGTGCCAGTCCAAGCATTGGAGCGATATTTAAAATGAAGATAGCCAAATCAACCGAGTCGGCTATAAACGATAAAATCCCGAAGCCGACAATGATCGTAATTCCGCCAATCACAAGTGGAAGAATCGAAGCGACCACGGTTCCAAGAGCAAGCAGGAGCACGATAAGTGCCACAGGCAGTCCAATCAGTTCGGCTCGTTTTAAGTCATCCTGGCTCGCTTGATTAATATCTTTTGAGATAACAGGTCCGCCTGTCAGCGAGATACCGTCTTCTTTTGCCAAAATAGCCCGCACGTCATCAATCACAGGATCCATTGGCTTTGACTGATCATCAAAATGAATGGCGGCATAAGCGCTGTCCTCTTTCAGCCATTCTTTTTTTTCAAGAGGTGAATCGATGGCAGATGGCGATACAGTCTGATCAATTTCATCTAAGACCGAGCTGATGTTTGTTTGAAAGGTCTTAGATGATTCATGATTCCTCTTTTCAAATAAAACGAGCAGGGTCTGTTCCGGAAAATGAAATGTATCATGCAGCTCCTGCTGAACCACTTCATAGTCACCATCTGTCCGAAAACCGTCTCCTTCAAGCTTGGCAGGAAGCTTAGCGGCAAAGAATCCAAAAACAGCCGCCGCAATCAGCCAAAGAATAAGAATCGGTTTCCAGAATTGAATTGCAAACGATTGTTTTTTCATGGAAGCATCTCCTTTTTTCTTTCTTTTTTCATGATAAAGGAAAATCTGTCAAACGGGAAAACAATTCATTTAGTAAACTTCTTATTGACACTGAAAATCATTATCAATATAATGATAAAGTGAAAAACAATTTCATTTTGGTAAAAAGGAGGTAAACCATGTTTGTTGAAATGAAAACCATTACGGTAAAACCGGGCACATCGCACTTGGTCGTTGAGAACTTTCAAGGAAAAAATGCTATGGCGGAAATGGATGGCTTTATCGATAAAAAAATTTGGGTCCGTTCACGCAGCAAAGAAGATGAAAAAGTGATTGTGGCGATCCAGTGGGAATCAGAAGAAGCCTATAAAGGGTGGAAGAAAAGCCCGATTCACATTGCCGGTCACCGCACAAAACGGGAAAAACCGGATTACATCCTGGATTTCAAAAATGAAACGTTTGTAGAAGCATCATTGCCCGCATCCGTTTAATACGACATATACTTGCACAGACAAGTTATTTCCATTACAATAATGGAGATAAGCTGTTAGAGGTGAAGAGCTATGTATAAGCTGGATGATTCACTCGGATATAAGCTGTTTCAAAGCTCGCGTCTGATGACGAACAGGTTGAATCAGCATTTTCGATCCAATGGTTATCCGATTACCCATGAACAATGGCAATTGTTAAGCCGCTTGTTTGAAAGGGACGGTCAAACGCAGCAATCTCTTGCTGTGTTAAATGAACGGGATGAGCCAAGTGTATCGCGTCTTGTTGCAAATATGGAACGAAATGGGCTCGTTGAACGGCGTCCGCATCCGACGGATAAACGGGTAAATCTTGTTTTTTTAACGGAAGAAAGCAAGCGGATGAAGGACGATTATACAGCGATCGCTTTTCAAACCATACAAGATGCATCAAAAGGAATTGATCCGGCTGAATTTGAACAGTGCCTGCGCACGCTGGATCGTATCCGACGCAATTTGTCGTAGAAAGGATGCCGGTTTCCAATCGGCTTTTATCTTTCACTTCAATTGAGAATGAATCTCTCTATCACTAACTGCCTGACAGCAATATAAAGGGTAGGGCAAATGAATGAAAAAACGTTACTTAGTATTATTGCTTATTTTATTATCTTTTGCTTCACTGTTTGTCGGCGTTACCACTATTTCGCCGTTGGATTTGTTTCGATTTAGCGATCACCAGACGCAGATTTTTTGGCAGAGCCGGGTTCCACGGCTGATCAGTATTTTAATTGCCGGAGTAACGCTCAGTATCAGCGGCTTTATTATGCAGCAGCTGAGCCGTAACAAATTTGTTTCGCCAACTACAGCGGGAACGATGGATTCCGCCCGATTTGGTATCCTCATTGCGCTGATTGTCTTTACGTCGGCTGGTCCATTTGAAAAAATGGTTATTGCTTTTCTGTTTTCCCTTGCCGGCACGTTTCTATTTATGAAGATCCTTGACCGGATTAAAATGAAAGATCCTATTTTTATTCCACTTGTCGGGCTTATGTTCGGAAATATTATCAGTTCCATCACAACATTTTTTGCGTATAAGCACGATTTGATTCAAAACATGTCTGCTTGGCTGCAGGGAGACTTTTCTATGATTACAGCCGGGCGCTATGAAATGCTGTACATAAGTATTCCGCTTGTTGTGATTGCTTACTTCTTCGCCGACCGGTTTACGATCGCCGGAATGGGAGAGGATTTTGCAAAAAATCTCGGCTTGAATTATAAGCAGGCTGTAAACGTTGGTCTCGTTATTGTGGCGCTGTCTACCACACTCGTTGTGCTGACAGTCGGGCTTATTCCGTTTCTTGGTCTCGTTGTTCCGAATATTGTGTCGATTTACCGGGGGGACAATTTAAAAAACAGCTTGTTTGATACCGCGCTTTTAGGAGCCGTATTCATTTTGTTCTGCGATATTCTCGGGCGAATCATCATTTTCCCATATGAAATTCCAATCGGTTTAACGGTTGGCGTTATTGGGAGCGGGATTTTTATTTACTTGCTGATGAGGAGACGGGATTATGCGTGAAAAGGGCAAACTGATCATACTAATTGTGCTGGCGGCAGCTTCGATAGCCGGCTATATGTTTATTGAGCTTGGGCCTAATTGGGACTATGCTCTGCCAAGACGGGCAGAAAAAATTGCAGCGATTGTGCTGACAGGAACAGTTATTGCAGTCGCTACACTGCTGTTTCAAACGGTAACGAACAACCGGATCTTAACGCCAAGCATTATCGGGCTTGACTCCTTGTATATGCTTGTGCAGACAACACTTGTGTTTTTCCTTGGCTCGACCAGCCTGACAGTCATGAACAAGCAGGTGAACTTTGCGATTTCGATCGGCTTTATGGTACTGTTTGCACTTGTGCTGTACCGGCTGCTTTTTCGCAGAGAAGGGCAGAGCATTTACTTCTTGCTTCTGCTTGGCCTTATTTTCGGTACGTTTTTCGGCAGCTTTACCTCATTTATGCAGGTATTGATTGATCCAAATGAATTTCAAATTATTCAAGACCGGATGTTTGCGAGCTTTAACAATGTCCAGACAGAGGTTTTGATGATGGCAGCCGTGATTACTGCCGCTATGCTGCTGTATTTAATGAAATTTTTTAAGTATCTTGATGTTCTTTCACTCGGAAAAGAAACAGCGATTAACCTTGGAGTTGAGTACGATTACACAGTCAAACGACTGCTTGTTATTATTGCTGTTCTTATTTCCGTTGCCACGGCGCTTGTTGGTCCGATTACGTTTCTTGGACTGCTCGTTGTGAATGTGGCCTATGAAATGTTTAAAACCTATAAACATTCCGTTCTTATTTTTGCTTCGATACTTGTGTCGATTGCGGCACTTGCCGGCGGTCAAATGATCGTTGAACATGTGTTTACTTTTTCTACGCAGCTTAGCGTGATCATTAACTTTGTCGGCGGCATTTACTTTATATACTTATTGTTAAGGGAGAGTAAAAAATAATGGTAGAAGTGCAGTCTATCTCGAAATCATACGGATTAAAAGCAGTTGTTGATGATGTGTCAGTCAATATTCAAAAGGGAAAAATCACATCGTTTATTGGTCCGAACGGTGCCGGGAAAAGTACGCTTTTATCCATTATCAGCCGCTTAATGAGTGCGGATACTGGTGAAGTGCTGATCGACGGGCAAAAAGTAAACGAAACAAAAAGCAGAGATTTAGCCAAAAAAATGGCTATTTTAAAGCAGTCTAATCATCTAAACCTGCGTTTGTCGGTCCGTGACCTTGTTGCCTTCGGGCGTTTCCCATACTCACAAGGGAAATTAACTAAAGAAGACCATGTTCACATTGACGAAGCGCTTCGTTACATGGAGCTCGAGGAACTGCAGGACCGCTACTTAGACCAGTTGTCCGGCGGGCAAAAGCAGCGGGCGTTTATCGCGATGACCATCGCTCAGGATACCGAGTATATTCTATTAGACGAACCGCTGAACAATTTGGATATGAAGCACTCTGTTCAAATTATGAAAGTGCTGCGCCGCCTTGCAGATGAACTCGGTAAAACGGTTCTGATTGTCATCCATGATATCAATTTTGCTTCTGTGTATTCCGATTATATTGTGGCCCTAAAAGACGGCAAAATTGAAGCGCAGGGAACGGTCAATGAGATTATTACCACGTTGACACTCAAACAGGTATATGGCATGGATATGTCTATTCAGGAAATTAACAATCAAAAAATATGCGTGTATTTTAGCTGATAAAAGGAGAGCATTATGAAAAAATATTTGTTATTTATCGTTATGGCTGTTTTTGCGGTAATCGCAGCGGCATGCAGTTCATCAACTTCCGGCGAGAAAGCCGAAACAGAGCCGGCAGAGGGCAATGAAACACCAAAAGAAGTAACCGTAACACATGAGCTTGGCGAAACAACAGTGCCGGTAAATCCGGAAAAAGTAGTTGTATTTGATTTTGGTTCACTTGATACAATGGCAGAGCTTGGCATTGAGCCAGTCGGCCTTCCAAAAGAAAATATTCCGGATTACCTTTCAAAGTTTGAAGATGAAAAGTATGAAAACACAGGCAGCTTAAAAGAGCCGGATTTTGAAAAAATTAATGAACTTGCACCAGATTTAATCATTATTTCAGGCCGTCAAATGGACTTATACGACCAATTTGCGGAGATTGCGCCGACTGTTTATCTTGCTGTTGATGAGTCGAACTACATGGAATCATTCAAGAAAAATGCAACAACAATCGGTCAAATTTTTGATAAAGAAGCAGAAGTAAAAGAAAAATTAACAGCTATTGATGAAAAAGTAGCGGCACTAAACGAAAAAGCATCATCAATGAACGAAAATGGACTTATTATTTTGGCGAATGAAGGTAAAATCAGTGCGTACGGACCTGCGTCACGCTTCGGTATTATTCATGACGTGTTCGGTGTAAAACCAGCGGATGAAAACATTGAAGTATCTACCCATGGACAAAGCGTTTCATTTGAATACTTAGTGGAAACAGATCCAGACTACTTGTTTGTTGTAGACCGTGGTGCGGCTGTAGTAGACGGGGAATCTTCTGTAAAACAGGTTGTAGAAAATGATCTTGTAAAGAGCACAAAAGCTGTGAAAAACGATCATGTCGTTTACCTTGATGCAAACGTTTGGTACTTATCAGGCGGAGGCTTGCAGTCTGTTTTAAAGCAGGCTGATGAAATTGAAAAAGCGATTAGCAAGTAATCCAAAAACAGGACTGATGCGGAGGCATCAGTCCTGTTTTTTTAATTTAATCGTAAAGGTTGTGCCAAGAGGTGATGTTTCCTTCAGCTCCAGGTCGCCATCCATGGCCCGGGCAAGCAGCTGGCTGAACGGGAGACCGAGACCGAGGCCGCGGACTTTATATTTTTTATTTTCTCCACGGTAAAACCGTTCAAAAATCAAGGCTCTTTCAGCATCCGGAATACCAATTCCCGTATCGGCTACGTCAATGAGGGCGTACGATTCATCAGTGCGAATCGTAACAGAAAGCTGGCCTTTCGTTTCAGTAGCATGAGCCGCGTTGTTGAGCAGGTTCATCATAATCTGCTGCAGGCGGTCAGGATCCGTCAGCACCATCAAGTCCCGCTCATACGGATGAAAATGAATAGGTATGCCATCCGGATTACGGGCTAAGTTCCATTCATGAACAATGTCGCCTGTTAGTTCATTGAGTTCATGCGGTGCGGTTGAAACCGGCAGAGCATTGGCTGCAAACGTGTTGAATTCGAGCAGGTCATTGATCATATTCTGCATTCGTTCCGTTTCTTTTAAAGAAATCGTGAGAAATTCTTTCGCTTCTTCCCCGGTAACAACGTCGTCTTTGACAGCTTGAAGCAGGCCGCTGATTGAGGTAACAGGTGTTTTTAACTCGTGGGTGACACCCGCAAGCAGTTCAGCACGAATAGATTCAAGCTGTTCAAGGCGGACAGCCATATCGTTAAAAGACGTGACGAGGTCGTATACTTCCTGTTCTTTTGCCCTCGAAGGCTTAAGGAGTACTCCATAGTTACCGTTGCGAATTTCCTTGGCCGCGGCAGCTGCTGCACTGATTGGCCGTGCAAGCCGGCGCGATAAAATGTAAATCGCTGCCCAGCCAAGCAGGCCGCTGCCGATAATAAGCATCGCAAGCAGACGGTATTCATCGTTTAAATCAGCAAATTTATCTTCCGGCTGCAGCATGACGACCCATCCGAATGTGATATCATTTACCATAATCGGCTTTTTGATCAAGTAAACAATGGCGTCATCGTTTAAGGCGGAAAAGGTCTGCACTGCACTGTTTTTCTCCAGCACGGCGGTTGGAAAAGAACTTTCTTTGTACAAGTTGTCGTCACCAGCGGATATGATCACACCATTCGCATCCGTAATAAAAATGGAAGGGGGGGACTCCATTTTTCTCAGTTCATCCCGTACATCAAGCATGTCCCGGTCAAGGTAAGAAGATGCCTCAGAGTCATCACCAGCCTGCTGGCTTCCGGCAATGCGGCCGGCAAGCTCTGCTGCTAAAAACTCGGATACATCGAGCCGGTTTTGAAGAGTCGTGTGCTGAATCCAGACGACCGACAGCATAGCCAGGACAAGCAGGCCGAGGGCAAGGGTAATGGCATAACGGGTTGTCCAATAGCGAAGCAGTGAAATGCGCCGTGTTCTATTCCGCCGTAACAAATTGATACCCTAAACCGCGCAATGTTTTAATTTCCCCCTCAGATGACGGCCACTTTGCCAGTGCTTTCCGGATTCTCTTCACAGATAAATCAACTGCACGATCGCTTCCATCATAATCATGCCCCCATACCTCATCTAAAAGCTGGTCCCGTGTAAAGGTCCGGTTGGGAGCCGCTGCTAAAAACAGCAGCAGAGACAAGTCCCGCGGTGTTAAGGTAATGTCTTTACTTCCCAAAGAAATACGATGCGCAGTAAAGTCAATCGTCAGGCTTCCGAAGTGCTGTACATTCTCGTCGGTGCGTTTTGAATCAGAACGGCGAAGCACAGCCCGTATGCGTGCAACGACTTCATCGGCGATAAATGGTTTAGAGATATAATCGTCTGCTCCGCCGTTTAAGCCGTCCAGCCGGTAGTTCACATCATTTAAAGCCGTGAGCATAATCACCGGGCAGCTGCTGCTTTCCCGAATTTCTTTTAATACCGCCCAGCCATCTTTTCCTGGCATCATCACATCAAGCAGAACAAGAGAAGGAGAAATCGAATGAAACTTTTCAACCGCTTCTGTTCCGTTAAAAGCTTGTACAACATCAAAGCCGGCTTTCGCCACATATACCTTTAATACCTGGCTGATTGCCGGTTCATCTTCTGCAATTAAAACTGTCTGCATGTCCATCTTCCTTTCCTTTCTCAAAGGGTTCGACAAAAAACCGGCCTTGCTTGGCCGGTTTTAATAAAATCCATTTAATTGTTCAGCCGCTGTTTCATTTACTTCCGCAATGGCCGCAATGATTTCTTTTGTGCGCTGGCCTTCTGTTTGGACGCCGAATTGAGCTGCCACATTATGTACATAGGCTTCATGGGCTTTTTTCACCTGAAGGCGAAGTGTTTTTTCGTCTTTGCCAGCTGTATCAAGATGGAGAGCTTCGGCCTGGCGCTGTAATTTTGCCAGACGGACTTTTTTAGCAGCTGTTTCCAAATCATCATGTTCATTATAAACACCGAGTGCCATTGCTTGATCTGCAATGATATCGGCAAAATTTCTTGTGCCTGTACGAGCAACGGACGAGGCCGTTTGTTCTTTTATAAGCTGCGGGGAAGCCGCCTGAGCTGGAGAAGAGGGAACACCGCTTAAAATTGTAATGGATAGCGCGCCCGTCATAACATATGACATTGTTTTCTTCTTCATGATTCTTCCTCCTGTGCATTTCCTTTACTAGATGCTTTTAGTTTACCCGATAATTAAGTCAAGTACATGTCAAATTGAAAACTTTTTAATTTTGTTCACGTTTACATCTATTTTTTTGAAAAATTCTTCTTGATCTTTAAAAACACATCGATTAATATCTAGTTAAGCGCTTACTTAATAAAGAAAATTCAGAAAAGTAATCGCTTTCAGATGTGGTGGCATGAAAGTTAGGAAGAAAGAATAAAATCACTGCAAAGATGAGAGGAACTGATTATTAGAGTGTGCAGATTCCCGATTAAAAGAGTTATGCGGTGAAGCTAGAAGATCTTTTGAGCAAGGCTGCATTAAGCGCAGGAAAAAGAGATACATAGTGCCAGTTGGGAAAACGCTTAACCTAATTTAAAGAAAAGAGCTATGGGATCCATAAAAGAAATGTGCTGGAGTTGCAAGGACAAGCAGTTTAACACCTTACTTTTTTTGAAAACGATTTCATATCGTTTCCATATATGAACATCCAGGGGGAGGAAGAAAAAAATGAAGAAAAAGTTTTTTCTGTTCATGGCATTGATGGTAGCACTAACAGCTGTATTGGCAGGATGTAGAGGCGGGGAAGGTGCAGATGGGGAGGAAAAATTAAAAATCGGTGTGGCACTCCCAGACTTTGATGATAAATGGCTCAGCTACCTGCAAGATGGTATGACAGATTACGAGAAAAAAGCTGGCGATATTGAAGGTGTTTATGTAGATGCAATGAATGACGCAGCGAAGCAAATGTCTCAGGTTGAAACGTTTATTTCCCAAGGTGTAGACGCAATTGCAATCGTACCCGTTGATACAGAATCTGTAGGCACGATCGTAGACATGGCAAATGCAGCAGAAATTCCAATTGTTGTCGTGAACCGTACGTATAAAGATATTGAAGATGCAACAGCATTCGTTGGCGGAAACTCAATTGATTCAGGGATTATGCAAATGGAAGAAGTCGCAAAACTTCTTGGCGGCAAAGGAAATATTGCCATTATGAACGGTATTCCAGGACATGAAGCCGAAATCAAGCGTACAGAAGGAAACAAACAGATTATCGACAAAAATCCTGGCATGAAAGTTGTACTTGAGAAAAATGCTGACTTCGACCGTGCAAAAGGGATGACATTAATGGAAAACTGGCTGCAATCAGGTAAGAAAATTGACGCTGTTGTAGCAAATAACGATGAAATGGCCATTGGCGCGATCATGGCACTTGAAGCAGCTGGCAAGCTTGAAGAAGTAACTGTAGCAGGCATTGACGGTACACCGGATGCACTTGAATATGTAAAGTCAGGAAAGCTGAAAGTTTCTGTATTCCAAGATGCGGCTGGCCAAGGTTCAAAAGGGCTTGAAATTGCAGCGAAAGCGGCAAAAGGTGAAGAAGTAGAAAAAATGAATTACATTCCATTTGAATTGATCACACCAGAAAATGTAGAAACATTCGAGAAAAAGTGGCAATAAGGAAAGGGCTGAATGAAAGGCTAAGCGTGCAGTTCCCTGCTGAAATCCCTTTGTAACCTGCAGATCGTAAATCTGGGCGGTATAAAGCTGCCCAGATTTTTATAAAACAAATTTGAGGTGAGAAAAATGGCATCTCCATACATTTTACAAATGTCAAATATATCGAAAAGCTTTCCAGGCGTTAAAGCATTGCAGAATGTTCGCCTGGACGTAAAAAAAGGCGAAGTACATGCCTTGATGGGTGAAAACGGCGCGGGTAAATCCACCTTGATGAAAATATTGATAGGCATTTATACAGCCGACACGGGAAGTGTGATATTCGACGGTGAAGAATTAAAGATTAACAATGTCAGTGAAGCGCTTGATAAAGGCATTTCAATGATTCACCAGGAATTAAATCCAGTGCCGGAAATGACGGTCGCAGAAAACATTTTTCTCGGACGCGAACCAACATATGGCAGAACAGGAATTGTGAATCAAAAGCAGCTTGTTGAGAACACAAGAGAACTTTTTGAGCGTTTAAACATTACGACGATCAATCCAAAAGCAAAAATGATTGACTTAACGGTAGCCAAAATGCAGCTTGTTGAAATTGCAAAAGCAGTTTCTTATGATTCGAAGCTCATTATTATGGATGAACCAACGTCCGCCATTACAGACAAAGAAGTGGCTCATTTGTTTGAAATTATCCGTTCTCTTCAAAAGAAAGACGTCGGTGTGATTTACATTACGCACAAGATGGAAGAACTCAAACAAATCGCTGACACGCTGACGGTATTCCGGGATGGACAGTATGTGGGCACCGATTCTATTGACAATATGTCACGGGAACGTTTAATTGAAATGATGGTTGGCCGCGAGCTTTCGCAAGTATTTAATAAAGAGCATACAGAGATCAAAGAAGTGGCTCTTGAAGTTAAAAACTTAACAAAAGAAGGAAAGTTTTACGACGTGAACTTTCAGGTCCGTAAAGGAGAAGTACTCGGTATTGCCGGCTTAATGGGTTCTGGACGCAGTGAGATTCTGGAAACAATTTTTGGCGCCATGCAGGCGGATTCAGGAGACATTCTCGTTAACGGCCAAAAGAAAAAAATGCGCTCGCCGAAAGACGCGATCAATGCGGGAATTGGCCTTTTAACAGAAGACCGGAAATTAACAGGCTGCTTCCTGCCGCTCAGCGTGCGGGACAACATGATCATGGTGAATATCAATAAGTATAACAAAGGCGGACTGCTTGACCGGAAGAAAATTGAGAATGACTGTGCAGACCAAAAGGCAAAAATGAATATTAAAACGCCGAATATGGATCAGCTCATCAGTAATTTAAGCGGAGGCAACCAGCAAAAGGTGCTTATCGGACGCTGGCTCCTTCATAATCCAGATATTCTATTCCTGGATGAGCCGACGCGTGGCATTGACATCGGGGCGAAAAGTGAAATATACAACTTGATTTTTGAGCTGGCCAAACAAGGTAAAGCCATTATTATTGTGTCATCAGAAATGCCAGAGGTGATTGGGCTTAGTGACCGGATTGTCGTCATGAGTGAAGGGTACCAAACAGGAGAGCTGAACCGCAGCGAAGCGACTCAGGAAGCCATTATGGAGCTTGCGACACGCGGAGAATTAATAAAACAAAAAACATCGTAAGAACAGGGAGGCAGTAACGATGAGCAACTTATCAACTGTTACGAATAATAACCCAGATGCAGGGCTTCACAAAGAATCAAAAGGGGCCGTTTTGTTTAAAAAATACGGCATGCTGATTATTTTAGTTGCCTTAATTGCACTTATGACAGCGCTGGAACCGAACTTCATCAATTCAAATAATATTATCAATATCGTCCGGCAAATGGCGGTTATCGGAATTGTCGCGATCGGTGTCACATTTGTTATTATCACAAGCGGAATTGACTTATCATCCGGTTCTGTTATCGCACTGACGTCGGTTGTTGTTGCCACGTTTGCACAAGAAGGCACATATCCTTTAATGGTAGCGGTTCTTGCGGCCATTGCAGTTGGTGTGGCAACGGGTGTTTTCAACGGCTTTTTGATTGCAAAAGGTAACATTGCCCCATTTATCGTAACTCTTGGCATGATGACAGCAGCGCGTGGATTAGCGCTTCTTTACAGCGGCGGGCGTCCGATTGGCGGCTTATCTGATACGTTTCAATTTCTTGGGCAGGGCATGATTTTGGGTATTCCAGTACCGATTATTATCTTTGCGTTAATTGGAATTATCTCTTATGTCTTATTAAACAAAACGAAATTTGGGAAATACGTATACGCGATTGGCGGCAATGAGCAGGCGGCTATGATCGCCGGTGTTAATGTAACAAAAGTAAAAATTCTCGTTTACACCTATGCAGGCCTTTTATCAGGTCTTGCCGGAATGATTTTAACAGCGCGTATTGCGTCCGGACAGCCGACAGCGGGTACAATGTACGAGCTTGATGCAATTGCAGCGGCTGTTATTGGAGGAACTAGTTTAACAGGTGGTATCGGAACAATCGGCGGTACGGTAATCGGGGCGTTAATCATTGGCGTAATGAATAACGGTCTTGATTTAATGAACGTTTCTTCATACTGGCAGCAAATTCTAAAAGGCGCCATCATTACAGTCGCAGTTTATATCGATGCACGCAAGCACAAGAAAAAATAATAAAGCGGGATGCTGACTGAAAAATTTCAGCGTCACATGAAGTGATTCACGGCGTTTCGTGTTACTCTAAGAATAGAATGACACGAGGAGAAACGATGATATGAAACCGACGATTTATGACGTGGCGGAAAAAGCGGGAGTTTCTATTGCTACCGTATCCAAGGTCGTGAACAATACAGGGCGGATCAGCGAAAAAACCCGTAAACGTGTAACAGAGATTATGCGGGTTCTTGACTACCAGCCGAGCAGTGTCGCAGCGGCACTGACAGGCAAAAAAACATATACCGTCGGCGTGCTTGTTCCTGATATTGCCAACCCGTTTTTTGCGGAAGTGGCCCGGGCACTGGAAAACCGGGCACGGGAATCTGGTTATACACTGATGCTGTGCAGCACAGATTATAAGCAGCAGAGGGAACGGGAATATTTAGAGCTTTTTTCTAAAAAGCAGGTCGACGGTGTGATGGTAGCCATTGAGCCGGAAGAAATGGATCATTTCAAAAAATTTAATGAGCGCGGCGTCCCAAGCGTAATGCTGTCTGTGAATCACTTAGACGCTTCAGCCAGTGTGGTCATGACAGACAATGTGCGCGGAGGGTACTTAGCCGGTAAATATTTGCTGTCGAAAGGACACCATGAATTAGCCATTATGTACGAAAAGCAGCGCCAATCGGGGCGTTCCCGCTTGATTGGTTTTCAGCAGGCATTATCAGAAGCAGATGTGATGGTTGAAGAACCGTACGTTATTGATACCCGCTCTGATATTTTGGAAGCGAAAAAAGCCGCGCAAAAGCTGCTTCGTCTCCCGAAAAAGCCAACCGCTGTGTTTGCAGCAACGGACTTGATCGCTATTGTGTTGATCAACGAAGCGAGAGGAGCGGGTGTGCGGGTACCCGAGGATATGTCGGTCATCGGCTTTGATAATACCATTTATGCGGAAATTGCCGATCCTGGACTTACGACAATTGCACAGCCTATTACGGATCTTGCTCATTATTCATTTGACCAGCTGTTACAGCTCATCAAGCAGCCGGATCAAATTGGACACCGGATTATGCTGGCGCCATCTTTAATTGAAAGAGGATCGGTTCGAAAAATCATCGACGGTGGATCTTCATCCAATGAAATTTAAAAAGCGCGGACTTTTCAATATTGAAAAGTCCGCGCTTTTTTATTCAAAAAAGGGGTACATTATTTGTACACTTTTACACGCTCATCAAGCGGCGCAAATTCTTTGTCGCCGGCTGGCGCTGTTGGTTTGCCGAATGGCATTTGAGCAATGAGCTTCCAGTCTGCTGGAATATTCCACTGGGCTGCTACTTTTTCATCAATCAGTGGATTGTAGTGCTGCAGGGTTGCACCGAAGCCTTCGTTTTCAAGTGCTGTCCAAACGGTAAATTGAAGCATACCAGATGCCTGGTTAGACCAAACAGGGAAGTTGTCCGCATAAAGGGCAAACTGCTCCTGAAGGCTGCGGATGATCGACTGATCTTCAAAGAATAAAACTGTTCCGTAGCCTGCCTGGAACATATCCATTTTCTCTTGTGTAGAAGCGAAGCTTTCCTCTGGAACCACAGTTTTTAACGTTTGTGTTGTAATATCCCACAATGTATCATGCTGTTCGCCAAGAAGAACGACAACACGCCCTGTTTGCGAATTAAAAGCTGTTGGCACATGCTTAACTGCAAATTCAATGATTTCTTGGATTCTTTCATCTGAAGCGACAGACTCTTTTGAAATAGCATAATGAGAGCGGCGATTTTGGACAGCTGTGTAAAAATCTGTTTGGGTAGAAGTGTTTGACATGGTTTATGTACCTTCTTTCAAATAAAATTTTGTTACCTTTAGAAACATAGTTTAAAAAAATAAATTAAATTAGTCAAGTAACTAGATATTAAAAAGTGGAAAGATATCATCTTTTTTTAAAATGGTGTATACTAGGAGTACATAAAAGAGGTGAAAGAATAATGGAGCTTTGTCCAAAAGTAGAAAAAGCAATGCAGTTATTAGGCAAACGATGGACGGGCCTTGTGATTAAACAGCTTTTGGATCGGCCGCAGCGGTTCTCTGAAATTAAAGCTGGATTTCCGATCAGCGGCAAGCTGCTGACAGAGCGGCTGAAAGAGCTGGAAGAGGAAGGCATGGTCACTCGAAAAGTGTATGCAGAAGTGCCGGTTCGGGTTGAATATACATTAACGGAAAAAGGACGCGCCTTAAAAGCGGCTATTACAGAAATAGAGAATTGGGCGCATGATTGGGTTGAATTAGAAGAACACGTATAAATCAAATTTAAGGCTTTCGCCCTGTTTGATTGCGCATTCCAGCGGGAATGGGACATGTAACATGATAAAAGGAGAAAAAACATGTCCCATGAACAGCAGGCCCTGCTTGAAGCCATGCAGGAAGCCTACTTCCAGAGTGAGCGGCAGGATGCGAGTGTGGATGCCGTTATGACGGTGATTATCGAAAAACTTGAACTGGTGATCAAACCAAAGTAAAGCAGGGGGTTCGCTCCTGCTTTTTGTTTTGGCAAAAAGTGAAGGAGCATGTACAATAGATAACGTGTATTAAATCGGAACTATGTGGATTTGAGAAAGGGTTGGCCTATGAAAACAGAACTTTATATAATTGGAGGCTTTCTTGGCAGCGGGAAAACCACACTGCTGTTGAAACTGCTTCAAAAAGAAAAAGAAGCAGGCAGAAAAGTCGCTGTTCTGATGAATGAAATCGGTGCGCTTTCGGTTGACTCGGCGCTTATCGGAGAAAAAACGGCTGTGCGGGATATGTTGAACGGCTGTATTTGCTGTACGATTAAAGATGAAATAGAAGTGGAATTACTGGCGCTTTACCGGGAACACCAGCCGGATGTCGTTTATATTGAAACGACCGGTGCTGCTCATCCGATGGAAGTGCTCGATGCCTGCATGTCTCCATCAATAGCGATGAAAATTGATGTGAAAGGCATTTTAACGCTCGTAGACTGTGCCCGGTGGGTGGAGCGGAACCGGCTGCCGATTGCCCATCGGAAGCTGATGGAGGATCAAGCACGCTGGAGTGATATTGTCGCACTTACTAAAACAGATTTGGTCGCCGAGGAAACTTTGGCAGTCGTTCGCAGAGATATCCGCTCACTCAATCAGAAGGTTCAGTTAATTGAAATAACGCATGGAGAAGGAGAAGCTGTTTTTGGGAGTGGAAGCCAGTCACAAGAACAGCATCACGCCCGCCATCATCTGCATGTTCGAACATTTGCTTATGAATTTGTGAATCATGTACCGCGTGCTGCTTTTAGAAAGTGGGTAGAACATCTGCCGGATTCGGTGCTGCGCATCAAAGGATTCATCAAGTTCGAGGATTCAGGAGATCAGCCGGAGCTGTTTCAGTATGCGTATGGCGTTCCGTTTTTTCAGCCGCAGCCGATCAAGCGGCCGACGGTCATTGTTGTGATTGGGGAAGAGCTTCCGGAAGAGGAGATGCGTAAAGAGTTAAATAAACTCGAAGGCGTATTTTAAAAACCGGCCCGTATACGGGCCGGTTTTGGCTGTTCATTAAGCAGGAAGGTTTTGCAGGTACTCACGTACTTGCTCCGGAGACTTAGCATTTGCACTGTGCAAATGAGCTAATTTTTCGCCATCTTGAAAAAGAAGCAGGCTTGGGATGCCCATTACATCGTATTTTTGTGCAGCTTCGGGAAAATCATCCCGGTTCAGTTCAAACCAGCGGTATTGGCTGTAGTCTGCTATGATTTCATCAATAAACATATCCATTCTTGTGCAGTCCGGGCACCAGCCGGCGTAAAATTTAATGATGACCGGCTCACTGCCGGCAATAATTTCTTCGAATTGCTCTTGTGTTTGAATTGCTTCCATTCTGCTAACTTCCTTTCTGATTGGTTCATCGACTTTTGCATTCAGCGCATTTAAGTATGAAACGCAGAAGCCGGAACATTTTGTTCAAGTTATTGTATCACGGTCTCGCTTAGATTTCTCCTATCTGAATCGTTTGGCTGTTGTAGAATGGAACAATAACGTTATAATAAGAATTGGTCTATTTTTACGAGAAAGAGGAGTTTACATGAATTCTCAACAACAATCAAGCCGGATTGACTACGGATTGATTTTAATCTTGCTTATGCTGTTTGTTGTAAGCTGTGCAGCGATTTACAGTGCACAGACAACAGGTCAATATGGAACAAACTTTGTCTTCCGGCAAGTTATCTGGTACGTGATTGGGATCGGCATTATCCTGGTATTTATCCGGCTGGATTCAGACCAATTTCACGGCATGGCCTGGTATTTGTACGGTTTTGGCATTTTGCTGCTGTTGTTTTTGATCGTAGCACCATCATCTATTGCTCCAACGATCAACGGAGCGAAAAACTGGTACAAGCTTCCGGGCTTAGGAACCATTCAGCCGTCAGAATTTATGAAAGTATTTCTGATTTTAACATTATCCCGGGTAATGGTGAATCACCATTCTAAAAACCCTATTAAAACGATCAACAGTGATTGGATGCTTTTGCTTAAATTAGGCGCTATTACTGCTTTGCCGCTTGCGCTTGTGGTGCGGCAGGACCTTGGAACATCTCTGGTTATTATTTCTATTTTGCTTGGCATGATTTTCGTTTCAGGTATCACGTGGAAAATACTCCTTCCTCTCTTTGGCAGCGCCGCTACTCTGATCGGCCTTGTGTTTTATATGGTACTCTGGCAGCCGGCAGTGTTAGAAAAATATCTTGGTGTCAGGCAGTACCAGTTCGATCGGATTTATTCATGGCTTGATCCGTATAACTATGAGAGCTCGATCGGTTTCCACCTGACCCGTTCGCTGCTTGCGATTGGCTCAGGCCAGACGATGGGCAAAGGGTTTGGCTACCGGGAAGTCTATCTGCCGGAAAGCCATACTGACTTTATCTTTAGTATTATTGGAGAAGAATATGGATTTATCGGTGCATCGGTTGTTGTAAGTTTGTTTTTTGTGCTCATCTATCACATTACAAAACTCGCATTGACCACAAAAACTCCTTATTATTCTTACATGTGCGCAGGCGTTATCGCGATGATTACGTTTCACGCGTTCCAAAATATCGGCATGACGATCGGCCTGCTGCCGATTACAGGAATTCCACTGCCATTTATCAGCTATGGAGGCAGTGCGATGATGGGAAATATGATGGCTCTGGCGCTTATTTTCTCCATCACCTATAACGAACGTCACTATATGTTTTCATCAGATCGATCATAACCCGCTTTTAAAGCGGGTTTTTTTTATGAACTTTTACAGTCTATAATCTATAATGAAATCATAGGAACAGAAGGGAGAGGATGGAATATGAATAAACCAATCACGTCAGGTATTCGGCGCCGTTATCTGCTTTTATCGCTGTCTATTCTGCTAGTATTGACAGCTGCAGGAACCGGCGCTTTTCTTTATATGAAGCATTCACAGGATGAATTGCGAGTAGAGCGAGAAAGGCTGTACGATAAGCAGGTGAAATTGGAAACACTGCGCGATTCTTTAAATGATCTTTTTTTTCGGGCGCGGGGTTATATAGCGTTTCGGGACAGTGAGGAATTGAATCGGGTATACGAAGACCTTAACGAAGTAGAAGGCGCGCTTGAAGAGTTAAAAGGCGTTCGCTTAAATTCAAAAGAGCAGCAAATGACGGAAAAGCTGACAGAGTTTTTAAGCACATACCAATCAGATACATTGCCTACATTGATTCGATTTGTGGAAGCAAATGATTACGCAGGTCTTCAAAACTATTATTCTAGCAGAGATATTGTTGATTCTGTAAACCAATTTATGGAATACGTGAAGCAATATAAGGTAGATATTGATGATGACCTTGAGGCGTTATCGAAGGAAATGATCGAGCAGGCCAATGAGTTTACATTTGTAATGGTCATTTTTTTATTTTTGCTATTTGTGTTTATTGCTTACTTAATCTGGCGCATGATGAAAGATATTGTTCGGCCGCTTGAGCAAATGAGACAGGCGACGGATGATTTTGCGTCCGGCAAAAGCTTCTCGCTGCTGCCGGTGAAGCGGAGCGATGAAATCGGTGTGCTGTTTTCTTCATTTGGTTCCATGATTCGCATCATTCAAGAAAAAGAAGAAGAATTAACGGCTCAAAATGAAGAGCTGATTATGCAGCAGGAAGAATTGCAGGAGCACCAGCATAAAATTGAAGAATCACTTCATGAAACGAAACAAACAAAAGAGCGCCTCGAACGGTATAACGACTTGAACCACGTTCTTTCTTTTACTTTAAATAAACAGGAGCTGGCTGATAGTATACTAGAGTATTTGGATTCGACTTATGAATTGGATCTAGGCATGTTTTGGATTCGGGAAAGCGGAGAGCGGGCGCTGAAAGGGATGACAGATGCCCTGTTCGAGGAGTTTTCAACGAACCGAACGGATTATATTGACCAGCGGTTAAAAGAGGATGCTTTTTTCACGGTAACAAGAGAAGCGTCCCATGAAAAAGGGCTCGCTGCCGATTCTGTTTTGGTACATGATTATTTTTCTGGCGTACACAATCCGGAAGGAGACATGGTCGCTCTTTTTGGCGCTTCACGGATTGGCCGTGCTTTTTCCGAGAAAGAACAAAAAGAATTGCGGGGCTTACTAAATCGGGTTGCTTTAGCGATTGAACGTATTCAGCTGTACGACCGCAATATCAAAGAGCGAATTTTAAACGAACGTATCATTAACAATATTAATGAAGGCATTCAATTTGTTGGCCACGACGGATCCATGCTCCAGCGAAACGAAGCAGTTTGTGAGATTATCAATTGTGAAGTACCGCTCGATGAAACGGTTGAAAGAGCGCAATGGATCGATCACATTTCTAATCAAACAGATGACCCGGATCAAATGAGAGAATTTCTAGAAGGCTGTATTGATAGCGGGGCGCATCATGTGCAGGAGTATCGGTACCGTATTTTAGAGCCGGCAGAACGCGTGATAGAAGTGTATAGTGCTCCGGTTTTAGTAAATGAAGAAAAAATAGGCACCATTCTTGTTCATCGGGATATTACAAGAGAATACGAAGTCGATCAAATGAAAACAGAGCTCGTCAGCACAGTCAGCCATGAGCTTCGAACGCCGCTTTCGAGTGTACTTGGATTTACAGAGCTGCTGCTTCATAAACAGCTGAAGCCGGAGAAGCAAAAGAAATATTTAGAAACAATTTATAAGGAAGCGAAAAGGCTGACAAACTTAATTAACGATTTCCTGGATTTGCAGCGCATGGAATCAGGCAGCCAGGTGTATCAAATGGAGCCGTTACAAATCAATGAACTGGCGGTAGAAGCGATCGCCCGCTTCCGTACCGAAAGCAGCCATCCGCTCGTTGTCGTGGATGAAGCGGCTAATGTGCAGGTAGAAGGGGATAAAGAGCGTCTCGCTCAAGTATTAACAAACGTGTTAGGAAATGCCATTAAATTTTCACCGGACGGCGGACATGTAACGCTGACGCTTTCGAACGATGAAAATAACGTAATGGTTGCCATTCAAGATGAAGGAATTGGAATTCCGGCTGAAGATATACCGAAGCTGTTTAATAAATTTCAGCGGATTGACAACAGCGCCCGCCGCAAAATTGGCGGTACGGGCCTTGGACTGGCGATTTGTAGAGAAATTATCGAAAAGCATAATGGGACGATTACAATCGAGTCAGAAGAGGGAAAAGGAACAATAGTCCGCCTTTCATTGCCGCTTCTTTCAACAGGCAGACATCGAATTGCGCGCCCAGAAGGCAATGAAAACAGTCCTTCCGTTATGATAGTAGAGGATGATATGAGCCTTGCTCTTTTATTATCGGAAGAATTAAAAATGAGCGGATTTACAGTGGTGTATCACATGAAACCATCGGAAGCCTTTGAAGAAGCAAAGCGGACACCGCTTGTTGGAATTGTGATTGATCTGATGCTTGGCGACGATCTGAATGGCTGGGATTTGGTAGAGCTGTTAAAGAAAGAAGAAAAAACGAAAGACATCCCGATTATCATTTCCTCCGCTCTTGACCAGGCTGAGGGCGAGGGGAAATTACACCAAATCGATCATTACTTAACAAAACCGTATCCGCCGACACAGCTGTCAAAAGCCGTACTTGGATTTTTAACCGAACCAATACAGCAAGGAGTTATTTTCTACCCGGAGAGAGGTTCTGATCAAGATGAAAGTAAATAAAAAATGGATTTTCCTTCCAGTAGTTCTTTTGCTGTTGCTGCTGCCCTGGATTATATGGGAGCTTGGCAGCACGAGAGAAGAAAAAGTTGTAATTTTAGACAAAACTGTTCCGACCGATAATAAACGGGAGCATCGGGCTCTTACATGGGTACTGAACCACTTTCGTTTTGAAACGTTTGGCGGAGAAGATGACTATTATGGATACTTTCCTGAAAGAAAAACAAAGGAACGGGCGCTTCCAGAGAAACTGGAGGATGCAGATGTCATTTATGCGGCCGATACATACGGCGTGTATGATAACGAAAATGACTTAGTTTATGGCGGTCTCGAAATGGATGAATGGGAAACGATCAAACAGCAAACGGCTGGCCATCCGACCACTTTGATTATGGAGTTTAATACATTTGCTTCTCCGACAAAAGCCGATGTGAAAAAAGATGTGGCGTCTTTTCTTCATACAACACCAACCGGCTGGACCGGTCGGGCGTTCAGCGATTTAAGCAGGGAAAATGAAGAGCTGACCGATGGAATTCTGTCACTTTATGAAGCAGGCGGTAAAAAGTGGGCATTCGAAGGGGCCGGCTTTGTGCTTGTGAATGAAGATAAACAAAAAGTAATCGTGCTCTCTGATGAAGAGGGAGAAATAGAGAACGAGCGGCTAACGATGCGCTTTACAGAAGAGGGAAAACGAGTTACAGGCCTTGATAAAGGAGCGCCGTATACGTACTGGTTCGATATAACCGTGCCGGACAATAAAGAAGACATTCTAGCAAACTATCAATGGGATTTGTCGGATAAGGGGAAAACGGTATTGGAGAAAGAGGGAATCCCGCTTTCATTTCCTGCCGTTACCCACCATTCGTATGAACAATCGGATCTCTTTTACTTTGCCGGAGATTTTGCCGATACAGAAGACGTCTCTTCCGTTTACCGGTATACTGGTTTTGCCTCCATGCGGGCGCTTATTACGCCGTCTACGCTTTATCCAGAGCAGGCCTTTTTTTGGAAAACGTACGTGCCGCTCATGAAAGGTGTTCTCTCAATGGAGAAAAAGCCGGAAAAAGAAGCAGTGACTGTGCCAGTGGAAGAGAAGGAGGGTCTCTCTTATACGTCCCGTTTAAATGGAGACCGGTTTGAAGTACTTCAAAGCGGCACATGGAAAACGATGACGGTAAAAGGGGTCAATATTGGAATGGGGAAACCGGGTGCTTTTCCGGGAGAAGCAGCTATTTCTGAAAATGAGTATTATGAATGGTTTACCGATATTGGAAAATTAAACGCAAATACCATTCGCGTCTACACCCTTCATCCACCGGGTTTTTACAACGCTTTAAAGCGGTATAACGAAGAGCATGCGGACAAGCCGATTTATCTGCTGCATGGCGTCTGGATTGATGAAGGGCCGTTAGAAGAAACCCTAGATGCGTTTACGCCGGAAATTACAAAAGAATTCCAGGCGGAAATGAAACGGGTTGCGGATGTTATTCATGGTAATGCGGACATTCCAAAACGGACCGGTCACGCATCAGGAACGTATCGAGCTGATATTTCACCGTACGTAATCGGCTGGGTGCTTGGAATCGAATGGTATCCGTTTATGGTTGACAATATGAAAACGAAATACGCAGGCCTTGCGCAGTATGATGGAGAATTCGTTCAAACAGAGAGCGCTGAGCCGATGGAAATTTGGCTGGCTGAGCAAATGGATACGATGATGAAATACGAAGCGGACCAGTATAAATGGACACGTCCAATGAGCTTTACCAACTGGGTTCCAACCGATCTACTTGACCATCCAGCTGAACCACAGGAACAGGAAGATCTTGCATCTGTTAATCCAAATATGATCAAGCCTAAAAAGAACAGCAGCTTGTTTGCTTCTTATCATGTGTATCCTTACTATCCGGATTTTTTAAATCTAGAAGAAAAATACTTAACGTATAAGGATTCACGCGGAGAAAACAATAACTACGCCGGATACCTGCATGATTTGCGGACAGCGCACGATATGCCGGTACTGATTGCCGAGTTTGGTATTCCATCTTCGCGAGGCATGACACACCGGAACGCATTTGGCCTGAACCAGGGCTTTATCAGTGAGGAGCAGCAGGGTAAAGGCTTAGTCCATATGTATGATGATATTTTAGCCGAAGGAATGATGGGCGGACTTGTCTTTACGTGGCAGGATGAATGGTTTAAGCGGACGTGGAACACAATGGACTTAGATGATCCGGAACGCCGTCCATATTGGTCGAACGCCCAGACGAATGAGCAGCAATTCGGCCTTCTCAGCTTTGACCGCCAGCTTATCCAAACAGACGGAAATACAGCAGACTGGAAAGGTATTGAGCCATTCTACAAAGACAATGACGATTTGTATGTCACACACGACGAACGTTACTTGTATATCCGGTCTAAGCTGTTAAACGGCAAGATGCCGACGCTTTACTTTGACGTACATCCAAGCATCGGAAGCAACAAGGCGGAAACTGTCACGTTCAAAGAAAATGATCCGGATTTTGTTCTTTCATTTGACGGGACAAAGGAAGGGAAGCTTAAAGTAGATGCGTACTACGACACATTTTTGTATCAGTATGGATTTGACGTTCCTATGTTAAAGCCTGCACCGAAAAAACCGCTAAATAACAGCGGTGTTTTCAACCCAATCCGGCTGGCACTAAGCAGGGAAAATATCCGTCCGGATACAGGGGAAGTGCTTCCCTTTGATTACTATGAAACAGGCGCGATGCGGTTTGGCAACGGCAATCCAGAATCGCCTGATTATGATTCTTTATCTGACTACTATGTAAATGAAGAAACAGGAGAGATTGAAATTCGTATTTCGTGGCTGCTGTTAAATGTAAAAGACCCAAGCAGCCTGCAGGCAACAGGAGATGTTTTTAAAGAAGGAATAGAAGCAGAGCAACAGATCAAAGGTATTGGGATTGCCGAGTCATTTGATCAAAAAACAACGGTGCCTGAAAAAGCAGCTTCCAAGATGAATATATATAAATGGGAGGGCTGGGACCAGGACACCGAATCAAAAGAACGGCTGAAAGAGTCCTATCACATTGTTCAAAAACGATTTGCCCAGAAAGACGAATAAAAAAGACAGCCCATAGCGGGCTGTCTTTTTTTAATCCAGAATGCTTTCGATAAACGATAAAAGTTCAATAGGGCTGAATGGCTTCGCCATAAAATAATCAGCCCCGTAAGACATGGCCAGTTCCCGGTCTGCTTCCTGGGCTTTTGCGGTAAGCATCATAACAGGTGTTTGAACGCCGTCCTTACGGATTTGCTCCAGCACCTCCATGCCTGTTAAATGCGGCATCATATAATCTAAAACAATTAAATCATATGTGCCGGACCGAATGCTGTCCAGTGCTTCCTGACCGTCTTCCGCCTCGATAATCTCGAAGTCATCTTCAAGCGTATCGACAATTAACATACGCAAAATATCTTCATCATCTGCCACTAAAATCTTTTTCACGTTTGCCCGCCTCCATCTGAGTTATGTCGAAATTCCTTTTCGTTTCATATTGCCCCAATTGTGCTTTTTACGGAAAGCGGCAAAGATTCCCTGGATGCGCCAAATAACCATAAAAGGCCGATACCAAAATGTTTCTGTCAGCGCCCATAAATAAAGCCGGACCAAGTGGGAGACCTTTGGATATTTATGGAGTGTCATTTCCTCCAGCAGTACAGCCAGCGCAGAAATAAATGACCCATAAAAAATAGTGACTAAAAAGAGGATGCCGGCTGTTTTGGGGTCAATTAAAGAGAAAAAGAACCCGCCAAAAATCATAAAGTATCCGCCCAGTTCAAAAACAGCACCCAATAGCTCCACAAGTAAGAAATACGGCATAGACAGGAGTCCGATTGAACCATAGGCAGGGTTAAAAATCATTTTTCTATGCGTCCAGAGTGTTTCCCATAACCCGCGCTGCCACCGAATCCGCTGAGAACGCAATACTTCAAGGGATTCTGGTGCTTCCGTCCAGCAAACAGGATCTGGGATATATTCAATCCGCTGCTTGGACTTTTCTTCCCGAAGCAGCCGGTGCAGTCTGACGACAAGCTCCATATCTTCCCCGACTGTTTTTCTGTTGTATCCTCCTGCGCGGATAACCCGTTCTTTATGAAAAACACCAAATGCCCCGGAGACAATTAGCAGGATATTCATCCGGCTCAGCGCAAGGCGGCCGATTAAAAAAGCACGGAAGTATTCGATGATCTGCATTAGTACAACCGGGTGGCTCGGCAGATTAATAGTTTCAACTTTACTTCTTGAAATCGTCGAGCCATTGGCAATCCGGACTGAGCCGCCCGTTACAATAATTTGGCCGTCCGACTCAATAATTGGCTTCATTGTTTTCAGCAGTGCATCGTTTTCTAAAACCGAATCACCGTCGATGGCACAGAAATAAGGGTAAGATGCCAGGTTAATACCGGCGTTAAGGGCATCTGCTTTGCCTCCATTGGCTTTTTTGATTAAGCGAATATATGGAAAAATAGAGGATTGATAGATTGTTTTGATTTCAGCCGTTTCCAAATAAGCACGAACAGCAAAAGACACTTCCGTCATTTGAAATTCTTCAATCATGCGGGCCGAAGTTTGGTCCTTTGACCCATCATCGATGACGATAATCTCTTTTTCCGGATATTCAAGCGCTAAAAGCGAGCGGACTGTACTGACTACGCCGACTTCCTCATTATAGGCAGGAACTAAAATAGAGACCGGAAAGGTCCGTTCATTTCCGGCAATGTCCTCCGTCGTTTCCCGCGGATCTAATTCACTTTCTCTGTATACTTTTCGAAAAGCCAGTCCAAACAAAAGAATATAGCTTAAGCTCGAAAAAAGCATATAAGCAATAATAGCGTACGAAAGAACAAGAAAAAATATATGCATTATTGGGCACCTCCAGGTCGAAATGTCTGCCATTGGGCAGCCATATCCCGGCCATAGCGGTCAGGGTGATTCTCAGATAAATGCGCTAAAATCACATCTCCATCTGAAAAATGAGTATACGCTTCTGCCGCTGAATAGCGCACCCACCAAACTGAATCGCCAAGCAATGTACTTAAAGTCTGTTTATAGCGGGAAAACTGCATAATACCTGCAATTCGTGCTGCAAACATTCGCTCTGTCCAAAAAGGAGAACCAAAAAAGGGAGCCAGCAAATCCGGTTCCGACAAATACTCCAGCCGAAAGATCGTTTTGAGTGCCTGGATTCTGGTTTCGACTTGAGGGCTGGCCAGTTCTTTTTCTACCTGCGGCAAAAAAGTCATCGCCCCTGAATGAGCAATATAAGTAAAGGCAGCGTGTTTGATTGTCTCATCTTCACCTTCGAGCGCCGCTTTCACATGCTTTTCAGCATGCGTTTTGTTTAATCGGTGAAACGCGTCTACGAACAGCCGAACAGGCGCATTCGGAAAACGGTTTAACTCCTCAATGACAACATCTTCATTTAGAGAAGCCAGTGTCCGAATGAGCTGCTGGGTTTCCACGTCCAGTTTCCCGGCTTGCTTCAGCCGTTCACGCAGGATAGGTGCTAAAGAGCGCATATGAAAATCTTCAATGTAATGAAGGGTGTTCACTCTCCGCGCCCAGTTGCGCTGATTTAACACGCGTGTATAGGGTTCTGTTAAAAATTCTTCCGACAGCTGCTGCACTAAAGGAGAGGCACTGCCTCCTTTTGTAAATGCCACGTAGCCGTTTAATAGCCGTTCCAGTACAACCTGTTGATGAGGAATCGATTTGACGGCATAAAGAAAACGCGCGTCTGATGGATCCATCATATAGGAAGCAAACGGCTCTGTTGAATGCGTATACTGGCTTTCTATTTCTTCTTCCAGACGCTGCCTTTTACGTTTGCGGATGACTAAATAAAGGAGCAGTCCCATTTGAAATAGAAGTAAGAGCACCGTCAAGAGAAGGAAAAAAGAGAGGGTCATTTAAACATCCTCTTTGTCAAGCGCTGTACACGCGCGACCACTTCCTGCGGGTGAAATGGTTTTACAATGTAGTCATCCGCTCCACTTTTTAGTGCTAAAACAATATCTGCTTCATTTGTCCGGGCTGTCAGCATCGATATGACAATGTTGTCATCCGGGAACCGTTTGCGGACATTTGACAGCACTTCGAGGCCATCCATTTTCGGCATAATGCCGTCTAAGAGAATCATATAATTCTCATCAGCCTTGTACCAGTCTGACTCCAGGAATGTAATGCCATCCGGATATTCGTGGACAACCACATCGATTTCATTTGGCTTCCAGCCGGAAAACTGCTTCGACAACATTTTTCGCATAAGAAGGTCATCATCGATAATCATAATATTCAAATGGCGCTTAACATCACCGCTGTCAATTTCATAAATAACCGTTTGGTTTCGGCCGCTTCGTTTTGCTTTATATAACGCCTGGTCCGCTTCTGCCAAAACGGTAGATTCATTGATTCTGTATTCAGCTGCACCAGCAGAAAACGTCACATAGAAAGGATCAAAGCCCGGGACGGTAAATTCGGTTTCGGCCATTTTTGCACGAATCCGTTCAATTAAGACCGTCCCTTCCTCAGGAGTCGTATCTGCTAAAATTAAAGCAAATTCTTCCCCCCCATAACGGAAGAAATAGTCGGTTTCCCGCTTGAGTATCAGCACGATAGAGCTGAAGCGGCGAAGCACTTCATCCCCTGCAGGATGCCCATATTGATCGTTTACTTTTTTAAAGTAATCCAAATCTAGCATCACAAGCGTAAATGTATGTCGTTTCCGTTCCGCTAAAGCAGACATTTGCATAAGCGTTTGTGTGAACTGGCGCCGGTTGCCAGCGCCTGTCAGCTCATCGGTCAGTGCAGATTGTGAAACAGCCGATTTGTTTCTTAATCGGTTAGAAATATAAGGGACAAATAAGCTCATATTAAGCGGTTTCTGAATAAAATCCATCGCACCCATTTCATAAGCGCGAATGGTATTTTCGATCGGATTGTTCGTACTAACCAATGTAATAGGAACATAACGGCTTCGGGCAATATCACCGATTTGCGCCAGTACATCAAATCCGCTCATATCGGGAAGCTGGACATCGGCTACAACCATATGGGGCTGAAGGGTATAAAAAAGTTCAACTCCTCGTTTTCCATTTAAAGCAATTACCACTTGTATGCCGTTTTCTTCTAGTGTTTCTTTAATAAAAGAAGCGGATTCTGCATCCTCATCAATTAGTAAAATAAAGCCGCTGTTTTCTTCGATGGAATGAAGCGTACTTTCAGGCTGTTTCACTTCAGGCTGGGTCGTTAATTCTTTCTTATTGAAAAAACTTCTCATTAAAAAAATAAAGTTTTTTAATGAACGAACCGGAATAGTCGCCTCGCTTGCTTCAGAAAGTGTCTCCAACTGTGAGGCACAAAAAGCAGACATTTCTTCCATGCCGATTGTGCCTGCGGTACCTTTCATCGTATGTAAAAAACGGTATAAATCCCGTTCTTGGATATGATCTTGTTCAAACCAGCTGGAAAACTCCTTTTCCATCCGCTTAGAAAGCATTGCCTGGTAATCGTTGCGGGCCATAATAAGTCAATCCTCTCAAAAGTAGTGAAAAGGTTCTGTTCATATTCTACCTTATTATACTATATGTACCACTCTATCGAGCACATTAAGCGTCTTTCGTTTGAATAAAGAATAGAAAGGGAATGAGTGTAAAAAAAACGAGAATAAAGGAGATGGCGTTTTGAAGGCAATCGGCACAGCGTTAATCGGGTATGGATTTTCAGGCTCAACCTTTCACGCTCCATTTTTAAACAAAATGGAGGAATTTCAGCTTGTCAGTATTTTGTCTTCTAAAAAAGAAAAATTAAAAGAGTGTTTTCCATCTATAGACGTTGTCCAGCAAATGGACGACATTTTAAATAACGCTCAGGTAGAGCTTGTAGTCGTAACCACACCGAGCAGTCTTCACTTTGATATTACGAAGCAGGCACTTGAGGCAGGAAAACACGTCATTGTCGAAAAGCCGATGGTACCGACCATTCAAGAAGCAGAAACGCTTGCTGACTGCGCTAAGAAACATAACGTGATGCTTAGTGTTTTTCAAAACCGCCGGTATGACGGAAATTTCCTGACTGTCAAGAAAATGATAGAAGAGGGCCGGCTGGGTGATGTTTCTGTATATGAAGCACATTATGACCGCTTTGAGCCGGTGATTGCCAGAGGCTGGCGTGAAGAGAAAAAACCAGCTTCAGGCGTTTTATATGATCTTGGGGCGCATTTGATTGACCAGGCTCTATCACTGTTTGGGATGCCTGATAGTATAACGGCAGATATTCAAAAGCAGCGCCCTCATGCACTCGTAGATGATTATTTCCATCTTGTTTTAACGTACGGAACGAAACGAGTGATTTTACACAGCGGCATGATTACAGTGGAGCAAGGCGCCAAGTATAAAGTGCACGGTACAAAGGGAACGTTTATGAAGCGGGGGGAAGATCCTCAGGAGGAAGAATTGATAAATGGAGAGCCCCTTGAAAGTCCCGAATGGGGAATGGACCGGCTTGACCAGTATGGAACGCTTTATACAAAAGAAGGAAACGAAAAAATCGTAACACTTCCAGGTGATTACCGGCGTTATTACAAAGAAATTTATCAATGTATTCGTGATGGAAAGCAGTGCCCGGTTTCGGGAGAGGAAGGCGTACGAACGATCCGCGTTATTGAAGCAGCGCTCGAAAGCAGCCGTGACAAAAGAACAATTGAATTATAAAAACAGGGGAGCATAAGCCCTGTTTCAGTGTATAGGCAAAGTCTTTCTCTTTTAAAAAAAGTCGATAAGTGGTGTTGAAGATCTATAAGCAGGGACTGAATAAACATTTTCTCTTTTTTTAAACAGAAAGATACGACCTTATGAGCTCTATAAAATCTTGTTGCAAGCCACTTGGCGGCGGGAGGGCAGTGCAGACTCCTATGGGACGAGCGGGCAGCAGAGACCGCTGAGCCGCCAGGCGGAGTCGGGCTCAGCGCCTGCCCCATAGAAAGCGGAGCTGCCTGGACGCCGCCGATCCATCCCATTCATGCGCACGATCATCCATATCATTTGTCTATAGTCTCAAACAGGGCAGTATGAGCCCTGTTTTTTTATTTGAGCAAAAAAGGATAAAAAAAGCTTGATAAAACGCTTACACGGATATATAATCTAATAAACCGGTTTAGTAAATCGATTTATAAAAAGAGGTGCAGAACAATGATTGTTATTCCGATGAATGCATTTGGCGAAGCAGAAGTAAAGAAAAATGGCCAGGCTTTTCTTTTTAAACAGCTTATTGAAAGCGATATCAAAGGAGTCGAAATTCGGCGTGAGCTTCTTACTCCTTCGGACAGACCGCTGGAACAATTTCAAACGGAGCATTACACGGTTTATTCTGCACCTGTTGAACTGTTTCAGGCAGATGGAACTTTTAACAAAGAAAACCTGCAGATAGTCGTTCAGGAAATGACAGAAATAAAGGCGGATACGTTAAAGCTTCCGCTCGGATCGTTTATGAAGGGAAAATCCAATGTAAAAGAAATGGACCATTTTTTTCGCAAAGCTCTTCCTGCTGGAACGCAGTGGCTTGTTGAAAATGATCAAACAAAGCAGGGCGGAACGATCGAGCCGCTGGCTGCTTTTTTAGAAATTTGTTCCGAGGAAGGAATGGAGGCTGGCCTTACATTTGATACTGGAAACTGGCGGTACACAGGTGAATCGGTTCAAAAAGCATTTCATGTATTGAAAAGCTATATTCGTTACCTTCATGTAAAGCAGGTGAACGAAACACCGGAAGGGCTTCAAACCGTTGCTATTCCTCTCGGGAAAAGCGCTGAGTGGGAAATGATTTTGGAGCTTTTACCTGCTGCAGTTCCAGTAGCGCTTGAGTTTCCGCTGTCCATGAATGATCTGTTTCTTTATAAAAACTATATCGAAAAAAAGAAGGCGGTTGTACAATGACTACCATAGAGGTTGTAACATTTGGCGAAGCGATGTCGATGTTTATGGCGAAAACTCCGGGCCCGCTGCACGAAGTAACCGAGTTTACGCAGGCGCTCGCCGGCGCAGAAACAAACACAGCGATTGGCCTTGCGCGTCTTGGCTTTCAAAGCGGCTGGGCAAGCAAGGTGGGGAAAGATGCATTTGGTGCGTTTATTTTAGCGGCTCTTGCAAGAGAAGGAGTAAATACAGATCATGTATGGATGGACGAACAATATCCGACTGGCTTTCAGTTTAAGTCCAAAGTGACCGAAGGCGACCCGCATGTGCAGTATCACCGAAAAGGCTCAGCAGCAAGCCGCCTAACCGATGAAGAAATGAATCCGGCTTACTTTTTACAGGCGCGCCACCTGCATATGACAGGCATCCCGCTTGCTCTGTCTTCAGAAATGAGAGCGTTTTCCTTATCGGTTTTATCCACTATGAAAAAAGCAGGCAAAACCATTTCGTTTGATCCCAATTTACGCCCCTCCTTGTGGGATTCATCGGAAGAAATGATTGGCGTAACAAACGAAGCCGCATACCAAGCGGACATCGTGCTGCCGGGAATCGAAGAAGGAGAACAGCTGACAGGGTACACGAAACCCGACGAAATCGCTGATTTTTATAGAAAGCGCGGTGTACCGTGTGTGATTGTAAAGCTCGGAAGTGAAGGAGCATATGTAAAAACTGCCGCTCAAGAAGCAGTAGTGCCGGGTTACAAAGTGGAACAGATCGTTGACACAGTTGGTGCTGGCGATGGCTTTGCAGCTGGTGTGATAAGCGGTCTGCTCGAAGGATTGCCGATTGAGGAGTGCGCTCGGCGTGGCAACGCAATTGGTGCAATGGCGGTCGGGCATGCAGGCGATCATGAAGGATATCCGGACCGGCTGACATTGGCACGGTTTATGAACAAATTTGAAAAAGAGGTGGCATACAATGAAAACACAGCTCGCTAAATCAAGATGGCTTCGTCTCATTCCAGTCGTTTTTATTACGTATAGTCTTGCTTATTTAGACAGAGCCAATTACGGATTCGGCGCAGCCGGAGGCATGGCGGAAGATTTACATATTACAGCTTCCATGTCCGCGCTGCTTGGCTCTCTGTTTTTCCTTGGTTACTTCTTTTTTCAAGTGCCGGGTGCCCACTATGCTGAAAACCGAAGTGCCAAAAAACTGATTTTCTGGTCGCTGATTTTATGGGGCGGGCTGGCGACGGCAACAGGAATGGTCAGCGACGTACGCTTTTTGATTGTCATCCGATTTTTGCTTGGCGTTGTAGAAAGTGCCGTTATGCCGTCTATGCTTGTGTTTTTAAGCCACTGGTTTACAAAAGCCGAGCGTTCCCGGGCGAATACGTTTTTAATTTTAGGAAATCCGGCCACCGTTTTATGGATGTCCATTTTGTCCGGCTACTTAATTGAATCGGTCGGCTGGCGCTGGATGTTTATTTTGGAAGGGCTTCCAGCTGTCGTTTGGGCATTCTTATGGTGGAAGCTTGTTGTAGATGAACCGAAAGATGCTAAATGGCTGTCAGACGGAGAAAAGCGGGACTTGCAGGTGGAGCTTGAAAAAGAGCAGCAGGGAATCAAGCCGGTTAAAAACTATGCAGAAGCATTTCGTTCGAAAACCGTGATCCTGTTAAGTGCGCAATATGCGCTTTGGAGCATTGGTGTATATGGTTTTGTGATGTGGCTGCCGTCCATTTTAAATGCCGCGCCGAACATGAATATTGTCAAAACCGGCTGGCTTGCTTCTGTTCCATATGTATTGGCGATTATCGGCATGCTGAGTGCCTCTTATTTTTCAGACAAAATGCAGAATCGCACCGCGTTTGTCTGGCCGTTTCTTTTAATTGGAGGCTTTGCGTTTTTAGGATCCTACATGGTCGGCACAAGTCACTTCTGGCTGTCGTTTGTGCTGCTGATTATTGCCGGCGGTGCCATGTATGCACCATACGGGCCATTTTTCGCGATTATTCCGGAAGTGCTGCCGCGTAACGTAGCAGGAGGGGCAATGGCGCTGATCAATAGTATGGGTGCGCTCGGTTCGTTTGCAGGTTCTTATTTCGTTGGCTATTTGAACGGGACCACCGGCGGATTTGGTGCTTCCTACATGTTTATGTCAGGATCCTTATTCCTGTCAGCTATCCTGACGATTATTGCTGTAAAAGGCGCAAAGCCAAAAAAACGTCCCGAGTCCGCTTCCTCTCTTGGAATTACGCAAAAAGAAGCGTAATATAAAAGAAAATTCAAATGATTTAAAGGAAGAGGACATATGAAACGGGTAACAATGGCGGATGTAGCGAAAGAAGCGGGTGTGTCGAAAAGTACCGTATCGCAATTTTTAAACGGACGATTTGAATATATGAGCGAAGACACAAAGAAAAAAATTGAGCGGGCAGTTCAAGATCTTTCGTACAGCCCGAATGTCATTGCTCGCAGTTTAAAGCAAAAAAGAACATCAATGATCGGTATTATTGTGGCCAATATCGTCCATGGCATTTCTACAGAAGTGTGCCAGGCTATTGAGGATTACTGTCAAAAAAAAGACATCCATGCAATTGTATGCAATGCATATGACGATCCGGAAAAAGAAAAAAAGTATATTGATATGCTGCGCGCACGCCAGGTCGATGGGCTGATCATTTTTCCGTCCGGGGGCAATCAGGAATTATACCGTCAGCTGGAAAAGGAAAAATATCCAATCGTTTTTGTTGACCGTAAGATAGAAGGTGTAGAAGTAAGCACGATTGTAGTCGATAATCGAAGAGCTGTCCGCCAGGCAGTAGAATATCTAGTTGAAAAAAAGCATGACCGTATTGCGCTTGTGACGCCGCCAATGACGACGTATACACGGAGAGAACGGCTTGAGGGCTATAAGGAAGCGATAGAAGCAAGGGGATTGCCGTTTCAGGATCAATATGTAAAATCCGTTCCATATGAGGCGATTGTGCCATCTATGAAAGAAATGTTTCAACAGCATCCTCCGACAGCACTCATAGCGGCCAATGATCTATCTTTTATGGAAGTCATGAAGTTTGCTAAAGAAAACAACTTGAAGATTGGCCAGGATTTAGCGCTGATTGTTTTTGATAATATTAAATTTGCTGATATATACGAACCGGCTATTACAACCATTTCACAGCCGGCTTACGAAATGGGAACAAGAGCAGCGGAACTGTTGATTCAGCAAATTATGAAAAAGCCGGTTACCCCAGAGACGCATGTTTTAGAAACAAGCCTGCTGATTCGGGATTCGGCCCAATAGAGCTTTTTATAAAAGCTCTTTCTTTTTCTTTGGTTAATAAACCGATTTAGTTAGGGGGAGCACAGTGAATATACAATTGGCATTAGACCGTATGACCATCGAAGAAGCCATTGGAATGGCAGCAGAGACAGAAGAGCATGTCGACTGGCTGGAAGTCGGAACCTCGCTCATTAAGGAGTTTGGTATGGACAGTGTCCGGGCGATGAAAAAAGCGTTTCCGAATAAAGTGATTGTTGCCGATATGAAAACCAATGACAACGCGCAGTACGAATGCCAGCTTTGTTTTGAAGCGGGAGCAGATATTGCCACGGTAATGGGAACTGCACCGCTTGTGACGATTGAAGCCTGTATAGCAGAAGCAGAAAAAAGAGGCAAGCAAATGATGATCGACCTGCTTTATACAACACCTGCCCAGCAGGAACTGTTAAGCCAGTATAATGCGATTCTTTGTCTGCATACAAGCAAAGACCAGCAGGAGCTTGGCACAAAACAAAACAGTGAAACAGGCGTGCAGGCTGGCTTAAAAATAGCGGTAGCGGGCGGAATTACATTAGAAAGCCTGCCAGCGTACAAAAAAATGAACCCGCTTGTTTTTATTATCGGCTCCGCCATTACAAAAGCAGAGGATCCTGTCCGGATAGCAGCTGCATTCAAACAACAGCTAAACATGGAGGAATCAAAATGAAGGAAAAAATAAAAGCCGTTCTGGCAGAAATTGAAGATGTAACCAGTCACGTTCAGGAGGGGCAATTGGAAAGGGCGGCGGACCATCTAACATCAGCTGAACGAATCTTTGTATTCGGTGAAGGGCGGTCTGGATTTATGGCAAAGTCGTTTGCGATGCGGTTAATGCATCTTGGTGTCCAGTCATTTGTCATTGGCGAAACCACAACGCCATCTATTCAAAAAGGGGATGTCATCGTGCTTGTGTCGGGATCTGGAAAAACAAAAAGTGTATGCTGGACAGCAGAAAGGGCAGCTCAATTAGGATGTGTAACGATAGCCGTCACAACGGATCCAGCGTCTCCACTTGCTTCCCATGCTTCTTCTATTCTTCACGTACCGGCCGCTACGAAGTATCGGAATGAAGGAGAAAGAAAAAGCATTCAGCCGCTCGGCTCCCTTTTTGATCAAAGCACTCATGTACTGTTCGATGTACTTTGCCTGAACTATGCAGAAAAACAAGATCGGACACACGAACAAACGTTTAAGCTTCATAGCAATGTGGAATAACAGCCGTAAAGGCTGTTTTTTTATTCCATTTTATTGTGAAAAGAAGAGCAATCGTTTGCATCAAGTATTTCTAATTTTCTTTGTATATACAAGAAATGAAAACCTATTAAATTAACTTTGAAAGGCTTTACAAAAAATATGCAAACGATTTCTCAAAAAATGTTGACGCTTTCATAGTAACGGTGGTATAGTGGTTTCAGAAGTTGAAAGCGGTTACTGTTTTCGATCAACTAAAAAGACTGCAAAGGGGTAGATGACGTGTTAACAAAAAAAGCATTCGTACTTTCATCGGCATTGTTTCTAGGTCTTGCTGGCTGCTCAACAGCTGAGAAAAAAGAAGAATCATCTGGCAGTTCAGGCGGAGGGGGCGGCGATCAGACGGTCGTAGATATTTTCCAGTTTAAAGTGGAGTTTAAAGACCAGTTTGAGGAACTCGCGAAGCAATATGAAGAAGACCATCCGGAAGTTGATATAAATGTTCAAACAGTAGGGGGCGGGAACGATTATGGTTCGGCGCTGAAATCCAAATTTGCTTCAGGAGACGAGCCGGCTATTTTTAATATTAACGGAGCCGTTGATGTGCAGCAGTACCGTGATAGATTGATAGATGTAAGTGATACGAAAGCGGCTGGAGCAGCGCTGGAAGGCACGCTCGAAAGTGTGACAGAAGACGGGAAAGTGCTGGGCCTTCCATACAATCAGGAAGGATACGGATTTGTTTATAACAAAGAGATTTTCGAAAAAGCCGGAGTGGATGCAGATTCGATTAAATCAATGGATGATTTAACGAAAGCGGTTCAAACGCTGGACAGCAAAAAGGACGAGCTTGGCATTGACGCTGTGTTTGCTTTTGCTGGAAAAGAAAAATGGACAGAAGGAAACCACGGCTCAAACTCTTTTATCGCAGACGATTTTAATGGCAGCGTAATGGAAGCATTCCAGGCGAAAGAACTTCCATTTACAAAAGCAGAACAGTACAAGGAGTATATTGACCTTCAAAACAAATATTCCGTACAGCCGGTTTTGAGCCTTGATTATTCACAGCAGGTAGAAGAATTGTTTTCAACAGGCCGCGTAGCCATGATTAAGCAAGGAAACTGGGTATACCCGACAATCGAACAGATGGATCCAGAGCTTGCTGAAAATGTTGGCATCTTCCCAATCCCGGTTGACGGTGAAATGAAAATGCCAGTTGGTGTTCCACAATACTGGGCTGTAAACAAAAACGCAGATGAAGAAGCTCAAAAAGCAGCAAAAGAATTTTTAGATTGGCTGTACACGTCTGATGAAGGAAAAGAAGCGGTTCTAACACAATTTAAATTTATCCCGGCTTACGAAGGCTACGATGCAGATAAAATTGCCGACCCGCTTTCTAAAACGATCTATCAATATGCCGAAGAAGGAAACACGCAAGGATGGGTATTCCTTGGCTATCCAGTTGGATGGAGTGATATTTTAGGAGCGCATCTTCAAAAGTATCTTGCAGGTGAAGCGTCTTGGGAAGAAGCGATTCAAGCTGCGAAAAATGATTGGAAAAAAGCGCGTCAGTAATTCCATGAAAAGAAAAAAGATAACAGGCACGTTTCAGCTGTTATCTTTTTCTTTCCCAAAATTCAACAGAAATGAGGTTTAGGCAGCATGAGAAACAAAGACTTTATGTTTTGGCTTTTTTTAGCGCCGGTTTTATTTGCGCTTGGCATCGTCGTCCTGCTTCCGCTTATTTACGGGATTATTTACTCTTTCACAGACTGGGATGGGGTAAATGCAGCTGAATTTATCGGTGTGAAAAATTATATTGAACTGTTCAGTGACGAGGGCTTTTTAAGATCGTTGTGGTTTACGTTTAAATTCTCCGTTGCTTCTGTTATCGTTATCAACATTATGGGGCTTGGCCTCGCCATGCTTGTTACATCCTACATTAAATCTAAAAACGTTCTTCGCACTATCTTTTTTATGCCAAACTTAATCGGCGGGTTGATTCTCGGCTTTATCTGGCAGTTTATTTTCACAAAAGTGTTTGATGCTATTGGACGGGCAACGGGTATTGAATGGCTGCAGGGCTGGCTTTCCGACTCCCAGACAGGCTTCTGGGGAATGGTTATTTTGATGAGCTGGCAGATGGCCGGCTATATTATGATTATTTACATTGCGTACTTGGAAAACGTGCCGAAAGATTTGCTTGAAGCAGCAGAGATCGACGGCGCAAATGCATGGCAGCGCTTCCGAAATATTACGTTCCCCCTTGTAATGCCTGCCTTTACGGTCAGCTTGTTTTTAACGCTGTCCAATGCTTTTAAAATTTATGATCAGAACTTATCGCTCACAAACGGCGGACCATTTGACTCAACGAAAATGGTTGCCATGGATATTGTTCAAACGGCCTTCCAATTAAACCAAATGGCAGAAGCACAGGCGAAAGCCGTTATCTTCTTTATCATTGTGGCGATTATTTCATTAACACAAGTGTACATTAATAAGAAAAAGGAGGTAGAGATGTAATGAAAAAGTCAGGAAAACGCTGGACGCTCGAAATTATTGGTATTTTACTGGCTCTTTTTTGGATCTCTCCTTTCTACTTAATGATTGCCAATGCTTTTAAAACAAAACGCGAGATTTTTACCAATACGCTAAAGCTGCCAGAAGATTTTACTTTTGATAACTTTACACAGGCTTTTGAAGAATTAACATTTTTGCAGACATTTGTGAATTCAGTGCTTGTAACTCTTTTGAGCGTAGCGGTTATTCTCTTTTTCTCCGCTATGGCTGCTTATGCATTATCCCGCAACGGAAGCCGGCTGAGCAATATCATTTTCTTTGTGTTTGTAGCGGCCATGCTGATTCCTTTTCAATCCGTTATGATTCCGCTTGTTTCGATTTTCGGAAAAGCCAATGCGCTTAACTTTTACGGGCTGATTTTTATGTATCTTGGCTTCGGATGCAGCTTGTCGATCTTTCTTTATCACGGAGCTCTTAAAGGCATTTCCAAATCACTTGATGAGGCGGCAACGATTGATGGCTGTAACCGGCTTCAAGTATTTTGGTACATTATCTTCCCGCTGCTAAAACCGATCTCTATTACAGTTGGGATTTTGAACGTGATTTGGATTTGGAACGATTTCCTTCTTCCATCACTGGTGATCAGCGGCGACGGTACGGATACGATTCCGTTAAAGCTGTTTAACTTCTTCGGCCAGTATACGAAGCAGTGGCATTTAGCGCTTGCTGGTTTAACGATTTCGATTATTCCCGTTATCATTGCGTATTTCTTCGCACAAAAACAAATTATTAAAGGGGTTTCCGATGGCGCTGTAAAATAAAAAGAGCAGCACTTTGCGTACAAAAGCGCTCCAATCGAGACAAAGAAATACAAGAAGCTCCCGGGCGGCTGGGAAAGTAAAATGCTGCGGGGGCTGCAGCAGGGCATTATTAAGAAACGATATACTTTCTTATTTTTTTTGAAAAATGGTACTATAAACTAGAAAAGGGAGGAACCGGTCATGGCTGTCACAATTAAAGATGTAGCAAAGAGAGCGCAGGTTGCGCCTTCGACCGTCTCCCGTGTTATCGCGGACCATCCAAAAATTACGCAGGAAACAAAAGAAAAAGTAAGAAAAGTGATGCAGGAGCTCGGCTACCATCCGAACCTGCTTGCACGTAAGCTTGTCACGCAGTCCTCCCAAACAATTGGGATTATTCGTAAAACGTCTACGAAGCATTCACTGTCCGATCCGTTTTTTCCGGCAGCGCTTCAAGGAATGAGTGACCTGCTGCATCAAAAGGAATACAGCATCCTATTGACGTGCGGTGAATCTGATGAAGACATTTATCGGGAAGTTGTGAACATGGTTCAAGGCAAAAGCGTCGACGGCATGATTATGCTTTATTCACAGGATCATGACCCGGTACTGCAGCTGCTTTTAGAGCAAAACTTTCCGTTTGTTATGATCGGTAAACCGTCGGAGCATACTGACAAGGTCATGTATGTAGATAACGATAACGTCAAAGCAGCACGTGATATAACAGACCATTTGATTCGTGCCGGACATACACATATTGCGTATGTCGGGGGCGATCCGAGGTTTGAAGTGCATAAAGATCGTGAAGAAGGATATAAACAGGCATTAAAACTTGCGAATATTCAATCAGAAGTTCTTTTTAGAAAAGAAATTTCAAAAGAAAGCGCCAAGGAAACCATTGATGAGATGATGATGATGGATCCAAGGCCAACGGCGATTGTGACGACGGATGAACTAATGGCTATGAGCCTGCTGTCTGCTTTATACGAGCGGCGCTTGCGGGTGCCGGATGATGTAGCCGTCACCACTTTTACGGATTCCATGCTTTCCGAGCTTTCGAGCCCGCCGCTGACAACAGTCGATATTCATGCATTTCAGCTCGGCTATGAAGCGGCCAAAACATTGGTAGATCTTTTGGAAAAACCGGACATGATGAAGCGGAATATTTTAGTGCCGACTTCTGTTGTGGTACGGGATTCATGCAAAAAAATATCAGAGAATGGAGCGATTCTATGAATATTACAGTATGGAATGAATTTCGTCATGAACGAAACAAGCAGGCGGTCAAAGAGATTTATCCAGAAGGCATTCATCAAGTAATCGCAGATTTTTTAAAAGAAGAAGGACGGACCGTTCAAACGGCCACATTGGATGAAGCAGAGCACGGGTTGACAGAGGATGTATTAAATCAAACAGATGTACTTCTTTGGTGGGGGCATGTTGCACATGAAGAAGTGAGCGATGAAGTTGTGAAAAAAGTACAGCAGCGTGTACTCGATGGCATGGGGCTCATTGTGCTTCATTCGGGTCATTTCTCGAAAATTTTCAAAGCACTGATGGGCACATCCTGCGATTTGAAATGGCGTGAAGCTGGAGAAAAGGAACGCCTTTGGGTCGTAGACCCTGCACATCCAATTGCAGAAGGAATCGGCGAATATTTTGAGCTGGAGCATGAGGAAATGTATGGCGAACATTTTGATATTCCCGCGCCGGATGAGCTCATTTTCATGAGCTGGTTCGAAGGCGGCGAAGTGTTCCGAAGCGGCGTCACTTACAAACGGGGCAACGGCAAAGTCTTTTATTTCCGTCCTGGACATGAAACACATCCTACATATTTTAATGAAAATGTCCAACGTGTCATTCAAAACGCAGTAAAATGGGCAGCTCCGGTGAAACGAGAACGGCCTGTATATGGTAATGCACAACCAATTGAAGAGTTAAGGGGAGAATAAAAAGAATGGGGAAAATTAAAGTAGGCGTCATTGGGTGCGGAAGTATTGCCCAGCATCGCCATATTCCGGAGTACGTTGCAAACGAGCATGTTCAAGTAACAGCATTTTGTGATGTAAAGGAAGAACGGGCCCAAAAATACGCGGAGCATTTTAATGCAAAGGCTTATACAAGCTATGAAGAATTACTTAAAGATGGAGACGTCGATGCCATCAGCGTTTGTACACCGAATGTACTGCACGCGCCTATTACCATTGCGGCACTCCAAGCAGGCAAGCATGTGCTTTGCGAAAAGCCAATGGCCACTTCAAAGAAAGAAGCAGAGGCGATGATCGAAGCGGCAGAAAAAAGTGGCAAAAAATTAATGATTGCCCATAATCAGCGCTTTGTTGCTTCCCACCAAAAAGCCCGGTCTATTATCGAAAGTGGTGTTTTAGGTAAGATTTATAGCTTTCGTACGGCATTTGGCCATGGGGGGCCGGAAGGCTGGAGTGTGGATGGAACAAACAGCTGGTTTTTCAAAAAAGAGCTTGCGTTTATCGGGGCAATGGGTGACCTTGGTGTTCATAAAACCGACTTGCTTCGCTATTTGCTCGGAGAAGAATTTGTAGAAGTGGCAGCATTTGTCGAGGGCTCGGCCAAGGAAAATTCTACAGTCGATGATAATGCTGTTTGTGTCCTAAAATCGGAAAGCGGTGTAATTGGAACATTAGCCGCAAGCTGGGCGTACAACGGCGGTGAAGACAATTCTACTGTCTTTTACGCAGAAAATGGCATCATGCGTTTGGAAGATGACCCGAATTATTCACTCATTATTCAATATAAAAATGGCAACAGTGAACGTCACAGCCTCGGTGCAATTCAGTCAAATGAAGAAGGTAAACAAACAAATTCTCGTGTGGTAGAGCAATTTATTAACAGCATTTTGGAGGATACAACTCCGCCTGTCTGCGGGAATGAAGGCAAAAAGTCATTGCAGGTGATCTTAGCTGCACTGGAATCAAGTGAATCAAAGCGAACTGTCCGTATTTAATCAAAGAGGTGACAAACATGACAAAACTGAGAATCGGCGTTTTAGGTACAGGGGGCATTGCAACAGAGCGGCATATTCCGGCTTTTAAACATGTGAAAGAAGCGGAAATCACGGCCGTAATGGATGTAAACGAGGAGAGGGCGAGAGAAACAGCCGAAAAATTTGGGATTGAGCACGTCTGCAAGAGCCTGGAAGAAATGCTTGAGAAAATTGACGCGCTGATTATCGCTACTCCAAATAAATTTCATGCTCCAGCCGCCGTACAGGCACTAAATGCCGGTGTTCATGTCATGTGTGAAAAGCCGATGGCATTGAATACAAAAGAGTGTGAGGAAATGGTTGCCGCAGCTGAAAAGTCAAAAAAGGTACTGCTTATTGCTTATCACTGGCGCTTTTTAAAAGAATCACGGGCGGCTAAACGGCTGATTGACAGCGGCGAAATTGGTCAGCCACTTGTGATTCGCATTAAATCCATGCGGCGCCGTAAAGTACCAGGCTGGGGTGTATTTACAAATCGCGAACTTCAAGGAGGCGGCGCGCTGATCGACTATGGCTGCCACTTGCTTGATTTGGCAATGTGGCTGACCGGCAGTTCAAAACCGTTTGAAGTGAGCGGCGCTACTTTTAACCATTTAAGTATGCAAAAAGATATGGTAAACGAATGGGGTACAATTAACCCGGCCACCTTTGAAGTAGAAGACCATGCCACGGCTTTTATCCGGCTCGAAAACGGGGCAGTGGTCATGTTTGAAACCTCATGGGCAGCGAACATTCCGAAAGATGAAGAAACGATCAGCATTTCCGGCACAAAAGGCGGTATTGATGTGTTTCCGCTTCGCCTGAACAAAGCCGAGCATGGCGTGCTGATCAACTCGGATATCGCATGGATTCCAGAAGAAAAGCCGTTTGCCATTTTGCAGGCGGAACATTTTACTTCCTGCTGCTTTGGAGAAAGCACGCCGCTGACAAATCCAGAGGAATCCATGTACGTATCGAGTATCATTGAATCTGTTTACGAAAGCGCCAAAATTGGCCGCAGCGTCAAAATCAGATAAAAGGAGCGATTCCATTGAAATTAGGTGTATTTACCGTGTTATTCTCCAACAAGTCCTTTGAGGACATGCTGGATCATGTAAAAGAAGCTGGCCTGGACGCCGTTGAAATTGGTACAGGCTGTTATCCGGGCAACGCGCATTGTCCGCTTGATGAGCTGCTGGAAGATGAGAAAAAGCGTGCCGATTATCTGGAAGCTGTGACGTCACGCGGTCTTACAATCAGTGCCTTCAGCTGCCATGGCAATCCGCTCACACCGGACAAGGCATTTGCGGAAGAATCCGATTCTGTACTCCGTAAAACGATTAAGCTCGCTTCTCTTTTGAATGTGCCGGTTGTTAACTGTTTTTCCGGCACTCCAGGAGACTCCGAGGAAGCTAAGCAGCCAAACTGGCCTGTTGTTCCGTGGCCAGCAGAATATCATGATATTTTAAAATGGCAGTGGGAGAAAAAGCTTATTCCATATTGGAAGGAAATTGGCGAAATTGCCAAAAGCCATAATGTAAAAATTGGGCTCGAGCTGCATGGCGGTTTTCTGGTTCATACTCCTTATACAATGCTCAAGCTTCGCGAGGAAACATGTGATGCCATTGGTGCAAACCTTGATCCAAGTCATTTGTGGTGGCAGGGTATTGATCCAGTGGCTGCCATTAAAATTCTCGGTAAAGCAGGTGCTATTCACCATTTTCACGCGAAAGACACGTATATTGATCAAGACAACGTCAACATGTACGGCTTGACAGATATGCAGCCTTACGGTGATGTGCAGTCGCGTGCCTGGACATTCCGCAGTGTTGGCTGCGGTCATAGTGTACAGGAGTGGTCTGACATGATGAGCGCGCTTCGTCTATATAACTATGATTATGTCGTCAGCATCGAGCATGAAGATGCAATCATGTCTATCGACGAAGGCTTCAGCCGTGCTGTGAAAAATTTAAACGATGTACTGATCCGTGAATCTGCCGGTGAGATGTGGTGGGCGTAACAGAAGACGAGAAAAGGATAAAATCAAACCGATTTCATCCTTGAGAGTATAGACAAAGTAAGAAAGCAGGCTGATTGAAAACGTCTGCCTTTCCAGGAATGCAGCCGGCTGGGAAGCGGAGTGACCTTCTTCGGGTCATGAGCATTCAAAGCCGGCAAATGACGCCGAAAGCGGGCGTTTGCGGGCAGCCTGAAGGATGAAATCAAGATGATTTCATCCTTTCTTATTGGCCAAATAAGTTAGAGAAAAGGGAATGAAACAACGAACATACATGCCTCATTGTTTTCATTGTTTTCATTCTCCCTTCAGCATGATTTTGCACGGACTAGATAGGCGTTTTTCAGCGAATTTCAGTATAATAAGGAGAAAAGGGCGGGAACGGTTCCCTTCAGCGGATCGCTTCTGCTTATTGAAAGAAGGCAGCCGAGATGCAAAGTATCGATGTAATTTACAAAAGAGCTATTACGACAGAACAGCCTAAACTCGACGAAAGCCGCCTGCATTATTACGACAAACAACAGAACCGCTATATTTCTATTCCAAAAGAAGATGTGTCTGAAAGAGAAGAACAGCTTCTTTCCCATTTTTTTGTCCGAATCCGTGAAGACGGGGAAGCAAGCCAGTTCTCCTCGGCAGAACAAGCATGGTGGAACTTTCTGATGAAAGATGGGGAATGCCCAGCTTTAAACGCAGACCGGGTCCGGTTTTTATATATGAAGCTGTCAGAGAACGACCGCGGCAGTTTTTTAGAAGCGGCCCATACATTTTTTGACCATGCTTTTCTGGTTGTCTGGACAGGAGAGAAGGAATGCATTCTTATAGAAGAAGAGTCCGATTATCCGATCCAAAAAACAGAAGCGCAAACGTTTCTGGATGTGCTCGCCGGGGACTTTTACATAACGGGACGTCTGTTTATCGGACGGTTTGCACAAGCATCTGCTTCATTAAGAAATCTATATAAGCGGGAAACGGAAGCGGCGCGCAAAGCGGTCCTGCTTGTTCCAGAGCAGCGGGTCACAACGATTGAAACGGTTATTCCCTATCTGTTTTTGGCCCAAAGCCGCAGCGAGCTCTCGGAGCTGTTTGCGGAGGAATTGAAATGGTTTGAATCAGATGATGATTTGCGCCATACTCTTCAATTATTGATTCAAAATCATCTTAATGTAAGCCAGACTGCCAAGCAGCTTCACCTGCACCGCAACAGCCTGCAGTATCGGATTGATAAATTCATTGACAGGACAAGCATTGATGTCCGTTCCTATGAAGGGGCTTTGTTAGTTTACATGCTGTGTTTAATCAGCACGCAAAAGTGAGAATGGCAACGTGCACAATGAAGAGCGAACGATCTTTGTGCACCCTGTCTATTTTTATTTAGTTTGTAAGCGAATACAATAGATTTAAGAAAACGGTTACAGGAGGAATTGGAAAATGGCTGAACTTCAACTAAACAATATCTATAAAGTCTATGATGGAAATGTAACGGCGGTAGAAGATTTTAATCTTCATATTCAGGACAAAGAATTTATTGTATTTGTCGGTCCGTCTGGCTGCGGGAAATCTACAACGCTGCGGATGATTGCCGGACTTGAAGAAATTTCAAAAGGCGATTTCTTTATCGATGACCGCCGTGTAAATGATGTAGCCCCAAAAGACCGTGATATTGCAATGGTATTCCAAAACTATGCCCTTTATCCGCATATGACCGTTTACGATAATATGGCATTTGGTTTAAAGCTCCGTAAAATGCCAAAAGAAGAAATCAAACAGCGCGTAGAAAACGCCGCCCAAATTCTTGGGCTGACAGAATATTTAAAACGGAAGCCAAAAGCTCTTTCCGGCGGTCAGCGCCAGCGTGTTGCACTTGGGCGTGCGATTGTCCGTGATGCTAAAGTATTCTTAATGGATGAACCGCTTTCCAACCTCGATGCGAAGCTGCGTGTACAAATGCGCTCCGAAATTATTAAACTGCATCAGCGTTTGCAGACGACGACGATTTACGTAACGCATGATCAGACTGAAGCTCTAACGATGGCAACCCGGATCGTTGTTATGAAAGCCGGAAAAATCATGCAGATCGGTACGCCGAAAGAAGTATATGAAAATCCGGAAAACGCCTTTGTTGCCGGCTTTATCGGATCACCGCCAATGAACTTCTTTAATGCAGATCTTGGCGATGGCTATGTAAGAATTGGTACACAAAGGCTTGATGTGCCAGAAGGAAAAATGCGTTATCTGCGTGATCAGGGCTATGTAGGCAAGCAGATCATCCTTGGCGTTCGTCCGGAAGATATTCATGATGAACTGATTTTCCTTGAAGCATCCCAGCAATCTGCTTTTGAAGCAAAAGTAGCGGTATCAGAGCTTCTCGGGGCAGAAATTATGGTATATTCAGACATCGCAGGGCAAAACTTCGTGGCACGCCTTGATTCACGTCTTGATATTGCGGCAGGTGAAAAACTGCAGCTGGCTTTCGACATGAACAAAGCGCACTTTTTCGATGCTACATCAGAAGTACGGATTCGCCCTTAATACGTTTTCAGCAGGAAGCAGCCCCCGGCTTCCTGTTTTTTTCTGCTTTTTTTAAAGCAAAAAAAGTAGAAAAGCGGTTTTGGAAGTATAAATACAGGGAATTGAAAAAGGACAGACGTACAAAAAGAGAAATGAATGTCGTTTCCACCTTGTATGGACTGTATCGGGTGAATGATATGCTCCAATTGGTGACGGAGTGGAAAAGCCATCGCCAGAGTCCTTGAAGCAGTTTCTGTAACGAAAAAGAGAGAGTGCTGAAAAACGAGCAGATCTTCTCCACACATATTCCCGAAAAAGGGAATGAAAAAAGCCTGTGCCGAATTTTCGGCATAGGCTTTTTTGGTGTACCAAATATATTGGCTTCGCCTTTGAAACATTTTGGCGTGCAGCCAGAACAAAAAAGGGTATAAACAAAAAGGAGTCCAACAAAAGGAGCTATAAATGTGAACACAAAGAAAACGGCTGTGATTACAGGAGGGGAATCCGGCTCGCTGGAGGAGCGGCGCTTGTTTTTCACGAGGATATAACCAATGAACAGGGGATGGCACGCGTGATGCAAAAAACCGCTGAAGAAGCAGGCAGCAATGACTGTGTTTTTGCGAATGGCGGCATTTTGGGGACTGTTTCCCCCAATCGAGCATTTTACCAAAGAAAACTGGGCAAAAACCATTGGAAACAATGTGGTTGGCACCTTTGTGACTGTGAAATCGGCTATCCCTTATATGAAAGAAAGAGGCGGAAGCATCGTGCTGACAAGCTCGGTCAGCGGCAGCCGCCAGTTTGCTCAGGAAGGGTTCAGCGCGTACAGTACATTTAAAGCTGCTATTGCCGCTTTTTCAAAAATGGCGGCGCTTGAGCTTGCTCAATATCGTATTCGAGTCAATGCGATCTGTCCAGGCTCTATTGATACAAATATTTTTGAGTCGATGGATGAATCTGAGCGAACCAAAGACATTCATTTTCCAATCGATATCCCGAAAAATGCCATTTACGAAAAAAACGGGCCAGCCAGAGCAGGTTGCCAGCTTGTTTGCTTTTCTAGTTTCCGACGACGCTTCCTATATCACAGAAACAGAAGTGTATGTAGACGGGGCGGAGACGCTTTTAAAGGGATAACTCACCCCCTTCCAGCTTAAACAGCTGAGAGGGGTTTTTTGTGTGAGAAAAAGAAAACAAACAAAAAACAAAAAATATATTCAAAAATAAACAAATATATTGTACAATAAAACAAACATAAATAAAGATTAAGGGTGGAGGAAAACAAAATGGTCAAAAACTTGTGGGAGTCCAATGAAGCGGCAGCAAAGTCAGGTGTAGAAGAATTGGTTTACCGTTCCAATTTAATCGGTTCTGACCGCGCCGTATGCAACTGGGGCGGCGGCAATACATCTATGAAAACAACCGAAAAAGATTTTCGGGGCCGCGATATTGAAGTGATGTGGGTAAAAGGAAGCGGTTCCGATTTAGCCACAATGAAAGCAGGAAATTTTACCGGCTTAAGCCTGGAAGATATCCGTCCGCTTATTGAGCGCGATGAAATGCCGGATGCAGAAATGGTAGAGTACTTGACGCATTGCATGACCGACAGCAAGCATCCGCGTATGTCGATTGAAACGCTTTTACATGCGTTCCTGCCATTTAAACACGTTGACCATACACATCCAGACGCTATTATCAGCCTTTGCTGCGCGGACAATGGGAAAGAGATTGCCAAAGAAATTTACGGTGACCGTTTTGTATGGGTTCCTTATGTGCGCCCGGGCTTTACCTTATCAAAAATGATTGCAGAAGGGGTAAAAAACAACCCAAATGCAGAGCTTGTCCTTATGGAAAAACACGGACTGGTTACATGGGGAGAAACATCCGAAGAGGCATACAGCCAAACCATCAATATCATTAACGAAGCAGAAAGCTATATCCAAAACAAACAAAAACAAACAGAAGCATTTGGCGGACAGGTCTACGAGTCATTAACGGAAGAGGAGCGCCAAAACGTATTGGCGGCTGTGATGCCAGTGATCCGCGGTGCAGTCAGCGATGAAAAGAAAATGATTCTTACTTATGATGATGGAGAAGATGTGCTTCAATTTGTTAACAGCAGAAATGCCGGCACGCTTTCACAAGTAGGTGCGGCCTGCCCGGATCATCTTGTTCACACAAAAATGAAGCCGCTTTATATTGATTGGGATCCACAGAACGGTACGACGGAAGAGCTGATCGAGAAAGTAAAAGCAGGTGTAGAACAGTTTAAAGCCGAATATAAAGAGTACTTTGAACGAAACAAAAACGAAGGCGATGCGATGTTTGAGGCGGCACCGCGTGTAACCCTTATTCCGGGTGTCGGGATGGTAAACTCCGGCAAAAACATCACCATGGCGAATGTGAGCGGCGCCCTTTACCATCGTGCGATTGCGGTTATGAAAGGCTCAACGGCTCTTGGTGAATTTGTATCCTTAAGTGAAAACGAGTCCTATAACGTAGAATACTGGCCGCTCGAGCTGTACAAATTGTCTCTGGCGCCGGCTGAAGCAGAATTTTCCCGCAAAGTCGCGTTTATTACAGGCGGTGCCGGCGGGATTGGCAGCGCGACAGCCCGCCGTTTAGTGTCAGAGGGCGCTCATGTGGTGCTGGCTGACTTGAATCTTGAAGGAGCGGAAAAAGTCGCGGCTGAAATTAATGAGCAGTACAAGGAACAACGCGCGGCTGCCGTGAAAATGGATGTGACCAGCGAAGAGCAGGTGCAGGCGGCTTTTGCCAAAGCAGCCCTTACGTTTGGTGGTGTGGATTCAATCGTGAATAATGCAGGCCTTGCAACATCCAGCCCATTTGATGAAACATCATTGAAAGAATGGAATTTAAATATGAATGTACTTGGCACAGGCTATTTCCTTGTGGCGCGTGAAGCGTTCAAGCAAATGAAACAGCAGGGCATTGGCGGCAACATGATATTTATCGGTTCGAAAAACTCTGTGTACGCGGGGAAAAATGCTTCGGCCTACAGTGCCGTAAAAGCGCTTGAAACACACCTGGCCCGCTGTATTGCAGCAGAAGGCGGCGAGTTTGGCATTCGTGTAAACTCGGTGCTGCCGGATGCCGTGCTGCAGGGATCTGCTATTTGGGGCTCCAACTGGCGCAATGAACGTGCGGCAGCATACGGCATTGAACCGGATCAGCTGGAAGAGCATTACCGGAAGCGCACAACGCTGCTTGTAAACATTTATCCGTCTGACATTGCGGAGTCCATTGCGTTTTTCGCTTCATCTAAAGCCGACAAAACAACGGGCTGCATGATTACAGTTGACGGCGGTGTGCCGGCAGCGTTTACGCGATAAGGCTTCATCAGCAGGCAAGGGACTGCTTTATGCAGTAATGGCATGAGCAGTCCGGCTGCTTCTGGCGTGAAAGAAGGAGTGATGGAAATGGCGCATATTGCAGTAGATATCGGCGCTTCAAGCGGCCGGCTTGTAGCGGGCGAAATAAAAGACGGCAAGCTTGTAATGAACGAAATTCACCGTTTTGCCAATGGATTTCGGGAAGTAGATGGTACATGTTATTGGGACATTGATCATTTACTCAATGAAATCATTAAAGGACTGGCTGAAGCGAAAAAACGTGGCTACCATTCTGTCACCATAGGAATTGATACGTGGGCGGTTGACTATGTATTGGTTGATGAAAATGGTAACCGCTTGCAAGAAGTCGTTGCCTATCGGGACAGCCGGACTGAGCAGACGATAAGCAAAATCAGCCGGCATATAAACAAAAAGAGAATTTACGAAAAAACAGGCATTCAATTTTTACCGTTTAATACGCTCTATCAATTGTATGAAGAAAAACAAGAGCTCATCAAGCGCGCAAAACATATTTTGCTTGTGCCTGATTATCTGGGATACTGCCTGACAGGACGTGCAGTTACGGAAGTGACCAATGCATCGACTATGCAGATGCTGAATGTAAAAACGCGTGATTTTGATGAAGAACTGCTGGCATTACTGTCCATTGAACGCCGCCAATTTCCGCCGTTCGCGGAACCGGGGGAGGAGCTTGGACCCCTTGTAAAGGAACGTTTTCCAGGAGCAGATCTCCCGGATTGCCGCGTAATAGTGGCTGCGTCACATGACACCGCTTCCGCCATTGCCGGTACACCGGGAGAAGGCGAAAACTGGGCGTACTTAAGCAGCGGCACCTGGTCTCTGCTGGGGATTGAGTCGGCTGAGCCGGTGATCAGTGAGCTGTCTCTTGAAGATAATTATACGAATGAGTGGGGCGTTTTCGGCACATACCGCTTGTTAAAAAATATTATGGGCATGTGGATTATGCAGGAAGTGCGCCGGCATCTCCCGGTTGATTACACGTTTGCCGAGTTTGTAGATGAAGCGAGAAACATGAAGCATTTCCGACAGTTTGTCGACTTAAACGACGACCGTTTTTTAAACCCGGTTAACATGGTTGAAGAAATCAAATCGTACTGTCGTGAAACCAATCAGCCTGTCCCGGAAACAGCCGGTGAGCTGGCCGCCTGTGTGTATGACAACCTGGCTATTATTTATGCCATTGCGATTCGAGATCTCGAAGAAATGACCGGCCAGCGGATTGACAGACTGCACATTGTCGGCGGCGGAGCGAACAACGAACTGCTTAACCAGCTTACTGCAAATGTAAGCGGGAGAACGGTTTATGCGGGCCCTTCGGAAGCAACAGCGGTTGGCAATTTAATGATGCAGATGATTGCTTCAAAAGAACTTGGCAGCCTGCAAGAAGGAAGGGAACTTATTCGAGCTTCATTTCCGCTCCAGATATTTTCACCGCAGGAGCAGGCAGCAACACGAATAGAACAGTTTAATCAACATCGAAAGGGTGAAAAGGTATGAGCGTAAAAGAACAATACGAAGCAGCGAAACAGGCGTATGCCAAGTGGGGGATCGATGTAGATACAGCACTTGAAACATTAAAAAAAGTGCCTATTTCGATTCATTGCTGGCAGGGTGATGATATTGGTGGATTTGAAGTGAACAAAAGTGAATTATCGGGCGGCATTGATGTTACGGGGAACTACCCGGGCAAGGCAACCACGCCAGAAGAGCTGCGGGCAGATTTAGAAAAAGCATTGTCACTTATTCCGGGTACGCACCGGGTAAATCTGCATGCTTTATATGCGGAAACGAACGGAGAGGCAGTGGACCGTGACCAATTAAAGCCGGAGCATTTCGATAACTGGGTTCACTGGGCAAAACAGCATGGCCTTGGTCTTGATTTTAATCCGACGCTGTTTTCACACGAAAAAGCAGCAGCCGGCTTGACACTTTCGCATCCGGACGAAGAAATCCGAAAGTTTTGGATTGATCACTGCATCGCATCTCGCAAAATCGGTGAGCATTTTGGCCGTGAGCTTGGAACTCCCTGCTTAACGAATGTTTGGATTCCAGATGGATACAAGGACATTCCAAGTGACCGTCTGACGCCCCGCAAAAGATTAAAAGAGTCATTGGATCAAATTTTTGCTGAAGATATCGATGAACAGTACCACCTGGATGCCGTGGAAAGCAAAGTATTCGGAATCGGCTCTGAGTCTTATGTGGTGGGATCTCATGAATTTTATCTTGGTTATGCGCTGAAAAACAACAAATTATGCTTGCTTGATACGGGGCATTATCATCCGACTGAAACAGTTTCGAACAAAATTTCGTCCATGCTGCTTTATGCAGATAAGTTGGCACTGCATGTATCGCGACCCGTTCGCTGGGATAGTGACCATGTTGTCATTTTAGATGACGAGCTTCGGGAAATTGCGCTTGAAATTGTCCGTAACGATGCGCTCGATAAAGTGATTATCGGCCTTGATTTCTTTGATGCAAGCATTAACCGTGTAGCAGCGTGGACGATTGGTACACGCAATATGATTAAAGCACTGCTATATGCGCTTCTCGTGCCGAACGAGCACTTAAAGCAGCTGCAGGAGGAAGGAAACTTCACCGAACGCCTTGCTTTGATGGAAGAGTTTAAAACGTATCCGTTCGGCGCCGTCTGGGATTACTACTGTGAGCAGATGAACGTGCCGGTGAAAGAGAGCTGGCTGAATGAGATAAAGCAATACGAAAAAACGGTTTTGTCGAAACGGTCACAAAAAGAGCAGGAAGTAAGCAAATAAAACAGAAAAACCAAGAAAAAGTTCTTTTGTGAAAGGCCGCCCCCAGAGATCTTCCACCGGGCGGCTTTTTCTTTTGCATATCCGCTGGAAAAATGGGGAATAAAACGAGTGAACGGAAAAAAGGAAGGTGTGTAGCAAACATGTACGAACACTTGGTGTCTTTTAAATTTAAAGAAGAAGTAACAACGGAAAAGCAGCAGGAGCTGGCACTGCAGCTGCTGAAGTTTCAAGGAGAAATCCCGGGTATTATGAAGGTAACAGCCGGCATTAACGCAACAGATGAAGTAGAACAGGCACAAGGGTACACATTAGGCCTGCATGTTACATTTAAAGATAAACAGTCTTTAGAAGAGTACCAAACACACCCGCTGCATGAAAAATTTCTATCCGAAATTGAAGGATTAACCGATAATGTCATCGTAGTGGATTATGAAGTTGCCTGGTAAAAAGCAGCGGTTGTAAATAAACAAAAAGGAAAACTGGTACTTACAACAAGTACCAGTTTCAAACTGTAGACAGATTATATGGTAGTCAATCTTTGCTTATGGATCTTCAACACCACTTAGTGAAGACTGCCGGACGAAGACTCCTGCGGGAAGTACAGTGAGTCGGGAGACCCCACAGGCGCAGCCGAGGAGGCTCCCACACTGCCCGTGGAACGCGCAGTCCGGCAGGCTTCACTTATCGGCTCTTTTTTAAAGCGAGAGACTTCGTCTACACACAGAAACTGGTACTTACAACAAGTACCGGTTTTTTTATGGAAAAGATTAGCTGTGCTAATCTGTGAAACAAATGGCATGTCTTGAAAAATGAATAGGCATATGCAGACAGGTGAGGTTGAACATAAAAGAAACTGGATTTTGTAAACGTCCGGTTTTTTTGTTTTGAAAGGGTATTCAAAAATAAACAAAAATGAGTTATGATAAAACAAAAAGAAACGGAGTGCAGGCAATGATTCGAAAAGCGACTGTGATGACTGTGTATAAAGACCAATACGAGGAATACAAAAAGCGTCATGATGAGCTTTGGCCCGAGCTGGCAGAGGCACTGCGGGCCCATGGAGCGCGCAACTATTCAATTTTTTTAGAGGAAGCGACGGGCAAGCTGTTTGCCTATGTGGAAATTGAGAGTGACGAAAAATGGGCTCAAATGGCAGAGACAGATATTTGTCAGAGATGGTGGGCGTTTATGGAGCCGATAATGGAAACGAATCCGGATAACAGTCCAGTGGCAGTGGAGCTGAAAGACGTTTTTTATTTAGCATGATAAAATAAACAAAAACAAACAAAGGTCAGGTGCAAAAGGATGCTGGTAGCAGAGAGACATCAAAAAATTGTAGAGCTGGTGAATGAACGGTCAAGTATCCGCGTATCAGAGCTGAGCGATATTTTCTCCGTCACGGAAGAAACGATTCGCCGCGATCTTGAAAAGCTTGAAAAGGAAGGCAAACTGCAGCGAAGTCATGGCGGTGCGGTCAGCATGCAGGATGAAGAATCAGAAGTGCATTTTTCCGAGCGTGTTATTACGAATGTACAGGAAAAAAAAGTAATCGCACATGAAGCAGCCAAACGGGTGCAGGAAGGGGATCGCATTATTTTAGATGCAAGCACGACGGCCTGGTATATGGCGAAGGCGCTGCCGAATATGACACTGACAGTTATTACGAATTCGATAAAAGTAGTGATGGAACTAAGTAAAAAAGAACGGATCAACGTGATTTCAACCGGCGGTATTCTTTTGCCAAAGTCATTATCGTTTGTTGGGCCGCTGGCGGAACGTTCTCTTGATTTATACCATGTGAACAAAACCTTTTTGTCCTGCAAAGCTATTCATCTTGATGCAGGTCTGAGTGATTCCAATGAGCAGCAGGCTCTTTTAAAAAAGAAAATGATGGAGCAGTCAGATGAAGTGTTTTTAATGGTTGATTCAAGCAAATTCGGCAAGCGTGCTTTTTCATCGATCGGGCCGCCAAGTGGTCTTTATGAAGTGATTACAGACAGAGGAGTGGATGAAGCCGTAAAAAGGGGATTGGACGAACGGCAGATCCATGTTGCCATTGTGGAATAAAAAACAGCCTGCTTTCGTAGAGAAAGCAGGCTGTTTGAATGTATTAAAGAGCATTTTCATCCAGGCGTGTATCGTTTTTTTCTTTGGCCATTTTGCGCTGTTTCAACGCACCAGCCAGTAAAATACCCGCTACGACGACAATCTCAAAGCCGTATTTGATAAATGGGTTGGCAAAGTATCCGTTCATAAATGGTTCGCCAACAATCATTTTCGATGCTGTCCAGCCAAGAATAGCTGCCCCAATCATAATGATAACCGGGTAACGCTCAATCATTCTCAAAATCAACGTACTGCCCCACATAACAACTGGAATCGACACAAGCAAGCCGATGACCACAAGCCACATGTTTCCGTGAGAAGCGCCCGCAACAGCTAAAACGTTATCGAGACCCATCAAAGCATCTGCAATAATAATCGTTTTAACAGCTCCCCATAGGGAGTCAGCTGCATTGACTTCATGTTCTTCTTCTTCCACAAGCAGTTTATACGCGATCCATACAAGTAGGATGCCGCCAATCAAGTGCAAGCCCGGGATTTCAAGCAGGTACACGACAAGCAATGTGGCGATTGCACGAATCACAATGGCCCCGATCGCTCCCCAAAGGATTACTTTCTTTTGTTGTTCTTTTGGAAGCTTGCGTGCAGCAAGACCGATCAAGATGGCGTTGTCGCCAGCGAGCACAAGGTCAATCATAATAATAGCAAATAATGCGGTTATAAATTCTGTTTCCATTTGCCCATCTCCTTTTTATTTTTAATCAAAATAAAAGAGACCTCTGCCATAGGTATATGGCAAAGGTCTCGCTAAACACTAAATCAATAGGTCAATAAAGCCGGAGGAATGAATTCCACGTAATGACGACTTTATTTCAGTTTCCTGACGCTACTCCCCTTTACGGATGAAGGCGATATTCAGTTCATAATGCTTGTGGGTTTATTGTAACAGGTGGAGCGCTAAAAGAAAAGATGCTTTAAGATTCATTTTTTTATTGACAGCCATTATTTTTCGTAAAGGCTGATAATGATCCCCTGTTTGTTTATACTATATTCACTTTTCTACAAAAAGAGAGCTCTCTTGAAGGGTCATCGGGATGCTTGACTTTCACTTTTGATCATTTGTATAATGTGTTACGTAAAGTAACTAAAATTAAAAAGGTAACAAAAGAGGAGAATAGACCATGAATCATTTTCATGAAAAGCCGCATACGTTTGTTGGAGAAGTGAGTATCCGTGTAACAGATTTGAATAGATCGATTGCATTTTATACGCAAATAATTGGCTTAAAAGTGTTGTCGCAGTCTGAGCAGCAGGCTGTATTAACAGCGAATGGACAAACAGCGCTGGTAACACTGGAGCAGCCAGAAGGTGTCACACCGAAAGCAGGACGTACGTCGGGCTTGTATCATTTTGCGATTCTGCTGCCGGAGCGAAAAGATTTGGCTCAATTTTTACGCCACCTGCTGCAAACGGGCTACCGTTTTGGCGCGGCCGACCATTACGTGAGCGAAGCGATTTACCTGGACGATCCTGATGGCAACGGCATTGAAGTGTACCGCGACCGCCCGGCGTCAGAATGGACGTGGAACGATGGACTGGTTGATATGGCTACTGTCCAGCTCGACGGGGACAGTATTCTTGCGGAAAGTGAAGAAGCATTTACGGGCCTTCCTGCTGGAACAATCATGGGGCACATTCATCTGCATGTTTCGAATATTCCGGATGCGGAACGTTTTTACACGAAAGGACTTGGGTTTGAGATTGTCAGCCATTATCCGCAAGCGATTTTTACCTCAACCGGCCGATATCATCACCACATTGCGTTAAATACATGGCAGGGGGTTGGTGCGCCGCGTCCAGTCGAAAACAGTGCAGGGCTCAATTGGTATACAATTGTGTTTCCGAATGAGGAAGCAAGAGAAGAAGCGGTGGCACGTCTTCAAAATATAGGTGCTAACGTCGATCAGTATGTAACAGAAGACCCGGCAGGAAACCGGATTCGTCTTCTCGTTTAAAAAGCAGCCGGCCTGCTCCATTTTTATGCAGCAGCCTTTCAAAGAGAGACGAAAAGCATTTTAAAAACAGAGAAGCTGATGAAAACAGTCGCTTCACATATAAAAAACGCGCCGGCAGTTCCGGCGCGTTTACTTATTTTTATGGATTAGTTGACCAAAGTCCCGCTGATTTGATAAACGTGCGGCTGTTTAATTTCAGCTGTGCCACGACGAACTCCGCAATATCTTCCGGCTGCATCACTTTGTCAGGATTGCCGTCCGTTAAGTTATTTTCAACTGCAAGGTCCGTTGCTACTGTACTTGGTGTCAGAGCTGTGACCCGAATATTGTGCTTCCGTACTTCAAGCGCAAGAGATTCCGTTAAGCCAAGCACGCCAAATTTAGATGCGCTGTAGGCGCTTGTGACTGGTGCTCCTTTTTGGCCTGCAGTCGAAGAAATGTTAATAATATCGCCTGATTTTTGTTCGATTAAATCCGGTAGTACAGCGCGTGTTACATTGTACACACCCATCAGGTTGACATCGATAATTTTTTTCCATTCGTCTGGATCAAGGTCCATAAAACCGCCAAATTTTGCGATGCCGGCATTGTTGATGAGAATGTCTACTCCGCCAAGCTCTGCTTTCACTTTTTCAACAGCTGCTGTTACTTCTTCTAGATTTGAAACATCCGCCGCTGCGAACGCTGTTTTAATTTCTACCTTAGACGGCATCAGTACGGGACGGCCGCACATATCACGTGTTGACACTTCCGGGTTTAACCCGAGGTCCTCCGCTACTGCTTGTACATGTTCTTCTGTCCGTCCAATCAAGCCAATATGAACACCTTCCGCCGCAAGCGCTTCCGCAATCGCACGCCCGATGCCGCGGCCTCCGCCTGTAATAATAGCTTTTTTTCCTTGTAATGATTGTGCCACAGTTCATTCCTCCTTCAATAAATCTCTTCGCTTTATCTTATCAGCCTGCCGCTAAGCGGACAATGGATTTGCTTTCTATGGTTTAATAAATTGAAGGGGGGAATATTGTGACGCCAATCAAACAGCAGGCTGGATGGCACTTGTGTAAATGGGGACTGCCTGTTCTTTTTCTTGTACATAACATAGAGGAATCCTTTGGAATGATATCTTTTTTACACGACCGGTTTAGGGTAGAAGCGGTCACACAGCACCAATTCACAGCAGCTGTCGCTATCCTGACAATCCTCGTTTTCTTTCTTGTTTTAACCTTTGGAAAGTCAAAAGCCTTTCTGCTGTTCCTTTATGGAACCATTTTTTTTAACGCCGTCCAGCATATCGTGCTGTTTGCTGTGTTCAGGGCATATAATCCGGGTGTGCTCTCCGCTTGTGTGATTCTTGTCCTCTTTCTGCTTTTTTTCCGGCAGGTACGGCCATTTCTGGAAAGAAAACTCATACGTTTCATTCTGCTCGGCAGCCTGCTTACTTATCCGATTGCCACATGGGCAGCTCTATGGATAGGCGGCTTTATGTCACGAATCAGCTCTTATTAGCTTTCAAAACGATGGCAAGCAGCAGGGGCCGGCTTCCTGCCGGATTACTGAAGACTAAAATATTTTACAAACGAAGAACAGAAAGCTCCGGGTACTCTTTAGTTGCAGGGAGGACAGCCCTTCGTTAAAGTAAGAATAACAAGAAGATGGAGGCAGATGAATGCAGCTCATTGAGTATGCGCTTGTTTTTATCGCAGCTGCGATCCCCTGGATGGAGATTGCGCTTGTGATCCCAGTCGGAATTGTGCGCGGCCTGTCGCCTTTTTGGGTCATGCTGCTGGCGTTCACAGGCAATATGGTAACAGTGCTTCTCTTGATTGCCGCTTTTTCAAAAGTAGAAGTCTGGCTGGAAAAACGGCTGGAGCGAACGGGCCTTAAGGGAACAAAACAAGCAGACCGTGCGCGCCAAATCATGAATCGATACGGGTTTCCGACGCTCGCATTGCTCGGTCCCTTGTTTATCGGTACGCATATTGCGGTATTCATCGGGCTGTCATTCGGGGCAAGCAGGGGATGGACAACTTTGTGGATAACAGTCAGTATCGCTCTTTGGACGCTTATTATTGGCATTGCCACAGTGCTTGGCTTTGACTTTTTTCTTCAACAAACGAAAGGATGATCATTTATGCTAGAGTTCTTGAAATCACATGTTTCCGTTCGAAAATACACAGATGAACCTGTTACAGATGAGCAGCTTCATGACTTGATCGAAGCAGCTCAGGGCGCGGCTTCATCGCACTTTGTTCAGGCATACTCCATTGTTGATGTAACAGATGCGGACAAACGGGACAAGCTTGCCGATCTGTCAAAAAACCCGGTTCAAATCAAAGGCGCGGCACGCGCGCTTGTATTTTGTGCGGACTTGAAGCGGCTTGATTATGCAGCCAAAAAGCACGGAAAAACGGTCGAAGCGGGCACAGCCGAAAACTTTATGGTGGCGGTGATTGATACAGCTCTTTTCGCTCAAAACTTCGTTGTTGCGGCTGAATCAAAAGGCTATGGGATTTGCTATATTGGCGGTGTCCGCAATAATCCCGGGCCGATCAGTGAGCTGTTAAACCTGCCTGAGCATGTGATTCCGTTATTCGGCTTAACATTTGGCGTTCCGGCTGAACGCAATGAAGTAAAACCGCGTCTGCCGGTGCAAGCTGTTTTGCATACGAATAAATACGATGAAGCAAAATACGAAGCGATTTTAGATGAGTACGATGATGTGATCCGCACGTATTACGCCAGCCGCTCTACCAATAATAAGTCAGCCGGCTGGACCGAGGGTATGGCCGATTATTTATCGCAGCCGCGCCGTGCGTATATGCTTGATTTTGTTCAGAGGAAGGGGTTCTTAAAAAAGTGAAACATGCGCAATTGGCCCAATGGGTCGACATGGTCAGGTCAAAGTTTGGCCTTGAGGACTATACATGCCTGGAGACGTTTGCCACTTATGAAAAAAACGAGTGGAACGAAACCAGCTATCGTTTTACGAGTGAATGGCTTCCTCCGGGACATTCCGAGCGTAAAGAAGACGAAACAAATCCAGAAGGCACAGCTGTTATAGAGCTTGACGCGAAAACAGGACGGCTGACCAATGTTGTGTTTGTGGGCGGACGGACGCCCGAGCATGGCTTTTCGTTTTTAAGCGGGGACAGGGAAGAAGTAATCCGGTTTATTGAACAGGAAACCGGCTGGATCTATGGAAGCCAGTTTATAGATACAAGAGCGGAGACAGATTCCTTTACATTTGACCTTGCATACAAAGGCGTGCCCGTTACGCCGGGCGGCTCGGTTACAGTGGAAATGGATGAACAAAAAAAACTGACCCTGTTTTCTGCTTACGGACTTGTGCCAGATGAAGCGGAAGAAGCAGAGTTCCAGCTTGATGCTGACGCGCTTGAGTCCTTGGCAAAAGAGCGGCTCGTATTTGTGGAATACCCGCTTATGAAAGAAGAAAAATGGCTGCCGCTGTTTATGATAGATGATGTGTTTGTCGATAATAAAACAGGAAAAGCGGTTTTAAAGAAGCAGGACATCCTAACATGGAAAAGCGCAAAAAACCAGCGGGTAAAGCGAAAGCTTTTGCAGCTGGGGCCTGCAGAGATCGATGAAGAAGAACTTTTTCAGTTTCCGCCTCATCCCGATACAAAGCCGTTAACGAAAAAAACGCAGGCAAAAGTACGCGAAGCAGCTACTGCTTTTTTGCAGACGTATGTTCCAAAAGAAAGCGGTGAATGGGCGCTGTCGGACATAAGCCGGACGAATGGCATGGTCAAAGCCAGGCTGGTGAACACAAAAGACATTACCGTCATTCCAAGAATGTACGATGTATTTATTGATTCTGATTCATATAAAGTTGTTCATTATGTAGATAAAAGCAGCTGGATGACGGATGCATGTGCTGAATTCCAAAAAGCCGCCAAACCAGTGCTTTCAAAAAATGAAGCATTTGATAAAATCAAGCCGCATATCACGGTCACACCAATGTATGTGTATGATGGTGAAAAGTACCGGCTGAATGGCAAGCTCGATTCACATGCAGCTGTTCACGCAGCCACCGGAGAAGTATTGTTTTTGTAAAAAAAGCAAAGCTCTTTTTTCAAAAGAGTTTTGCTTTTTTTTATGTCTCTTATTTTCAATGTTAAATCCTTGTTTAAAAAACAGATCATTCCATTTTCCTGCTGTTTGTAAAAAAAATCTAAAAGTACTTCTTTAAGTCATAGGTCTATATTTTTATTCTTAAAAAAAGGAGCATGAATATCTGCTTTTTAAACAATCACAACTGTTTTTTGGCTATTCAAATGGCGTTTACGAGATTACGATGATCAATGTAAGTGCTTACATAAATAAAGGAGGGATAAGATGGCCAAGAAGCACAAGAGAGCAGCAGCGGCTGTTATGGGAACGATGCTTGCTGTTTCCAGTGTTCCGCCGCTTGCTGTTATCCAGGCGGAAGAGAGGGATACAGTAAAAGAATTTGACTTTGGCACAGCAGACAGTCCAGTGAAAGAAGGAGCCGTGCAGGTAACGGACGGAAGCCTGTATGATGGTAGCACCGGCTTTGGTTTTACAGACGCCGAGTCTTTATCTTCTGTAGAACGAACAGGAGAGGATCCGGTTCAATCAGATTTCGTCCGGCCTGGCGCCTCCAAATTTCAAGTTGATTTACCCAATGGTGATTACGCTGTGACCGTTACTTCAGGGGACGCATTGGAACAAACAGAAACCGGCGTGATGGCCGAAAGCATTCAAAAAGTACAGAATACGGTTGCGGCACCCGGTGAGTTTACGGAACGCACCTTTGAAATCGCACTTGTGGACGGCCAGCTGACGCTTCAGTGGACGGGAACAGCGCCTGTGATCAATGGACTGTCGATCAAAAAACTTCCGGAACGGACAGCGGGAGAAGAGCCGACGGTTTACATGGCCGGTGATTCCACCGTGCAGACATACGACGAATACTGGCATCCGGAAGCCGGCTGGGGCCAGATGATTCCACGCTATTTTAATGAAGACATTGCTTTTTCCAATCAGTCGATCGGCGGCCGAAGCTCCAAAACATTTATTACGGAAGGCCGGCTTGATAACATTTTGCGAGCCATCCGTCCAAACGATTACTTCCTCATTCAATTCGGACATAACGATGCGACCATCAGCCGCCCGGAGCGTTACGCATCTGTACCTGATTACAAAAATTACCTCAAGACCTACATCAATGGAGCACGCCAGCGCGGAGCCGAGCCGATTTTAGTCACACCGGTCGGACGCCGTGATTTTCAAGAAGCAACCGGACAATTTAATATCAGCTTCCCTGAATACGTACAGGGTATGAAAGAAGTCGCAGAAGAAATGAATGTTGAACTCGTTGATTTAAGCGCCCGGAGCGTAGAATATTTCAATGAGATCGGCCCTGAAGGCACGCTTGCTGTTTTCCTGCATACAGATCCCGGTGTATACCCTGCTTTCCCAAATGGATCACAGGATAATACACACTTCCAGGAATACGGGGCGATTCAAATGGCGCGGCTCGTTGCCGGTGAAGTAGAAAAAAGCAGCAGCAGTTTAAAAGAATTCGTCACATCTGTTGAGCCGCCGGCTGCCGTACCATCTGTGCCGAAAAACGTCAAAGCCGGCAATATCAGCAATGCCGGAGCGCTTTTAACGTGGGATGAAACAGAAAACACCGATATTTATAAAGTGTATCGGAAAGAATCAACGGCGGATTCCTATTCGCTGATCGGGACAAGCACACTGCCGCGCCTGACGATTTCCGGCATGGAAGAAGGGAAATCATACAATCTTTATGTCACGGCGGTCAATGCGAAAGGCGAATCCGAGCCGTCTCAAACGATTACGGTACAGACAAAGCAAGCTGCTTACAAGTATGACTTCGGCCTAGCCGGCACACCGGTAGCAGAAGGATACAACGAGGTAAATCTATCGACCATTTATTCAAAAGAAAAAGGGTTTGGCATTATCGATCCTGCAGGTATGATAGGACGTGACCGCGGTGCAGCCGGAGATGATATTGTCCGGGACTGGGTTGGTTATTTTAACAACAAGTGGGAATTCGCAGCGGATGTGCCAAACGGATCTTATTCAGCGAAAGTGTATGTCGGTGATTTAAGCGGAACAGCCCGTACAGATGTAGCGGTAGAAGGTGTGAGCTATGGAACCGTTTCTGCACCGAAAAACAACTATACAACCAAAATCATTCCGGAGATTTCGATCAAAGACGGGCAGATGAACTTTGCGTTCAGCGGCGCGACAGGGATTGTAAATGGTATTGAGCTTACCCCAATTTTAACCGCACCAGCCCAGCCGCAGGCAGGTGACATTTCTCTTGATCCAGCTGCTCCATCCGTCTCACTAAAATGGCTGGAAGCGGGCGGTGCGAAAGAGTACAACGTGTACCGGACAATGGCCGGCACAGATAAAACAGAAAAAGTGGGCACTGTGCCAACGACAGAATTCACAGATAAAACCGCCCATGTTGGATACAAGTACACGTATGCTGTCACAACAGTAGATGAAAGCGGACAGGAAACCGCTCCATCCGAATCAGTGGAAGTATCATTGATTGACCCGAACATACCGGCACCCCAAAAACCAGCCGGTTTGAACGTAACCGATATCGAGAAAAATAAAGTGACATTCACGTGGGATGCTGTAGACGGCGCTTCCTCTTATTCGGTTTACCGTTCAGAGTCAGCAGATGGTAAATTTGAATTTGCTGGTGTTACAACGTCTGCTTCTTTTACAGACAGCAATGTGCTGACAACCATTCCGTATTATTATAAAGCAGCAGCTGTAAACGCAGGCGGTGCTTCAGCAGAATCCGATGTACTCCAAACCGAAGCTGTAACTGTTTTAAAGCGGCAGGCAGAGTCCTTGAAACGGTCTCCTGTGGCAGTGGAAACAGATGAAGGTGTGTTTGTGAGCTGGCGGATACTGGGCACAGATCCGAAGAACATTTCATTTCATGTTTTCCGCAATGGAAAAAAAGTAAACAAGCAGCCGGTTTCCGGTGCGGCAAACCTGGTTGATCCAGATGGAAAAGCAGGTGACACATACGAAATCCGTCCGATTGTCTCCGGAAAAGAAAAAGGCTATGAAACTGTTACGGTAATAGAGAAAAACTATTTGGATATTCCGCTTGATAAACCAGAGCCGGGTATGACACCGCTTGGTGATCCATACCAATATCGGGCGAACGACACAAGCATTGGCGATGTGGACGGCGACGGGGAATATGAATATATTGTAAAATGGGATCCGAGCAATTCAAAGGATAATTCCCAGGCAGGCTACACAGGCAATGTATACATTGATGCGTACAAGCACGATGGAACTAAATTATGGCGCATTGATCTCGGTAAAAACATCCGCGCTGGCGCCCATTATACACAAATGATTGTGTACGATTTTGACGGCGACGGAAAAGCGGAGGTCGCCATGAAAACAGCGGACGGTACGGTTGATGGGCAGGGAAATGTGATCGGACGTGCCGATGCAGACCACCGCAATTCGAGCGGTTATGTTTTACAGGGTGATGAATTTTTAACCGTTTTTGAAGGCGCAACGGGCAAAGTTTTAACGACCATTGCATACACACCGGCTCGGGGGGATGTGGCTTCATGGGGCGATTCATATGGCAACAGGGTAGACCGTTTTCTTGCTGGAGTCGCCTACTTGGACGGAGAAACCCCGAGCTTAATTATGGCGCGCGGATATTATACACGCACCGTTGTATCCGCCTACCAGTTTAAAAACGGTACATTAACGAAGCAATGGACGTTTGATACAAACGAAGGCAAGCAGGATTATACAGGACAAGGCTACCATGCGCTTAGTGTCGCAGACATTGATGGCGATGCCAAAGACGAAATTGTATACGGACAGATGGTTATTGATGACAACGGCAAAGGGCTTTATACGACAGGTCTTGGCCACGGCGACGCGCTTCATGTAAGTGATCTTGTACCGTCAAATCCAGGTCTGGAAGTATTTGCGACCCAGGAAATTAAAACAGGCCCGTACGGCTACGATATGCGTGACGCGAAAACGGGACGTATTTTATGGGGTGTGAAAACCGGACAGGACACAGGCCGGGGAGTTGCAGCAGATATTGACCCGCGCCACGCCGGAGCTGAGGCATGGGCCGTTTCAGGCGCCTGGAACAGCCGTGCAGGCGGGCTTCATACATCAACGGGAGAAAAGATTTCTGATTCGATTCCATCCGCAAACTTTGCGATCTGGTGGGATGGCGATCTGCTGCGGGAACTTGCAGATCATACGTATAAGGAATCAGCCGCAGCCGGCATCGGTACGATCGACAAATGGGATTACGAGCAAAATAAACTTGTGAATCTACTAACGGCAGAAGGAACATTCTCAAACAATACGACAAAAGGTAATCCGGCCATTCAAGCAGACTTGTTTGGCGACTGGCGTGAAGAAATTGCCTGGCGGACAGAAGACAGCTCTGCTCTTCGTATTTACACGACAACGGATTTAACGGAGCACAAGCTGTACACATTAATGCATGACCTGCAGTATCGTCAAGCGGTTGCCTGGCAGAATGTCGGCTACAATCAGCCGACTCACCCATCTTTCTTCTTAGGAGAGGGAATGGACGGCCAGCCGGAAGCCCGTATTGAACCAACAAAATAAGGAAGGTGAGCGGCTTAGTGCCGCTTTTCCTTCAGAAGTTATTTGTGAATATTTTCACAAAATTGTGACATCGCTCGTTTTTGGACAATGACTTTTATATAATGACGTTATAACAGACCATCAGGAGGGAAAAGAATGACAAAGTGGGCATTTGTTTCTGATTTTGACGGCACGATTTCAAAACGTGATTTTTACTGGCTTGTAATTGATGCGTATTTTCCGGAAGGACGCGATCTATACCCGAAATGGAAAAGCGGCGAGTGGAAAGATGTTGATTTTTTGGCGAAAGTGTTTGGGTCCATTCATCAAAGCGAGGAACAGATTGCAAAAGACATTTTGTCTATTCCTATTGATGAAGATGTACCGGAGTTTGTCCGATCCGTGCAGGCGGCTGGCGGCGATTTTTTCATTTTAAGCGCCGGCACCGATTACTATATTAAACCAATTGTAGAAAGCCGTGGGCTTGAAAACGTAACTGTGCTTTCCAATAAAGGCGTGTACCGCGAGCAAAATATTCACCTTGATATTGATCCGGAGCACTGGAGTTATTCAGAACGGTACGGGATTGATAAAGCGATTGTGATTCAGCGATTGAAGGAAGAATATGATGTCGTTTATTTTGCTGGAGACAGTGAGCCAGATTCTCATCCAGCTGTTTTTGCGGACCGGACGTATGCGAAAGAAGCACTTCCGGCTATATTAGACGAAAAAGGGGTCCCTTATGTCCACTTTGAACGCTTTAATGATATTAAAGCAGATTTAATTAAAGAAGGAAGGCTGCCCGAATGAATCGTGCAGTGACGAACATTTCGATCCCAGCGATGATGGAAATTGGCGTGCAGGTGCTGGATTCTGTAGGCGAGCGGTTACGCCAGTATGGATTTCAGCGTGTGACCATTATGTGGGATGGCTTTGTGGAAGCCTCATACGGACCCCGGCTTCTTTCCGCTTTACATGGCTGTTCAGTTGGGACGGTTCTTTTGGACGGAACGAGTGACATTCATGATATTACGGAGAGGGCGTTTCAATTAACGGCAAGCGATGTTGTCATTGGCATGGGCGGCGGTGCGGTGATCGACATGGCAAAGTACACCGCCTTCTTGCGGAAGCTGCCCGTTATCAGCATTCCTACAGCCGCTTCAAACGACGGATTCGCAAGCAGCGGCTGTTCTTTAATGGTTAATGGAAAAAAAACGAGCGTACCAGCTAAAATTCCATTTGGCATTGTAGCAGAACTGACTATTTTGGAGCAGGCACCGGCCCCGTTTATTCTGGCGGGAATTGGCGATCTGCTGTCGAATATTACAGCCTTATACGACTGGCAGTTTGAAGCAGAACAAGGGGCAGCAGAAGTAAATGCTTTTGCGGAAATGCTCAGTAAAAAAGCGGTTAACAGCTTCATCCGCACGCCTATGGCAGACATTCATGCCCCTATTCTACTGAAAGAGCTGATCAGCTCGATGACGATGAGCGGGATTGCCACTGAAATCAGCGGCTCAAGCGCTCCCATCAGCGGTTCAGAGCACTTGATTTCACACGCGCTTGACCAATGGGCAGAAAAGCCGCAAATGCACGGCATTCAAGTCGGTGTCGCTGCTTACATTATGTCGCTTGTGCAGGAGCATCGGTACGAGAGAATGCACAAGGTATTTTCGCGTACAGGCTTTTTTGATTATGTAAAAACCATTGGAATGAAGCGGTCTGAATTTCTGATGGCTATTGACCGGGCACCTGGAATAAAGCCGAGCCGCCGCACGTACTTGCATGAAGAAGTATACAGAGAAAAAGCGAAGCAAATAGTTGAGCAGAATTCGACATTGAAAGAGATTTTGCATTAAGGGAAAAACGGTTGTTTTTTCGACAAAGATTCTCTATAGTGATGAAGTAATAACATCTGTAAAGACAGGAGAAGGGATCAATGGCAGAAAAAACAATTTCTCAGAAAAAACTGCTTGGCGTTGCCGGGCTCGGCTGGATGTTTGATGCGATGGACGTCGGCATGCTGTCGTTTATTATCGCGGCGCTGAAAGTAGAGTGGGATTTAACGCCGCAACAAATGGGCTGGATCGGCAGCGTAAACTCTATTGGTATGGCAGTGGGTGCGCTCGTATTTGGCATTTATGCCGACCGGATCGGCCGAAAAAATATTTTCATTATTACATTGTTGATGTTTTCACTGGCAAGCGGATTATCCGCCCTGACAACGACGCTTACTGTTTTCTTATTGTTACGCTTTTTCGTTGGAATGGGCTTGGGCGGCGAGCTGCCGGTCGCTTCTACACTTGTATCAGAAAGCGTTCCGGCGAAGGATCGCGGCCGTGTGGTTGTGCTGCTTGAAAGCTTTTGGGCATTGGGCTGGCTGCTGGCTGCTGTCATCTCGTACTTTGTTATTCCATCCTATGGATGGCAGACGGCTCTCGTTATTGGGGCACTGCCGGCGCTTTACGCGCTGTACTTAAGGTTAAAGCTGCCAGATTCGCCGGCGTTTTCCCCGTCTAAAGTTGAAAAACGGACGATTGGGCAAAATATTCGCGATGTATGGTCGAAAAAGCATGCACGGTCTACACTCGTACTATGGGTCGTATGGTTTACGGTCGTGTTTTCTTATTACGGCATGTTTTTATGGCTGCCGAGTGTAATGGTGATAAAAGGTTTTGATTTAATTCAAAGCTTCGGATATGTCCTTGTTATGACTCTGGCACAGCTGCCTGGCTACTTTACGGCTGCCTGGCTGATTGAACGGGCGGGCCGGAAGTTTGTTTTAGTTGTTTATCTGCTTGGCACAGCTGCTTCTGCTCTTGTATTTGGAAATGCTGAATCAACTGCAGTATTGATTGCCTCAGGAATGCTTCTCTCATTCTTTAACCTGGGGGCGTGGGGAGCACTATATGCATACACGCCAGAACAGTACCCAGCTGTTATCCGTGGTACCGGATCCGGCATGGCGGCTTCTGTTGGGCGAATTGGCGGTATTTTAGGTCCGCTTTTAGTTGGCTCGCTTGTTGCGTCCGGCCAGTCGATCGGCTTTGTGTTTGGCTTATTTTGCGTAAGTATTGTTATCGGCGTACTTGTGCTGGCTCTGCTTGGGCGTGAAACAAAACAAACGGAACTCGAATGAATGTCTTTTATGTTTCACTCGTTCATCAAACCGTAATGTAACTTAACTCCATTGTCACACGTGTGTAACTGTCCGGCGCTATACTAACCTCATGAGATTACGTGAGAGGGGCGTATAGCAGAAATGAGCTTTTTTCTTATCATGTTTGTAGCATTTATTGTTGCGATTGCCATCGCCAGCGGCGGGCTTCATTTGCTGTTTAAACAGCTAAATCAATATTTAGATCAAAACAAACGTTAATATAAAAAAACCGCCCCATAACGGCGGTTTTTTTCTTTATGCCAGAAAAACAAAAAAGAAGGTAACGAAAAAAACAAGGGCAAACAATACAACGAAAATAGTCCGCTGTTTTTTCTCTGCTTCTTTCATAAAAAGATCTTCAATCGTCATAAAAATAGCGATAACTGCTACAAGTAGCGCGAATCGGCTCCAGCCGCCCGGATAAGCGGAAATTCCGTAAAAAAGCGCAAAAATAATTAATACGATGCGATATATGAGCCGGAATGACCATGTTTTCAATCCATCACTTCCTTTTAGTTACTATTTTACGAAAAGATCTTATATAAGTACAGTTAAGTGGGTAAAATGTCACATATATACGGAAGAAAATGTCCATGTTACAATAGATTGAAAAAACATGTCAAAATGAGGGATCACGCTTATGAACTTGCCAAATGACCTTGTACACCCGAAAGTGGCGTTAACAAAAAATATGGAATTGATAAGTGGAACCCACATTTTGTATTTATATGCAGATCAGGAAAAGTACTGGGAAAATATATTTTCCTTCACCATAACGGGTTTAGAGCTGAAGCATCAGGTGATCCTGCTTGAGTCGGCGGAAAAGATTGAGAAAATCAAACAGCAGCTTGCTCAAAAAGGGTTCTCGGATGAACAAATCGCCTCAATTGGATTTATAGACCACTGCCAATTTTATAACACCTATCAATCATTTGAAACCGAAACGGTGCTGCAGGGGCTTGATGACGCTGTTCGTCATTATGTAGCGAACGGCGCACCTATTCGTATATGGAGCCGTGTGATATGGCGTGAAGATGTAGACTGCGATAAGGAAATTCCGCTTTATGAACAAAAGGCCAACGCCGTTTTAAAACCGTTCCACGTATTCACAGTCTGTGCGTATGATGGCAATGATGTTTCGGCAAACTTCTCTTTAAAGCTGATGAAGGGTCACTCGCATATTATGACAGATAACGAGATTACAAATTCACCGTATTATGAAAGTGAACAAAACACACCCTCTCTATTTATAGAAGACTTTTTGCAGGAAAAAGTCCAGCACTATAAACATTTAATCAACGAGATGCCTGATGCTGTTTTTATTTTTTCGGCTGAGAAAGTGGTGTATGGAAATTATACCGCTTTAAAGATGCTGAATTGCAAAGAAAGTGATTTGCAGCATGCGACCATTTGGGACTTATTCACAAAGGAATATCATCCTCTTATTTACGAAAATACAGAAAAACTTTTGCGAAACAATAGAGTACCGCTTGAGGAAATGAAAATAAAAACGTATGATGGCCAAATTTTAGATGTTGAGGTGGCGACTTTTCCTTTTTCATTTGATATTGAAAAAGATTTTACGGTCATTGCCATTATCCGCAGCATTCAGGATCGCAAAGCTCATCAGCAGCTGACTATTAAAACAGAAAAGCTCAGCCTTGCCGGACAGCTTGCTGCGTCGATTGCCCATGAAGTGCGCAACCCGCTGACTTCGATTAAGGGGTTTATTAAGCTGGCCCGTGAAGATGCCATGCATGATGCATATTACACGATTATCGAAGAAGAGATTGACCGGATTGAAACGATCGCGAGTGAGCTGCTTGTGCTCGGCAAGCCGATGTCGGTTGAAATTGAAACGTGCGATGCCGGCAAAATGCTGAAAGACGTATCGATGCTGCTTCAATCACAGGCAGTAATGCGGAAAATTGACATTCAGTACAGTGACATAGAACCGGATTGCTTTGTTCGGTGTAATGCCGGGCAGATGAAGCAGGTGTTTATTAATATTATAAAAAATGCAATTGAAGCGATGGAAAACGGCGGAGTAATACGCACTTCGGCACGTTTAAACGGTGAAAAAGTGGAAATTGTGATTACCGATGAAGGAAAAGGGATGCCGGAAAGCGTATTAAAAAAGCTGGGTGAACCTTTTTATTCGACAAAGGAAGATGGGACAGGCCTCGGATTAATGGTTTGTTTTAATATTGTCGAGCAATATGAAGGAATTATCCGCGTTGAATCTACGGTGGACAAAGGGACAGCTTTTACAATCGAGCTGCCGCTTGTTTCGGTTTAAAGTCGTCTATTGAGGGCGTCTTTTTTTTTCACTCTTTTTTCATTAAAACATGGTATAACAAAAGAAGCGAAAGGAAGTGGATCGGATGAATATATTGCTGGCAGAAGATGATTTGCAGCTTGGAGAATTAGTCAGCTTTATGCTGAAGAAAAAAGGCGGTTATGGGGTAGAATGGGTGAAAACAGGAGAAGATGCTTATGATTATGCATCCTCTGTTCATTATGACGTTCTCGTTTTAGACTGGATGATGCCGAATGGCACTGGAGTAGAGGTATGCCGGGACCTGCGCAAAGAAGGATACGGTGGAGCCATTTTAATGCTGACGGCAAAGGATGCAGTAGAAGACCGGGTGATGGGGCTTGATGCAGGAGCAGATGATTACCTGGTAAAGCCGTTTGAAATTGATGAGCTGCTTGCGCGGCTTAGGGCGCTTACCCGCCGCAACTACGCCCCTATTGTGGAAGAAACGGTATCTATTCAAGGGGTAGAGCTGAACCGAAATAGCCAAACAATTCAAAAGAACGGCCAATCTATTCAGTTAAGCCCTCGTGAGTTCCAGCTTTTAGACCTGCTTGTGCAAAATAAAGGACAAGTATTAACCCGGGATGTTATGCTTGACCGCATTTGGGGATACGAGGCGGACGTAACGACCAAAACGATCGATGCAACGGTAAAGCTGCTGCGTAAAAAGCTCGATCTCGTTGACCGGCCGGATATTGTGCAAAGTGTACGGGGAGTCGGATATAAAGTTGAAGAATAAATGGTTAAAGATAAACTGGTTCAAAAGCAGCAGCGACTTGTTTCAACAAACACAGCGGAAACTCACCATGCAGTACAGCAGCTTAATTATGCTGTTTCTCGTTCTTTTTATCGTGGTTGTATACACGCTGCTATATATCGTCATTCTGCGTGACCAGCATCGGGAGCTTGAACAGCTGACCCGGCAGGAAACGCGGGTGATCAGTGATTACTTAGCAGAGAGCGCCCGAAATGAATTGCAGGGAATCGGCAGCCAGGAGCTGGTGCTTGCCGGGGTTGACCAGTTTTTTTACTATGTGACAGATGCAGATGGAAATTTTGTAATGGGAAATGAAATGGTTCCGAATATACGGGAGGATTTGTTTTCGCTTGTGTCAGGCTGGGTGCCTGAACGCAATCAAATTCGTGAAGAAACCATACAGGTGAAATTTGATGAACGGCGTATTGGCGGAAAAGAAATTAAAGAACAGCCGAAATCCGATACAGTCCGGCTGATGATCGACGGCAGCCCGATTTTTTATAATGGACAGTTTGTCGGCATGATTTACATCGGCAAGGACATTTCTTTTGCGTATCAATTGTTTCAATGGCTGCTTGTTGTATTAGTCAGCTTAACGGTACTGTTTGCCGGCGTAGCGATTTTTATTAGCTCTGTAATGTCGAAAAAAGCGATGGGACCCATTTCAAATGCTTTTAACCGGCAGAAAGAGTTTGTCGGTGATGCTTCACATGAACTGCGGACGCCGCTCAGTGTCATGCTTTCATCTATTGATGCGATTCACATGACAGACGGTGTTGAAGCAGATCCTTTTGCACAGAAACTACTGCGAAATATGAAGTCGGAAGTGAAAAGAATGACAGGGCTTGTCAGCGATCTGCTTGTACTGGCCCGTGCTGATTCAGGCGGGGCAGAGCGTACATTGGCCAGCTTCGATGTGAGGGAAGAAGCTGACCGTGTGATCGAATCGCTGACACCGCATGCCGAAGCAAACGGTGTTTCGCTTGAGATAGAAACACCGGAAAGCCTGCCGGTCATGGGGGATCGGGAGCGATTAAAACAGCTTATGTACATTTTGCTGGATAATGCAGTCAAGTATTCACCGGACGGAGGCAGGGTCAGCCTGCAATTATCAGAGGCCGCTCGTCACTGGACGATGAAAGTAACAGATGAAGGCATCGGTATTCATCCTGATGATCAGCCTCGTATTTTTGACCGCTTTTACCGCTCTGATAAATCGCGCACCCGCACTGTCGGCGGGCATGGACTGGGCTTATCGATCGCCAAGTGGATTGTTGATATTCATCACGGCACCATTTCTGTAGAGAGTGAGCCGGAAAAGGGCAGTACATTTATTGTTACGATACCAAAAGAAAAAGCTGTTTCCGCGTAATAGGGAAACAGCTTTTTTTGTCGTTAACGGCCGTATGGCCAAGCCGTTTTTGGATGAGCGCAGGGAAGGATCGTCAACCAAAATGAAATAAAAAATACTTTTTCTACATTTTCACCGTCTTTTCACTTTTCTTTTCTACAATAAAGTCAATTCAGTAAATCAATTACGCAAAAGGAGCAGATAAACATGGAGACAGAAGAACGTTATACACCACAGCCAGAGAAAAAAGGAAAGGGCGGTTTCGTGAAAATGGCGGCCGCTTCATTTACGGGTGTTTTGGCCGGCGGCACAATGATGTTTTATATGGCACCAGCTCTGCTTGATACCAATACAACAGCGACTGGAACAAAGTCGTCAAATACAGCAAATGAAATCACTGTACAGCCGGCATCAACGGCTTCCTCTTCAGAAAATGATTTAATGTCCGCCATTGATTCGGTGAATGAAGCAGTCGTTGGTGTTGTGAATTTGCAGCAGCAAGAGCAATTTAACCCTTTTGGCAGTCAATCCATGGCTGCCACAGACGAAGATACAGAGGAAACAGAAGCTGGAACGGGCTCGGGAGTCATTTTCAAAAAAGGAGAAGATGTCAGCTATGTTGTCACGAATAACCATGTGGTGGAGGGAGCCGACACGGTGGAATTGGCGCTGGCAGGAGGCGAGCGGATTGATGCGGAGGTAGTCGGAACGGATGCACTGACGGATCTTGCTGTCTTAAAAATTTCCAGTGACCATGTTACAGAAGTCGCAGACTTTGGTGACTCAAGTGCCCTTAAATTAGGCCAGCAGGTAGCGGCAATTGGCAACCCGCTCGGACTGGATTTATCAAGTTCAGTTACGGAAGGGATTGTCAGCGGAATCGACCGGACTGTGCCGGTTTCGACCTCGGCGGGTGAATGGGAAGCAAATGTCATTCAAACCGATGCGGCGATCAACCCGGGAAACAGCGGCGGTGCGCTTATTAATAGTGCCGGCCAGGTGATTGGCATTAACAGCATGAAAATTGCTGAAGAAGGTGTAGAAGGGCTTGGTTTTGCCATCCCATCTGAGGATGCCGTCCCTGTTATTCAAGAATTGATGGAAGACGGGAAAGTGGACCGTCCGTACCTTGGAGTAGGCTTAGAAGATGTGAGTGCGTTATCACGCGAAGTTACAGAAAACCAGCTGAATTTGCCGACAAGTGTTACAAAAGGCACCGTGGTTTCTCAAGTGGAAATGGGGTCATCAGCAGCAAAAGCCGGCTTTGAGGTCGGAGATGTAATTGTAAAGATTAATGATACAAAAGTGGCAGGCACATCAGAATTCCGAAAGTACTTGTACAATAAAGCGAACATTGGCGACAAAGTTAACGTCACCATTTATCGAGATGGCAAGGAGCAAACGATTTCCATGACGTTATCCACACAAAGTGAATAACTTTCACCGATTTTTCACCAAGGCTGGTTACAGTATGAGCAGGGCTGGAAAAGCCCAAATCAAAAGGAGGAAAGTGAATGAAAAAAAGCGTTTTTAATGTAGTGATGACCAGTGCCCTTTCGCTGGGTGTCCTCGGAGCAGCAAGCCTGCCGGTGTTTGCAGCAAGCAATTCTACACTCGACAGCAGCACACAGGCAAAAGTAGACACTATTATGAGTAATTTACGGACAAAGCTTGAAGCCATTGGTGTGAATCTCCCGGAAAAAGGCGAGATGTTCGCGAATTTAGATGAGGAAACAAAAGCGAAAGCAGAAGCCATTATGGATAAAAAGAAAGCCGGTGAGATCACGGAAGAAGAAGCAAAAACACAGCTTGAGGCACTGGGCGTTCAAATGCCAGAGCGTGGCGACGGCAAAGGCATCGGTCATCTGGCACAGGACGTAGAAAATGCGGATTTGAACGAATCTATGCAGGCGAAAGCTGATAAAATTCTTGTACAAGTGGAAGACGGCACCATTACACATGATGAAGCGGAGGAGCAGCTGACAGCGCTCGGTATTGAAATCAATGAACGCGGCGGCAAGGACGGCTTTCTCTCAAGCTTAGATGACGAAACGAAAGCAAAAGCAGAAGCGATTTTAGAAAAGAAAAAGAACGGCACTTTAACGGAGGCAGAAGCAAAGAAACAGCTTCAAGCACTCGGTATCACTATTCCTGAGCGTCCGGATCCATTTGCGGACTTGGATGACAAAACAAAAGCAAAAGCAGAAGCGATTATGGAAAAACTGAAAAGTGGAGATTTAACACGTGAGCAAGCGGACGAGCAGCTTGAAGCGCTTGGTGTAGATCTGCCTGAACATGGCAGACATGGCGGAAAAGGACGCGGCGATATGCTGCAAGGGCTGGATGATGAAACAAAAGCAGAAGCAGAAAGCTTGATTGAAGACGCAAAAACACAGCTTGAAGACCTTGGTGTTGACAAAATGCCATTGCATTAAAGAAAAGAGCAAGGCGGCCGTTCAGGCCTGAAGCTGGACAGTGAGAAAAGCACAAAGCTTACCTGGATCAAGAGCTGACAGCCAGCGGCCGGCCTTCAGCCCTTGTAACCCAGCAGCGGATTAAACATCCGGAGCTGGACAGCGTAACAAAAAAGCCCTGGGGAACCAGGGCTTTTTTGTTTTGGAAAAAACTTATATACTAAAAAGAAAGATCGGAGGCTGCCATATGAGTAACATAAATATCGCCGACGTTTTATTTCAAATGGTTATGCTGCTGACGCTCTTTGTGCCAGCCGGTTTGATTTTCCTCGGTATACGCTCCTGGCGCAGACGATCAAAGCAGCTGGACCGAATAGAAAAAAAGCTGGAGGAGCGCCAATGATTGTCGAAAGCTTTTACACCGTGGGTCTTGGGCTTTTACTCGGAGTACCGGTGCTTATTTTATTAGCCGCACTGATTAAAATCGGTAAAAAAAGAAGCTGAATAAAGTCAGCTTCTTTTTTGCAAAGTTTTTGAACAGTAAAAAGGCGGGTAAAGAAGGAGAAAGAAAGGTGGCGTCATCATGAATCTTACAAGAGTCAGCCAGACACCGGACCGCATTTCTCTGGATTGGGAGGCAGCAGGACCAGTGCGCATTTTAAAAGACGGCAAAGAGGTCTACAGCGGCCAGGATACGACGTTTACAGATACAGGCCTGAAACCGGGAACCACATATTCCTATTTATTTAAAGGAGACAGCACGCTGAAGATTCAAACGGCAACAGCGGTAGAGCGTGAGGAAAAAAATGCGGACATTCCGCTGCAGGAACTAATTGTTACAACGGTTGTGGAAGAAGGAAAAATCGCGATGGCCTGGGAGCCGATTCGCGGTGTAGAGGAGTATGCAATTTACCGTAACAATGAATATGCCGGAACCGTAACAGAGCCGGGTTTTCATGATACCCGTATAACGATGGATGAATCATATGTATACGAAATTAAAGGTGTCCGGCCGCTTGAGCCGGGAGATGAAGAAGCGGCGGAAAAATCATCTCCGATTGCCAAAGTGATCGATTTGCTAAAAGTTCAAAAGAATGAAGATGATATGCTTGTTGAAACGTTTTTGCTTTTTAAAGATATTGGCCGGCCGGCCGATGCGTTAAAAGAACAGCAGGCCTCTGTAGATCGTGCCCATGTTCTTCGTTATACAACCTTTTTAGAAGATGAGTGGGTAGAAAACCCGAATGTTTTATCGAAAATGCGCTTTTTTACAGGAGACGGACGGACATTTGATCCGGAAGCAGACCGGTACCGGACAAGAGCTGAAGTGAAAATTAAGGGCAAAAATGTTACACTTTCACGAAGTGTCGGCGCATCTGAAGGCTATACTGTAGAAAAGAAACTGGTTAAACGGGACCGGGCTTCAGATGAAGGGATTGTCATAAAAAGTGTACAGACCGACGAGGAAAAGGTATCTTTTCTGCTTGATCATTCCGTAGGCAACCCGTTAATGCCATCACCGGACATTGTGTATAAGGTGCATGCCGCTTTTTATACAAATGGATTGATGGAGATAAGCGGTGAACATGATGAAGCACCGCATCATGAAGTTTATTTAAAAAGCGGAGGCGGCGAATGGAAGCCGCTGCACCGTTCCAAGAGCCGCGGGCTTGAGCGCCTGGCTCCGCCGACAGCTAACCGGTTCTGGCGGTACTCTAATATGATATAAGAAAAGAGAAAAAGAAGCAGCACTCCTTAGGAGGCTGCTTTTACTTTTACGCGAGAATCAAGAGCATATCTAGACGAGCCGGCAAGAGCCAGGTGAACAGACATCGCCAGCAGTACAATATCCAATTCCAGTCCGCCTAAAAAACCAGCCGACAGCTTGACTGTAAAAATCGCCCCTATTAAAATAACGGCAAACAAAATGGACAGGACGCGCACACCTAGTCCGAGCATTAAAAGGATACCCCCAACAAGTTCAATGCCTGCAACCACATACGCCATAAAGCCCGGAATTCCTACACTTTCAAAAAAACCGGCTGTGCCGTCAATGCCCCCTCTCCACTTGTCTAATCCGTGCATAAAAAACGTAAATCCAAGCACAAGCCTCAAAATAAGGTTTCCTTTTTCCATTGTAAATCCTCCTTTTTCTTATTCACTACATTCGGTAGTGTTATAGCACTATGCTTTGTAGTTTACTATGAAATGAGCGAAATAATTGTTAAGATTTTGTTTCAAAAATGTTACACAACGGATTCTTGACGAAGTCTTTGTCTGCACACTACAATGAGTAATGTGAGGGGGGCAGGAAGTGAAAATTCAATCCTTTAAATTTAATGAGCGCGGCTTGAACCGTTTTTTTGGACCGCTTGAAGCTAAAATTATGGATGTGCTTTGGTGCGGCGGCGAAAAGTCGATCAAGGACGTTCAGCATGAACTGGAAAAGGAAAAAGCAACTAATTTCAATACTGTCATGACGGTCATGAACCGTCTGGTGGAAAAAGGCATCCTGACAAAACGATTAGAAGGACGGACTTCTATGTACCAGCCAGTTCTTACGCGGGAAGAGTTTGTAAACACCCAGTCAAAAGAAATGACACAGGAGCTGGTAGACGAATTCGGGAGCGTGGTTGTCAGCCATATGATTGATGCGCTTGATGAAGCAGATGATGACTTGGTCGCACAGCTGGAGCAGAAAATAAAAGAATGGAAAAAGGACCGGTAATATGAGGACTACACACCCATCAAAAAGTCTGTTTCTCGTCAGCCTGCTTGCCTCGGGTACGATTTTATCCCAGATGGGGCTTTATGCTGTTTCGCTGTTAGCCGGCTGGGATGTGCGCCTGAATTTCGTCGCTGTGTGCCATAGCGCGTTAAAATGGATCGGTTTTACGTTTTTGGAATACGCCGTTGATGCGCTTGTGTTCAGCACGCTTATACTATTCGTTTGGAAGCTTAGCAGGCAATGGCTTCTGGCCTCTCGTCTGAGACGGTGGTTTGGCGCATATGAAATCGGTACACTGACAAATGAATGGTCCAAGCGGTACAGTGCGGATATCCGCTTGATTTCATACCCTGCCCCTGTGGCAGTGACAATGGGATTTTTTCGTCCGGTTGTCGTTCTGTCAACTGGATTAAAGGACATGCTGACGGACTCGGAATTTGAAGCAGTCGTGTATCATGAACTTTACCATCATCGAAGCCGAGATCCGCTGAAGGTTTTTTTGCTGGCAGTGTCGGCCTCTGTTTTATGGTACATGCCTATTTTAGGATGGGTCCGGGAGCAGTACCGGCGTGATAAAGAACTGCTGGCTGATGCGTATGCGATTGAGCGGACAGGCTCTGCAGCCGAGCTTGGCAGTGCGCTTGTTAAGATGATCAAAGCAGGCAGACAAATTCATATGCCGCTGTCCTGTGTGTCTTTTGCCGATACATCTGTAAACGAGCGGATTCACCGCCTGCTGAACCCGGCTGCGGACCGGCCGCTGCATATACCGGTTCAGTCAGCTTTTTGGTCGCTGTCTGTTTTTGCCGGCATTTGCTTGTTATTTATTGATGTGCTGTTGTAAAGAAATATTTGAATAGAGAAAAGCTGCGAATTGCAGTTTAAAGGAGAGGAAAAAGTTTGGCGAAAGGTGTTTTTTGGATTGTCGGCTTTTTTGCCATTTGTATGGCAGGAGTCGTTTTTTTATCGAACGTAAGTGAAAAAAGTGCCGAGATTAATTATGAGAAGGAACCGTTTTTAGGCAAAGAAGAGGCGCCGGTTTCCATTGTAGAATTCGGTGATTATAAATGCCCTGTGTGCAAAGATTTTAATGAATCGTTTTTTCCGCTGATCAATGAACAACTCGTGGAAACAGGGAAAGCGAAGTTTTATTTTATGAATTACTCATTTATTAACGTAGACTCCAATCGGTCGGCCCAGTTTGCTGAAGCAGTTTATCAGACACTTGGCAATGACCGCTTCTGGAAGTTCCATCATCTTATGTATGAAAAACAGCCGGATGATTTATCATTTGAAAAAGTCGACTTATATACGAATGACTTTTTAAAAGAAACGCTGTCGGAGATTGCAACCGATGAAGAAGTGGCAAAAGTGATGGCGGTCGTAGAAAAAGAAGGCTCGATGGCAGCGTGGGAAAAAGATGCCGAAACGGCAAAAGAGCTAGAGGTATCTGGAACGCCGACTCTGTTCGTAAACGGCAAAAAGTTTGAAGGAAATTCGTTTGACGATTTAGTTGAAATGGTGGATGAGGCAACGGCTGATGCTGAGTAAACCGCTTCTCGCCGCCTGGCTCACGGCCCTTACAGCTACGCTTGGCAGCCTGTTTTTCAGTGAGCAAATGGGTTTTATTCCTTGTACGATGTGCTGGTATCAGCGTATTTTAATGTACCCACTTTGTATTTTCCTCGGCCTGGCGTTTTATTGGGGCGACACACGCATGTACCGCTATATTCTGCCGGTCAGCATATTCGGAATGGGGATTGCAGGATATCATTATGCTTTGCAAAAGATACCGGCGATGAAGCATTTTGAAATGTGTACAAGCGGCGTTCCCTGCTCAGGAGAATATATTAACTGGCTTGGGTTTATTACCATTCCGTTTTTAAGTTTGTGTGCCTTTACGATCATTACAATATCTATGCTTGTTCTTCGTAAAATGTCCGTTTAAATCAAACGGGCATTTTTTCATTTATTCTTCACGCAATGTTCACATCTGACCTGTATAATCCATGAAGTAAAGAGTAAGAGGGGGCAGGAAAGTGGAACAATCGCGAAGGCATTACCAATGGATTTGGCGCTGGCATTTTTATGCCGGTCTTATTTTTGCACCTTTTTTGCTTGTACTCGCGATAACAGGTGCAGTTTATTTGTTTAAAGCAGAAATTGAGCATGCGCTTTATGCAGACTTATATGATGTAACGCCGCAGTCAGAGACGATGCCGGCCAGTCATATGTTTTCGGCTGTTAAAGAGCAATATCCGCATGCCGTCATCACGCGCTACCGGCCGGCAGATTCGGCAGACCGGTCAGCGGAAATCGGCATCACCGATCATGACGGAACAGCGATGACCGTGTTTGTCGATCCGCACACGATGCAGATTATGGGAACGCTCGATGACGCGGACCGGATTATGGACAAGCTTGAAAAAATTCACGGCGAATTAATGGCAGGCACAGTCGGTGACCGTCTGGTGGAGCTGGCCGCGTGCTGGGCACTGATTTTAATCATTACGGGGGCATATCTCTGGTGGCCGCGTAAGAGGGAAAGAATATGGGGCGTCGTGCTGCCGCGCTTTTCTAAAGGAAGCCGGACACTCGTCCGTGACTTGCATGTAGTCCCGGCCGCCTGGATCTCCGCCGGCATGTTTTTTCTTATTATGACCGGCTTACCGTGGTCTGGTTTTTGGGGTACGCAGGTACAAAATGCGGCAACCAATTCTGGAGAAGGATATCCGCCATCAATCTGGGTAGGTGAAGCACCGCTTTCCAGCTTAAAAACAGAAGATGTAGCGGATGTTGGCTGGTCGGCGGAAAATCTTCCGGTGCCGCAGTCTGTGCAATCGGCGTACGTCCCGCTATCGATTGATGATGTGATCCGCATTATAAACGAACGGGGCACCAAGCCGGGCTATGACTTATTTATTCCTCAAGAGGCGACAGGTGTGTACACGGTTTCTGCGTTTCCGCCAAAAGCACAGGACGAAGTGACGATGCATATTGATCAGTATACCGGCGCAGTACTGGCAGACTATCGTTATGAAGACTACGGACCGGCCGGTAAGGCGATTGCACTCGGCATTACCCTTCATAAAGGGTCGCAGTTTGGCATGATCAACAAGCTGATTGGGCTTGCAGTTTGTATAGGGATGGTACTTGTTATTGTAAGCGGACTGCTTCTATGGAGGAAGCGAAAGCACGGCGCACCCGCGCGTCCTGCAGCGGGAGTGGCAAAAGGATTATGGGCATTGATTATTGTGCTTGGTATTTTGTTTCCACTTGCGGGCGCATCCATGCTCGTTGTATGGACCATTGATCAAATCGCAAAGCGGGTAAGAGGGGGATTCGCAGCATGAGAAAGTGGCTCATCTTTAGTAGTCTATTTCTATTATCCGGCTGCAGCCTTGATCCCGATTCAGCGGATCAGTATGTCATAGAGGAAAAACTGGATGCAGCGATTGATGTATCAGCCGGCCAGGTACAGGTTACCACATCACCGGGTGCGGACGTATCCATTTCTTTTTGGCCGGAGGGCGGACAAAGGGAAACGCTGCCCATGCAGGAAGGAAAAGAAGGGGTTTTTACAGCACAAAAAAGGATTATAGAAAAAGGGATTTATTTTGTAAAAGCGGATATCCAAACGAATGAACAGCATATTATGCCAACCAAAAAAATATGGGTGGGCGTAGAAGCAGACCTCGAGCAAAATGAGCCTTCCGTAGATATGAAGCACCACCATTGATCTCCTGTTTTGGCCGAAAATGTTGTATAATGGTATAAATAGGGATCAGGGGGATTAGGTACATTATGCCAGAACAAAGAAGGATGGAAAGACGAAAGCGCCGCCGGCTGAAACGCTGGGTCAGAGTGTCGCTTTTCGGCTTATGTTTAGCTGTTGCTGCAGCTGTTGCATTAAATATAATGGTGACGAAAGAACAGGCACAAGGGGTGCCAAAAGGTATTTTGGATGAGGCGACAGCTTCTCAAAAAGAAACGCCGCCTGTATCGATTACAGTGAGTGTAGCAGGAGATTTTACACTCGGAACGGATGAGACATTTACATATGCCGGGTCATTTCCAGATGAAGCAGAACGGAATGGCTTAGCTCATTTTACAAAAGGGCTGAACGGTATTTTCGAGCGCGATGACTTGACAACGGTAAACCTGGAGACGACGCTGACCGAAGCGGCAGAAAAAGCAGAAAAAAAATTCCGCTTTAAAGGAGATCCGGAATATACGCAGATTTTAACGGATGCCGGTATAGAAGCAGTAAATGTGGCCAACAATCATATTTTTGATTACCTGGAGCAAGGGTATGAAGATACAAAGGCGAATTTAAAAGCAGCGAACATCGGCTTTTTTGGTTATGAAGATTCCTTTTTAACAGAAGTGAAGGGTGTGAAAGTCGGTGCGCTCGGCTATGAAGGCTGGGCCGATACAGCGGAGATCCGCGATCAGATGGAAAAGGATATTGCACAGATGCGGGAAAAGGGCGCGGCGATCGTGATCGTTCATTTTCATTGGGGAGTGGAGAGAAGCTACGTGCCGGAAGAATCGCAGAAGACACTGGGGCGATTTGCGGTCGATGCCGGGGCTGACCTTGTTGTAGGGCATCATCCGCATGTGGTGCAGGGAATTGAAGAATATAACGGTAAATTCATTGTTTACAGTCTTGGTAACTTTATGTTTGGCGGAAATCGCAATCCGTCCGATAAAGACACGTATGTGTTCCAGCAGACGTTTGAAGTAAAAGATGGAAAGCTGACAGATGGAAAAGATATTAATGTGGTGCCTTTCTCCATTTCTTCACGAACAGATCGGAATGATTACCAGCCGACTCTGCTTCAAGGAGCAGAGCGGGAACGGGTAATAGAAAAGATTCTAGATGTATCCCGTCAAATTCAGCCAGCCAATTGGGTACAATATATGAAAAATGAGCCGTCCAATTAGGGGACGGTTTTTTTTGATAAAAAAGGTTTAAAGAAGGGCATAGGAAGGTATATGTTCCTTTAGAAAAGGGGGAAGCGTTTAACAATGAAAGAGCAAACGGATGAGTTTATTGTGGAAGCGTATAAAAAAGCAGTGGAACTGGATTTGGATCACGATTTTCTCTTGCTGCTCGAAGAAGAGCTTGAGCGCAGAGAGTTAGACATACATAGAGAAAAAGTATATTAAAAAAGGGTATCTCATGAGGAGACACCCTTTTTTGTTTGTCCGCATTTTCGCTGCATCCTTTTCGTATGCCAGCTATGACCTGAAAAGTTTTCTTCGTATTCTTCTACAAAGGAAAAACCGTTCGTTTCGTAAAATCGCTCCCCGGACACGTTGCCGCTTTCTACCTCAGCAGTTATAGAGCAGGGTTTAGATAAATGATTGATCATTTCATCCAGCAGCCGTGTGCCGATCCCTTGCCTCTGGGCATCCGGATAAAGATAGATCGCCTGCAAACTGGCATTTGGCCCTTCTTGTACGGCGTTTGCAAACCCAACCACCTGCCCGCCGCATTCCGCCACAAAAAACAAGCTCTGGAACCGCTCCTTAAGCTGGTTTACCGCAAAAGCGCGATCCAAAAAAGCATCCTGCACAGGCCGTGGAATGATCTTTTCATATGTATCATGCCAGGCAGCCCGTGCGACAGCCTGGACGGCTGAAATGTCTTCGGTATTCGCCGGGCGGACGAGCGGGAAATCTGCCCGGTACACAACGTTTAACAGGCAGGGCTGTCCTTCTTTTTTTTCAAGCGCTGCATGTACGTCCGGGTAATCCGCTTCGACGTTCCATGTAATAAACGGCAGTTTTTTTTGTGCGGCCTGTGATCGTTTGTTCACAAGACGCGCACCGATAAAAACGCGGTTAAGGCCCAGTTCTGCAAAAGCTGTCTGTAAAATAGCGTATTTAGAAGCCCTATTATAGCCCTGTCCCCAATATTCGTATCCAATCCATGTGCCGAGACTGCATGAGCCGCTTTCCCGGTCAATGAACATTAAAGTGGTAATGCCGATTAGTTCACCGTCTTCATTGATTATCGCCCGTGACACTGTTTTTCCTTCCAGCTCTTCCGCCATCACTGCCTGCAAAAAGTCAATCGTGTCATGGACTGTATTTACTTGCAGGCCGAGCGCTTCCTTTATCTCGGGCGCAGAAGTCAGCGTGAAAATTCGGTCTGCATTCGTTAAGCTGTGCGGCTGCAAGGTGATTTTTTTCATTCAATCCACACCTCCTTCAATGTTTGGCGGAACAAATCGTTTAACCGTTCTGTTGGATTCTCCGAGGGCTGCTTGAGGGACGCAGCACGGCTTCGAAGCTCTTCTATCTCCCGTTCAAGAAATGCGTCTATGAGGGTGATGCCAGATCCACCGTTTCCCTCTTCGTCCGCAGTTTTTCGTGCGGCAAGCTGCTGGATGGCCGTCATTAGGGCTTTATCTTTGATCAGCGCGTCCAGCAGGGAACCGAGCGGAAAAGGAGGGATAGTCTGCCGCTCAGCAATCCACTTAGCTGCGAGCACCGGGCGCAGGATATAAAAATATTGTTTAAGTTTGCTGTTTTCTTTTTTGTGCACAGCCCGGTAGTTGCTGGCTGCCATATTGATGTAATGATGCATACAGGAAACCGGTGAAAACACGCTGCTGCTCATTTGTCTCATCTGCCCGGCGGTTTGGTACGGTTCTTTATATGCAATATCGGAGAACAGCCATTCCAAAAGCAGCGGATTGGATTTACGAAACAGCTTAAGTGTCTTGGTCAGGTCCCAGCCGCTTACATCAAGCTCATTATGAATCGGGCGTTCAATCACGTCACGTTTTTTTCCGACACCTATAGGGTCAATACTGAGATACACTTCTGGGCGGTGTATATAAAAAAAGCGAACATCCCAGTCGCTGTTCGGAGACGGAAACCCCCATGCCCGGCTCCCTGATTCACAGGCGTACAGTACCTTCACATCGTATTCCTGTTCAATGCTCCGTAATGCTGCCAAAATCTCCTTTTCCATCCTTTTACACCTCCGTTTGCGGTAGTGTACTCGCTTTTTCGACTATTGTAAACCTCAAGATGGGGTAAAGACGTAAAAAAGGAGGAAAAAAGATGATTGCCATTACACATGTAGGGCTTGCGGTGCCAGATTTGGAGAAAGCGGTTGATTGGTATGAGAAGACCCTCGGATTTGAGCTCATTGCCGGACCGTATTTATTTGATGCGTAGGAAGAAGAAAAGCCTAATATGACACAGGATCTACAGGGGCAGCACATAAAGAGGATGAAAAATGCCCACTTAACAGCTGGAAATGGGGTAGGGCTGGAGCTGTTCGAATTTATCGAGCCGAGGATGGAACGAAGAGAACCGGAGGGATACCACACCGGATTTTTTCATCTTTGTCTGATAGTAGATGATGTGGATGCGGCCGCCGAACGAATTGAAGAGGGGGGAGGGAAGCGGATCAGCCAAAAGTGGAACACCCGCCCCGGCAAGCCGTACTTTTTACAGTACTGCCAGGACCCTTTGGCAACACCATTGAGCTGTACAGCCATAGTACGGAACTGATGTATGGAAACCGGGATTGACGAAAAGCGCTTGTGCCAATAGGGCACGGGCGTTTTTCTTTTACAAAAAACAGGTTGCTTTTCACCGTTCTTTCACCAACGCGGTTTACACTTCAGAATATCGAAAGAAAAAATGGAGTGTGAAGAGAATGAAGAAACGGTTTGATCCATGGCTGGCGTCGATTTTAGCGCTGTCAGCGATATTGAATTTTTATAACATAGGGTCATCAGGGTCCAATTCGTATTATACGGCGGCTGTAAAAAGCATGACGACCAATTGGAAGTCGTTTTTCTACGCGTCATTGGACTCAGGCAATTTTATTACGGTGGATAAGCCGCCGGTCGCCCTTTGGGTTCAAGCGATCAGCGCGAAAATTTTTGGCGTGAGTGACTGGAGCGTGCTGCTTCCGGAAGCGATCGCCGGTGTATTATCCGTTTTTGTTTTATATACGATTGTCAAACCCGTATTTGGTGTGAAAACCGCACGCTGGGCCGGGCTTGTGCTGGCGGTAACGCCAATCTTCGTTGCGGTAACACGGACGAACAATACAGATGCGATGCTGATTTTAACACTGCTTTTTGCTGTATGGGCGCTCATGAAGTCGGTTCAGCAAAAAAAATTCAGCTGGCTGCTCCTTTCCATGGTGTTGATCGGGATCGGCTTTAACATTAAAATGCTGCAGGCGTACATGGTGGTACCGGCTTTTTATCTTTTTTATTTAATCGCTGCGCAGCACAACTGGAAAAAACGAATCGTTCACTTGATTATAGCAACAGTCGTTTTATTGGGTGTTTCTGTTTCCTATGCGACAGCGGTGCAGCTGACGCCGGAAGAGAACCGTCCCTATATCGGCGGAAGCCAGACAAACTCAGTGCTGGAGCTGGCATTTGGCTATAACGGGATTCAGCGGTTGACCGGGGACCAATCAAAAAGCGGTGGTACCGATGATAAATCCGGCAGCTTACTGAATAACAACTCTTCCCAGGGAGCCGGCGGGGAAGATATTGGCGAAGCAGGTGTTCTGCGTTTGTTCTCAGATTCAATGTCTGGACAGTCGAGCTGGCTGCTTCCATTTGTTCTGTTCGGTTTAATCGGAATGGCGGTATCGATCAAGCGTCAAAGAGCACTTACGATGCAGCATAAATTCGCTATTTTCTGGCTGGCATGGCTGCTTCCGATGATGGGCTTTTTTAGCATCGCAAGCTTTTACCATCGCTACTATTTAAGCATGATGGGACCGGCTGTTGCGGCTTTAACAGCCATTGGCGGCGCGGTGCTGTGGGGACTGTACAAAGAGAAAAAGAACTGGAGCCGCCTGCTGTTTCCAATAGCGCTGCTGGCCACATTCGCTTTTGAAGCATACGTACTTTATCAAAATATTGACTCGATTCAGCCGTGGCTGATCGGCGGAGTGCTGGCTCTCGGATTGATTGTCTGCATCCTGCTGATTCTTACAACAAAATATGCCCATCATGTCCGGACAGCAGCGATGCTGGGGCTGCTTTTAATGCCAGCTTACTGGGCGGTCATACCCGTTATGGCGGGTACGACAAACAGCATCATGCCAACCGCCGGACCTGCTACAGCAGGCGGACCGGGCGGCGGCGTATTCGCTGACCGAGGTATGGCGATGGCAGCAGACGGTGAACGTCCGGAGATGCCGGAAGGAATGGAAATGCCTCAAGATGGTGAAATGCCAGATGGAATGGAGCCTCCTGACGGGACAGATGAAAACAGTTCAGACGGCCGCGGCGGCAGTATGGGCAGAGAGATGAGCGAAGAGCTGATCAGCTACTTGGAAGAAAACAATACAGGCGAAACCTACTTAGTTGCAGTGCAAAATGCGAATTCTGCTGCCAGCATTATTTTGGATACGGATCACACAGCCTTGGCTATGGGAGGATTTGGCGGCTCCGATCCAGCTATGACGGTTGAAAAACTGGAAGAAATGACAGCCAGCGGAGAAGTGAAATTTTTCATGACATCAGGCGGCGGACCGGGCGGCGGCCAAAATAGTGAAGTAACCGAATGGATTCAAGAGCATTGCAAGGAAGTCACATCTGATGACTGGAGCGGTTTATATGTTTATGAAGGAGCGTGAGGATATGAAATACTCCATTATTATCCCAGTGTACAATGAAGAATTAGTGATCCGTGAAACATACAGTCGCCTTAAAACAGTAATGGATCAGGCAGACGGTTCGTATGAGCTGCTGTTTGTGAACGACGGCAGCCAGGATGCGACCATTGATATTTTAAAAGAGATTGCGGTGCAGGACCGCCACGTGAAATATCTTGATTTCTCTCGTAATTTCGGACACCAGATTGCGATTACAGCCGGCATGGATCATGCTGCCGGCTCCGCGATCGTGGTGATTGATGCTGATTTACAGGATCCGCCGGAGCTTATTCTAGACATGATTGAGAAATGGAAAGAAGGCTATGATGTTGTGTACGCCAAGCGGACAAAGCGCAAAGGAGAGACCTTTTTCAAAAAACAAACCGCGAAAATGTTTTATCGGCTGCTGCGGGCGTCTACCGATATCGATATTCCGCTCGATACCGGTGATTTCCGCCTGCTCGACCGGAAAGTATGCGATCAGCTGAAGGGCATGAAAGAACAAAGCCGCTTTGTCCGAGGTCTTGTCAGCTGGGTTGGCTTTAAACAAACCGCGATTGAATATGAACGAGACGAACGGCTGGCTGGCGAAACAAAATACCCGCTCAAAAAAATGCTGAAGTTTTCAATAGACGGCATCACCTCTTTTTCTTATAAACCGCTGAAGCTGGCAAGCCTGCTTGGCGTCATGCTGTCAGCAGCAAGCTCACTGGCTATTTTGATCGTCTTGTATCAGCGCTTGTTTACAGACACAACGACTCCGGGGTGGTCATCCTTACTGCTGACAATGCTGTTTTTCAACGGTGTCATCCTGATTATGCTGGGCGTCATTGGAGAATATATCGGCCGCATTTACGACGAAGCAAAAAACCGGCCGCTGTATATTTTGCGTGACAGCCGCCAATCCGAACATGAAAGCGACGTTGTGACCCGCTATGCGAAATTTAAATAAAATAATGAAATTTGGGATTGTAGGCGTATTAAATACAGCGATCGATATGCTTCTTTTTTTCACGCTTTGGTCGGTTGGTATGCCGTACTTGTTAGCACAAGTACTATCCTACAGTGCAGGCACACTCAACAGTTTCGTCTGGAACCGGTCATGGACGTTTAAAGCAAGCGGGCAAACAAATATGGAGGAGATAACAAAGTTTATTCTTCTGAATACAATTGCTCTTTGTATGTCGACGTTTCTGCTATCCCTTTTAAGCGGGCAGCCGCTTTTTGTTAGTAAAACCATCGCCACACTCAGCGGCCTGTCCGTCACGTTTTTCGGCAGCCGTTTCTGGGTGTTCAGGCAGCAAAGGAGAAAATCAATATGACCATTAAAAAAGCCGTCATTCCAGCAGCAGGACTTGGAACAAGATTTTTGCCTGCTACGAAAGCACAGCCAAAAGAAATGCTGCCGGTTGTTGATAAGCCGGCCATTCAATATATTGTGGAAGAAGCAGTTGCCTCGGGCATCGAAAGCATTATTATTGTCACAGGGCGCAACAAAAGATCGATTGAGGATCATTTTGACCGCTCGATTGAATTGGAACAAACATTAGAGGAAAAAGGGAAGAATGAGATACTGGCAGAACTGCAGGGAATTTCGAATCTAGCTTCTATTCATTATATCCGGCAAAGAGAGCCTCTGGGCCTGGGACACGCTGTTCTTTCCGCCCGTCAATTTATCGGCGATGAACCGTTTGCAGTACTTTTAGGAGATGACTTAATGATGTCTGAAAAGCCGGCGCTTCGCCAACTGATGGATGTGCACGAACAGGTGGGGACCGATGTTGTCGGCGTACAGCATGTTGCGCCGGAGGATGTAGCAAAATACGGTATTATCGCCCCTCGTGCCTGCACAGGTTCTGTGTACGAACTCGCTGATCTGGTGGAAAAACCATCTGTTGACGAAGCGCCGTCGATGATTGCGGTTATGGGCCGTTATGTGCTCAATTCATCTATTTTTCCTGTTTTAGAATCTTTAGAGCGTGGCACAGGAGGAGAGATCCAGCTGACAGATGCACTTCGGAAACAGTGTGCTGCTTCCCCGATTCATGCAGTTTTACTTGAGGGGCAGCGTTATGATATCGGCGACAAGTTCGGTTATCTGCGTGCCGGCATTGAAATGGCGCTCAGCCGGCCGGAAATGCGCGGACCAGTGCTTGCTTATTTGGACGGGCTTCGCGGAAGAATGGCGGTTCAGTAATGAAACCACTTTTTAAAAAGGACGTTTATACCTCATCGGACCGGGAACAGTCATAACAAAGGAGTGATATTTCATGGACCATCCAAAAGAATTAACAAACAAGCAAAAGGAAAACATGAAAGAAACCCAAAAACAAGAAGCGCAAAAAACGGCTGATAAAAACCGTATGCCTGATGACCAAAATCGTTTAAAAGACACAGAGACGCGTCTTCCGTAAAAGAAGAAAAACCGTCTGGCCGAAAACGATCCCCTTGTACAAGGGGATCGTTTTTTCATGCTGTGGGCTTTTTTTATGGTAGAGCGAGAATCGCCTGATAACAGGCTGCCGCCGGATGGTAGTCAGCTTTAGGGGCAACGCTTTTTTCTCCTTCGTACCGCTCATTTTGTTCATTCAGCAGCGTATACCAGCCACCGTATGTATGATCGATAAAATACTCCGAGGCATAAGCAAACAATTGGCAATAATGGTCCCAATATGGATCATGATCGGTTTTTGCGCCCAAAAGAGCGGCAGCAGCGATGGCTTCAGAAATTACCCAGTAATTTTTATCGGTATCAATCACCTCATGCTCCGGGGAAAGAGAGTAGTAAATACCGCCGTGCTCAGCGTCATGTCCATATCCCCAGCCGTTGCGGTACAGGTCTTCTGCTGTCTCAAGCATCCAGGGCTCCGAACGGTGACGATCCAGCCAGAGAAGCAGCTTGCTCCATTCAAGCTGATGGCCGGGAATGAAGCCGTACGGCCGGAACTCGTCTTTTGTGTTACCTTGGTTGTATACCCAGTCTGGCTGCCAGTCTGGTGTGTAATGCTCCCAGATCATGCCGCCGCCCTTTGTCCGCAGTTCTATGGGCACCTTTTTTGCCAGCAGGTATGCCCGGTCAAGGTACTTGTTTTTCCCAGTTGCTTCAAATGCTGTCAGCATGGCTTCACACATATGCATATTGGCATTTTGCCCGCGGTACGCAGCCGGTACAGACCAGGAAGCATCCCATTCATCGCGGTACAAGCCATGCTCCTCGTCCCAAAAGCGCTGCTCCGTTACCTCGTCAACAATCTCGAGTAATTCTTTGGCGCCTGGGACATCAGCTTGATGGGCGATTGAAGCGGCCAGCAGCACAAAAGCATGACCATAGGCCATTTTTGTATCATCTTGTACATGAGTACCGTCGAGCTCAAAAAAGAAGCCGCCATTTTCTTTATCCTGGTGGTACTCAGTCAAAAAGCGAATGCCGTGTTCCGCCACATCCCGGCACCAGTCCGGTCCGTCTGTCAGTACGCCGATGCTGAAAAGGTAAACAAACCGGCTTGTGCCGACAAGGTGCTTTGTTTGGCTGTCTGTCACTGTTCCGTCATCGGAAAAGCCGCTCCGGTAGCCGCCACTTTTTTGATCAATGCAGGCAGGGTAATAAAAACGAAGGATATTGTGAATGTGTGAGGTGAGTGTGCTTTTTTGGGTAAAATCCATTCCTTTCCCTTCTTTCCATGTAAAGTAACAGGGCAGAAAAGCGGACTGCTTTTCTGCCTGGAATGATCAAGAAGACATCGCCATACCGCCATTGATATGAATACATTGTCCGGTAATATAAGCCCCTTCATCAGATGCAAGCAGCACATATGCGCCTGCATGGTCTGCCGGCTGTCCAGGACGCCCGAGCGGGGTATTTGTTCCAAATTCGGCGACTTTCTCACCTTCAAATGTGGCCGGAATAAGCGGTGTCCAAATGGGGCCAGGTGCCACCATATTCACACGGATGCCTTTTGACGCCAGGTTTTGCGCCAGGCTGCGTGTAAAGCCGACGATCGCCCCTTTTGTTGCTGTGTAATCCATTAAGGTTGGGTTGCCGATATAAGGATTAATAGAAGTGGTGGAAATAATGGCGCTGCCTTGTTTTAAATGCGGCACCGCATGCTTGCTCATAAAAAAGACGGAGTACATATTGGTACGGAACGTTTTATCCCACTGTTCTTCAGTAATATCTTCAATGTTTTGCGTTGGAAACTGAATCGCCGCATTATTTACGAGAATATCAAGTTTGCCTAGCTCGCTCACCGTTTGCTCTACGAGCCCCTTGCATGTATCTTCTTTTGAAACGTCGCCAGGGAGCAGAAGACAGCGTACACCTTCCGCTTCAATAAGCTGCTTTGTTTCTTCCGCGTCGCTATGTTCCTCAAGGTAGTTGACGGCCACATGAGCACCTTCTTTAGCATAGGCAATAGCAACCGCACGGCCAATGCCGCTGTCACCGCCTGTAATCAGTGCTACGCGGTCTTTCAGCTTGCCGCTGCCTATGTAGTTAGTCGGCTGAATCGGACGGGGCTCCATTTGAGATTCAATTCCCGGCTGATTGGACTGTGACTGCGCCGGCTGGCCGTTTTTCTGCTGTTCATAAATGTTCATCTGGATCTCCTCCTTCTTTTTATACACAATAGTACCTTAACCTTTCCAGAAGATGGCTAAACGTGTTCTTGCAGTTGTCCGTTTTAAAAGGGTGATTCTGGCATGAAAAGGATTCGGTTTGATACAATAAAGAAAAGGCATGGCTTAAACTGAAAAAGGGAGGGAAGAACTACATGAATTGGAGCGAAGTCATTTCGTGGATAAAGTCGATTGCCATGGCGGTGATCATTGCAGGTGCTGTACGCTACTTTTTATTTTCAAGTATTGTCGTACACGGGGAATCCATGGCACCGACATTTGAGAACGACGATAAAGTCATTATCACTAAAACAACGAAGGTCGATCGATTTGATCAAATCGTATTTGACGCACCGGATGCGGATGAACATTATATTAAGCGGGTTATTGGAGTACCAGGCGATTCGATTGAGGTGAAAAATGATGTGCTGTACGTGAATGGAAAAGCGACAGAGGAGCCGTATTTAGATGAAAATCGGGCCGGGCTGATGCCGGGTGAAAAGCTGATGGGTGACTTTACTTTAAAGGAAAAAACCGGGTATGACCGGGTTCCGGACGGATACTTATTTGTGATGGGCGATAACCGCCGTGTCAGCAAAGACAGCCGCGCGTTCGGGCTGATCCCGGAGAACAGTGTAAACGGAGAAGTGCAGCTGCGGTTTTATCCATTGTCCTCAATCCAGGCTTATTAAAAAAGCAGTCTCGGTAAAGAGACTGCTTTTTTGTTAAACGGTAAAGCGGCGGGTCGTTTCTTGAAGCTGTGTGGCCATTTCCGCTAAAGAACGGGCAGAAGCAGCAATTTCTTCCATCGAAGCCATTTGTTCCTCGGATGCCGCCGAGACATTTTCAGTGCTGGCAGCAGCTGCTTCTGAGATAGAATGAATTTGATCCATGCTTGCAACAACCTGCTCAGTGCCGGCAGCCATTTGTTGGACAGCGGCGGATACCTCCTGGATTTGGCCGGTTACATCGCCGATTGCAGAAGTAATATCTGCAAACGAGCCACCCGCATTATGCACCACATCAATACCGCCCTGTACTTCAGCTGTGGCTGATTTCATTGCTTCGACAGCTTGGGCGGTTTCTGCTTGAATAGCGGAAATCAGCTCGGAAATTTGGCTGGCTGACCGGGCAGATTCTTCAGCAAGCTTACGAACTTCATCCGCTACCACCGCAAATCCGCGGCCTTGTTCGCCGGCCCGTGCTGCTTCAATCGCTGCATTCAGCGCAAGCAGATTCGTTTGGGCAGCGATCGCTGTAATGGAGTCAATAATCTGGCCAATTTCGTTTGAACGGCGGCCGAGTCCTTGAATCACATCAGAAAGCCCGTCGAATGTTGTATTGATAGACCCCATTTGGTTAACGGCCTGGCGGATCGATGCGTTTCCGGCAGTTGCACGTTCAATCGCCCCGGCAGCTGTTTCGGAGACAGAGTGCGCATTGCGGGCGATTTGCTGAACGCCGTCTGCCAGTTCATTCATCGTTGTCGTTGTATCAGACACTCGACCCAGCTGGCTGTCCGACCCGCTTGCCATTTCTTCCATTGTGTTTGCGATCAATTCGGTCGCGCGTGTCGTTTCCTCTGAATTCGCATTGAGTTCCTCGGATGAAGCCGCAACCTGCTCCGCCGTTTCGGCGACCTGCCGAATCACATCACGCAATCCGCTCGTCATGTCGTTGAATGACGCAGTCAACTGGCCGAGCTCGTCACGAGAAGCATATGTTGCGGCAACAGTTAAATCTCCTTTTCGGGCTTGGCTCATTAATTCCTGAATGGCACGAATAGGATGAGTAATCATCCGGGAAATCAAAATCGCAAGTCCTACGAAAAGAAGAATGGAAAGAAGAGAAGCGATTAAAATAATAGCGTTCGCTTTTTGGGCGCTTTCCTGGTTTTCTTTGTTTAATAAAGCTGCCGTGTCTTGATTATAATTGCTTAATTGAGTGCCAAGCTCTGTCATTTTTGCACGTGCAGGTTCTACTTCTGCTAAGTACTGCTCGTATGCTTCCTTATTTTTATTTTGTCCAGCGAGTATTTGAGTGTTGATTGCTTTTTCACTGAACGTTTTAAATTCTTCTACAAACGGTTCAGCCATTTCGAGTTCTTTCGGATCGGATTTGCTGGCGTTCAAGTACTCCTCCATGAGCTTGTTGTTTTCATCGATCGAGCTTTCCGTTTTCTCGCGGAGCTCCTGGTTCGTGTTTGAATCAGTAGTGATCATTAATTCCAGTGTATAAGCCGTGATATTCCGGTTATTCGTTCGGATTTGGCCGATGTTTTGAATGGAAATCAGTTTATTTTCATACATCTCCTTCGACTTTTCGGCTGCCTGATTCAAAAAGAAATAGCTGGTACCGCCGATCATCAGCAGAAAAAGAACAGCCACTATGATTAAAACGAACATTTTTTGGCCAATTTTTAAATGCTTCATAGGTATAACCTCCTGGTTTATGTCGTAATATGTCGATATCTTGCTATATATTTCGACAAAAAATGATAAATATTTAGCCCTTTTGGCCAGCTTTTGGGAGAAATAATAAATATTTTATTTAATTTTAAAAGCGAGGCTGCAAATGATATACTACGGTCATCTAAAAAGAAAAGAGGCGTACCATGCTTACATTTGAAGAAAAAAAAGCAATTCTTGCGACATTTCCGCAGCTGACAGCAAAAGATGTGTCGTTAAAGCGTGTTAATTACCATTTTGAGGAAAGTTTGTATGAAAAAACAGTGGTCGTTTACCACCTGCATCCAAATGGGAATGGATTTGTTTTTGTCGGCGACTTGCCGGGGTATGAAGCTGATTCAAAAGGGCTTGTCAATATTCGGGACTTTTCAGAAAGTGAACTCCGGGCAGCGGTATCGGATTCGATCCGGTATTTATCAGATAAACCAGAAGACGAAGCCATTGAGCAGGAAGAGCTTGTGAAAGAAACGGAATGGAAAAACCGTGAAGGACAAGTGCTGATGCTTGCGAATGAAGATGAGCTGTGGAATGTGTACACAGGTTTGAATTTGGAAGAAAGCTTTGAATCGTTTAAAGAAGCAGAGCGTTATTTGCTGGAAGAAGGATTCCGGCCACAGTCGAAGTAAGAGAAGCCCTGGCATTCCTGCCAGGGCTTTTCTTATGAAACGATCCGTTACCCAAGTTTGTAATAGTTTTTCACAGCCTGCATAAACTCGTGGAGGCTGGGTTCTTCGGTCAGATTGGCAAGCATACCGCGCAGCACAGCCGGCCGCGGACTGCTGCTTTGGAGCTCCTGTTCGATCACATCAAGCGAAACGAGGATGTCATCAGACCAGTTTTCCTGCTTTAAATCAGACAGCCAAAGAACGAAAAGATCGTCGTTCAAGTGATGCTTAAACAAATTTTCCATTGCTTGCGAGTCGATCACAGGAGGCTTCGCACGGCGCTTGAGCCCGGCCTGCAGATCATCGGCACTGTCTAATAAAAACTCCGCAAATGAATGGACGTTCAGCTCTATTCCATCTACAAGTGTCATATGCAAAAACGCATGCTGGATGCCTTGAAGTGCAGCGGACAAGTCCCAAAAGTACGGTTCAATCTCGCGTCCATACATACCGATCAGCCGGTTTCGATAAAGTTGATGCGTCTCCGTGCGCATTTTGAAAATAAACGCTTCGATATCGTCATTGAATGGAATTGCGTTTTCGCGTGCCTGCATGATAAGAAACTCTTTATGTTGTTGAATCTCACGCATTTGGCATTCAATTTGTTTTACAAACTTTTCACGCGGCGGCAGGTCTTCGGATTCAATAGTCTTGATTTTAGCTGATAACAAGTCGAAATAGTAATGCAGAACCGCTAACAGCAATGCTTCTTTGGATTTAAAGTGAAGATAAAAAGCACCTTTTGATATGTCGCAGGCGGTTGCGATTTCTTGTATGGAAGTGGCAGCAAAGCCTTTCTGGGCAAATAGTTTAAGGGATTCTTCGATAATTCGTTGTTCTTTCTCAGTCATAGACGTTCACCTCTACTTCTATTATGACCCACAAGTCACCCTTTTGAAACCGGAAATTATTTGACGATTGACCGATTAGTCATATATATTGAAAAGAGAACTGACCGGTTGGTCATAAAGGAGAGGAAACATGAACGCGTTAATTAACTTCGTCTTGAAAAACAAATTTGCCGTCTGGCTGATGACCATCATCATAACTGCGGCTGGTTTGTATGCCGGGCTTTCTATGAAGCTTGAGACGATTCCTAATATTACGCCGCCAATTGTGACAGTAACAACAGTGTATCCGGGAGCGACGCCGGAAGAAGTGGCGGATAGTGTGTCAGAACCTATTGAAAAGCAGCTTCAAAACTTAGGAGGCGTAAAAGTCGTCAGCTCGACTTCCTACCAAAACGCTTCCTCTGTCCAAGTAGAATACAGCTTCTCAAAAGATATGGAAAAAGCGGAACAGGAAGCGAAAGAAGCACTTGAGGACCTGGATTTTCCAGAAAACGTGCAGGAGCCTGACGTATCGCGTTTAAGCATTAATGCATTTCCGGTCATGGCGCTCAGTCTTTCAGACCAAAACCTGTCTCTGGAAGAGCTGACAACACTTGTAGAAGAGGAGATTGTGCCGGAAATTGAAGGCACTGAAGGTGTGGCCTCGGTTCAAATATCCGGCCAGCAGGTGGAGGAAGCAACCGTTGTGTTTGATCAGGCAAAGCTTGCCCAGCTGAAGCTGGATGAAGACACGGTTACTCAAATGATTCAAGGAGCTGACATTCAAGCACCGCTTGGCTTGTTTGAATTTGGCAGCACGGAAAAGTCTGTGATGGTTGATGGCAATATTACAACGCTTGAAGATCTGCAGAACCTTCCAATCGGTCCCGTCAAGCTGTCGGATATCGCCGAGGTGAAATTAACCGGAAAAGCCGAATCGATTTCCCGGACAAACGGCCAGGAATCAATTGGCTTGCAAATTGTAAAAGCAGCCGATGCGAATACAGTGGACGTTGTCAATGCAGTAAAAGAAAAAGTAGATGAGTTTGAAAGTGATATGGACGGTCTGACGATTACTTCTACTTTTGACCAGGGCGGTCCAATTGAAGAATCTGTGAAAACAATGCTGAACAAAGCGCTGTTCGGTGCTCTTTTTGCGGTTATTATTATCATGCTGTTTTTACGTGATGTACGCTCGACGGTTATCTCGGTTATTTCGATTCCACTGTCGATTTTAATTGCGTTAATTTTACTGAAACAAATGGACATTACGTTGAATGTTATGACCCTTGGAGCGATGACAGTTGCTATTGGGCGCGTAATTGATGATTCGATCGTGGTTGTGGAAAACATTTATCGGCGCCTGTCGCTTCAGGGTGAGACACTGCGCGGAAAAGAACTGATCCGTGAAGCAACAAAAGAAATGTTCGTGCCGATTATGTCTTCCACTATTGTAACCATTGCGGTGTTCCTGCCGCTTGGGCTGGTAGAAGGTACGGTAGGCGAATTGTTTCTTCCATTTGCGCTGACGGTTGTGTTTGCGCTGCTTGCCTCGCTCCTGGTAGCTGTCACCATTGTGCCAATGCTCGCCCATACACTGTTTAAACGCGGCGTTAGAGCAAAAGCACACGAAGAAAAGCCAGGACGGCTTGCAGCGGGTTACCGTTCTGTGCTGAACTGGACCTTGAATCATAAAATCATTACATTTTTAACGGCAGTTGTGCTCCTGATCGGCAGCTTTTTCTTAGTGCCGAAGATCGGCGTCAGCTTCCTGCCGAGTGAAGAAGAAAAAATGGTCATTGTCACGTACGCCCCGGAGCCGGGACAGACGATGGAGGAAGTAGTGGATATTGCGGCTGATGCGGAGCGCTACTTTATGGATATTGACGATGTAGAGACGGTTCAGTATTCAGTTGGAAGTGAAAATCCGATGAACCCGGGCCAGTCGAACAGCGCCATGTTTTATGTGATGTATAACGAAGAAACAAAGGACTTTACAGAGAAAAAAGAAGATGCGCTCAAGGATTTGCAAGACTCTGTTTCTAAAGGAGAATGGGCGTCGCAGGACTTCTCGGCCAGCGCCGGAAGCAATGAAGTCGCCGTTAATATTTACGGCGAAGAGCTGGAAGACATCGAGCCGGTTGTGGCAGATGTAGAAGAGACGATGAAAGACAGCGGTGATTTTAAAAAGGTGGAAACGGGTCTTGCAGACGCCTATGAAGAATACACGCTCGTTGCCGATCCAGAAAAAATGGCGGCAGCAGGCTTGACTGCCGGTCAAATCGCTTTGGAGCTGAGCCCGGTGCGGGAACGCCCGGTTTTAACGACGATTGAAAGGGATGGGGAAGACGTCAATGTTTATATTGACGTGCCTGCACAGTCATACGAATCTATTGACGATATCACGAACCGTTCTGTTTCAGCAATGAACGGCCAGCCGGTAAAAATCGGCAGTGTAATGACGGTAGAAGAAGGAGAAACATCGGATACGGTTTCCCGCCGTAATGGGAAAGTTTTTGTGGATGTGAGCGGAGAGCTGAAAGGCGACGATGTATCTGCGGCATCCAGTTCACTGCAGGAAAAACTTGATAAGCTTGATTTGCCTGCAGGTGTAAATGTAGAAATGGGCGGTGTAACGCAGGATATTAATGAATCCTTTACGCAGCTTGGCCTTGCTATGCTGGCAGCGATCGCGATTGTATATCTTGTACTCGTCATTACATTTGGCGGCGGTCTCGCGCCATTCGCGATTTTGTTCTCGCTGCCGTTTGCTATTATCGGTGCGCTTGTGGCGCTCTTGATTGCTGGCGAAACAATCAGTATTTCCTCTATGATTGGTGCGCTTATGCTGATTGGGATTGTAGTAACGAATGCAATTGTGCTGATTGACCGAGTGATTCATAAAGAACGCGAAGGCTTAACGACGCGTGAAGCGCTGCTCGAAGCAGGATCAACACGTCTGCGTCCTATTTTAATGACAGCGCTGGCGACGATTGGTGCTCTGTTTCCGCTTGCGCTCGGTCTCGAAGGAGGAGGCTTGATTTCAAAAGGCCTCGGTGTCACTGTAATCGGCGGCTTGACAAGTTCAACTTTGCTGACACTCGTTATTGTGCCGATTGTGTATGAAGTTCTGTCCAAATGGATGAAAAAAAGAGTATAAAAAGGGCAGCTTCCTGATCAGGAAGCTGCTTTTTTGTGCACTGGCCATGGAAAGTAAAAAACACCCACAGTTATTACACTGCGGGTGTTTTGGCAGGTGGTTAACGATGGTCTTTCGCATGACCGATATGGTTCTGCACATCGCCTTTTAATTTATCAGCTTTTCCCTCTGCCTGCATTTTTGTGTTGTCTGTTGCATTCCCTGCCTGGTCTTTTACTTCACCTTTTGCTTTGTTTACGGCGCCTTTTAATTTGTCGCCAAGTCCATTGTTGTCATGTGCCATGATGAAAACATCTCCTTTTTGATACGTCTAGTAGATGTTTACCCGGGCTGCATAGTCTTAAACAAGATCATCATCCGTTTCAACAACAGCATACTGATCATCCGCTTTTTCGGAAAAACGGTTATAACGAGCTTTAAATAAGCCAAACATATACTGAACAATGACTTTCAGAAGCGCATAAGTCGGCAGGCCGATCAACACACCGACGACGCCGTACAGGTGGGCAGCCGTCAGCAAAACGAAAATAATGGTGACCGGGTGAATTTGCAGCGATTTGCCCATAATTTGCGGAGAAATAAATTTGCCTTCTAAAAGCTGGACAACTGTCCATACTAAGGCAAGCTTCACCACCATAAACGGTGAGGTCACGATGGCAATAATAATCGCGGGTGTAATGGCAATGACAGGTCCGAGGTATGGCACAACGCTGGTTACGCTGGCAATAGCCGCAAGCAGCAGCGCATAATCAAGGCCGATAATGAGAAAGCCGATATACATCATAATTCCAATGCAAAGACTCACCAGCATTTGTCCTTGAATATATGAGCGAAGCTGTTCATCCATTTCAATCAGCATCGCCCCGGTACGGCCGCGCATTCTTGGCGGCAGCACATGCAGGAAGCCGTTATAAAGCTTATGACCGTCTTTTAGCAGGTAAAATAAAATAAACGGCACAGTTACGAGCGAGACAATAAAATTAGTGAGTGTAGCGATCACATTCGTAATACTGTCAAGCGTATGTCCGGCAAAATCAGAAAAATTCTGCGTAATGGATCCTAGAAACTGTTCAGCGTTCGTCTGCATATTTTTAGAGATTTCCATGTATTGGGCTTCAAAGGGCGAGTTGCGTGCCCACATATCGATATCCATGCCGAGCTGCCGGGCGTAGCTTGGGAATGAAGCAATCAGCGCTTCAGTCTGATCCCGCAAAAAAGGCAGGATAGTCACCAGCAAAACGGTAATCAGGCCGGACAGCGCCACGAAAACAATTAAAATTCCCCAGCCGCGCTGTATTTTATAGCGCTGCAGCAGATTCACAAGCGGGCTTAATAAGTAGTAGCCAACAATGGATAAAATAACGGGGAGGGCAACGGTGCCGATAAACCCGAAAATTGGGTCGAAAATAAAGGAAACTCGGGAATATACCATAATAGTAAGCCCAAGCAAAAGCACAAGGCTTAAGACGAATAGGGCTGTGCGTCCGCCTAAAAAACGGACGAGCGGGGATTGTTCATTCATTCAGGTCCACTCCTCTGGCAAATCACAAGGGCGAACGAAGCTGCCTTTGATTCCTTCTATTATACAATAAGAAGAAAAAAAACACGCATTTGCCGCTTTTCTGAAAACACTATTTTTAAAGGAACTGCCAGTTTTTCTCTTATAATGAAGAAAAAAAGGGGGAGCTACTTTATGCACATTTTGCTTATACTGGCGGGTTCCGTGTTGATTGCCATCGCGTATAATTTCTTTTTAATCCCACACGAGATTTTAAGCAGCGGATTAAGCGGAGTAGCGATCATGCTTGGCATTATTACGCCACTGAATACCGGATTGTTAAACTTTTTATTAAACCTTCCGCTGCTCATACTCGGGGTAGTCAAGCTTGGAAAGAAATTTATTGCCTATACAATTTTATCAGTTGTATCGCTGTCTTTGTTTCTTTATTGGATTCCCATCACGCAGCTGTCCACTGAGCCAATTCTCTCTTCTTTGTTCGGCGGCGTGCTAACGGGTGCTGGAGTCGGCCTGACTTTCCGTGCGTCTGCTTCATCCGGAGGTTTTGATATTATCGCGATGCTGCTGGCACGCAAACGGGACTTTCCGCTCGGCACACTGCTGTCCATCATGAATGCGGTTGTAATTGTAGCCGCAGGCTTTCTGTTCAGCTGGGATGCTGCCCTCAGCACCTTGATTGCCATTTACGCAACAGGCAAAGTGGTCGATACGATTCACACGAAGCACATTAAGCTCACGCTGCATATCGTAACCTCAAAAGGCGATGAGCTCTGTGCGAAAATGCTGAAAAACCTGTATCGTGGCATTACCGTCACGGAAGCAAAAGGTGCATATTCCGGCGAAAGCCGCTCCGTCTTAATGACCGTCATTACCCGTTATCAATTAAATGAAGTGAAACAGATGATTCAAGAAGTCGACCCGCACGCGTTCGTAAATATTACGCAGACGGTTGAAGTAATGGGGCTGTTTCACCGGGAATAAAAAAACCGCTCCGCTTTTGCGGATCGGTTTTTTTATTGTTTTTTTCATGTAAGAAAAGCACGAACGAGATCATGGAGTAAAAATTTTTCCTGTCTGATCAAATTCTGTCCAGCCTTCTTTCAGTGAAGTGTAATTCATTCTCCTGCTGATTGTTCTTCCTCATAGAATAATTCCGGTAGCAAAAATGAGCAGAAGAGTAGTTATGTTGATCAATGTCATTACTTTCATTCTATATTTTTCTTACCTTGATAGATGTCCTTATGTTGGTTGGCTTCAGTGATTGAAGTTATTCGCACGTTCCAGTAGGAACACGCCGTTTTGGGACGGTATAGAAAAAAGCTTTACCTGACCGCTTTCTTCACTGTAAAACTCGTAGTAAGTTTCTGGTTCCTTTTTTCGCACCACTGTAACACGATACCGCCAGGGTGTTCCGTTTGACATCCAGTCATCAGCGACTTTAACAGATAAAAGGTCATCTTCACTCCAGCCTTGGCTTTTTTCTAAATAAGCGAGCACTTCCTGTTTCACTTGTTTTTCTTTGAATAGGTGAGGGGCCCACAAATAGAAAGCAGGATAAGCGGCCAACAGAAATAAAACAATCCATTTTGTCATATTCAGCACTCCAGTCTGCTTTTTTACTGATTACATCGGTACAACGCCTGTCCTTAAGAACACGAGCAAAAATAAAAAACAAAAAGCCAGGCTGTTTAACAGAATGCTGATAAGTGCAGTCCGTCCTTTTTTCCCTAAAAGAGTACAAAGAATACCGAGCAATGGAAACAGCCACATTAAAAAAATGGAAAATTCACCGAACGTATAGAAAAACACATCAGTCACCATAAGAAAAGGAATAGAAAAATAAACAAATAAGCAGATAATAGAAAAGAAAATATAATAATTTTTGTAAATGGATATTTTTAAAATCAATTTCAATCGTATGAAAAAGCCTGCCCGGTTCAAAACGGGCAGGCTTCACGATTACAAAATCTCGGTTACTTCACGGTCGATCAAGCTGGCACTTTTGGAAGCGGTGAATAAGCCGGTTGAGGCCATAAAAACGCCGGATGCGATAATCGCGTTCATCGCCTGCGCAACGGCTGCCGCATCCACCGGTTCAACCGGTGTATCGATCGTGAGGCTGGACGTGCCGCCTCCGGCAGTAGTGAATTGAAGCTGTAGGGTTTTAGCCATACAGTATTCCTCCTTTTTTAGTTAATAGTCGAAGTATCGTTTCGCTCAATGGATACGAGCGGCCGTGCAGACAGCCCGGCAATCGCTGCAGCGGCAGCATTGAACTGATCAGGCGTGACATCTGTTTTTACGTTTGAATACGTTTTTGTTTGGAACAGCTGCTTACCATTTTCATCTACGCCATTGTCAAACATAAGGCGCAATGATGATTTCGTTAAAGTTGCTTGTGCCATTGTTTTCCCCTCCTTTCACCCTTTATGTACAAGGAAGAAAGGAAAATAGATACCCTTATTTAAAAAAAGATGGGATGTATGCGGGACAGATACAATGTGTAAACAAAAAGCCATCCCCTAAAAAGGGATGGCCGCTGTCAGGCATTGACGTCACGTAATAAAATGGAATCGATTTTTGAAAGCTCTTCATCAGAAAAGTGAAGGTTGTCAAGAGCTTTTACGTTTTCTTCAATCTGGCTTACTTTGCTTGCGCCAATCAGGGCCGAAGTGACCCGGCCATTACGCAGTACCCAGGCTAGAGCCATCTGGGCAAGCGACTGGCCGCGTTCCACAGCCATGTCGTTTAAAGCACGGATTTGTGCCCGGACTTCATCGGTAATCCGCTCTTTCTCCAGAAATCCGGTCCTTTTAGCGGCACGAGAATTGTCAGGTACGTCGTAAATATATTTATTTGTCAGCAGTCCCTGCGCCAACGGACAAAAAGCGATCGAACCAATGCCATGTTCATCCAGTACATCCTGCAGACCGTCTTCTATCCAGCGCTCGAACATGGAATAAGACGGCTGGTGAATGAGAATCGGCGTGCCAAGTTCCTTGGCAATGCTTGCTGCTTCGGCTGTCTGTTCGGCAGAATAACTCGAAATTCCGACATACAAAGCTTTTCCCTGGCGGACAAACAAATCCAGCGCCCCGATGGTTTCTTCTAAAGGCGTATCCGGATCTGGGCGATGAGAATAAAAAATATCCACATAGTCAAGATTCATCCGTTTTAAGCTTTGATCCAGGCTGGCAGTTAAATATTTTTTTGACCCCCATTCACCATAAGGACCTTCCCACATATAATAACCGGCTTTGGTAGAGACAATAATTTCGTCGCGGTACGGAGCAAAATCACTGTGCATGATTTTTCCAAACATAGCTTCAGCAGAGCCTGGCGGCGGTCCATAGTTGTTGGCAAGATCAAAATGAGTAATGCCGAGATCAAACGCCCGGCGCAGCATTGCCCGGCCATTTTCAAATGTATCAACACCGCCGAAGTTGTGCCAGAGGCCCAGTGAAATGGCGGGGAGAAGAAGACCTGATTTTCCGCTTCGGCGGTACTGCATGCTGCCTTTGTAACGGTCAGGGTTTGCCAGATAACGATCGGAGTTGGTTAGGTAGCTCATATGAAAGTCTCCTTTGTTTCATAGTCTTCTTTCAGTGTAACGCTTTCATTTCTCACTGAAAAGTAGTGAAATTTTTAAAAGGTAATATGGTATGGTATAGGTACTATCAAAAAGATAGTAAGGGGGATGGATATGAGTAAAGAAGAATTGGTTATTGAATGTTCAATTGAACGGGCACTCGACATCATTGGATCCAAATGGTCTTTTTTAATCCTGCGGGAATTGTTCTGCGGAACGAAACGGTTTGGAGAACTTGAACGCGCTGTCCAGGGGATCAGTCCAAAATCTCTGTCCGATACGCTTCGCCGTCTAGAAGCGAATGACATTGTCGTGCGGAACGTGTATCCGACCGTACCACTTCGCGTCGAGTATACGTTAACTGAAAAAGGGCAGGATTTTCATAAGATTATTAAAGAAATGAAGCTGTGGGGCGCGAAGTGGGGATGAGAGAACCGGAAACATATAAATAGGGCCGGACTACTCGAAAAACTACTTTTTCCGGCCTGACTATGCAGAAACCCGGCCGTTGCCATGGAAAGCAGCCTCCTTTGAAAAGGAGAGCTGCTTTTTCTTTTATTCTTTCATTTTACCGGGCAGATTTTGAATAGACTGAATGACGCCATCAAGCTTCGTTTCAATCCGGTACAAAAGATAAAAAGTCACCGCGATTGGAAAGCCGACGTCCTGGATAAGCGGCAGTATCGTCTCCATCAAACCATCCTCCTTTCTAATGGTTATATACAGGGAATGCGCCCAATTCGAAACCCCGTTTAAAAAAAACACTGTGAACGGCTCCGTTCACAGTGTTACAGATTCATAGGTTGTAGTCCGGGCGCGTCCCTTGCGCTTTGACGTATAAAGAGCTTCGTCTGCTTTTCGTATTAAAAGAGAAGGGTGGTCGCCAGGCTGAGGCGTAAGAGTGGCGCCTCCGATACTAACCGTAATCACTTTGTTTTTATGGTCTTCATGCAAAATGCCAAGACGTTCAATCGCCAGACGGATTTGTTCAGCAAGTTTAAAACTCCTCACTGGTACGCCGGGCGGTAAAATAACGGCCAGTTCCTCGCCGCCATAGCGTGCAGCCGAAGCACCAGCTTCTTTTGCAATCTCATCTACTGCTTTTGCTACATGCTGCAGCGCTCTGTCACCGGCATCATGCCCATATCGATCGTTGTATTTTTTAAAAAAGTCAATATCAAGCAGAAGAAGAGAAATTGGCTCCTTCTGTTCAAACGCTTTTTTCCATGACAGCGCCAGCATATCATCAAAAAAGCGGCGGTTGCCAATGCCGGTTAAGCTGTCACTGAATGACAGGCGCCGCAGCTGTTCATTGGTCCGGCACATTTCTTCTTCTGCCTGCAGGCGAAGTGCCTGCTCCCTTTGAAGGTCGCGTGCCATATCGTTATAAGCACCACAAAGCTCTCTGAATTCTTTAGATGCATTTGTAAATACTCGATCATCAATTCGGTGGCTGTAATGGCCTTTTCGCAAAATGGTGGTTCCTTCGAGCAGGGCCTGAATCGGCTCGGTGATCCGGCCGATCAAACGGCGTATAAAAAAATAAGAAATAACAAAAATAACCAGTAAAATAATGCTCATGAAAAAAAGCGTATCCCGAAATGGCTGCTCAATTTCCGCCGTGGACACTTCACTGATCAGCACCCACTCATCTCCATTGATCCATGTATACTGGCCGATAGATTCTATTCCATTTGCATTGAGGTAGGGCTCGGTCCGGTTTTGCCGCTGAAGCGCGTCTTGAAACAGCTTTGTGTTTTTTAGGGATACAGGAAACGTGCGGGAGGAGGCGCTTAGTACGGTGCCCGTTTTATCAACAAGGTACACATTTCCTGTTTTCCCGTATGCAAAGTCACCAACAATATGACGAATATCATCCACCAGGACAATTCCAGCAAGGATGCCACCAAACTGGCCATTTTCATTGGTAACGGGAGCGGAAAAAATGATTGAGCGGATGTTTCGTTCGCCAATCAGCCGTACACCGGTTGTAAAGGTATGCCACTCCATGCCTTCTTGAAAATAAGGTGTGTTGTACACATTGATTTTTCTCGTTTCTGCCCGGGGATTGGTATTGTATAAAATACGTCCATTCCTGTCGGCATAAAACAAATCATAAAAAAGCGTTCGATTGTTGCCAAGCAGCTCCAGTTTTTCATAAAAGCTTTTATCGGCGTTTGAAGCCTCCGGCAGCTCACTTAAATAGTTAATGTCGCGTGTCAGCTCATCCTGCCATTCGCTGATAAATTCATTCTGCATTTGCAGGGATTTATTTAAATTGGTAAAAGCATCGTGTTCACGCTGCTCTTGAACAAAAATTAATAAAGGGAAGATAGACAACAGTCCGCCAAACAAAATCAACATCGAAATGCCGGTCAAAAAGCGTCCTTTTAGCGTCATGGATCTCCCATTAAATATCTGTGAAAAGGGATTCATTTTTTTCCTCCACTGCCACTCTCTTCTTTTATTGTAACAAATTTACTAGATGGGTATCGATTTTTCTTGTGCTTCTATATGAAAAAAAAGCTAGTTTTCTAAACTGGGCTGAACATTTCTTTTTGTGTGAAAAAAGAACTGGTTGTATACTGTGGAATGGAATAGATGGCTATTATTTTTATTTTTACGAGAGTAAATAACTAGTTTTTCGGAACTTTATGATTCATTAGTCCGTATTCATTAGCTGGCGTGAAGGGAAAAACAACTAAAATAAACAAAGAATGGACAGGGAGAGGATAGCGTGGGTAAAAGCATAAAAGGAAAAATGCTCTTTATTTTTTCAGTGATTGTTCTTCTGGCTTGTATGGCTATTTCATTTGTTAGTTACCATGCTGCACAACAGCTGGCGAAAGATTCGCTCAGCAGTGTAACGGAAAATATTGCAAGCCGTGCAGCCGGCATGATTGATACAGCACAATATGAGAACATAACGGTAGAATCCGGTGAAACCGTTTATTACAAGGAACTGCGTGCCAATTTAAATGAGTTAAGAGAAATGAATGGTGTGGAATATCTGTATACAATGGCTCGTGAGGAGGAAGGGGATGGCTATCGTTATGTTTATATGGTCGATGGCATGCCCAAAGGGGATGAAAATGCGTCCGGGCTTGGAGAAATAGAAGAAAACGAAGAATACTACGCCATGATGAATCGAGTATTCGAAACAGGGAAAGTTCAAACAGAGATGAGCCGCACAGACGATTATGGTGCGCTGGTGACCACCTATGTACCGATCAAGGCTGGAGATGGCAGGGTAATCGGTTTGATCGGGGCAGACTTTGATGCCAGTGAAGCTTACAAAACCATGCATGCTAACAAAATCGATTTGATTCTCCTGACCGGGCTGATCCTCGTTTTGAGCCTGCTCGTTATTTTTCTCGTGACCCACTATTTAACAAAGCCGTTAAAGCGTTTGACAAAAGAAGTAGAACGGGTAAAAGGCGGGGACTTATCTTCTAATATCAAGCCCAGCTCAAGAGACGAGTTTGGTGTTTTAACCGAGGCTTTCCAAGGAATGGTCCATGATTTAAAAAAGGTAATCGGAGGAATCAACGATAGCACGGACCAATTGGTGAAAACTTCCGGTGGACTCTTAAAGGATGCGCGTGAAATCAGCGAGGGAAGCCGAAAGGTTACAGCATCAATGCAGCAAATTGCATCAGGAACCGATATTCAGCGTAAACGGGCCGAGGAGGGTGCTGGCGTGATGAGTGAGCTGTCCCAAGGTATTCAGCATGCAGCCGCATCCAGCTCAGTTGTTTCGGAACGGGCTTCTTTAACGCTCGCTGAAGCCGAAAGCGGATTTCAAAAAGTGACAAATGTTGTTGAGCAAATGCATAATATTAACGAATCCGTCGGGCAGTCAAGCGAAGCGATCAAGCAGCTGGAACAGCAGTCCGTTGAAGTAACAGACATTCTTCAGGTGATTCAGGACATTTCTTCCCAGACAAACCTGCTTGCTTTGAATGCGGCAATCGAAGCAGCAAGAGCGGAAGAGCATGGAAAAGGATTTGCGGTCGTGGCAGAGGAAGTGCGGAAGCTGGCCGAGCAATCCGCACAGTCGGCAAAAAAAGTTTCCTTGCTGATTACGAATATGAATAAAGACACCAATCGGTCTGTTGACAGAATGAATGTAGTAGTAGAAAACGTGCAAAGCGGCATTTTGCTTGTTCGGGAAGCGGGAGAGGCTTTTGAAAGGATTTTGTCCTCAATAGAAGAAATCGCACGCCAAATTGAAGAAGTTTCTTCTGTATCTGAAGAAATGTCCGCTTCTTCCGAAGAAATTGCTGCTTCGGTGGCAGATTCTGCACAGGTGGCTGCCCAATCGGCAGACAGCACAAAACATGTACAGGCTATTGTTGTTGAACAAAGCAGCTTAACCGAGCACATGTCGGATTCCATTCAATCTCTTGCCCATATGGCAAAAGAACTTGATGGACTGGTACATAAGTTTAAACTTTAAAAAAACAAGCGGCACTTTATAAAAGAGTGCCGCTTGTTTCTTATGTGCGCCGGTTTTCTACGCTTTTCATACGATTTTGGTCGTCTGGCAGACGGCTTTTGTCTTCTAAACGCTCATTCTTTTCCCTTTGAATTTGTTTCGTATTTTCTTCAAATCGTTCATTGTATGTTTTTTTCTCCACAGGTCATCACTCCTTATGAGCAGTGTCCCCGTTTTCGGAAAGGGTATGCGCGATCTGCCTGCCGTTTTGGATGCAGGCTCCAATTCCAACGCCAAAATAAGAGCAGCCGGCAAGATGCAGATGCGGGTGATGCCGGTTAAGTTCAGCAGAAAGCCCCGCTACAGCCTGACTGTGTCCGAGGTGGTAATTTGGCATTAAATCCGTCCATGGCGTAATCTGGACGGTCATTGGTGCTTTATAAATGCCAAGGCTTTTTTGCAGATCCAAAAGGGCCGCCTCGGTAAGCTCTGCTTCAGTCAAACGTGCAAAAGAAGAGTAGTGCGGATTTGAGCTTTTATAGAAAAAACGGACGAGCAGGTTACGCTCCGCTGACGTGTGCGTCCATTTCCGGCTTGTCCAGGTGCAGGCGTCACACGTTAAATCGGTGCCTTTCGTTACGATAAAGCCGGTCCCATCCGCCGGAAGCTGTTCGTCTGGCAGGTTAAACCCTAAATAAACCGAGATAAGCGAAGAATTTTTCAGCTCGTTAAAATGAGTATCGAGCACCGGATCATTTAAGAGCTTTTGCGCCGCATCGTGCGGGATGGCGAGTACAACATCATCGGCCAGAAGCGATTCCCCAGTATGAAGCGAAACCGAAACAGCATTCCCTGTTTTTTGAAGGCTTGTTACCTTTGTGTCTGTTAAGATACGGGCCGACGGTGAACGTTCTGCGAGCCGGTCGACCAGTGTACCGAGTCCGCTTTTAAAGGAAACGAATTTTTTTCGTGCTTTATCACCGAGAAACGTTTCTTTATTGGCAGAAAATCCTTTGATGATACTCCCGTATTCGTTTTTATAATCAAGCAGGTACGGAAGCGTTGACTTCATCGTTAAATTGCTCAAATTCCCGGAATAAACGCCGGAGAGGACTGGAGCGATCTGTCGCTCGACAATTTCAGGGCCAAGATAATAGGTTAAAAAGTCACCGACCGAATCTTCCGGGCCAAACGGATTGTCTTGTTTATCAAAATCAGAAAGTGCCGCTCGTTTTCCTTCTTCGGACAGAAGCGTGCTTTCGTTCAGCGATTCGATGCTTGTTGGAATGCCAAACACCGTTTCTTCAGGAATTTTGTGAAGAGTATTATTTGTATATAAATACGATACACCAGTTTCATTATAGACAAGCTCATTTCCAAGACCCAGCTCTTCAATGAGTGGCAGAACGCCGGCATTCCGGGCGACCATCGAATCCGCCCCAGTTTCAATCGTAAACCCATTCTCTTTGACTGTCCGGATTTTTCCGCCAAGTGTCTCATTTTGTTCCATGAGCACGACGTTCCAGTCCGGCTGCTCTTTTGTCAGGTGATAAAGTGCGGTCACGCCCGTAATGCCGCCGCCAATTATAACAACTGTTTTCATCATTTCATCTCCTCAAGACGATGATAGCACTTTTTGAACGGAAGCCCTCAGTTCAATTTCGACATTTCCTTTAACAGCTCGGCTGATCATGCAGGATGATTCCGCTTTTTCCGCGAGCCGGTGCGCTTTTTGCACATCGGCTTCTGTTGCATCCGCTGGCAGCACAATCTGCGGATTATGGATAATGCGTTCATATGTAATCACGCCGTTTGTTACGTCCACTACACCTTCGGAGGTCATTGTAAGAGATGATTTCTCCAGCCGGCTGCGCTCCATCATTGCCGCCAGCGTAATAATATAGCAGGTGGCCGCTGCGCCAAGCAGCATCTCATCAGGATTGGTGCCAATGCCGGGACCATCCATTTCAGGTGGAATCGACACCTTCGTTTTTAAATGGCCAGACTGGATCGTACCGCTGTCGTTGCGCCCGCCTGGCCAGTCAGCTGATAGGGTAAAGATATGCTTTGCCATAACATTCACTCCTTTTCTCCAGTGTAAATCATTTTGCCCAAAATAGCGGGAGAGACGCTTTTACCCGCTCTTTATGTTATTCTTTGGAAAAGACATGCAAGTGGAGTGTGAGAAACATGATCATGGTCAGTTCTTGCCTGGCGGGTATGAAAGTGCGTTATAACGGGACAGACCGGCTGGATGAACGAATCCGCCAGCTCGTTGAAGAGAAAAAAGCTGTGATGGTATGTCCGGAATTATTGGGAGGATTTCAAACGCCGCGTCCGCCGGCTGAAATTGTCGGCGGAACCGGAGAAGATGTGCTCGATGGACGGGCCAAAGTGATCGATCAGTTTGGAAATGATGTAACGGATATGTACGTTGCTGGTGCGAGGGCAGCACTTAAAACCGCCCAGGAAATCGGAGCGGAGGCGGCCGTATTAAAAGAAAACAGTCCGTCATGCGGCAGCAGAGCTATTTACAATGGAAGCTTCTCAGGCGAAAAAATAGCGGGAGCTGGAGTCACAACGGCCTTGCTGCGGCGGCATGGCATTCGGGTGCTCTCGGAAGAAGCCTTTTCGGATGAGATAGACGATGATGTTCATCCGGCATAATGCTGGTCATGAAGGAGTGGATCGTATGAAAGCTGGAGTGCTGGGCACTTTTTTTCTGGCCGAGTGTGTTCTCACCATCCTGTTTATCGTAGATGTTTCACTTCTTTTCGCGCATGGCTGGCTCATCGCCGGCTTTACCGCGCTCAGCATTTTTACCGCTTGTATACCGCTCGTGCGGTTTAAGAAATAGACGGCGCGCACGCTGATACTGTCGACCGGCACTGTGCTTCTCGGCCTTGCCCTGCTTGGAGCCATGGGTGCTTTTTATGGGTTTGCCCGGGTTATGGGAAGCTGACAGGCTTGAAGTGTTTGTTTAGGAGCGGAAAAATTATCGGTGTCAGCATGAGAAACGGACTTCAATGGGAAAGACTATACCAAAAAGAGGAGAAGCCAAAAGTGTTTATACAGCGTATGGATCTCCCGGCTTGTTCGACAAGGAGGAAGCAGGTTGAATCGAATCATCGGAACATATGAAACAAACAACTATATCGTTGAGTATTCAAAGGTTGGAAATGGAACGCCGGTACTCATTGTGCATGGCGGGCATTCCAACTGCTACGAGGAATTTGGTTATGCACCTCTCTTAGAGCGTGGATTTCAGCTCGTTACGCCGTCGCGGGCAGGCTATGGTTTAACAACGCCTGCCCCGCTCGAGAAAGCGGTCGGACGCTACGCTGAACTGCTGGATCATTTGGGCATTGACCGGGTGCATGTCATCGGCATATCAGCCGGCGGGCCAACCGCCGTTAAGTTTGCCGGCTTGTTTCCAGAAAAAGTACGGACTTTAACCCTGCAAAGCGCAGTTGTCGGCAAATGGCTGACTGCTGAACATACCGAATATAAAACCTCTCAGGTTATTTTTCGCCCCCCGTTCGAGTGGCTGACGTGGAAGCTGCTTTCAGTTGTCGGCACTGCATTTCCGCGCCTGTCGTTTAGGCCAATGTTTTTTTCACTCAGCACGCTTACGTATGCAGAAGGAAAGCACCTTGTGGAAAAAGAGGACATCGAAGAGGTGCGAAAAATGAACTGCCGTCAGCGATCTGGCACAGGCTTTCTTATGGATTTAAAAAGCTCCGGAATGCTTACAGAAAAGGATCTTTCCCGTATTTCCTGTCCGGTACTCATTCAAGCAAGCTTGAACGACCGCTCTGTATCTACAGCTCACGCTTATTTTGCAAAAGCGCATATTCCTTCTGCTGCATTGAAACTGTACAATACATGGGGGCATTTGATTTGGCTCGGCAGGGGTTCGGAGCAAGTTCACCGGGATGCTGCCGCTTTTTTAAAAGCGGATGGGGTGATCACCTAAACGGCTGATTTAAGGATAGCAGCAGTCATCACTGAAAGGAGCAGCGCCGTCTTTTATAAACCTTTGATGGTTTGCAAAAAACGGCGTTTGCAGTGGAAGGAGCATCTTGAAAAATCAAGGTGGACAAGCTGGATGGAATGAATCAAAGGAGTAAAAGGTATGTATGCTGGAAAAGTATTGATATGGGCAGTGTATGTGTGGATCTTAACGAAATTTATTTTACTTAAGCACATCCCGTCTCTACATTTGTTAGAAATGGCTGATGGAAGCTGGATCGCCCGCAGATGGAAGGAAGCGGATGTGATGCCGTTTCATACGATTGGGCTGTTTCTGGCACCATCCAATTTGCCGCTTTTCGAAAAAGAACCAGTCGGACTGCATAAGAAAAGCTTTCTTGCTCCCTTTTTATGATAAGCGGAAAGCGGACGCGGGCCTCTTTTGGAAGCGGCTCTGCGGCTTAGCTTTTATTCTACAAAATACCCTTAAATTCCTCATTTACTGAAATGTCAAACTTCACTATATTACGTAAGTAAGGAGCAGAAAAGAAATTATAGCTTCAGCGAAAAAAAGGGGGAAAAGAAATGGGAGAGATTCAGGCTTTAAAAGAATATGTAACGGCATAAAAAGCCTTCTACATCCCTGTTGCCGGCAGAGTCTCTTTTATTGAAGATACTTTTCCCTATTTCCATGAGGGAAATAGGGAAAAGCTCATTCTTCAGGAGCAGTCCCAATTGTACCAGACATTTTCGAACTTTTTCGCTTTTAAATCCTCCAGTGAAATAAAGAAGTTGCCAATGCCGGCATCGCCCCACATAATTTCCCAGTCCTGTCCGCTTCCAAAACATGAATCCAGCTGAAACAGGAGAATATCGTTTTCTTTTCCGTCTTTCATGTATTCGCGCGGATCGGTCTGAGTAAAGCTTGGATAGCCGCCGAGCTGGGTGCCGAACCCGATGAGCGTTTCATATTTTTCATCGTATGGATCAAAGCCGTCAAAGTCAAATTTGCTCATGTGAAAGGTCCTTTCAAACTCTACCGTGTCCGCCAGCAAAATTTGTTTGGACAGTGAAGGAATCATTGCTAGTTCCGTATCAACAATTGGATACTGCTCCTCGTCTTGAAAGGGCGTGTGCATGTTTGCTTGTTCTTCACGAGAATAGCTCTCTTCAGAAAATGATTCAAAATAAAAAACCCGGTAGCCGTCTTTATTTTCATAGTCATCAAAATCAACGCCAATCAAATCGTCATAGTAATCCACGTAAAAGGCCAGCAGTCCATGGGTAGGATAGGGATCAAGTGCCGGCAATTCCGCAAAGTTAATTTGTGCCAGAAGCGATAGGGGCATGCCTTCTCGGTTTACTGGAAACTCCATGCTGTTTGGTATGTATCCGAAGCCGCCTGCTTTTGATGTCATCAGCGGAAGCTCTCCATCTGATGTAAACGAGAATTCAATGATATCTTTCTGTGTACTTAAAAAAGTTTCCTGCCATTCTTCCGGAAGCAGTCGTCTCACTGCCTGCTCAATATCTTTCATCTGTACACCTCGATTTTGATGGTTTTGTTAATAAAATAATAACAAAAAAAGAAAGGTAACCCAATTATTTCATAAAGACCTTCATAAAAGAAGGATATGTGACAGAAGCCCAGGTGTATGGAAAATAAAACAGGAAGAGCTGTCTTTAGTAGAGACAGCTTTTTCTTTAAAATGGAATTTACAAAAAATTGAAAAAAAGGTATGCTGGCGAAGAGGTGATAAAATGAAAGCGGTAAAGGTAACGTTATGCATCCTCACACTGATCGTATTTGGTTTGTTTATGCTGGGATATTGGATGACGCCGGCTCCCGGGGCCTCATCCGGTAACGGCAATCCCGCTCTGCTGATCTTAATGGGGCTTATCCCTCTGTTCATCGTGATGACAGTGCTCTGGTGGACACTGCTGCGCCGCTACTCTTTTCAAGCCAGAACATATTGCATGAGTATTCTTCTATTGCTTACCCATTTAGCAGCTGCCCTTTTTTACCGGCATCATTCACTTGAAGCGTACCGCGGCGTGATCAGGCAGGCACTTTTGAACCGTTACGGCACATGGGATGAACAGTACGTACAGAATATTACAACCGGGCTTTCCATTCACATCAATCATCAAAATTTCAATGTAAATACGTTTCTGTTATTTTTATCAGCTGTGCTTTTAGCGGCTATTGTCTTCCGGATTTTAGACCGAACTGCCGGGCGAGATTCATAAAAGCTGGAAATAATCATGGTCTATATTCCAAAAATGGTATAAAATAGTGACAACACCCATAGGAGGGAGCGATCAGATGCCAGCCTTTTTTATCCTAATGGTTATGGCCGTTGCCATATTTTTGGTTGTGAGAGCTGTTAAAAAGAAGTCGCTGCCGGACAATTACTACACGCCGTATGATGATCTTCAGCTCAGCCAGTCTTTTGATTCGCATTCCTATAAACGTCAGCAAGAAACAAAACATGAACATCCTTATGAGGAAAAACAGTGTGACTAAGCCGTTTTATCCTTTTTACATGCAGCCGCTGTGCTGCTTCTTTTTTTTATTTGGGGGCAGGAAGGATTTAAACAAAAAACAGCTTCCTTCCCGGGCAGCGAAGTTGTCCATTACAAGTTAGGTGCAATAATTGATGAAAGCAGGAAGCAGCATCGTTAAGAAAATCATTTTTTCTGCCGGACCAGCCGGATGTTTATACGTATACCACGGTTGGACACGAAGAGCGGGATGATTCCGCTTATATGGTTCAAGGGCAGGCAGAATCTTGGAGGGAAGAAATGAAGAAATGGACATATATGCTGGCGGCGGGTTTCTTGCTTGCCGGCTGTTCACAGGGAGAGGGTTTAAAGCAAAAAAAGCAGTCCGGGGAAGAAGTGATCACTGTCAAAGCCAGTGAATTATTTAAAGGAGGAGAAAAAGCTTTACAGCCACACCTCCATATTCAAGGCGATGCCGTTATATTAAATAAGCCGTCCGATGTCGCTGTTACATTCGATATATGGCAAAACGGCAAAATAGCGCAGAAAGGCAGTCGGCTGTCGAATGATCCGCAAGGGGACATTAAAGAGATAAGCTTCTCGCTTCAGCCCGATCTGTCAAATAAAAACAGCCAGCTTGTGACCATTGCTTGTAATGGCAATGAATTATCGCTTTCTTCATCCGTTGATGTTCCAAGTGACACATCCATAAGCTGGGCAGCTGATCTTGCTGAGAATGCCGGCGACGAAGGCTTGAAGATCAAACCGGGTGAACGAAAAGCTATCTGGGGATATGGAATGAACAAAGTGAACGGAGCCGCAAGCTCCACAACCGAAGAATCAATTCAGCAGGCAGAATGGGGAATGCTTATTTATATAGAAGCAGCCAGGTAGCGAGGAAAAACAAGCATTGGCTGCCCGGCTTGCAGTTGTGGTTTCTATTCTAAATGAAAACAAAAAACGGCTGTCTCGATGAGAGACAGCCGTTTTTTATAATGGATTAATTTACGCCGGATGCCGTTGAAAAACGGGTCTGCCATTCGGCAAGCTCATCCGGTACCATTGGTTTAGCGTAATAGTAGCCTTGTATAATAAGGGAACGGGCGGTTTCAGTTAGAAAATGTACCTGCTCCGCTTTTTCAACCCCTTCAATGACAATATGCAAATTCAGCGACTGGCCAAGTGTAATAATGGCGTTTAAAATAGCAGAATCTTTTTCTGAAAGCGGCACCCGATCAACAAATGATTTATCAATTTTGAGCGTTGTAATCGGCATCTGACGCAAAAAAGACAGTGACGATACGCCTGTTCCAAAGTCATCAAGCGCTACAGAAAATCCTTGATCGCGGAACGAGCCGATCGCCCGGATGGCACTTTCAGCAGATTGCACCACGCTTGTCTCCGTTATCTCAAGCTCAAGCTGCTTCGGATTTACATGGTAACGTTCAAGCGCTTTTTTTAAAGTCGCCTTTAGACGGGGAGATGTTACGTACTTGCCTGGAATATTTACAGCAATTTTTTGATTAGGAAGCCCGCTTTTTTCCCATTCAGCAATTTGCCGGGCCGCCCGGTCAATGACCCAGTCTGTCAGCTCATTGATGCGATGATGCTGTTCGAGAATTGGAATGAAAATGCCTGGCGACAGCATTCCATGTTCAAAATGACGCCAGCGAATGAGTGCTTCAAATCCGGCAAGCCGGTCTGTATCTGCCATGATTTTAGGCTGATAGACGAGGAAAAGCTCGTCTTTTTCCATTGCCCGTGTAAGCCCTCCTAAAATCTCCTGTTCAAAGGAAAATGCATGAACGGCCGGGTCATATAAAACAACGTCATGATTGTATGAAAGAAGAGGGTACTCCAATACAGCCATCGCTTCTGCATACAGCTGATGAGTTGTATCCGTCCCGCTGACCGAAGAAACGGAGCACACGGAAGTGAGTTCAATCCATTTTTCCTCGATCTCTATGGGTTCCTTCCATTTTAATGCGATTGTTTTCATCGCCTGAACTAAAATATCCGGTTCGACTGCCGGGGCAAGAAAAGCAAAGCGATTTTCATCAATGCGATATAAATCGGTAAAGCCCGGATGCGCTTCCCGCAGTGTGCATGCAACCTGCTGAAGAACCTGCTCGCCGAATGCATAGCCGTAGCTTTGGTTGATTTGTTCGAGATTGTCGAAATGCCAGATCGCTAAACTGCATCGTTCAGCTGGTTTATTGAGTATTTTTTCAAACAAGCGACGGTTAGGCAGGCGGGTAAGTCCGTCGAAATAACTGATGCGGTAATCAATATACCGGTCTAATATGCTCGAAAACAGCAGCAGGACGAGCAGAAAAGACATTCCGGCGGTTACCGGTATAATGAGCATATTCATATTGGCATGATCAGCATGACTGCCCGTTATAGCGGAAGGTAAAGCAAAAAAAGTGACCGCACTCATACCGGTGTAATGCATACTCGAAACGGCCAATCCCATTAAAAGAGCCGTAACAAGCTTGAACGTCCATTTTTCCATTAGCTTTTTTAACCGGGAAAAAACATATAGCGCGATAAATGACACGAAGATGGCCAGGATAATAGACCAAATAAACAGGCCAAGGTGATATCGGTAGATGGCATTTGTAGCCATCGCAGCCATGCCTGTGTAGTGCATGGCTGCGATGCCGATCCCCATTGTCACGCCGGCAAGAACAAACGAAAAAAGAGAATGTCTGGACCGGCTGACTAAATAAAACGCTAAAAAAGAAGCGAGAATCGCCGGCACAATAGAAAGAAAGGTCCAGCCATAATCAAAATGCATCTCCATAGGCATGGAAAAAGCACTCATGCCGATAAAATGCATAGACCAAATCCCAAATCCCATTGAGAGAGAAGATAAAAGCAGCCAAATCGACTGGTGGAAAAAACTATTTTTTCGCACTCGTTCGTAGAGAGAGAGAGCCGTATAGGAAGCCAGGCATGCAATGAAAATGGACAACAGTACAAGTGAAAGTGAATGATCTCCGGATAGCTCGATATATCCTGATGGAGCGGATAACGTAAACATAAAGAATTCCTCGTTTCTACACATTCCTATCCTTATTATCGGTCAATTCTCTCCTCTTTTCTAGGAAGAAAAACCTATTTATTAAAAAAGATAACAAGCTTTGTTTCACTTTTAAAAAATAAAACAAATAAGGAAAAATAATTAAATGAAGTACTCTATGCTAAAATGTGTAAAAAACGATGTCTTTCTCAGCAAATTCTCCTCCTCGTTTTATACACTGGACTAAAGATGGAAGGAATAAAACCGACCGCAGCCGATGTTGTCATTGCTGACCAGAAATAGAGAATACGAAACCGGAGCCTTTTTCTAAAATGGCGAACTGCAGTAAATATAATTTCATGTTTAGGTGAAATGTTCTAAGGAAGGTAGAATAAGAGATCGTTACAAAGGCCCTGTAAAACAGTCAAAAAAATGAAATTGATCCTTGTTTTCAACAAGTGCCATTATACCTTGAAAGCATACTCATTTTTCCAATGCTAGCGAACTATTTACGTGTCTGCCTGTAAATGCTAAAATCAGCTCAACACACTAGATAGGAGACTAGCATACTTGAATAAGTACACATTTTTTACCGCCGCTACTGCCGCTACTGTCACTGTTGCAAGCTTCTCAGCACCTGCAAGCGCAGCAGATCATGCAGATTATGAATTTCCTTTTACAGATGTCGGGGACCGATATGCGGAAGCGGTTGAGTTTTTATATATGATCGAAGCCATTAACGGTGTATCTGAAACAAAATTTGGTACACAGCAGACGCTGACGCGCGGAGATGCTGCCGTTATTCTTTCCAATCTGCTTGGACTGGATACAGAAAGCGCGCCGGATGCTGGATTTAAAGATTTAAATACTCGGGTTAAAGGTTCGGTGAATGCCCTTGTAGAATACGGAGTTGTCTCCGGCGTAACGAAAACGGAATTCAAGCCAGGCGAGCCGCTGAGCCGTGGTGCAATGGCGAAGTTCCTTGTTACTGCGTTTGAACTTCAAGATTATGCGGAAGAAACTCCGTTTACAGACGTAGGCGGTGTATTCCAGCCATATATCGAGGCTTTATACGGCACAGGTATTACAAACGGAAAAACAGCAACATCCTATGGCACGTATCAAAACATTACCCGTGGCGAGTTTGCGAACCTGCTTTATGCTGCAGTTATGTTTGAATTTGAAAACTCGTATTATCCAGTTCCAGTCAAAGCGACTGTTACATCAGCTACCTCTACACAGGTTGTTTTAGAGGAAGCAGTACCAGACGATTATACGCCAGGAGAAATTGCCAGCCTGCTTTACTTTTCTCTTGATTACAGTGATGGCACAGAAAACGAAATTAACCCCACGTCTTATACATTGTCAGCAGATCGTATGACATTAACAATCCGTCATGAAGATTTGACGGGCAAAAAAGGCACAATGCTGGTTAGCGATTTTGAAAAAGAAATTGTAGCGCCGTTTAACTTTGAACCGGTTACAGCTACATCGAGCGCAAATGTAAAAGAACCATTTGAACAGCCTGCTGGTGTACCAGCGACCGAAGCCGCTCAATAAGAAAATAAAAAGCACTCCATATTTGGAGTGCTTTTTTCTATGTAGTCTTCACAACCTGCCCGGTGGGTTCCGTTTAATGCTGCCGAGCGCCACCTGCAGACTGGAATAAAACTGCATGTCAGCGATATCGTTCATGGTCCGGTTAAAGTAAAAGGCCGTTTTGGGAGAAACGCCGCTGACAATCAGCTCCGCTCCCAGCAGCCGAACGGTGTTTCGAAGGTTTTGTATCCATTCCTCCGTCATACTAGAATCCAGATAGAGGCCGGTCACATCCACAATCACATGCTCCGTTTCTGTTTTGAACAGTTTGTCAGAAAGCTTATCGATAAGCAGAAAAGACCGGTTTGCATCCATTTGGCCGACAAGCGGTACGACCATCGTTTCATTATCAAGAGAAATAATGGGAATAGATAAATCTTCAATTTCTTTTTTTGCCGCTTCAATATCTACAGTCAAGTTCATTTTATCCGTCACATCGTACTGGAGGCCGATAAAATAAAGCGTGTTATCCAGCCGGACCGGCTTAATATTGATCCGGTTCCAAAACGGTGTGCCATCTTTACGGTAGTTTAAAAGTGTACGTTCAAATGGGCGTACAAGCTTAATCGCTCTTCTCATTTCGGAGATGCTGCTTTTGTCGGTTTCTTCTCCTTGCAGAAACCGGCAGTTTCTTCCGACCGCTTCTTTCTTTGAATACCCTGTTACGCGTTCAAATCCTTTGTTGACAAACACAATGGGATTGTCAGGCTTAGCAGCATTTGTGATGACAGCCCCGTTTTCAATAAGGTCCAGTGTATAAACCAATAATGAGGAAGCGTGCTTTTCTTGTAAAAATTCCATAAGCTCTCCTTTATTCGTGCCCAGTTCCTATATGCCGGCAGCTTAATAATCGAATATGTAAAAGTTTATCCATGACTCTATACCCTTTTTTTACTTTATTCAAACGTTTTGATAGTTTAAAAGTATGATGCATTGGCATGCGTCTTTAAAAAAAGCAGGATTTTTCGAGGGGTAACAAGGTAAATATGGTATGATATTACTGATTGTGCTTATGAAAATAATATGTAGAAGGAATAGGAATTTTCTTCTCTTTTCTGACCAAGCGATTCTGAAAGAAAGACAGCGTTTACAAGGAGACGATTCGATGAACATTCGCTTGCTTCAACCATTGGAAGCACCGCCGTATAAGCTGCTGCTGCTGGCTGATCCCTCCCGGTCTATCATAGAGAAATACGTAAAACGGGGACGGTGCTTTTTACTTGAAGAAGAAAGCAGAATCATTGGTGCGTATATTCTTCTGCCTGTTAATCCTGAAACAATAGAGCTTGTTAATATTGCTGTAGAGGAAACCCGCCAAGGAACCGGCATTGGCAGGCAGCTTATGGAACACGCGATCAAACAAGCTAAAGCCGGGGGTTATCAAACAATGGAAGTTGGTACTGGTAATTCAAGCATTTCTCAGATTGCTTTTTATCAGAAGTACGGCTTTCGAATGATCGGCATTGACCGCGATTTTTTTCTACGACATTACAAAGAAGAAATTTGGGAAAACGGCATTCAATGCCATGATATGATTCGAATGGCTATGACACTTACCTAAAAGGGTCACAGTCAAAACGTATATTTTTTGGAAGAACAATTACCTGCTTCTTTAAAAAGTTTCATAAAAACCGATGTAATAAAGGATATAGCAAATAAAGGGCGGAGTGAGGAGAAATACAATGAAAAGGAAAAAAGCAGGGTCCTTGAAACGGACCGTCATCGGACTAGTTACAGCTTTGTTGATCGGTTTGTTTCTTTTGATCGGATCGTTTATGTACATAAACACAAAGAAAGCGATTGAACAAACTGTCCGCGAAACGGCTGTTCTGCATGCCGAGCGGATTGCGGAAAGCATTGATCCCGAAGTGTACAGTGATTTTTTAGAAAATCCAAAAAAAGATCAAACGTATGAAAAGCTGCGTATTCAGCTCAATGACTATCGAGAAAAAATTGGTGCTATGTACGTATATACATTGCAGGCAGACGGGCAGGACTCACTTGGTATCATGGTAGATGGCATGGAAAAAGCGGAAGATGCCGTGGCGATCGGAGAACCGACGACCGCAACGGGCTATAAGGACGTAGCAGCTGTATTTGAAGGAGAAACAGCTGCCACAGAGATTGTGAGTGATCCAGACTACGGCGACTACATGTCTGCTTTTGCTCCTATTAAAGATGCCAGTGGCAATGTAGTCGGGGTGCTTGGTGTAGATCTAGAAGCCAATATTGTAAAAACCATCATTCAAAATGTAATGAAGAATTCTATTCCGCTGCTTATAGCAGGGCTTTTAGGAGCACTCGCTTTACTGCTGGGCATCCTGTTCTTTTTCCTGACGAAACGACTGAACCCACTTGCAAGACTAAATCGGGCAGCAGCGCTTGTTTCAAATGGAAACATTCATGAAGCAAAGGAGGAAACACAGACGTTTCAGGCTGCTTCCAATGATGAGATTGGTGTTCTGAGCGGGTCGATTCAAACCATGATTGAGACGCTTGAAGGTATGCTTCAAGACATTCAGCTTCACTCTGTAGAGGTGAGGGACCAAAGCGATTCATTATATAAGATGTCTCACCATATGAAAGAATCGAGCAGCCAAATTGCGGTGACAATGGAGGAAATGGCAACTGCCACAGAGCAGCAGGCCGAAGCAGCAGCCGGCATTTCAGAAGGCATGAATCGCTTTTCTTCTCTTGTTTTAGAAACTGCAGAACAGGGCAGCGCGATCTCGGGCTCATCTAATGAAGTTATGCAGAGGACGAGAGAAGGCGAGAAGCTGATGACATCAGCCATTGACCAAATGGACAAAACACATGTGACAGTACGCCAATCCGTTCAAAAAGTAACAGAGCTCGAAGCAAAAACAAATGAAGTGCAGGCACTCGTTTCTTTTATAAGCGGAGTCGCGGATCAAACAAACCTGCTGGCGCTGAATGCAGCAATCGAAGCGGCGCGCGCCGGCGATGCAGGAAAAGGCTTTGCCGTAGTGGCGGAAGAGGTGCGAAAGCTTTCTGATCAAGTATCTACATCCGTTCAAGGAATTCAGCGTATCGTTCAAAGTGTAAATGAAACGACGAATGAGGTGGCTTCTTTCCTGGAGCAGGGACTTCAGCAGGTGGAAGAAAGTAAAAATGGATTAAATCAAACTGGAGCAGCATTTAAGGATATTACAGGGGAAATTCATTCTATGGATGATGCTATCAAAAAAATGCAAAGCCGTCTTCAAGAAGTACTCACACGCCAAAGCGAGATGTCTAATGCCCTGACGGAAGTAGCCGCTATTTCCGAGCAGAATGCAGCGGGTATTGAGGAAGTAACAGCATCCGCCGAACAAATGAATCATCTGGCGGAAGTGACACAAAGCCAGGTGGATAAATTGCAGGTTATGTCGGGCGAGCTGGATGAATTAAACCGAAAATTTACTTTATAGTTATAAACAGCGAGCAGCCTTTTTAAAAGGCTGCTTTTTATTTTAAAAAAGATGAACATTTTTTTACAGTGCCTTTACAATCGGCTCCAAACCGTTGATATACAGCTTTTTTTGATTTTCCATTCGTTTACAAGAACTCAACATAACTTTTATTTTTGTTTTATTCTTGGTTCACAATGAACCGTTACAATAAATGACAAGAAAATGGAGTAAAAAGAAGCGGAGGAATTTTCATGCGTCATTATGTTTTGCCATCTTTGGCACTAGCCGTACTTTCAGCAGGATGTTCACAGGAGGCGCTGCAATCAGGGGAAGCAGCGGGTGGTGAAAAAGAAGCGGGTGTATCAGGCACACTCAGCTTTTATACATCACAGCCTGATGAAGATGCACAGGCACTTGTCACGGCATTTCAAGAAAAGTATCCGGAAGCGAAAGTGGAAACATTCCGCTCAGGAACAGAAGAAGTCATTTCCAAGCTGCAGGCAGAAAAGCAGGCAGGGAGTGTACAGGCGGACGTGCTGCTTGTTGCCGATGCGGTCACATTTGAAAGCTTAAAAGAAGCAGATATGCTGATGAATTATGAGTCTTCAGAAGCGGAACACATCCCCGACGATTTTAAAGACCCGGATGGCACTTATACTGGAACAAAAGTTATGGCCACCGGACTTGTCGTAAACACAAACGAAGCGGCCGAAATGCCAACGAGCTGGAGCGTGCTGGCCGGAAAGGAAGCAAAAGGAAAAAGTATTATGCCAAGCCCGTTTTATTCTGGCGCTGCTGCCTACAATTTAGGTGTGATCACACGGCAGGAGGAATTAGGCTGGGGCTTCTATAAGAGCTTGAAAAACAATGAAATGAGCATTACGAAAGGAAACGGCGGTGTGCTTGAAGCCGTTGCATCCGGTGAGAAAACATATGGTATGGTTGTTGATTTTGTAGCGGCACGTGCAAAGCAGGATGGGTCGCCGGTTGAACTTGTTTATCCAGAAGAAGGCGTGCCGGTTATCACCGAGCCGGTCGGCATTATGAAAAACACCGATAATGAAGAAACCGCCAAAGCCTTTGTAGACTTTGTTTTATCTGAAGAAGGGCAGAAGCTTGCAGCAGAAATTGGCTATACGCCAATCCGGGAAGGGATCGAGGCACCGGAAGGACTGCGGACTGTAGAGGAACTCAATGTGCTTACATCAGATACGTCAGAGCTTTTAAAAGCACGTGAAGAAGACAAGGAGCTGTTCGGCGGCATGTTTGGCCAGCAGTAAAGGTAAGCAGAATGATTTCACCTCAATCAGTCGCACCGGAAAGAAGAAGGGAAACCCCTTCTTTCTCTTCTTTTTTTGGAACGAAAAAATGGCTCATGGTACTTGGATTACTGCTTATTGTGTTTGTGTTCGTTGTTCCCGTATTTCGTCTTCTCCTTCTTAGTTTGCTTGATAATGGTGCATGGTCCTCGGCTCATTATGAAAGTATATTGAAGGAAGCAGCTACATGGACAGCTGTTAAAAACACCCTATATACGACAGCAGGCTCCACTATACTGTCGCTTGTCCTCGGTGTATCAATGGCCTGGATTATGGCCTATGTTCATTTGCGTGGAAAGCGATGGATGCAGTTATTTATTTTTCTGCCGTTTATTATTCCATCGTATATCACAACGCTTGCTTGGATTCAATTTTTAGGAAAAAGCGGCCCTGTATTTTCACTGTTCGGCTGGGCGCCCAATTTATACAGCATGGGCGGCATCATCTTCCTGCTGGGAATGTCTCATTACCCGCTTGTGTACTTGTTTACAGTAGATGTATTCCGCAAAATTCCACGGGAGCTGGAAGACGCAGCGAGAACGTCTGGAGCTGGCAGAAAACACGTTCTGCTGAAAGTTGTGCTGCCACTTGCCCTGCCCGGTATTGCGGGCGGCGGTCTCCTTGCATTTTTAACCAACCTGGACAACTTTGGTATTCCCGCTTTTTTAGGAATCCCCGCTAATATTCGTGTGCTCAGCACTTATATTTATGAGCAGATCGCTGGATTTGGTCCATCATCATTTGCACGCGCTGCCGTTTTATCTGTTTTGCTTGGCGCCATTGCACTTGCCGGAACCTTTCTACAGTGGCTGCTGCTGAAAAAAAGCCGGGTCACCGAAACCGTAGTGCGTGATACAAATCCGCGCATTTATTTGGCTTCGCGCCCGCAGCGGCTTCTTGAAGCGGGCATATGGCTGTTTTTAGGGGTGACAAGCCTGGTGCCGTTTCTTGCCATGGGGGCACTTTCACTTATTAAAGCATACGGGCTCCCCTTCCGCCCTGAAAATTTGTCGCTCGAAAACTATTATTATGTGTTTTTAGAAGATGCCAAAACTGGCTCTGCCTTGTGGAACAGTGTATGGCTGGCAGTCTTCACGATGGGCATCTGTCTTGTAGCGGGCACTGCTTTGGCTTATCTGCGTTATCGGGGAGATGGCTTTCTTGCAAAATGGATGGAGCTGTTTGTGACAGTTCCCTATGCATTGCCAGGCACGGTGCTGGCCCTTTGCATGATCTTTGCATGGATGCAGCCAATCCCAGGCTGGAATCCCGGCCTTTACGGATCGGTATGGATTTTGCTCATTGCGTACGTTACCCGTTTTTTTGTTTTGCAGGTTAGAGGCAGCTATACGGCACTTTTGCAGGTAGACCCCTCTATGGAAGAAGCGGCGAAAGTGTCAGGTGCACATGGCTGGGTCAAATGGCGGCGGATTTTGCTGCCGCTTCTATTTCCGGGACTTGCCGGCGGCGCACTCCTTGTTTTTTTAATGGTGCTGACGGAATTAACTGTCTCAAGCCTGCTTTGGTCAACTGGATCGGAAACGATTGGTGTTGTGATTTTTAATTATGAACAAGCAGGCTATACAACGTATTCCACTGCTTTTGCAAGCGTACTCGTGCTGGCCATTTTAACGGGCGGCCTGCTTTTTACTGCTTTGAGCAGGCAGTGGGAGCGAAAGGTGATGAAAAAGCAATGATTGAAGTCAACAATGTAACAAAACAGTATGGCTCCTTTACCGCCTTGCATGAAATGGATTTGAGCATACGAAAAGGGGAATTTACCGCCATTCTTGGACCATCCGGCTGCGGGAAAACAACATTTTTAAAGCTTTTGGCTGGTTTTATGAAGCCTTCTTCAGGAGATATCCATATAGACGGCTTTCTGGCTGCTTCGAAAAAACGGCTTGTTCCGCCTGAGAAAAGAAACATCGGTATGGTTTTTCAATCTTTTGCGCTTTGGCCGCATATGACGGTGTATGAACATGTGGCTTTTCCGCTCCGTCATCATCACCATACACGTGATGAGTGGAAGCAGGATATAGGGGCGCGAGCGCAGCAGGTATTAAAACTAGTGGGGCTTGAGCAGCTATTCGACCGCTACCCGGCTGAGCTTTCCGGCGGTCAAAAACAGCGGGTAGCATTGGCGCGGGCAATTGCACCGCTGCCAGATGTACTGCTGATGGACGAGCCGCTCAGCGCCCTGGATATCGAACTGCGCGTGGAAATGCGCAATGAAATTCAGCGTATTCACCGTGAAACCCATGCATCCGTTGTATATGTGACTCATGACCAGGGGGAAGCATTGGCAATGGCCGATAAAATTGTGGTGATGAACCACGGCAAAATTGAACAGATCGGATCACCGGAAGCTGTGTACACAAGACCGGAAACCGCATTTGTCGCTTCCTTTGTTGGCAAGTGTAATATGGTGAAAGGAAAATGGGAGCAGGATTTTTTCATTCCAAATGAATTTCCTTGGGAAAGGTGGCCGGACATCGGAGTAACGGAGTCTTTAAAAAAAGAGGGACTATGCCCGGTTCGCCCTGAACAATGGAAGCTGGCCGGAGAAAAGGAAGAAGGTTTAAAAGGAACGGTTCTGACGGTTCAATATCAAGGCAAGGAAATACACTATACGATTGAAGTGGAAAATGAAAACTGGACTGTCCACCAGTCTGTTTTTCAACCAAAGTATGGAATAGGCGATACGGTCAGTTTAAGCGTGAAAGCAGAACCATCGCAAAAAGCAGCTTCCTTTTAAGGGAGCTGCTTTTTTGAAGCATCAAAACCCGTTCCCGAGCCGGGAACGGGTTTTTACTATTATTTTGTTGCTGCAAAGCGTTCCTGTTCTACTTTCAACAAATTGTTTACAGCACTGAACAGGGCTTTAATAGATGAGTTCATGATATCCGGGTCGATGCCGCAGCCCCAGTAAACAGCACCATTGTCAGATGTGATGCTCACGTAAGAAACGGCATTGGCCTGTGAACCGATTTCCTGGGCATGCTCTTTGTACGTTAAATCTTTATAGGAAATGCCAAGCTCTTTTTGGATCGCATTATTCACGGCGTCCAGGCGGCCGTTTCCGCTGCCGTGCCATTCACTTGACTGGCTATTTATGTTTACTTCAATTGTAATATTCACTGCATCTTTTCCTTCAAATGTATAATCGATTAGCTTAGCCGGCTCGCTTACATTCACAAATTCCTCCATAAAGATGTCGTGAATTTCGTTTGTCATCAATTCTTTTTGGCTGCGGTCAGACACGTTTTTCACTTTATAGCCAAGTGTTTCACGCATTTTTGGCGGAAGTTCAAAGCCGTATGCCTGTTCAAGAAGATAGCCGATACCGCCTTTGCCTGACTGGCTGTTAATGCGGATAACTTCTCCTTCATACTCGCGGCCGATATCTTCTGGATCAACTGGCAAATATGGAACGGTCCAATGCTCGCGTTCTTCCTGTTCACGCCATTTCATGCCTTTCGCAATCGCATCCTGGTGTGAACCTGAGAAAGCGGTGAAAACAAGCTTGCCTGCATACGGCTGGCGGTCTGGAACCGTCATGCGGGTAACACGTTCATACACTTCCTGGATCGCCGGAAGGTTATCCAAATTTAATTTCGGATCTACACCATGTGTATACATATTAAGCGCCAACGTGACGATATCTACATTTCCAGTTCGTTCACCGTTGCCAAACAGCGTGCCCTCTACGCGGTCCGCGCCTGCGAGTACGCCAAGCTCTGCATCTGCAACGCCTGTGCCGCGGTCATTGTGTGGATGAAGAGATAAAATCACATTTTCACGGTACTTCATGTTTTCGCTCATGAATTCAATCTGGCTCGCGTACACGTGCGGCATAGACATAGAAACAGTAGCCGGAAGGTTGATAATCACTTTGTTGTCAGCGGTTGGCTGCCACACGTCAAGGACGCTGTTGCATACATCAAGCGCGTACTCAATTTCCGTACCTGTAAAGCTTTCCGGCGAGTACTGGAACTTAAAGTTGCCTTCTACTTCAGCTGCATATTTTTTCAACAGCTTTGCGCCGCTGACTGCAATTTCTTTAATTTCTTCTTTAGAACGCTTAAACACCTGCTCACGCTGTGCAAGGGAAGTAGAGTTGTACAAGTGAACGACCGCGCTTTTTGCACCGCGAAGCGATTCAAATGTTTTTTTGATAATATGCTCACGTGACTGCGTCAACACTTGAATTGTCACATCATCTGGAATCAAATCTTGTTCAATTAATGTGCGAAGAAATGTATATTCGGTTTCGGATGCGGCCGGGAAACCAACCTCGATTTCTTTAAAACCAACATCTACAAGCACTTGGAAATATTCCAGTTTTTCCTGCAGGTTCATCGGGATGATCAGCGCCTGGTTTCCATCACGCAAATCAACACTGCACCATGTTGGAGCTTCGGTGATGTACTCTTTTTGTGTCCATTTTAAGCTTGTTGTCGGCGGCATAAAGTAATTGCGCGTGTATTTGTTTACATTTTTCATTTTCTGTCATCCTTTCCTGTATCGGGCTCAATAAAAAACGCCCGTCATCTCTAGTAAAGAGACGACAGGCGTTAACCTTCCGTGGTACCACTCTCATTGGTTTATGCAAATGCATAAACCCGCTTGTAGGCTGATTACGGGGCGTCCGTCAAAGCTTACTGCCGTTTCAGCTTTGCCGCTCATGGGCGAGTTGGGGATGCGATTGACTGCCTTTCACCAAAGCGGCAGCTCTCTTGACAATCACGATTCCTTAATGCTCCCAATCAAAGCGTTTTATCGTTTCATTTTTTACAATCGTATTATCGATTGGCTGATTTGTCAATGAGAATTGAAGAAATTGTGAGAAAATTGTCTGAAGACGGACTTTTTACCGTCGCCAAATCCATAGTCCCACCCAGGTTAAAACAGCTGCCCAGATAAGCAGCACAAAAACACCTGCTGTCCAGTTTTTTGGCTTTCCATCTTTCATCAGCTTTTGTGCTCGTTCCTCGCAGTCCGCTGCTACCGGCTTTGGGATCATTTTTAATGCGAAAAAAATACCGAGCGGGACGAGAAGAATGTCATCAATATAACCTAAAACGGGAATAAAATCCGGAATTAAATCGATCGGGCTGAATGCATACGCGACAACGCAGGCAGTAAAGAGTTTTGCATACCAGGGCACCCGCGGATCGCGGCATGCGAAATACAGCATAAACAACTGGCGCTTTAACTGCCGTGCCCACTTCTTTAAACGATTCATCATACGTCTCCTTCTTTTTTTACATCATAACACGATAAATAGGCTTGGGGGCTTTTTTGGAAACACTCCCCTTTAGATGGGAATGAATACAAGAAAGCGTGGGTATATTGAAAAGATGTTCTGCTGCGCAAAAAGTAAAGAAAAAAAGGAGCGGTGTACATGTATTTTGTGGATGATCACCACGCCGTCAATTTTAAATTAACACAAATTCAATGGGAATTTGCCCAGTACGATTTAGAATATGCGGCTGCCTGCTATTTGCTGGCCGTGCCGATGGTATTTGAACATATAGTATCTGAATTAGACACACATGAAACGCCGGTTGACTGGATCATTCAATGGGAAGAGGATGATTCAGTCTACGACCTCAGTGCCGGCGCGGTTCAGCTTGGCCGGCTTGCGCTTCATTTATGGAATGGATCAGGTCCTTTTCACCTGCTGCATTGTTTAGAGAGCCTGCAGGGGCATCATTATGAAGTCGTAAAAACGGCGCTGGATGTAAGGATGGGAAGGACCGTATAAGAACGAGCTGAGCCTGGGCAGCAGGTTCTGCTCAATACATATATAATCTTATAAAAAATAATAGAAAAAGGTTTGAAAATAGATTTGCCTGGGTAAAAAAGAAGAACACACGACATGTGTGTTCTTAGGCGGGATAGCGTGAGTGGCTGTCAGTGTATTTGGCGCAGGCGGGGCCGGTGCAAAAAGGAAATGTCAGGATAATGTCGAGCTTCTTTCATTTTTTTCAGTAGGTTGCCTGATAGATCAAACTGAATTAAGAGGAGGAAATGAAAAATGGCTTCGTTACACGAATTTGATCCTGGTACAGCAGATATTCAGTCAATGCATGTTTTAACAAAACTAGCCGCAGAAGACGACGGAGTCTATATCTTAGCCCGTGAACGCGATGTAACGAGAGACGCAGCCGACAAATCCGATGAAGAAAAATTAAGAGATCAATATATTTTGTTCAGTAGTTTATTTTAACTGAATTTAAATAGCGAATAAGGGAAAAAAGGACCTCCAAGCAGCGTTTGGAGGTTCTTTTTGATGGATTTATTTATTCAGGATCATAAATGCCTGTTCATTACAAAACACCTCTATATATTTTAGGAGTAAGATGATATATACAGGAGAATAAGCTTTTTATAAAGAAGGGGATTTAGATGAGCCGGTTAAATGGATGGGTGGAAGCTGTAAAGGAATTACAGCATATTGTTGGAGACGATACAATGGTAGGAATTACAGATAAAGAAAAGTTTCTTGCTTACCTGCCAACGCCGAAAGTAGATTTTGGATTGAAAAAGGGGGATCCTATTCCTGCTGAGGACCAAAATCTCCGCAGGGCTTTAAGGGGCAAAAGCAGCTCGGTGGTTATACCAAAGCATATCTACGGGATCGCATTGCAGGCAAAAGCGTTTCCTATTCGGGATGAAAACGGACAGATCATCGGTGCGCTTGCCACAGCGGCGCCGCTTGAAAAACAGGAAAGGCTGGAATCATTTATTAGCCGGATGCATTCCATTACGGAAGGGCTGCAAAACAGTATTCAAACGGTTGCCGCCCAATCGCAGGAATTGGCCGCATCGAGTGAAGAAATCTCTGCTCAGTCACAGGCATCCTTAGACCGGACGAAACAAACGGTTCAGGAAGCGAGTGAGATTCATAAAATTCAGCAGCAAACCAATATTTTAGGGCTGAATGCGTCCATTGAAGCCGCGCGGGCAGGAGAAGCCGGAGCAGGTTTTTCCGTTGTAGCCAACGAAGTACGTAAGCTGGCTCTTCAAACAACTGCTGTCACAAACAATGTAACTTCTTCTTTGCATGCGATTACGGATAACATTGGTACGCTGGCTGATAAAGTAAGCCGGATCAAAGAATCTTCTGCCGAGCAGGCGGAGCTTGTCGCCCAGTTTAGTGCGCTTATTGAGGATTTAAATGCGCTGAGTGAAGAAATGAATGAATTCATGGAATCAATTTTAACGAAATAGAAATACATTCTTTTAAGTCCGGCTTCTGCCGGGCTTTTTGCTATTTTTTTCTTTTTTTAGTAAGGTTTTAGCAATAGAAGGGAAAGGGAGCGATCAGAATGATAACAGAAGCGGTTATGCTGCAGGTAAGGCCAGGAATGGAAAAGAAATACGAAGAAGTATTTCGCGAGGCGTCGCCGCTTATCGCCTCGATGAAAGGATATAAAGGACATGAATTGCAGCGCTGCCTGGAAGTGAAGGGGAAATACTTACTTTTAGTTCAGTGGGAACAGCTTGAAGATCATACGGACGGATTCAGACAATCGTCTGAGTATGGGAAATGGAAAGAGCTGCTGCATCACTTTTACGAACCGTTTCCTGAGGTTGAGCATTTTGAACAGGTCAATTTGGAGAAGGGAAAGCCAGTTTATGGCTCGTAACGCGGTCGCCATTGTTCTGCATGAAATATACGGAATCAATCAGCATATTGAAGGCATCTGCAGAAAACTGTCGGTAAAAGGACTGGATATACAATGCCCTAATTTACTTGGGAGAGCCGCACCCTTCACCTATGAGCAGGAAAGTGAAGCTTATACTTTTTTTATGAAACATGTTGGTTTTCACAAGGCAGCAGAGCAGGTGAAAGCACTAATTGCTGCGTGCAAACAGAAATATAAACAAGTTTTTTTAATAGGATTTAGTGCAGGAGCAACTGTCGCGTGGCTTTGTAGCGAGGAAGCAGGCCTGACGGGGACTATCGGGTTTTATAGTTCTCGTATTCGAAACTATCTGCACATATCGGCTGCCTGTCCGGTCCTGCTGTTTTTTCCGAGTGAGGAGCCGTCTTTTCAAGTGAGTGAGGTAATCAAAGCGCTCAATCACCCGCTGATCCACACGATTCAGTATGAAGCAGGTCATGGATTCAGTGATCCTTTTTCATCAAACTATGATCAAGCATCGGCAGAAAAAGCATGGGGTGATACATTGACTTTTATCAGTAAAAGGATGGCGGCTGCTCCGGTTTAAATGCTTATAGAGCAGCAGCTTCTTGCTGAAATGATACTAAATGGGGAGGAAAAAGCAATGAATGAGAGATTTCCAATTGGCTCCTTTGCCCGGCCTGATGAATTAACGGAAAACGTAATCAATGGCTGGAGAGAGGATATTAAAACCTTTCCTTTGCTGCTGCGCCAAACGGTAGAACATTTGACAGATGAACAACTTGATACACCTTATCGGGACGGCGGCTGGACAGTACGGCAGGTTGTGCATCATCTCGCAGACAGTCATATGAATGCGTTTATCCGCTTTAAACTGGCCCTGACTGAAGCCACACCTGTTATCAAGCTGTATAATGAGGCGGCGTGGGCGAATCTGGCAGACAGCCACTTGCCCGTTGAAGTGTCTCTTTCTTTACTTGAAGCGCTGCATGAGCGATGGGCAGCGCTTCTATCAAGCCTCACGAAAAACGATGTAAATAAAACATTCATCCATCCTGATTCGGGCCATGTAACGATCGGCGAAAACATTGGCATTTATGCCTGGCATGGCCGTCATCATCTGGCGCATATTACTTCATTATGTGAGAAAAAAGGGTGGGTATAAGTTTTAAACAAAGCAATGGAGGGACTGCAATGCTTGAAGCGAAGAGTGATCATGATCAATATGGTGTGTATCATTCCGTACCAGGTTTAAAAGAATTTATCGATACATACAAATCAATGCCATTTGAAGAACTCTGGAAAGAATACCATGCTTTTTTAAGCGGAACATTTGGCAGGCTGTGCACACCGCTTTTGCCAGGAAATGAAAGAGGACAGATTTTTTCGGTTTTTAACCATTATGAGGCAGAACCGATTGAAGACTTCGTTATGCTTTATACGCTTTATAACGGTAACGACGCCGATCAGTGGATAGAAGATATTGAACAAGAAGGCGCAGCGTATGCGCATATTGGGGGAAACCCGCTGATGAACTGGGATGAAATTGTCCGTGAAGTCGACTTTGCGGGCCGCAATACAAAAGGACGGTATCCGATTCGATCCATCCCGGCTGGTTATGTGAAAAATAATGAAATGCTGTCCAACAAAATTCCTTTTCAGCATGATGGAGGCGGCAACTTTATTGCTATCGACCTTGATCCGGATACGAAGGGATGGTACGGGCAGGTCGTCGAGGTGGATCATGAATATGAGGAAAGGGTTGTACTTGCATCTAGCTTAAAGGAATATATCATCATTTTATATTATTTTGTGAAAGAGCTTGGTGTAATTGATAACGGAGAAGGATATGAAGGCGATAAACCATTGTCATTTTATATTATACGTACAGAAAAAGCAGCGGATTGATCCGCTGCTTTTTCTGTTACGCTTTTACGTCAATTGATTTTCCGAGCGTTGGATGAGGAGCCTGCAGCATTTGCACCATTTGGCTGGCATTTTGCTGGGCCATATCCATCGTTTTTTTCGTCAGCGCAATGCTGACACTTTGGTTAAGGGAAGTCTGGCTTATACCAGTCGATAAAGCAGCGATATCCATACGTCTCACCTCCCTTTTTATTATCGGCTTAATAGTTCGAAAGTATAAGAAGATTCGAAGAATATCTTCATTTAACCAGTAAACAGGTAATTTTTTAGAAATATGGACATAATGACTATTGGATATCAAAAATAACAATTAGATTACAATTATAGATAAATTATAGAAAAATATAATGTAATATGTAAAATTAACCAATAGAGAGATGGAATTTGTAACAAAAGAGAACTGGAGGAAAAGGTTTGAAAAAACAAGCAGCAATGATTGGTTTGGTACTGGCCCTTATTCTATCAATGGCCGGTTTCGGGCTGCCTGCTCAAGCAGCCGGGTTTGTTGATGTGCCAAGCCGTGCAGCAAAGGAAGTTAATTATTTAGCCGAAGGAAAGATTGCAAACGGATCATCCGCCACAGTATTTGGCGCCGACAAGACCGTTACACGTGCAGAGGCAGCGGCGTTTATTGGACGGGCCCTGCAGTTGGATGGAACAAAGAGAGCCACTAACTTTGTGGATGTAGGTTCAGGGAATTTTGCGTCCGGGTATATACAGTCGGCGGTAGATAAAAAGATTTTCTCGGGCTATGATGGCGGCCGCTTTTTGCCGGATAAACCAGTAACGCGCGGCGAAATGGCGGTCATGATGGCGAAAGCATTTGACTATTCGTTCGGCGGTACACTGTCAGGCGCAGCCAAAGCATTAACAGCACGCGGGATTGCTCAAGGTGTAGATGACGGCACATTTGGTGCCGATCAGCTGCTGAAGCGCGCAGACTTTGCCGTTTTCCTTGCGCGTGCCATCAATCCAGAGTTTCGCCTAGTCAAAACGAACGATTTTAGCAAGACAATGTGGGCGAATGTGGGCGACTTGAATATTCGCTCAGGCCCGTCAACCGCTTATGGTTTAAAAGGAAAACTAGCTGAAAATGCACAAGTTTCAGCAGCTCATAAAGTGGGTGACTGGATTTATATTCAGTCAGGGGAAGTTGTTGGTTTCGTTAATGCTTTTTATCTGCGTGATACAGAGACAAAAAGCGCAGCAAGTGATCCACGCCTGTCGAATCAAACGATCATTTTAGATCCGGGTCATGGCGGACGGGATCCAGGAGCAATTGGCTTTGGACTTCAGGAAAAAGACGTTGTGCTGAAAACAGGCTTGAAAGTGAACGAGCTGTTAAAACAAACACCCTTTAATGTGAAGATGACCCGTTCAACAGATACATTTATCACAATCAATAATCGTGCTGCATTTGCGAGCAAAAACAACGGTAGTGTGTTTGTCAGTATCCATGCTAACGCCGCAGCAAGTTCAAGTGCAAACGGCACGGAAACACTTTATTACAGCGCCACGAATACGGCTAATTCAGCAGACAGCAAGCTGCTTGCTGAAAAACTTCAAAACCGTATGCTGCAGGCTTGGAATTTAAAAGACCGCGGTTTAGTAAGAAGAACGGATTTAGGTGTATTAAAATACAACACAGTGCCAGCCGCGTTGGTAGAGTTAGGGTTTATTACGAATAAAGAGGAGAATGACAAGCTAAAGTCCGATTACTGGCAGACGGTGATGGCTAAAGCCCTCTACTACGGTATTTTGGATTACTATAAAGCAAAAGGCTATGATGTTGATTCATTATACGATCTAGCTAATTCATAAGGAAAGCCAGCTGGCTTTCCTTTTTTCTTTGGCAGACTTCTAAACAAGTAAGAAAGAAAAGCCGAAAAAAAGAGTAGGAGTGCGATTCTTTTTCCAGTATGATGTATTAAAGGAATTATTTGAAAAAAGGGCGGCTATGAGCTGTAAACGCACATACAAGATAAGCAGTGAGGGGAGTTTTGGAGAGAATGAAAAAAATAGGTTCATATGTGCTGGCGGCCAGCTTATTGTTTCCGCTTGTGCCTTTATCCGAAAATAATGTAGAGGCGGCCGGCGATTCGCTTGGCAGAGAACTGAGTGCAGTGATTGAAGCCGGTATTATGAGCGGCTATGAAGATGGCTCATATAAGCCGGACAACAGCGTCACACGGGAAGAATTCGCGACGTTTTTAGCCCGGGCCTTGCAGCTGCCGGAAGGACCAGAGCGATTTAAAGATGTCCCGGCTTCAGCTAAGCTGGCTCCTTATGTAAATGCCGCGGCTGCTGCCGGCATCATTAACGGCGGTTCAGACGGAAATTTCTCGCCAAAAGCAACGATTACCCGCCAGGATATGGCGCTTATGATCAGCAATGCGCTCAACTATTTAGGGAAAGATGCCGCGTATGTAAAGCCGAACTTTACAGATATTGACAATATCAGCTCGGCGTATCGAGTGGCAATCGGCAAAAGTGTCAGCTTAGGTATCATTTCTGGGTATACAGATGGACGATTTGGTCCGCTGGATAACGCGCGCCGCGGACAAGCAGCTGCGTTTATTTACCGGATGCTTGAAGGAAACCTGCCAGAGCCGATTGTAAAGCCGTTTGAAACAGCGATGATTGATGCAGCTGGCACGATTACACCTTCAGCTGTTGCGTATGAATCCTTTGATGCTGCCAAACAAGCCATGGATAAAAACGGGGCTGAGCTTCTGCTTGAAAATGGAAAAATTGTGTATATGAAAGAGTATGGAGGCATGGTTTTTGCCAAGCCGGAAAGCGGTAAAGCGACGGTTGATCTTTATGCCGATGAAACGCTGAAAACGGCCAAAACGTATGTGACGGCCTCTGCGATTGGAAGCAGCGGCATTTCGACCGAGCTGCAGTATATTACTTCGACCGATGCATACGTAAAGGTATACCTTGGCGGAAGCGAGTATTTTATGAAGCCGGAAGATACACGCCTTGTACCATACGAAGGCGCAAAAGGGCGCGGTTATTATTCTGTATCAAATGGTTTGATTGTCCATCACATTTATAACGTTGACACAAACAAGACAGTCGCGTACACAGCTGGACCGGCACCATCATTTATGCAGGCAGGCTCAAAGTATTATAGCTGGGATGGTTTCTCGTTTTACAATGAAGCAGGTCAGCAGGCAGGGCGTGAATATCAATATTTCCAATTCCTGTCCGGCCGCACGAAAACGAATTACACCGCTGCCGAGCTTGATGCCTATATTCAAAAAGTGCTGGCGGAAAGACAGGAGATGGGCCTTTCTAAATACGCAAATGCCACAACGAAAAGCAAACTGATTGGCCTCGGTACGATGGCCAAAAAAGCAGAAAGCTTATATAACGTCAACGCACTTATGATCGTTACACTGGCGATTCATGAAAGTGATTACGGAATGAGTGATAAAGCACAAACGATCAATAATTTATTCGGCTTGAAAGTGTACGACTCTGATCCTACTGGCGGCTCTGTGTTTAAAACCGTAGAAGAAGGTGTAACGGCGCTTGCAAAAGATTACTTAGGAGCGGGATATTTCACACCGACTCACTGGCGGTTTAATGGCTCCGTGCCTGGAAACAAAACAACAGGCGTAAACGTGAAGTACGCATCCGATCCTTACTGGGGTGCAAAATTTGCCGGCCATATGTATACGGTTGACCAGGCAATGGGCGAACAAGACTTTGGCCGCTATACGATTGGTTTCACGAACACGCCGGGCTTAAACGTGCGCACAGGTCCAAGCACAAGTCAAAGCATCTTGTACACATACAAAGCGAGCGGCATGCCGGTTACCATTATTAAAGATGGAGAGTGGGCGGAGATCGTGTCAGATAACCCGTCCCAGACAGGCTATGTGTACAGTACTTATGTGAATAAGCTTCCTATAGCTGAATAAGTAAAAGCAAAACACAAAAATCCGGCAGGCCTGCGTGAAGGTCTGCCGGATTTTTATGTTTCTGGAAGTGCTAGCGGATCACACGCAAAACACGCCGGCCCAATGGATACAACGCATATCCAAGGAACACGCCAGCGATATTTAAGATCAGGTCATCTATATCCAAGCTGCCCCGGTGGGTAACAAACTGCACCAATTCGATCAAGGTAATAACCAGAACGGGTACAAGCGTTTTCTGCAGAAGGGAAGGGGACGCTGTCAGCATCCAAAACATGCCGTATGGTACGAACAGCACGACATTTGCGGCTATATTGTAAAAGGCCACAAATATATCTGCCTCTCCGCTTAAAAAAAGGCGGATTGTGTGCAATGGTATAAGATTCATATTCTCATAAGTCTGATTTGATGGCCGAAAAAACAGCAGAATGAGCAGCGCCGCTGTGTAAAGGGCCATTATCCGTTTTAAAAACTTTGCCGGTATATCAATTGTATCCTGGCGAAAGCCGTACACGAGTAAGAAAACAAGCGCGGTCAGCGTCGCCCATACAACAACAATGACCACAGGGTGAAGATACGAAAAAAGCATAAACCAAACAGGAAGGAATGCGAGAAACAATCCTTGCGACAGCAAGGCAGAAAAGCCGAATGATGTTTTCACGTATGCCGCTCCAGCTCTGCTTTTTGCTTTTTTTTACATTGATCAATCATGCTAGTGCCTCCTTTTCAATCAGTTTATCACAAGACTGAATGATCTTCTTTAAGATTCACAAGCTGGAAAACAATTCTGTAACTATTTCATGGGTTCATCTAAAGAATAGATTCTATTATTTTCATTAGCAGTAAACAAAAAGCGGCAATGGCTCATTTGGCAAAGGCGATCAAAAGCTGTCTGGCTTTTTTTGTAAAATCAACCCGCTGTAAGCTCTTCTTACTATATAATGGAGAAAATAACAAAAAGAAAGTGAGCAGGATGAAGAAAAGCGCAAAACAATCGATAAAGATATGGAAGATCCTTTTTTAATTTGGACTTTTTCTAACGCTGTTTTGCTGATAAAAAGGAGGAGAAAAAATGAGAAAAAAAATAGCCGGGCTGATGGCTGCAGGAATGATAGTCTTAATTGTCGGCTGCAGTGAAGAGTCAGATTTAACAAGAATTGACGTAGAACGTTTTGAAGAAAACCAGCTTGTTGGAGGGACGGAAACAATTGTAAAAAAAGAAGAGGTTAAGGCATTAGAGAAGGTATTCAAGCAGGTAAAGTGGGAGCCTGGCACCCAAGTATCGATGGCGACAATGGAAGATGTAAAAGTTATATTGTTTTTTGAAGAGGAAGCTGGCATGCCTGAGCGGCTGCAAACTTATAGAATTTGGCTGCATGAAAAGGGCACGGCAGAAATACTGGGTGAGCAAGAAGATGAAGGGTACGGAACGATGTCGAAAGAGTCAGTGAACGAATTGAAAAAAGTTATTCAATAAAAAGAAGAACTGAAGATGTATGCATTCTTTTAGGCAGCAGGGTTCCTTCAAAGCCGGCTGTTTCTTTCTGATTGATGGAAAAAAGGAAGGGAAAGGGGTTTATTCTATCGAAACATGGGTATGAGGATGGCATACTTACTGGGCACACGCCCTGCATTCAGCGACTATACATAATGGATCGCTTCTTTAATGAAGAAAAAAGACAAAGGGGATGGAAGGAGCGATAGGATGGGCAGTCAAAATATCTGGTTTACGTTGTTGTCGAGTGCGGTCATTATTGTGCTGCTCGGCATCTGGACGTACAAAAAAACAAAAGGGGCTAATTCCACAACAGAAGGATATTTTTTGGCCGGGCGCGGCTTGGGCGGCGGCTTTATTGCCGGGGCTTTGATTCTTACAAACTTATCTGCCGAGCAAATGGTCGGATTAAATGGACAGGCGTATGGGACGAATATGAGCAACATGGCGTGGGAAGTCACCGCCGTTTTGGCGATCGTCATCATGGCGCTGATTCTGCTGCCCCGCTATTTAGGCGGCGCGTTTACGACACTTCCGCAATTTTTGCGGGATCGGTATGACGAAGGAGTCCGGCGGCTTGCGGTTGTGTTATTTATGCTCGGTTATGTCTTCGTTACCATTCCATCGACCTTATATTCAGGAGCATTGGGGGTTATGAAGCTATTTGATGTAGAAAGCTTATTTGGCATTTCTTATACACAGTCCATTTGGATGATGGTGTGGGTGATCGGCATCATTGGCGCGTTTTTTGCCATTTTTGGCGGAATGAAGGCGATCGCTGTGTCGGATACTTTTATTGGCATTGGCTTGCTCGTCATTTGTGCGCTTATTCCAATCATGGCGCTGTATCAACTAGGAAGCGGCAGCATTGCAGAAGGTTTTCAAACGATGGCCACAAACCATCCAGAAAAATTAAATGCAGTTGGATCAAGTACCGATTCAGTTCCTTTTGCGACCATTTTTACGGGGATGATTTGGGCGAATCTTTTTTATTGGGGAACGAACCAGTATGCCATTCAGCGGACACTTGGAGCCCGAAACCTGGCGGAAGGACAAAAAGGCGTACTGTATACCGGCTTTTTTAAACTGCTTGTCCCGGTGTTTATGATGCTTCCAGGCGTTATGGCTTTTCACTTATATGGCGGAAAGCTGTCCTCTATTGACCTGGCATATCCGACACTGGCGGCCAATATTCTCCCATGGTACTTGCAGGGACTTTTTTTAGTTGTACTGCTTGGTGCGGTATTCAGCACTTTTAATGCGCTGATTAATTCAGCTGCAACGATGTTTGCCCTTGATGTTGTTCAGCCATGGAAGCCTCATTTATCGGATGCCAAGCTTCTCAGCTTAAGCAAATGGTTTACGGCGGGGCTTGCGGTTATCAGTTTTTGCGTATCCCCCTTGCTTATGTATGCACCAGACGGTTTATGGGAATTGATTCGCCGCTTTACCGGTTTTTTTAACATTCCAATTATCACGATCGTTCTTATTGGCATTTTTGCCAGACGTGTACCCCCCGCTGCTGCTAAAGTGGTCATTGTTTTCCACGTGATTACCTACTATATGATGATTTGGGGAACAAACCACCTTTTTGGTTTTTCGCTCGAAATCAATTATATTCATGTGTATGGTATTTTATTTATAACAGAACTCATCATCATGCTTGTTATTGGAAAGCTATACCCGACGAAAAAAGCATGGAGCTACACACCACATCCAAAGATTGATATGAAGCCATGGAAATATGCCCTGGCAACGGCTGTCGTACTGATCGGACTGATGTTTGAATTTTATATCGTTTTCTCTCCAATTGGTCTTGCATATGAAGGAGGGATCGTTTCACCCTTATTCTGGCCGGCATTAACAAGCTTGGCCATTCTGACGGCTGTTGTGGCCGTATGGGCCATAAAAAGATGGAATGATAAATATAGCCGTTATATTGAAAAACAAAATACAGTCCAGGCAGCAGAAACATCGATCAATGAACAGCTTGAAGCAGCGGAAATCCGCAAATAAAAGACGGTCAAAACCGTCTTTTTTTGCTTTTTATTTACCGAAGACGGGGTAAAGTAAAAAGCATGGCAGCAGGCTGTTTTTTCGGCGGTCATGAGAAATATTTTGGCCTTCAGCCTTAAATGATAGGGGGACAAAGGGTGAGAGAGCAAATTACTTATGATAAGAAAGCGGAAAGAGCTTATATACATTTAACGGATTTTAAAGCTGGTTCTGTAGCAGCAACAGTAGATTTGATGGAAAATCAGGAGGTTAAAATCCATTTTGGCCGGCAGGTACCGGTAATTGGCGTCGAGCTGGCAGGAAGAACCGTTCAAAAAGTAAAGTATTTGAATGGAACAGCAGATGTTTTTGTTCGGGAAGTCACAGCAAACGGATTCAAGCATTCTTTTCGGTTGAGTAACGAAAAAGCAACAGGTTCTGCAGTACATCCGGACGCCCCGCATGTTGTTTTTTTGTTTTCTGATGAGTCGTGCAACGAATTTTTGGGAGTTGACTTGTATGAAATAGGGGAAACGAAACGAGTCTGGCGGTAAATCATATCTGTGTGCCGCTGCTGTGCATGCTGAATTTGTCGGTCAGAAAAAGAAAAAGAGCTCTTTTCCTTTCAATAGGGAAGGGAGCTCCTTTACACCTCTCTTAGTTTTCATCCATAACTCCTTCGGGTACATCTTCTGTGTTAGCCGGGTCATCTCTGTCCGGAATAAACAAAGCGTCACGCACTTCAAGAATACGCGCAGCGGCAGTATTCAGCTTTGTCTCTGCATCAGCTGTCTGGAGAGTATCGCCGCCAAGCTGCTTGGCTAACGCATCTACTTTTTGTGAAGCGGTATTCGTTTGGTAAAGAAGAGAATTCAACCGGCTGAGTGAGCGGACACGAGTTTCTTCTGAAATCACTCGTTCTCTTGCCAAATCGGCATGAATATCTTCGAGCTTTTTATCTATGACTGTAAGTTGACTTTGGACGGTTTTTAACGGTTGCGTTTCAGTGTGGGTGGGAACAGAAGCACTGGCTGTTGTGGCTTGAGCGGAGAAAGCAAGGCCAACCGCAAGAGCTGGTGCTGCCGCTTTAATAAATGAACGTTTCATTATGCTGCCTCCTTCAGTGGTATCTATATCTTTTTAGTACCTTGTTTTGAGCCGCTTAACCGGATTTTCAATTCTTTTAACCGAATTGAAATGACATTGTAACGGCTGCGAAACAAAATAGAAAAAAGAGAAAGAGACAGAGGCAGCAGCAAGGTTTGAAAGCCTGAAATACTTAAAGAATAGAAAAATCTACTAAAAAAGAACTAATGTTCCGTTTTGTTTTCTATATTTACCAGCTCTATGCTATAATAAAAGTGCGTTGGAATTGCGTCTCAAGGGTGGACAGCATTCTTTTAATCGGCCGGCAGACAAAGAGCGCCGATTCCTGGGGCAATGTCTGCACTACCTGCCCTGCGCAGGCCCGGGGGGTGCTGCCTATGACGACTTTTCAATCGCTGATGCTGATGATTGCTTTCGCTAGTCTCGTTGTTTCAATCATCTCATTAACACAAAAAAAGTAATCCACCCTTGAGCCGACAAGCAGGGGAGTGGATTACCTTTCACTTTCATTTGCTGATCCCCCTTGAAGGGAATTCTGCGCAAGGCCGCTGGTGTTTGCCGCACCAGTGGTCTTTTTTTAATATGTTTCTTTACATACCAATTATACCCCAATCCAGCATAAATGAAAATCAATTTAATGAAGGGTAGAACGAAGGAAGAAGCAGATGAGGGTGGGAGCGATCTGTTTGCTGTATTCTTTCGGCTGCGACAGTTTAGGCTCCTTTCTTATGATAAAGACATTCAGGCTGATTTTAGAATGATTACGGGTTAGGTGAATCAACCTTTTTATAAAACAGGGAGGAACGGACAGACATGGAAAGTGAGCGACTGCGAATATTTGACGGAGAGCATCGTGAAATCGGCACGGCGAGTCGGGGAGAGATTCATAAAGAAGGATACTGGCATGAAACATTTCAATATTGGCTGTTAAAAAAAGAAGAAAACACCGTGTACATTTACTTTCAAATTCGAAGCAGCATGAAAAAGGATTTTCCGAGCCTGCTCGACATTACCGCGGCAGGACATCTGCTGAAGGATGAAACAGCTGAAGATGGTATTCGAGAAGTAAACGAGGAACTAGGTCTCGACTTAACAATTCACCATGTACAGCCGCTTGGTATCATAAAAGAATCGATCGAGCTGGAAGGGTTCCTAGACAGAGAGTTTAGGCATGTATATATGCATCAGATTGAAGAAGAAGTGAACTTTACGCTTCAGCAGGAAGAAGTATCAGGCCTCGTTCGGGCGCCTTTTGGCCTTTTTCAGTCTTTTTGCTTCGGTCAGATTAACTTTATCGAAGTGGAGGGTTTTAGGATAAACGAAGCTGGAGAAAAGGAATTCGTTAGAAAACGGGCAGATAAGCAGTCGTTTGTACCTCACTCTAAGGCTTATTGGAAGCAAGTTGCCGAAGCGATAGGCGCAAAGCTGTCAAAGTAAGCATTATAAAGTGAAGTATCTGGGCTGTGCTCTTTTCTGTTGTCATTCAAATAATCTATTTGAAGGTTCTTTTGCATTCAGGTAAGTTTAGGCAAACAAGCCGGATGGACATCCATCTGGCTTGTTTCTCTTCTTACTGACAAGTGTTTAAAAGAGGAACAAGAGGGTTTGGTTAAAAGGCTGTCTTCTTTATTTTTAGTTTTAAAGAAAAGGGATCCATGCAGCAGGAAATTGGAATCATTTAAACTCCATTATTATTTAAAAATATTGTTTACAGAAAATACAGAAAGTTGTAATATTGGAAGCGTATTCATTTTGCGCTTTTTGAGAAAGCGCTTAACCAAAAAAGGGGGAGTATGCGTGAAGAGATCTAGAAAATGGTTAGCAGCAATGGGGTTTTTATTCATTTTACTGCTGGCAGGCTGCAGTAAAGAAGCTGAGGGGCCGGAAGATAAAGCCGAAGACCATAAAGTAATAGGTGTTTCAATGGCAAACTTCAGTGATCAGTATGTGACCTATATGCTGGATGCGATGAAAGAAGAGGAAAAGAAACACTCCTCTGTTGAATTTATTTATACAGATGCACAAGATGATAGCTCCACTCAAATGAGCCAGATCGAAAACTTTATTTCCCAGGATGTTGATACTATTATTTTCTCTCCAGTAGATACAGTTGCTGCAGAAGGAATGCTCGATACGATCAACGGGGCCGGTATTCCAAGTATTGTTTTATTAAAAACCTTTGATGGAGTAGAAAAAGCAACCGCTTATGTAGGATCTGAATCGATTCAAGCTGGTATTATCCAAATGGAAGAAGCAGCAAAAATGCTCGGAGGAAAAGGGAATGTAGCCATTTTAATGGGACCTCTAGGGCATGAAGCACAAGTGAAGCGTACGGAAGGAAACAAGCAGGTAATAGACAAAAACCCTAAAATGAAAGTTGTTCTTGAAGATGCAGCAGACTATGACCGGGAAAAAGGCATGACGTTAATGGAAAACTGGCTTCAAACAAATAAAAAAATAGATGCAGTAATTGCTAATAATGATGAAATGGCGATCGGTGCGATTATGGCCATTGAAGCGGCTGGGAAATTAGACGATATTTTAGTAGCCGGTATTGATGCAACTCCGCCCGCCTTAGAATATGTACAAGAAGGAAAAATGGAGCTTACCGTTTTCCAGGATGCCATTGGACAAGGAAAGAGTGCAATTCAAACAGCAGTGAAAACGGCAAATGGGGAAAAGGTAGAAAAAAATGTCTTGATTCCTTTTGAACTTGTTACAAAAGAGAATGCAGCCAAATATGCTGAAAAATGGAAGTGAAATAAAAAAGCCGCTCATTCAAATGGGCGGCTTTTTTTCACTTTGACATCCTCTATTAAGCGAGCGGCTGTAATGAAGTAAGAAAATATAAAATAAACCGGGATTATGTTAAACAGGCTGCATTTCATGATGAACAAATTACAGAAAAAAGGTTACTGAGAAAATAGCTTTTTCATTGTATAAACAAATAAATAAAAGATCCTTATGATTGCTCTCATTCACGCAAAATGTAAATATACTAGTATGTATACTTAGAAGCATCTATTGTCTGAATGAGCAGGATAAGAGTATACCTAGTTTCACGGGCAAATCAATTACTATATAAAACTATACCATTGAGCGAAAACTGCTAATAGAAAGTGAGAAATAAAGGCGATGAAAACCATTTTATTAATCCGGCATGGCCGTTCCGCCCATACTGAAAGCAGATCTATGACCGGGCGGGAATTTTCAGCATGGGTGCAGGCTTATAACGAAGCTGGCGTACAGGAAAGCAGCTGCCCGAAGGAGACGGTTGCTTCTATAAAGGATGCATCATGCCTCATCACGAGCGATTTAGTGCGATCCATCGAGTCGGCTAAGCATTTGAATCCAGCTGTTAAAGTACAATCAGACGTGCTGTTTCGTGAAGTAGAGCTGCCAGTTGTTTCTTTTACCTATTTAAAGCTGCCGCCTGCTGTATGGACATTTTTACTGAGAACAGTGTGGTTAGCCGGATATAGCAGGCATTGTGAATCATATAAAGAAGCAAAGCGAAGAGCAGAAAAAGGAGCGAAGCAGCTGGCTGCAGCTGAACACCGTTCAATTGCTCTTGTTGGTCACGGCTTTTTTAACCAGCTGTTAGCCGGCGAGCTGAGAAAAAACGGGTGGAAGGGCCGCCGGAAAACCAATTCAAATCATTGGTGCTCAACCCTTTACACACTTGAATAGCACTTTTTATGAGATAATGAAAGAAACAGCTGGAAAATCATATGCGGTTACAAAGAGTAAGAACCAGCTTGTCTCATATCCAGCCGTTTTTATATAAAAGCAATATCTCTTTTAACTTAAAATGGCTGGAGTCCGTCGTATAGCACAAAAAGGAGCCATAACATGCAAAACAAGTCTTTTTATCAACAAATCAATTGGGTGATGATTGCCCTATTTGCCATTGCAGCTGCTTGGTCTATTTTTTCAACTTTTACAGGACTCGCCCAGCCATCCCCAGCTGACGCAGATGCAGATGTCCAGCAGTCACGGCTGCTGCCTTTTTTCGGACCGGATCAAGCAGCGGGGCTTGTCATACTAGGCGCTTTAGCCGCTTTGCTTATTTGGAAGTGGAGGCGCCTATTTCCGTTCAATGGGCCGCTTGCTTTAGTTTTAGGAGGCATCGTGTATGCTTGGATCTTTTTTACATTTACAATTGGCTGGGTCCGAATGGTTGGAATTTACGGATTTATTCTGGCAGCGGGAATAGGATTTATCATGGTGTTGATTTATGCCGTTCTGTCTGTTTTTCAAAAAAAATAATGGGCGAAAATGCGGACCTGACAGCGTTTGTCGGGTTCTTTATTTTTTGTCGAAAAAAATTACATTGAAAGTGTTTACAAATCAAAAAGAGTGTTGTACACTTTCAATATAAAGTTTTGAAGGTTCAGAAATAACTGAATGAAATCGATTTCAAATAGCGTTTTCATTTAGTGAGGATCGCTGGATTAGTTCTTTAATAATCCTATCAAAACGTCAATAAGCTGTTTTCAGTGAAATTGACTGAAATCGATTTCAGTAATGTGTTGCTTGATAAGGCAATGTAAAGGGTATTAAGATCATTAATACGGCAGTAATGGAAACGCTATATTAAGCGGATAAGTCTCTTAAACAGCGTTCTTATTTTTGAAACATCATGAAATCGATTTCAGTCAGATGCTGTTTTTAAGCCAATGGCCAGCTTCTTGTTTATTTAAAAACCGACTTTTCAAGGAGGAATCAGACATGTCAGCAGTAAACTCAGAAGTGAAAACATTACAAAACTACATAAATGGAGAATGGGTGGATTCTCTGTCCAGCCAGACCGAGACGGTTGTAAACCCAGCAACAGGCGAAGAAATTGCCCAGGTGCCGCTTTCTACAAAAGAAGACGTAGACCGTGCGGTGCAGGCAGCAAGCGAAGCGTTTAAAACATGGTCGCAGACGGCTGTTCCAAAGCGTGCACGCGTTCTTTTCAAATATCAGCAGCTTCTTGTTGATAACTGGGAAGAGCTGGCGAAGCTGATCACGATTGAAAACGGAAAAAGCTTGTCAGAAGCCATGGGTGAAGTGCAGCGCGGGATTGAATGCGTAGAATTCGCGGCCGGTGCGCCGACACTAATGATGGGCAGCCAGCTTCCAGACATCGCGACAAATATCGAATCAGGCATGTACCGTTACCCGGTTGGCGTAGTCGGCGGGATCACACCGTTCAACTTCCCAATGATGGTTCCTTGCTGGATGTACCCACTGGCGATCGCATGCGGTAACACATTTGTATTGAAGCCGTCTGAACGTACTCCGCTTTTGGCAGCGAAATTAGTAGATCTATTCAAAGAAGCCGGCCTTCCAGACGGTGTACTAAACATCGTAAACGGAGCGCATGATGTGGTAAACGGCCTTCTTGAGCACCCAGAAGTGAAAGCCATCTCATTTGTTGGCTCACAGCCAGTTGCAGAATACGTATACAAAACAGGAGCAGCGAACTTGAAACGCGTACAGGCGCTTGCAGGGGCGAAAAACCACTCGATCGTGCTGGCAGATGCAAATCTTGACCTGGCTGCAAAAGAAGTAACAGCCGCAGCCTTTGGTTCAGCGGGTGAGCGCTGCATGGCTGCAGCCGTTGTAGCAGTAGAAGAGGGCATTGCCGATGAGTTTATCGCAAAACTAAAAGAAGCAGCCGACAACATTCAAATTGGCAACGGTTTAGATGATGGCGTATTCCTTGGCCCAATCATCCGCGAAAATGCGAAACAGCGTACAATCGGCTACATTGAAGCTGGTATTGAGCAGGGTGCAACGCTTGTGCGTGACGGCCGCGAAGACGAAGCCGCAAAAGGAGACGGATACTTCCTTGGGGCAACCATCTTCGATAACGTGACACAGGAGATGACGATTTGGCAGGATGAAATTTTTGCGCCGGTTCTTTCCATCGTCCGCGTAAAAGACCTGGCAGAAGGTGTGGAGACAGCGAACGCTTCTACACTTGCGAATGGTGCCTGCCTGTATACAGACAGCGCCGCAGCGGTACGCCAGTTCCGTGAAACGATCGATGCAGGAATGCTTGGCATTAACGTCGGTGTACCGGCGCCAATGGCCTTCTTCCCATTCTCCGGCTACAAAAATTCATTCTACGGCGATCTTCATGCGAACGGCAAAGATGGCGTTGAATTCTTTACACGCAAGAAAATGGTCACAGCACGCTACGTAAAGTAATATCTTGAATTTGTCCTGGCTGTCCGGCTCCATCCGGGCAGCAGGCCATTCAAGAAAAAATCAGGAGGTACATCACATGAGCCGCTTGCTTCAAAAACCAATGAAAAAAGAACAGTCAGAAGGCGTCACACTCGTTCATGACGTGACAAAAGAAAACTCCCCCCTCGAATATGTCGGATTTAAAGTCATTGATCTGGCTCCCGGCGCCACTTACACTGAATCATTAACTAAAACAGAATGCTGCATTGTCGCTCTGACAGGCAAGATTCACGTAACCGAAGGAAGCGAAGAATTCCGCAGCCTTGGTACGCGTGAAAATGTCTTCCAAAAAGTGCCGACAGACAGTGTGTATGTTTCCAACGATAAAACTTTCCACGTAGAAGGCGCAACGGCTGCCCGGGTAGCACTATGCTATTCCCCTTCCCAGGAGCAGCTGCCGACGGTACTCATTAAAGCTTCGGAGGTCGGCATTGAAAACCGCGGCATTTTAAGCAATAAACGGATGGTTCACAATATCCTGCCGGATTCCGACCCGCGCGCAAACAGCCTGCTTGTCGTAGAAGTTTATACAGAAAGCGGAAACTGGTCGAGCTACCCGCCGCACAAACATGATCAGGATAACCTGCCGGATGAGTCATTCTTAGAAGAATCTTACTATCATGAAATGAATCCGCCGCAGGGCTTTGTGTTCCAGCGTGTGTATACCGATGACCGGTCGATTGATGAAACGATGACCGTTGAAAACAGCGACGTTGTGCTTGTTCCAGCTGGATACCATCCAGTCGGCGTACCAGATGGCTATGAGTCTTATTACTTAAATGTGATGGCCGGCCCGACACGTATTTGGAAATTTTACAATGATCCAGACCATGAGTGGATTTTAAAGCGTTAACCAAATTAAAGGAGCGGTGAAAACGGATGAACTATACATTCAATAATGAAAAAGAACTTGATGTAATCGCCATTGGGCGTGCCTGCATCGACTTAAATGCAAACGAATACAACATGCCGATGGAAGAGACGATGACGTTTACGAAATACGTTGGCGGCTCACCCGCAAATGTCGCAATCGGCAGCGCGAAGCTTGGCTTAAAAGTTGGCTTTATCGGCAAGCTTGCCGATGACCAGCATGGACGTTTTATTGAAAAGTACATGCGTGAAGTCGGCGTAGATACATCAAATATGGTGGTAGATAAAGAAGGGCATAAAACCGGTCTTGCCTTCACTGAAATTTTAAGCCCGGATGAGTGCAGCATTCTAATGTACCGTGATGATGTAGCGGATTTGTACCTTGAGCCATCTGAAGTAAGCGAAGATTACATTCAAAAAGCAAAAATCCTGCTTGTATCCGGTACAGCGCTGGCAAAAAGCCCGTCACGGGAAGCGGTTTTGAAATCGGTCAGCCTGGCGAAAAAACACGGCGTGAAAATTGTGTTTGAACTTGACTACCGTCCATACACGTGGCAGTCGCCGGAAGAAACAGCCGTTTATTACTCGCTTGTTGCTGAACAGTCCGATATCGTCATTGGCACGCGCGATGAGTTTGATGTAATGGAAAACATCCAGGGCGGCGACAACAACGAAACGATTGGAAACTTATTCAAGCATTCAGCCGATCTTGTTGTCATCAAGCATGGGGTAGAAGGGTCATATGCGTACGCAAAATCGGGAGAAGTATTCCGTGCTCAGGCGTACAAAACTAACGTACTGAAAACATTTGGCGCAGGTGATTCCTATGCATCTGCATTTTTATACGCACTTGTCAGCGGCAAAGACATTGAAACCGCTTTGAAATATGGCAGTGCTTCCGCATCCATTGTGGTCAGCAAGCACAGCTCGTCTGATGCGATGCCTGTTGCTTCTGAAATTGAGCAGCTGATCGCAGCTGCGGTACATGTGTAAAAAATGATTCGTTAAGAGGTGAGCAACTGATGGGAACAGTTCGATTAACAACCGCGCAAGCGTTAATTAAATTTTTAAATCAGCAGTACATTCACGTTGATGGAGAAGAAACACCTTTCGTCGAAGGCATCTTTAACATTTTCGGACATGGCAACGTGGTCGGAATCGGCCAGGCACTTGAGCAGGACGCAGGCCGTTTGAAAGTCTACCAGGGAAAGAATGAGCAGGGAATGGCGCAGGCGGCAATCGCCTACAGCCGCGAAATGCTCCGCCGTAAAATTTATGCGGTCACCACGTCTGCCGGCCCGGGGTCAGCAAACTTGATCGCAGCAGCGGGAACAGCGTTTGCGAACAACATTCCGGTTCTTTTGCTTCCGGCGGATACCTTTGCGACACGCCAGCCTGATCCAGTGCTTCAGCAGCTGGAGCATGAACACAGCACAGCGGTAACCACAAACGAAGCGTTTATGGCGGTTTCCCGCTACTGGGACCGCGTAACACGTCCGGAACAGTTAATGTCGGCACTCATCCGTGCCTTTGAAGTGATGACCGACCCGGCCAAAGCGGGCCCGGCGACCATCTGCATCGCACAGGACGTAGAAGGGGAAGCGTTTGATTATGATGAGCGTTTCTTCGAAAAACGCGTTCATTATTTGGACCGCAAGCCAGCGGTAGAGCGCGAACTTCAAGGCGCGGCAGAACGGATTAAAGCAAGCAAAAAGCCCGTCATTATTGTAGGGGGCGGTGCCCGTTATTCAGGCGCCCGCGACATTTTAAAACAAATTTCCGAAAAGCATAATATCCCTCTTGTAGAAACACAGGCTGGGAAATCAACAGTGGAAGTTTCATTTCCAAATAACCTGGGCGGCGTCGGTATTCTCGGTACGTCGGCGGCAAACAAAGTGGCGCGCGATACAGACCTTGTAATCGGTGTCGGCACACGCTACACAGATTTTACAACATCATCCAAAACACAGTTTGATTTTGATAAAACGTCGTTCTTAAATATCAATGTTAGTCGCCTTCAGGCTTACAAGATGGATGGATTCCAGGTTGTCGCGGATGCAAAAACGGCGCTTGAGCAGCTGGCACCTCTTTTGGGAGACTATGAAACTGCATTTGGCGGCCTGCTTTCAGCATGGAAAGAAGAGTGGCTGACAGAACGCGACCGTCTGGCGAACGTAACATTCAACCGTGAAAACTTCACGCCGGAAATCAAGGATCAATTTTCTCAGGAAACACTGAATGAATATGCCGATGTGCTGGACACTGAATTCACACAAACGGCAGCTTTGGTCGCTGCCAATGAAGCAGTCTCACCAAACAGCATCGTTATCGGTTCAGCTGGATCACTTCCAGGCGACCTGCAGCGTTTATGGCATTCTGATGTACCGAATACGTACCACCTGGAATATGGATATTCCTGCATGGGATATGAAGTGGCCGGCGCACTGGGTGCGAAACTCGCTCATCCGGACCGTGAAGTATACGCAGCCGTTGGAGATGGCAGCTTCCTCATGCTTCATACAGAGCTTGTAACAGCGCTTCAGTACGATAAAAAAATCAATATTCTCTTGTTTGATAACTCTGGTTATGGATGTATTAATAACCTGCAGATGGATAATGGAAGCGGTTCATACTTCTGTGAGTTCCGTACACATGATAACAAGATTATGAACATCGATTACGCGAAAGTGGCAGAAGCCTACGGAGCAAAATCATACAAAGCCAACACAGTAGAAGAATTGAAAGCAGCGCTTGAAGACGCGAAAAAGCAGTCTGTTTCCACATTGATTGATATGAAAGTACTTCCGAAAACAATGTCAGACGGCTATGATGGCTGGTGGAACGTTGGCGTTGCTGAAGTATCCGAGTCTGAAAGCGTTCAAAAAGCCTATGCCGCAAGAGCGGAAAAACTAGAAACGGCGAAGATGTATTAATAGGAGGTCCGCACATCATGCAGGATATTTTATGGGGCATTGCTCCAATTGGCTGGCGCAACGATGACATTCCAGAAATCGGCGCTGAAAATACACTATCTCATTTATTAAGCGACATTGTTGTAGCAGGATTTCAAGGGACAGAAGTCGGCGGCTTCTTCCCTGAACCTGCCGTTTTAAAAAAGGAACTGGCATTGCGCAACTTAAAAATTGCGGGCCAGTGGTTTTCAAGCTTTATCATTCGTGATGGCATTGAAAAAGCATCACAGGAATTTCATGCCCACTGTGCGTATTTAAAAGAAGTGGAAGCAGCGGTTGCAGTGGTTTCCGAACAAACATACAGCATACAGGGTCTTGATAAAAATGTTTTTGCCGAAAAGCCTTACTTTAGCGATGAAGAATGGACTATCCTTTGCGAAGGGCTGAATGAACTTGGCAAGATTGCCGACAGCTATGGTTTAAAGCTTGTCTTCCATCATCATATGGGAACCGGTGTGCAGACGCTGGAAGAAATTGACCGTTTAATGGAAGGAACAGATTCTAACCATGTCCACCTTTTATATGACACAGGCCATATTTTTGCTTCGGATGGCGATTATATGACGCTTCTTGAAAAATATATGAATCGTATTAAACATGTTCACTTCAAAGATGTTAGAGAGTCGGTAATGGACGAATGCAAACAACCAGGAAAATCATTTAGAGAATCGTTTTTAGCTGGAATGTTTACAGTGCCAGGAGACGGATGTATCGATTTTACGAAGCCTTTCCGCTTTCTTGAAGAGCATGGATACAAAGGCTGGATCGTCATTGAAGCAGAACAGGACCCAGCCATTGCCCACCCGCTTGAGTATGCATTGATCGCTCGAAGGTATTTGGACGAATCATTGCTTGCACGCGTGGAGAAATAAAAAGAGGTGCATGAACAATGAATACAAACGCAGCCCCATCATCTTTTTTACGTAAGATTATCATTATTTCGACGCTGGGCGGACTTCTCTTCGGTTATGATACAGGTGTTATCAATGGAGCTCTTCCTTTTATGACAGAAGAGCTGGGCTTAACGCCTGCAACGCAAGGTTTTGTAGCAAGTTCGCTTCTCTTCGGTGCCGCACTTGGTGCTTTGTTTGGCGGACGACTGTCAGACATTAACGGACGCAGAAAAAACATTTTAATGCTGGCCGTGATTTTCTTAGTTGCTACTCTTGGATGTACACTTGCACCAAACGTTACCGTTATGATCATTGCTCGTTTCATGCTTGGACTGGCAGTAGGCGGTGCATCCGTTACCGTTCCTTCTTACTTGGCAGAAATGTCACCGGCATCACGCCGTGGTCGTATCGTAACGCAAAATGAATTGATGATTGTTAGTGGTCAGCTTTTAGCTTTTGTTTTGAATGCTATCCTTGGTACAACACTCGGTCACGTTGAAGGAATCTGGCGTGTGATGCTGCTGATTGCCGCTCTTCCAGCCATCTTCTTATTCATCGGTATGCTGAAAGTGCCGGAAAGCCCGCGCTGGCTTGTGTCTAAGAAAAGAGACAGTGAGGCACTTGCTGTTTTAAGCCGCATTCGTTCAGAGCAAGAAGCAAAAACTGAACTAGCTGAAATTAAAGCAACATTTACTGAAGAAGAACATACAAAGCAAGCTGGTTTCAAAGATCTTTCCACACCGTGGATTCGCCGCATTATGTTTATTGGTGTCGGTATTGCGGTTGTGCAGCAGATTACGGGTGTAAACTCGATCATGTACTATGGAACAGAGATTTTAAAAGATGCCGGCTTTACAACAGAAGCGGCACTCGTAGGTAACATTGCAAACGGAGCGATTTCCGTACTCGCTACATTCGTCGGTATTTGGCTGTTAGGTAAAATCGGCCGCCGCCCGATGCTGATGGCAGGACTTGCCGGTACAACTGTATGCCTTTTGTTGATTGCCATTTTCTCAAGCGTACTAGAAGGCTCACCAAACTTGCCATACGTTGTTCTTACTTTAACCGTTACATTTCTTGCATTCCAGCAAGGCGCCATTTCACCAGTCACCTGGCTGATGCTTTCCGAAATTTTCCCGCTGCAATTGCGCGGTTTTGGAATGGGCTTAACTGTATTATTCTTATGGCTTGTCAACTTCTTAGTCGGCTTGTCATTCCCGATCATGCTTTCAGCAGTCGGACTATCTGGAACATTCTATATTTTTGTGGCACTTGGCGTCCTGGCGATTGGATTTGTAGCAAAATTCCTTCCAGAAACGAAAGGGCTTACGCTTGAACAATTAGAGCAAAAATTCCGCAATCACGGTAAAAAACCAGCGGTAGCAAGCTATACAGAAAACAAACGCGCTTAATGATGTAAGCGTTACAAAAGTGGTAATATAAGGGAGGAAATCAATCATGACATTGAAATTTGGAGTAATTGGAACAGGGGCAATTGGCCGCGAACATATTAAACGCATTACAAACAGTTTAGCAGGCGGGAAAATCGTTGCGGTAACAGACGTGAATCTTGAATCTGCAAAACTAGCTGTTGAGCAATACGGACTTGAGGCAGTTGTCCATGAAGATGATAAAGCTCTTTGCCAGGATCCGAACGTAGATGCCGTTTTGGTTACAAGCTGGGGCCCGGCACACGAACAAAACGTATTAAACGCTATTGAAGCAGGCAAGTACGTATTTTGTGAAAAACCGCTTGCGACAACAGCAGAAGGTGCAATGAAAATCGTCCAGGCTGAAATGGCACACGGGAAAAAGCTAGTTCAAGTAGGCTTTATGCGCCGTTATGATCCAGGATATGTTCAATTAAAAGAAGCAATTGACGCGAATGAAATCGGTGATCCATTGATGGTCCGCTGCGTACACCGCAACCCGGAAGTACCAGAAACATACGGAACAGAAATGGCAGTTGTTGATACATTGGTGCACGAAATCGATGTACTTCACTGGCTGATCAATGACGATTACAAATCTGTACAAGTGCTGTACCCGAAAAAAACAGCACGTGCTCATGCAGGCTTAAAAGATCCACAAATCATTATTTTAGAAACAAAATCGGGCATTATCATTAACGCAGAAGTGTTTGTAAACTGCCATTACGGCTACGATATTCAGTGTGAAGTAATCGGTGAGGATGGCGTAGCATACCTGCCGGAGCCGGCTAGCATCGTGACACGCAAGAGTGCGAAGCTTTCTACAAGCATTATGACTGACTGGAAAGACCGCTTTATCGATGCCTACGATGTAGAGCTGCAGGACTTTATGGATTCAATTAAACAAACAGGTGAGCCGAATGGCCCAACGTCGTGGGATGGATACATTGCTGCCGTGACAACTGATGCGTGTGTGAAAGCACAGCAGTCCGGCCAGAAAGAAGACGTAGCGCTTGAAGAAAAACCAGCATTCTACCAAAAGCAGACAGCAGCTGTAAACTGACAATGGTGCCGGCTCGGCCGGCTCCGTAACGATTATAGATAAACAGGAGGAATTTGAAATGAAACTAGCACTTGATCCAACGATGTATGCCGATCTTTCTTTAAGAGAAATGGTAGATAAAACAGCGGAGCTTGGCTATGACTACATTGAGCTTTCACCGCGCGAGGATTTCTGCCCATTCTACAAGTACCCAAAAGTAGACAGCGCAAAAATTAAAAACTTAAAACGCTACTGCCGTGATGCAGGCGTTCAAATTTCTTCTCTTCTTCCTCTTTACTACTGGGCAGGTCCAGACGAAGACCGCCGCCAGGCAGCCGTACGCAACTGGAAACGCGCCATTGAGGTAGCGGTTGAGTTGGAAGTAGATTTAATGAACAGTGAATTCAACGGATCTAAATTCAATCCGGTTGTATGCGAAGAGCAGTTTATCCGTTCTATGGACGAATTGCTGCCAATCTTTGAACGCGAAGGCATTAAATTGAACCTTCAAGCGCATCCATATGATTTCATTGAAACACATGACGGTGCGATGGACATGATCCGTGCACTGGACAAAGACTGGATTAACCTTGTGTACTCTACAGCTCACACGTTCTACTATGACAGCGGTAAAGGTGATATCGCGCCAATGTTTGATTCAGCAGGCGACCGCCTCACGCATGTTTTATTTGCGGATACATTCAATCATATGGCATCAGACGGCCTTCGCTACATTGTGAACCCGCCGGCAGTAGAAGCAACGGTTCACCAGCATTTGAACATCGGTGAAGCAGAAGTAGATTTCGATACCATTTTCCGCAAGCTGAAAGAAATGAACTTTGATGGTATCGCAACAAACGCTGTATTTGCCTGGAAAGACAAAGCGGACTGGTCAAGTAAACTGATGCTTCAAAAAATGAAAGAAGGTCTTGGTTTAACGGAGAAAGTCGAGGGCTGATTGTATGTTAGTATCGATGAAAGATATGCTGCAAAAAGCAAAGCAGGGCGGCTACGCCGTCGGCCAGTACAATATTAACGGACTGGAATTTGCCCAGGCGTTTTTGCAGGCAGCAGAAGAAGAACGGGCGCCCATTATTTTGGCCTCATCCGACCGGCTTGTGGATTACCTCGGCGGCTTCACAACGATTGCCGCCATGGTCAAGGCGCTGATGGAGGAATTAAACATTACTGTGCCGGTTGCGCTTCATTTAGATCACGGCATGAGCGTCGAGCGCTGCAAGAAAGCGATTGATGCAGGCTATACGTCTGTAATGATCGACGGCTCCCACAGCCCAATCGATGAAAATATTGCGATGACGAAAGAAGTCGTCGCGTATGCAAAAGAAAAAGGGGTAACGGTTGAAGCAGAAGTCGGCACAGTCGGCGGGCAGGAAGATGGCATGGTCGGCGGTATTCAATATGCGGATCTGGATGAATGCATCCGAATTGTTGAAGAAGCCGACATTGATGCATTGGCCGCAGCGCTTGGTTCGGTTCATGGACCATATCAGGGTGAGCCGCAGCTTGGCTTTGATGAAATGAAAGAAATCTCAGAGAAAACGGACGTGCCGCTTGTCCTGCACGGCGGCTCCGGCATTCCGCTTCATCAACTTCAGCGCGCCATAGAGCTTGGCCACGCAAAAATTAATGTCAACACAGAAAGCATCCAGGCATGGACCGCCTCTGTCCGTGAAACATTAAACCAAAACCCGGATGTATACGAGCCGCGGCTGATTTTACTGCCGGCCATTGAAGCAGTAAAGGACGCTGTAAAAGGGAAAATGAGAGAATTTAACACGAGCGGCAAAGCCTAATACGCTTGTCTGGTATCAAGAGAGAGGAGCTGGTCCATTGCATAGGACGGCTCCTTTTTCTCAAAGAGCCGAAGAGCAGGATGTGAGCATGTGAACAAACGCAATCAAAGATTGTTTTTACTGATTTCTTTTCTTTTTTGGTTTTCGCACTTTATTTATATTCCGATGCTCTCTCCTTACATCGAGCAGATAGGGGGCACGTATACCTTTATTGGCATCGTTTTGGCAAGCTACGGACTTATGCAGTTTTTGTTTCGCCTTCCCATCGGTATCGGGTCAGATCTTTGGAACAAACGGAAAGGCTTTGTTGTGGCCGGCATGGCAGTCAGTATGTTCAGCTGCCTCGCTTTTGCGCTGACTGAAAGCCTTGGATGGGTGCTCCTGTCCCGTTCACTGGCCGGCATCGCTGCGGCCACCTGGGTGGCTTTTACCATTCTTTTTTCGAGCTACGCAGCGGAGCGGAATTTGCACCAGGCCATGGGCCATTTATCTTTTGCCGTTGTATTTGCCCAGCTCCTCGGAATGGCGCTTAGTGCATGGATCGTGGAAGAGTGGGGCTGGCATGCACCTTATTGGTTCGGAGCTGCTTTCGGAGCCGCGGGCCTGCTGCTTTCGCTGTTTGTAGCAGAAGGAAAAACAGAAACAAAACGGGAGCCAGTTCGGCTGAAGGAGCTCGGAACAGCGCTGAAGGAACCGATGCTCTTAAAAGTATCGCTGCTGTCCATATTAGCGCACAGCATCATGTTTACTACGATGTTCGGTTTTACGACTGATTATGCCCTGTCAGCCGGCATGCGGGCGGGTGACATCACAATTCTTGTATTTGCTTTTATGGTGCCGCATGCCGTTTCTACCTTGTTAAGCGGCAGCTGGTTTGTTCCGAAGCTGGGTAAATGGGGCACGCTGCAAATCGCTTTTTCTGCCGCAGCAATCTTTACTTTTCTTATGCCGTTCGCGGATACAAAAGCAGCCTTGATTGTTTTGCAGCTCGTAAATGGATTTGCCCTTGGCCTTTTATTCCCGCTTTTTCTTGGTATGGCCGTAGAAGAAATCCCTCACGCCAAGCGGGCGACTGCCATGGGGGCTTATCAAGGTCTTTACGCTATTGGCATGTTCGCCGGTCCTTTTTTAGCCGGCATTTTAAACACGTATTTTGGACTGGAAGCAGGCTTTTATTTCTCTGGTGCTGTTGGTGTATTAGGCGCTTTGTTTAGTTTTAAATGGCAGGGGAAAATGAAAACGGAATCAATATTTAAGCATAATAATGAGAGTTCGTTATAATAGAGATAATAAGAATGGAACAGGGAAAAGGCAGGTGAACAACATGATGAAAATGAGAGATGTGGCCAAACGGGCGAATGTATCTCCGGCTACTGTGTCCCGGGTGCTTCGCCAGCCAGATTTGGTCAGCAAAGAAACGAAAGAAAAAGTAATGCGGGTGATCAACGAACTAAACTATAAACCGCATATGATCGCCAGCCAGTTCCGCACACGTGAAACGAAGACGATTTTAGTCGTGGTGCCGGATATTACCCGTCCGTTTTTTTCCGAAGTGCTGCGCGGCATTGAGCATACAGCGCTTCAAAACGGCTATCAGGTTATTTTGGGTGACACAGAAAATCAGGTTGAGCGGGAAAGAGAATATATTGAGCTTCTATATAGAAAACAGGCAGACGGTGCCGTGCTGTTAACCGCCCGGATGGATCGGGACAGTCTGGAAGAATTATCGTCCCAGTTTCCGATCGTTCTTGCTTGTGAATATATGGATGGCCTGGACATTCCGACGGTTTCGATTGACAACATCAGCAGTGCCCGCAAAATAACCGAGCACTTGATCAATGTCGGACACCGGAAGATTGCGCATATTTGTGGTCCTATGGATATTATCTTAAGCCGGGACCGGCTGCGTGGTTACAAGCAGGCGATGATGGGCCATGACCTGCCGATCGATCCTTCCTGGGTACAGGAAGGAGATGATGGACTGGATTCAGGCTACAATCAAATGGTGAAGCTGCTGGCGCTTGAAGATCGTCCGACGGCTGTGTTTGTGTTTAATGACGAGATGGCGCTTGGCTCGATCAAAGCGGTCAAAGACCATGGTCTCCGCGTACCAGAAGATATAGCTATCGTCGGATTTGATAACCTGCGGATGGCGTCTCTTTTCACTCCTTACATGACGACGATCGATCAGCCGAAATATGAGATTGGCCAAAAAGCAACGGATTTGCTTTTAACGCTTTTAAAAGGCGGCTCAATTGACCGGAAAAAATTCGTCATGAAAGACGAGCTGATTATCCGGGAATCGTGCGGGTTTTATCAGAAAGAGCAATTGTTTGGAGCGACCGAAGGGGTTTAGCCCCTTCTCATTCCGGCAATAGGAAAAGGGTGGAAAAAAGCAAAAGGAGATGTATACATAATGACAAAGCTTGTGCAGATCGGCAAAACAGACTTGCGTGTAAACCCGATTGGCTTTGGCGCCAATGCGGTAGGAGGCCATAACTTATATCCAAACCTGGATGAAGAAGCCGGCCGTGATATGGTGCGTACAGCGCTTGACCATGGTGTTAACTTTCTTGATACAGCTTTTATTTACGGACCGAAGCGTTCGGAAGAATTGATTGGGGAAGTGTTAAAAGAGCGGGGAAATCGATCAGAAGCTGTGATTGCCACAAAAGCAGCACATGTTCTAACGGATGACGGCGAAAAATTTGACAATTCTCCGGCTTTCTTAAAAAATGCCGTAGACGAAGCATTAGGACGCCTTCAAACGGACTATATTGATTTGTTTTATATCCATTTTCCAGACGAACAAACACCGAAAGATGAAGCGGTTGGAGCGCTAAAGGAATTGAAGGATGCAGGGAAAATCCGCCATATCGGTGTCTCTAATTTCTCTCTCGATCAGTTGAAGGAAGCGAACAAAGACGGTCATGTTGATGTTTTTCAGGGAGAATATAATCTGCTTGCACGCGATGCGGAAAAAGAATTGTTCCCGTACCTTGCTGAGAAAAACATTTCATTTGTGCCGTATTTCCCACTTGCATCCGGGCTTTTAACAGGCAAATACGATAAAAATGCGACATTTGACGATCTTCGCAATGGCCTGCCATACTTCCAAAAAGGAGCGTTTGAAGCGAACCTTGAAAAAGTCGATCAAATTCGCCCGATTGCAGAAAGCAAAGGGGTAGAACTGGCTCATTTAGTGCTGGCATGGTACTTAACACGTGATGCGATTGACGTCATCATTCCAGGTGCAAAACGACCTGAGCAAGTATTAAACAACTTAAAAACATTAGATGTTCAGCTTACACAAGAAGAAATCAGCAAAATTGACCAGGTGTTTCAATAATGATACAAAGCTGCTCTGGTATTAGGGCAGCTTGAGAGTGTAGACAAAGTAAGAAAGCAGGCTGATTGAAAACGTCTGACTTTCCAGGAACGCCGCCGGCAGGGAAGCGGAGTGACCTTTTGGGGTCATGAGCATTCACAGCTGGCAAGTGACGCCAAAAGCGGGCGTTTGTCAACAGCCTGAAGCAGCCCTGGTACTAGGGCTGCTTTTTATCTACCAACTTTTTCCATGAATAAAGCTTAAAAAAACGGCTTAACATTTTATAAATCAGCCCAAAGGGGAAAAGCGCTGCCGTTACATTAAAGGCAGCGCTTTTCCGGTGAATCTATGATACATTGAACATCCGCTATTAGCTCATCGGCTGTCTCATAAGGCTGATCCAGCTGGAGCATACGACGAATCACACATTTTGCTGGAGAAGAAAGCGTCAGTTCTTCTTCCCAGCTTTTTTCTTTTTTGGACGAGGGCTCGAATGTAGAATACAGCAAAAACAGAACAAAATGACCGAGCGCAAAAAAATCGCTTCGAACAGACAGCTCCCGAAAAAGCGGGTGCTCTTTTTTTCGTCTGCGCCTAGAGGTGGGGTTGCTGCCAAGAATCCGTGCGAGGCCAAAGTCGATTACATGCACAGCTGTCCCATCCCACAAAATATTTGGGATGCGCAAGTCCCTATGAACGATCCCTTGACGATGAAAGTATTGGACGACATAAAGGACCTCTAATAGGATCCGGAATGCTTCTTTTTCGGTATACCGTTGATTTTGATGGAAAATTAATTCCTCAAAATTGGGAGCGTTTATCGAGTCCATCACAAAAAACGGCACGCCATCCCTTTTAAAAGCGGCGACAAACCGGGGGATGGCCGGGTGACGAAGCTGCTGCAAAAAATGAGCTTCCTGCCAAAAGAAATTTATTTCGTCCGGCTTGTGCCGTTTACGGTTGCGCAGCTGTTTAACCACTACATTCCGGCCGGTCTGCAAGTCTTTCGCTTTGTACGTGAGGCCATAGCTGCCTCTGCCAAGCAGGCCTGCCAGCCGAAATCGGCCGCCAACGAGAATGCCTGGCTTTAGTGGACGTTCAATCAGCCTGGAAAACATCATATGCATACGCTTCAGCTGCTGTAAGAGCTGAAAGAAGAACCGCGTTTTTTCTTGTAGTAATGATGTCCATGTTTTGAAGATTGATGGGATTGTTTTCGATATCGGTGATCACTGCTGGAATAACGGCGGCTGCGAGAAGATTTTTGATTCAGTACTTGTTGAAGAAGTTTCTTTAACATGAAATCCCTACTTTCCTGTTTTTCTTTTCTACGAATCAAATAAAAAAAGGTTTCATCTTTTGTTTGCTTTTTTTATTTTTAGCCCAGAAGAAGGCTCGTAGAAGATCAGTGTATATGTTCCACTATACTCGTATGTTTAAACGGGCAAAAAAGAAAAGGGATTCTTTTATTCTATCAGCAGAAAAGAACAAGCGGGAATGCTGGGCGAGCGAGACCAAATCCGCTATACTGTTCATATTGTGAAACAAAATGGGCTTCTGGACGAACGCTTTTTTGTTTTGGAAAAAGAGGTGGATAAATTGGAAAAAACACGTACCATTAAGCGGACGCAGATGGCGATTCTTCTTGGAGCGCTTGGAGCGATGGGCCCATTTACGATTGATATGTACCTGCCATCGTTTCCGACGATTGCCGATGACTACGGGACAACTGCGTCGCTTGTACAAATCAGCTTAACGGCTTGTTTGATCGGTCTTGCTTTGGGACAGCTTGTGATCGGGCCGATGAGTGATGTGCGCGGACGGAAAAAACCGCTGGCCTTCTTTTTATTTTTATATTTTGCCGCTTCTCTTTTCTGTGCCTTTGCACCGTCTATTTATTTGTTTATTGCCGGACGTGTTGTTCAAGGATTTTCAGCAGCAGCCGGTCTTGTTGTTTCCCGGGCAGTTGTGCGGGATATGTACAGCGGGCGTGAACTAACGAAATTTTTTGCGCTGCTTATGCTTGTCAACAATCTTGGACCGATTTTAGCGCCAATTGTCGGCGGAGGCGTGCTTGCTTTTACAGACTGGTCCGGTGTGTTTCTTGTCCTTAGCGCGATCGGCATCGGGTTAATGCTTGTCGTAACATGGAAAATGGATGAAACGCTTCCGGTTGAACGGCGCCAGCCAAGCAATATTGCTCAAACGTTTAAAAGCTTCGGTTCCCTTGTGAAAAACCGGGAATTTATGGGCTACGCGCTTGCACAGGGCTTTATGGTCGGCGGGATTTTTGCGTATGTTTCAGGTACACCTTTCGTGTATCAAAATATTTATGGCGCATCTCCCCAGCTGTTCAGCCTGCTGTTTGGTATGAACGGCATTGGCATTATGATCGGCTCACAAGTAGTCGGCCGGTTTTCAGATACCATTTCAGAAGCAAAGTTTTTGCGGTTCGGCTTGTGGATGTCGGCAGTATCAAGCATCGTGCTCGTCATCATGGTATTGATTCATGGACCGCTTTATTCGATCGTCATTCCCATTTTCTTTTTTGTTTCTTCAATTGGCATCATTGGTACATCCGCTTTCTCTCTGGCGATGGAAACGCAGGGGCATATTGCCGGCAGTGCGTCGGCGCTTCTTGGCCTGCTTCCGTTTGCGCTTGGGTCACTGACAGCGCCGCTTGTCGGCATTGCCGGTGAAAACACGGCTGTTCCAATGGGATTGACGATCTTCGGTGCCAGCATGTTAGCAATGATTGCGTATTTCGGGCTCGCCCGGGGTGCCAAAAAAAGTCCACAATCATGACGATTGTGGATTTTTTTATTGTATAATGCCTGTCGTTTTCACTATTTATAAAATAACGAAACCATTTCCTTATTTTTCCGTAGAGAAAAAAGAATCCATTCTATAGAGAAAAGGGGTTAGGTGCAAATGGGAAATGTTGTTCTTATAATTATGATTCTTTTTGTATTGGCTGCTATCGGAGCTGCGCTTTGGTACTTTTTTATGAAAGTGCGCTATCGGACGGCTAAATCGAACGAGGCGCTTGTGATTACAGGACCAAAGCTTGGTGATATTGAAAAGGAATCCAATATTTTTACCGATGATGAGGGACGCTCGATGAAAATTATCCGTGGCGGCGGCTATCGGCTGCGCATGTTTCAAACCTCAACACCCGTCAATTTAACGTCTTTTCAATTAAAGCTGACAACACCGCGCGTCTACACAAACGGTGGTGTGCCGATCGTAGCGGATGCTGTGGCAATGGTAAAAGTGGCAGATACATTAAAAGGCATTGCCAACTACGCGGAGCAGTTTTTAGGAAAAGAGCAGGCTGAAATTGAAGTGGAAATTACCGAAGTGCTGGGAAGCAACCTGCGGGCGATTTTGTCGAAAATGACAGTAGAAGAGATAAACGGCGACCGGGAAGGCTTTAATAAACAGGTAACAGAAATTGCGCAAAAGCAGCTTGATGAAATGGGTTTTAAAATTACGTCTCTTGGATTGACGGACCTTCGGGATGCAGATGCGAAAAACGGTTATTTGGATAACCTCGGACGCCCGCGCATTGCCGAAGTACGCAAACAGGCAGAAATTGCCGAAGCAAACAGCGAGCGGGAAACGCGGATTCATAAAGCAAAAACCGATCAGGAAGCACGCGAGGAAGAGTATAAACGTGAAATTGCCACAGCTGAAGCAAAAAAAGCAAAAGACTTAAAAGACGCGTCCATAAAAGAAGAAACCGAACGGGCCCGGGCAAAATCTGAACAATCATATGAGCTTGAACGAGCCAAGCTGGCCAAAGAAGTAAAAGAAGCAGAACTTATCTTGATCAGCCGCGAAAAAGAAGAACAGCTCCGAATTCAGCAGCTGGAGCGGGAACGACTTGTAACACTTGAAGCAGAAGAAACAAAAATCCGCCGTGCAAAAGCAGATGCTGACTTTTATGAAACAACGAAACGGGCTGAAGCAGAAGCACGAAAATCAGAAATTGACGGGTCGGCAAAAGCACGGATCATCCGGGAAGCCGGTCTTGCCGAAGCAGAAGTTGTTTTGAAAAAAGGAGAAGCAGAAGCGAAGGCGCGCCAATTACTGGCTGAAGCCATTGAAGAGCACGGCGAGGTTATTATTACAGAGAAAATTATTGAGATGCTGCCGCTGCTTGCTGAAAAAGTGGCTCAGCCGCTGAATAATGTAGATTCGATTAAAGTGATTCAAACAGGCAGCGGATCAGGCATTCCAACGGTCAGTAAAGGTGTCACAGATACGATGCTCGGTATTCAGGAACCATTAAAAGAACTAACCGGCATTGATGTGGCAGGTCTTTTAAAAAACTTTGCTGCAAAAGGAAAACGGGTCGATGCTGCTTCATTTTCGGAGGATAAAAAAGAAACAGAGTGACAAAAATGTTTTTCATAAATCAGCTCCACACCTTTATGGTGTGGAGCTGATTTAGTTTTCAATCTCAAAAGGTGCTGCCAGCCAAAATTCCGTTCCATACACACTGCGTCCATTTTCATCGATAGAAAAAGAACGAAACGCTTTGACGATTCTGTACTTGCCCGCTTCGAGCGGTTTTTGGAGACGGCCAAGGTCAACCGTTTCAATGGTTTGTTTGCGGGGGGGAGACAACAGTGCAATTTCTTCGAAAGCATCCCTGTTTTTTTTGAACGGCACAGCATACCAGGTACCGTCCAGCTGCTGTTCAATTCGGAAGGCGCGGCCATATGTAAAATCAGTGTTACGCCCGTTTTGAATCATCAGTCTTAAGGCGCTGTCAGATACGTTCCGCACGGTAAGAGACAACCCATTGTTTTGTGCGGCCATTTCCTGCAGGGGTGCGCCTTTTTCGGCTGCCGGCTCGGGCTCAGGTTCGCCCGGCTGGCAGGCCGACAGCAGCATCGCACAAGCCGCTATATGGACAAGCCGCTTGTTCATGCAGCTTTCACCAGCTGAAGATCCAGCACAATCTCTACGTCGTCTTCAATATGCACGCCTCCTGTTTCGAGCGTTAAACCGTAATCGCTGCGTTTAATGACGGCTTTTGCCTGAAGGCGGGCGGTTTTACCCGTGTCGGAATTCTGTTTCTCATTAAACGTAACAAAAAAAGATTCTGTCCGGGTTACGCCGTGCAGGGAAAGGTCGCCGACGAGTTCGTATTGCCCGTTCTCCTGATCCAAAATATTGTTAGCGATAAACCGTACTTCTGCGTATTTTTCCACATCAAAAAACTTCTCTGATACCAAGTGGGCATCAAGTTCCTTATTGCCTGTTTGTATGGTGGACAGATCCACATTAAACGAGATGTTCGCCGTTACTAAATGATCTGCCTCGGCTTCAATCGTCGCTTCATAAGAAGGGAAGGAACCCTTCACATGATTGACAGCAGCATAAACCTGGCTCTGGGATTTATCCACGACCCATGTTGGTTTGTCCATTATTAAAGTCCCCCTTAATCTTTTCTTTTTTTCATTATTTCCCTGCATTGTCACGAATAAAACAAACAGTAAGCCAGGACATACTAAGCAAAAAGGAGGTGAGCAAGTGGACAAGAAAACGGATTATAAAGAATTATACAATGTACGGGACCAGTTGACCTTGATTCCAGAAGAATTTCCAGAAGGGGCTTATGGACAGCCAATTGATAACGAAAAACCAGTAGAAGGAAAAAGTACGCCGTGGAAAAAAGATCAGCACGTGGCGAGCAACTTTACGTACGAATTCAAGCATCTGCATGAAAACCGGCCCAGAGAATACCCAGGGGCACATCCTACACACGATGAAAAATAATTTGATTGACGGCGCCTTTTCCTTAAAAGAAAGGTGCCGTTTTTTAATGAACAGAGACCTGAACTTTTCTTTTTTGGCAGTACTATAAGTAATCGCTAATGATTTGTATAATTAAAACCGACTTGACTTGTAGGAATAATACGACTACGATAAATGTATTATTATGGCGTTAAAAAGAATTTTCCTATAAATTTGTGAGGTGGATCGTGTTGCAACTTCAAGTAACGAACAGTCCGTTTAATGAGGAGCAGGCAGAGCTCCTGAATCGCCTTCTGCCAACACTTACAGAAGGGCAAAAGGTATGGCTGGGTGGATTTTTAGCCGCTTCTCCGTCTGGAGTTGTTTCAGCGGCACCTGCTCCAGCTGCGGCTGAAGCAGCAGTACCCGTTCAAGCGGCAGCTGCTCCAGCTGTGTCGAAAGATGTAACTATTTTATACGGTTCTCAAACGGGTAATGCACAGCGTTTAGCCCAAAAAGCCGGCCAAACGCTCGAATCAAACGGATTTAACGTCACGGTTTCGGCAATGAGTGACTTTAAGCCAAATAATCTGAAAAAAGTACAAAATTTGCTGATTGTAGCCAGCACACATGGAGAAGGCGATCCGCCGGATAATGCCATTACATTCCATGAATTTCTTCATGGCAAGCGTGCGCCAAAACTGGATGATCTTCAATTTTCTGTTCTGTCTCTTGGCGACAGCTCGTATGAATTTTTCTGCCAGACAGGAAAAGAGTTTGACCAGCGTTTAGAAGAGCTTGGCGGTAAGCGTATTGTACCGCGCGTTGATTGTGATCTTGACTTCGACGAGCCGGCAGCAGAGTGGATTGACAGTGTCGTAAAAAGCTTGTCCGAGGCATCGGCACCGGCAGCAGCACAAACAGCACCGGCAGCAGCAGGTGCACAAGTGACAGAATCTGAGTACTCAAGAACAAATCCATTTCGTGCGGAAATCCTTGAAAGCATTAATTTGAACGGACGCGGTTCAAACAAAGAAACACGTCACATTGAGCTTTCGCTTGAAGGATCAGGTCTTACGTACAAACCGGGTGATGCGCTTGGCGTTTATCCAGAAAACGATCCGAAGCTGGTTGATGAACTGATTGCGGCATTTGGCTGGAATCGGGATGAAACAGTGACGATTAATAAACAAGGCGATGTCCTTTCATTACGCAATGCGCTTTTAACATATTATGAAATAACAGTATTAACAAAACCATTGCTGGAAAAAATCGCTCAGTTAACGGGCGTAGATGAACTTCATGACTTAATCGGCGATAGCGAGAAAGTGAAAGCCTACATACACGGCCGCGACCTGCTTGATGTAGTACAGCAATTTGGACCATTTGGCGTTTCACCTCAGGATTTTGTGAATGTACTTCGGAAAATGCCGGCTCGTCTTTACTCGATCGCCAGCAGCTTAGAAGCGAATCCTGATGAAGTGCATTTGACAATTGGTGCGGTCCGCTATAATGCAAATGGCCGTGACCGAAGTGGTGTTTGCTCGATTCTTTGTGCCGAGCGTTTAGAGCCAGGCGATACATTACCGGTTTACATTCAGCATAACGACAACTTCAAGCTGCCGGAAAATCCGGAAACACCGGTTATTATGATCGGACCAGGAACAGGCGTAGCTCCATTCCGCGCGTTTATGCAGGAGCGCGAAGAGTCAGGTGCTGACGGAAAAGCATGGATGTTCTTTGGAGACCAGCATTTCGTAACCGACTTCCTGTACCAGACTGAATGGCAGAAGTGGCTGGCAGACGGCGTGCTGACAAAAATGGATGTGGCATTTTCACGCGATACAGCTGAAAAAGTATATGTACAGCACCGGATGCAGGAAAACAGCAAAGAATTGTTCGAATGGCTTCAACAAGGCGCTGCCGTTTACGTATGCGGCGACGAGAAAAATATGGCTCACGATGTACACCAGACATTGATTGATATTGTAGAAAAAGAAGGCAGCATGAGCCGCGAGCAGGCAGAGAAATATGTAGCCGATATGCAGCAGCAAAAACGCTACCAGCGCGACGTATATTAAGTTTTATGATCGAAAGGGGACAAGCACAATGAGCAAAACGGTAAATGACCTTCACCAGCTGCGCGCACCAGAAGGCCCGCCAAGTGATGTAGAAGGCATTAAAGAAAGAAGTAATTTATTGCGCGGCACACTTGCAGAAGTGATGCAGGACCGCATCTCAGCCGGTATTCCAGAAGATGACAACCGCTTGATGAAACACCACGGCAGCTACTTGCAGGATGACCGTGACCTGCGCACAGAACGCCAAAAACAAAAATTAGAGCCGGCATATCAATTCATGCTGCGCGTGCGCCTTCCGGGCGGTGTAGCAACATCAAGCCAGTGGCTGATGATGGATACTCTGGCGCATAAATACGGAAACGGCACCCTAAAACTAACAACACGTGAAACGTTCCAGATCCACGGGATTTTAAAATGGAACATGAAGCAGACGATTCAAGACATTCATTCAACGATGATGGATACAATTGCGGCATGCGGAGACGTAAACCGGAACGTTATGGCTACGTCGAATCCATACCAATCGGAAGTTCACACAGAAGTTCACGCACTGGCAAAACAGCTGAGTGATGACCTACTTCCAAAGTCACGTGCTTATCATGAAATTTGGCTCGGGGAAGAAAAAGTAGCCGGCACGCCGGAAACGGAAGAAGTAGAACCAATGTATGGTCCGCTTTACTTGCCGCGTAAGTTTAAAATCGGGATCGCGGTACCGCCTTCTAACGATATTGATGTGTTTTCACAGGATCTTGGCTTTATCGCCATCGTTGAAAACAACCAGCTGATTGGCTTTAATGTAACAATCGGCGGCGGTATGGGGATGAGCCATGGTGATACACAAACATATCCGCAGCTCGGAAAAGTAATTGGCTTTGTAACACCTGATAAAGTTGTTGATCTTGCGGAAAAAGTTATTACGATTCAGCGCGACTACGGAAACCGTTCTGTTCGTAAATATGCCCGTTTTAAATATACAGTTGACCGTCTTGGGCTCGAAAACGTAAAAGCAGAGCTTGAGCGCCGCCTGGGCTGGACGCTTGACGAAGCACGCGATTTCCATTTTGACCATAATGGTGACCGGTACGGCTGGCAAAAAGGCGTAAAAGGCAAATGGCATTTTACAATGTTTGTTGAAGGCGGCCGGATTGTGGATTACCCTGAATATCAATTGATGACGGGTATTCGGGAAATTGCAAAAGTACACAAAGGTGATTTCCGCCTCACATCCAATCAAAACTTGATCATTGGCAATGTGTCTGCCCAAAACAAGAAAAAAATTGAGGCGCTCATCGACCAATATGGATTAACAGAAGGACGCCACCATTCAGCGATCCGTCGCAGCGCACTTGCCTGCGTAGCCCTGCCGACATGCGGTCTTGCGATGGCAGAAGCTGAGCGCTACCTGCCGGGCTTAATGGATAAAATTGATGAAATCATCGATGAAAACGGCCTCCGCGACAAAGAAATTACGATTCGTATGACTGGATGCCCGAATGGCTGCGCCCGCCACGCGCTTGGCGAAATCGGCTTTATCGGAAAAGCGGTTGGCAAATACAACATGTACTTGGGCGCTGCGCATGACGGCAGCCGCTTAAGTAAAATGTACCGTGAAAACATTGGAGAAGAAGAAATCTTAAAAGAACTGCGCGTCGTTCTTTCCCGCTATGCAAATGAGCGCCAGGAAGGCGAGCACTTCGGTGACTTCGTCATTCGTGCTGGTATCGTTGAAGCAACGACGGACGGAACGAATTTCCATAATTTATAAAATAAAAAAGACAGGAACCCAGGTTCCTGTCTTTTTTGTGCTGTCTAAAAACTTCGCTGTATGCATACGAATGGTAAGAGGTTTCAAACAGCGGAGAGGAGTGCCCTAATGGACGAAAAACAAGTCATTCAAGTGCACCATGGAGATGTTACGGGAGACCGGGTGCCGGATATTGTGTACTTAACAGCCGTTCAAACGGCCGGCAGTTCGTTTTTGCAGCAGATTACACTTGTTGTTCAGGACAGGCGTACAGGCGGTTCATTCCGGCTTTTGCTGCCTGAAAACACGGGCTACAACCCAACGGTATTTCTTGGCGACTTTACCGGCAATGGAGTAAAAGACATTCTGGTGGTGACTGATACAGGCGGGAGCGGCGGTACTGTTTACGCTTATGTGTATTCCTATGCTGGCGGCCGTTTTTATTTGATTTTTGACACAGCTCTGTTTAACAAGCAAACACAATACAGTGTCCAGTACAAAAATGATTACAAAGCAGAAGTGACAAGCAGGCAGCCTGCTAAACGGTATATATTAGACCTGACCACAAAAGGGGCTGCTTACTTGAACGAAATCTATAACCCGGACGGCACATTAAAGCAGCCGGTTGAAGGATGGGTCTCACCGCTTTCAGGACTTTACCCGATTGACTTTGACCGTAACGGCGTGTATGAGTTAAATGCATGGCAGGGCATTGCCGGACGATATAACGCAGATCGCCTTGGCTATGTGCAAAACGTGTTAAAGTGGAACGAGCGTGCATTCCAAATAGAGGAGCAGTATGTATCAATTTGGGGAGAAGAGAAAGAATAAGTACGCATGCCCCTGAAAATAAAGCGTCAAAAACCAAACTGGTTTTCCGTTTCAATTTTGCAGGATGCATGCGTAAGAAAAATTAGCCTTGAAGTTCTTGCTGAGCAAGGCGGACTAGTCGTTTCGTGATTTCGCCGCCTGTTGAGCCGTTTGCCCGCGAAGTAGTATCTGCTCCAAGCGTGATACCAAATTCGCTGGCAATTTCGTATTTAAATTGTTCCAAAACTTGTTCTGCCCCAGGGACAAGAAGCTGCTGCCGGTTATTGTTTGCCATGTTTTTTCACCACCTCTTTTGTTTGCTTATACTATTTGTTTTGGAGGGGAGAAACATGCAGAAAAAGCGGTAGCAAATGATATCGCTTTTGGAAGGATTCCACTTAGGTGGCACAGGTGTTTTAGTGGATGAAGATAAGGGTAAAGCCAAAGAGCAGACCATCTAGTCAAAGGAGTGATTTACATGCATCATGGATATCCAAAAGTAGGAGACTCCCTCCAGGCATTTGTGAATGTATGCGGCCAGCCGTCGCGCGAATCAACCAATGAAATGATCTTATTTGAAGTTCCCGGCATCAATGCCAAATTAACGTGCTGGATCGACGAAGAAAAAAACGTACATAAGCTGTCAAGTTCGATACCGATGGGTACGCAGGCAGCGGTAGAGCTGGCGAAGCGGTTTCTGCCAATGGATGCAAAGCCTGCCGACACAAGCCTTGATACCGATTCAGCCAAGCTGAACGCGTTAATTCAAACGTATACCGTAGATTATAAGGGAAAACAAAAACAAGCGGTCATTACTGCTGAAGAAACAGGTGCTTTTACAGTTGCCATTGAAGACTAACGGCTCCGGGCCTCAGCTGCCCGGAGTTTATTTCGTTTTGATTCATATGTATAGGAGGGAAATCATGCATACCATTGCAGAAATTGAAGCAAACTGGCAGGCGCACATGTCAAACCGTCAAACCGCTACATTTGGCATGGGCTGTTTTTGGAGCCCGGACGCTCGTTTTGGTGCCCTGCCCGGTGTGATTCGCACAAAAACCGGCTTTGCAGGTGGCACAACAAGTGATCCGGTCTACCGGCAAATGGGAGACCACACGGAGACGGTACAGATTGAATTTGATCCGGATATCCTTTCTTTTGAAGAAATTCTTCATATCTTTTGGGCGAATCATACGTCAACAAACCGGACAGAATACAAAGACCGCCAGTACATGTCGCTTCTTTTTTATCACAATGATGAACAGAGGCAGGCCATTGAACAGGTCAAGCGTGAGCTTGAAACGAAAAGAAATGAGCAGATTGAAACAGAGATTCAGCCGTTTTCCGTCTTTACCCTTGCAGAAGAACGGCATCAAAAGTATCATTTAAAACGGTTTAAGCGGGCAGCGGAAAAACTCGCCTCTGTATTTACGACACCCGCTTCTTTTACCGATTCAACTTTGACCGCCCGCCTTAATGGATTTGTAAGAGAATATACTACTTTGCCCCGGATTGAAGAAGAAATCCATTCATGGGCCATTTCTGATTCAGCCAAGGAGGAGCTCTCTGCTTTTATCCGCGGGCTCCGCTGGTAAACAGAAAAATGAGTCAGGGTGTCAGGGCAAATTGATACAATTCCCCATTTTCACATAAAAAACACGTCCCGCTATGAAACGGGGCGTATTTCTGTTTGTTCAAGTGCAGCTCCGATGGCTTTAATGGCCTCGTATTCATCGATTCCTTTAGCTGTAAGTGTCATTTCCCCATTGGGTGAACCAAGTGCCAGCACCCCCATAATCGATTTCACATTAACGTGCCGGTTTTGATACTGAAGATAAATATCGGATACGAACTGGCTGGCTAAATGAACAAGCGGAACAGCGGTTTTCGGGGTAAAGCTTCTTATGTAAACAGTTTTGACAAACATGCGTATCAGACCTTTCTTCGAAGAATAAAAGTATTTTCAGTATACCCACTCCAATAAAAAATAGAACCTCTTTCGGAAAGATGAAGCTGCCAAAAAGAAACAGGCCTATTTCGCCTCTCCTTCGGGTAAAGAACACCGTACTTTTACAGAGAAAAGAGGCTGGAAAAATGAAGAAGTTGTTGCTGTTAGCGGCCGGGCTGTCGATTTGCCTGAATCCTTTTGCGGCTCAGGCAAAAACAGGGACCCAATCAAAAGACCAGGATGTCATCGTGATCTCCTTTGATGGCATGCGTCAGGATTTAACGGAAAAATACATAAAAGAAGGCGACCTGCCAAATATGGAGACGCTGATTGAAAAAGGAGTGTGGGCAAAGAAGCCGGAAACGATTGTGCCGTCCTTAACAGCCCCATCTCATGCCGCTCTCTCAACAGGTGCTACTCCGGATAAAACAGGCATTGTCAGCAATCAGTTCCACGATCCGGAAAAAAAGTTCAATAATAAAGACGATGCTTTTCATACAACCATTCGTGTATCCCCGATCTGGAGCGAAGCAAGCCGGCAGGGAAAAACAACCGCGACCGTCGCATTTCCAGGAGCCAATCCAGAAACGAAAAACCAGACGGCGGATTACTCTGTTTTCTATGGGGACACATGGGCAAAAGCCAGCTTAAACGAGCTTTCGTTCAAGGAGGCACTGGGCTGGAAAGGGGCACCAAAAAGTTTTAGTCCGCCGCAGGAAGCTGCCCTGCCGCTGAAGCTAAAAAGGGCTAAAAACCGAACATTGTTTGTTCTCGCAGTCGATACAACGGATGACAGGCGTGTAAACTACGATCAGTTTACCGTTTCTGAGGACAAGCAGATAAACGCAGAAGACGGACGTGCAAAGCGCGATGAATGGGGCACAGTCCCACTGACAATGGACAAAGGGGAGCATGCCGGCTTTACCTTCAAGGTAAAAGGAGAAACAACGGATTTAACGGAGCCGGTACCGTTTTTTAAAACAGCCGTTACATCCGGCTTGTTCAGCGGACCGGCCGGATTTGAAGCCGGCATTACAGAGCAATTTGGCTTTTTTCCCGTTGAGTCTGAGGATGATGCGTTGAAGAAAAAATGGATTACCCGCGAAGAATATGAGCAAATCAGTGCCCGGTTCGATACATGGATCACAGATGTGTCTCTTTATATAAAGAACACGTATAAGCCTGATGCACTGTTTTTTTATGGTCCCCAGATTGATCATGAGGAGCATAAATATACGCTGACGGATCCGCGCCAGCCGGGCTATACGAAGAAAAAAGCAGACCGTTATGAAGCGTATATCAAATGGGCATATCAGCTGGCAGATGATACAGTCGGCAAAACAGTGGAAGCCATGGATGACAATGACCATTTATTTGTCGTATCAGATCATGGAATGGAAGCGGCACACACGATGCTTGAGCCGAATGCCGTACTGAAGAAAGCGGGCCTTCTTAGGACAAACGAAGACGGTACGATTGATTACTCCAAAACGAAAGCATATGCCGTACCGAGCGGCTCAGCCGCCCATGTATATATTAATGCCAAAGCAACCGAGAAAAAAGGCATTGTAGAAAAACATGAGTTTGACGATGTGAAGCGCCAGGCCATCGACGCATTCAAGACAGCAGAAATAAAGCAGAAAAACCGAAATAATATGCTAGAGCTCGGCTTTGAAGCTGTTCTTTCCGGCAAAGAAAAAGAAGAGCTGTCAAAGCTGCCGGAAGCAAGTATGAAAGGAATATGGGAAGCGGGCTTAAAAGAAACGATTCATCCATATGAAACGGTTCTGTCGTCTAAGGATACGGAGAAAAAGCCGCTTGGCCATGCTCATGCTGGAGATATTTTGTTGATTGGTGCACCGGGATACATGATGGCAAACGGTACGAGCCGTTTCAGCAAGCCATCAGTTGAATTAGGCACCCACGGTGGAAACTCGACCAAACAGGATTTGCGCCCCGTCTTTATGGCAACAGGGCCTTCATTTAAAGAAGGAGGCACGATTGGGAAAGTATCCACGCTCGATCTGGCTCCGAATGTGTATAACCTGCTTGGCATTAAAGCTCCTTCTTTTGTTGAAGGAGAAGTGAAATCTGCTCTATGGAAGAAAAAAGAGGAATAAATTCCTGAATGAATATACAGGATAACGGATGTCAAAAGACTTATGAGGAGCACACTTATAGTTGCAAAGACCTATCATGATCCTCCATAATAAAAAGAAAATGCACCTTATAGAATATGGAGGATCACGATGTTTCCTTTCCTTAAAGATAAACAAGTAAAAGAGTTTAAAGCGCCTGTACAATTTCCCGACAAGTCAAGGATAGCCGCTTCGCCCGATGACCGTTTAGCTCCTCGCCTTTACTACATGGGCTATACGCAGGAGCAGGTGGACACGCTTAGACAAATGGCTCCGGTTATGAACGCTATTTTGGATGAAGTGCTGGAAAATGTGCTTGATCATTTAGTGAAAAGCCCGGAGATGGCCAAAATTGCACAGGATCATTCAAGCCGGGAACGGTTAAAACGAGTATTTGGCGATTATTTTGGCAGCCTGCTGACTGGAAAAATCGATGAGTCATTTTTAAATATGCGCAAGCAGATGGGGCAGACACACAGCCGGTTTTCAGTCCCGGTTACATGGTTTATTGCTTCTTACTCCGCGTTCAGCACATTAATCATTCCGAAAATCGTTGAGCATTATCAGCACGAGCCGGAACGGTTATCTCAAGCGATTCAAGCGATTACAAACGCTATGAACCTGGATGCCCAAATGGTTATTGATCACTACATGAATGTGCGGATGGATGAAGTACACCGGGCAAACGAAGCGAAATATACACTGCAGCAGGAGATTGTTTCAGTCAGCCAGGAAGTAGCGGCATCCGTTGAACAAACAGAAGCAGCGATTTTAGATACAAGCTCCCGGGCTGAACAGGTGTTAAAGGAAACAGATCAAACGGAAAAAAGCAGTAAAAACTTGGTTGGTTTAACACTTCAGAACGAAAAGCAGATGGAAGAGATGGAAGGGCAATTTAAGCAGTCAACAGAGAAAGTAAGTGCTTCCCTGACGGGGATTAGTGAATTAAAACAAGCTTCAGAAGAAATCATTGGCATTACAAAAGGGATCGAGGACATTGCCGATCAAACCAATTTGCTTGCGCTGAATGCATCCATTGAAGCTGCGCGTGCAGGAGAGCATGGCAAAGGCTTCTCCGTTGTTGCCAGTGAGGTGCGTAAGCTTGCCGAACATTCAAAAGTAATGAGCAGCAGCATTAACGAATTAATCGTTCAAAACAATATGAATATTACCCGGCTTGTCAGTGAGATGGAAGACGTGAATCAATCAAACGAACAGTCGCAGTTGAAGCTGCAGCAAGTAAAGGGCGGCCTGGCAACAGTCAAAATGGAAATGGAAAACTACTTAACGATGTTTGGCCGCAACAAAGAAGACCTGGATCAAATTGTTCTTTCCATACAGGAAATCAGCCAGACAACCGAGGGCTTGTCAAAGCTGACTACTAATCTTTTAGAAAAAGCAGAGCAGACGATGTAAGAAAAAAAGCTGTCTTTATACGAGACAGCTTCAGACTGTAGACAAATCATATTGATAACCATGCACATGAATGGGATGGATCGGCGGCGTCCAGGCAGCTCCGCTTTCCAGGGGGCAGGCGCTGAGCCCGACTTCGCCTGGCGGCTTCACCGGTCTCAGCTGCCCGCTCGTCCCATAGGAGTCTGCGCCGCCCTCCCGCCGCCAAGTGGCTTTCGACAAGATTGCATAGAGCTAATAAGATAAGGTCGTATCTTTCTGTTTAAGAAAGAGAAAAAGTCTATTCAATCCTTGTTTATGGATCTTCAACACCACTTAGTGAAGCCTGCCGGACGAAGACTCCTGTGGGAAGTAAAGTGAGTCGGGAGACCCCGCAGGCGCAGCCGAGGAGGCTCCCGCACTGCCCTAAGGGGCGCGAAGTCCGGCCGGCTTCACTTATCGGCTCTTTTTTAAAAGCGAAAGACTTTGTCTACACACTGAAGCTGTCTTTATTGCGAGACAGCTTTTTTCTTTTAATTGGAAAAACGTGTATAAAAGATTATAATGTAGAACAAGAAAAGATGACGAAGGCGGAAAGGAAGGCTTTTAACATGGTTACATATCGACTGAATACGGGCATTACGGCTGCTCAGCTGGCGGAGGTTTTTCAGTCCTCTGATATTCGCCGCCCGGCAGACGATCTGCCTCGTCTGCAGAAAATGATTGACCATGCGGATATGATAGCCGAAGCATGGCAGGAGCAGGAACTGGTTGGAATCGCGCGCGTACTCACGGACTTTTCATACTGTGCTTATATTTCCGATTTGGCTGTTAAAAAAGAGCATCAAGGACAGGGAATCGGTGCGGCGCTTTTAAAACAAGTAAAAGCGGAGCTGAGCGATGAAGTGGCGCTTGTGCTTCTATCCGCACCGGAAGCGATCGGTTTTTATCCAAAACAGGGCTATGAACGGATGGATAAAGCTTTCCTCATTCCGCGTAAGAAATAAAATAGCAGCAAAAAGGAGAAATGGGCATGGGGCATTTTTTATTTAACCAGTTAGCATTTGTTCGCAAGCTGACACTCAAAGAAGTAGAAGGAATTGATGAAGAAACCTCGCATCTCGTGCCAGCTGGATTCAATAACAATATTAAGTGGAATCTCGGACATATTTATTTGGTACAAGAGCGGTTCGGCTCCCATTTTACCGGTGATAAAATGGTGATGCCGGACGAGTTTAACAGCTGGTTTGGACGCGGTACAAAGCCAGCTGACTGGCAGGACGGGGTGCCGGAAATGGATGAACTGCGTGCGCTTTTAAAAGATCAGACAGAACGCATCAAGCGGCAGACAGCACACCGCCTGCCGCACCCGCTTGCTGAGCCATTTACCACATCAGCCGGCTTAACACTTTTGTCTGTTGAAGAAATGCTGACATACAGTCTTTACCATGAGGGGCTTCACTCTGAAACGATTAAGTCAATTAAGCGTGTATTGTAGGTGAAAGAGCGGGCTTTGCGGGGAAGCCCGCTTTTTTCATTCTCTGCATTTTGCGGAGCATTCGGGTTTAAACGTCCATTCTATGATTGGGTTACGATCATGGCAAATTGGAGTATGTGGCGGACAGGGGGCATTAAATGATTGAACTTGTGGATTTTACACGGGAAGATTTCGGAACACTGATGCAATGGATTCCAAGTGAGGCTTTTATGATTCAGTGGGCGGGTTCTTCTTTTGAGTTTCCGCTTCATGTTTATCAGCTTGAACAATACATAAAAGAAGCCAATCAGCCAACCTGAGATACCTTTGTTTTCAAAGCCATTGAGCAGGAAACGGGGAAAGTGGTTGGACATCTTTCATTAAAACTCGACCGGCGCAATGACTCTGCACGAATTGGAAAAGTTCTGATCGGTGACGAATCTATACGCGGCCGTGGTCTCGGTGCCTGCTTGATTGAAGCAGCAGTCGAGCTTGCTTTTTGTACCTTTAAAATGCATCGTGTCAGTCTTGGGGTCTTTGATTTTAATCATGCAGCGATTGCCTGCTATGAAAAAGTGGGCTTTCAAAAAGAAGGGCTGCTTCGTGACGTACGCAAGTGCGGGCAGGAGTATTGGAACCTTTGGGAAATGAGCCTGCTGGAGGAAGAGTGGAAGGGGAGAGACGAACGTGAAGCGGCGAAATAGCAAGCGTCTTATTCTTTTGTTTCTTTTTCTCGTCCTCCTGGGGCTGTTTTTCTACATACAAAATAATGTCTTAACTGTTACAGCACTACAAGTACAGTCGGAAAAAATTCCAGCTTCCTTTAGTGGATACCGGATTGTACAGTTGTCAGACCTGCACAGCAAATCATTTGGGGAACATCAGCAAGTGCTTGCCGAAAAGGTGAAACGGGAAAAACCGGATATCATTGTATATACAGGCGACTTAATTGATCTCAGGCGGGGCGGCGAAGCAGCGGGCTATGATTTGATGAAGAAAATGGTCAACATTGCACCCGTTTATTTTGTTACCGGTAATCACGAGGAAGGGGACTTTGCAGCAAAAAAAGATCGGCTGCAAAAAATGGGGGTTCACGTACTCCGAAATGAAAGCACGGTTATCCAGCGGGGCGGAGAAGCGATCAATCTTGTGGGGATTGATGATCCGACCAGGATGGAAACGGGTGAAGCCATCCAGCAAGCACAACAGAGCATTAAACAGCGGGATCAGTATACCGTTTTGCTTTCCCATCGTCCTGAGCTTTTTTCTTTTTATGCTGGGACTCAAATGGACTTAATTTTTACAGGGCATGCGCACGGCGGCCAGGTGCGGCTGCCTTTTGTAGGCGGCTTATTTGCCCCGGGGCAGGGTTTTTTTCCTTCTTATACGGCCGGCGCCCATATGCTTGGCTCTTCTACAATGGTGGTCAATCGCGGGCTGGGCAACAGCCTGGCTCCACAGCGTATCTTTAACCGTCCGGAAATCGTCGTTGTCACCCTTAAACAAGCAAAATAAAAAGCGGCCTGCCGAAGCAGCCGCTCTTTTTATTTATTGCGAAAAGCCATTCTGCCATTCAGCATTTGATTTGCGCTTTTCAGCTGAAATGTGTTGGCTTCCTGAGAAAAATCAATTTTAACAGCTTCGTCGTAAAAAACCATCTTCGGCTTTTCCACTAAAATCGGCATCGCATTTGTTTGAAGCAGCACATCGTGATCTGCATCAGCTTCATCCACATACCAGAGCGTTGGAATGCCGTTTAGCACACATCCGTTTCCTTCTGTATCCCATTTTAGCTTTAATATACCGTTCTCCCGGTTTTTTAGTGCATGTATTTTTTCGACCGCAGCCGGTGTAATTGTGATTTCCATGTTCATCCGCCCCTCTTGTTTCAGTATAGCATATGAGCATCCGCCCCCGTCTTTTTTTGACTTGGTTTTATCGTTTCTTTGAGTGGGGAAAGCGGTATAATAAATAAGAAGAAAGAACATGGCGATGGAGGAAAAAGAATTGGAGAAAAAAGACCAGGCTCTTTATGAAGCAATCCGTTTGAATGCGGCTGATATAAGCAAAAAATGGTTTGAAGCCAGACAAAAAACAGATAGGTCTGTTTACGCAAAAAATGCCGGCTCTGTGATTCAAAAAGAATTAAAAGAACAGCATCTTTTTACCATTTATACGATCGCAAGCGGTTTTTTGCCGGATCAAACATTGTTTGAACAAAACTTGAAGGAATGGACCGAGATTGTGGTGAACACTCGCCTTGAGTGGGATACACCCATTTATGAAGTTATTGAGGCGCTTAACAAAACAAGAAACCTGATCTGGGACTTTATCACAGAATACAGTTTAGAAAAAGAAGACATTGATAAAAAAGATATTTTAAACTGGAGTGCCGTGTATCATTCCATTTTAGATACGTTGATCATTGAGTTTTCTACCCGTTACTATTATTTAACCCGCAGCCGTCTGCAGGGCCAGGAGCAGCTGATTGAAGAGATAGATGCGCCGGTGATCCCGGTTTCCAAAAGAATTGCTATTTTGCCTTTGATCGGTGCGATGGATGAAAAAAGAGCGAAGTCTTTGCTTGAATCCATCCCAGTCAAATGTGCCAAACAGCAAGTAGGGCATTTGGTGATAGACTTTTCCGGCATGAAAGTGATTGACACCTTTGTGGCCAATCAATTGTTTGGCTTAACCCAGTCGCTGCAGCTCCTTGGTATTCAAACGGTTGTATCCGGCATGCGGCCGGAAACAGCACAGACAGCAATTCAGTTAGGTTTGGATTTCAGCCGGCTTGAAACATTTCACGGCCTTCCGCAGGCACTTACGTATCTTGGAGTCGGAAAATAAGCAAAACGGGCAGCCGTAATGGCTGCCCGTTTTTTACGTTGAAATGAAACCATTTAAAATAACATACGTATAGCAAAGGGAAAAGAAAAGGAGAAAAAATGAATTTTTTGATATTTGCGGCTGCGGTGTTTGTGGCTGCCTTTGTATTGGAAAAAGCAGTTCGCAAAGTATTCCGAGTGCCGAAAAGAGAAGGCAGGCTGTATCGATATGTGAATGAAACACACCGCTGGACGGAATGGAGCATTGCAGGAGCTGTATTTACCGGCGGAATTGCTGTGGCTTTTTGGAATCCTGGGGTTGAGCTGTTTTATCTGCTGATTGCTTTTTACCTTCTTTTATATAGTGCACGTGCTTTTTTTGAGTGGAAATTTGAACGGAAAAGCCGCCAGTATATTCTATCTCTGTTTACTATGATTTTGCTAGTAGGCTTGCTTTGGATTATAAACGGGCCCCTGGCATTTATATTAAAGTAGGAGGGACGGTAAATGAGTTTTTTTGACCTCATTCTCATGCTGCATATTTTCGGCGGTTTTGCAGCGCTTTTTACATTTTGGATTCCGCTCGTAACGAAAAAAGGCGGCAAAGCTCATCGGCGGTCCGGCTGGCTGTATACGAGCGGCATGATTGCAGTTGCGGTTTCTGCTGTGTATTTGTCCACAGTAAGGCTGATAGATCCAGCAAGCTCCCAGGAGACGGTATCTTTTTCTCTGTTTCTGCTGTTTATTGCTGTGCTTAGTTCCTCAACGGCTTACTATGGCATAAGGGTACTTCGGTTCAAAGATCGTAAAGGCATACACAAACAAGCCGTTGATCTAGGATTTCCTGTTTTGCTTCTGTTTTCATCCATCGGGATGAGCATCTACGGTTTTTCACAGCATGTGCCGCTTCTGTCCTGGTTTCCCGTGCTCGGTTTGTTTCTAAGCGCCACGCAGCTTGGGTACTGGCTCCGTCCACCTTCACAAAAAAAGCATTGGTGGTTCGAGCATTTTGGCGGCATGCTCAGCTGTTCCATTGCTACCATTACCGCTTTTACTGTGTTTGGTGCACCGAGGCTGCTAGATATTGAAAAGGTGAGTATGCTGCTTTGGTTTATACCGACCCTTTTACTGACACCCGTTATAATTGGGCTATCCATTTATTATCGAAAAAAGTTTTAAAAGCGCAGTAAAGCCCGGACTATAAAAAGTCCGGGCTTTTATTTACGTTAATTGCTTTCTTCTTCATCTTCCATTTCGGCTTCTTCTGTTTCCATTTCCTCGGTGTCTGTATCAGTATCCGTTTCTTCTTCAGAACCGCCGCAGCCTGCTAAAGCGCCAATCGTTAAAAACATAGTTATTCCGCCGGCCGCAACCTTCTTTTTCAGCATAGAATCCATACCGAACTCCTCCTTGAAAAAAAGATAGAATGAAAAACAGTCATCTACTTCCCAGATGGAAGAAGGAATAAACAGAGTGGGAAGAACTTTACAAAGTTTTTACATTTTATTAAAAAAGAACAAAAAAGGGGGCGGTCCGGATGGGCATTCGGACCGCCAAACAATGCACAATGAATCGGTGGGGTAAAGCTAAAGTGATAATGATTATCATTACCGGTTACAAGTATTATCTTACCCGGTGTTTCCAAATCTGTCAACTCATAATTGAAAATGATTTTCATGTGAAAAGTCTCCCGGTTTTTTAAACAATTTCATCTGCTTTTTGCCTGTTAAGGCTTAAATAAACAAATTATACTGAGGGAGGATTTTGAAAACGCTTGCAAAAAGAGGGTGGTGGAAAAGTTCATGTATATTAAATCGAAAATGATCGCCCCTATTGCAGCGCTGCCGCTGCTTTTATCTTCATGGACAGGGGCGGCTTATGCAGCAAACGAAGAAACAATACAGCCTTCCGCAGCCGTACAGCTCGAAGCACTGGATAGAGGGCTGCAGGCTGTTCCAACATCAAGCGGTGTCTTTCTCAGCTGGCGGCTCCTCGGAAACGAAGTGGATGGGTACGCCGAAACAGGCATGACAGGTGTGGACTTCCACGTCTATAAGAACGGACAAAAAATCGCAGCTGTTCAAGACAGTACCAATTTTGTGGATCCAGCTGGTACAGCGAATGCTTCCTATTTTGTCCGCGCAGTTAAAAACGGCAAAGAATTAAATCAAAGTGATGCAGTACAGCCATGGAAGCAGCAATACCATGATTTAAAACTGCAAAAGCCTGCAGACGGTGTTACACCGACCGGAGAACGGTATACGTATTCAGCGAACGACATGAGTGTCGGTGATGTAGATGGAGACGGCCGCTATGAATTTTTCGTCAAATGGGATCCCTCTAATTCAAAAGATGTGTCGCAGATTGGCTACACAGGCAATACCTACATTGACTGTTATACGTTTGAAGGCAAGCTTTTATACCGGATTGACCTCGGCGTCAATATTCGCTCGGGTGCACACTATACTCAATTTCTTGTGTACGACTTTGACGGGGACGGCAAAGCGGAATCAATGTTCAAAACGGCGCCAGGCACCAAAATTATTCGTTATAACGACAAAGGCGATGTGATATCGCAAAAATATATTACGATGCCAAAGGAAGATATAGAAGCAGGTTATGTCCATACGGATGACTATCGAATGAGCAAAAAAGATTACTACAATCACGTTGTCGAGATGTTTATGAATTGGCATAAGCATGAAGAAGTTGTAAATGGCAGCTGGCCGAAAACACTGGAAGAAAGCTTTGGCATTAAGCCGCAATATACGTATCCTTTGTCTCGAGAAGACGCTCAAAAATTAGCTGATTACTTTATGGATGTGTATGCTCCGGCAAGAAGTACACGTAATAATTTACGGAATTTCGAAGGGTTTATTGTAAGCGGTCCTGAGTATATGACGGTATTTAACGGAGAGACCGGTGCCGAGATGGAAACCATCCCGTATGGAGTCAGCCGTCATGATGATGGACTGATGTGGGGAGATTATGCGATGAGCCGGATTGAGCCAGGCAACCGGGTCGACCGGTTTCTTGCAGGAGTCGCATACTTAAACGGCAAAACACCATCTGCCGTTTTTGCACGCGGCTACTATACACGTGCGGCACTTGTTTCCTATGATTGGGACGGCGAAAAGCTGCGCGAAGTATGGACAGCAGACAGCGGCTGGACACCGATGGAAAATCCTTTTAACGACAGTCCGCATGGAATAAGCGGTGAAGATCCGGCCCTCGGGGCACTTGCCAACCAGGGTGCTCATTTCTTAAGTACAGCAGATGTAGACGGAGATGGGAAGCAGGAAATCGTGTACGGATCGGCAACGGTTGATCATGACGGCAGTTTGCTTTACAGCTCGACAGATACAATGCCGGCACAAAGCGCTGTGCCGGGAACTACCGCGAAGCTTGGCCATGGTGATGCCATTCATGTAACGGATATAGATCCGGACCGTGAAGGACTGGAAATCTTCATGGTACATGAAGGCGCCGCTTATGCTCCGTACGGTTATGCGATGCGGGATGCGAAAACCGGCCGGGTCATTTACGGTGCTTATACCGGCAAAGACACGGGACGAGGCATGGTGGGAGACATTGATCCATCCAAAAGAGGGCTGGAAACATGGGCAGTAGACCTGCGGACTGCCCAGGGAGAGCAAATCGGCACGAAAATTTCCGGCACTAACATGAACATTAAATGGGCGCCCGATATGACGACGCAAATTATAAATGGATCAGGGGAAGGTACGCCAAGTATCGATGACTGGCTGGAAGGAAGAAAGCTGCTGGCGGAAAATACGCGTACAAATAACGGTACAAAAGGAAATCCGTCTCTTGTAGCGGATGTATTTGGCGATTGGCGTGAGGAACTGATGCTGCGGACCGCGGACAGCAGTGCAATTCGCATATTCACAAGCACCGAGCAAACAGACCGGAAAATGTATACGCTGATGCACGATACGCAATACAGAACGGGTATTGCCGGACAAAACATCGTCTATAATCAGCCGGCGTACACAAGCTTTTACTTTGCATCGGATACGGATTGGTCTTCTGTACCGAAGCCGGAATACCATACACCGGGGACAGCCGAGACCCTTCAAAACTTACTTAATGATTATATTGAAGCGGAAGAGCTTTCCCATCCAGCCGGGCGGAAGCTGGACAATGCCCTCAAGCAAGCTTTGCATCAAGCAGAAAAAGGGAACAGTAAACAGGCTATAGCATTCTTGGACAAGTTCAAGTCTATTCTTGAACAAGAAGGAACGGAGAGAGCAAAGCTGAATTTATCACACCAGGCAGAACAGCTGAAAGAAGAATGGCTGAACAAATAATAATATGAAGAAAAGGATGTCTTAGAGAAAAGGCCACTCTATTCATGTAAAAGGCACCGAATAGAGTGGCTTAGATCATAATGAATGAAAATGAAATTATGGAATCATCCACGATAATATGTTGGATTGCAAGTACGTTAGAATACAAATAATCAGAAGCAGGAATATACTATGTTTCACAGTAAAGCGAAATAAGTCAGCTTCCTTGCCTGCCAATCCTACAGCTGCACAAGCTACTGCGATAGATTGAGGAGAAATCATTTTTCCCGTTACACCGCCGGAAGAGTTCGCTGCCAGTGCTAGAAGCGGGTCCATTCCAATGGATGTTGCAGTGATTTTTTGTAAGTTGCCGAATAATAGGTTTGCTGATGTATCAGAACCTGTAATAAATACACCGAGCCATCCCAATACAGGGGAGAAGAAAGGGAATAATGCCCCTGTTTTAGCTAATAACATCCCAAGTGTTGTACTCATGCCAGAAGAGTTTGTCACGTAAGCGAAGCCTACTACTGCCATAATAGTCAGGATTGGAAATTTTAACTCATTGCAAGTTTCAGTGAATGATTTGACCCATTCTTTCCATGAAATTTTCACAATAAATTTCGTAACAATAGCTGATAAAAGAATAGCTGTACCTGCCGCACCCAATATTTCTAGTTTGTACACAGCAGGAATAGGTTCACTGTTTCCGTTTAAAATCAAGTTATTTAAGCCCGGAACTTCAGGAAGGAATGTTAGCGGATGGCCAATCGAATTAATGGTTTTCAAAACGCTGTTCGTTCCTTCGTAGTGACCGGTTAACGCACTTTTAACTTGTGGAATGCCCCAAACACAAATAAATGATGTTAAAATTAAAAAAGGAGACCAGGCTTTAAACACTTCACCCTTTGTATATTTTTTTGAAGCATGGGCATTTGTAGTGGAAGCCGCTACTTCAGCTTCAGATTGAAAACGAAAGACGTTCTTCGGCTTCCAAAATTTCAAGAAGATTGCTAAGGCGAATAACGAAACCAATGCAGATAAAATATCCGGAAGTTCAGGGCCTAAAAAATTTGAACTGATATATTGTGTGACGGCAAAGGATATACCTGAAACTAAAATAGCTGGCATCACTTCAAGAGATTTTTTAAATCCAACCATAATGACAACTAAATAAAACGGAATAAAAACGGATATAAGCGGAAGCTGGCGTCCGACCATTTTGGAGATTTCCATTGCTGGAACACCTGTTGGTCCTTCCATGGCTGTAATGGGAATACCAATAGCACCAAAAGCAACCGGTGCAGTATTTGCCAATAAGCAAATACCGGCTGCGTACAAAGGATTAAAGCCAAGTCCAACCAGCAGTGCAGCTGAAATCGCAACTGGCGCACCGAAACCTGCTGCTCCTTCAAGAAAAGCGCCAAATGAGAAAGCCACTAAAAGGGCTTGTAAACGGCGATCTTCCGTAATAGACAGTACAGAATTACGAATAATATCAAATTGACCGGTCTTTACGGTTAATTTGTACAGGAAAACGGAAGTAATAATGATCCAGCCGATTGGCAGTATGCCATAAACAGCTCCTTGGGTCGTGGACATTACCGCCGTACCGGCAGGCATTCCATAAATGAATATCGCTACAGCTAGTGCTACAAGCAGGGTTGTAATACCTGCTACATAGCCCTTCATGCGTTTAATAGCTAACGCCCAAAAGAAATACAAAATGGGAGTTAACGCTGCTAGAGAAGACCATAATAAACTTCCCCCAACTGGCGTAAAGTTTTGTGTCCATATCATATATAACACCTCATTTTCAAATTAAATGGTCATTAATCTAAAACACCTTTTCCGAGACAAAAAAACAGCCAGTTTGTGTGATAAAACAGGCATTAATCTCGTGAATCCAAGGCAAGGTCATGATCACGCAAACACACGGATGATTATGTACCGAGAAAAATTTAATTAAGGAAGTATAAGTAAGGTGAATTTTAGTATACAAAATGAACAAAGTAACCAGCATGATGGAAAGGTACCTTACAATCCACCAGCCATATGAACCCACGATTGACAAACTAAAACACAAAAAGTGCGAAAAAGCTAAAGATCATTTGTCGCCCCCTTCCTTAGTAAGCGATTTCAATTAATTTTATGGAAATGATTAGGTCATCTGATGACCTGTTTTGATTATAGTGGCAAAGTTTTCAAAAAATCAATAAAAATTTTTAAAGAGAACGTTTATAATGGGAGAAGAGGTGAAAGAAGCATTGAAATATAAACAAATTAAACCGAAAAAAATATATGAAGAAGTGGCAGATACGCTGCTTGAGTCGATTCGTTCAGGAGACTTAAAGCCAGGTGAAAAGCTTGATTCTGTCCAGCAGCTGGCCGAAAGCTTTCAAGTCGGCAGATCTGCTATTAGGGAAGCACTCACATCTCTTAGGGCGATGGGGCTCATTGAAATGCGGCAGGGAGAAGGCACATATGTGAATGCATTTGAACCGGGAGATATTGCTTTTCCTCTTCAAAGCGCCCTGCTGATGAATAAAGAAGATCTGCAGCAGTTAATGGAAGTGCGTAAGATTTTGGAAACAGGCATTGCCGCCTCTGCAGCAGCGCGGCGTACTCAGGCAGACATAGAAGGGATGCAGCGTGCTCTTTCTGATATGGTTACTCATTCTGGAGATGCTGAGCGAGGAGAGGAAGCAGACCTTGCTTTTCACTTAGCTGTTGCGAAAGCGGCCGGCAATGATCTTTTGTTAAGCTTAATGAATCATGTTTCGGACATGACAGCTGAATCGATGCGGGAAACGCGCCGTATTTGTTTATATGAAGCGAGTGCTACTGTTGAACAGCTGAATCAGCAGCATGAAGCGATTTTAAAGGCGATTCAGTCCAAAAAAACAGAAGCGGCCAGGAAAGCCATGACAGTCCATCTTGATTATGTTGAATCTGTTCTACGCGAGCATCTGAACATCACATAGAGGAAAAGCCGCACTGTACCGGCTTTCTCTCTATCAGAAGAAAACCTTGGAAAATGAAAGCGTTTGTAGTATGATTATAAGTAATCTAATAAACAGGTCATCTGATGACCTTACTTTCGGGGTGAAGCAACGTGAAGGTTACACTTTTTATTACGTGCATCGTTGACATGTTCCAGGCCGATGTAGGCAAAGCAACGGTAGAAGTGCTGGAACGCCTTGGCTGCAACATTGAATTTCCGATGGGGCAGGTCTGCTGCGGACAGCCGGCTTACAACTCGGGATATGTTGAAGAATCAAAAGATGCCATGAAAAAAATGATTACGACATTTGAGAACGCGGAGGTCGTCGTAACTCCATCCGGATCCTGTGCCACGATGTTTAAAGAATACCAGCATATTTTTTATGATGATCCCATCTGGCGTCCGCGCGCGGAACGATTGGCCGCAAAAACCTATGAGCTGACCCAATTTATCGTCCATGTATTAGGAGTGGAAAACGTAGGTGCAAAGCTAAACGGTGTGGCGACCTATCACCCGTCCTGCCATATGACACGGCTTCTTGGTGTAAAAGATGCGCCAATGACTCTGCTTCAAAATGTGGAAGGGCTTCGCTTTGAACCACTGCCAAATGCGCATAACTGCTGCGGCTTTGGCGGCACGTTTTCCGTGAAGATGGGCAATATTTCAGAGCAGATGGTCGATGAAAAAGTCGACTCGGCCGAGCAGACAGGAGCCGACTTTTTAATTGGAGCCGACGGCGGCTGCCTGATGAATATCGGCGGACGTATAGAACGAAGAGGAAAACCAATCCGCGTGATGCATATCGCGGAAGTGTTAAACAGCCGGTGAGGGGGGAAACAGCATGGCAATGAAAATCGGAGAAGGCAAATTTAAAGAAAACGTCAACAAAAACATGGAAGATACCTTTATGCGAGGTGCGGTAGCGGGCGCACAGGAACGGCTCCGCACACGCCGGCTTGATGCGGCAGAAGAGCTTGGAAACTGGGAAGAATGGCGTTCACACGGAGAAGAAATCCGCAAGCATGTGTTAAATAATCTGGATTACTATCTGCACGAGCTGGCCGAGAACCTTCAAAAGCGCGGCGGGCATGTGTTTTTTGCCGAAACGGCAGACGAAGCGACTGGGTATATCCGTGAAGTCGTAAACGCGAATGGCGGCAAAAAAATTCTGAAGGCTAAATCAATGGTCACAGAGGAAATCAGTTTAAATCAAGTGCTGGAAGAGGAAGGCTGCAAAGTGATTGAGACAGATCTTGGCGAGTATATCCTGCAACTGGATGAACACGATCCGCCTTCTCACATCGTTGCGCCGGCACTCCATAAAAACAAAGAGCAGATTCGGGATGTGTTTTCTGACAAGCTAGATTATAAGATGACTTCCAAACCGGAAGAGCTGGCACTTCATGCGCGTGAAACATTACGCCAGGAATTTTTAACAGCCGATATCGGCATTACCGGCTGCAACTTCGCCATTGCGGAATCTGGATCTGTAGGTCTTGTGACGAACGAAGGAAACGCAGGGCTTGTGTCGGACCTGCCCAAAACGCAAATTGCTGTGATGGGCATGGAACGGATTGTACCAACATTTGAAGAATTTGAAGTGCTTGTGGGCCTCTTGACGCGCAGTGCGGTCGGACAGAAATTAACGAGCTATATCACAGCACTTACCGGTCCTCGCGAGAAAGGAGATGCGGATGGACCGGAAGAATTTCACCTTGTAATCGTGGATAACGGGCGTTCTAAGATTTTAGGCACGGAATTTCAGTCCGTTCTGCAGTGTATCCGCTGTGCGGCCTGCATTAACGTCTGTCCGGTATACCGCCATATTGGCGGCCACTCCTACAATTCAATTTATCCGGGGCCGATTGGAGCCGTTCTCACACCGCTTCTTGGCGGCTATGATGACTTTAAAGATCTTCCTTATGCTTCGACGCTTTGTGCGGCCTGCACGGACGCCTGCCCGGTGAAAATTCCGCTGCATGAACTGCTGCACAAGCATCGGCAGGTGATTGTAGAAAGAGAAGGACGCGCACCTATTTCTGAAAAGCTTGCGATGAAAGCGTTTGGGCTTGGAGCCGCTTCAAATCCTATGTATGCAGCAGGCTCGAAAATGGCCGCGGCGATGATGAAGCCGTTTACGAAAAATGACCGCATTTCAAGCGGGCCGGGACCATTAAAAGCATGGACAGAAATCCGGGAATTTCCGGCGCCAAATAAGGAGCGCTTCCGTGACTGGTTTAAACAGCATGAAAAAGGAGGCGGCGGACAATGATCCATCAGCGTGAAGCTTTTTTAAACAATGTGGCCAGGCAGCTTGGCCGCAGCCGTAATACAAGTGTGAAGCCGGAGCGAAACTGGCAGTTTCGTCCGCAGGATAAAACACTGACAGATAAAACGCCGGACGAATTATTGAATGTGCTGCGTGACCAGTGCCGGCTGATTCATACTGAATTGATTGAAACGACCAGCAGCAAGCTGGCGGAAGTATTGGAAGCGGCCGTTCATTTATACGGCGGCGGACCGATATCCCTTTGGAAGGACCCGCGCTTTACGGAGTTCGGCCTGGATGGGCTGCTGAAAGAAACATGGCCATTGCGTAATGTGGAAGTAAACGAATGGGATGCTGCCCGTGGCCGAGAAAATATCGTCCAGGCAGAGCGGGCGAACATTGGTATTACTTTCAGTGATATTACCCTTGCTGAATCCGGTACGGTCGTCCTGTTTTCCAGTGCTGGAAAAGGGCGCACGGTCAGCCTTCTTCCGCGCAACTATATTGCCCTCGTGCCGAAAAGTACGATTGTACCGCGTATGACGCAGGCAGCGCAGGAAATTTCCCGGCGTGTGCAGGCGGGTGAGACGATTCCGTCATGCATCAATTTTATTACCGGTCCAAGTAACTCTGCTGATATTGAAATGAACCTCGTTGTGGGTGTGCATGGTCCTGTTAAAGCCGCGTATATTGTGATTGAAGACCGGTAATGCTGAAGCTGCACAGCGGCTGATGGGCCGGACTGCCCGTTTCAACATTAGAATTTTGCGATTTCCTGTAGAGTACGTTTATAAAACTTATGAAATGGGCAAATCGTTAACAAAAGGTTCTGGCAGCGATGTCGCGCGCAAAGGAGAGTAACCATGATTAAACATGTACTTTTTGATGGAAAAGAAGCCATCCAAGCATCCAACGATTACCTTCAACTTCTCATGATCCCGTCATTTGGGAGCAATGTGATTTCATTAATCGATAAGAAAACGGGAAAAGAATTGCTCGTGAAGCCGGATTCGTTCGCGGCATTAACTGAAAACCCGATGCTCAATGGCATTCCGGTTTTGTTTCCGCCGAATCGAATTGAAAACGGTACGTTTATATTTAACGGCATCACGCACCATTTTCCAATCAATGAAATTGACAAGCATCACATTCATGGTTTTGTATACGACCAGCCTTGGCAGGTCACGAATGAAAAAGAAGAACAAGGTGTTGTGACTATCCAGACGATGATTCAGCTTGACCAGCCGGCGATCTATAAAGGGGCATCTATCCAGTTAACATACGAGCTTGACGGAGCTGTTTTACGCCAAACAGCGACCGTTAAAAACAATGGTGACGAACCATTCCCATGGGGAATCGGCTACCATACTTCTTTTTTATTTGATGAAAAGCATTCTTCTTTTTCCTTAACGAAAAAAAGCCAGTGGCTGCTGACGGATGAAGCGATTCCTACAGGAGAGCAGGTGCCGGGGGAGCCGATGAAAGAAATCAGTTTACAGGCCATGCCGCTTGATGACGCGTATGCAGCTTTTGACGAAGGAAACGAGGCCGTTATGCATAATAGGGAAACAGGCTGTACGGTTACATATCGAACGGACTCTTCTTTTAAACATTGGGTCATCTACAATGGAAATGGCAAGGAAGGATTTGTCTGCCCAGAGCCTTATACATGTATCACCAATGCGTTTAATATGAACCTTTCACCTGAAGAAACGGGATTGCGTATCCTGATGCCGGGTGAAGAAGATACAGTAAGAACAGAAATTGAAGTCATCTCCTAATGTAATCCGCAGTGATGTCACTGCGGGTTTTTTGGTATAATGAGGAAAAGTGTTGAAAGAAGAGGGAAATATGAAAAAATCACTCATCGAAACGCTTTTAACGGAAACGACGCCGGATGACTACCTGAGAAGAGAAGCGGATGAGCTGCAGGGTCGGAAGGAAAAAAGAGTTTCCGAACCTCTCAAATCAGCTTCAAAAGGGACCTTGCCGGAACTAACCTTTCTCGCCATGATGGCCGGCTTTGCAGGCATTATGATCGGCGCCGCGTACCTGCTGATTTTTTAAGGAGATAAAAAATGAAACGAAATTATTCTTTTATGCTGGCGACTGTGTTCGTCGGCTTTCTTATTTTTGGTTTTTCAGAAAATGTAAAAGGGCCGGCCATGCCGCGTATCCAGACAGATTTCGATCTGGATGCTTTTCAAGTCGGTACACTGTTAGCTTTTAATTCCATTGCCTATTTGCTGGCCTGCACGTTTACCGCGCAGCTAACGAGAAAATGGGGCATCAAGACCATGAGTGCTTTGTCGTTTGGCTCCATGGCCCTTTCCGGTGTATTTATTTATTTGTCTTCCACCTACACAAGCCTGGCAGGAGCTTATTTTTTTATGTACGTTGGAAACGGTATGCTGGAAATTGTCCTGGCTATTTTAAGTGCGCGCTTGTTTGTAAAAAATACAGGGATGATGATGAACTTAGCTCATTTTTTCTATGGGCTTAGTTCGATTGTTGCCCCTATGCTTGCTTCAGGTTTAATGAAGCTGACCATTGGCGGAGCGGAGCTGGATTGGCGCGGAATGTATCTTGCGGTCATGCTGCTTTCCCTTATTCCGATGATTCCAGCTCTGGCAAGCCGGTTTCCGCAGGAAGATGTACAGCCTGAACATCGGATTCCAGTTCGGATGCTTGCACGTGACCCGGTTCTGTGGCTTATTGTGCTGATTCTTTCATTTGGAGTGGTAGCTGAAATGTCTGTCGGCGGCTGGCTCGTCAACTTTTTGGAAAAGGCATACGATTGGACAAATGCGGATGCATCCCAGATGCTGGCGATTTTCTTTTTATTCTTTACTTTTTCCCGTTTGTTTCTTGGACCGATTACGGACCGAATCGGTTTTACTGTATCGCTTATCTTATTCGGCGCCCTTTCAGCCGCTTTTACTTTCATTGGCATTGCAGCAGGTGAGCCCGGTGCCTTATTACTAGCAGCAGCCGGCATCGGCATTGCGCCTGTTTATCCGACCGTCATGGCGATGATCGCCCGCCGTTATCGGGAAAATAGTGATACAGCCATTACGTTTGTGGTTACGATTATGGGTATTTTCACTGTTTCCGGAAATGTCATTATTGGCGCTATTATTACTGCCGTAACAGAATATGCGGGCGCCGGTATGGGAGTTGTACGCGGTATGCAGGCCGGCTATTTGTTTATTGGTGCCTGTGCGCTCTTGAGTGCTCTATTCAGCTTCTTTTTGTATGTTTATTTACGACGCCAAAAGGAAGTTATATAGAAACAGATTTTTTGCAGTAAAGGAGAGGGAGCGGTTGAAAGAATCCATTATCTCATTAACAAGAAAGCTAATTGAGTTCCGCACCGTGGAGAAAGAACGGATTAACGAAGCAGCTGAGTATTGCGCCGAATGGCTGACTGCGAACGGCGTTCATGCCAGGGTGATTAATAATGAAGGCTTAAAAAGCGTCGTGTCTGTGATCGGTGAGAAAGGACCGACTGTTATTTTAAATGGCCATCTCGATGTGGTGCCAGCCGGTCCCGATCAATTTATTCCTTATGTGGCAGAAGGAAAGCTTTACGGGCGCGGCAGCTTTGATATGCTTGGCTCGGTTGCAGTCATGATGCATGTAATGGCAGAGCTTGTGCAGGAAGAGCTGCCATGCAAGGTCATGCTTGCGCTCGTGCCGGATGAGGAAAAAGGCGGGCAAAAAGGAACCAAATATTTAGTTGAACACGGCCTGCTTGGAGACGTTGTGATTTGCGGAGAAACGACAAACCTTGATATTGCTGTACAGGCAAAGGGGGTCCTTCAGGTGGAAATCCAAATTGAAGGGGTTTCCGCTCACGGCAGCCGGCCATGGCTTGGTGATAATGCAATTTTAAATGCGGTTGAAACGTACAAACGAATTGAAGAACTGCCGATCTTCAGCGTAAGTACGCCGTATTTTGAGCATCCATCGCTTAATCTTGCCCGGATTGAAGCCGGACAGGCGATCAACCAAGTACCGGACTGCTGTATTATGGATCTTGATATTCGGTACCTGCCCGGTCAGGACCCGGCAGTGCTGCTTAAAGAAATAAAAGGGGTCGTCAATGGCACGGTTCGCGTATTAAGCGAGGGAGAACCGGTACAGACGAATCCGAATCATCCATTAATTAAGCGTCTTCAGCAGGCAGCGGAGCATGTATCTGGACGGAATATTCAAATGTTTGGCCAGCATGGAGCGGCTGACACGCGTTTTTACGCTGCCCGAGACATTCCCGCAGTAGAGTTTGGGCCATGCGGTGCCAATCATCACGGTAAAAACGAATATGTCGATACTGACTCTCTAGTGACTTTTAAAGAAATCTTAACCGACTACATTTTCCGGTTTTAGTGAAAATTGGCTGCCTTTTATCCGGCAGCCGATTTTTTATAAAATGGGAGACAGCAGACGGGCCAGTGATTCTCCAATCCGCTTAAAGAAGGTCCGGTGCTCAAAGCGTTCGCGAGTAATGGGTACAGAATCAGCAAAGTCATGGAGAAAATCAATTTCAAGTTTTTCTACAGCCGGGGTCCGGTTATACATAAATGTCATAAGTTCATGATTTAATCGAAAGCTCCGAACGTCAAAATTTGCTGTTCCCACAATCGCATGCACATTGTCAATCAGCAGTACTTTTGCATGCGTAAACGAGTCATCCCGGTAAGCAAACACTTTTACGCCGGCGCTAAGCAAATCTTTAAAATAAGAATTTGTTCCATAAAATGAAATCGCCCTGTCACCTTTTCCCGGTACAATAACGCGCACGTCTTTTCCGCTTCTGGCTGCTACACGAATAGCTGCCAGCGCTTCATCATCCGGCACAAAGTATGGAGTAGTAAGCCAAATTGATTTTTCAGCGGATTGAATCATTTCCAGCATCGCATCCCGGACGTCACGTTCTTCATTATAGGGGCCGCCGTAAACGGTTTGCACCATTTGATCGGCTTCATCCACTTTTGCGGGAAAATACGCTTCAAATCGAAACGGTTCTTTCAATTCGTCAAGCAAGGATGATTTTGCTCCTGTTGCGTGGATCCAGTCTGTTATAAATGCTTCCTGAAGCTGGTGAACAGCCGGTCCATGAATACGGATATGGGTGTCCCGCCACTTTTTAAATTGAGGGGCGTTGCTGCAATATTCTTCACCGACATTCAGTCCGCCTGTGAAGCCGGTATGCCCATCCACAACGACCATTTTACGATGGTTGCGCAAGTTAGCAGTACGCGTGAGCCATGGGGATATAATCGAATCAAATGCATAAGCTTCAATACCTGCATCACGCATCGGCTTTAAAAAAGATTTTGGCAGGCTTGAACAGCCCAGACCGTCAAAAAGAAAACGGATGTGAACGTTCGCTTTTGCCCGTTCAATAAGCGCATCGCGAATTTGGATAGAAATATTATCGTCCCGGAAAATATAATATTGAATATGAATGTGGTGTTCCGCATGCCGAATCGCATCTAAAATTGCTGGAAACGTTTCATCTCCGTTTGTTAAAACATCTACTTTATTGCCAGACATCGCCTCGAAGCCAGTCATATTTCGAATATTTTTCGCCTCTGGAAGCTGGTCAGATATATCCCATTCTTTTCCTAGATGACGCATGGTGGTGATAAATTTAACGGTTTCCGAGACAACCTGCTTTGGCAGCAGCCGTCTTCTTGGATCCCGTCCAAATACGGCATACAAGACAGCGCCGGCAAGCGGAAATGCAAGGACAATTGCACTCCATGCTACCTTTGAGTTGGTCCCGCGTGAATCAAACAGAAGGAGATTTATGACAACTAAAACGGAAACCCCGACAGCTAAATACGTAAAGGCAACCGATAACTCATTGGAATAAAAACGAATTGAAAAATAAATTAACCCCATACAGATGACCAGTACAAACAGTTGTACAATCTTTTCTCTCATGACTGTCCCACCCTTTTACAATGCTTGTCCCTGACGGATTTATCCCGAAAAGAAAGCACTTTATCAATGTTTCCATTAGTTTACCCAAAAATTTCATTGATGCGACCGTTGAAATTTAAAAAAGGGTGCGTTATAGTTTAAATAAGATAAATGAATGAGTATTCATTCAAAAAGGGGGCTCATTTGTGATTCAGCTTATTCGTAAAGCGGCTGTGATCGGATCAGGAGTCATGGGTTCAGGTATTGCTGCCCACTTAGCCAATGCAGGCATTCCCGTTTTGCTTCTTGACCGGGTACTAGAAGGTGAAAAGAACCGCAGCTCTCTTTCCGAAAAAGCAATTCGGGAGCTGTCTGGACAAAAACCGGCTCCGCTTGCTTTAAAAGATTATGCTGCCTTGATTAAAGCAGGTAACCTTGAAGACGACGCAGACAAATTAGCGGATGCAGACTGGATCATTGAAGTGGTTGTTGAGCGGCTTGATGTAAAAAAAGATATTTTAGCGCTTGTAGATGTCCATCGCAAAACCGGAAGCATTGTTTCTTCCAATACATCCGGAATTTCGATTGAAGCGATGACTGAAGGACGCAGCGAGGATTTTAAAAAGCATTTTCTTGGTACACACTTTTTTAATCCGCCCAGGTATTTAAAGCTGCTTGAACTGATTCCCACACCTTGTACCAATCCGGATGTGACTGATTTTATGAAATCAGTTGGGGAGAACATCCTTGGCAAAGGAGTGGTGATTGCAAAAGATACACCTAACTTTATTGCCAACCGGATCGGCACGTACGGCTTATTAAAAACAATGCACGTCATGGAGGAAATGAATCTCTCATTCGGAGAAGCAGATTCGGTTACAGGACCGCTCATTGGAAGGCCGAAAAGCGCAACTTTTCGTACGCTTGATGTAGTGGGGATCGATACATTTATTCATGTAGCGGAAAATGTATATGAACAGGCGGATGGAGAGGAAAAAGTCGTATTTACAGTGCCAAAACTGCTTGTGCAAATGCAGAAAAATGGCTGGATTGGCGCAAAAGCAGGGCAGGGTTTTTTTAAGAAAGAAGGGCAAACGATTTTAGAGCTGAATGCTCAAACGATGGAATACGGTCCACGTAAGAAATTGAAAGCGGATTCAGTGGAACGTGCCAAGCAGCAAAAAGGATCGGCCAAATGGAAAACACTCCTGTACGCCAAAGACGAGGCGGGCACTTTTCTTTGGCGGGTACTTGCTCCGACGCTTCTTTACTCGGCAGCGCTTACCGGAAAAATCGCCGACGATATTGTTGCGATTGACCGGGCAATGAAGTGGGGGTTCGGCTGGAAGGAAGGCCCGTTTGAAATCTGGGACCAAATCGGCCGAAACGAATCCATTGCCAGAATGGAAGCAGAAGGGCTGAAGGTGCCGGCCTGGGTAAAAGAAATGAAAGATTCCTTTTATAAATATGATTGTTATTACGATCCGCTGACTAAATCCTATAAGCCTGTACCTCAGGACAAAAAAGTGATTTATTTGTCAAAAGGAACAGCTGTTATCAAGGAAAACAGTGGAGCACGGCTGCATGATATCGGCGACGGGGCAGCGCTGCTTGAATTTACTTCGCCGAACAACGCGATTGGTCTCGATATTATTCAAATGATCAATCTCTCGATAGAAGAAGTGGAAAAAAACTATCAGGCCCTCGTGATCGGCAACCAGGGCAAAAACTTTTGTGTTGGTGCAAATCTGGCGCTTATTTTAATGGCGGCGCAGGATGAGGACCTTTGGGAAATTGAAGCAACCGTTAAACAGTTTCAGCAGGCGATGATGAACATTAAATACAGTCCAAAGCCTGTTGTAGCCGCACCGTTTGGTATGACGCTCGGCGGCGGAGCGGAAGTGTGCCTGCCGGCCGCCCACATCCAGGCCGCCCATGAAACGTATATAGGTCTTGTTGAAGCTGGCGTTGGCTTGATTCCCGGAGGAGGAGGCAATAAAGAACTTTATATCCGCTGCTTGAACCAAATGCCCGGGGAAGATCTGCAGGCGGCTGCAAACAAAGCGTTCGAAACGATTGCCCTGGCACACGTATCTACTTCAGCAGCAGAAGCACGCAAACGCGGGTTTCTTTATCGATCGGACGGAATCAGTTTAAACGGCGACCATGTGCTTTATGAAGCAAAAAAAGCTGCACTTCACTTAGCAGATACAGGCTATAGAGCGCCGATTCGAAAAAAAATTCCGGTCACCGGAGAAACGGGTTATGCCACGATGCTGATGGGAGCCCGGTCCATGCACACAGCAGGTTTTATTTCCGACCATGATTTTGAAATTGCCCAAAAACTCGCTTGGGTCATTGCCGGAGGACGAGTGCCGTTTGGAACGGAAGTAGAGGAAGAGTATTTGCTGGAGCTTGAGCGAGCGGCGTTTTTACAGCTGGCCGCCTTGCCGAAAACACAGCAGCGCATGCAGCACATGCTCTTGAAAGGAAAGCCACTTCGCAACTAAAAGGGGGATTTCAGTGAAAGAAGCGGTGATTGTAGCAGGGGCGCGGACACCGGTCGGCCGGGCTAAAAAAGGAACACTCCGCCATACACGTCCAGACGATCTCGGTGCACTCGTTGTGCGGGAAACAGTAAAACGGGCAGGAGAATACAGCGGAGACATTGATGATTTGATTATCGGCTGCGCGATGCCTGAGGCCGAACAGGGGTTAAATGTAGCCCGGAATATTGGGGCGCTTGCCGGCCTGCCGCATGACGTTCCGGCTGTAACCATTAACAGGTACTGTTCATCCGGTCTTCAGTCCATTGCGTATGCGGCAGAGCGGATTATGCTCGGCTATGCCCGAACGATTATCGCCGGCGGAGTGGAATCAATGAGCCTTGTCCCGATGATGGGGCATGTAGCTCGTCTTAACGTAAAAATCGCCGAAGAAATGCCCCAGTACTATATGTCCATGGGCCATACTGCAGAAGAAGTCGCCAAAAAGTATGGCATTTCCCGTAAAGATCAGGATGCCTTTGCTGTTGAAAGTCATAAAAAAGCCGGCCGCGCCATTGCCGAAGGAAAATTTAACGACGAAATTGTACCGGTGGGCGTTACATTCAGGCACATAGGAGAGGGTTTGCGCGTACAGGAAGAGCAAGTCACTTTTTCAATGGATGAAGGTGTGCGCCGCGAAACATCTATGGAAGCACTCGCCAAGCTTCGTCCTGCTTTTTCTGCCGCTGGATCTGTTACAGCAGGGAACGCGTCCCAGACATCTGACGGAGCCGCGGCGGTCATGGTCATGGAGCGGGAGCAGGCGGATGCCCTTGGCTTAAAACCACTTGCCAGGTTTCGTTCCTTTGCGGTCGCAGGTGTACCGCCGGAAGTGATGGGCATCGGCCCAGTCGCCGCTATACCAAAAGCCTTGAAAATGGCAGGACTTCATCTTAAAGATATTGACTTGTTTGAATTAAACGAAGCCTTTGCTTCCCAAGCGCTTGGCGTCATACAGACGCTAGGCCTTGATATGGATAAAGTGAATGTAAACGGGGGTGCGATTGCCCTTGGCCATCCGCTTGGCTGTACAGGCACGAAGCTGACATTAACGCTTATCCATGAATTAGCACGGCGCGGCGGGCAGTTCGGCGTAGTCACAATGTGTATTGGCGGTGGCATGGGAGCCGCTGGTGTATTTGAACGGATTACGTAAAAGGGGGAAAAGGTATGGCAGCAAAAGGTGGTTCCTTTTTAATCGAAGACGTTCCATGCAGCGCAGTATTTACCCCGGAAGAATTTTCAGACGAACAGAAAATGATTGCTAAAACAACAGAAGAATTTGTGCTAAACAGCGTCATGCCACAGGTGCCCTTTCTTGAAAAGCATGAATTTGACCGGTCGGTAAAACTGCTGCAGGAAGCAGGAGAACTTGGGCTCCTTGCCGCAGATGTACCGGAAGAATACGGAGGCTTAAGTCTTGATAAAATAAGCTCAGCGTTAATCGCAGAAAAACTGGCCGCTGCCGGCGGATTTTCGATCTCACACGGAGCGCATGTCGGTATCGGCTCGCTGCCGATCGTGTTGTTTGGCAATGAAGATCAAAAAAAAGCGTATCTCCCGGACCTGGCTGCCGGCACTCGCTTTGCCGCCTATGCGCTTACTGAACCCGGATCTGGATCAGATGCTCTTGGGGCGAAAACGACTGCCCGGCTGAATGAAGCCGGAACCCACTATATTTTAAATGGCGAGAAGCAGTGGATTACCAATTCTGCTTTTGCAGACGTGTTTATTGTGTATGCAAAAATTGATGGCGAACACTTTTCAGCTTTTATCGTTGAAAAGCAATATCCAGGTGTATCGACCGGAGCGGAAGAAGATAAAATGGGCATTAAAAGCTCTTCAACGAGAACCCTTATTTTGTCAGATGCACAGGTGCCGGTCCAAAACCTGCTCGGTGAAGCAGGACGCGGGCATGTCATTGCCTTTAATATTTTAAACATTGGCCGTTATAAGCTTGGTGTCGGCGCTGTTGGAAGCGCCAAGCGGGCACTTGATATTTCTTTGAAATATGCTGCGGAACGAAAACAATTTAAATCGCCTATTGCCCAGTTTCCTCTCATGAAAGAAAAGTTCGGTACGATGGCTGCTAAACTGTATGCAGCGGAAAGCGCCATTTACCGGACGGTTGGTCTTTTTGAAGAGCGGATGAGCGGCTTAACGGCTGAGGAACAAAAGAACGGAAAAGCAGTCGCTTCCTCTATCGCTGAATACGCGGTCGAATGCTCTCTTGGCAAGGTTTTCGGCTCAGAGGTGCTGGATTACATGGTGGACGAAGGTGTGCAGATTCACGGTGGATACGGGTTTATGGAGGAATACGAAATTGCCCGCATGTACCGGGACTCCCGCATTAACCGGATTTTTGAAGGGACCAATGAAATTAACAGGCTGCTTGTGCCAGGCACACTGGTTAAAAGAGCGATAAAAGGGGAACTGCCGCTTTTTGAACGGGCTAGAGAGCTGCAGGACGAAATCATGATGCTGCTGCCGGAAGAGCCGGGAGATGAGGTGCTCGACCAACAAAAAATGCTTGTGAAAAGGGCTAAAAAAATAACGCTGCTCGCTGCCGGGCTTGCAGCTAAAACGTATGGTCCATCGCTCGAATCCGAGCAGGAAGTGCTCGCCAACATTGCGGATCTGACAAACCTGGTGTATGCGATGGAGTCGGCTGTGCTGCGGACAGAAAAAGCGATCAGTGTGTCGGGCGAAGAAAAAAACAGTCAAAAAGTGCTTTATACCGAAATTTTTTGCCAGGAAGCATTCAATGAAATAGAAGCCCATGCAAAAGAAACGCTCACTGCTGTCGAGTCCGGAGACGCTTTACGCATGATGCTGTCTGCCCTGCGTAAGCTCAGCCGCCATACCCCTATCAATGTTATTGCCAAAAAGCGTGAAGCTGCCGACAGGCTGAATTTATCCCTAAAATATACGGTGTAACAAATGCGGCCGCCTCCTTTTAAAAAGAGGCGGCTTTTTGCCGCCGCAGACAGTAGACAAATGATATGGATGATCGTGCATATGAATGGGATGGATCGACGGCGTCCAGCCAGTTCCGCTTTCCATGGGGCAGGCCGCTGAGCCCAGCTTCGCCTGGCGGCTCCACCGGTCTGCGCTGCCCTTCCGCCGCCAAGGGGCTCAGGACAAGATGGTATAGAGCTGATAAGGTCGTATCTTTCTGTTTAAAAAAGAGAAAATGTCTATTCTCTTTGCTTAATTGATCTGCAATACCACTTAGTGAAGCCTGCCGAACGAAGACTCCTGCGGGAAGTACAGTGGTCGGAAGACCCCGCAGGCGCAGCCGAGGAGGCTTCCGCACTGCCCTTAGAGGCGCGAAGTCCGGCAGGCTTCACTTATCGGCTCTTTTTTAAAAGCGAAAGACTTTGTCTACACACTGAGGCAGCTTTCTGCGGCCGTCCACCGGAATCCATTTCTTTGAAAAAGGATTTTGGACGCTTATGTCGAAATGGATGTGATGAGGTGATAGGAAATGAAGTTTTACTGGTATCCAAAATGCGGTACATGCCGCAATGCAAAAAAGTGGCTGGACGCGCATAATATTTCATATGAAGCCATTCATATTGTGGAGTCGCCGCCGTCAAAAGCAGAATTAAAAGATGCGTACGAAAAAAGCGGTCTTCCACTGAAAAAGTTTTTTAATACAAGCGGCCAAAAATACCGTGAACTTGGTTTAAAAGAAAAAGTCGCAACAGCCGATGATAATGAGCTGCTTGATTTGCTTGCTTCCGATGGCATGCTCATTAAGCGCCCGCTTGCTATAGACAATGATAAGGTAACAGTAGGTTTTAAAGAAGAGGACTATGCACAAAAATGGCAGTGATTTCTTGCTTTCCATCTTCATAATCAGTAAAGTGTAAAGTGAAATTATTCTTATCTGGAGGTACATACACATGAGCTTACCTAAAGAGCTGCGTTATTCTGAAGAACATGAGTGGGTAAAACAAGAAGACGGGAAAGTGCGGGTCGGTATCACTCATTTTGCTCAAGCAGAACTTGGTGATATTGTTTTTGTTGAGCTTCCGTCTGTTGGCGATACAGTAACAGTTAACGAACCATTCGGCAGCGTAGAATCTGTTAAAACGGTTTCTGAGTTGTATGCACCTGTCAGCGGTACAGTGGTAGAAATTAACGAAGAGCTTGATGACAATCCTGAATTTGTGAATGAATCACCATATGAAAAAGCATGGATGATTGTTGTCGAACCTTCTGATGCTTCTCAAATTGATGCTTTAATGACAGCAGAGCAATACGCAGAAATGACAAAAGAAGACTAAACAGGGGGACCGGCACCGTGCCGGTCTTTTTGCTTTTGGCTGGCAGCAGGCAGCGCGAGGGGCTTATATGTCACGGGAAATAAAAGCACAAGTGGAAGGATGTCGCTTTTATTCCATATTATTAGCCGCCGGGCCTCCTTCTTTTTTGCATTTTAGGCGAAAACGCGCCACAATAGAAGTATAATGTGCAGCGGGGTGATTGGTGATGATGGTAGAAAAAACGATTATCGTCGAAGGGTCATCTGATCGGAAACGGGTGGCTGAAATTGTAAAAGAACCGGTAGATATTATTTGCACCAATGGAACAATCGGCGTCGCACGTCTTGATGACTTGGTAGAGCAATTATTCGAGCGGGACGTATACATTTTAGTCGATGCCGATGCATCAGGAGAAAAGCTGCGCCAGCAGTTTAAGCGCGAGCTTCCTCATGCCCGGCACCTTTACATTGACCGCGGGTACAAAGAAGTGGCTGCGGCGCCGCACCGTTATTTAGCGGCTCTCCTAATGGGGGCTGATATTGACGTGCGCAGTGAGTATTTACAGCAGGAAGGAACACATCATTAAAATGAAAACAGTTGAATCAATCCTGGAATATACAGCCAAGCCTAAATCGGCTCTTTATGTGTATACATCGATGTGCGGTACATGCCAGGTAGCAGGGAAAATGCTTGATGTTGTTGAAGCGATGAATACAGATGTGCCGCTCCAACGCATCAATATAAATTATTACGAAGAAATCGCTCATCGTTTTGAGATCGAGAGCGTTCCGTGTCTTCTTTTATTTGAGCAGAGTGTATTAAAAAAGAAAATTTATGCTTTTCAGTCAGTTCCATATATATATGAAGAAATACGGTCACTTTAACAGGCCGTCGAATATTGTCGGAATTACAGAATGTTTTGTTGACATATGTATTCAGACGGTGGTAAAATCCATTCATAAATTAAAACGACTCTTATCAAGAGTGGCTGAGGGAATGTGCCCGATGACGCCCGGCAACCGTCTTTACAGGAAAAGGTGCCAAATCACACGAAGCAGCATGTTTCGGAAGATGAGAGAAAGGAAACGTCAAAAACGCCTTTCTGTCATTGTGACAGTCAGGCTTTTTTTGTGGAAAGGAAGTGATCCCGTGATTTTTATTGAGCAGGCAAAAAAAATATTTCAAACGAAGAATGGTCCGGTTAAAGCGGTCGATAATATAAATTTATCCATCCAGGAAGGCGAGATTTTTGGCATGATTGGCTACAGTGGCGCAGGTAAAAGTACACTGATCCGCATGTTGAACGGGCTTGAAACACCGACGGAAGGATCCGTAACCGTAGCGGGGCGGAAGATCTCAACGATCAAAGGATCTGAACTTCGGAAAGCACGCCAGGAAATCGGCATGATCTTTCAGCATTTCAACTTACTTTGGTCACGCACCGTACGGGAGAATATTGCATTTCCTCTTGAAATTGCGGGCGTTAGCAAAGCAGAACGCACGAAGCGTGTGGATGAATTAATTGAGCTCGTTGGCCTTCAAGGCCGTGGCGACTCATACCCGTCACAGCTCTCCGGCGGTCAAAAACAGCGGGTCGGTATTGCCCGGGCACTTGCGAACAATCCAAAAGTGCTTCTTTGCGACGAAGCAACATCAGCTCTCGACCCACAGACAACGGACTCTATTTTGGAGCTTCTTGTCGATATCAACCAGCGTCTTGGATTAACGATTGTGCTTATCACGCACGAAATGCATGTTATTCGAAAAATCTGCCACCGGGTAGCCGTAATGGAAAATGGTAATATCGTAGAACTTGGTCCGGTACTCGATGTGTTCCGTCGTCCGGAGCAGCCAATTACGAAGCGGTTCGTTCAGCAGATCACCGAACCAGAGGAATCAAAAGAAACAATTCAGCACCTCCTTACCGAGCATCCGGAAGGAAAAATCGTCAAGCTGACATTTGTAGGCGTTTCGGTGGAACAGCCGGTTGTAACTGAATTGATTCGTTCGTTTAATGTCGGAGTAAACATTTTGCAGGGGAAAATTTCTCAAACACAAAATGGCGCGTATGGCACGCTGTTTGTTCAAATTACAGGCGATTCGTCTGAAGTGGACAAGGCAGTCGCCTTTTTGGATGCCCAGCAAGTTGATTCGGAGGTGATTGAGTATGATTGAACAATGGTTTCCGAATGTTGACTGGGGAAAAATGTGGGAAGCAACCTATGAAACACTTTATATGACCAGTATTTCTGTTGTGATTACCTTTGTTTTAGGAATACTACTTGGACTGCTGTTGTTTTTAACATCAAAAGGACAGCTCTGGCAGAACAAAGCAGTGTACAGCATCACCGCCGTCATTGTCAATGTGTTCCGTTCGATTCCATTTATTATACTGATCGTGTTGCTGATTCCATTTACAAAAGCATTATTAGGAACGATCATTGGTGAAAACGCGGCACTGCCTGCTTTAATTATTGGAGCAGCACCGTTTTACGCTCGTATGGTTGAGATTGCCCTTCGCGAAATTGACCGTGGCGTTATTGAAGCAGCCCGCGCAATGGGAGCGTCCACTTGGACGATCATCCGCAAAGTGCTGATCCCGGAATCACTGCCGGCTCTTATATCTGGATTAACGGTCACAGCCATCGCTCTTGTCGGCTATACGGCAATGGCAGGTGTGATTGGGGCAGGGGGCCTTGGGAACCTTGCTTTCTTGGATGGTTTCCAGCGCAGCCGCAGTGATGTGACTTTAATGGCAACGATTGTGATTTTAGTTATCGTGTTTATTATCCAGTTTATCGGCGATACGGCTGTCCGTAAGCTTGATAAACGCTAATAAAATATATTTATTTTTTAGGAGGAATGTAACCATGAATAAAAAATGGCTTCTAGGCTTGTTAACAGCTGCCATTATGCTTGTGCTTGCAGCTTGCGGCGGCGGGGACAAAGCGGAAGATAAGGAATCGTCTTCAGGCGGTTCGTCTGAAGACGATAAAACAATTGTTGTTGGAGCATCTAACACACCGCACGCAGTTATTTTGGAGCAGGCAAAGCCAATCTTAAAAGAACAAGGCTACGACCTGCAAATTGAAACGTTCCAGGACTATGTACTTCCAAACACAGCGCTTGAAGAAGGCGATTTAGATGCAAACTACTTCCAACACATCCCATACCTTGAGCTTCAAGAGAAGGAACAAGGATATGACTTTGCAAATGCTGGCGCTATTCACCTTGAGCCAATGGCTGTTTACTCAAAAAAATATAAAAGCCTGAAAGACCTTCCAAAAGGTGCTACGATCATCCTAAGTAACTCAGTTGCTGAGCATGGCCGTGTATTGATGCTTTTAGAAAAAGAAGGTTTAATCAAAATCAAAGATGGTATCGATAAGACCCAAGCTTCACTTGAGGATATTGCTGAAAATCCAAAAGATCTTCAGTTTGACTACGATTACGAGCCAGCACTTCTTCCGCAAATTTATAATAACGAAGAAGGCGATGCAGTTGTGATTAACTCAAACTATGCCATTGATGCCGGCATCAGCCCGACAAAAGATTCTGTTGCGATTGAAAGCACAGATTCACCATATGCAAACTTGATTGTTACACGTACGGGTGATGAAAATTCAGAGAAAATCAAAGCATTGGTTGAAGTATTGAAATCAAAAGAAATTCAAGACTTCATTACAAAAGAATGGAACGGGGCAGTCGTTCCGGTTACAGAATAATAAAAAAGCGCCTGGTATGCAGCCAGGCGCTTTTTTTTACCTATTTTATTTTCTGGCAATTTAGAATTTGGGCGTAAAAGGTTTATATTCGGAGACAGCGGTTATATAAAGGAGTGTAACGAAGCTCACCCAGTGTGAGAAGGCTGGAAGAAGCCATACGGCTTTTGTGCCTCCTGGCAAGACTCTGGTAGGATAGAGAACGAAAGCCAGTTCTTCAAAAAAAAACGAAAAGGATTGATTCCCCATTAGTAACTCACTTGATATGAAGTACACAGAAGGTATGGAAAAAGCCATGCATGCATCGCATGGTGTCGGCTATGCGGAGTACAATCAGAAGCATGAAGTGAGAATGGATATTGAGCAGAACCGTGAGGAAGACTATCAACAGTCAAGACGTATGGTTGCTGACTTTAATCGTAAATTTACCAATCACCTTTCCTAATGAATAAGCAGAAAAACCGGTTGTAAAACCGGTTTTTCTGCTTTTATTTGAGAATACTTTATTTAATCGTTTTCCTAAGTTGAATATAAATTTCATTTGTTATAAGATTGTAATGAGAATAAATTGAGAATAGACACAATCGGTTTTCTCGGCCGATGAATACGGAGGGTAAAAGATGTCACAATCAACGTTAACAATCAAAAATCTTCACGTCTCAATCGACGGAAAAGAAATTTTAAAAGGGGTAAACCTTGAAATCAAAGGCGGCGAGTTTCATGCGATCATGGGACCGAACGGAACAGGTAAATCCACTCTTTCGTCTGCAATCATGGGCCACCCAAAATATGAAGTAACAGAAGGTTCGATCACGTTTGATGGTGAAGACGTGCTTGAGATGGAAGTAGATGAGCGCGGACGTGCAGGTCTTTTCCTTGCGATGCAGTACCCGAGTGAAATTACAGGTGTTACAAACGCTGAGTTTCTTCGTTCAGCTGTAAACGCGCGCCGTGAAGAAGGCGATGAAATTTCCCTTATGAAATTTATCCGCCAAATGGATGCAAACATGGACGTTCTTGAAATGGACCAGGATATGGCACAGCGTTACTTAAACGAAGGCTTCTCCGGCGGTGAGAAAAAGCGCAACGAAATTCTTCAATTAATGACAATTCAGCCGAAAATTGCGATCCTTGACGAAATCGACTCCGGTCTTGATATCGATGCATTAAAAGTGGTTTCAAAAGGAATCAATAAAATGCGCGGCGAAGATTTTGGCTGCCTTATGATTACGCACTATCAGCGTCTTCTGAACTACATTACACCTGATTATGTTCATGTTATGATGCAGGGTAAAATCGTGAAATCCGGTGGAGCGGAACTAGCGGAACGCCTTGAAGCAGAAGGATATGACTGGATCAAGCAGGAACTTGGCATCGAAGACGAAACGGTGCAGTAATCGTATAGGAGGAGCAAACATGACAGAAACAAAATGGTCAGTTGATGAATCAGCAATCCGCGATTTTTCAGCTACAAACAACGAACCAGAATGGCTGTTAAACCTTCGTCTGGATGCGTTTAACAAGGCGGCGGATCTTCCGCTTCCAAAGCCGGATAAAACGAAAATCGATAAATGGAACTTTACCGAGTTTGGCGCACACAGCGTACAAAGTGCAGCGTATACCCAGCTTACTCAGCTGCCACAGGCTGCACAAGCGGTTATTGGTGAAGAAACAGCTTCACAAAACATTTATGTACAGCGCAACAATACGCCTTCTATTTTAAACGTATCAGCTCAATTGAAAGAAGCAGGTGTCATTTTTACTGATTTTTCAACAGCCGCAAGAGAACACAGCGAAGTTTTCCAAAAGTTCTTTATGCAGCAGGTGGTCAAAGCAGATGAGCATAAATTAACCGCTCTTCATGCAGCGCTTGTAAACGGCGGTGTATTCTTATACGTGCCTAAAAATGTTGAAATTCAAGAACCTATTCAAGCTGTTTTCATTCATGACGATGCGCAGGCTGCGCTGTTCAACCATGTTATTGTGGCAGCGGATGCGAACAGTAAGGTGACGTATGTAGAAAACTACATTTCCACAGTGAAAACAGAGCAAGGTGTAGCGAATATCGTGACAGAAGTGATCGCTGGCGATAACGCACAAGTTTCATACGGCGCCGTTGACACATTAGCAGAAAATATGACAACATACGTGAACCGTCGCGGTATTACATCGCCAAATGCGCGTATTGACTGGTCACTCGGTATCATGAATGATGGCAATACCGTTTCAGAAAATGTGACAAACTTGATTGGCGATGGTTCCTTTGCGGATACAAAAACAGTAGTGGTCGGCCGTGGCAAGCAGTCAATGAACTTTACGACAAAGGTTGTTCATTTCGGCAAGCATACAGAAGGCTACATCTTAAAGCACGGTGTAATGAAAGATGAAGCAAAATCAATCTTTAATGGCATCGGCAAAATCGAGCATGGTGCTTCAAAATCAAACGCTGAGCAGGAATCACGCGTACTTATGTTGAGTGAAAAAGCTCGCGGTGACGCAAACCCAATCCTTTTGATTGATGAAGATGATGTTACAGCAGGACATGCTGCTTCTGTTGGCCGTGTTGATCCGCTTCAGCTTTACTACTTAATGAGCCGCGGTATTACGAAACAAGAAGCAGAACGCCTTGTGATTCACGGCTTCCTGGCACCAGTCGTAAACAACCTGCCAATCGAAAATGTGAAAAAGCAATTGACAGGAGTTATTGAAAGGAAAGTTCGCCAATGAATGCGAAAGAACTGAAAAAGTACTTTCCCATTCTTGATCAAGAAGTGAACGGTCATCCACTCGTTTATCTTGACAGCGCGGCCACTTCCCAAAAGCCCGTTCAGGTGATTGAAGCGCTTGATCATTATTACCGTTATGCAAATTCGAATGTGCACCGCGGCGTGCATACGCTCGGCAACCGGGCGACGGATTTGTATGAAGGCGCACGTGAAAAAGTACGCAAGTTTATTAATGCGGCTTCTACAAAGGAAATTGTTTTTCTGCGTGGAACAACGACAGCATTGAATCTTGTCGCTCAAAGCTACGGGCGTACGAACGTAAAAGAAGGCGACGAAATCGTCATTACGATGATGGAGCATCACTCCAATATCATTCCGTGGCAGCAGGTTGCCAAAGCAACAGGAGCTACTTTAAAGTACATTCCTCTACAGGAAGACGGAACCATTTCTTTAGAGGATGTCCGAAAAACCGTCACGCCTAACACAAAAATTGTATCGGTGATGATGGTATCAAATGTGCTCGGTACCATTAACCCGATTGCAGAAATTACGAAAATTGCTCACGAAAACGGAGCAGTTATGGTAGTGGATGCAGCTCAGGCGGCTCCTCATATGAAAGTTGATGTCGCACAGCTTGACTGTGATTTCCTTGCTTTTTCCGGCCATAAAATGTGCGGTCCAACCGGCATTGGAGCATTGTATGGAAAACAAGCACTTTTAGAGGAAATGGAACCAATTGAATTCGGTGGAGAAATGATTGACTTTGTCGGCTTATACGAATCAACATGGAAAGAACTTCCGTGGAAATTTGAAGGCGGCACACCGATTATTGCCGGAGCTATCGGGCTTGGCGCAGCCATCGACTTCTTAACAGAAATCGGCATGGATGCAATCGAGCAGCATGAGCATAAGCTTGCTGCGTACGCCATGGATAAAGTAACGGAAATTCCGGGAATTTCTGTTTTCGGTCCGAAAAGAGGAAAAGACCGCGCAAGTGTGGTAACATTTAATTTAGATGATGTTCATCCGCATGATGTGGCGACGGTTCTTGACGCGGAAGGCATCGCTGTCCGTGCAGGGCATCACTGCGCACAAACGCTAATGAAATGGTGCAAAGTATCTGCCACAGCACGTGCAAGCTTTTACTTGTATAATACCGAAGAAGATATCGACAGACTTGCCGCCAGTTTGTTAAAAACGAAGGAGTATTTCTCAGATGTCTTTTAATAATTTAGATCAGTTGTACCGCCAGGTGATTATGGACCATTATAAAAATCCGCGCAACAAAGGGGCCATTGAAGACGGCAGTGTGACTGTTGATATGAATAACCCAACGTGCGGAGATCGGATTCATTTGACGATGAATGTAGAAAACGGGGTTGTCACGGACGCGAAATTTGACGGTGAAGGCTGCTCAATTTCCATGGCTTCTGCTTCCATGATGACACAGGCGATCAAGGGGAAAAACATCGAGGATGCCATCAAGCTGTCTAAAGTTTTTTCTGACATGATGCTCGGCAATGACTATCCGGACGATGTAGACCTTGACGACATTGAAGCGCTGCAGGGAGTGGCAAAATTCCCGGCCCGCATCAAATGTGCGACACTATCGTGGAAAGCGATGGAAAAAGGACTCCAGGACCAGAAATAAACGATAAATAACGAACAAATAAAAAAGCAGGCTGAGGATCACGCCGCGAACGTCAGGTGCCTCTGAAAGCGAGCGTTTATCGTCAGCCTGCCATAACAACAGGAGGAATGCAGCATGGCTAAAAAAGCCCCTGAAATTGGCGATTACAAATATGGCTTCCATGACCGTGACGTATCAATTTTCCGCTCGGAACGTGGATTAACGCCTGAAATCGTAAAAGAAATTTCAAAAATGAAAGATGAACCACAATGGATGCTCGATTTCCGTTTGAAATCATTAGAGTATTTTTATAATATGCCGATGCCTCAATGGGGAGGCGATATGGCGTCTCTTAACTTTGATGAAATTACGTATTATGTAAAACCGTCTGAACGCTCTGAGAAATCATGGGATGAAGTACCGGAAGAAATCAAGCAAACGTTTGACAAGCTTGGAATTCCGGAAGCGGAACAAAAATATCTTGCAGGGGTTTCAGCACAGTATGAATCTGAAGTTGTATACCACAACATGAAAGAAGATTTGGAAGAGCTTGGAATCGTCTTTAAAGATACGGATTCTGCTTTGAAAGAGAACGAAGACATTTTCCGCAAGTACTGGGCGAAAATCATTCCGCCGACAGACAACAAATTTGCTGCACTAAATTCGGCTGTTTGGTCAGGCGGCTCATTCATCTATGTTCCGCCGGGCGTGAAAGTGGATACGCCGCTTCAGGCGTACTTCCGTATCAACTCAGAAAATATGGGCCAGTTTGAGCGTACATTAATCATTGTTGATAAAGATGCAAGTGTACATTACGTTGAAGGCTGTACAGCTCCTGTTTACACAACAAACTCACTTCACTCAGCGGTTGTAGAAATTGCAATTGAAGCGGGAGGATACTGCCGCTATACAACGATTCAAAACTGGGCGAATAACGTATTCAACCTGGTAACGAAGCGTGCCGTTTGTGAAGCAAACGCAACAATGGAATGGGTAGATGGAAACATCGGCTCTAAACTGACAATGAAATATCCAGCTGTTATCCTAAAAGGCGAAGGCGCGCGCGGTATGACGCTTTCGATCGCACTTGCCGGTAAAGGACAGCATCAGGATGCAGGGGCAAAAATGATTCACCTTGCACCAAACACATCATCTACAATCGTTTCTAAATCAATCTCGAAACAAGGCGGAAAAGTAACGTACCGTGGTATCGTTCACTTTGGCCGTAAAGCAGAAGGCGCCCGTTCAAATATCGAGTGCGATACACTTATTATGGATAACAAATCAACGTCGGATACAATTCCATACAATGAAATTTTAAACGATAATATTTCTCTTGAGCACGAAGCGAAAGTATCAAAAGTGTCTGAAGAGCAATTATTCTACTTGATGAGCCGCGGTATTTCTGAAGAAGAAGCAACAGAAATGATCGTTATGGGCTTCATCGAGCCGTTCACAAAAGAATTGCCAATGGAATATGCCGTTGAAATGAACCGCCTCATTAAATTTGAGATGGAAGGTTCTATCGGTTAATACCGAAAAACCCTTATTCATAAGGCTTTTAATAGAAGGCGAACTGTGATAAATCAGCTGTATACCAAGAATGTACCATGTCCAACTGGATTTCATTCTGAAAGGTGTGCGGCGGACTTATCCAGTTCGTCTTTTTTATTTTTTATAGTATCGAAGGTAAGTATTCAATCTTGTCTCGAAGGTCTTATGCTCCAGGCGATTTAAGGTATATTTAAGGCTTTCCCCTGTTTTAAGCAACAGAACCACATCTGTATATTTAAATCATGAGTGCTTTTGCTATATTCAACGCCGGCTTTTTTGAGATAATCTTGCATTGTTTTGCGAATAAGAGAATCTGTTAAATGATGTAAATTTCGGGGGGGATACCATCTTAAATCTTTTCCATTCACGTACTAAATCAGGGGCTGTTTTATTTGAGCGATTTGATATAAACTTTTCAGCAGAGAGCTAACAAATGAACATACATAATGGAGGGAATACAAGTGCCGCACTTAGTGATTCGAGGGGTATCGATTGAGGAGATGAAAAGAATCAGCAAGCCATTAGTAGAAGAGCTTGCAGAAATTTGTGAATGCGGGACAGATAATTTTACGTTCGAAGTGCCTCATTCCACGTTTGTATTTGATGGGGAAGAGATTCCGGCTTTCCCGCTTATTGAAGTAAAATGGTTTGAACGCGGGCAGGAAGCTCGCGATCGATTCGCCCAGTCTGTTACCAGACATATTATGTCAACAGGTGCTGATGAAATAGAAGTCGTGTTTATTCCTTTCTCCGAGCCTGCTTATTATATTAATGGCGAAAGAGTCGGCGACTAAAGGAAACATGGATGGAAAGACGAGGGGGACCTTTGCTGCCCCTTATTGAAGTAAAATAGTATCTAATAAGGAATGAATGAATAAAGAGGCTGGGGTACGGATGGATTTTTTAAGTTGTTGAATTCGATGCTTGCCAGGGCTTGGTACGATTCTTAAATTCATTCGGTTAAACAGTGTATCACAGCTGTTCCAAGACCGGACCACCTGCGTGGTTTGGTCTTTTTGATTGCCAGAGTAAAATGAAAGTATTTACAAATAATGAAAAAAGTAATGAGGAGTCAATGAGAAGGAGAAAGGGTAATAAGAAATCATACTGCAAGCTGCTTTTTTAAAGAAGAAAAGAGACGCTGGATTTACGAAGTGCATCTTTGGAATGCCATCTTCTTTTTGAGAAAGAAAAGTAAAATAAAGAGCTGGTATTTGAGATGCTTGAAATTCACAGCCCTTCCTACTTATGCTACACTTTTACTACGAGGTGATACGAGATGATTTATACAGGGGTAACCGGCTGGGGAGATCATGACACACTTTACACGCAAGGAGTCGCTTCCCGCGATAAATTAACCGAGTACGCAGCGCATTTCCCGACCGTTGAACTTGACTCCAGCTTTTATGCTGTACAGCCGGAGCGCAACATGCGGAAGTGGACAGAAGACACGCCAGACGGCTTTCGATTTGTAGTTAAAGCATACCAGGGAATGACCGGCCATGAACGGGGCGAAATTCCGTTTGACTCGAAAGAAGAAATGTTTCACGCGTTTAACTTATCGCTCACACCAATGCTCGAAACAGGAAAGCTCGCCATGGTGTTGTTTCAGTTTCCGCCCTGGTTCGACTGCACACGTGAAAACGTGACGTATATTCGGTATTGCCGGGAAAAAATGGGGAACGTACCGCTTGCCATTGAATTTCGGAATCAAACTTGGTATGAAGCCAAGTATTTTGATAAAACGATTTCTTTTTTAGAACAGGAGAACTGGATTCATACGGTATGCGATGAGCCGCAGGCCGGTGAAGGCTCAATTCCTATTGTGCTTCAAGCAACGAACAAAGAAAAAACGCTGGTCCGCCTGCATGGACGTAACCGGGCAGGCTGGCGGAAAAACGGTCAGAAAAATTGGCGCAAGGTGCGCTATCTGTATCGCTACAATGAGCATGAATTGCGGCAGTGGGTTGATTTTACGAATGAACTCCATAAACAGTCAAAAGATGTCTTCGTGCTGTTTAACAATAATTCCGGCGGCGATGCCGCGGATAATGCGAAGCAATTCTTACATTTAGCTGATATTCAATATGACAATTTAGCTTCGCGCCAGCTCGATTTGTTTTAGGAGGCTAGTATGTAGAATGGAATGGATTCTTTTACTCGGCATCGGCCTGCTCGCAGCAGCAATCGGTGCCCTTGTCGGACTTGGAGGCGGGATTATCATTGTGCCGGCACTGCTTTTTTTAGGCGGAACGGCACTGCTCGACCCTGTTTCCCCACAAGTAGCAGTGGGTACGTCGTCGGTTATCTTAATTATTACCGGCTTGTCTTCAACCCTTGCTTACATGAAACAGAAAAAAGTGGATTATAAATTGGGCTTTCTTTTATTTATTGGCAGCGCGCCGGGAAGCCTGCTTGGGGCTTGGGCCAATAAAGGGCTGAACATGGAGCAGTTCAGCTTGTTTTTTGGCTTGTTCATGGTGTTTATGTCATTTGTACTTATGTTGAAAAATCGGGCAAAGCCGCTGTTTGCATCGCGCGGTCTGACCCGGACATTTACTGACAACGAAGGAACTCATACATATTCCATTGAGCCGATTACCGGAACGATCGCTTCATTTGTGGTCGGCTTTTTAGGTGGTTTATTCGGCATCGGCGGCGGCTCACTAATGGTGCCCGCCATGATTATGCTGTTTGCGGTTCCCCCGCATGTAGCCGTTGCTACATCGATGCTGCTTATTTTTTTATCAGCAGGCGTATCGAGTGTGACACACGTATTTCTTGGAAACGTAAACTGGCTTTATGCAGCAGCGCTCGTGCCCGGAGCCTGGTTCGGGGCACAAATTGGGGCCTGGCTGAATGCCCGCCTGGCGTCAAAAACCGTTGTGATAATGCTTCGTCTCGTTTTGATTTTGGTTGGTGTCCGCTTGATTTGGCGGGGCATTTATTAAAGGTGGAATGAACATGGAAAAAACGATACATATTTACCATACAAACGATTTACACAGCCATTTTGAAAATTGGCCGAGAATTGCCCGTTTTTTAAAGGAAAAGCGGGAACTGCATGAATCGGCCGGAGAGTTCGTTTTCGCTTTTGATATTGGCGATCATGTGGACCGGGCCCATCCGTTAACAGAAGGAACGCTCGGCACCTTCAATATTGAACTGCTGAATTCATCTCGGTTTGATGCGGCTGCGATTGGTAACAATGAAGGAATTACGATGCCAAGAGAAGCGCTGAACGCTCTGTATGAGCAAGCCCGCTTTCCTGTTGTTTGCGCCAACTTGTTTGAAAAAAACGGAGAGAGGCGGCCGGACTGGGTTGTCCCGCATACTTTTTTTCAAGCAGGCAGCACCACTATTGCCGTTACGTCTGCGACTGCACAGTACACCGCTTTTTATGAGCTTCTGGACTGGTGCGTCACTCTTCCTATTGATGAGCTGAAAAAGCAAATTGCGATGCTGAAAAGAAGAGCAGATATTGTAATCGTGCTTTCTCATCTTGGAATGTATGATGATGAAAAGCTGGCGGAAGAAACAGAAGCGGATATTATTCTAGGCGGGCATACCCATCATACGTTTCATGAAGGAAAAGAAGTAAATGGAACATTGATGGCGGCAGCCGGCAAATATGGCTATTTTACCGGCCACGTGGAAGTGGATATCGATAAAGCCGGACGCATAGCTGCGAAACGGGCCCGTGTATATGAAACAAACCGGTCGCTTACACCTCCGCCAGATGAAAAGAAGCAGCAGGCGCTCTTTGAAGAGAAGGGGAAACAAGCCCTGTCTGTGCCGGTTGTACGGCTTCAAAAAGAGCTTTGGTGTGATTGGTTTAAGCCGTCTCCGCTTCCTCAAATGCTGACCGAAGCACTTACAGAGTGGTGCAGAGCCGACTGCTCCTTTTTAAATGCAGGCGTCGTATTGGGGAATTTGCCGGCAGGGGATATCACAAAATACGACCTGCATAAACTGCTGCCTCATCCTATAAACCCTTGTTTAATCGAATTGACAGGGGCGGAGCTGGCAGAAGTCATCCGGCAGACATGTGATGAAAAATGGCCACATCTGCAAATTAAAGGGCTCGGTTTTCGCGGAAGCGTCATGGGCCGATTTGTGTATGACCGCATCGAGATCGATAAGCCAAACATTTTCATTAACGGTGAGCCGATCGATATAAAGCGGACGTACAAGGTTGCAACCCTTGATATGTTTACATACGGCCATTACTTTGTGGAACTGCATCGTGCTTCATCCAAACGGTATTTCATGCCCGAATTTTTACGCGATATTATGGAATGGAAGCTTCTGCAACTATAAGCCTTCTTTCCCGCATACAATGCGGAAAAGGAGGTTTTTTTATGCGCAGGCGCAGGAAATGGAAAAGCCGTGCTTCATCATCGGGCCGCCGTCGCTTTTTAACTGTTGTTATTTTGTTTATTGCCGGCATTATTTTTGTTCTTTGGCTGATCAACCGGAATATTCAGCCAGTCATTTTAAACTTCGCTGAGGCGCAGACGAGCAAAATTGCTTCAATGGTTCTGCAAAAAGCGATCAGTGAGGAAATTACCGAAAATCTTGATATAAAAGATATCATGACGACTGAAAAAGGCGATGGAGGGTCGACGACGTTTAACGCGGAAGTGATCAACAGGGTGCTTGCCGAAGTGACCGATCTTGCCGAAGAAAACCTGGACAAAGCGGAAGCGGGTAATTTAACGGAACTTGAAGAGATCTCAGGTGTCGAAATTGATACGGAAGAAACAGAACGGGCGCAGGGGATTGCTTACACGATCCCGCTCGGACAAATTACAAATAACGCTATTCTTGGAAATCTTGGACCGCGTATTCCGATTCGCTTTCATGCCATCGGGGACGTGACATCGAATGTCAAAACAAAAGTGGAGCCGTTCGGTATTAACTCTGCTTATGTAGAAGTATACATTGAACTTGAAGTCAGCGTAGAAGTTATCGTTCCATTTGCGGTGGATACAACAGTCGTCAAACAAACACTGCCTGTAGCGATGGGGCTTGTTCATGGAACGGTACCAAATTACTATAATCCAGATGCCATCAATGTACCGTCAAAATAAAAAAAGCAGCCGCTGTTAAATATAAACCGGACCAGCCGACAGGGTGATCCGGCTTTTTTGTGTAAAGCGATAAAAAAATGCAAAGCATAAAAACAAACCATTACTTTTTACGCCAGATAAAATCAAAAGTCAGGATGTTTTTAGGGCGGGGAACAGTATACAGCCAGCCAATGGTTCTTGTAGACATCCACTGACAAATAAGGGCTTGGACGACAATTTCCCAAGCGATGGCATAAGCTGTGATCAGGAAAATAAAACCATTAATCCAAAAAAGCGGTTTACTGGGATTTACACGCCTATACTTGGCAATAATTAAAGCGATGACGCCAACTCCTCCGTTTGATACTCCCTGCCTTAATAAAATGGATACGCCTGTACCAAAAAAGAGGGAGCCAAAAAATAAATCCATCCAAACATTTGAAAATGGTGATTCTACGTATACGTTAAAGATGTTGACCGAAATAGAGGTAATCGTAATGCCGAGCAGTGTACCTAAAGCACTCATGCCCCCTAAATAGTGAACAGCGAACAAAAGCATGGAAGAATTAACAAGCCACAGCGCAATGCTTATTGGGATATCCAGCCAGTAATTCAGCAGTACAGTCAGCCCGGCACCGCCGCCGGAAGGAATAAAGTTAGGGAATAAAAACACGCCCATAGCGAAGCCCTGCATAACCGCTCCCACACTGACTAAAAAATACTTTCTGACTAAAGCGCGGAAGGTCAATGGAGCATAACTTTTATTTTTGGTTTTCAGAAAAAATCATCCCCAATTACATATAAAATGGCGTGCTCGTCCTCCTTTTTAAAGTGTATGCGGTACTGTATAAAAAGAATACGCAAGGAGACCATACATTTAATGAGCTGTCACAAAAACATTAAACGGGGTGTGCATGTGGGGAAACAGGCTGAGAAAGTAAGTGTATGGTGCGTTGTAAGTATGGCTTCCATTCCACTCGTTATGACATTAGGGAATTCCATGCTAATTCCGGTTTTACCAATATTGGAAAAAAAGGTGGGTATCTCCTCTTTTCAATCCAGTATGATTATCACAAGTTATTCGGTTGCTGCTGTTTTTTTAATTCCGCTGGCAGGATATTTATCGGATCGGCTTGGACGAAAAAAAGTTATTTTGCCCAGCTTGGTTCTTGCCCTGATCGGGGGACTCATTGCCGGATTTGCTTCCTGGAAAATGGCGGATCCCTATACCTGGATTATTATCGGCCGGATTCTGCAGGGGATTGGTTCGGCGGGAGCGATGCCTATTATCCTGCCGCTGGTGGGAGATCTTTACAAGGACAATGCGGAAAAAACAAGCGCCTGTTTAGGGACCATTGAAACATCGAATACATTTGGAAAAGTGTTAAGTCCGATCCTCGGATCTGTACTGGCCGCCTTTTTATGGTTTTTGCCCTTCTTTGCGATTTCTGTTTTTAGTTTAATCTCGATCGCGTTGATTTTTTTCTTTGTGAAAGTGCCAAAAGGAAAGCAGGAAAAGCCAAAGAAATTCAAGGAATTTGTCAGTGATACGAAAAAGACCCTTAAAAAAGAAGGGAAATGGCTTTTCACCGTTTTTCTTTTAGGATTTTATGTATTTTTGGTATTATTCAGTGTGTTATTTTACCTATCGGACATTTTGGAGAAAGTACATCAAATTTTTGACATCAAAAAAGGCTTTATATTAGCGATTCCGCTTTTCCTGCTTTGTATTGTGGCGTTTACAGTTGGGCGCAAAATCAAAGGGAATTTGCCAACTATGAGGAAAATTCTTATTATTTGTTTGATTGTTACATCCATTAGTGTGGTATTTGTTGGCTTTGTCAGCAAGCAGCTGATCCTTCTTTTGGTGGTAACCAGCATCCTGGGAATGGCGATTGGGGCTGTTATGCCTGTACTGGATGCCATTGTTACAGAAAACATCAAAAAAGAAGAAAGAGGCACCATTACCTCTTTTTTCAGTGCATCCCGGTTTGCCGGGGTAGCAGCAGGACCGCCTTTGATGTCGATCGTGATGGCAAAATTTTTAAATGCAGGGTATATTACAGCGGGCGTACTAGGGCTGATTATGTTATTTGTGGTTATGAAATTTATTCAGGTCAAGGAAATCAAAAACTGAAGACTTCCCTGTCTTGGCAGGACCGGACGATATGTACGTGTTCCGGTCCTTTCTTTATTTTTGAACGATCCGGCTTATTTAACTTTATTTCCTTCCTTTAGGAAAGCAGGCTTTGCAAGGCCGATCGGCTTAATCAAGCTGATCGAGCCAACTGTAGCTGCAAAAACAGAAGCCCCCACGATGACGGCATAAAGATCAAAATCCAAAAACAGCTTAACGAGGTTGTAAGAAATAACCAGAGAAAAAAGTGGAGACACGAGCCATACTTTCAGCAGCCTGCTGATAATGCCTTTTTGAAATATTTTTGCGCCTTCTTCCGAAAAGCCGATACCGAGAATACTGCATGTGGTCACCTGGGTCTGTGGAACAGGAATGCCGAATAGAGAAGCAATAATCACCAGTGTCCCGCCGAGACCAGAAACCGCACTTCCTTGAAGCAGACTCAGGTCGGTCAGCTTTTTCCCATTTGTTTCGATCACTTTTGAACCGAGCAGCAGCGCGCCCGCTGCGGTAAATAGTCCGCCGATCACAATCCCGTTTTCGATAGAGATCAGCCCGGAAGCGGCGAGCGGGCCGATCGAGTTGGCAACATTATTCATACCGGCTGAAAAAGCTTCAAGAAATCCTGTGCAGATCACTAAGACGGACAAAACTTTAACCCATTTCGGCTTTTTTAAAAACAACAGCCGAGCCTCTGCTTGTTTTACCCCTTTATTTAAAAGCCAGGCGAAAAAAAAAGGCCACAATTGGAATAAGAATCCAATATATCATAATCGTCAATAGCGTACTGATAAATACTTGTTTGTACGCCACCCCAACGCCAACAATCGCTCCAACCGTCACTTCACTTGTGGAAAGCGGGATCCCGGAAATATTGGCGATAAAAAGTGAAATAGCGGCCGAGCAAAGAATGATCAAGGAAATGTGAATGCTGATCAATTCTTGTGGAATAATCCCTGAACCAAGGGTTTTAGCTACTTCGCCGCCGCCTAAAGCCGCTCCGAGCAAAACGCCGATTCCGCAAATAACCAATGCCACCCGCCTGTTTTTTAACGCTCCAGAACCATAGGCAATGCCCATGGAGGCAGCGGCTCCGCTTGCACCGATATTGAGTGCAAAGAAAAGGGCTGCCAGAAAAGCCAATAAGGTAATCATTTTCCTGTTCCGCTCCTATCCACTCGGGTAACGCCCGCCTTCTATTTTCTCACTGGACTGGCATCTTGTACGGGTCATGCCAAAACAAGCAGCTGTATCTGCAGCTGGCTGCACTCCTTCCTGAAACAAACAAAACCAATAAATAGGTAAATTCCTAAAAGCAGTTTATTCAGCATTTAGAAAAGAGTTCGAAAGGAAAAAGCAGGCTGAGCATATGCCCAAAGAAGCAAAAATCAAGAACCATCTGAAAAATAGACGAATAAATTAGCTATATGCTGATAAGGTGAGAGACAAATGAGAGCTAACGTAAGCGGTTTGTCAGCAGGCAGAGAAAACGTTAAAAGGAGAGGAGCAGATAATGGCAGTCCGAATTTATCAAGGCCACTCTCACCAGCTGAGCTGTGCCGATGTGAATGTTGTGATTGATGTGATTCGTGCGTTCACTTTTGCCCACTACGCGTTTATAAAAGGGGCAGAGGAAATTTTACTGGCAGAAACAATCAATTCTGCCCTTCAAACAAAAGAAAAAAATCCCACATACATGCTGGCTGGTGAAGAGAAGGGGCTCTACATCCCTGGATTTGACCTTGATAACTCTCCAGCCAGCCTTCTTGAAGCGAACGTGGAGGGGAAAATTCTCGTTCAAAAAACGACCAATGGAGTAAGAGCAGCGTTACATGCATTAAACGCCAGCCATGTATTTGTAACGGGCTTTTCCAATGCGAAAACAACTGCTCAATACATTCGCCAGCTTGTCGAGAAAAACGCGGACATCAATATAATCGCTTCTCATCCGAGTGGCGATGAGGATCTTGCCTGTGCCGAATACATGAAAGCTATTATCGAAGGAGAGGAAGGCTGCTCCTCGTTTGAAACGGTTTCGAGAATTAGAGAAGCAGAGCCGGCACAAAAGTTTTTTGATGATAACCGGCCGGAATTTAAAAGTGCCGATATCGTCCTGTGTGTAAAAGAGCTGGATACTGGTTTTGTAATGGAAGTAAGCCAGAAAAATAATTTACCAAGAATTGTGAGGGTGAATGTATGAGGGACACAGGGCTGAACCTGCCGAAAAGAAGCAGTAAACCAAGAGGAAATGGGCTCACTGTTCTGATCGACAACGGGATTCCATTGCAGCTTTTTCAAGACACGATTAATAGTTCAGAAGCATACATTGATTTTGTGAAATTTGGATGGGGAACAGCGGTTGTCACGAAGCACCTGGAAGAGAAAATTGCCTGCCTGCAGGAAAATGGAGTGAACTTCTTTTTTGGCGGCACGTTATTTGAGAAGTTTGTCAGCCAGAAGAAATTGAGTGATTTTGAGAAATTTATTCAAAAGCATGGATGCCAGTACATCGAAATCTCGAACGGCACAATTGACATGACCAACAGGGAAAAAGCAGCTTATATAAAAGAGTTTGCTAAGAACTTTACTGTTTTTAGTGAAGTAGGGGCCAAAGACAGCGACAAATCTCTGCATCAAAATGCATCTCAATGGGTGGAATGGATTCTTGAAGATATCGAAGCCGGCTCAACCAAAGTGATCACCGAAGCGCGAGAAAGCGGCACAAGTGGAATTTGCCAGAGTAATGGGGAAATGCGCATGGAAATTGTGGAAAAAATACTAGAAACGGGAATAGATCTGCAAAAAATGATTTTTGAAGCACCCTCAAAAAAATTACAGACCGCTTTTATCCAAATAGCTGGTCCGAACGTGAACCTCGCTAATATTCCATTTTCTGATGCGATTCCACTTGAAACATTACGGCTTGGGCTGCGGTCCGATACATTTTCTTTAAGCGAGCGATGTCTAATGACAAAAGAGTATAAAGGAAATAAGATGTCTGCTGACAGTATAGAGTTCTTCATATAAAGAAAAAGCTGCATCCCTATTAACATAAGGGATGCAGCTTTTTCGTTTTTTATATTTTAACAGTCGGCCGTATTTTCTCCTGCTTTGAAGAAATCACCTTTTGCGAGCACTTGATAATTATGATAAAGTAGCGGTATAGTGTAAGCCGATTGGAGATGGAAAAATGAGTACGAAAGAGGAATACTTGCGTAAACCAGAATGGTTGAAAATAAAGCTTAATACAAACGAGAATTACACAGGATTAAAGAAAATGATGCGCGAAAAGCAGCTTCATACGGTTTGTGAAGAAGCCAAGTGTCCGAACATTCACGAGTGCTGGGCTGTCCGTCGTACAGCGACATTTATGATTCTTGGCAGCGTCTGCACACGTGCCTGCCGTTTCTGTGCTGTAAAAACAGGTCTTCCGACAGAGCTTGACCTGCAGGAGCCGGAACGCGTAGCGGATTCGGTTGTACAAATGAATTTAAAACACGTCGTTGTGACAGCTGTTGCGCGTGATGATTTAAAAGACGGCGGTGCTTATGTATTTGCTGAAACGGTTCGGGCCATTCGCCGGAAAAATCCATTCACATCGATTGAAGTGCTTCCTTCTGATATGGGCGGGATTGAAGAAAACTTACAAATGCTGATGGATGCCAAGCCTGATATTTTAAATCATAACATCGAAACGGTCCGCAGCTTAACGCCGCGTGTTCGTGCGCGTGCAAAGTATGACCGTTCGCTTGAGTTTTTGCGCCGCGCGAAAGAAATGCAGCCGGATATCCCTACAAAATCAAGCTTGATGGTTGGTCTTGGGGAAACAAAAGAAGAGATTATTGAAGTGATGGACGACCTTCGTGCGAACAACGTAGATATTATGACGATTGGGCAATACTTGCAGCCATCGAAAAAACACTTAAAGGTACAAAAATATTACCATCCAGACGAATTTGCCGAGCTGCGTGAAATCGCCATGTCAAAAGGGTTCAGCCACTGCGAAGCGGGTCCAATGGTTCGTTCTTCTTACCATGCGGATGAGCAGGTTAATGCTGCGGCAAGAGCGAAACACGCCGAGGGCGAAGCACAGGCGGCTCAATAAATGATTACGATTCAAAATGAAAACTATGAAATTGTCGAGGAACGGACAGAAGGATTTAATGAAGAAGCCTTCCGGGCCCGCTACAGCGATATTTTGGCGAAGTATGATTACATTGTCGGCGACTGGGGATATGGACAGCTTCGGCTTAAAGGGTTTTTCGAAGATGACAACAAAAAAGCGTCCTACGATAACAAGTTTTCGACTATACGTGATTATTTGCTGGAATACTGCAACTTCGGATGCGGCTATTTTATTTTAAAAAAGCTGCCTGTTGCGGCAGCACCGAAAAAACCAGCTGAGTCTCAAGGGAAATAACAGGCGGCGTGTTTGCCTATTTGTATGGCGCGATTCAATATGAATCGCGCCATCTTGTTTTAAGCGTTAAATTACTTCGTATAAAAATTCTTTTAACTCCGCCGCTTCTTCTTCACCCATATTAAACGCATATTCAATATAGCCCGGCTCTTCCAGGTCATCGCGGCCGATAATGGCATATGTATTTCCCTGCAGGTTCAAAACAACCGATTTGCCGTAATAGCGGTCCGTCTGCATAAGGGCCAGGTCGTATCGGCTGTGTTCGCCGGCAAAGCTGACAAATCGCGTTACCGTCGTATCTTTTTCGTCATAAAGAAAAAAACGTTCACTCATGTACTGTCCTCCGCTCTACATTTTCAACCATTGTACCACATGATACAATAGAAGCGGAAAGGATGGATGGCCTGTGTATTTTATTGACCGCAAGAAAATAGAAGCAACACTTCGCTTTATGGAGCAGCAGCTTGATTTGTTCCACTCTCAGCCAGCCTGGGGAACAGTCATGGAAAGAGCGGCACTTGAGAGAATTGCCCAAACGGTTGTGGAATCGATCATTGACGTTGGCAATGCAATGATCGACGGCTTTATTATGCGTGATCCTGGAAGTTACGATGACATTATTGATATTCTGGACGATGAAAACGTCATTCTGCCAGAACAATCTGCTCCTTTAAAAGATGTAATCGCTCTTCGGAAAATGCTTGTCCGCGAATATATCTCTATTTCGCATGATGAACTGGCGGCGGTATTTATCGCCAATAAAAAAGAATTGGCTGATTTTCCAAACCGCGTCCGTGCTTATTTGGAACATGAGCTTGGACCTGTTTCTGCATTTTTACCGGAAGAAGGAGAAAAGAAATGACACGTTATAAAGGCTACTTAATTGATTTAGACGGCACAATGTACGCCGGCACACAAATTATTCCGGGAGCAGCAGAGTTTGTTGACCGCCTGAATGCTGCGGGCCTTCCTTATTTGTTTGTGACGAACAACTCATCCCGAACACCGGAACAGGTGGCGGACAAACTAGTGAAAATGGGTATTCATACACGGCCGGAAAATGTATTTACCACTTCGCGTGCAACGGCGCAATTTATCCATGATGAAAAACCGGGAGCAACGGTGTATGTGATCGGAGAAGATGGAATCCTGCAGGCGCTTGCAGAGCAAGGCCTTGAAGTTGTGACGCATGAACACCCTGATTACGTCGTTACAGGAATTGACCGCGGTATTACATATGAAAAGCTGGCAGGTGCCTGCTTGGCTGTGCGTAACGGCGCCCGCTTTATTTCGACAAATGGCGATATTGCTATTCCATCAGAACGTGGCTTTCTGCCTGGAAATGGCTCGCTGACATCGGTGGTGTCTGTTTCAACTGAAACAGAGCCGGTTTTTATCGGAAAGCCGGAGCCGATTATTATGGAACAGGCTATGGAAGTTCTTGGCACGTCAAAAGAAGAAACGATTATGATCGGGGATTATTATGATACAGATATCCTGGCCGGCATTAACATTGGAATTGATACACTGCTTGTGCATACGGGTGTAACGCAGCCGGAGTTTTTGGAGCGGTATGACATCCAGCCGACTTACACACAAAAAAATTTAAATGAGTGGGAATTGTAAGAAACAGCACATTGCTGTTTCTTTTTTGGGGTAAAAATGAGCACATAAGGGTATGGAGTCCATATGACTATTTTTAGGGAGGCTCTTATGAACATTCCGAAAAAATCCATATCTTATTGGAAAGACCATGAAGCACCACGGTCATTTACCTCGCTGCAAACTGATTTAACAGCAGAGGTTGTCATTGTCGGCGGTGGGATTACCGGCATTTTAACGGCATGGAAGCTGGCTAAAGAAGGAAAAAAATCAGTTCTGATTGAGGCAGGAAAATTAACGGACGGGACAACTGGGTTTACAACCGCGAAAATCACCGCTCAGCACAGTCTCATTTATGATAAGCTGATTCGCACCTTCGGAGAAGAAAAAGCGAGACTTTATTATGAAGCAAACGAGGAAGCAATCGCTTTTATAGAGAAGACGGTCAAAGAGCTGGATATTGAGTGCGAGTTTTCAAAACAAGATGCTTACACTTATATTACAACCGATGAAATGCTTCCGGCGCTTGAAAAAGAAGCAGCCGCTTACCAAAAGCTCGGCATAGATGGAGGCTTGGCCGGCACCTCAGCAGGGATGAATCTGCCTTTTCATGTGGAAGAAGCGCTCGTCATGAGAGAGCAGGCACAATTTCATCCCGTGAAGTTTTTAGAAGCGCTTGTGAGGGATATGGCGGGGCAGGTTCACATTTTTGAAGATACACGGGCAGAGTCCATAGATGGACGGACGGTTAAAACAACAGACGGACATTTTATTACCGGAGATCATATTGTTGTGGCTTCGCATTATCCGTTTAATGACTTTGACGGTGCTTATTTTGCCAAGCTGCATCCGGAACGGTCTTATGCTATTGGGGTAAAAGGGGATCACACGCTCCAGAGCGGCATGTATATCAGCCAGGATCAGCCATCGCGCTCTGTCCGGTATACGCAAATGGAAAAGGGAGAGCAGCTGCTTATTATTGGTGGGGAAAATCATCCAGCCGGGCGCAGCAAACAGGAGACGACTCATCATTACGAAGAGCTGGCTGCGTTTGCCAAAAAGCATTTTGGAGCTGAAGAAGTCCTTTATCGGTGGTCCGCACAAGACTTAATCACACTGGATCAAGTTCCTTATATCGGGCAGATACATGAAAAAATCTATTTGGCAACCGGATACGCCAAGTGGGGAATGACGAGCGGAACAGTGGCCGCCGCGCTGCTAACCGATTTGATTGTACGGGGCAGCAGCCGGTACGCTGACGTTTACGATCCGAAGCGTGCCAAAGTGAAGCCGGCCGATATTAAAACATTTATTTCTCAAAACGCAGCCGTTGCAAAAGAACTGATCAGCGGAAAGTTAAAAGGAGCAGACAAAACGGCCGACTCTCTACAGCCTGGCGAAGGAGGCATCGTAACCGTAGACGGTGAAAAAACCGGAGCGTACAAGGATGAACAGGGCAAGTGCCATTTTGTCGATATCACGTGTACGCATATGGGATGTGAAACAGCCTGGAATGATGCCGAACGCTCATGGGACTGTCCATGCCATGGATCTAGATTTTCTTATGACGGCAAAGTGCTGGAAGGGCCGGCTGTTCAGCCATTGAAAAAGAAATAAAAAAGCCGCCTGTAAAAGGCGGCTTATTCGGTATGGGCAGCACGGTGGGCAAGACGGCTCGCAGCAGCAGCAGCGAGGGCGCCGACAATATCATCTAAAAATGTGTGTACCTGTCCGGTTGATTTATCATTTAAAAACTCCAGAATACCTGGCTTTTGCTTATCAATATAGCCATAGCTTGTTAAGCCAATTGTTCCATAAACATTAATAATGGCAGTGGCAATTGTTTCATCAAGACCATACAGTCCTTCATCCGTTTTAATAATGGATTGAAGTGGTTCCGCCAGCTGGTTTTTCTCCGCCAGCATATCAAGCTGAATGCCGGTCAGAATCGCGTTTTGTACTTCACGCTTACGCAGTACAGCTTCTACATGCTCTGCTGCTTCTTCCAGCTTCAAATTAGGATGGTAAGGTTTTTGCAAATATAAAACAAGCTCCGCAATATCATCCACTTTAACGCCGCGCTCGGCAATCCAGCGGCGGGCCGTTTGTTCAGACATGCTCATGACGCGTTTCTTTTCAATACTCATCTTCCACACACCTTTTTTATCATTATATGTATTACTGCTGTTCCTATACCCGTTTTCATTGTGACATACTCAAGACGAAAATGATACAATAAGACAGAATAATCGGAAATGGGGGGCGCTGTGTGAAGCCGTATGTGTACGTAACGAGAAAAGTGCCGGATGAAATAACAGCGAGATTGTCTGCTTCTTACCAGGTGGAAACATGGACAGAGGAAGACAGAGCTGTGCCGCGGGAAATTCTGCTCGAAAAAGCAGCCTCCGCTCATGCATTGTTAACCGTAATTTCAGACGTGGTCGATGAGGAATTGCTTTCACAGGCTGAACAATTAAAAGTGGTTGCAAATATGGCCGTTGGCTTTGATAATATTGATTTGGATGCGGCCAGCCGCCATGGTGTTGCTATCTGCAACACGCCGGATGTATTAACGGATACAACGGCAGATTTGACCTTCGCGCTTCTTTTAGCAACAGCACGCCGAGTAACAGAAGCGTCTGAGTTTGTGAAAGAAGGAAAATGGACAAGCTGGGCGCCGATGATGCTGGTTGGAACGGATGTGCATCATAAAAAAATCGGCATTGTTGGAATGGGTAAGATCGGAACCGCTGTAGCCAAAAGAGCAGCCGGCTTTGATATGGATATTTTATATCATAACCGCAGCCGCCATGAAGTAGCAGAAGAAATGCTGGGTGCCCAGTACCGCAGCTTGGACGAGCTTTTAGAGGAAGCGGATTTCATCGTTTGCCTGGCTCCGCTGAACGATGATACACGGGGCATGTTTCAGCGGGAACATTTTCAAAAAATGAAAAAAGATGCGATCTTTATCAATGCAAGCCGGGGACCGATTATCAATGAACAGGCACTAATAGATGCACTCGAAGCCGGTGACATTGCGGCAGCAGGGCTGGATGTATTCGACAGCGAGCCGATTTCCGCTGATCATCCGTTTTTATCGATGAAAAATGTAGTGGCACTTCCGCATATCGGCAGCGCATCAAAAGAAACAAGGCTGGCTATGATGCAGACATGCTGTGACAATATTGAAGCGGTATTTGATGAACGTCCGCCCAAAACGCTTGTGAACAAAGATGTATTACAATTTTAAAAAAGAGCTGATCTTATAAAGATCAGCTCTCATCATTAAAATACTTGTTCAACTTCTACAACGCCAGGAACTTCTTCGAGCAATGCGCGCTCAATTCCTGCTTTGAGTGTAATGGTAGAACTAGGGCAGCTGCCGCACGCGCCAAGCAGGCGAAGTTTTACGATCCCGTCTTCAATATCAACGAGTTCGCAGTCGCCGCCGTCGCGAAGCAGGAATGGACGTAATTTATCAAGTACTTCCTGTACTTCACTGAACATTTGTTGTTCTTGTGCTTGCATGAATCATCGGCTCCTTTCGATTCGATACATATATTATAATGATTTTAAATTGAAAATGCAATTTCTCCTTTACGGAAAGGGAAAAAGGTTGTTTTATTCTCAGCACTGCTATATAGAATGAAAAAGTGTTTAAAAAAGATCGTCAGGGCAATAGAACACTATACGCATAAATAAGGAGAGGATTATCATTGAAAGAATGGGAAATGTACATAAACGGTGAATGGGTAACAGCGGATGAACAAATTCTAGTCGTAAATCCGGCAACAGACGAAACCTTTGCATCTGTACCCAAAGGCGGCGCTGTGGAGGCGAAGCAAGCTGTCGATGCAGCTTATGAAGCATTTCGCACGTGGTCCCAAAAAACGGCCGGCGAGCGATCCGAATTATTACGAAATTGGCATCGCCTGATTGACGAGCATAAAGAAGAAATTGGCCGGATTATGACGGAAGAGCAGGGGAAGCCGCTTCAGGAAGCGATTGGCGAAGTGAATTATGCGAACAGCTTCATTTTATGGTATGCAGAAGAAGGAAAGCGGGTGTATGGAGAAACGATTCCAGCCTCGGATCCGAAAAAGCGCTTGTTTGTTTCACGCCAGCCAGTAGGCGTTGTCGCGGCCATTACACCATGGAATTTCCCGGCAGCCATGATTACACGTAAAGTTGGACCAGCACTGGCATCCGGCTGTACGGCTGTAGTAAAGCCGGCTTCTTCCACTCCTCTTACGGCGCTGAAGCTTGTTGAACTCGCTCACGAAGCGGGTATCCCAAAAGGAGTGCTGAATGTTGTAACCGGTGATTCAAAATCAGTGGCTGGTTCCTGGATGGAAGACAGCCGTGTGCGCAAAGTGACTTTTACTGGTTCAACGGAAATCGGCAAAGTGCTCATGAAGCAGGCAGCAGATACAATGAAAAAAGTATCGCTTGAGCTTGGCGGCCATGCGCCATTTATTGTTACAGCCAATGCAGATATCCAAAAAGCAGCCAAAGGCTTGATCGGCTCAAAATTCCGTAACGCCGGCCAAACCTGTGTGTGCGCCAACCGTGTATACGTTCATGAATCCATTGAGCAGGAATTTACGGAGGCGTTCAAAGCAGAAGTGGCGAAATTACACGTCGGAAATGGAATGGAAGAAGGCGTAACGATTGGCCCGCTTATTGATGCGGACGCAGTCGAAAAAGTACAAAACCAGTTAAAAGATGCGAAAGAAAAAGGGGCAGTCGTTGAAATGGGCGGTGAAGCGGACGGAAACTTTATTACGCCTGCTGTTCTAACGAACGTGACAGATGATATGGAGTGTATGGTCGAGGAAACATTCGGCCCGCTGGCACCGATTGCCACGTACCGTACAACCGAAGAAGTGATAGAACGCGCGAACAACACACCATTTGGACTGGCGGCTTATGTGTTCTCGGAAAACATTTCAGAAGCCATTGCGATAAGCGAAGGGCTGGAATATGGCATTGTCGGATTGAATGATGGACTTTCATCTGTGGCCCAGGCACCATTTGGAGGCTTTAAAGAGAGCGGGCTTGGACGCGAGGGCGGCCATCACGGCATGGAAGAATTTTTAGAAATTAAATATATTTCGCTTGGATTGTAAAAGCAAAAAAACCGGCTGAAGAAGCCGGTTTTTTTATTATCCGTTATGATATTTGTACATCCATAAAACGCCTGATTTCAAGAAGCGGGCAACGCGTCCAGTAATAGCCCGGTCCGCTACAAAACCAAAGCCCTGTTTTTTGCCAAGAGAACCAAGTACACCTTTAAGTTTCATTTCCGGCAATTTTTCCGGAAGCGGCTCATTTCTCCAGCGCTTTTGAAGAACATCAACAATCTGTTCTGCTTGTTCTTCCGCAAGCTGTGCGCTCGGTGCATGAGGAAGGCTTGCACAGTCTCCGACTACATAAACATGTTCATTGCCGGGCAGATTATGATGAGGTGTCAATACAACGCGGTCAGAGCGGTCTTTTTCCACATTCATCTGCCGGACAACAAGGCTCGGCTGAATGCCTGCGGTCCATACAACAGCGTCCATTTTATATTCATCTTCACGGTTGTAAATACGGTCAGGCTCAACACGCGTAATGTTTGCATCTCTCACTACTTCCACGCCGTGGTCGGTAAACCATTTCTCAATATAACGGCTTAAACGCTGCGGGAAGTCTTTTAAGATACGCGGTCCGCGGTCAAACAATTTAATATCAAGATCCGGACGGCTTTCACGAAGTTCACTCGCCAATTCAATTCCGGAAAGACCTGCACCCACGATACCAACTTTTGAACCAGCCGGCATGTTGTTCAGCTTTTCATACGTGGCACGCGATTTTTGGATGGACTGAATGCTGTATGTATACTCTTCAGCCCCTGGCACGCCGTGATATTTATCCTCACAGCCAAGGCCAATAACAAGGTCGTCGTAAGCAAGAGCGCCTTTTGCTTTTAACTCAACTTCTTTTCGATCTAAGTGAATAGCTGTAATTTCGTCGTAAATAATATTTAGTTTTTCATGCTCTGGGAAAGATACACGGACCTCATGATCGGAAGCGGTTCCAGCCGCCAGTGCATAGTACTCCGTCTTCAAGCAATGATATGGCACTTTATCAACCAATGTAATCGTTACGTCATCCGGCAAATGATTGGGCAACAGCCTGAGCAAAACACGCATATTGCCATATCCGCCTCCAAGCAAAACTAAATGTCTCATATGTATGACCCCTCTGCTTCGTATTCATATGTACAGTATTCATTTATTCATATCCGAGTATAACGAAGATAGCCCTATTATTCAACAGACTTCGCGAAACTTCACGCTTTTTTCTGCACGTAAATGATAGTACAATAAACGGGTGAGGTGAAAGATAAAATGAAGCCAATTATTGAGTTTTGCGTCAGCAACTTAGCAAGCGGTTCCCAGGAAGCATTTGAAAAATTGGAACGGGATCCGAACTTGGATGTGATCGAATATGGCTGCTTAAGCTACTGTACACGCTGCTCGGAATCTCCATTTGCGCTTGTGAATGGAGAAGTTGTCGATGGAGCGACACCTGACGAGCTTGTTTCGAATATATATACACATATTGACCAAACGTGGCTGTTTTAAACATCAAAAAACCGGATGCTGTCCAAGGCAGCCGGTTTTTATTATGTACACTTTAGGTCGTTTTCATTTGCTCGCGTAATTCATGCCAGCGGTCACGTGCCATTTCTACGATTTGTTTTTCATTTGACTGACGCTGCCGTTCAATCACTTTTGAAAAATAGGAAACGGCTTTTTCCATGCGTCCCAGCTTTCGATTCAGTTCACCGAGGAGATAGAGCACTTTAATTTCAGACATTTTCTGTGCTACATCCTCCACAGAAAAAGCTTCCTCATACTCACGGGCAGCGATAGACAAAAATCGCTTTTCTTCTTTGTTGCGGCCCATGTCCCGGTAGATCCATGCCGTGCGAAGGGCAAGACCTGCCAAAGTTAAATGCTTTTCTTTTTTCAGTACGCCAGAATAAAGAGCGAGCTTATAGCTTTTAATCGCTTTAGCTGGCGACCGCTCACCGCTGAAATCCTGCTCGACCCAGTGATCGGATACCGAAGCCTTTAATACTTCTGCTGTTCCCGGTGCAAAATAAGAAGTAAAATCCTCTGTAAATGAATAGCCGCAATGCATACAAACATGCACATTGTAAAAAAGAGGATTTATCCCTCCCGCTTCATAAAGCGGTTTTAAGTCCGTATCCTGGCCAATGACTTTAACAGCACTTTTGCGAACTTTCGTTGTGCTAAAGGTCTGCTGGCAATGAGGGCACTTCATCATTTTATGATAAATTAATGGGGCATCAGACATGACAAAACCTCCTTTTTTCCTAAAATAAAGGTCTTTTTACTTATTTTATTATACAGGATTTGGAGGTAAAAAGAATTAATTTGAATAAAAAAATCAATGAGCGGTTCAGTTGAGGATTTGTTCTATTCCTCGTATACTAAAAGAAAATGAAAGGAGCGATTCCTTTGGCGGATCAACAAGTTGTTACAATTACGGAAGCTGCGGCTTTTCAAATAAAAGATATGATGAAGCAAAACGAAGAAGAAGGGTCATTTTTGCGGGTAGCCGTTCATGGTGGCGGATGCAGTGGATTATCATACGGGATGGGTTTTACGCCTGAAGTAGAAGAAGGCGATATGGAACTTCTTCAGCACGGTATCCCGATTGTGGTAGCCAAAAAGGATGCCCCGATTTTGAAGGGAACGATAGTGGACTACAAGCAGTCGCTGATGGGCGGCGGATTTACGATTGATAATCCAAATGCCATCGCGTCCTGCGGCTGCGGATCTTCTTTCCGGACAGCAACAGAAACCGGAACACCGGAAAACTGCTAATAATAAAAAAGCCTGGCTGTATCTACGGATGCAGCCAGGCTTTTTTATTGGCTTGATTTCTTTTTTCGCGTAAACCAAACTGACACAAGCGGAATGAGGACGAAGAACAGAATAAACAAAGCAAAGATTAATTGTAAAAGCCAATAATCATTATACAAGCTGCTGCCTCCTAAAAGTTTTTTACATTTAATATGGGGCAGCAAGAAAATTTTTATACGGAAAGACTTATATAAAAGGAAATAGCATGAATCAAACGGACAATAATAAGGAGGAAATTATTCCTGTTTTTTCTATTTATTAAAGTTTTTTAAATTATCTGTAAAGATTATATTTTAAAATAAAAAGTAGATTACAATGAAGGTGGTTTTTGTCGAACGATCCATTACATGAGAGAGGAGTTTTTAAATGAGAAAAATTGGACAGGCTTTATTTGCTCTTGTACTCGTCATTGGCACATTGCTTCCGTTTCAAATCCCGGCGAGCGCCGCATCGATCACGGTGGCAGATGCAATTGCTAACAACTCGGGTACAGCGACCGTCGAAGGCTATATCGTTGGCTACGCACTATCAGGAAGTAGTTATACAACAGATCCTGCACGTTATCAAAATACAAATATTGGTATAGCGGATGAAGCAGGAGAGACAGATCCAGCTAAAATATTACCAGTGCAGTTAACGGCAAGTTTCCGGCAGGGGATTAATTTAGAAGATCATCCAGGGAATCTCGACAAAAAAGTGCGGGTGACAGGCTCTCTTGAAGCGTATTTTACAGTTCCTGGCTTGAAATCACCAACGTCGATTGAACTTTTGGATAACGGAACCGAAGAACCAGAAGTGCCTGAGGAGCCGTCAAGCCTTATAAAAGAACCGATTTCCGACGTGCGCCAAAAAGCAGAAAACACGAAGGTGTGGACGTCTGGCACAGTAACGGCTGTTTTCGGAAGCACGGTGTATATTCAGGATGAAACCGCCGGTATTGTTTTATATGGTTCCGGTATGAATGTAAAAATAGGTGATGTTGTAGATGTGAAGGGAAGCATTGATGACTACAATTCTCTTTTGGAGATTAACGTATCATCAGGCAGTGTAACTGTGACCGGCCAGGCTGGTGTGCCGGCACCGTTAACCGTAAGGGCTGATCAATTCACAGAAGAAGTGGAAGGGGAGCTTGTTACAATCAACAACGTTTCTATTTCCAGTTTTTCAGGCGGCAATTACACAGCAAAGGACGGAGAAGGAAATACCTTTCAAATCAGGCCGCAGGATGCATCACTTCTTGCCATAAACACCAAATACGATTCGGTAACAGGGGTTGTCGGCTCTTACAACAACGTCTATCAATTAATTCCGCGTCATGCAGCGGATATTGCACCTGACTCTTCTACGGCTGGAGCGGTAACGGCCAATCCGGTAGCGGGCGTTGTTAAAGCAGGGACGAGTGTTACACTGTCTTCGCCAACAGAGGGTGCAGACATTCGTTATACGCTGGATGGCTCTCAGCCGACAAAAGAAAGCGCGCTTTATACAGAACCGATCGTGATTAATGAAAACAATACGATTCAAGCAGCAGCATTTAAAGAAGGCGTAAATGACAGTGCCGTTTCCTCTTTTTCATACGTTATAGAAAAAGAAAACATTCGCATCCATGATATTCAAGGAGCTGGGCACACTTCTCCGTATAATGGTTTAGCTGTTGGAGATGTAGAAGGAATCGTTACCCATATCGTTGACAGCAGTAACTTTTATATGCAGAGCGTAGAAGCAGATGAGGATGAAAATACATCAGAAGGTATTCTCGTTTATAAGCGGGGTCACGGATTGTCGCAAGGAGATCTTGTCTTTGTTGATGGTACGGTAAAAGAATGGGTGCTTGATGGATATGCGGAAAAGCTGCAAACAGATCTCCCCGTAACGGAAATTAGTGCGGGTACTGTCAGTAAAAAAGCATCCGGACAGCCGCTGCCGGCACCGGTTGTGTTGAATAAAGATCGCATGATGCCAATGAAAGTGATTGATAACGACCAATTTGGCATATTTGATCCACAGCAGGACGGCATTGACTTTTTTGAAAGCATGGAAGGCATGCGTGTTCAAGTGAATAACCCGAAAATCATCGCTCCGCAGAGATACGGAGAAGTAGTGGTTGTGCCGGAAAATATAGAAACCAATACAACAGCGGGTGCTCTTCGGATTGAAGCAGACGACTACAACCCAGAACGTATTCATCTTGATTTGGATAATGAAGACTTTGTAGCAAAAACAGGCGACTCATTTGCCGGTCCTGTCACGGGTGTCGTCAGCTACGGCTACAGTAACTTTAAAGTGCTGGCAGACGAAGTGCCTGAAGTGATTGACGGAGGGTTAAAAGCAGAAGAAACAACCCTTACATCAACGAAAGATGGACTAACGATCGCTTCTTACAATCTCGAAAACTTTTCAACGGTTTCAGGTGAAGAGAAAACAAGACGCCTTGCCATGGGAATTGTAAATGGAATGAAGTCGCCGGATATCATTGGTGTAACAGAAGTACAGGACAATGACGGGCCAGCAGATTCTGGCACAACGGACGCATCTCAAAGCGCCGCCGTACTGATTGAAGCTATAAAAGAGCTGGGCGGACCGGCTTATGAGTACACGGATGTGGCGCCGGTCAATCAAGAAGACGGCGGACAGCCGGGCGGTAACATTCGTGTTGGCTTCTTGTACAATCCGGAACGTGTTAGTCTTGCGGAAGGAATAAAAGGAAGCGCGACAGAAGCGGTTGCCTATGTAGATGGGAAATTGACCGCTAATCCTGGCCGGATTGATCCGGAAAACGAAGCGTTTGAAAATAGCCGTAAGCCGCTGGCTGCTCAATTTATATTTAAAGGTGAAAAGGTCATTGTAGTGGCCAATCATTTTAATTCAAAAGGCGGAGATGAGCCGTTATTCGGAAAGAATCAGCCTCCTTATTTAGGAAGTGAAATCCAGCGCAGGCAAATTGCTGCGATTGTAAATGGCTTTGTTGAAGATGTAAAGTCAGCGGATCCAAACGCGAATCTGGTGATTTTAGGTGATTTTAACGATTTTGAATTTACCGAGACTCTTTCTATTGTAAAAGGGGATGAGCTGACCAACATGATTGAAAGAGTACCGGCAGAAGAGCGGTTCACGTATTCCTATCAAGGAAATGCACAGGTGCTCGATCATATCCTCGTCACGAATAATATGGCCGCTTCTACTGAAGTGGATATTGTTCATACCAATTCACAATTTATGGAGGAGCATGGACGGGCGAGCGACCACGATCCAGTAATCATTCGCACAACCTTTGCGGAAGATACTCCAGAAGCAGAAATCGTTTATGTGCCGGCGATGGAGAAAAAACAGTTTGTGGCTGCACAGCCGGGAATTCATCTGGAGTTTGATGAAGGAGCCCGTTTCAGCAAAGGCATTATCGTAAAACGTTCAGCTGTACTGGAAGGAGAAGGGTTAAAGTATAATACCGTTATCATTTCCACGCCGAAAAAAGGGCAGGTTATTGATTTGCGAGATGCAGAAGTGAAAGAAGTTCAATTCGATACAAAGCAGGAAGTGGAGATTATAGGAGCTGACAACGTAAAGAAATGGACAGATTTACAAGAAAAGAAAATAAAAAAACCGGCTGCTTCTTAAGCAGTACAACCGCCTGGCCGCTGCCAGGCGGTTTTTGTGATGAAACGTCTGCAGCAAAAAAGCCGGCATACCAGGGGGCATGCCGATTTTTTTCTATATTAATTATAAGGCTTTTAATGCTTCAGCAATCGGAACAGTGCCTTCGACAATTTCAAAGATCCGGCCCTCTGTTTGGGGGGTGAGCAGGCTTTGGACGAGTACTTCGGCAACATCAGCCCGTGCAATAGACTCCGTTCGATTCGCAACTTGGGGAGCTGCTTCAATTTTTCCGCTGCCGGCTTCATTTAAAAGGGCACCGGGACGAACGATCGTATAAGTGAGACCGCTCATCATTAAATGAGCATCTGCTTCATGCTTGGCCCGAAGATAATGCTGCAGAGCCTCAGGACCTGCATCCGGCCGGTCTGCTCCCATTGAACTGAGCATGACAAAACGCTCAATACCATGTGAAACGGCCAGATCAATGGCTTTGATTGCTCCGTCGCGGTCAACAGCCGTAGTTTTGTCGGGGCCGGTTGCTGAGCCGGAGCCGGCTGCAAAAATAACCGCGTTCACATCATTCATTGCATAACTAAAGTCCTGCTCCAGGTCGGCCAAAACCGGTCTGGCACCAAGCTGTTCCATATCTGCCATCTGGTCGGTTTTCCGAACCATTGCTTTAACGTGATGCTGAATATTTTCAGCCAGACTTTGGACAACGAGGCGGCCGGTTGTACCGGCTGCACCGATCACAAGTACATGCATAGTGAACCACCCTTTTTTCCGTTTCCTATTCCTTTACCCGCCATTAAAGGATTAAAACAAGGATGTGCTGTGCAGCGGCTGGACTTTTGCATCCGGATCAATATAGGATTTTGCATTGTTAACGGCCGTCGGCGCTTCTCCAAATCCTGTGGCAATCAGCTTTACTTTACCTGCGTATGTTGCCACATCACCGGCTGCATACACACCTGGGATATTCGTCTCCATACGTGAATTGACCACAATCGAGTTTTTCTCAATGTTAAGTCCCCAATTTTTCATCGGGCCAAGTGAAGAAATAAACCCGTAGTTCACAAGGAGGTCATCGATCTCTAGCGATTTCTTTTGGTCGCCTTTCACTTCCTCAAGTGCAAGAGTCTGCCCGTCAAAGGATACAGGAACAAATGGCGTCATAATCTGGACATCTGATTTGTGAAGCAAGTCCACACTGTGTTCGTGGGCGCGAAATTTGTCACGCCGGTGAATAATGGTGACTTCTTTTGCCGTTTTTTCAAGCATCATGGCCCAGTCAACCGCAGAATCACCGCCTCCTAGAACCGCGACACGCCGGCCTGAAAAAGAGGAAAGGTCATTGACAAAATAATGAACGTTCGGCAAAGCATCTGCGCCATCAAGCTCAAGCCGCCTCGGCTGAAAAGCACCGTTGCCCGCGGTAATAATTACCGCTTTGGTTTCATGCTTTCCCTTATCCGTTCCAAGAACAATACTGCCGTCTGGATTTTTTTCGAGGGACTGAACAGCCTCCTCCAGACAAAGTTCAACTGGAAAACGATTCATTTGTTCGACAAGCCGGTCAATCAGCTCCTGCGCCCGTACTGCCGGAAAAGCAGCTACATCGTAAATAAACTTTTCCGGGTAAAGAGCTGATAACTGTCCTCCTGGCTGCGGCAGGCTTTCGATAATTTTAACAGAAGCACCGCGCATTCCTGCGTAAAAGGCGGCAAACAGGCCGGTAGGACCTGCCCCGATAATCGTAATGTCTTTCACTCATAATCCCCCTTTTTAAAAAGCCATAAGATTGATGTATATGCCATCTTTGCTTTATTATGTCTTATTTTACAAAATTCCATAAGGGAAGTCTCATTTCAAATTTCTTGTCCAAATAACTTGAAAAAAGCAGTCAAAGCGTCTATGATAAAACTAGTTATGCACATTGTTAACATTTTGTGACAAAGTAAGAGGTATTTTTTTATACTTATACGTGAAGATTATCACATTCTTCGCGTGAATATTTTTAGTAGAGGTGGATAAAGATGACAGTGAGAAAGCCGAAAATTGTAGTACTAGGCGCCGGCTATGGCGGTCTTATTACTGTAACACGTCTTCAAAAAGCATTATCTGTAGATGAAGCAAATATTGTGCTCATCAACAAAAATGATTACCACTATGAAACAACATGGCTTCATGAGGCATCAGCGGGCACTATGCACCACGATCGTGTGCGCTACGATATCGATGCAGTCATCAACCGCAGCAAAGTAGAATTTATTCGCGCGGAAGTAGAAGATATTAAAACAGATGAAAAGAAGGTCATTTTAGATACAGGCGAAGTAGAGTATGACTACCTTGTGATCGCCCTTGGCGGAGAAGCTGAAACATTCGGAATCGAAGGACTAAAAGAACACGCTTTCACTATTTCGAATGTAAACACATCCCGTCAATTGCGTGATCATATTGAATTTCAGTTTGCAACTTATGCAAATGAAGAAGAAAAAAATGATGAGCGTTTGACATTTGTTGTCGGCGGTGCCGGCTTTACAGGTATCGAGTTCCTTGGTGAGCTTGCGAACCGTGTTCCTGAGCTTTGCAAAGAATATGATATTGACTTTTCAAAAGTGCGTATGTACTGCGTAGAAGCAGCACCTATGGTTCTTCCTGGTTTTGACCCTGAGCTTGTTAAATATGCGGTTGCACAGCTTGAGAAAAAAGGTGTTGAGTTCAAAATCGGCACACCGATCAAAGGTGCAACAGCTGACGGCATTATCGTGGCAAAAGGCGAAAACGAAACAGAGGAAATCAAAGCAGGTACAGTGGTTTGGGCAGCAGGTGTCCGCGGCAGCAGTATCATCGAAAAATCAGGCATTGAAAACATGCGTGCACGCGTAAAAGTAACGCCTGAACTTCGCGCTCCTGGCCATGACGAAATCTTCATTTTAGGTGACTGTTCACTTGTAATCAACGAGGAAATCAACCGTCCGTACCCGCCAACGGCGCAAATCGCGATGCAGCAAGGGGAAACGGTTGCGAAAAACCTTGTGAAGTTAGTGAAAGGCGAAGGGAACCTTGAATCCTTCACACCGAACATTAAAGGTACAGTGTGCTCACTTGGCGATAACGATGCAATCGGTGTCGTGTTCGACAAAAAGCTTAAAGGCACAAAAGCTTCATTTATGAAGAAAATGATTGATAACCGCGCACTATTTATGGTCGGCGGCCCTTCACTCGTCTTGAAAAAAGGGAAATTCAACGTCCTGTAAAAAGCAAAAGAGCCCTCTTTAAAAGAGGCTCTTTTTTTATGGAAAGAAAGGAAGCGTTTGGATGAAAAGGGGAAAGGTATGGCTGGCGGCAGCCGGTCTGGTTATTGACAGCCGCGGGCGCTGGCTTGTTGTGAAAAAAGCATATGGCGGGCTGAAGGGACAGTGGTCACTGCCGGCCGGATTTGTGGATGCAGGCGAAACAGTAGATGAAGCCGCTGTCCGAGAGGTGCGTGAGGAAACAGGAATTGAAGCATCCGTGTGCGGGGTGGCCGGTATTCGGTCTGGCGTCATTCAACATGATGTCAGTGATACCATGGTCGTCTTTCATATGATGCCGACAGAAGAAAAAGAGCCGAAAGCATGCGGGAGAGAATTACTCGCTGCGCGCTGGATGGCCGTATCGGAACTGCAAGAAAGTTTTGAGACGTCCGTGCTTTTGCGCCGCATAATTGAATCATTTGAGGCGCCGGGTTTAACTTCTCTCGATATCTCAGATCCAGGTCCGCAATTTGGCTATACAGCATACCGCTTTTTTGGGTAAGAGGATAAGGGAATAAAAAGAAAGAAAATGGTTATACTAAACCGGGAAAGTTTATTTCCTTTTCAAAAGGAAATACTTCTATAAAGCACTGGGTACGCGTCCCCCTCGTATCCAGTGCTTTTTTATATGGAAAGCAGGATTAACTGTCTGGTTAAAAGCACAACATAACGGGTTTTCTCTCTTTTTCGCTCATTGACCTTTTGAGAGCGGTTCAGTACACTTAAATGTATACAAATAGGGGGAATGGCTCCATGCATATTGCCGTTGTACTTGTATCTGCCTTGCTGTTTTTTGTTCTGTTTTTTGGCATTGGGTTTATTTTAAACATGCTGCTGCGCATGACGTGGATTATGGCTTTTATTTATCCGCTTGTGACGATCGCCATCGTGGACAATATCAGCACGCTTGATTACTTGTTTCAGCCGGGAGAATCATTTGGTATTCTCAGCGGGCGGGTGATCGGGCTTCAGCCGGTCGATATTACCATTCTATCATGCGGCTTTTTAGGTGCGATTGGAAGCGGATTCGTCATGCGGCTGCTGCGTGCAAAAGGCTATCAAATGTTTTAAGGAAGCGGCCTCTTTAAGGTCGTTTTTTTGGTTTGTAAAAGCTTGTCCAATGCTTCAATTCCTTTAAGCAGGTTTGGCGATGGCCGGCAAAAGTCTTTTTCTTCCAGAATGAAAACGGGCGTTTCCCCATATCCAGGCCGTTTTTTAATGACATCAACATTTACTTTGCTGGTCATTACGCCTACCCACGCTAGCAGGATAACATCGGGCTTTTTTTCCAGCACCGTTTCCCAATCGGTTTGTAAGCTTGGCACAAATCTATCTTCAAATACATTGATTCCGCCGCACAGCGTACTGATTTCGGTGAGCCAATTGGTGCCTCCGGGTGTAAACAATGGCTTCGGCCACCATTCCCAGTAAAGGCGCATACGGTCTGTCCATTCACGTGACCTGTACGGCTGAAGTGCCCGCATCCACTTGCTTCGAGCTTCTCTTCCATCTGTTCCACAAGCTTCGGCAATTTGCTCAATAGAATGCCCGATATCGTCAAGTGAATGGGGATTTGTCACAATATACGGAATGCCAAGCTGATCCAGTGCTTCTATATTTTTCTCCATTCCTGGTACACTGAGCGATGCCAGCACCATATCCGGCTGAAGAGCGGCCAGCTTCTTCATATCAATCGCTAAATCAGGTCCGAGTCTGGTTCGTTCTAAGTCGGAAAAGTCGTCTACACCGACAATTTGCTTTTCCAGACCAAGATACTGGCACACTTCTGTATTGCTTGGGCAAAGCGATACAATCCTCATTCCAACACTCCTATCCATTTTCCCCTATAATAACACGTGAGGTGATGAAAATGTTCGTAATCAAAAACGAACCCTTTTTGGAAACTGAAGCAGATGTACTGCTTATTGGCCTGTTTGATAAGCCATTGAAATTTGAGGGAGTGCTCGAACCGCTCGATCAAGCTTTTTCCGGGCAGCTGACAGAACTAGTGAAAAACGGTGATCTTTCCGCGAAAGAAGAACATACTTCTGTTATTCCAGCTCTTGGCCATATTCCAGCTAAGCGAATGGTCACAGTTGGGCTTGGCAAAGAAAAAGAAGCGGATTTTCATGCGATTCACCGAGCTGTGCAAAAAGCAGCCAAGCAGTCCAAGCCATACGGTCTGGAATCGATTGCCATTGTACTTGATTCCTTTGTCACAGAGAACGTAACAGCCGTTGAAGCGGCAGAGGCTTTAACAGAAGCACTGTTTTTAGCGCGCTTTGAATACACGGGATACCGCACGCCGGGTAACGAGCCGGAAAAGCAGTTAACGGCAGTTGTCGTATATACAGAGGCAGATCCGGACGAAATCCAGGCGGCATGTAAAGTAGGAAAAACGATGGCAGATGGCACGAACACAGCGATTCGTTTAACCGCTACTCCGTCGAATATGATGACAGCCAGTGATCTTGCCCTTCATGCGGAGAAATTGGCCGAGCGGTATAGCTTTGAACTGGAAGTGCTGGAACGGGAAGATATGGAGAAAATCGGCATGGGTGCTTTTTTAGCTGTTGCCCAAGGATCGGCTGAACCGCCTAAAATGATTACGCTCAAATACAGCCCTACAGATACCTGGGAGGATGTACTGACATTTGTCGGAAAAGGAGTCACTTTTGATACAGGCGGCTACTCTATCAAGCCGAAAGATGGCATTGTCGGCATGAAAACAGATATGGGCGGTGCAGCGGCTGTGCTTGGTGCGATGGAGATTATTGGAGAGCTGCAGCCGGATCAGCCGGTTATGGCTGTGATTCCCGCGACAGACAATGTGATTAGTGCCAATGCTTTTAAACCAGATGATGTCATTACCTCTTTGTCAGGGAAAACGATCGAAGTGAAAAATACAGATGCAGAAGGCCGCCTTGTGTTAGCGGATGCGATTACGTATGCCAAACAGCAGCGTGCCGGTAAAATTGTGGACCTGGCTACACTGACAGGCGGAGTGATTATTGCGCTTGGAAAAGATAAAACAGGTGCGATCACCAACAATGAACCATTTTTTGAACAGGTGCTTGAAGCATCACACGAAGCGGGGGAAATGATCTGGCAGCTTCCGCTGACTGAATACGATAAAAAGAGAATTCGAACAAGTGATGTGGCGGATTTAAATAATTCTCCGGGACGGGAAGGCCATGCCATTATGGGAGGCGGCTTTATCGGCGAATTTGCAGAAAGCACGCCCTGGGTGCACCTCGACATCGCCGGCAGTGCGGAGCTGACACCGGGAGTCATGACACGGACACTGGCAATTTTGGCACTGTCAGATCAGTCTGAATAATTTGTTTATTAACTATATTAGAAAAGTATATTGACAAGCGGGCAGGCAATTTGCTATCTTTAAGCGGTCCTTTAGTAATTTAGCAGATTAAAGTGTTGGGGGTATAAAAGAAATGAATGCAGTTGTTTTTGCTGTTCTCAGCATGCTTGTTCTCAGCCTGCTCCGCGTCAATGTAGCTTTTTCGCTTATTATCGGTGCGCTTCTAGGAGGGCTTGTAAGCGGACTTGGTTTGGACGGTACAATTACCGCCTTTACCGATGGTCTGGGTGATGGAGCGAGTGTTGCGCTCAGCTACGCTATGCTGGGCGGTTTTGCTGTTGCGATATCAAGTACAGGTTTGCCAGAAGCACTTGTAAACGTTGTATTAAAGTTTATCGGCAGTAAAGAGGAATCACGCTCAAAAAAATTGCCGAGAGCACTTATTATATTTTTTATTTTAGTAATGGCTTGTTTTTCACAAAATGTTGTACCGGTTCACATTGCGTTTATTCCGCTATTAATTCCGCCGCTTCTTCAAATTATGAATGAGCTAAAAATTGATCGGCGCCTGATCGCTTGTGTGCTTACATTTGGGCTGGTAACGCCTTATATGCTGCTTCCGGTCGGATTTGGACAGATTTTTCACGAAATCGTCGTGACGAGCATGGGCAAAAGCGGCTTGGATGTTTCAACTGACCAAGTACCGTATGCGATGATTCTTCCAGCTGTCGGAATGGTTGTTGGGTTGATTATTTCTGTATTTTTCACTTATCGGAAACCGCGTGAATATGCGGAGTTACATTTAACAAGCACGAGTGAAGAAGAAAAATCAGTGAAAATGCCCAGCAAGTATGGGTTGATTGTAGCTGTCTTGTCGATTGCCGCTGCACTTGCTGCTCAGCTGGAAACAGACTCAATGGTGTTTGGTGCGATGGCCGGCATTGTGGTTTTATACGTATTTCGTGCGATCCGATGGAGTGAGGCAGATCATTTGCTGACAGATGGTATGAGAATGATGGCCTTTATCGGCTTTGTACTCATTGCTGCTTCCGGATTTGCAAACGTAGTGGTTGAAACCGGTCATGTTGAAAGCTTGGTGCAAACAGCTGCGGATGCCATTGGCGGCAACAAAGCACTGGGCGCATTGTTAATGCTTTTAGTTGGTTTGCTGGTGACAGTTGGGGTTGGTTCCTCATTTTCAACCATCCCTATTATCGCTACGATTTTCGTTCCTTTAGCTCTTGAGCTTGGTTTCAGTCCAATGGCCACGATTGCGCTGGTCACAACAGCAGGAGTGCTGGGAGACGGTGGATCGCCGGTATCAGACAGTACGCTTGGACCAACTGCAGGTTTAAATGCGGACGGACAGCATGATCATATTTGGGATACATCCGTTCCAACCTTTATCCATTATAATATCCCGCTTCTCATCTTTGGATGGATTGCGGCCATGACATTATAATAAAAAGGTGCCTCTTTAAGAGGCACCTTTTTTTGAAGGAGAGGATTTTATGAACATTCAAACCGATCATACACTGCTTGCCGCACTCGGAATGGAAGTGGTGAGGATTGAAACAGGCCGTGTAGTGATGACAATGCCTGTGGATGAACGCACGCGCCAGCCGTTCGGATTTCTGCACGGAGGCGCTTCTGTTGCCCTTGCGGAAACAGCGGCAAGTATTGGCGCTGCAGCGATGATTGACCTGGACACGGAGGTCTGCTTTGGCCTTGAAATCAATGCCAACCACATCAAATCGAAAAGAGATGGGATTGTGACGGCTACCGCTCTAATCGTTCACCGTGGAAAGTCAACAATGGTATGGTCTATTGAAATAAAGGACGAAAACGGGAAGCTGATTTGTCTTTCACGATGTACGATTGCTGTGAAAGCGAAAAAGTGACGTTTGATTTTTTAATAGGGCGGGAACATTTTTAAAAAAGGAGTGGTTTTCATGCCTTGGAACAAAAATGAGTACCCGGCTTCGATGAAAAATCTGCCGGACCATATACGCGATAAAGCGATCGAAATTGCCAATGCGCTCTTGGATGAAGGGTATGAGGAAGGGCGTTCTATTGCCATTGCCATTGACCGTGCGAGAAGCGCAGAAGCAAAAAAGGATGAAGGACGGCCGCGTTATGAAGTAAAGCATGAAGAAGAGCGCTGGGTACTGAAAAAAGAAAATGGCAAACGGGCCATCCGTTCAGAGGGCACAAAACAGGCGCTTTTAGAGGAAGCGAAAGAATATGTGAAACAGCATGAAGGAATTCTTACAATTTATCAGGAAAATGGTGAGAAGGCCCAAACGCTGTATGAATAAAAAAGCTGTCCAGTTGCGGACAGCTTTTTTAGTTCTTTTTTTGTGCCTGTTTAGTCTTTAAGTCATCACGCACGCTTTGATCCCACATTTTCACGCCGGAATTGTAGGCGGCACGGCTGATTAAATGGCCTGCAACAGGTGCGGTAATAAAAAAGAAAGCAATACCGAGCAGGAGCCGTGAGCTGAAAAATCCGTCCTTCGCAAAAAAGTAAACAAACGTTGCCAGCAGAATGCACATCACTCCGAGCGTTGCGCTTTTAGAAGCGGCGTGATTGCGTGTATAAACGTCTGGAAGGCGGATCAGCCCGAATGCTGAGACAAGGGTTAAAAACGCTCCGACAAGCAATAAAACGGCAATGACAGCTTCACTGATCACGGTCATATTCAATCACCTCGCCTTTTTCTAAAAACTTGGCAAAAGCAACAGTTCCGATAAATGCCAAAATACCAATCAAGAGAATAACATCAAGATAATTATGCGTATCAAGCAGCATAGACAAAACGGCTGTAATCGACACAAGATTGACGCCCATTGCATCGAGGGCGACAACACGGTCTGGAACGGTTGGCCCTTTTACAAGCCGGTAAACGAGGCCAATCATAGAAACGGCCAGCAGTAAAAGAGAAATCTGCAAAACAGTCTCAATCATCCGCGGCTCACCTCCATAATGGCTTTTTCAAACGAATTTTTAATGCTGTCTACTGCTTCTGACACATTCTCAATATCAATAGCGTGAATGTAAAGGGTTTTATTATCATCCGATACATCCACCACAAGTGTGCCGGGAGTCAGCGTAATTAAATTCGACAGCAGGGTGACTTCCCAATCCAACTTCAGTTCGGTTTCAAGTGCAAAGATACCCGGACGAATGTTCAGTTTAGGACGGAGCACCAGCTTTAACACGTCAAAATTCGCTTTAATTAACTCTTTTAAAAACAGCAGAAATAAGTAGATCACGGCCCAGACACGATGCAGATAAAAGCGGCTTTTAAAAAAGCGGCGCATTCCAGCCATCACAATCAATCCAAGCAGGTATCCAATAATAAAGGTCCGTGCACTGAAAGACACCTGCAAAAACATCCAGAGAAATGCGAGAAACACATTGAGTAAAATTTGAAAAGCCATACGATCTACTCCTTTAATACGGCGTCAATGTAGATTTCCGGATGGATGAGCGCTTCAACAGCCTGCATCACATAAGGATAAACCGCTTCTGTTCCGACACCGTATAAAACAGAAAGAACAACAAGAGCTGCAGCCGGAAGGAACAAGGAGGATGTTTGTTTTTTTGCATGAAGCTGCGGCAATTTTGGCTTTTTCCAAAAAACCTCCATAAATAACGTAACAACCGAATACAACACAGCCAGACTCGACAGAAGCACAACGATGGCTCCAACATATTCACCCGATTCAAATCCTGCCCGGACAATCAATAATTTGCCGATAAAACCAGACAGCGGCGGAATGCCGGCGAGCGCAAAAGATGCTGTAAGAAAGATCCAGCCAAGTGCCGGGTATTGGCGGATCAGCCCGCCCATCTTATCCATCTTTGACGTACCTGTAATCCAAATCATGATGCCGCCCAGCATAAACAGAGCCGCTTTGATAATCATGTCATGAATAAAATAAAAGAGGGTGCCGGCGATTGATTCCTCCGTCATAATGGAAATGCCGAATAATAGAACACCAACCGCTATGACAATGTTATAAATCAGAATTTGTTTTACATCCTTGTATGCAAGAGCGCCAATCGAACCTGCAACCATGGTCAGCAAAGCTAGCAGGGATAAAATATCATGTGTAAATGGCTGGTCATGATAGAAAAATAGCGTGTAAGTTCGTAAGATGGCGTATACGCCTACTTTTGTAAGCAGGGCACCGAACAGGGCCAAAACAGGTGCAGGTGGTGCCGCGTACGAACCTGGCAGCCAGAAGTAAAGCGGAAAAATACCGCCTTTTAAACCGAACACAATCAAGAAAAGAAGCGCCAGCACGGTGACAATGGGCTCGCCGCCAATGTCAGTAAGGCGGGCGGAAATGTGCGCCATATTCAGTGAGCCGGTAACCGAGTACAAAAACCCAACTGCGATAACAAAAATAGCCGAGGAAATCACGTTAATCAAAATATATTTAATAGATTCCTGCAGCTGTACTTTTGTTCCGCCGATCACAATCAGCACATATGACGACATTAACATAATTTCAAAGAAAACAAACAGGTTAAAAATATCACCGGTTGTAAACGATCCATTTACGCCAACAAGTAAAAATTGGACAATCGGGTAGTAATAAAATGCTTCCCGGCCGCTGCCAATGGAGCGGAATGAATAAAGGACCACACAAAGCGTAATGACAGAAGACGTTAAAACGAGCAGGATGCTCAGCATATCTGACACAAGCGTAATGCCAAATGGAGCCGGCCAGCTGCCCATGTCAACCGTTTGAATCCCATCTGTCTTCACTTTCATTAAAACAACAGCCGCTGCAATAACCGTAGCAAAAGAAGCAGCCACAGATACCACTCGCTGGGCATAGACACGCTTTGATAAAAACAGGAGTAACACAGCCGAAACAAGAGGGATCAGGATGGGTAAAATAGGTAAATTAATCATCCGTTTCCATTCCTCTCATCTGCTCCATATTATCTGTGCCAATCTCCTGGTATGCACGATAAGCGATTACAAGAAACACGGCTGTAACACCAAAACTAATGACAATAGCCGTTAAGATAAGCGCCTGCGGAATCGGGTCTGTATAAACAGAGGCATGTTCCCCGAGAACCGGCACGGCTCCAGTTTTGAGCCCGCCCATTGTTAAAAGCATTAAATGGGTTCCATGGCTGAGAAGCCCGGTGCCGATAATAATCCGGAGCAGGCTTTTCGAAAGCATTAAGTAAACCGCTGCTGCAAAAAGCAGGCCGGCAATGATACACATTAAAATTTCCATTATTCACTCTCTCCAATCGTTTGAATAATGGTCATGGTTACACCAATGACAACGAGGTACACGCCTAAATCAAACAACATCGCAGTGTGAAGCGATGTTTTGCCGAACAGCGGCAGTTGAAAATAATTATAAGCGTGAGTAAAAAACGGTACATTGAAAAGCAGAGATCCGGCAGCGGTTCCGACTGAAAAAAGGAGGCCAAGGCCGATCAGCCATTTGAAGTCAAGCGGAAACCCGTGCCGTACCGTTTTAATATCAAAAGCTAAAAGCAAAAGAACAATCGCGCCGGATGTAAGCAGGCCGCCTACGAAACCGCCGCCCGGATAATAATGTCCGGCAAAAAACAAGTGAACCGCAAAAAAGATAATCATGAAAAAAACGACTTTGGCGACGGTTTGGAAAATTACATCATTTGTTTTCATTTGTTTCGCCGCCTTTCTCAAGCCTTAGTTTAATCAGTCCGTAAATACCAAGTGCCGCAACAGCCAGCACAGAAATCTCAAACAGCGTATCAAAACCGCGGAAGTCAACGAGGATTACATTGACCATATTTTCGCCGCCGGCTTTTTCATATGTGTTTTCAACGTAATAGTCATTGATAGAAGTGAAAAACTTCGAGCTGTGAGCGGATATGCCGAGCAGTGCCACCATGATACCGACACCGGCTGCGACAAGGGCATTACCTGCCTGAAAGCGCCGTTTTTCTTCATGACGCGATAATTTTGGAAGATGGTAAAAGCAAAGCAGAAACAAGGCCGTTGAGACTGTTTCAATTACAAGCTGCGTCAAAGCCAAATCCGGTGCGCGGAAAATAACAAAAAACAGCGACACGGTATAGCCAACCCCGCCAAGCGCAATAATGGACGTTAAACGTGATTTTGCCAGTAAAATGGTGGCAGTCGCAATAACCAGAACGATGATTAAGCTTACTTCATACAATCCAATCGGCGCAGCAGAAGAAGCATTATAGCGAAATGCTTCTTTCGCCCACATGGTGAAGCCGAGAATTCCGATAAAAAACACAAAAATGTATAAAAGATAGCTGCGGATAAAGCCGGTCATATACGCATTTGTAATCGCATTTGAGCCGCGTTCTGCTGCGTACAAGCTGGCATTGTAAAACTGATTCAGAGTAACCTTTTCAGGCATATAGTCATACATTTTGATCCATTTTGGCATGAGTTTATAAAGTAGAATGCCAATGACAATCACTCCGATGGTCATAAAGAGCTCAGGCTTAAAACCGTGCCAAAAGGAAATATGAACGTCGAGCTGACCGCCCGGCGGCAGAATGGACGGTACAATAGCGGCCGCAGCCGGCTGAATCAAGCTGTAGGAAAGCAAATTCGGAAACAAGCCGAATACTACGACAAGAGCGGCTAAAATAATCGGTGAAACAAGCATGCCAATAGGTGCTTCATGTGGTTTTTTCTCGAGTTTCTCCGGCTGGAAGGGACCCGTAAAGACATTAAACACAATTATCATGCTGTAAATAAATGTGAACACACTGCCAATCCAGGCGATAACCGGGAAAAGGATCGCCCATGTATCCATCTGGTACAAATCCAGTTCGAGTAAATGCACCATAGAAGCCAAGAACATTTCTTTGCTTAAAAAACCGTTAAATGGCGGCAGACCAGCCATTGAAAAAGCACCGATTACAGACAGCGTAAAGGTAACCGGCATTAAGCTCATTAATCCGCCAAGCTTGCGGATATCCCGCGTGCCTGTTTCATGGTCAATAATACCGACCGCCATAAATAAACTTCCTTTGAAGGTTGCATGGTTAATTAAATGAAACACAGCTGCAATAACCGCTGCGGTAAATACATTGTCATCCAGCGATTCAACATGAAGCGCTGCTGCCCCTATGCCCAGCAGCGACATGATTAAGCCAAGCTGACTGACCGTTGAGAACGCTAAAATTCCTTTTAAATCGGTTTGTTTTACGGCATTAAAGGAAGCCCATGTCATGGTGAATAATCCGACGGCTCCAACAATCCAGAACCAGTAGCCGGAAAAGGCAAAGATCGGACTGAAACGGGCAACAAGGTAAATCCCGGCTTTGACCATTGTAGCCGAGTGCAGATACGCACTAACCGGCGTTGGTGCTTCCATCGCATCTGGAAGCCAGATGTAGAATGGGAACTGTGCGGACTTTGTAAAAGCGCCGAGCAGAACAAGGATCATCGCCAGTCCAAAAAGCGGGTCTTCATTTAACTCCAGAGCCTGAGCCGCCAATTCACGAATGCTGAATGTATCACCCATAAGCGATAAAACGAGAAACCCGCCGAGCATCATCAATCCGCCGAATACGGTAATGAGCATCGACTTTAAAGCCCCGTAACGGGAGCGTTCGCGGTCATACCAGTACGCGATCAGCAGGAAAGAAGAAATAGACGTAAATTCCCAAAACATATACAGCGTGATCACATTGTCAGACAGGACCACGCCAAGCATCGCACCCATAAACATGAGTAAATATACATAAAAGTGACCTAGTTTTTCCTTTGATTGAGACAAGTAAAAAATAGAATACAGCACAACCAGCGAGCCAATTCCGGTAATCAAGAGGGCAAACAGGAGGCTTAAGCCATCTATGTATGCGGTAAAGTTGATTCCAAGTGATGGAATCCAGGAAGCCGTTTCGGTAATAGAACTGTTCTCTCTTGTGACGGGAAGATATTGCAGAAACATCCCGAACAAAAGAACGGGCAGAATCAGTACAAACCACCCAGTATGGATGGACGCTGCTCTTTTATGAATAAGCGGAACGAATACAGCCATCAAAAAAGGAGCGAGAATGGCCCAGTGAAGCAAAGACAAATAAATCCCTCCCCATATTTTTATGCATAATTCAAATTATAACGTAAAAAAAATGTTCGTGCATTGCCCAAAACGGGAGAACAATCGAACTGCTCCTTCTCGTAATAAATATGAAGAGTAACGGTATTTTCCGGGCGAAAAAAATAAAAATTCGACAAAAGAACTATGCGGATTTTGACAGAAATTGTGGGGTTTTTCCAAAAAAAGATTGGAAATGACTTGTCATAACAAACAACCTCTTGCATAATGAACAGTGACTGATTGTGACAGGGGAGAATTATGTTGATGAAAAACTCGTATTTAACCGGCTATATGCCGCTCTTATCCATCCTATTATTCAGCTTATCACTTTCGATGTTTGGACAAGCCTTTATTGTAGATATGCTGAAACAAGCAAACTTGTATAATACCATGCTCGATATCTTTACCAAAACAGAAGTAAATCTCGTCGTAATCGGCGGGTTGATGGTTGTATTCACTATGATTTTTGCCACGTTCAAGCTTCTGGCGAATACAGCAAACGAGCTGGCGCTGCTTTTTTTCTCTAAGGATGCAGAAGGAGAGCTGCTGAAAAAAACCCGCTTTGGCGCAGTGATCTATTTTCTGGGCGGACTGATTTCATTGGTCAGCTTTTCTTCTGCTGTCGGGACGATCATTATTTTTCTTGTGACGTCTGTAGTGTATGTTGTGTACTTTGTTTACAAGCTGAGCCCGCATATTTCAACGCCGCAAATGATTGGAATTATCGTGTTTGAAGCGGTCTTCTGGATTTTCTTCGGCTTATTGCTCGCTCTTATTTTTATGAAGTTATACAATGGCCTGCTGGCTGCTATACCACTTTAAAAAAACGAGCTTCGTTTCGAAACGAAGCTCGTTTTTTTTTATACAAACAGTGCCGCAATGGCTTCTTTGTTCGGTTTTACAATTCCTTTTTCGGTAATGATGCCTGTAATCAATTCGGCTGGCGCTACATCAAAAGCTGGGTTGAAAACAGAAATGCCTTCTGGTGCAATGCGCATGCCACTCACTTCGGTAACTTCGGCCGGATCCCGCTCTTCAATCGGAATGGCATCGCCATTTGGCGTATCCAAATCAAAGGTCGACAGGGGAGCGGCAATATAAAACGGAATGCCAAATGATTTGGCTAAAACAGCAAGGCCAAAGGTTCCGATTTTATTAGCAGAGTCCCCGTTTGCTGCTACACGGTCGGCTCCTGTAATCACCGCTGAAATGTTTTTCGTTTTCATCGTGTGTGCTGCCATACTGTCCGTAATCAGTGTGACATCTACACCGGCCTGCATAAGTTCCCACGTAGTGAGACGGGCTCCCTGGAACACAGGGCGTGTTTCGCAAGCAAAAACGGACAAGTTGATTCCATGCTCTTTTGAAAGAAAGAAAGGGGCAAGCGCCGTTCCATATTTCGCGGTTGCAATAGAGCCTGCATTACAAATCGTCATGACATGGTCACCGTTGTTGAAAAGAGGAAGAGCGTATTCGCCAATCGCCCGGCACACATCTTCGTCTTCTTTTTGAATAGCAAGTGCTTCAGCAAGCACGTTTTCGCGCAGTGCGGCGGCTGTCTCAGAGTTAACGACCACGTCATTCATCCGATTCAATGCCCAAAATAAATTAACAGCTGTTGGGCGGGACTGTGAAAGATAGCCGCTGTCGATTAATACTTGTTCCTTTAGTTCATCAAGGTCATCAGATGGGTGACGGAGTGCTGACAATGCGACACCAAAAGCGGCCGCAATTCCAATAGCCGGCGCCCCACGGACAGCGAGAGATTTGATTGCGTCAAACACAGCCGGAACCGTTTCTAACGTTAAATATTCAGTTACATGAGGCAATTTTCGCTGGTCAAGCAGTTGAATCGCATCGTTCTCCCAGAAGACGGATTGTGGAATATTCATTGAAGTGCCTCCTTTACAGCTGCAACTAACTGATCGGCAGATGAATAGGAAGCCCGCTCTTTAACAAAGTGAGCACCAAGCGACAGAGAGTGGCGTTTCGCCTGCAGGCGCTGCTGATCATCCACGATGCCATCCAAATCTTTTACGTGAGCAAGTCCAATTGTCCGGCGAATCATTTCAAGTCCCATAAAGCCGGCAGCCTGTTCAAAAATATCCGCCAGCAGCCACTCTAAATAGCCTTCTGTTTTTGCGAAGGCTTCCGTATTTTGCTCGTTCCAAAGCCGGCTGAACTCACGGTTAAAAACATCCCAAACAGTCACAATATGCTCGTAAAGCGGCTCGCGACGACCCTCTTCGCGGGATAGAACATTCATAAACAGGTTCGCTGTAAAGTGAGCAATATCAAATCCGAATGGCCCATAGAAAGCAAATTCCGGATCAATGATTTTAGTTTCAGCAGCGCTCGCAAAAATGCTTCCTGTGTGCAGATCTCCATGCAGAAGCGCATCACCCGCTGTTAAAAACAAGCGCTTCAACTGGGCAGCATGAAGTTTCAGTTCATCGTCCTGCCAAAGCTTTTCCACGTCGGCACGCAAGCTCTCTTCGAAATCATTCGTCTCTGCATCAAAAAACGGATCGGTAAACACAAGTCCTTCTGTAATATCGCATAGCTCAGGATTGCTGAATGTGTGCTGCAGCTTCTTTTTCTCCTGCGGACCGAGTGCGAAATCCGAGGTTCCGTACAGCGTGCGTGCAATAAATTCACCGGTATGGCGGGCAATCAGCGGATAATCTTCTCCATGAATCAGGCCTGTCCGGGCAATGGTCAGATGAGACAAATCTTCCATGACCGTAATCGCTAAATCTTTATCAGAATAGTAGACTTTAGGGGTATAGTCAGGCGCAAATGTTCCTTGCAGGCGCAGGGCACGGTTTTCGATATCAGCCCGTTCAAGCGTCAGCGGCCAGCTTTCTCCTACTACTTTTGCATAAGGAAGGGCTTGTTTAACAATAAGACTTTTATCTGTTCCTTTTATATGAAACACGTAATTTAAATTGCCATCTCCGATTTCATTTGCAGAAACGGTGTCGGTTTCCGCGAGCAAACCAAGCTTTTTAACGAGGGCAACCGCAGAATCTATTGTTAAGGGTTCATATGAAGACATGGTCATTCCTCCAAATATATTTACAATTTGTTCAATAATATATATATTTATGACTGAAATTGCAAGAAAATTTTAAGTAGGTGAACGAATGAAGCAATTTAAACAATCACAGCTGTTATCCGGGCTGCCCGACCAATTTTTTGCGGCACTTACCAAAAAAGCCGCCCAATATGTCAGCGCCGGACACGATGTTATTAATCTAGGACAAGGCAATCCAGACCAGCCGACTCCGGAGCATATTGTAGCGTCTTTAAAAGAAGCAGCAGAGCGGCCGGATTTTCATAAATACCCGCCGTTTCAAGGACAGAATTTCTTAAAGGAAGCAGCGGCCGGCTTTTATAAGCGGGAGTATGATGTAGATTTGGACCCGCAGACGGAAATCGCTATTTTATTCGGCGGCAAAGCGGGACTCGTTGAGCTGCCAATGTGTTTAATGAATCCAGGTGAATATATGCTCGTGCCTGACCCCGGCTATCCGGATTATTGGTCGGGAGCAGCGCTTGCCGATGTTCAAATGGATTACATGCCGCTTGTGGAAGAAAACCGCTTTTTGCCGGATTATGGGGATATCGGGAAAGCTCGGCTCGAGCGGGCAAAAATGCTTTTGCTGAACTATCCAAACAATCCGACTGGTGCGCAGGCAACCCGGGCATTTTTTGATGAAACCGTCGCTCTTGCGCATGAGCATGATATTTGTGTAGTACACGACTTTGCGTATGGAGGAATTGGTTTTGATGGACAGAAGCCGCCAAGTTTTCTGCAGTCACAAGGAGCGAAAGAAGTTGGCGTAGAGCTGTACACATTGTCGAAAACCTATAATATGGCCGGCTGGCGGGTCGCATTTTTAGCAGGGAATCCAAGTGTGATTTCTGCAGTCAACCTGCTGCAGGATCATATGTATGTAAGTCTTTTCAGTGCCATTCAGCAGGCTGCAGCTACTGCACTTTCAGGGCCGCAGGATTGTGTGCGGGAATTATCAAATCGGTACGAGAAGCGCCGTAACGCACTTGTTGATGCCTGCCGGTCAATCGGCTGGGATGTGACGGCTCCGGCTGGTTCATTTTTCGCCTGGCTTCCGGTGCCAAAGCCTTACACATCCGTTCAGTTTTCCGATTTACTGCTGGAAAAAGCACATGTTGTTACAGCGCCGGGTATTGGATTTGGTGCCCATGGGGAAGGCTATGTCCGTGTTGGACTGCTGACAGAGGAAGCGCGGCTGCAAGAAGCCATCCGGCGCATTGGCCGCCTTGGCTTATTTTCCGCTCTTTAATGAAGGTCCGCTTCATTGACAAATTAACTGAAAAATGACACAATCCTAGTAAACTAGTAGGCATTTAGAATGGAGAAAAGCTATATGAACGAAGTGATCGCAACGTACCGCCTGTTTGATCAAAAAGGCGCTTTCGAAAAAAAAGCAGAAGGAATCGCACTTGGTTTAACGATTGGTTCTTGGACCGATTTGCCGCTTCTCGAACAGGAGCAGCTAAAGCAGCATAAAGGGCGTGTTCTGTCTGTTCAGGAAACTGGAGAAGAAACGGTTTATGGGCGCGGGGCAGAAGTGAAAATTGCCTATCCTGCTGCAAACTTCAGCGCGGATTTGCCGGCGATTCTCGTGACGGTGTTTGGCAAGCTGTCACTTGACGGTGCGGTCCAGCTGGTCGATTTATCCCTTTCAGATGATCTTGCCGGTCGTTTCCCGGGGCCAAAGTTTGGCGTGGAAGGAATTCGCGAACAAACCGGTGCTTACGGGCGTCCGCTCCTCATGAGTATTTTCAAAGGCGTGATTGGCCGCGATATGGCGTATATGGAAGAACAGCTGCGAGCGCAAATCGCCGGCGGTATTGATATCGTCAAAGATGATGAAATTTTATTTGATAATCCGCTGACACCGTTTGAAGAGCGTGTAAAGCTTGGAAAACGGGTTATTGAACAAAGCGGCCGAAAAGCGCTGTATGCCGTAAACCTGTCAGGACGTACAAGCGAATTGAAAGAAAAAGCGTATCGGGGCATTGAGCTTGGCGCTTCTGCGTTTTTGTTTAATGTATTTGCTTATGGGCTTGATGTGCTGCAGGAGCTCGCTGAGGATCCAAAGATCAGCGTGCCGATCATGGCGCACCCTGCTGTCTCAGGCGCCTTCACATCTGCACCATATCACGGCTTTTCAACTGAGCTTATGCTTGGCAAGCTTGTGCGAATGGCGGGAGCTGATTTTACACTGTTTCCATCCCCATATGGATCGGTGGCACTTGAGCGTTCAGCAGCGCTTAAAACAGCAGAAATGGCGCTCCAGACAAGTGTGCATAAGCCCACTTTTCCGGTTCCATCAGCGGGCATTCATCCAGGGCTTGTTCCTGTTCTGTATGATGACTTTGGAAAAGATTCGATCATTAATGCAGGAGGCGGGGTTCACGGCCACCCGAGTGGTGCAGAAGGCGGCGGGCGTGCATTCCGACAGGCCATTGATGCGGTTTTAGCCGGCCGGACTCTTGAGCAGGCAGCAGAAGAAAATGAAGAGCTGCGTGTGGCACTTGATTTATGGGGGAGCAAATAAATGATGCAAAACCCCGTTATTATTTGTGACTTTGATGGCACTATTACAAAAAATGACAATATTATTGCCATCATGAAGAAATTCGCTCCTCCAGAATGGAATGCGCTGAAAGACGGCGTCCTCTCTCAGAAAATCTCGATTAAGGAAGGCGTCGGCCAAATGTTTTCATTGCTTCCGTCTTCTCAAAGAAGTGAAATTACAGAGTTTATTCTGGCAGATGCAAAAATTCGGGAAGGATTTGCTGAGTTTGTCGCGTATACAAAAGAGGCAGGCATTCCGCTTTACGTAGTCAGCGGCGGAATGGACTTTTTTGTGAAACCAATTTTACAGGGCCTTGTGCCGGAAGACCATATTTACTGCAATGAAGCTGATTTCTCAGGCAGCCATATTCATATTAAATGGCCGCATTCCTGTGACGAGCATTGTACAAACGAGTGCGGCTGCTGCAAACCGTCGATTGTCCGTCATATTGCACCGGGACAGGAGATGATTGTGATCGGGGACTCCGTGACCGACCTTGAAGCAGCCAAGCTTGCCAGCTTTGTGATTGCCAGAGATTTGCTGCTGCAAAAAAGCGAAGAGCTGGGCCTTCCTCACAAGCCATTTGAAACGTTTTGGGATGTTATCGACCATGTGAAAGAGGTAGTGAAATGAATGCATTACAATTAAGATGGAATGATCTGGCGGAGGTTAAAAGAGAGCTTGCTGCCCGTGATTGGTTTCCCGGCACAAGTGGAAATCTATCTATTAAAGTAGATGACGAGTCTTTTTTAGTAACAGCCAGCGGCAAAGACAAGCGAAAAGAAACGGATGAGGATTTTTTGCTTGTAGACCTTCAAGGTCAAGCGATTGAAGGATTTGCCGGCAAGCCGTCCGCTGAAACACTTCTTCATGTAGAAGTGTATGGGAAAACAGCTGCCGGCTGCAGCCTCCACGTACACACGGTGGACAATAATGTCATCTCTGAGCTGTACGCTGAAGAAGGAGCAGTAACATTCAGCGGTCAGGAAATCATTAAAGCATTTGGCATTTGGGAAGAAAATGCATCGATTACGGTACCGATTATTCCGAATCATGCCCATATCCCGGCTCTCGCCAAAGAGTTCGGCCGCTATGTTACACAGGATGCCGGTTCCGTTTTGATCCGTAATCACGGTATTACAGTATGGGGCAAGGATGCATTCGAAGCGAAAAAGTTTCTAGAAGCCTATGAATTTCTGTTTTCATGGCATATTAAACTACAGATGTTGAAAGGAAGATAACAAAATGGCAGTCATTCAATTCCAAGAAACAGGCGAACGTATTACCGATAAAAACGCAATTGATGCATTTTTAGCAGCACAGGAAGTTATTTATGAAAAATGGGATATTTCCAAGCTTCCGGAAAACCTTCGTGAAAACTATGCGTTGTCAGATGAAGAAAAGCAGCAAATCCTTGAGGTGTTCGGTGAAGAAATCCGTGATATTTCAGAGCGCCGCGGCTACCAGGCTCATGATGTGATTTCCCTGTCTGACAGCACACCTAATTTAGATGAGCTTTTAACAAACTTTCAAAAAATCCATATCCACACAGATGACGAAGTTCGTTTTATCGTCAGCGGCCATGGAATTTTTGCAATCCAGGCAAAAGACGGCCAGTTCTTTAATGTTGAACTTGAGCCGGGTGATTTGATTTCTGTACCGGTCAACACGCGCCATTACTTTACGTTGATGGACGATCGTAAAGTGGTTGCCGTCCGTATTTTCGTAACAACGGAAGGCTGGGTTCCAATCTACGACGAAACAAATGCATAATGAATCAGAACCGGACCCTGCGTCCGGTTTTTCTTTACAAAAAAAAACGCACACCCGGTTCGGATGTGCGTTTTCATTATCTCATAATGCGTTTCCAGATCAGCTGGTGCGGGGCATAAGATTCCATAAAGCGAATGTTATCCCACTTGTTTTCGTATTTGTCTTTCCCGGTCCATACAGCAGCTGTGTAGCCTTCTGTCAACCCGACGAACCATAGGTCACGGTAGCTGTTTGTTGTACCGGTTTTCCCACCGATATACGACGTAGCAAAGTTCGCTTTTTTTCCGGTTCCATTTTTTACAACATTGGCCAGCATCGCTCGCATTTTGTAAGAAGTGGCCGTTGACCAGACTCGGACCGGCTCCTCGTCCCATGCAAACAGCGTATTGCCTTTAAAGTCCGTAACACGCTTGATCGCATGAGGTTTTGTATACGTGCCATCAATAAAGGATGTATAGGCGCTTGCCATTTCCAATGTGGTCATCCCGTAATCAAAGCCGCCCAGTGCTGTTGCAGGAGCATTATGATCGGTTTCTGTTACTTTTTCAAATTCAAACTTATCCAGGTAGCTGTAAGCCCGTTCCATGCCTGTTTTTGTTAGAAGGCGCAGAGCGGCTGTATTATGCGACTTGGCCAGCGCTTCTTTGATAGGCACCATTCCATACTCTGTTTTACTGTAATTGGATGGGCAGTAGCCTTGATAGCAGTAATTATCCGCTGAAACCATGTCATTGATACCCGCTCCATATGTATCCAGATAAGGCGCATAATCGAGTAGCGGCTTAATCGTTGAACCCGGCTGGCGGTAACCTTGGAAAGCACGGTTAAAGTCTGTTTTCTGGAAGTCTTTTCCGCCTGACATCGCTACAATATCATGAGATTGATTGCCGATCACGGCAGCAGATGCCTGGACTGATGAGCCGGCCAGCACGTTATTGACGGCATTTACTGCTTTTGATTGAATGTCCGGGTCAAGCGCTGTGTGAATAACAATACCGGACGCCAGTACTTCTGCGACGCGGTCGCTCAGCTTTTGCTGGATCGCTTCACGGGCGTCGCCCTCGGCGTTTAAAAGCTGCTGGTCAAAGCCTTCCGACTCTGAAATCAGCTCTCTGAATTCATGCATCACGTAAGTTGAGTAGTCTGGATATTTATCTAAACGATCCCGTACTTTTAACGTGATTTTTTCACTTTTGATTTGTTCCGCTTCTTCGGGAGTAATAAATTCCTCGCGGGCCATAATATCAATCAGCCGTTCCTGACGCTTTTTCGTATTTTCAAAGTTTCTTTCAGGATCATAAAGAGTTGGATTGTTTGGGATAGCTGCAATAAAAGCCATCTGTGCTTTGGACAGCTTGTCCACCGGCTTTTGGAAGTAATACTGCGCAGCCGCTTCAACACCATATGTGTTGTGGTTGAAATAAATAACGTTTAAATATAAATCTAGTATTTCTTCTTTTTCTAGTTTTTTCTCGATCTGATAGGAATACAGCACTTCGGCAATTTTCCGTGCCAACGTCCGGTCCTGTGTCAGATAAATATTGCGTGCCACCTGCTGGGTAATCGTACTGGCGCCTTGTTCAATTTCGTCTGACTGGGCGTTAACCATGAATGCACGAATCACAGCTGCCGCATCAATACCGGAATGCTCATAGAAATGCTTATCTTCCGACTGAAGAAAGAGTTCTTTTAGAAAAGAAGGGATTTTTTCCCCATCGACTACAATTCGGTTAGGCTGATATAACTCAACATAAATATTCCCGTTTGTGTCTTTTATCTTGCTTGCCTGAGGCAGATCTACTTCGTTAATGACTATCTTTTCTTCTACGTAATCATCAAAATTTTGCACTTTTCCCGCTTCTGCATCCGCATAATAAAATGTTAAAACAGAGAGGGGGATGAGTAAAATGATGAGTACATATCCTAAAACCGTTCTCATTCACTAACCGCCTTTTTCGAGGTTTAAACGTGCATATGTACCATAATAAAGGAAATAACTTTGGAAATAAAGGGCTCTTCTTCACAAAAGTGGGCTATTTGAACGAAACTTTGTACATAAGTTCATATTCTTTTTTCACAGACTGAAGTGCCTCGAGGCTGCGGGCAGAAAAAGCATTTTCCCGGTCTTTTAATCTTGTTTCAAGCTTGTGAACAGCAGCAATAAGAGATTCATTGTACTCCAGGGGAGCTCCTTCGTAAGAGTGGACAGCTGATTCTGGAATATTCGCCTGCTCGTAATGCGCCAATGCTTTGCGCTCATGAAAAAACGGCACATCCGCTTCGTTTGGATTGTGCAGATCTCCCTGGGCAGGGTGACGTAAAACAGATGAGATTTTTACTGTATAGATACCAGGGCGGATGCCAGTAATCGTTCCAATATATTTGCCTGATTTATAATGGGCTGTTACTAAATCACCAATGTTCATATTTTCCCTCCTTAATGGATTATTGTATCAATATTCCTGTGTGAATGGAAATAACATTATCGTACAGTTGGATTTATGAAAGTGTCCTGCTATAATAGACGGGAACAACGAATGGAGGCATGGCCTGTGTGGACGAATCTTTTGATCGGATTTGGTAATTTTTTGTATTTCCCTGAAGACAAAAGCGAGTACATTCCAGCAGCCATCTCAATGAGTGTGTTTGTGCTGATGGCAATCGGCGCGTTTCTTCTAATTAAACGTATATCAAGAAAAGAAGAAGAGCGGACAAAGCATTTGGAAGAACAAATTCAAAGAGCCAACAAAACGAAGCGATAAGCGTTATCAATAAATGAAAGAAGACATTCCGCCCCAGGGCGGGAGAGGTTCGCGAATTCCCTCTATAAAAAACTAAGGAAAAAACCGGCAGATGACGGTTTTTTTCTCGTGTCTTCGCGTTCCATTTCTTTCGAATAAGAGAGAAGGAAGACTATATGTTAAAAAATGAAAAAGCCGTTGTTGTTTTCAGCGGCGGCCAGGACAGTACTACATGCTTGTTCTGGGCCAAACAAACCTTTAAAGATGTGATTGCAGTAACGTTTAATTACGGACAGCGGCATGATGCTGAGATTGAGGTGGCAAAAGAAATTGCCGCTGATTTAGGGGTGCCGCACCATGTGCTTGATATGGGATTGCTAAACCAGCTGGCACCGAGTGCATTGACTCGTTCTGATATCGATATTGAAATTAAAGAAGGGGAGCTTCCATCTACATTTGTAGAAGGACGCAATCTGCTGTTTCTTTCGTTTGCGGCGATTCTTGGAAAGCAGGCCGGAGCCCGTCACATTGTAACAGGCGTGTGTGAAACAGATTTTAGCGGCTACCCAGATTGCCGTGATTCTTTTGTGAAATCATTGAATGTCACGCTTAACTTATCAATGGACCATGATTTTGTGATTCATACCCCGCTTATGTGGCTGGACAAAAAAGAAACATGGAAGCTTGCCGATGAACTGGGCGCTTTTGAATATGTGCGGGATCGGACGCTCACCTGCTATAACGGAATAAAGGGGTCGGGGTGCGGTGAATGCCCGGCATGCCGCCTGCGTCAAAACGGCCTTGATCAGTTTATAGAGGAAAAAGGAGGCGGCGTGCAATGATGCAGCAGATTTATCCAGCGCCAGCGCACGATTTCCGCTATGAATTAAACAAAGATTTTCATTTTGCCGCAGCGCACTATGTGCCGCACGAAGAAGCGGGAGCCTGCCGCAACATACATGGACATACCTACTTCGTCAACATTACGGTTGCTGGGGACCGGCTGAACGATTCGGGCTTTTTAGTGAATTTTCAGCTGATCAAGTCACTTGTACACAAACGTTTTGACCATACTCTTTTAAACGAAGATGGGCTTTTTTCCGAAGATCTTTCAGAACGCTTTCCCACAACGGAAGTGGTAGCCCGCACAATTTGGGAAGTGATCCAAAAAGAACTCGATCAAATGGCCAATAAGCCAAAATGCCTTCAGGTGTTTGTCCGTGAAACACCAACAAGCTATGTGGTTTTCCGTCCGAAAAAAGGTGATTTTGTATGATTCCTGTATTAGAGATTTTTGGTCCGACTGTTCAAGGGGAAGGAGCCGTCATTGGCCGCAAGACAATGTTCGTCCGGACGGCCGGCTGTGATTATCGCTGTTCCTGGTGTGACTCGGCTTTTACGTGGGATGGAAGTGCAAAAGACGAGATTCGTAAAATGACACCGGAAGAAATTTGGGCAGAGCTTTGCAGTGTTGGAGGAAATACGTTTGATCATGTAACGATTTCAGGAGGCAATCCTGCACTTTTGCCGCATATTGATGGGCTCCTTGAGCTGTTTAAAGAAAAAGGCATTATCTCTGCGCTTGAAACGCAGGGAACAAAGTATCAGCCCTGGTTTAAAGACATTGATGAACTGACGATTTCGCCAAAGCCGCCGAGCTCTGGCATGGTAACGGACTTTGATAAGCTGGCTCATATTGTGACGCAGACAGCCGGCCAGTCTGTCAGCTTAAAAGTGGTTGTTTTCAATGAAGAAGATTTAGCTTATGCAAAGAGTGTGCATAAACGGTTTCCGGATGTGCCGTTTTACTTGCAGGTAGGCAACGACCGGCTTGATGAAGAAGATGACAGCCGACTGCTTGCACACTTAGCAGGCCGGTACGAATGGCTGATTAACCTTGTTATGCCGGATGCTGATTTTAAACGAGTGCGGGTGCTTCCGCAGCTGCATACATTTGTGTGGGGAAACAAAAAGGGTGTATAAAAAAGCCAGGCCGTTCTGCGGCCTGGCTTTTTTCGATTAAAGAGATTCTACGGCTCTTTTCATTCGTTCCATCGTTTCAGCCACAGCAGAGCGCGGGCAGGCGACATTAATCCGCATAAAGCCTTCTCCGCCTGGCCCGTACTTAGCACCGTTTCCAAGAGCCACGCCGTGCTTGAGAAAAAGATCCAGCAGCTCTTTGTCTGAAAGGCCAAGTGTTCGGCAGTCTACCCAAACGAGATAGCTTCCTTCCGGTTCCATAACAGAAAGAGCGGGAATATGTTCATCTGCATATTCTTTTACTAGCTGTACATTTCCATGAATATATTCCAACACTTCCTCGAGCCACTCATGGCCGTATCGATAAGCCGCTTCCATGCCGACAATGCCCATTTGATTCAGCGTAAACTGACCTTGTTTCGCAAACAGCGTCTGCAATTTCGTGCGAATGGTTTTATCCGGCACAATAAGAGCGGAAGCTTGCAGGCCGGCTAAGTTAAACGTTTTGCTTGGGGCGATAAGTGTAATCGTAAAAGCTGCATATTCTTCTTTCAGTGATGCAGCGGGAACGTGTTTACGAGGCGTACGTGTTAAATCAGAATGAATTTCATCTGAAACAAGGATAACGCCATGCTTTTCACACAGGTCCGCTGTTTTTGCTAACTCTTCCGCTGTCCAGACACGGCCGCCTGGATTATGAGGGGAACAGAGCACCATCATTTTTGCTTTTTCTTGAACCATTTTTTGTTCAAGATCCGCGAAATCCATTTCGTAACGCCCGTCTTGAAGAAGCAGTTCATTGTACACAAGTGTGCGCCCGTTTCGCTGAATCATATCAAAAAATGGATTGTAAACAGGCGGCTGCACAATCACCGCATCTCCTGGCTCGGTCAACGCTTCAACAGCTGCACCAATAGACGGAACCACACCATGATTAAACAGCAGCCATTCTTTTTTTATGGCCCAGCCATGCCGGTCTTGCATCCAGTTGACAATAGCCTCCCGCGTAGAGTCTGGTACAATCGTATAGCCGTACACGCCATGCTCCGCTGATTGTTTAATGGCTTCAATCACAACATCTGGCGCTTTAAAATCCATATCTGCCACCCACATCGGCAAGACATCTTCGCGGCCAAATACGGTTTTTAATCCGTCCCATTTTACCGCGTTTGTTCCGCGGCGCTCAATGACTTCATCAAATCTTGACATGCCTTTCACTCTCCTTGACAATAAACATACATCAAGTTGGAAGGTGATACAAATGAATGAAATTGCTCAATTAAACTTTGCGCTTGCAGACGTACTGCAGGCGTTTGACCCTTATAAAGCAGGAGAAGGATTTTACGATACAGAAATGGCGGATGCGATTTATGCGGTTCACCAGGAGGACGATGCTGAAAAGCTGGCGGCAGAGATTCGCCGCATTTATGAGCATTCGTTTGATGCTCCCATGCCGGGAGGAGATCCTATTCATCTCGCAAAAAAACTGCTTTCTATTAAACAAACCGTTTCTTGCTCTTTGTGAAAAAAAACAAATATAATCGTATTTTTTAGTGAAGCACACAAATCGTTTCGTTTTTTGCTATAATGATCCATGTAGCTTTTGATATCGTTGAGGAGGATTCGTAATGAAGCTGAATGAAAAAGAAGTGGAAATTCTGGAAATTCTGCAAAAAGACGCACGGTTTGAGGCAGCGGACATTGCCAAAATGATCGGTACGTCAGAAACTGAAGTCGCGGAGACGATTCGCCGCCTGGAAGAAGAAAAGGTGATTGTTCACTACGCCACACTCGTTGACTGGGCGAAGATGGATAATTTCACAGGTGTAACGGCGATGATCGACGTGAAAGTCACGCCGAAACGAGGTGTCGGTTTTGACGAAGTGGCAGAACGGATTTACCGCTTCAAAGAAGTCAGCTCCGTTTATTTAATGTCAGGGGTTTATGATTTATCGGTAACCGTTGAAGGGCAGTCCATGAATGAAATTGCCCGCTTTGTTTCCGAAAAATTATCTACGCTTGATTCAGTCGTTTCCACAACTACTCATTTTCAATTGAAAAAATATAAGCATGATGGCAAGATTTATGCATCAAAGCGTGAAGATAACCGAATCGTGGTGTCGCCATAATGACACTCACTAAAAAAAGTTATGTTGCAAAGTCTGTGGAAAAAATGCGCCCGTCCGGTATCCGGAAATTTTTTGACCTGGCTGCGACAATGGAAGGAGTTGTTTCTCTCGGTGTAGGGGAACCCGACTTTGTCACTACATGGTCTGTGCGGGAAGCTGCTATCAATTCATTAGAGCGAGGCTTTACCTCTTATACCGCGAATGCCGGTTTAATAGAACTGCGGACAGAGATCGCTCGTTATATGGCAGACCGGTTTCGAGTAAGTTATTCTCCGCAAGAAGAAGTGATTGTTACGGTAGGGGCAAGTCAGGCACTCGATATTGCGATGCGTGCGATTATTGACCCGGGTGATGAAATCATTGTGGTAGAGCCTTGCTTTGTGTCTTACGCTCCCCTGGTAGAGTTAACAGGCGGTCATGCTGTAACGATTGGCACAACTGGAGAGACCGGCTTTAAACTGCAGCCGGAGCAGCTTGAAGCAGCGATTACCCCGAAAACGAAAGCCGTTTTGCTTTGCTATCCAAATAACCCGACCGGCACACAGCTGGACCGGGAGGATCTTGAAGCGATCGCTTCGATTGTGAAAAAACACGATTTGCTTGTAATTGCGGATGAAATATACGCAGAGCTGGCATACGACCAGTCACACACATCGATCGCATCACTTAGCGGAATGCGAGAACGGACGATTTTAATTAACGGCTTTTCCAAAGGATTTGCCATGACCGGCTGGCGGCTTGGCTTTACGTGCGCGCCCGAAGAAGTCTCACGGGCCATGTTGAAAATTCATCAATATACGATGATGTGTGCTTCTACACCCGCACAGTATGCAGCCGTCGAAGCCTTGCAGAACGGAATGACGGACGTGGAAAGCATGAAAAAAGATTACCGGCAGCGTCGTAATTACATGGTGCAGTCGTTTAAAGAAATCGGCCTTGACTGCCATTTGCCGGGCGGTGCTTTTTACGTGTTTCCATCCATTCAATCAACAGGTTTAACTTCTGAACAGTTTGCCGAAGGGCTGCTGCTTGAAGAAAAAGTCGCTGTAGTGCCGGGCTCCGTGTTCGGTAAGGGAGGGGAAGGGTACATTCGTTGTTCCTATGCATCCTCTATGAGCCAGCTGCAGGAAGCCATCAAACGAATTAGCCGCTTTTTAGAGAAGCAGAAAAGAAGTGCCGTGTAAACGGCGCTTCTTTTTTTGTTAAAAAACCGGTAGATAATGTTATGTCAATCAAAAGTGTGATATAATATCGCGACGCATAAAACAAGAAACCACAAAAAAACTGGAGAGATTTGATGGAACCAAAATTTGAACCGGGACAAATTGTGACCGGGAAAATTACCGGCATCCAGCCATATGGTGCATTTGTAGCGCTGGATCATGGCCGTCAGGGACTTGTCCACATTTCGGAAATTACCCATGGATTTGTCCGTGATGTCCATGATTATTTAACGGTGGGCGATGAAATTACGGTAAAAGTGCTATCGGTAAATGAGGACGAAAGCAAGATCAGCTTGTCGATCCGGGCAACAGACGAAGGAGGCCGAAACCATCGGCGCGGTATTCGTATTGATGATGACGGAGACGGTTTTCATCCACTTCAGGACAAGCTGCAGGAGTGGATCGAGCAATCGATGAAAGAAGAACGAAAAAAAGGGTGACGGATTGCTTGCGAATCGTCCTTGCACCGGCGTAAAATGAAAATGAAAACGGAAGCAAAAAGCAAGATTGAAAAAATGAGAATAAAAGAGGCGAAGGTACATGGCTGAGAACTTAAACTTATTCACATCAACCCAGAATGTCATTAAAGAAGCGCTGACAAAACTCGGTTACACAGAAGAAATGTACGAGCTGTTGAAAGAGCCGCTCCGGATGATGACGGTGCGCATTCCGGTGAAAATGGATGATGGATCGGTTAAAATTTTCACCGGCTACCGGGCGCAGCACAATGACGCACCTGGCCCGACAAAAGGCGGAGTTCGCTTTCACCCTGAAGTCAATGAAGAAGAAGTGAAAGCGCTGTCGATGTGGATGACGCTAAAAGCTGGCATTGTAGATCTTCCATATGGCGGCGGAAAAGGCGGCGTTGTATGTGATCCTCGTCAGCTGTCTATGCGTGAAATTGAGAATATCAGCCGTGGCTATGTTCGGGCGATCAGCCAGATTGTCGGCCCGACAAAAGATATTCCAGCTCCGGATGTGTATACAAACTCCCAGATTATGGCCTGGATGATGGATGAATACAGCCGGATTCGTGAATTTGATTCACCTGGATTTATTACCGGAAAGCCGCTTGCACTTGGAGGATCACATGGCCGTGAAAAAGCGACTGCCCAAGGTGTAACCATTTGTATTCACGAAGCCGCTAAAAAGCGAAACATTGATATTAAAGGCGCTCGGGTGATCGTTCAGGGATTTGGAAACGCCGGAAGCTTTTTATCGAAATTTATGCATGATGCCGGGGCGAAAGTCGTTGGTATTTCAGATGCGTATGGCGGACTTTATGATCCAAACGGTCTTGATATTGATTACTTATTAGACCGCCGCGATAGTTTTGGGACGATTACGACACTGTTTGATAATACAATTACAAACCAGCAGCTTTTAGAGATGGATTGTGATATTTTGGTGCCGGCGGCTATCTCAAATCAAATTACCGCTGACAATGCACATAATATTAAAGCATCCATTGTAGTAGAGGCGGCAAATGGACCAACAACGCTTGAAGCAACAAAGATTTTATCAGAACGCGATATTTTGCTTGTTCCAGATGTTCTGGCAAGCTCCGGTGGTGTAACGGTATCTTACTTTGAATGGGTGCAAAACAACCAGGGCTACTATTGGACGGAAGAAGAAGTAAATAAAAAATTGCATGACAACTTAACAAAAGCATTTGATAATATTTATGAAGTTGCGCAAACACGCGGTGTCAATATGCGTCTTGCCGCCTACATGGTCGGCGTACGCCGCGCGGCAGAAGCTTCCAAGTTTAGAGGGTGGGTATAAACCGGCTGATGATCAGCCGGTTTTTTTATGCCTCAAGGTCAATCAGTTGAAAAACAAACAGCTTCTTTCGCATAATGAAAAAGAAAAGGAGCTGAAATAAATGAATCAATTTATGTATTGGAACCCGGTAAAGTGGATTTTTGGTAAAGGTACAGCGATGCAATTACGGGATAATGTTGCTCCGTTTGGTGAAAACATCCTTCTCGTTTATGGAGGCGGCAGCATAAAAAAAAGCGGTCTTTATGATGAAGTCATTGATCAGCTTGACGGCTTTAATATTACGGAGCTTTCCGGCGTAGAACCGAATCCTCGCCTTTCAACGGTCAAGCGCGGTGCAGAACTGTGCCGGGCAAATGACGTTTCTTTTATTCTGGCGGTTGGAGGCGGCAGTGTGATTGACTGTACCAAAGCAATTGCAGCAGCCGCAAAATTTGAAGGAGATCCATGGGACTTTATTACACGAAAAGCCACTGTGGAAGAAGCGCTTCCATTTGGAACGATTTTAACCCACGCAGCGACTGCTTCTGAAATGAATTCAGGATCCGTTATTACAAATTGGGATACAAATGAAAAACTTGGGTGGGGAAGCCCACACACCTTCCCGAAATTTTCTATTTGTGATCCGAAATGGACATTAACGGTGCCGCGTGATCAAACCGTCTATGGGGTCGTAGATATGATGTCACATATGTTGGAACAATACTTCCACAATGCAGAGGAAACCGATGTGCAGGATCGTTTAATTGAAGGGACAATGAAAACACTGATAGAAAAAGCACCCGCGCTTATGAATAACCTTCAGGATGAAAAGCTGCGTGAAACAGTAATGTTTGCCGGTACGCTTGGATTAAACGGTATGCTGCAAATGGGGTACCGCGGCGACTGGGCAACCCATAACATTGAGCATGCAGTATCAGCTGTGTACGACATACCGCATGGCGGCGGCCTGGCGATTATTTTTCCAAATTGGATGAACCACAATATCGATGTGAAACCGGAACGCTTTAAGCAGCTCGCCGTACGTGTTTTTGATGTGGACCCAGAAGGGAAATCAGATCGCGAAGCAGGCTTGGAAGGGATTGAGGCACTTCGTGCATTCTGGACATCGATCGGAGCTCCGTCACGCCTTGCTGACTACGATATTGATGACAGCCGTCTTGAGGAAATGGCGGAAAAAACGTTATTTAATGGACCATTTGGGAATTTTACTAAATTGGACCGGGAAGACGTGGTCGCGATCTTACGTGCATCACTTTAACCGGGCAGAATTAAGCCCGGTTTTTCCTTGTTTTTTTCCTTGCGAAACCGCGTACAGTCGTATACAGTTAAGTGGAAAAATACCGTTTAGATGGAGGGTAATGAAGAATGACGCATATTAAGTTTGATTACTCAAATGCACTGCCTTTTTTCGGAGAACATGAAATCGATTATTTAAAAGATGCTGTAAAAGTAGCTCACCATTCTTTGCATGAAAAAACAGGCCAAGGAAGCGACTACCTTGGGTGGATCGACCTTCCGGTTGATTATGATAAAGAAGAATTCGCCCGTATTCAAAAAGCGGCCGAAAAAATCCGCCAGGACTCTGATGTTTTAGTAGTAATCGGTATTGGCGGCTCTTACCTTGGCGCCCGTGCAGCAATTGATATGCTGAACCACAGCTTCTATAACGTGCTTTCATCTGAAAAGCGCAACGGCCCTCAAGTATTCTTTGCCGGAAATAACATTAGTTCTACATACATGAGTGACCTTATCGAAGTGCTGGAAGGAAAAAACTGGTCAATTAACGTTATTTCTAAATCCGGTACTACAACAGAGCCGGCACTTGCATTCCGCTTGTTCCGTGACCTGCTTGAAAAACAATACGGAAAAGAAGAAGCGAAGAGCCGTATTTACGCAACGACGGACAAAGCACGCGGCGCTTTAAAAACCGTTGCGGATGAAGAAGGATACGAAACATTCGTTATTCCTGATGATGTCGGCGGCCGTTATTCTGTTTTGACAGCCGTAGGCCTTCTGCCAATTGCAGCAGCAGGGGCGGATATTGAAGCCATGATGCAGGGAGCTCGCGATGCTCGTGAAGCGTACAGCTCGTCTGAACTTCATGAAAATGAAGCGTACCAGTACGCAGCAGTTCGTAATATTTTGTACAACAAAGGCAAAACAATTGAAATGTTGATTAACTATGAGCCAGGGCTTCAATACTTCTCTGAGTGGTGGAAGCAGTTATTTGGTGAAAGTGAAGGAAAAGACTTTAAAGGTATTTATCCATCATCTGCCAATTTCTCAACAGATCTTCATTCATTGGGCCAATATGTGCAGGAAGGGCGCCGAGACTTGTTTGAAACCGTTATTCGTGTTGAAAACCCACGTAAGTCCTTAACGATTGAAAAAGCAGAAAATGATCTGGATGGGTTGAATTACCTAGCAGGTGAAACAGTGGACTTCGTGAATAATAAAGCATTTGAAGGAACACTTCTTGCTCATACGGATGGCGGTGTACCGAACTTAACCGTTTCTATTCCAGCTATGGATGCGTACACATTCGGCTACACAGCTTATTTCTTCGAAAAAGCATGCGCAATCAGTGGCTACCTTCTTGGTGTGAATCCGTTCGACCAGCCGGGCGTAGAAGCATATAAAGTGAATATGTTTGCGCTTCTTGGCAAACCAGGTTTTGAAGAAAAGAAAGCTGAGCTTGAAAAACGACTTCGCGGGGAATAATTCCCCCGAAGTTTTTAAAAAAAGACTTGCATTAACTGAAAAAATCTTTATAATTTAATCTAGACGCTAAGAAATACATATATCTTTAAAACGGGGGCTTAGCTCAGCTGGGAGAGCGCTTGCATGGCATGCAAGAGGTCGTCGGTTCGATCCCGATAGTCTCCATACATTGATAAATGAAAAGCTGTTCCAATTGGAACAGCTTTTTTTGCTATCTAAAAGAAGAAGGAAGTCTGCTTATGTGCTTTCAAGCTCAACAGATTGCACATGAGGAATTTCAGATAGGGTATAATAAACTTCTGTAGTTCGTCTTTTAAAATGTACACCTGCGGTAAAAACCAGTAAATGAGTATGGCGTTTTTCATCATATAAAATACGAATTTCTTTAACGGTAATTTGGCCCTTTTCTACGTCTTTTAAAATTTCCTCAACATAATGATGCGAGGCAGTTCTTAATTTAATGTGCAGGTCTTTTTCCTGGAGGCGGCTTGGACCGGCAAACCGAAGAACGACAGGCAGCATTTCTACAGCCAGGATAATAAGGATTACACCTGCAAGCGCTGCCGCATAAAAACCAGCACCGACAATAATACCAATACCTGCTGCGCCCCAGATCATGGCCGCAGTCGTTAAGCCGGAAATGGTGTCATTTGCCCGGTGTAGGATTACACCTGCACCGAGAAAACCAATGCCGGAAACAATTTGGGCGGCTAATCTCAAAGGATCCATAGTCACATTTACATCGGCATCTCCATGATAAAGATAAGCAGATTCCACTGAAACAGCGGTTAACAGGCAGCTGATAACGGAGATCACGATGCTTGTTTTTAAGCCGACCGGCTTGCTTTTTAATTCGCGTTCTAACCCTATAATGGCCCCGAGTCCGCCGGATAACCCAAGCTTAAGCAGTAATGAAGTATCAATCATCCATTCCATACAATCTGCCGCCTTCCTATAAAGGAGAGTCTTTAGGTGTTTGTTTCGTATTATACAGGATAGGTAATTAAACGTGAGTTTCTTTTCAGTTTGAAAAAGAAGAAAATATTCTTCTAAAAATACTTGCGTAAAGATAAAAAGTTATGATATATTATTTTTTGTCGTTAGCAGTAAAAACAAATTACTTACAAGTTCCTTTGAAAAATGGATTGCTAAATTTGTTTAATATGTTATAATAATAAATGTCGTAAAAAAGTCAGGCGGCAATAGCGAAGAGGTCACACCCGTTCCCATCCCGAACACGGCCGTTAAGCTCTTCAGCGCCGATGGTAGTTGGGGGGTTCCCCCTGTGAGAGCAGGACGCTGCCTGGCGATTGACTTATTACATATGTGGAGGATTAGCTCAGCTGGGAGAGCATCTGCCTTACAAGCAGAGGGTCGGCGGTTCGATCCCGTCATCCTCCACCATTTATGCCGGTGTAGCTCAATTGGTAGAGCAACTGACTTGTAATCAGTAGGTTGGGGGTTCAAGTCCTCTTGCCGGCACCATTTACCGAGCCATTAGCTCAGTCGGTAGAGCATCTGACTTTTAATCAGAGGGTCGAAGGTTCGAGTCCTTCATGGCTCACCATGTATATGCGGGTGTGGCGGAATTGGCAGACGCACCAGACTTAGGATCTGGCGCCGCAAGGCGTGGGGGTTCAAGTCCCTTCACCCGCACTAATGAAAAGCGTAAACGCTTGTTTAGAAACGGCAGACATAAGATGAACCGGCGAAGCAGTGTTTTTCACTGTAAAGCCGGGGCAGCTTATGGCCGAGTTTCTAAGCGTTGCAGCTGGATCATGCGGAAGTAGTTCAGTGGTAGAACATCACCTTGCCAAGGTGGGGGTCGCGGGTTCGAATCCCGTCTTCCGCTCCATTATCAAGCTTATACACCCTTGCCGGGGTGGCGGAACTGGCAGACGCACAGGACTTAAAATCCTGCGGTAGGTGACTACCGTACCGGTTCGATTCCGGTCCTCGGCACCACTTTACAACAAAATAGTGCGCCCGTAGCTCAATTGGATAGAGTACTTGACTACGAATCAAGCGGTTAGAGGTTCGAGTCCTCTCGGGCGCGCCATTTATACATAAACGATCTTTCGTTTTGACGGGAAGTAGCTCAGCTTGGTAGAGCACTTGGTTTGGGACCAAGGGGTCGCAGGTTCGAATCCTGTCTTCCCGATCTGTTTAAATATGGGGCCTTAGCTCAGCTGGGAGAGCGCCTGCTTTGCACGCAGGAGGTCAGCGGTTCGATCCCGCTAGGCTCCACCAATATTTTTAATACTTTTTTATGGCGGTGTAGCTCAGCTGGCTAGAGCGTACGGTTCATACCCGTGAGGTCGGGGGTTCGATCCCCTCCGCCGCTACCATATATTTAAATAATGAGAGTGCCTTTGTAAAAGATGCATTCTTGATTCACACATGGTGAATAAGAGGACCTTTAGCTCAGTTGGTTAGAGCAGACGGCTCATAACCGTCCGGTCGCAGGTTCGAGTCCTGCAAGGTCCACCACTTGAATTCTTATTTAATTCGGAGGAATACCCAAGTCCGGCTGAAGGGATCGGTCTTGAAAACCGACAGGCGGGTCAAACCGCGCAGGGGTTCGAATCCCCTTTCCTCCTCCATTATTCATTATTTTATCGTCGCGGGGTGGAGCAGCCCGGTAGCTCGTCGGGCTCATAACCCGAAGGTCGCAGGTTCAAATCCTGCCCCCGCAATCGTTTGGTCCGGTAGTTCAGTTGGTTAGAATGCCTGCCTGTCACGCAGGAGGTCGCGGGTTCGAGTCCCGTCCGGACCGCCATTTTTATACGGCTCAGTAGCTCAGTTGGTAGAGCAAAGGACTGAAAATCCTTGTGTCGGCGGTTCGATTCCGTCCTGAGCCACCATTTTAACAATATGCGGGTGTAGTTTAATGGTAAAACCTCAGCCTTCCAAGCTGATGTCGTGGGTTCGATTCCCATCACCCGCTCCATACATATTGTTCGCTTTGGGCCTGTAGCTCAGCTGGTTAGAGCGCACGCCTGATAAGCGTGAGGTCGATGGTTCGAGTCCATTCAGGCCCATTTTTATTTATTATTCCGCAGTAGCTCAGTGGTAGAGCAATCGGCTGTTAACCGATCGGTCGCAAGTTCGAGTCTTGCCTGCGGAGCCATATGGGGAAGTACTCAAGAGGCTGAAGAGGCGCCCCTGCTAAGGGTGTAGGTCGGGTAACCGGCGCGAGGGTTCAAATCCCTCCTTCTCCGCCATATGGCCCCTTGGTCAAGCGGTTAAGACACCGCCCTTTCACGGCGGTAACACGGGTTCGAATCCCGTAGGGGTCATTCAAAAGCGAAAAGCACCCGGAAGTTAAAATAACTTCCGGGTGCTTTTTTATTTGCAAAATTTTAGCATGAGGATTCGTGTTATTTTTTAAAAAATAAGGGAAGATAATAAATAAATATGGAAATAAAGAAGGGAAATCTGATTTTTTAAAGAATATTAAACAATAATTCAATTATAAATACGGAGTCATCCGCATTTTCCTCTTTTCACTTCACCAAGAATACATAAATAAAGGGTGTGGACCATGTCATCAGAAACATTTTATCCAAGCGATTTTGACCTCCATTTATTCCATGAGGGAAATCTTTTCAAAGCTTACAAACTATTTGGAGCGCACGTTCAAAACGAAAAAACCTGCTTCGTTTTATGGGCTCCCAATGCAAGAAAGGTTCGAGTAATTGGTGATTTTAACAGCTGGGATGGATTAGGATATGAAATGCATCAGGTATCTGCTGAAGGAGTATGGTTTTTAAAAGTTCCACGTAATTTGGAAGGATCATTGTACAAGTATGAAATTGTTGCACAAAGCGGCAGAGTGATGCATAAAACCGATCCATTTGCTTTTATGACAGAACTTCGTCCAAATACAGCCGGCGTGGTGAAAACGCTTGATCATTATCAATGGCGTGACGAAGAATGGCTACGCAGCTTGGAATCATCCTCTGTTTATGAGGAGCCGCTGGCTATTTATGAAATGCATTTAGGTACGTGGAAAAGAAAAGGAAAAGGTGAAAATGACCTTTACACATATAGAGAGTTGGCTGATATGCTGATTCCACATGTGAAGGAACAGGGATTTACTCATATCGAGGTTATGCCGATAACAGAGCATCCTTTTGATCGCTCATGGGGCTATCAAAGTACAGGTTATTTTGCAACTACACGGCGTTATGGAGAGCCGAAAGATTTTATGTACTTTGTTGATGAATGTCATCGCGCGGGGCTTGGGGTTATTTTAGACTGGGTGCCTGGTCACTTTTGTAAAGATGCGCATGGTCTTCATAATTTTGACGGGAATTTCAGTTATGAATATGAAAACAGCTGGGATCGTGAAAATTACGTATGGGGAACAGCCAATTTCGATTTAAGTAAAACAGAAGTACATAGCTTTTTAATTTCAAATGCTCTTTTTTGGATGGATTATTACCATATCGACGGATTTCGTGTCGATGCAGTATCAAACATATTTTACTGGCCTAACCGTGACGGATTAGAAGCAAACCCACACGGCGTCGCGTTTTTGCAAAAATTAAATAAAGCCGTTTTTTCATTTAAGCCACAAGCGCTTATGATTGCAGAAGATTCAAGTGACTGGCCGCAAGTAACCGCTCCCGTACATCAAGGCGGCATAGGCTTTAATTACAAGTGGAATATGGGCTGGATGAACGATGTGCTTGAATATATGGAAACACATTGGAACGAGCGCTCTCAGAAACATCACTTGATGACTTTTTCCCTGATGTACGCCTACTCGGAAAATTATATTTTGCCTTTTTCACACGATGAAGTCGTTCATGGCAAGAAGTCCTTGCTGGATAAAATGCCGGGCGACTACTGGCAAAAGTTCGCGCAACTGCGTTTATTGCTGATGTTTATGATGGCTCATCCCGGCAAAAAGCTACTGTTTATGGGAACAGAGCTTGCTCCTTTTTCTGAGTGGAAGGATTTGGAGGAAGTGGATTGGCATTTAACCGATTACGACATGCATCATAGTTTCAACCGTTATTTCACAGAACTGCTGCACTGCTATCAACTAGAACCTGCATTGTTTGAACGTGATCACAGTCCGGAAGGCTTTGAGTGGATTGATGTTCATAATCACCAACAAAGCATTTTGTCTTTTGTACGAAAAGACAAAGAGGGAAATCCGATCGTAATTGTGTGTAATTTTGGTGAATACGGGTACAGTGGTTATAGAGTAGGCGTTCCGGAAGCAGGGCAGTATGAAGAAATATTAAATAGTGACCGCGCATTGTATGGAGGATCAAATCAGGTGAATAACGGTTCTATCGAAACGGTATCAGACATGTTTCATGGACAGCCTGCTTTTGTAGAAATAAATATACCGCCATTTGGAGCAGTTTATCTGCGCCGCGTAGACGAAAAAGGGAGGAACTAACATGGCAAAACAAAAATGTGTAGCAATGCTTCTGGCTGGAGGAAAGGGAAGCCGTTTAAAAGAATTGACGGAGAACCTTGCAAAACCAGCAGTGCCATTCGGCGGAAAATATCGGATCATTGATTTTCCGCTTTCCAATTGTGCCAATTCAGGAATTCATACAGTCGGTGTACTTACACAATATCAGCCGCTTGTCTTAAATTCATACATTGGAATTGGAAGTGCCTGGGATCTTGACCGTAAAAACGGCGGGGTAACCGTTCTTCCTCCTTATAGTGAGTCGTCTGAAGTAAAATGGTACTCCGGAACAGCAAGTGCGATTTATCAAAATTTAAACTATATTAAGCAATATGATCCGGAATATGTCCTTATTTTATCCGGTGATCATATTTATAAAATGAATTATGATACAATGCTTGATTACCATATCGAAAAACAAGCAGACGTAACTATCTCTGTTATTGAAGTGCCATGGGAAGAAGCAAGCCGTTTTGGCATTATGAATACAGACGCGGACTTTAATGTAACCCGTTTTGATGAAAAGCCTGAAAAACCGGAAAGCAATTTGGCTTCAATGGGCATATATATTTTTAAATGGTCTGTTCTCCAAAAGTATTTAGAAATGGACGAAAGCAATCCTGACTCATCCAATGACTTTGGAAAAGACGTTATTCCTGCTATGCTGGCGGACAATTTAAAGCTGATTGCTTATCCATTTAAAGGTTACTGGAAAGACGTCGGCACAGTAAAAAGCTTATGGGAAGCCAATATGGATCTGCTTGACGAAAAGCAGGATCTAAACTTATTTGAATATTCTTGGCGCATTTATTCCGTGAATCCGAATCAGCCGCCACAAATTATCGGCTCAAAGGCGAAAGTTCAGCATTCGCTTGTGAATGAAGGCTGCATTATTGACGGGGTGATCGAGCAGTCAGTCATGTTCCAGGGAGTAGAAGTGGAAGAAGAAGCTGTACTGAAAGAGTGTGTAGTCATGCCAAATGCCCGTATCGGACGCGGTTCCTATATTGAGCGCGCGATCGTGATGGGTGATCTTGAAATACCAGAAAATACAGTTATTCGAAACGACTCCAATGATATTTTGCTGGTGACTGAACAATTCTTAATGGAGCACACTGAACAACAATCGAAAGTGGAGGAAGCCTAATGAAAAAATCGATGCTTGGTGTTATTGATGCAACTATGCTTCCAGGGGAAATGGGCGATCTTGCCCTTTATCGCTCCCCCGCAGCGATCCCTTTCGCGGGCCGGTACCGGCTTATTGATTTTGTGCTCTCCAATATGGTTAATTCAGGAGTACAGAGTGTAGCAATTTTCCCAAGATCTCCTTACCGCTCATTAATGGATCATTTAGGTTCAGGGAAAGATTGGGATTTGAATCGTAAGCGTGATGGCTTGTTTTTCTTTCCTTCACCAACAAAAGAAGGGCAGCTGGACCGCATGTCGGAGCACCTTAACTACTTCCACCGCAGTGATCAAAAGTATGTGATCGTTTCAAACTGCACGACAGTAGCAAATATGGATTTTGCTCCTGTGTTGGACCGGTTTATAAAGCAAAATTGTGATGTTTTGGAAGTTACCCATAAAGGTGAATCAACTTATATTTATCTTCTCTCGTTAGAGCTCTTGCTGGACTTAATTGACCGGCGTAATGAAACAGGATATGAATCTGTACAGGCAGCAGTTGAAGATGCATCTTCCTCGTTAATAAAATGCCAATACGAATTTGAAGGTTTCCTGCAACGGATCAAGACAGTGGACGATTACTACCAAACAAGCATGGAGCTTCTTGAAAAAGACAAGTGGAGCGAGCTGTTTAATGAATTTCAGCCTATTTATACAAAAGTAAAAGACGAGCCACCAACCAATTATCTCGCAGGCTCACACGTTACAAACGCCATGATTGCCAACGGCTGCATCATCAGCGGGGAAGTCAATCATAGTATCGTTTTTCGTGGCGTAGCCATCGGCAAAAATTCGACAGTTAAAAACAGCATCGTTATGCAAAAAAGTAAGATAGGCGAAAATTGCGTGCTGGAGCACGTCATTATTGATAAAGATGTATCAGTACAAGATGGGGCTATTTTGCGCGGAACGCCGGAAAAGCCGCTTGTCATTAAAAAAGGATCTGTTGAAAGTGCGGTGACCAGTTCGTGAAGGTTTTATTTGCTGTTTCAGAATGTGTACCATTTATCAAATCAGGGGGCCTCGCCGATGTGGCAGGGGCCCTTCCTAAAGAATTAGCCAGTATGGGCGTGGATGTACGGGTAATCATGCCGAAATACGGCACGATTCCTCAAAAATATCAACAAGAAATGAAACAAGTCGCTGTTTTTACTGTGCCGGTTGGATGGAGAAATCAGTATTGCGGCATTTTTGAGTTGAAGCAGGATGGCGTTACTTACTACTTCATAGATAATCTTTATTATTTCCAAAGGGACAGCTTGTATGGCCATTATGACGACGGAGAGCGTTTTTCTTATTTTACAAGAGCTATTTTGGATTCTTTAAGTCATTTGGACTTTTTCCCAAATATCCTTCACTGTCATGATTGGCACACAGCCATGATTCCATTTATGCTCAAAGTTGAGCATCAGCACCGGCCGGGATATGAAAAAATACGGACCGTGTTCACCATTCATAATTTAATGTTCCAAGGGATTTTCCCGCCTGAAGCCGTAACTGATTTATTAAACTTACATAGCCAGCATTATCAAACGGGCCAGCTTGAGTTTAATGGCAATACAAACTTTATGAAAGGCGCACTTGTCGCTGCCGATGCGATTACGACTGTGAGCCCGACATACCGAAATGAAATTTTAAATTCATATTTTGGAGAGCGGCTTGAAGGCGTTCTGCAGGAACGGCAGGGTGATTTAAAAGGTATTTTAAATGGAATAGATTATTCCATTTATAATCCAGAAACCAATGAGATGATTGACCCCTACAGTGTTGAAAATATGGCTGGGAAAGCGGAGAACAAGCGCCGGATTCAAGAGTTTTTCCATCTGCCTGTTCGAGAGGATGTTCCGGTTATTGGTCTTGTATCCCGCTTAACAGAGCAAAAAGGACTGTCGCTCATCCAACATGTTTTTCATGAAATCATGCAGGAAGATGTGCAATTTATCCTTCTGGGCAGCGGTGAAGCCCAGTTTGAAAACTTTTTCCGTGAAATGGAATGGGCATATCCGGAAAAAGTCCGCTCCTATATTGGATTTAATGAGGAGCTGGCCCATCGTATTTACGCAGGATCTGATTTGTTTTTAATGCCTTCCCAGTTTGAACCTTGCGGTCTTGGCCAGTTAATTGCCATGAAGTATGGTTCGCTGCCTATTGTTCGTGAAACAGGGGGGTTAAATGATACCGTTCATTCATACAATGAAGAAACCGGAACAGGCAACGGATTTTCATTTAGTAATTTTAATGCCCATGATATGCTGCATACCGTGAGCAGGGCGCTGCATTTTTATCATGAAGAGCCTGAAGTATGGGCGAAAATTGTCGAGCATGCTATGCAGGCGGATTACAGCTGGTCGCAATCTGCTAAGGAATATATGAAGCTCTATGAGGATGTATCCAACAGGAGGGAAAGTCATGTTTTCTGATAAACAAGCATTTCAAGACTCGTTTAAAAAACGTTTGGAACAGTCCTATAGCATCAGCTTTCAAGATTCTACACGTTCCCAGCAGTTTGTTACGCTCAGCAGCATGGTTCGTGAATACATCAGCAGCGAGTGGATTGAAACAAATGAACGCTATCGAAAAAGCAACAAGCAGGTGTACTACTTGTCTATAGAATTTTTGCTCGGACGCCTGCTTGGACAAAATTTAATTAATCTTGGTTTGTATGAAAAACTGGATTCGTGGCTGTCAGATTTAAATATTCCGCTTCATGAACTGGAGGAAATTGAGCCGGATGCTGCGCTTGGCAACGGGGGCTTAGGCCGCCTTGCCGCCTGCTTCCTGGACTCACTGGCTTCTTTGAATTTACCAGGACATGGATGCGGTATTCGGTACAAACATGGACTGTTTGAACAAAAAATGGTCGACGGTTTTCAAATGGAGCTGCCGGAAAACTGGCTGCGTTATGGTTATGTATGGGAGATACGAAAGTCTGATTTATCAGTCGATGTCCCGTTTTGGGGCAGTGTTGATGTGATCGAGCGCGACGGTGCAATGAAGTTTCGTCATGTAGATGCAGAATACGTACGAGCTGTCCCGCATGATATGCCTGTTGTAGGCTATGGCGGAGAAACCATTAATACATTGCGATTATGGAGCGCAGAAATGTCTACCATGACACCGATGCATGATGTACTCAAATACAAACGGGAAACGGAAGCCATTTCTGAGTTTCTATATCCTGATGATTCCAATGATGAAGGAAAAATTTTGCGCTTAAAGCAGCAATACTTTCTAGTATCTGCAAGCATACGTTCTATTTTACGCCGCTTTCTCAGCACTGGCGGGGAATTAAAGGAGCTTCATGAACATGTAGCGATCCATATCAATGACACTCATCCGGTATTAGCTATACCAGAATTGATGCGTCTTTTGCTTGATGAGTATCAGCTTTCTTGGGAAGAAGCATGGCATATTACGGAAAAAACATTTGCTTATACGAATCATACTACTTTGTCAGAAGCGCTGGAACGCTGGCCGATTCGTTTATTTAAACCACTACTGCCGCGTATTTTCATGATTGTGGAAGAAATTAATGAACGCTTTTGCAGAAGTTTGTGGGGAAAATATCCTGGTGATTGGTCAAGGATTGAAAAAATGGCCGTTATCGCTAACGGGGAAGTTCGTATGGCCCATTTAGCAATTGCCGGCAGTCACAGTGTGAACGGAGTAGCGCGCCTTCATACGGAAATCTTAAAAAATCGTGAAATGAACGATTTTTATCAGTTTTATCCGAAGAAGTTTAATAACAAAACCAATGGCATTACCCACCGCCGCTGGCTGTTAAAAGCAAATCCAGAGCTTACATCCCTGTTAACAGAGACGATTGGCGACGGTTTTCACAAAAATGCGGCAGAGCTCTCTAAGCTCGCACCTTATGCTGACGATGCAGCATTTCAGGAAAAGCTGTGGGATGTAAAAATGAAGCGGAAAGAAATATTAGCTAAGCGTATTTTTGACCAAAACGGCATTCAGGTCGATCCGTCGTCGATTTTTGATGTGCAGGTTAAACGTCTTCATGCTTATAAGCGGCAGCTGTTAAATGTGCTTCATATCCTGTCTCTTTATAACCGGGTAAAAGCAGATTCTTCTTATCAGATTCCGCCGCGCACTTTTGTGTTTGGAGCAAAAGCATCACCGGGCTATTTTTATGCGAAACGAATCATTAAATTGATTCATTCGGTAGCGGACCTGGTGAATAACGACCCGGCCACAAAAGGGCTGCTTACTGTTGTATTTATGGAAAATTACCGCGTATCTCTGGCGGAAGATATCATTCCGGCAGCAGATCTTAGTGAACAAATCTCTACTGCAAGCAAGGAAGCATCCGGTACTGGAAATATGAAATTTATGATGAACGGAGCCATTACCATTGGCACGCTCGATGGGGCGAATGTGGAAATTTTAGAACAAACAGGTCCTGAAAATATTCTTATCTTCGGTTTAAAAGCAGAAGAAGTGATGGCGTATGATAGAGAAGGTGGTTATCGTTCGATGGATTACTATCATCATAGTCCGCTCATTCGCCGTACGCTTGACCAGCTTGTGGATGGCACGCTTGATGATAAAGGCTTGTTTAATATCATTTATGATTCTCTTCTTGGAGAGAATGATCAATATTTTGTGCTGAAAGATTTTGAGTCTTATGGCAAAACCCAGGAAGAAGCAGGCCGGATTTATACAAACGATCCGGAACGCTGGCGTAAAATGATGGTCCACAATATTAGCGGCTCCGGCATTTTTTCCAGCGACCGTACGATTCAGGAATATGCAAAAGGCATTTGGCATATTTGAAAAAATCCAGCGACATTACGTCGCTGGATTTTCGTTGTCTTCATCACGGTCTTCTTTATACAGTTCGTTGTAATTCTCTTTGTCTTCTGCAAAATCAGCAGGAGTCTCGGAAGTTCCGTAATTTGCTGCATCACTAAAACTGTCAATGCCGTCATCCGGATGGGAGAGACGGTCTTCCGGCACGCGGTCGGTTTCAGGTTCTTGATCTGGTGTGTGATCTACAGAATAAAGGGTTGTTGGGACTGCCTGAAGACGCTCAAATGGGATTTCCTCACCACTTTCTTTGCAAATGCCATATGTGCCATCTTCCATCGCCGCAAGAGCAGCCTCGACTTTATCGAGCTCATCCCGGCTGTGATCATCAATGGCCATATCCCGCTCCCGTACATACAATTCCGTTCCGGTATCCGCTGGGTGATTGTCGTAAGAAGACAGCTCTCCTACATCCTCGTTATCGTTATCCTGCTCCAGCCGGCCGGTGAGCTGCTCCTTTTGGAGGAGCAATTCTTGTTTGAGTTCGTTTAACTGTTCTTGTGTAAGCATAAGTTGCCTCATCCTTTCATCTATATCCTACTCTATAGCCGTTTTGACATAGAAAAAAACCCGATTGTTTGATCGGGTTAAAAAAGGTAGCTGATGCATAAGCCGAAAGCAAGAAGGAAGCCGTAAAACGTATTGGTCTGGGCGGTCGCCTTCATCGCCGGCATCATTTGAAACGGAGGTTCCCCGCCTTTGCCTTTAAAGCCTTTCACTGCTTTTATGGCTTTTGGAATGCTTAAGTATGAAAGAAACAGCCAAGGGGAACCTGAATTTGTGAATAATAAAACAATCACCCACAAGAAAGCAATGAAAAAAGATGCAGCAAGAACGAAAACCGAACGCTCATGGCCAATTAAAATAGCCATTGTTTTTCGGCCGGCTTCACTGTCGCCAACACGGTCACGAATATTGTTGGATAAGTTAATGCTGCCAACAAGCAATATAATAGGAATTGAAAATAAAATCGCTGTTGTGGACAGAAAACCCGTTTGAATATAAAACGAAATATAGATAATAATGCCGCCCATAAAAACGCCAGATGCCAATTCACCAAACGGTGTATAAGCAATCGGAAGGGGGCCGCCTGTGTACAAGTAGCCGACAGCCATACAAATGATGCCAATTAAGCCGATCCACCATGAAGAAGCGGTACAAATGTACAGACCGAGCAAAAGCGCGATGCCAAAAAAAGCGAAAGCCATATAAAGAACGGTTTTCGGCTTAACACCGTTGCGTACAATAGCGCCTCCGATACCGATTGATTTTTCTGTATCAAGGCCACGCTTAAAATCAAAGTATTCGTTAAACATATTTGTTGCTGCCTGAATAAGCAAAGAGGCAATCAACATCGCTAGAAACAACGGAACATGCAGGTCTGTATGGGCAAGAGCCAGCGCCGTTCCAAGAAAAACAGGAACAAACGCAGCTGTTAACGTATGAGGCCGCATAAGCTGCCACCATATTTGAAAGCCAGTGTCAGCGGAAGGGGTTTGATTCATTCTTCTTCTCTCCCAATTTTCATTGTGAACAAATAAACAAATGTCCTTCATCAAGTGTAGAAAACGGAACCAAAAGTGTCAATCCTTTTTCAATAGGATATTAATCTTGAATTTTTTCCGAAAAATCGAACATCGTTTTTCGGAAATGAAAATGTAGCACAAGTGGTATATAATAAGAAGGAAACATAAAAGAGCGGTTTAAAAGCCGCAATGTCTTAGTGCCTTAAGGGGCCAAAGAAGTTTGACCCTGTGTGGTCGGCACAATGGAGGGATTTCATTGGCTATGATAAAGGGGCACCCGCTTAAAGGGGCCTTTGTTGATTTTATAAACGAAATAAACGGTTCGACTTTATTCAGTTATGTAGAAAAAGTGGAAAAAGGCGACCCGATCTGTTTTTATGAAAATGGAAAAGAATGGTACAAAGGAGAACGGTTTTATTTCAAAGACCGTGACGGGGAAAGAACGATTGCAGGACTCGGCAGCGTACAGACGATCCAAAGCAGCAAAGCCGAGCGGTTTGAGGATGTGGAAGGGCAGTGGGATGCCCTGATGAAGCGTGCTTCCATCCATAATCCTTATGATATTTACGGGACAGGGCCCGTTGCATTTGGCGGTTTTTCATTTGATCCGCTTCGCTCTCAAGGAGAAGAGTGGTCCCGCTTTGCACCGTCTTTTTTTTATGTGCCGGAATTAATGATGACGGTTTATGGCGGTGAAACATATGTAACGGTCAATATGATGTGCGAAGATGCAGAGTCAGGCCGGTTGTTTGATCAAATTGAAGAACGGAAGCAGGCCATTTTGTCAGGTTTGAAGCGTTCATTCGAAAAAGAAGCGGTATTAATGGAACTTCGTGCTGGGGATACACAAGCGTGGAAGGAGTCCGTTCAAGCTGCGGTTCATCGAATTGAAGCAGATGATGATCTGAAGAAAGTAGTACTGGCCCGCAAAGCAACCGCTGCTTTTGACGGTACTATTTCGTCAGACCGCATTCTTCGCCGCTTGGACGAGGGACAGCCGGACAGCTTCGTTTTTTCTATTGAAGCAATGGACAGCTGTTTTTTAGGCGCTTCTCCTGAACGGCTTGTGAAGAAACGGGCACAAACCGTTTTAACAACGTGCCTTGCCGGTTCAACAGCCCGCGGTGCAACAGAGCAGGAAGATGAGCAATTAGCGGATGCACTGCTGCATGACAGTAAAAACCGGATGGAGCATGACTATGTTGTGCAGATGATCCGAGAGGAAATGCAGGCGATGTGCGATTATGTGGCCGTGCCGGATGCGCCGGTCGTAATGAAAGTAAGAGATATTCAGCATCTGTATACGCCGGTCATCGGAGAAGCGGACAAGGACGAGTCTATTCTGCGGTTTGTTCAGGCACTTCATCCAACTCCTGCACTTGGCGGACTTCCGAGTGAAAAAGCACTCGGTGTGATCCGTGAACTGGAAGATATGGACCGGGGCTTTTATGCAGCGCCGGTTGGCTGGATGGATTACCGGAAAAATGGTGAGTTTGCGGTGGCGATTCGCTCTGGATTACTGGTACAGAACGAAGCATTTTTATATGCAGGCTGTGGAGTAGTGGCGGAGTCTGTTGCGGAGATGGAGCTTGAGGAAACAAACATGAAGCTGCGGCCGATGCTGCGGGCGATCGGAGGCGGCAATGAATAATCATCAGGACAACATGACACAATACAATGCACATTTTATAGACAGCCTGGTCCGTTCGGGAGTCAAGGAGGCGGTTATCAGCCCCGGCTCCCGTTCGACACCGATGGCGCTATTAATGGAAGAGCATCCCCGGCTGCGCACTTTTATTCAAGTGGATGAGCGGTCGGCGGGTTTTTTTGCGCTTGGGCTGGCTAAAGCCACACAAAATCCTGTTGCGCTTCTTTGTACATCCGGCACGGCGGCGGCCAACTACATGCCGGCAGTAGCAGAAGCGAAAATCTCACGCGTTCCGCTTATTGTGCTGACATCAGACCGTCCGCCTGAACTCCGGGATGTTGGTGCTCCGCAGACGATTGACCAGCTTCACTTATACGGTCATACAGCAAAATGGTTTGCGGAAATGGCCCTTCCTGAATCAGATCAGTCGGCATTGCAGTACGTCCGCACACAAGGTGCCCGGGCGGTTTTTGAATCACTTGCTGAACCGGCAGGGCCGGTTCATTTAAATTTTCCTTACCGTGAGCCGCTCGTACCGGATTATGATGGTATTTTTGAACGAATCAAAATCCCTGCTCCCGTTCGGCTGATTTCTGGCAGAAAGGTGCCGGATCCGATTATGCTGGATGATGTAGCAGGAGCACTCAAAGTTGAAAAAGGTCTTATTGTAGCAGGAGAGATTGTGAAGCCGGAGATGTCAGAAGCGATCCTTTCGCTTTCCGAAAAAACAGGCTGGCCGGTTGTAGCCGATCCGCTTTCGCAGCTTCGTACGGACAAAGCAGTGATTGACAGTTATGACGCCTTTTTACGTGATGATGAGGTGAAAGACGCGTTAAAACCAGAAGCGATCGTTCGGTTTGGTGCGCTGCCGGTCTCCAAATCTCTCATGCAATATATGAAGCGTCATCAGGATGCGGTGCATGTGATTGTAGACGCAGACGGAGGATGGCGTGACCCTTCCCACATTGCGACTCATATGGTGAATGTAGATGAAGCCGCTTTTTGCCGTGAAATGATACAGAGATTGGAAGGAAGCCGCTCTTCATGGTACGCATTATGGCAGAACATAAACGAAGCAGCCCGCTCGGAGATGAAAAAAGCAGAAGGCATGGACGAAGGTTCATTGTTTCGGCAGTTTTTAGAGGCAGTGCCATCCGGCTCTTCTGTTTTTGCAGGAAACAGTATGCCGATTCGAGATCTTGATTCCTTTTTATTTTCAGGCGAACAAACTCTTCGTCTTCACGGAAATCGTGGGGCAAACGGTATAGACGGTCTTGTTTCTACAGCTCTTGGCATTGCCGCAAGCGGGGAAAAGGTTTATGCTGTTATGGGAGATTTATCATTTTTTCACGATGTAAATGGTTTGCTGGCGGCCAAAATGAACGGCCTGTCGATGACCATTTTAATTATGAACAACAATGGCGGCGGTATTTTTTCTTATTTGCCGCAGGCGGGGGAACGAAAGCATTTTGAAAGGCTGTTCGGCACTCCGTCTGGCTTAAAGTTTGATCATGCAGCTGCACTTTACGGCTGCCACTACGTTCGAATTGAGAACAGCGGCGAGCTTCAAAGAGAGCTGTCCGTGAAACGGGACGGAATCACCATATTAGAAGCATTAACGGATCGTTCCCAAAACACAGCGATTCACCGGGAGTTATGGCAAAGAGCGATTGCAGCTGCAAAACAGGTGATTCAATGACCGTTTTTCGTCAAGTGAAAGGCGAAGGAGAGCCGGTTTTATTGCTGCATGGTTTTACGGGAAGTTCTTCTACGTGGGAAGGCCTGGACGAGCATTTTCCCTTTCAGCTTGTGATGCCCGATCTTGCCGGGCATGGACAAACGAACCGTTTAGCAGCAGATTTGGAAACAGAAGCTGAATCTCTTAAAAAGATGATGAATGACGCCGGTTTTTCTTCTTTTCACCTTATCGGTTATTCAATGGGCGGCCGCCTCGCTTTGGCTCTCGCGCTTCTTTACCCAGAAGCGGTCCGGTCTTTGGTGCTTGAAAGCACTTCACCGGGGCTCGAGAGTGAAGAAGAGCGTGCAGCAAGGCGGCAATCAGATGAAAAACTGGCTCAACGAATTGAACAGGAAGGCGTTGCCTCGTTCGTTAATTTTTGGGAAAGTATTCCAATGTTTGCTTCGCAGAAAAAACTGCCAGCGGCTGTTCAAGAAAAGGTCCGGAGGGAGCGCCTGGCCCAGTCGGCAGAAGGGCTGGCGTCGTCACTTCGTTTGATGGGAACGGGCAGCCAGCCATCGTATTGGAACCGGCTTCAAACGCTTAGCATGCCTGTTTTGCTGCTTACAGGAACGCAAGATAAAAAATTTACACGTATCGCCTGCCGGATGAAGGAGCGGCTTCCATTTTGTGAATGGATTCAGTTTGACGGAGCAGGCCATGCAATTCATGTGGAGCAGCGCGAAAAATTTGGTACAATAGTAAAGACGTTTTTGTTGAATCAATAAGGAGGACAACAAAGTGGAAATTAATTGGGTAAAAGAACGCGAATACGAAGACATTAAGTATGAAACGTATAATGGCATTGCCAAAGTGACGATCAACCGTCCCGAAGTACATAACGCATTTCGTCCGAAAACAGTCACGGAAATGATCGATGCATTTGCATATGCGCGTGACGATTCTAAAATTGGCGTTATTATTTTAGCCGGTGAAGGCGGAAAAGCATTCTGCTCCGGCGGTGACCAAAAAGTGCGCGGCCATGGCGGCTACGTAGGAGATGACCAAATTCCACGCTTAAACGTGCTGGACTTACAGCGTTTGATCCGTGTTATTCCAAAGCCGGTAATCGCAATGGTGGCAGGCTATGCAATCGGCGGCGGCCACGTGCTTCACGTTGTATGTGATTTAACGATTGCAGCAGACAATGCTGTATTCGGACAAACAGGACCGAAAGTCGGCTCCTTTGATGCTGGTTACGGTTCAGGTTACCTGGCACGCATCGTCGGCCATAAAAAAGCGCGTGAAATTTGGTTCCTTTGCCGTCAGTACAATGCGCAGGAAGCATTGGACATGGGTCTTGTAAACACGGTTGTACCACTTGAAAAATTAGAAGAAGAAACGGTGCAGTGGGCGGAAGAAATGCTTTCAAAGAGCCCGACGGCGCTTCGCTTTATCAAAGCGGCTATGAATGCGGACACAGATGGTCTTGCAGGCCTGCAGCAGTTTGCAGGTGATGCGACGCTTCTTTACTACACAACAGATGAAGCAAAAGAAGGACGCGATTCGTTCAAAGAAAAACGCGATCCAGACTTTGGCCAGTTCCCAAGATTCCCGTAACGAAATCGAAAGAGTGTCCTATACCGGACACTCTTTTTTTAAATGGAAAGGATGATCATAATGAACATGCCAAACTGGCTTCAGCAGCGTGCTTTTTTAACTCCTGAGCGAACGGCTCTTGCTTTTTATGACGAAACGTGGACCTTTTCACAATTGTTCGATAAAGCATCCGTGCTGGCAGGTCAATTGAAGGCAGCGGGAATAAAAAAAGGCGACTATTGCGGTGTGCTGGCAGGAAATCGGCCGGACACGGTTTTTCTCATTCATGCTCTTCAGCAGATCGGCGCTGCAGCAGTGATGCTAAACAGCCGGCTGGCTGCAGAAGAACTGGCCTGGCAGCTTCAAGATGCCGATGCTGTGTGTCTGCTGTATGACGGGGAGCATCAGAATAAAGCTCATTCTGTGACAGATATACGCTCTTTTTGTTTTACCTCATTCGGGAAAGCAGCGAAAGAAAACAAGCGTGAAATGTTTGCTTTAGAAGACATTTGCTCGCTTATGTATACGTCTGGTACAACAGGACGGCCAAAAGGTGTTAAACAGACCTATGGCAATCATTATGCCAGCGCGACAGCTTCGGCTTTAAATCTTGGTCTTCACTCGGACGATGCCTGGCTTTGTGCGGTGCCTCTATTTCATATTTCAGGGTATTCTATTTTAATGAAAAGCGTGTTGTATGGGATGGAAGTGTGCCTCATCGAAAAATTTGATCCGAACTATGTAAACGGACTGTTACAAGAAGGACGAGTGACCATGATTTCAGTTGTCACGGCCATGCTTTCTTCCATGCTGCATACACTCGAGGGAGCGTACCACGCCCGGCTTCGCTGTGTTCTTCTTGGCGGAGGCCCTGCTCCTCTTCCCATATTGGAGACGTGCCAGGCAAAAGGCATCCCTGTTTACCAAACGTATGGCATGACTGAGACTTCCTCTCAAATTGTAACGCTCGCACCAGAAGATGCTTTCCGGAAAATCGGTTCCGCCGGCAAGCCTTTGTTTCCATGTGCGATCCATATTGATGGAGAAGACGAGGGAGAAATTTGGGTCAGCGGCCCCAACGTGACGCCAGGCTACTTAAACCGTCCGGACGCGAACGAGCGGGCTTTTCAAAACGGCTGGTTTCGGACTGGAGATATCGGCCGGCTTGATGAAGAAGGATTTTTATATGTGCTGGACCGCCGTTCCGATTTAATTATTTCTGGCGGTGAAAATATTTACCCGGCCGAAATCGAGTCCGTCCTTACCGGTCATCCAGCCCTTTTAGAAGCCGGGGTGGCGGGTGTGCCGGATGAGAAATGGGGAAGTGTTCCCGCTGCTTTTTATGTGGCGCAGTCTCCGGTTTCGAAAGCAGAATTACTGCATTTCTGTCAGGAAAAGCTCGCCCGTTTTAAAGTGCCGGCTTATTTTATTGAAGTAGAAGTCCTGCCGAGAAATGCGGCAAATAAATTGCTCCGGCGTGAACTGGCCAGGCAGTGGAGTGAGCGTTATGAACATTAAGCGGCTCACGATGCATGTAGTAGAAATGCCGCTGAAAGCGCCGTTTTACACACACTTGGAAACGGTCACGAAGCGGGAAGCGATTATCATTGAGGTAGAAGACCGGAATGGGACAGTAGGCTGGGGAGAAGCGTCCGCTTTTTCTACGCCATGGTACACGGAAGAAACGGTGGCCACAGAGTGGCACATTATAAAGGACGTGCTGTTTCCGCTGCTGAAAGAGCATGACATTTCTCATCCGGCGGATGCATCGTCCCTTTTTTGGGCTGTACGGGGCAATCAGATGGCTAAAGCGGGTGTAGAATCAGCACTATGGGATTTGTACGCTAAAAAGCTGGATCAGCCGCTTTTTGAAGTGGTTGGCGGAACGCGCTCATCCATTTCGGTCGGAGCGGTTGCCTCAGGAAAAACGACGGACGAGATGCTGGAGCGCATACAAGCTCATGTTGAAGCCGGATACGGGCGCATTAAAGTGAAAATCAGCCAGGGCTCTGACATCGAAATGCTGACAGCAATTCGTAAAGCATACCCATACATTTCGCTGATGGCTGATGCCAATTCAGCCTACTCGCTGCAGCATATCGATCATTTAAAAACGCTCGATACATATGGACTGATGATGATCGAGCAGCCGCTTGAAGCAGACGACATGTGGAACCATGCAAAGCTGCAGCGCCAGCTTAAGACACCGGTTTGTTTAGACGAAAGCATCCGTTCTTTCCATGATGCCAAGTGTGCGGTTGAAATGAAGGCCTGCCGGGTGATCAATGTAAAATTCAGCCGGGTAGGAGGAATATCGGAAGCAAAACGCATTCATGATTACTGCCTTCAACAGAATATCGATCTTTGGGCAGGCGGAATGATTGAATTTGGCATTTCGCGCGCACACAATGTGGCGCTTGCTTCGCTTCCGGGATTTACGATGCCAGGTGACATTGTTTCCACTGACTATTACTGGGAAGAAGATTTTATTGAGCCCGGCATTTTTGTTCAAAACGGCCGGATTCATTTGTCGCAGGAACCAGGCATTGGCTTCGGAGTCAGCCGGAAGCGAATAGAAAAGCAGCGAAAAGCGGTTTATTCCGCTTAATTCAATTTCTTTTTTTTAGCGGCCACTTTTCGGGCACATAATCTACGCCGCCAGGGTGAAATGGATGGCATTTTAAAATACGAATAACAGCAAGCAGTCCGCCTTTTAGGGCTCCATGCTTTTGAACGGCTTCGTACCCATAATGGGAACAAGTCGGATAAAAGCGGCATGAAGGCGGCTTTAGCGGTGAAATTCCTTTTTGGTAAAAGCGGATCAAAAACAAGAATAGCTTTTTCATTTTTCCTCCTGTTTTTCATATGCGGAGTTTTCTTTTGGCGGATCAATCGTATGTTTGTAACTGTATCCTTTTTGAATGGTGAATAAGGAAAGAGCCAGTACAACGAGAACAACAAGCATAGAAACGATAAGGACCATCATCATATCCGACAAGGAAATCTCTCCTTTTTTCATAGTGTATCACGTTTTTGTTTAGTTCTGTATAAGAGTGGTATACTAAAAAGGTCGAGATAAATTTGAAAATGTTGGAGGAGATTCTTTTATGTCAGAACAGTTAATCAGCAGTGTAAACAAACAGGTTGCAAACTGGACGGTGCTTTATACAAAGCTTCATAACTATCATTGGTATGTAAAAGGACCTCAGTTCTTTACGCTGCATGCAAAATTTGAAGAGTTATACACTGAAGCAAGCGGGCATATTGATGAGCTGGCTGAGCGTCTTTTGGCGCTGGACGGAAAGCCGGTAGCAACGCTTCGTGAATCCCTTGAACTGGCAACGGTAAATGAAGCAGAAGGGCAGGAATCTGCGGAAGAAATGGTACAGTCAGTTGTTAATGACTTTACAACGCTGACTGGCGAATTAAAAGAGGCAATGGATTTAGCCGCTGAAGTAGGCGATGAAACAACAGGCGATATGCTTCTGGCGATCCACCAAAGCCTGGAGAAGCATGTTTGGATGCTTAAATCATTCCTAGGAAAATAATGAACAAGCCGAGCCGATAAGAGCTCGGTTTTTTTATGAAAGGAAACAAAAAAACGGAGAATGAGTCCTCTCCGTTTTTTCTTTATGTATTAATGGAGCAGGCGGTTTCGGTCGGCAGGTATTTGATCCTGGTTGAATTTTTCTTTTAATCCTTCGTACAAATAAACGCGGAACAGCCAGGCAAGTTCTTCATTAGGCATTTCTCCAATGATGGACAGGATATCTGTCTCAGTCATTTCACCAAGAACGGTCAGCGTGATCATATCCAGGTCGTCTTCTGTTCCTTGCAGCCGGCCGCGATACAGTTCAAACAATTCATTTACAAATTTCATCGCTGTGCCTCCTTTTTAAGAATATATATATAGTTATACATGAAAACGCTATCATATTCCAACTTTTTTTATTGAATGAAGAAAAGAAAAAGCGCACATGCTGTAAAAAGGAGGGATTAATGTGGAAAAACAGCCTTACTATATTGCCATCGCGAATGGAGAAATTCAGTCACAGCCGGATGTGTCCCCATGGAATTTTCGTGTTTTTGCCAATGATAAGGAAATACAATCGCTGCGTGAGCTGTTAAATGGAATGAACCGGGAGGACTTTGGCTCGTTCTGGCGGGCGCACGTTCCTGCTATTCCGTATCATGAAGATCAAAACAATGACCGATATGACGACTATATGATGGCGGTATACGAAAAAATCTATGAACTTGGAGATGAAGACGCACGACAACATATAAAAAAGTGGAGAAATGACGTATAATAGAGAGAAAGCAAGCAGGGGTGAGGGATGCCGGTTGCACAGTTTTACCGATCAAAACAATTATCCTGTTACGATGGTGTTTACAAGAGGAGCGTTTGGAAGGGCGCCGTCTCACGTTCTTGTTTTATGCCGATTCGAGCATTCTTGGCTTTTAACAAAACATAAAGTACGAGGTCTTGAATGTCCGGGGGGAAAAAGAGAACCGGGTGAAACGCTTGAAGCAGCAGCCCACAGGGAAGTGGCAGAAGAAACGGGGGCCGCGATATCCGGTTTGCACTTCATAGGTGAGTATTATGTTCATGCACCAGAACAGCCGTTTTTAAAAGCGGTTTTTTTTGCGCACGTAACGGATATAAAAAAGAAACAAGATTATTTAGAAACAGACGGTCCATATATAGAAAAGGATGATTTGCTCGAAGCGCGCTTTGGAGCTCATTATTCTTTTTTAATGAAAGATGAAATGATTCCGCTCGCGTTATCAGAAGTAAGGAGAAAGGGGCTGGTCTAATGGAGTGTATACCGTACCCATCGCCAAATCCACATGTACGTCTTTTCCTGGTTCATTATAAGTCTGCGGGTCTTTTAGTAAAAGGCTTTTTAGCGGAGCCGGCTGACCAGGAATCGTACGAAGGTTTTTTATACTTGCGAGGCGGTATTAAAGGCATTGGCATGGTGCGGCCGTCAAGAGTCGCCGAATTCGCTGCAGAAGGATTTATTGTCTTCGCACCGTTTTACAGAGGCAATCGCGGCGGAGAAGGAAATGAAGACTTCGCAGGAGAAGACCGCGAAGATGCCTTTAGCGCTTTTGACCTTTTAAGAAATCATTCGCGTGTAAAAAATGGCCGGATTCATGTGTTTGGCTTTTCACGAGGCGGCATTATGGCTCTTTGGACAGCCATTCACCGGCCGGTGTCTTCACTTGTTACATGGGGCGGCGTATCCGACATGAAACTTACGTATGAAGAAAGAAAGGATATGCGCCGAATGATGAAACGTGTGATAGGCGGAACGCCCCAAAAAGTGCCGGAGGCGTACGACTGGCGGACACCTCTGGAAGAAGCCGGCCAGATCACAGCGCCCGTGCTGATTATTCACGGCCGCAGTGACAAGAATGTATCGGTAGAGCATGCTTACCGGCTGAAGGAAGCTGTGCCGCATGCAGACACGATGTATTTGGATAAATATGATCATTACATACCACCTGCAGTAAACCGTCAGATTGTCGGCTACATTGCAAAATGGATAAAGGGGGACTAAAATCATGGGAATGCCTATGGAACTAAATACGATGATTGTCACAAAAGGAAATGAAGTACGGGAGGAAGAAAATCGGTTCGTTCTTCAAAAAGACGGCTACCGGCTTTATCCAATTGATATTCCAATTGCCGTGTTTAAAACAAAGGACAGCGAACAAAGCGGTACCGCCCTCATTAAAAAAGTAGAATGGCAACAGGAGAAAACGACCATTACGTATACGCTCGTTTCTTTGAAATCAACGAATTAAAAAATGAAAGCCCGAGAAACAGTCTCTCGGGCTTTAAGAGTGTAGACAAAAAGTAAGAAAGCCCGAAGGATCAATGGGACTGACCCCATAGAGTGAGACAAATAAAAACACCTTTAAGTTGAAAACGGGTATGGAATACCTGAAAACAACTTGGAGGTGTTTTTTTCTATGGGTACAAGAGTCAGTTATCCAGCGGAAGTAAAAATGAAAGCTGTAAAAATGAGATTAGCTGGAGTGCCGGTCAAAGAAGTCTTGAAGGAATTAAATATCCGAAATAAGACACAGCTTAAAACATGGATGAAATGGTACAAAGCAGGCGAACTTCATCGGTTTGATCAGCCAGTGGGCAAACAATATTCCTTCGGAAAAGGACCTGAGGAGGAAAACGAAACAGAGAAACTGAAAGCAGAAAACCGGTATCTAAAACAGCAGATTGAAGTCTTAAAAAAGTACGAAGAATTGGAGAGGAAGTGGTACCGGAAACAGCCGTAGAATTAGTGGAAGAACTCAAAAACAGCTTGCCCGTCAGGGAAATATGCCGGCATCTTGGTATTACTAGATCCACTTACTATCGCTGGAGAAGACAGAGCCGGGAAGAAACATCCAAGCAGGCCATTGAACGAAAAATCGGCACGTTGTGCCGGAACCATAAGTTTCGATATGGCTATCGTAAAATCACAGCCTTATTAAAACGGGAGATGTTGATTAACCATAAAGCGGTACAGCGTATGATGCAGAAGTATGGCTGGCAGTGCCGGGTGAAAGTGAAGAAACGCAGGCAGACAGGACAGCCTTGTCATATTACCGATAATCTATTGAAAGGTGATTTCCAGGCAGATCAGCCCCTTCAAAAGCTCGTCACAGACATTACATACTTGCCTTTTGGCCAGAAACAGCTGTATCTTTCAAGTATCCAGGATTTATTTAACGGTGAGATTATTGCCTATTCTATTGGAGACTGCCAGGACACAAATTTTGTGCTCGACACCCTGTCGCAGCTTTCTTCCCTCCCAGAAGGGTGCATCCTGCACAGCGACCAGGGATCTGTTTGCACATCTCACGCTTATCAACAGGCAGTCAAAGAAAAAGGCATTATCATGAGCATGTCCCGAAAAGGGACACCCGCTGATAATGCCTCCATCGAATCGTTTCATTCCTCGCTAAAGTCTGAAACGTTCTATCTCGACAAGTTAGACAGCACTACGACGGCCATCGTAGAGCAAACTGTCGAAAACTATATTCACTATTATAACCATATCCGTATTCAAGCGAAACTAAACAACCAGCCACCGGTTGCGTACCGGCAGCTGGCTGCTTAAAGGTGTTTTGATCCCTGTCTCAAAAACGGGGGTCAGTCCCCAATCCTTCGGGCTTTTTGTATGGGTTAAAGAAGCGGACCGCCTTTTTGGGCAATTTCATCTGCTACACCGCTGAATTTTTTGAAGTTTTCCCGGAACTTTGCTGCTAATTCCTGCGCTTTTTGCATAAAGGCTTTTTCATCCGCCCATGCCTTGCGTGGAATCAAAACATCATCCGGCACACCTGGAACATGAAGCGGAATTTCCAGGCCGAAAACTTTTGTTTTATAAGTTGGTGTGTGCGCCAATTCGCCTTCTAGAGCAGCTTGAATCATTGCACGTGTGTAGGAAAGCTTCATTCGTTCGCCAGTTCCATACTCGCCGCCTGTCCAGCCTGTATTCACGAGGAAAACTTGCACATTTTGCTCATCGATTTTTTTGCCGAGCATTTCTGCATAAACCGTTGCATGCAGCGGCAGGAACGGTGACCCAAAGCAAGTAGAGAACGTTGCCTGAGGGCTTGTAATACCGCGTTCTGTACCAGCAAGTTTAGACGTATATCCGCTTAAAAAGTGGTACATTGCTTGTTCTTTCGACAGTTTGCTGATTGGAGGCAGCACACCAAACGCATCTGCAGTCAGGAAAATAATCGTATTCGGATGACCGGCAACGCTCGGGTCTACAATATTATCAATGGCTTGAAGCGGGTAAGCGGCCCGTGTATTTTCGGTTAATGTGTTATCGTCGTAATCCGGCTCCCGTGTTTTAGAATCAAGAACAACATTTTCAAGAACAGAACCAAAACGAATCGCATCAAAAATTTGTGGTTCTTTTTCGCGTGTCAGGCCAATTGTCTTTGCATAGCAGCCGCCTTCAATATTAAACACCCCGTTGGCGGACCATCCATGTTCATCATCGCCAATCAAACGGCGGTTTGGATCAGCGGAAAGCGTCGTTTTTCCAGTACCCGAAAGACCGAAGAACAGGGCTACATCTCCTTCGTAGCCGACGTTTGCTGAGCAATGCATTGGCAGGACATTATTTTGCGGCAGAAGGTAGTTCATCACAGAAAAAATGGATTTTTTCATTTCACCGGCATATTCTGTGCCGCCAATAAGAATAACACGCTGTTCAAAGGAAACAATAATAAATGTTTCAGAGTTTGTGCCATCTGTAAGAGGATCCGCCTGGAAAGAAGGCGCTGACAAAATAGTGAAGCCTGCGTCATGGGTTTTAAGCTCTTCTTCCGTTGGACGAATGAACAATTGGTGCGCAAATAGGTTATGCCAGGCATATTCATTTACAACCTGAATCGGAAGACGGTGTTTTTGATCCGCGCCGGCAAAGCCTTTGAAAAGAAACAGTTCTTCTTTTTCTTTTAAATGAGAAACCACTTTTTCATACAAGCGGTTAAACGCTTCTTCAGAAATCGGCTGGTTGACTGAACCCCAGTCTATGCTGTTTTCAACAGATGCTTCCCGGACAGTAAACTTGTCTTTTGGAGAGCGGCCTGTATATTTGCCTGTTTCGGCGCGAACAGCACCGGACGCGGTTAAAACACCTTCGCCGCGCTGAAGTACCTTTTCTACAAGAACCGGTACAGAAGGCTGAACGAGAATATTGGAGCCTTTGAGCAGCTCAGTTAATTCGCTGGAAACAGTTAAAGAGTTCATCATGTACAACCATCCTTTATTTGAGTTTTAATGTGTTTGATTAACTTGAAATTAGTATAACACATTGAAATGAATAGTCTATACTATTGGATGAAATTTTTCGTATATTTTTATATTTTTTGGGCCATGCTAGTAAATATGTGAATTTTAATTAAATAGGAAGAAAAGCAGGATACACAAAAAAGTACCTTTAAAAATTGTTTGCTTTTTGAAAGAGAAACGGGTTGACACGAAGCGCGATATTTCGTAACATTGACACTTGAACGGATACTCTTATCCTGAGTTGGTGGAGGGACAGGCCCTGTGAAACCCAGCAACCTGCCGTACTTTGCGGACAAGGTGCTAAACCTGAGCAAGGATCAGCCTTGGACGATAAGAGTGAAAGGCCCGAGTGAAAACAACCTTTCCTCTCTCAATGCCGGGAGAGTTTTTTTATTTTCTGGATCACCTGAGGGAAATGAGTACCGTACACACTGATTTTAAGGAGGAATTTTTTCATGACAAAACAGCGCCGTCTGTTTACATCAGAGTCCGTAACGGAAGGACATCCGGACAAAATCTGTGACCAGATTTCCGATGCGATTCTTGATGCCATTCTTGACAAAGATCCGAATGCCCGCGTGGCAGCGGAAACATCTGTAACAACTGGACTTGTTCTTGTTGCAGGGGAAATTACCACTACTTCTTACGTGGATATTCCAAAAATCGTTCGTGAAACGGTAAAAGAAATCGGGTATGTTCGTGCAAAATACGGATTTGACTCTGAAACAGCAGGGGTTTTAACATCTATCGATGAACAGTCACCTGATATTGCAGCAGGGGTTAACGTAGCTCTTGAAGCGCGTGAAGGTCAAATGACGGATAAAGAGCTTGATGAAATCGGTGCCGGAGACCAGGGCTTAATGTTCGGTTTTGCGTGTAACGAAACAGAAGAGCTTATGCCGCTTCCAATCTCACTTGCTCATAAATTGGCACGCCGTTTAACAGAAGTGCGCAAAAACGAGACACTTGATTACCTTCGTCCAGATGGTAAAACGCAAGTAACAGTTGAGTACGATGAAAACGGCAAACCTGTTCGTGTTGATACAATCGTTATTTCTACGCAGCACCATCCAGAAGTAACACTTGAGCAAATTCAAAAAGAAATTCGCGAACAAGTGATTAATGAAGTGGTTCCAGCCGAATTAATCGACGCGGAAACAAAATTCTTTATTAACCCAACGGGCCGTTTCGTTATCGGCGGACCTCAAGGGGATGCAGGCTTAACAGGCCGTAAAATCATTGTAGATACGTACGGCGGATATGCACGTCACGGCGGCGGCGCATTCTCTGGTAAAGATCCAACAAAAGTTGACCGCTCTGCCGCTTATGCAGCACGCTATGTAGCGAAAAACATCGTAGCAGCAGGCCTTGCGGACAAATGTGAAGTACAGCTTGCTTATGCAATCGGTGTAGCACATCCGGTGTCCATTTCAGTTGATACGTTCGGAACTGGAACAGTAGCGGAAGAAACGCTTGTTGACGTAATCCGTCAAAACTTCGATCTTCGTCCAGCAGGCATTATTAAAATGCTGGATCTTCGCCGTCCGATTTACCGTCAGACAGCAGCTTATGGCCACTTTGGCCGCACGGATGTAGATCTTCCGTGGGAACGTACAGATAAAGCAGAAGCATTGAAAGCAGCTGCGAAGTAATAAAAAAACCATGCCCAAATACTTGGGCATGGTTTTTTTTATGCTTGAATAGATTTATAATACTGGCCTTTTTCAGCGTATTCACGCACGATACGTTCCATGTCTTTGCGGTCTTCTTCGTTTACATTTCGCACTACTTTAGCAGGCCGTCCGAAGGCCATTGTATTTGGAGGAATTACCTTGCCAGGCGGTACAAGGCTGCCCGCGCCGATAAATGCACCTTCTCCGATTTCGGCATTGTCTAAAATAATGGATCCCATGCCGATCAAGGCGCCTTTTCGAATTTTACAGCTATGTAAGATCACTTGGTGGCCAATTGTCACTTCATCTTCGATGACGAGCGGGTTGTTTGGACTTTGATGAAGAACGGAATTGTCCTGGATATTCACTCTACTGCCAATGATCGTCGGTGCAACATCTCCGCGTATGACGGTGTTATACCAAATAGTGGATTGTTCGCCGATCACGACATCTCCTGTAATCGTTGTATAGTCCGCAACGAAAGCGGATTCAGCAATAACCGGCTGTTTATCTTTATACGGATAAATCATGGTTGAGGCCCCTTTCTTTTTTGTCTGTTATACCGTTTTATTTTATCGAACAGCAAAAGATTTGTATAATAGAAAAAACGGTTGTCGTTTTTTGAAGGAGAGAGCAATATGTGGAAATGGGAATGTGAAGAAAAGCCAAAAGGCGTGATTGTGATCGTGCATGGTGCCCTTGAACACCATGGCCGGTACGGCTGGCTTATTGAAATGTGGCGGCAAAACGGGTTTCATGTTGTCATGGGAGATCTGCCTGGACAGGGAATGACTTCACGTGCAAAACGCGGCCACATTTCATCTTTTAAAGAATATACGAATGAATTATCGGACTGGGTGCAGGCAGCATACCAATTTAACGTCCCTGTGTTTTTGCTGGGCCACAGTATGGGTGCGCTTGTGATTACCCGCTATTTACAGGAGGAAAAGCCGGAGATTGCTGGGGTCATTATGTCGTCTCCTCTATTTAAAATGAAACATGTGCCGCCTAAGCATTTAAATGTGCTTACACACGGCTTAAATTCAATGACTCCGTCCTTGAAATTTGATTCAGGCATTACGTCTGAAATGGCGACCCGGAACGAAGAAATTTGGGCCTTTGATGCTGAAGACTCTTTGTTTGTCCGGAAAGTATCGGTTCGGTGGTACAGAGAAATTGTGCAGGCCATCAAAATCGCAACAGCTGGACCGGGAGAAGTGCCGGATATTCCCCACTTGATTATGCAGGCGGGAGAAGACCGGATCACCGACGGAAGTACAGCCCGTTCATTTGCCAAAAAGCTGGAGCTGTCCGAGCTGCAATACAAGGAATGGCCGGGCCTTTATCATGAAATTTTTAACGAACCAGAGCGGGAAGATGTATTTCAATATGCGCTCGATTTTGTCCACAACCGATTGCGGTCGCTCGGTTTTATTATGGAAAAGTGAGGTAAGAACATGACAGTCCCTACGAATTCGCTCCTGTTAATGCGAAAAATATATAAAACCATTTTCCCTGCTGTGAAAACAGAATGGAGCAAATGGAAGGAATTGGCGGAACAAATACCCAATCCGGAACTGCGCAAGCAGGCAATGGACGTGTATGAGAAAAAATACTTTCACTGCGAAGCAGGCGGTGTGATTTCCATGCTGGCCGGTAATAGCCAGAAAGAAGCGATCTCTTTTATTGTCCCTTATCAATTAATTTGTGATTATCTCGATAATTTATGCGACCAGACTACATCATTTGATCCGAATGATTTTGCGGCGCTTCATGAAGCGCTGCGTGACTGTTTTTTTCCTGGCCATCCTAAAAGCGATTATTATCGATTTCGTGAAACCAAGAATGATGGCGGCTATTTAGATGCATTGGTTGATGGCTGCCGCCAGGTGGTGGAAAAAATGCCTTTCTTTGGAGCTGCAAAACCGCATGTGCTGGATTTAAGCCGCTACTACAGCGAACTGCAAATTCATAAGCATGTCCGCGAAGAAGAGCGGGAAGAGCGCCTGGTCCGCTGGTTTGAGAGTTACAAAGCGGATTTACCGGAAATGGAATGGTATGAGTTTGCCGCCTGCACGGGTTCGACAGTCGGTGTATACTGCTTAATGTCTTGCGCGATGCAGCCGGCGTTTACGCCTACATACGCCAAAATGGTGCGTGACTGCTATTTCCCATATGGGCAGGGCATTCACATTTTGCTCGACTATTTTATTGACCAGGAAGAAGATATGGAAGATGGCGAGTTAAATTTCTGTACATACTACAATAGCGAAACAGAAATGATGGAACGGTTTCTTCACTTTTTGCGCCAGGCAAAAAAAGGAACCGAACGGCTGCCGCACGCTAAGTTTCATTCATTTTTAATTGAGGGCATTGTGGCTGTTTACTTATCGGAAGAAAAAGCGGCTGGCAAAAAAAGCGTGCGTGGACATTGCCGCAAGCTTGTCCATACGGCTGGAGCGGCCAGTATTTTCTTTTACTGGAATGGGCGAACTTATAAAACATACCGGAAAATGCGCCAGGCCGGCCGGTAAAAGGAGAGGGGAATATGAAGCTTAGTATATTGGATCAGTCTCCCTTGTCGGAAGGACAAAGCGCCATGAAAGCTCTTCAGGAAACGGTAGAGCTGGCTCAATGGGCGGAAGAACTTGGATACAAACGGTTTTGGGTATCTGAGCATCATGATGCAGATACACTCGCGGGCTCTTCGCCAGAAGTGCTGCTCGGCCATTTGGCAGCAAAAACAAACAGCATTCGGCTTGGCTCAGGCGGTGTGATGCTGACGCACTACAGCGCTTATAAAGTTGCTGAAAATTTTAAAGTACTGTCTGCGCTTGCTCCGGAGCGAATCGATCTAGGTGTAGGGCGGGCACCAGGCGGTATGCCGAGGGCTTCGTTTGCCCTGTCGAATGGCCGGAAACGGGAAAAAGACCGCTTTCCGGAACAAATTGATGATGTGCTCGCTTATTTGTATGATCAGTCCGTTCCCCATCCGTATTCTGGTGTCAGGGCAACTCCTGCTCTTGAAGTACCGCCTGATGTGTGGCTGCTTGGTTCAAGCCCGTCCAGTGCAGCGCTCGCTGCCCAAAAAGGGCTGCCGTACGTATTTGCTAAATTTATTAATGGCGACGGGGGGCCCGATGAGCTGGCTGAGTACCGGCGCACCTTTCAGCCGTCTCCTCATTTAAAGGAGCCAAAATCCGCTGTGGCTGTTTTTCTTGTATGTGCAGAGACAGATGAGGAAGCCGATTTTCTTGCGGGAAGCCTTGATCTGTCCCTGATGATGACCGGGCAGGGGATTCGATCAACTGGCACACCTTCACCGGAAAAAGCAGCGGCTTACTCATATGGGAAGTTTGAACGGATGCATGTTGAGGAAAACCGAAAGCGTATGATTGTGGGAGGACCGGACACTGTTCGAACGCAGCTGGAGGAATTAGCGCAAAATTGCGGGACGGATGAGATCATGGCTGTGACGATCTTGTTTGATTTTGAAAAAAAGAAACGCTCCTTTCAATTACTTGCTGAGACAGTGGGTAATAAAGAGCTCCTTTAAAAGGAGCTTTTTTAAAAAAATAACATTGACAATGAGAATCATTTTCGATAAGATTTACCTAGTTAATGATAATCATTTTCACTTAGAAAGGACGAACAACATGAAGCGTAAATTATTTTCAGTTTTACCGCTGCTTATGATCATAAGTGCTCTTTTCCTAGCCGCGTGTTCTCAGGAGAAAGAAGAAAGCGGGCAGGAAAAAGAATCAAATACAAAAGCAGAAACACGTACATATGCATCAGAAGAAGGTGACATTGAGATTCCGGCCAACCCAGAACGGGTAGCTGTCATGGCTGCTACGTATCCGGGGAATTTCCTGGAGCTTGGTGTAACTCCTGTTGCGATTACAGACTGGTCTGCAAAAAGCAAGTTTTTAGGTGATAAGCTAAAAGATGCAAAAGTAGTAGCACCAGATGATTACGAAACGTTGATTGGTTTAGAGCCGGATTTAATTATTACGTATACAGGAGACGAAAACATGGCGAAATACAAAGAAATTGCGCCAACAGTCGGACTGTCTTACGAGAAATACAATTATCTTGATCAGCATCTTGAAATCGGCAAAATTTTAGGCAAAGAAGAAGAAGCCCAAAAATGGGTAGATGAATGGAATGCGAAAGCAGAAGAAGCAAAGAAAAAGGTTCAAGAAGCGATTGGAACAGATGCAACAGCAACTGTAGTTGAAACATTCGGTAAAGACACGTATGTATACGGAAAAAACTGGGGCCGTGGAACAGAAGTCATCTATCAGGCTCTTGGCATGAAGGCCCCTGAAAAAGTAGAAGCGGAAGCATTTGGACCAGGCTATAAGGCCATCTCGGCTGAAGCGATTCCAGAGTATGCAGGTGATTATATTTTCGTTGGAGAAGGTGCCAACGTATCATCTTCAACATTTATGGAAACAGACCTTTGGAAAAACATTCCGGCTGTGAAAGCAGGAAATGTGATCACATTTGACTCGGATTCTTTTTACTTCAATGATCCGATCTCAGTTGAAAAAGAACTTGACTTTATCGTAGACGCTTTAACGAAAAAAGCGGCGCAATAAAGGGAAGATCCGTATGAATCATACAAGTGAATTACAAGCAAGCTCCCGTCCAAAGACGGGAGTATTCGTTCTTTTAGCAGGATTTGCAGGTTTATTGATCAGTCTCGCGCTGTCCGTTTCAGTCGGGGCAGCAGAACTGACGCTGAAAACCGTTTGGGAAGCTATTTTTTTATTTGATCCAAGTCGTGAAGCAGATCAAATTATTATGGGCATCCGTCTGCCAAGGGAGATTGGAGCGGCGCTGACGGGAGCGGCATTTGGAACAGCAGGAGCTATTATGCAAGGGGTTACACGCAACCCGCTGGCGGAGCCGGGTCTGCTTGGCTTGAATACAGGTGCAAGTCTTGGCCTTGCCTGTATGCTGGCCTTTTTTTCTGCCAGTTCTTATACAATGGCTATTCTTTTTTCTTTTGCCGGTGCAGTTGTCGGAGCTGTTTTATTATTCGGCCTGGCTTCAATCAAAAAAGGCGGCTTCTCGCCGCTGCGCATTGTACTCGCAGGGGCCGCCATTTCTGCTTTGTTAACGGCACTTGGAGAAGGTGTCGCCCTTATGTTTCAGTTGTCACAAGACCTTGCTTTCTGGCAGGCCGGGGGTGTTTCTGGGACAAGCTGGCCTCAACTTAAAGTGTTGGCTCCGGTCGTTGGAATTGGTCTGCTGACCGCCATTCTGCTGTCGAGGTCGTTGACTATTTTAAGCTTTGGTGAGGAAATGGCTAAAGGGCTCGGACAGCGGACAACGCTTGTAAAAGTGATTTTAATTTTGGTCGTGCTTATCCTCTCTGGGGCAGGCGTCTCTGTCGCGGGACCGATTATGTTTATTGGCTTAATGACTCCACATTTAGTCCGGGCGCTTGTCGGAACGGATTATCGGTGGATTATTCCGGGCTCAGCCCTTTTCGGAAGCATGATGCTTGTGCTGGCTGATACAGCAGCCCGTATGATTAACCCGCCATTTGAAACACCGGTTGGCGCGGTCATTTCTGTTGTCGGCGTGCCGTTTTTCCTTTATCTTATTCGCAAAAGGGGGCGGCTCACACAATGAATGATCATTTAAAGAAAAGAGCAAGACGCGTTTTCACCGTGTCAGCTGTACTTCTTGTTGTTTTATTTATAGCAAGTGCTGCGTCAGGAAAAGTGGCTGTTCCGCCGATGCGTCTTCTAGAAACGCTGCTCGGTAATGGGACACCTAGAGAAGAGCTTATTTTATACAGCTTCCGTCTGCCGCGCATGATGATTACGATGCTTGCCGGAGCGGCGCTGGCCGTCTCAGGCGCGATATTGCAAAGTATCTCCCACAATCCGCTGGCCGACCCCGGAATTCTCGGCATTAACGCGGGAGCGGGCTTGATGGTCACCATTTACGCGTTGGTCTTTACGCCGCAGTCTTCTACATTTTTATATATGGTGCCGCTGTTTGCATTTATTGGCGGCATGGTGACGGCACTCATCATTTCCGCAGTTTCCTATCATAAAACAGAAGGTCTTGATCCGATTCGTCTTGTTTTAGCAGGAGTTGGCATGGCGATGGCGATGGCGGGCATCATGCTGATCCTTGCTTCACAGTTTGACTCGCGCGAATACGAATTTATCGCCGGCTGGCTTGCCGGCGATATATGGGGTAATGACTGGAACTTTGTAAAAGCATTGGTGCCATGGCTGGTTGTCTTGATTCCGGCTGTATTGTGGAAATCAAATGTATTGAATCTATTAAACTTAAATGAAGGCACTTCTGCGGGGCTTGGAGTAAGAGTTGGCAGGGAGCGGATTATGCTGCTGCTCCTATCCGTTGCACTTGCATCAGCAGCTGTGTCAGTGAGCGGCGGCATTGTGTTTATCGGCTTGATGGCTCCGCATATTGCAAGAGGATTAACAGGACCGCGTCATCAGCATTTTGTGCCGGTTGCGGCGGTCATTGGCGCACTGCTGCTTCTTGGAGCGGATACGATCGGCCGCCTGATGCCTTTTACAACCTCTGTACCAGCAGGGATTATTGTCACATTGATCGGCGCTCCATATTTTATGTATTTGATGGTTAAAAAGTAATCTCCTGCATAAAGAGATATTTCAATCTGTAAAAAAGCTTCCTCCTTTTAAAAGGAGGAAGCTTTTTATATGGCCGGACGTTTTTCGATAGCGACAATAAAAGGAGGCGTGTTTACTTGGTTGATAAAGCCGTATTGCATAACGTGTGCCCGCTGCTGGTCAAGACCGGCAGCAAATTCAACCACTGCATTCCGCTCATCAGCGCCGCCTGCATGGCCATGGTATACAACGAGTACAATCAAACCGCCGGGTTTGAGCATATCAAACAGCTGGCGGATGGCTTCAATAGTGGTATCCGGTCTGGTAATGATCGATTTGTCGCCTTTTGGCAGGTAGCCGAGATTAAAAATGGCTGCATTGATCCCTCTGTGATAGAAGTCTGGAATATGCTTTCGGACCTCTTCATGGCCGCTATGAAACAGCGAAACACGGTTTGAGAAGCCCGCTTCTGCTACGCGTTTTTTTGTATTATGAATCGCCTGTTCTTGAACGTCGAATGCAAAAACGCGGCCGTCTTCGCCGGCCAGCCCGGCTAAAAATACCGTATCATGTCCATTGCCGGCTGTAGCATCGACAAAGCATGGGGCATCTGACAGGGTTTTTTGAATGAGAAGCCGCGCGAACGGCAAAATTCCATCTAGCGTCATGGCTGCACAATAGCTCCTTTGTAGAACTTGCCCTGCCACGTATCGCGCTTTTGCATTTCGGCATGAATGGCATTCAATACTTCCCACTTATTGACACTCCACATTGGGCCGATCATCAGCTCGATTGGGCCATCGCCCGTAATGCGGTGGACAACCATTTCCGGCGGCAGGATTTCAAGCTGGTCTACAACAAGCTTCGCATAGTCCTGCATCGATAAAAAGTCCAGCATGCCTTTTTCGTACTGTTTGACAAGAGGAGTCCCTTTTAAAAGGTGCAGCAAGTGAATTTTAATGCCCTGTACATCTAAATCAGCGATAGCCTGGGCTGTCTCCATCATCATTTCGGGAGTTTCAAGCGGCAGGCCGTTAATTAAATGGGAGCAAATACGGATGTTGTGCTTGCGCAGCTTTTCAACGCCTTCCACATACGTTTGAAAATCGTGGGCACGATTAATAATGCGGGCTGTTTTTTCATGAACGGTCTGCAGGCCGAGTTCTACCCATAAATACGTACGCTCATTCAGTTCAGCCAAATAGTCAACAACGTCATCCGGAAGGCAGTCCGGACGTGTGGCGATCGAAATACCAACCACATCATCCTGCTTCAGGACTGTCTCGTATTTTTCACGAAGCACCTCAACCGGCGCATGTGTATTCGTATATGCCTGGAAATACGCCATATATTTTCCGTGCTTCCATTTTTCGTGCATTTTTGTTTTTATATCATGAAACTGTTTTTCCAGCGGGTCAACCCGGTCGCCGGCAAAATCACCTGAGCCTGCTGCACTGCAAAATGTACAGCCGCCAAAAGCAACCGTGCCGTCGCGGTTAGGGCAGTCAAATCCGCCGTCAAGTGCTACTTTAAATACTTTATGACCGAAGTGCTGCCGCAAATGATAATTCCATGTATGATACCGTCTGTCGTCGCTTGCGTACGGAAACGGGTTTGTCATCATTCATTCCTCCTTTAAAGCTCGTTTTAAATTGTAGCATGAAGAGGGAAGCGGGTAAAATGCGCTTGCATATTAGCTGGAATTTTTCTAAAATGAAAGGTAAAGATTAATGAAGAAAGCCGTCGGACTAATGCTCCATTCTGGGTAGAGAAAAACCTCTCCTGTCCCACTCGCTGGGCAGGAGTTTTCTATTAGATCTATTATGTGGGCCGCGAAGCGCGGCGTATTCAGTTTTCGATCGGCAGTACATAAACGGAAGGCAGGTTTCAACATGAATTTTGATCACAAAAAGATCGAGCAAAAATGGCAGCACTATTGGGAACAAAATAAAACTTTTAAAATGAACAATGATTCGGATAAGCCGAAGTTTTACGCACTGGATATGTTTCCGTATCCATCAGGCGCCGGGCTTCACGTTGGTCACCCGGAAGGCTATACGGCAACAGATATTTTAAGCCGTTTTAAGCGTATGCAGGGATACAATGTGCTTCATCCAATGGGATGGGATGCATTCGGGCTTCCGGCAGAACAATACGCCCTTGATACTGGAAACGACCCGGCCGAATTTACAGAACAAAATATTAATAACTTCCGCCGTCAAATCAAATCACTCGGGTTTTCTTATGACTGGGATCGTGAAATCAATACAACAGACCCGGATTATTATAAATGGACACAGTGGATTTTCCTGGAATTGTATAAAAAAGGGCTGGCATATGTAGATGAAGTGCCGGTTAACTGGTGCCCGGCACTAGGAACGGTTCTTGCAAATGAAGAAGTGATTGATGGAAAATCAGAACGCGGCGGCCACCCGGTTGAACGCCGCCCAATGCGTCAATGGATGCTTAAAATAACGGCTTATGCGGACCGTTTAATCGAAGATTTAGAGGAGTTGGACTGGCCAGAGAGCATCAAAGATATGCAGCGTAACTGGATTGGCCGTTCTGAAGGAGCAGAAGTAACGTTCAATATTGACGGCCATGACGAAACGTTTACGGTATTCACAACGCGTCCAGACACGCTGTTTGGAGCGACGTATGCTGTTTTGGCTCCTGAACATCCATTTGTTGAAAAAATTACTACAGCGGAACAAAAAGAAGCCGTCGAGCAATATATTGATGGAGTCAAATCAAAAAGTGATCTTGAGCGGACCGATCTTGCCAAGGACAAAACCGGTGTTTTCACAGGCGCTTATGCCGTAAACCCGGTAAACGGTGAAAAAATGCCGATCTGGATCGCAGATTATGTATTGATCACATATGGTACGGGTGCGATTATGGCCGTTCCGGCACATGATGAGCGTGACTATGAGTTTGCGCGGAAATTTGATTTGCCAATCAAGGAAGTGGTAGCCGGAGGAAATGTAGAAGAAGAAGCCTATACAGGAGACGGCGAGCATATTAATTCAGACTTCCTTAACGGTTTAAACAAAGAAGATGCGATTGCGCAAATGATCGCCTGGCTCGAAAAAGAAGGCATTGGTACGAAAAAAGTGACGTACCGTCTTCGTGACTGGCTGTTCAGCCGTCAGCGTTACTGGGGTGAGCCAATTCCGATTATTCACTGGGAAGACGGTACAATGACAGCTGTTCCAGAATCAGAGCTGCCGCTTGTATTGCCGAAAACGAAGGAAATTCGTCCGTCCGGCACTGGTGAATCACCACTTGCTATTATTGAAGACTGGGTGAATGTCGTGGATCCGGAAACAGGCAAAAAAGGCCGCCGGGAAACAAATACAATGCCGCAATGGGCGGGAAGCTGCTGGTACTACCTGCGCTTTATCGATCCGACCAACAAAGAAGCGCTTGCGGATGCCGATCTTTTAAAACGCTGGCTGCCGGTTGATATTTATATCGGCGGAGCAGAGCATGCTGTACTTCACTTGCTATATGCGCGTTTCTGGCATAAAGTGCTGTATGATATCGGTGTGGTTCATACAAAAGAGCCATTCCAGAAATTATTTAACCAGGGAATGATCCTTGGGGAAAACAATGAAAAAATGAGTAAATCAAAAGGCAACGTCGTTAATCCGGACGAAATCGTGGAAAGCCATGGTGCCGACACGCTCCGCCTTTACGAGATGTTCATGGGCCCACTTGAAGCATCGATTGCCTGGAGCACGAACGGCGTAGAAGGAGCACGCCGCTTCCTTGACCGCATTTGGCGTTTGCTTGTGATGGATGATGGTTCGTTAACATCAAAAGTAGGCGAAGGCGATACAGCGCTTGAGAAAGTGTATCACCAGACCGTGAAGAAAGTAACGGAAGACTATGAAGGCCTTCGCTTTAACACAGCCATCTCACAAATGATGGTATTTGTAAATGAAGCGAACAAAGCCGAAACGATTCCAACAGAATACGCAGAAGGATTTGTAAAGCTTCTATCACCGCTTGCTCCGCACTTGGCAGAAGAGCTATGGGAAAAGCTCGGCCACAGCGAGACGGTAACGTACGAAGCATGGCCGCAATTTGATGAGTCAAAGCTTGTCGATAACGAAGTTGAAATCGTCTTGCAGCTGAACGGAAAAGTAAAAGCAAAACGTATGGTATCTAAAGACGCTACGCGTGAACAACTGGAAGAACTGGCTATGCAGGACGAACAGTTTGCAGCGGAACTAACTGGTAAAACGGTTCGCAAGGTTATTGCTGTACCGGGCAAGCTTGTGAACGTTGTAGCCAATTAATGTTGAGGGGATGAAGAATATGATTCCAATGATTACAGCAGAAGAAGTACGCCAAAAACTCGAAAACGGTGAAGCATTGGCCCTGATCGATGTTCGTGAAGAAGATGAAGTTGCAGAAGGCATGATCCCGGAAGCAGAGCATATCGTCATGGGAACCATTCCTGGTGAATTGGATCGCCTTGATCCAGAAACCGACTATATCATCGTATGTCGTTCAGGTGTACGTTCTGAGAATGTAGCCCGCTTTCTCATTGAAAACGGCTTTAAAGCCACAAACATGACAGGCGGCATGCTGAACTATACAGGTGAAACAGCACCGAAAAAATAAAAAACTGTGCGGACTCGCTCCGCACAGTTTTTTTATTTATCGAACGGCTGCTGCATTGGTGCCGGCAATATGTCCGGTAATAAGAGCCGCCGTAATATTATAGCCGCCGGTATAGCCATGAATGTCGAGTATTTCCCCACAGAAGAAAAGGCCATCTTTCTTTTTAGAAGCCATTGTTTTGGGCTCGATTTCTTTTACGGATACACCGCCGCCGGTTACAAATGCTTTTTCAATTGGCAATGTTCCGTGAACGGACATTTTAAATGACTTGAAAAGAGAAGCGAGTTCACGGATGGACGCTTCCGATAATCCGTTTCCAGGTGTCTCAAGATCGATGCCGGCCTGCTGGAGCAAAAAGTGCAGATATCGTTCCGGCACCATTTTTTTAAAGCTGTTTTTCACTGCTTTTTTCGGTTCTTCTTTTATCGTTTTGCGGATGGCAACACCTGCGTCATGTTCATTTCCGTCTGGAAACACATCGATGGCCATTTGAACGGGAAAGCCGTTTTTCCTGCCTTCTTTCACGACGTATTGGCTGCAGCGCAGGGCAGCAGGGCCCGATAAACCGAAATGAGTAAACAGCATATCCATTCGGTGAGTAACAAGCACTTTGCCTTTTTTATTGAGCACCGACAAGCCGACATCCCGAAGAGCAAGCCCCTGCATAGAGCGGTTTACAATAAACGGCTCTTTTGACGTAATAGGTACTTCTGTCGGGAACAGCTCGGTAATGGTATGGCCCGCCTGCAGGGCCCATGGATAGCCATCACCGGTAGAGCCTGTCTGCGGCACCGCTTTTCCACCTGTTGCCAGCACTACTGCATTCGAATGAATATCTTCGCCGGAGACCAGACGGACACCGCGTATATATTGTTCATCCATCAATAGTGAGTCAACAGGCGAGCCGAGGCGCATATCGACCCGAAGGCGCTTAAGCTCACCGAGCAGTGCTTCCACAACGTCCTGCGCCCGGTTTGAGACCGGAAACATTCGTCCGTGGTCTTCTTCTTTCAGTTTCACGCCTAGCTGTTCAAAAAAACGGATAATGTCTTCATTGCTAAACACAGAAAAAGCGCTGTACAAAAAACGGCCGTTACCGGGAATGTGCCGGATAATTTCTTCAACAGGCAGGCGGTTTGTTACATTACAGCGCCCGCCGCCGGAAATTTGCAGCTTGTTTCCCGGTTTACGCCCTTTATCAATAAGCAGTGTGCGTGCGCCTGCACGGCCGGAGGCAATCGCTGCCATCAAGCCGGCCGGTCCGCCGCCCACGACGATTACGTCATACATATAGTCACCTCATTGTTCGAACTTTGTTCATTATAGCAGATGGCGAAAAAAATTGTCAGACACGAGAGAAAGAGGTACACTAGCAAGTGATGTTTAAAGAGAAAAAGAGGGATTCAATGTATGTCATCCAATTTGATCCGAGGGACGTTTATCCTCACACTTGGCACGTTTATATCTAAATTTCTTGGCTTGTTTTATGTTATCCCGTTTTACAGTATTATCGGAGGGGAAGATGCGGCAGCGCTGTATAGTTATGGCTACGTGCCCTATACGATTTTTATCAGTATTGCCACTGCAGGGGTTCCGCTTGCTGTCTCTAAATACATTGCAAAGTATAATGCCATAGAAGAGTATGCCGTTGGCAGGAAGCTGTTTAAATCGGGCATGGTGATTATGCTGATGACTGGTTTTGCCGCTTTTCTTATTATGTATTCATTTGCGCCTTTCTTTGCACAATTATCATTAAATGGGGAAGAGACGACTTATACGATTGAGGATGTCACGACCGTTATACGCGCAGTCAGCTTTGCTCTGATTATCGTTCCATTTATGAGCATCACGCGCGGGTTTTTCCAGGGGCATCAATCGATGGGGCCATCAGCCGTTTCAACGGTTGTAGAGCAAATCGCCCGTATTGCTTTTCTATTGGCTGGAGCCTATATTGTGATTTATGTGATGAACGGATCGGTCGTAACAGCGGTCAGCGTTGCGACATTTGCTGCTTTTATCGGTGCGGTGTTCGGGTTAATTGTGTTATACGTGTATTTCTTCAAGCGTAAAAAGCATTTGGACAAGCTCCTGGAGCAGGATAAAGGGCAAGCAAAAGTTTCATTATTTGGGATGTATTCAGAAATTGTCGTGTATGCAATTCCGTTTATTTTTGTCGGCATCGCGATTCCGCTTTACCAGCTTGTCGACCAGTTAACCTTTTCCCGCGCCATGTCTCAAATTGGTTTAGCCGATCAGGCAGTATCGGCATTTGGGATTTTAAATTTCAGCACGCAGAAGCTTGTCATTATCCCCGTTTCCCTTGCTACTGCATTTGCCATGACGCTGGTTCCGATGGTCACGAGCTCATTTGTAAAGGGAAGAATGGATGTTGTCACGCAGCAGCTGAATAAAACCTTTGAAGTCCTGCTTTTTTTAACGGTTCCTGCGGCGGTCGGTATGGCGCTTTTAGCAGAACCGCTTTATACCATTTTTTATGAAGCGAGCGCGCTTGGCACAGACGTACTTCGTGTGTATGCACCGATTGCGATCTTATTTGCTCTATTTTCCGTTACGGCAGCCATTTTACAAGGAATTAATGAACAGCGTTTTACGGTTTTAAGTTTATTGACCGGTATATTGGTTAAGCTGTCTTTAAATATTCCGCTTATTAAATTGTTCCAAACAGAAGGGGCTGTTTATGCGACTGCACTCGGCTACTCCACTTCTATTATCATCAATCTAGTTGTCATCCGTTTTTATGCCAATTACTCACTTCGCCCGCTTGCGAAAAAAATCGGCTTGATTATTGGGTTTAACGTGGTGATGGCTGTGGTTGTGATGGCCCTTTACGGCGTGCTGTCTTTCGTATTGTCGGCACAATCAGACGGTCCTGCTTTATTGATTACCATCATCTGTGCTGGCGCTGGAGCCGCTGTTTACTTTGTGCTCAGCCAGAAGTTTGGCCTGCTTGATGAAGTATTCGGTTCAAGACTGGACGGAATTAAACGAAAACTACGCTTGAAAAAAGCATAAAAGGAGTAACACTATGCGCTTAGATAAATGGCTGGCCAATTCCGGCATCGGTTCCCGCAAAGAAGTAAAAAAGCTTTTAAAATCGGGAGCCGTAACAGTGAACGGAAAAGTAATAAAAGATGCAAAGCAGCACGTTCATCCCCAAACAGATGAAGTGATGCTGTTTGATGAGCCGGTTGAATACCGTGAATTTATTTACTTGATGATGAACAAGCCGGCAGGGGTGATTTCAGCAACAGAAGACAAGCGGGACGAAACAGTGGTGGATTTGCTTGATGATATGCATAAGCATTTCGACCCGCACCCGGTCGGCCGCCTTGACAAAGACACAGAAGGGCTGCTTCTTTTAACAAATGATGGACAGCTGTCCCATTCTTTGCTTTCGCCGAAGCATCATGTTCCTAAAACATATTTTGCCCGTGTCCTCGGCCATGTAACGGAAGAAGATGCAGCAGCTTTTCAAGAAGGAGTAACGCTTGATGACGGCTATCATACAAAGCCGGGAGAGCTTGTTATTTTATCAGCAGGCGAAGAGTCGGAGATTGAGCTGACGATCACGGAAGGAAAGTTTCATCAAGTAAAGCGAATGTTTCAAGCCGTAGGTAAAGAAGTTCTTTATTTAAAAAGACTATCGATGGGCGGTCTTTTGCTTGACGAAGAATTGGAGCTTGGCGAGTACCGGGAAGTAACAGAAGAAGAGCTGGCTTTACTGCGTGAAAGCTAAAAAAAACGGCTGCCTGAAGAGGCAGCCGTTTTTTGATAAAAACATTATGATGTCATCCGAACTTTCTTTTCTGTGGTTGTCCATTTCCCACGTGTCGGGCTAAAAACAAGCTCATTGTAAGCCAGTACATTCAAGTCGCGTTGAATGGTTCGCGGGGTGATGCCAAATTCATCTACAATATCCTGCGTTGTCACAGTTCCATTTTCTTTAATGAACATATAGATGGATTTTATGCGAGTCAGCATCCGATTTGTAGTAGGCTTCAAAATACCACTCCCTCATCTTTTTTCCCATGAGACATAACGACAGCAGGAGACATGAAATGATAATATGATAAGCTGATTCAGACATCTCCTTGCACCTGTTTAACAGGCGCTAAACTGTCTGACAATTACAGTGTACTGTATTTATAGAGATTATGCTAGGGAAAAGAGCTTAATTTACAAGAGATTTACCCTTTTTTAATAATATTATGCCTGCTAACAAAAAAAATGTACGTATTTTGGTAAAAAAATTGAAAAATAAATCTTTTGTAAAGAAATTGGTTAAAATGCCGGTTCCCATGTAAAATGAAAAAAGGAGGAATGCTTATGCGTACCATTAACTGGCGAAACGAAATAAAAAAACGCGAAGGCGAATTAATTCAGGATTTGCAGTCGTTAATTCAAATTCCAAGTGTGAAAAGCGATCAAGCAGCAGAAGATGCTCCTTTCGGAAGGGAAGTACGGCAGGCGCTTGATTTTATGCTTGAACTGGGCGAGAAAAGCGGCTTCCGTGTAAAAAACACAGGAAACGTAGCCGGACACCTTGAAATAGGACACGGAGAAGAACTGATTGGTATTTTGTGCCATGTCGACGTTGTGCCTCCAGGTGACGGGTGGTCGTATAAACCATTTGAGGGAGAAGTAGAGGACGGCAAAATCTTTGGACGCGGGGCGATTGATGATAAGGGACCCACTATTGCAGCGTACTATGCCATGAAAACCGTTCAGGAATTAGGCATTCCGCTTGAAAAGCGGATCCGAATGATTGTGGGGACTGATGAAGAAAGTACATGGCAATGCGTGGAGCATTACTTTAAAACCGAAGAAATGCCAGGAGTCGGATTTGCGCCTGATGCAGATTTCCCGATTATTTTTGCAGAAAAAGGGATTGCGGATGTTCAGCTGAATCTGACCGTTCCGGAGCCCGGACAAGCTGATATTCAAATCGAATCGTTTAAGGCGGGCAGCCGGTATAATATGGTTCCGGATTATGCAAAAGCAGCCGTTTGGATTGAAAAGCAGCATACATTATTTTTACAAAACTATACAGAGTATATAAAAGACAACGACTTAGAAGGCTCTTATTATATTGACGGAGGAATTGTTTTTCTCGAAATGAATGGCGTATCTGCTCATGCAGCGGAACCAAAGGATGGACAAAACGCTGCGCTGTTCCTGGCGGATTTTTTAGTCCAGGAAGCGATTGATCCTGCCGCTTCTGCTTATTTACAGTTTGTTGTAGATTATTTCAAGGATGATACACGGGGACACCGGCTGGGCATTGCCTCAACCGATGCAGAAATGGGAGATGTCACAGTGAATGCGGCCTTGTTCTCCTATGAAAAGCAGCAAACAGCGCAAATCGGCTTGAATATTCGATATCCTGTTTCTTTTTCATTTGAAGAAGAAATACATAAGCTTAAGGAAGCTCTTTCTCCTGTTTCACTACAGGTTTTAGACAACAATCCTCCGCATTATACAGAGCCGGATGATCCATTTGTCCAAACGCTAAAGCGAGTGTACGAAGAGGAAACCGGCGAGGAAGCGAAGCTGCTTTCGACCGGCGGAGGTACATATGCGCGGGCTTTAAAAAGAGGCGTTGCGTTTGGAGCTTTGTTTCCTGGACGGGCTGACGTTGCCCATCAGAAAGATGAATATGCGGTCTTGGATGATCTGTTCAGGGCAGCGGCTATTTACGCACGGGCTATTGTCGAGCTTGCTGGAAAAAAGAATTAAAAAGAACCCTGCCATAAAGGCAGGGTTCTTCAGCTTGTAGACAAACAAAATCTTTTGACAAAGTATCTCTTTGTTTCTTTTTTGCTCAAGAAGTCCGGCCGGCTTCCTCTATCGGCTCTTTTCAAGAAGCGATGTTTCCCCAAAAAAATTTCCTGCCTTTTTTAGGAGAGAGCTTATTTACTCATCTTGAAATACATCCGTAGACAAGTACCGTTCGCCCGTATCCGGAGCCAGGCAAATGACCATATCATCTTTTGATAAAGCTTTAGCTGCTTGGATCGCGGCAAAGCATGCAGCACCGGCAGATGGACCGACCAAAATCCCTTCCTCAGCAGCAAGGCGGCGGGTAATGTCATAGGCGTCCTCATCTGTAATTTTAAAGATCGAGTCATAAACCTCTGTATTTAAAATAGAAGGGATAAACCCAGGGCTCGTACCGACGAGCTTGTGCCGGCCAGGCTGGCCGCCTGATAAAACAGGGGATCCAGCCGGTTCTACGACATGAACAGCTAAATCAGGGAATTGCTTTTTTAGTTCTTCCCCTGTACCCGTAATTGTTCCGCCTGTACCTGCAGTTGCCACAAAAGCAGCAAACCGCTTGCCAATCTGTTCTACAGCTTCGGAAATTTCCGAGGATGTCGTGCCACGGTGGGCATCCGAATTAGCGGGATTGTCAAACTGCATGGGAATAAAACTGTTTGGAACACGCTCGGCCAGCTCTAGTGCTTTGCGGATGGAGCCAGGCATTTTTTCATCTCCCGGCGTCAAAACGACTTCTGCACCATATGCTTTTAAAAGGTTGATGCGTTCCTTTGTCATCGTGTCCGGCATCACCAAAATGGCTTTGTATCCTCTGGCAGCCGCGTTCATCGCAATACCGATGCCTGTATTTCCGCTTGTCGGTTCAATGACCACAGCTCCCGGTTTTAACTTTCCTGATTTTTCTGCCTCTATAATCATGTTATAAGCAGCGCGGTCCTTTACACTTCCGCTCGGGTTGTAAAATTCTAATTTTACGTACACATCTGCTCCGTGTTCAGGTGACAAACGCTGCAGCTTTACGAGCGGTGTGTCGCCAATCAGTTTGGCAATATTATCAACCACTTTCATCAAACGTCACCCTTTCTTTATTCAATTAAAGCATATTACTCGAACAATTCCAATCGAAATACAGTGGATGAGAAAAGACGACTTTTCTTGCGGGTTTTTGGTAAACTAAAAACAACAATTGGCCGAAAAAAGGAGTGTAGAGTATGCAGCCACATTATTTTTTTGCACTTGTTCTTCCCGATGACGTGAAAAAAAAGATTGCGGATGAAATGAAAGGAAGAAATGAGCTTTTTAAAAGGCTGGTCCATAAGGAGGATTACCATTTAACATTGGCATTCGTGGGCGCAGCTGATCTTTCGGATCTGGAAAAAGCCTGTGTGTTTATGGAGGAAAACATAAAACATATACCTGTTTTCGAACTTAAACTGACGTCATTTGGTACGTTTGGCCAAAAAACGTCTCCGCGTATTTTCTGGATTGGAACGAATGAGCCTTCTTCTCTTTTCGATGTGCAAAAAGGGGTGGCAGCTGCGTGCCGGAAAGCAGGAATTTCCATAGATGAAAAACCGTTTCGTCCTCATATTACCACTGCGCGGAAATGGGCGGGTTCCGAGCCGTATGTGCCAGATGTACTTCCGGAATGGCCGTCTTTTCCTGCAGCTGAAATTGCTTTGTATGAAACGAAAAGGGCAGCGGGTCCAAAGTACGTGAAAAGATGGTCCTGCCTATTAAGCGGGTCAGGAGAGGAACAAGAGCCATGGCGCAATTAATTAAGCTTCAAAATTATATCTCAAGATATGAACAAGACCCTTTCCATTACCCAGCCCGGTATGTTCGGCTGAAAAAAGGAGAGTGGGAAAAGTTTCATAACCAGTGGGAATACCAGCGGAGCACGGGAATAATACATACAGAACCCGGCAAAGAGGAAAATTGGCTGCTAGAAGAACCAAAGGAAAAGCATTCTTTGCTCCGGGGGTTGTTTTCTAAAAAAGAAAAACGGGTAGAAACAGAGCCCGGGCCTTTGCAGGAAGATGAAGCTTTGTTTTCAATGAATGAATCAGAATTCATATACTTGCAAACAGAAGAGGATGTAAAAAAAGCATTCGTTGATAAAATGTTTGCTTTTCAAGTGAAATGGGCAAGTTCAACACTGCTGCATCAGTCACCGCTCGATCACAAATATTATGTGGATGAGCAGCTGAAATTTTTAGCGACGCGTCTGCCAGATACGTTCCTCATTTTGTATAAGCCGGTTTTCCGCTTTCAAAAAGCCGTTGTCGAGCTGGACATTGTACTGATCACACCGCTGCAAGTCTGGTGCCTTACATTTTTGGAAGAGCAGGACGAAGCGGTTTTTACCGGTTCTTCTGACCGGTTTTGGATGAAGCGTTTTCGAGAAACGGAATCTAAAGTGTTAAGTCCTGCCGTTTCATTGGCAAGAACAGAAACAATCGCCAAAAAACTGCTCCGGCATCATGAAGTGGATATTCCCGTTCGAAAAGCGATTTTATCTCGAAACGGCTACATTGATGACCCGTCCGCACCAGCAGACATATATTACATTGATAAGCGTGAATTTCCCCGCTGGTTTCAAGAAATGAGACAGTTTTCTTCACCACTGAAAACGATTCAGCTGAAAGCAGCAAAAGTTTTGCTTGCACATGCAGATTCGATCAGCCTGCGCCGCCCAGAATGGGAGGAGGAGATATAAATGATTTCAACCCGTCCGTTTAATGCATATTTAGATACACTGACTGAAGTCGCTGTTTTGCTTCCAAAGCATTATTATTCAGGGAAGTCTTCTGCTTTTTATATTGAGAGCGGGGGCAACGTAACGAAAATGGAGCTTGTGGGCGTGCAGGAATTGAATGCAGAAATAAAATACACGTGCCGCTTAAAAGAAATGCCGGAATTTGGCCGGGAGCATGTTATTTTAGATGAACGCCTTATGCGTACCGATTTGCAAATGGGCGGTGTAATCCGGACAAAAGAATTCGACCGGCTCTTTTACTACGAAGGTGAGCTGGGAAGCATGTACACACCGGAGAAAACTTCTTTTCGAGTGTGGGCACCAACGGCAACTGAAGCTTTTGTAAAGTTTAAAGAAACAGAAGAAGCTCCGCTTCGCTATATGCCGATGAGAAGAGGACCATCCGGTACATTTGAAGCAGAAATAAACGGAAATGCAGAAGGTTTTTTTTACCATTACCAAGTGCGGGTCAATAATATCTGGCATGAAGCGGTCGATCCTTATGCAAAAATGGTTTCTGTTCACAGCGAGTGGGCACGTGTTGTCGATGATGAAAAAATGAAGGTGGAAAAGCACCAGCTCCCTCCTTTTTCTTCTCCGCTCGATGCGATTATTTACGAAGCTTCCATTCGTGATGTTTCGAGCCAGCGGGAAAGCGGCATTAAGCACCAGGGCTTGTATCTTGGACTCACAGAGGAAGGGACACAAAGTCCTGACGGGCAGCCGACTGGACTGGACTACATCACATCGCTCGGTGTCACCCACGTACAGCTGATGCCCTTTTTCGATTTTTTTGGTGTATCTGACACAGATTTTTCCGCCAACTACAACTGGGGCTACAATCCTCTTTATTTTAACGTGCCGGAAGGAAGCTTCAGCTCCAATCCAGCCGACTTGTATGCACGCTCAGTAGAACTGAAGCAAATGATCGAAGCGTTTCATAAAAAAGGGCTCCGAGTCATCATGGATGTGGTGTATAACCATGTATTCGTCCGGGAGACTTCCTCGTTTGAAAAGCTCGTTCCGGGCTACTTTTTCCGCCAGGGAATCGACGGAATGCCTTCAAACGGATCAGGATGCGGAAACGACTTTGCCTCAGAGCGGAAAATGGGCCGCAAGTTTATTTTAGATTCTCTTCAGTACTGGATGGAAGCCTACAATCTCGATGGATTTCGTTTCGACCTGATGGGACTGATTGATGTGGAAACGATGAAGCAGGCAGCCAGCCGTCTTCGCCGTCATAATCTAGGTCTTATTCTGCTGGGAGAAGGGTGGGACTTAAACACCGCGCTGCCCGCTGAGGAAAAAGCAACGATTCGCAATGAACATGCACTGCCGGAGGTTGCTTTTTTCAATGACCGGTTCCGTGACTCCATTAAGGGAAGTACCTTTCAGCTGTTTGAAACCGGTTTTGCGTTTGGAAACAGCAAGATGCTCGACAATGCCTTTGCCGCACTGACAGCCAATGTCGGGTGCAGCGGTGTAGACCGGTTGTTTCACTCGCCGGCCCAGTCTGTCAACTATGTAGAATGTCATGATAACTATACACTATGGGATAAGCTTGAAGCATGCTTTCCAGGAGATACAGAAACGAATAAGAAAAGGCATCTTTTGGCCACTGCTATTGTACTTTTCTCCCAGGGAATTCCGTTTCTGCATGCCGGCCAGGAATTTTGCCGGACAAAGCATGGAGTTGAAAACAGCTACACAAGCTCAGATATTATTAATCAAATGGATTGGCGCCGCCGTGGTGAATTTGTAGACCATGTGCAATATGTGAAAGGGCTGATAGAAGTCCGAAAATCAACGGGGGCGTTTCGTCTTAGAAAAGAAGAAGCCATTTGCTATCATATGGTTAAATGGCCAGCCAATGCGGATACACTAACTGTCTGGCTGAAGGATGTCGGTTCGTACGGCAAGTGGAAAGACTTGGTTTTAAGTTTTAATACGGGTAAAATGGCTTCGACTTTTGCACTGCCGGAAGGAGAAGAATGGCACCAGATCGTTTCAGGTACTGAAGCTGGAACAAAGCCGCTTCAAACGGTGAAGCAGGACGCTTCAGTAGAGCCATTCAGCTGTGCCGTTTTCGCCAGATAGAATGTTTCATAAAGGAACTGGTCGAAAGCGCCGATTCATGATACAATATGTCAGACGATAAACGAACGATACAAGTAATAAAAAAGACAGCGATTGTTTCTCGAAGCGGCTGCTGTCTTTTTTTTATGAAAAAGGTGAGGTTTTTGGAACACTTTTTGGGAAGAGATTGGGAAATCATGCCTGCCGGAGGCGTAACAGGAAAAGCTTTTTTTGCGCGCCATGCTGGACAGGAGCTGTTTTTAAAGCGAAATTCTTCGCCTTTTCTTGCTATGCTTTCAGCTGAGGGAATTGTCCCAAAACTTGTTTGGACAAAGCGGCTCGAAAACGGCGATGTGATTTCCGCGCAGCATTGGATGAATGGCAGGGAACTTGGGCCGGAAGAAATGGAGTCAGATCGTGTTGCCCGGCTGATGGGGAAAATTCATTCATCCAAACCGCTTTTAAACATGCTCAAACGGCTTGGAAAACAGCCTGTACTGCCGGCAGCTACTTTATCTGATATCCGTTCCCAAGTTCATTCGATGTCTGCCCATCCGGTTGTCTCGGATGCGCTCTGTTTTTTAGAAGAGGGTCTGCCAAATGTGCCGGATTATCAATTTGTGGTATGTCACACAGATGTAAACCACCATAATTGGCTCCTTTCTGACGAGGACGAGTTATTCTTAATTGATTGGGATGGTGCCATGATTGCCGATCCGGCGATGGATATTGGTACATTGCTGTTTGGATATGTGAAACGGGAAAACTGGGGCGAGTGGCTCAATCAGTACGGCTTGGCATTAACACCAGAGTTCTTTCACCGCATGAAATGGTATGCGGCAGCACAGCTGCTTTCATCTATTGAGTGGAACCGTGAAAAAACCCGCTTCCACGATATGAACCGCGGTTTAGCTTCTCTGCATCAGCTGTTGGAAGCAGAGCATAATTTATTTGGAAATGGAGAGAACAGGCAAGATGCGTTTACGAAATAAACCATGGGCGCACGAGAAAATCAGCGCTCATCCACAATATATTGTTCCAAACCCTGAGGAAGCAAAAGGGCACTGGTATGAAATTTTTGGCAACAACAATCCGATCCATATTGAAGTAGGAACAGGAAAAGGCCAATTTGTAACAGGAATGGCAAAACAAAACCCTGATATCAACTATATCGGGATTGAAATGTATGAAAGCGTCATTGTGACGGCGCTTGACCGGCTTATTGAAGCAGACCTTCCTAACTTGAAACTGCTTAATGTAGATGGGGCAGAGCTGCTCAATTATTTTGAAAAAGGGGAAGTAGGCCGCGTTTATTTAAACTTTTCTGATCCATGGCCTAAAAGCCGCCATGCCAAACGCCGTTTAACCTATAAGACATTTTTAAGCTTGTATGAATCCCTTATGCCTGAGGGCGGGGAAGTGCATTTTAAAACTGACAACCAAGGGCTGTTTGAATTCTCGTTAAAAAGCTTTTCCGAATATGGTATGCTGTTAACGTTTGTCAGCCTTGATCTGCACAACAGCTCCTTTGAAGGAAATGTGATGACTGAATATGAAGAAAAATTCTCGGCAAAAGGCCAGCGAATTTACCGTTCGGAGGCCCGATTCCAGCCGCGTGCATAAAAAATCCCAAACGGGTCGAACCCGTTTGGGATTTTTGTTTTATACAGGCTGCACGTTTAACAGTGTGCCCGTTTTTGCATCTGCTGAAAATTCAAATTGTGTATTTCCGGAATCGCCAGGGCGGGAAATACCGCCTTTATAAACGATTACAGGAAATCCATTGTTGTCAATTTGCTCCGGCTTCATTTGAATCCAGGAACCATCGACCGGTCCATTCTGTTTAAAGGTCTCTTTTACTTTTTTTAATACTTTCTCAGGTGGAATATTCATTGATTTGGACGTTTGTTTTTGAATCAAAATGGCGGCGGCTGCTCCAGCGGCTGCGCCGATCAAAAAAGCGGTTCGATCCCATTTTACCATATTGAAACCCCCTGTTTATCTAGTTGATTGCTTCTTTAGTATACAAGAAGACGAAAGGACTGAAAACTAAAATGCGCTTCAGTCCACCTTGAGCGTTATTTTCGGTATAATGAACAAAAGAAAAGCGGGAGGAATGGAGCAAATGAATCAGGAAACCAAAAGTATGTTTAAAACGCTGACAGAACTGCCGGGTGCACCGGGAAACGAACATGCCGTGCGCGCTTTTTTGAAAAAGGAAATGGAGCCTTATGCTGATTCTATTATTCAAGATCACCTTGGCAGCATATTTGGTGTGAAAAATGGGGATGAAAATGGGCCGCGTGTGATGGTAGCAGGCCATATGGATGAAGTCGCTTTTATGGTAACCGCGATTACTGATAATGGAATGATTCGCTTTCAACCGCTTGGCGGCTGGTGGAATCAAACCATGCTGGCCCAAAGAGTCCGTATCTATACAAGGAATGGTCCGATAGAAGGAGTGATTTCTTCCACGCCGCCGCACCTGTTAACGGAAGATCAACGTAGTAAACCGATGCAGATTAAGCACATGCAGATCGATGTAGGAGCAGACGACAGAGCAGACGCGGAAGCGATTGGCATTAAGCCGGGTCAATCTATTTTGCCTGTCTCCCCATTCACACCAATGGCAAACCCGAAAAAAATCATGGCGAAAGCCTGGGATAATCGATATGGATGCGGATTGGCGCTTGAGCTGCTCAAAGAGCTTCATGGAAAAACAGTCCCGAACATGCTGTATTCAGGCGCAACCGTTCAAGAAGAAGTAGGTCTTCGCGGGGCACAAACCGCTGCCCATTTAATCAACCCGGATATCTTTTTTGCGCTGGATGCAAGCCCGGCCAACGACGCAACAGGGGATAAAAAGGAGTTCGGACAGCTTGGCAAGGGAGTTCTTCTGCGTATCTTTGACCGCTCTATGGTGACGCATGGCGGTATGCGTGAGTTTGTACTTGATACGGCAGAATCAAACAGCATCCCTTATCAATATTTCGTATCGCCCGGTGGTACAGATGCGGGCCGTGTTCATACGACAGGAAGCGGCGTGCCAAGTGCCGTGATCGGTATTTGTTCCCGGTACATTCATACACATTCATCTATTATTCATACGGACGATTATGATGCGGCCAAAGAACTGCTCGTTCGATTGATCACCAGTATGGATAAAGCGACGGTTGATACGATCAAGCAATACTAAAGATGGGGGGAGACTGATATGTCTACCATGAAATTAAAAAGAGAACTTGAACAAACGCTTAAACAGCCGAATCGAACCATTGTATATGACCGTGAAAAAGAAGAAATGCGGATTGAAAACAGTGAAACGAAAAAAGGCGTCACAGTAGCACTGGGCGGCATTTTGGCTAAATTTGAAGGCAATGTTCAAAAAGCAGCTGAGGAAACGATTTATTATGTAAATGAAGCGTTAAATGCATTCGATGGAGCCGGGCAAAAAGAAGAAAAAGAAAAGCAGATTTTTCCGGTAATCCGGGCCGCCTCCTTTCCAACAGAGGCGGAGGAAGGTGTGCCGCTTTTTTGGGATGAACATACAGCAGAAACCCGTATATACTATGCGGTTGATCTTGGTACCACTTACCGGCTGATCGATGAGAGGCTCATGAAAAAAGAAGGATGGACAGCAGAGCAAATACGGGAAATAGCCCGTTTTAACCTGCGCTCTCTGCCGCTTGAGATGAAACAGGATACAGTAGCGGGAAATATCTTTTATTTTTTGAATTCAAATGATGGCTATGATGCCACTCGTATTTTAAATGACCGGTTTTTAAAGGAAATGAGTGAGAAAATAGAAGGAGCGATGACGGTTTCTATTCCGCATGGGGATGTACTCATTATTGGGGACATTCGGAATGAAACAGGCTATGACATATTGGCACAGATGGCGATGAGCTTTTTCGCGGCCGGCCGTGTTCCGATCACCGCTCTTTCTTTTGTGTATGAAGAAGGACACCTTGAACCAATCTTTATTTTAGCTAAAAACCGTCCGCGTAAAGAGTAACGTCTTTAGCGGACGGTTCTTTTTCATCCCCATCTATTTTCCCAAAATTTCGTTTTTCTGTTAACAAATCGTGTATAGTTGGTACAATGAAAAAGACTTTAAGGAGAAAGAGTGATTACAAATGAGTCTGTTTAAAAAAATTCTCTCCTATTTCAGAGAAGAAATTGAAATCATTGAAGTAGATGAAACGAAACCAGTCGATGCTGATACAGTTGAAGAGCCAAAACCAGAGCCGGTGGAAGAGCCGCCGCCGCGCCAGGCTCCAGCCCCTGCTGCTTTTGAGCAGAAGCGCGCCATTCCTTCGCTTCCATCCGTGCAGCAGCTTTCTACGCGTGTAGCATACCGGTATCCGACTGTAAAGCGGAGCGGACATGAGGAAAGTCCACGCCGCTCGCCGCGCCTCACCCGGCACGAGCCTGCTTCTGCTGCGCCGGTTGAATCATCGAGGAGTGAGCAGGGACACAAGCCAGCGTATACTTCTGCGTCAGGAGCATCACGTATTGCACCGCGGCCGTTTAAGCCGACAGAGATTCCATCACCTATTTATGGATTTCGGTCCCGGCCGGTGAAAGAAGATATACGCAGTGTACGCAGCGAAGAGCGGGAAAAAAGGAATGAGCCGCTTCTGCTGTTTTCAAAAGAGCAAGCGAAGCGTCCGTTTGAACGGAAGAAGGAAGCACCTATACAAGAGGTGCCAAGACGGGAAGTACCAAAGCCGAAGGAGGAAGAGGAGGCGCCTGCACAAAAGCCGGCCGTTCTTTATCCAGAAAAGAGCATGCCTTCCGAGCAAAAAGAAAAGCCGAGAGAACGGCGCCATTCCCCTTTTAACGTTGTCATGCTGAAGAAAGATCGCGAGAAAATTACAAAGCCTAAGCCGGCATTGAAGCAGCAGCCCCAGTCCGCTTCTGCTCCATCCAACGTGCCTGCCGCCAAAGCCAAAGAGGACAAGCCGCCTGTACAGGAACCGATGGTGATCCCTGAGAAAATAAATCGTCCGCCGCTCTCGTTTTTAACACCGCCGGCACAGGAATCAGCTGACGATACTTGGGTACAGGAGAAGTCAGCTCTGCTGAATGAAACATTGAAAAGCTTTAATATCAATGCACATGTGACTGGAGTAACCACTGGCCCGTCTATTACGCGCTTTGAAGTAACACCGGCGATCGGGGTTAAAGTGAGCAAGATTGTTAGTTTAACAGACGATATTAAACGCAGTCTTGCCGCGCGGACGATTCGAATTGAAGCACCAATTCCAGGCACCCAGGTGGTCGGAATTGAACTCCCTAATGAAAAAAGCCGCCCGGTCTATATCAGTGAAATTATCGGACACAGCCGTTTTCAATCACATTCTTCGCCGCTGGCTTCCGCGCTGGGCCTTGATATTGCCGGAAATCCGGTTGTGCTGGATTTGCAAAAAATGCCGCACGGGCTCATTGCCGGTGCGACTGGCTCAGGGAAAAGCGTCTGTATTAATTCCATTTTAGTTAGTCTTTTGTACAAAGCAGCGCCTCATGAACTCAAACTGCTTCTCATTGACCCGAAAATGGTTGAGTTAACGCCGTATAATGGCATTCCGCATTTAGCGAGCCCGGTGATCACGGATGTAAAGGCAGCGACTGCGGCATTGAAATGGGCGGTAGAAGAGATGGAGCGGCGGTATCAGCTTTTTGTCCATGCAGGTGTAAGGGACATGGCTTCTTACAATGCAAAAGTGAAAGCATCGGAATTCAATGAACCGCATCTACCGTATTTGGTCATAGTGATTGATGAATTGGCAGATTTAATGATGATGGCACCAGGGGATGTAGAGGAGTCGATTTGCCGGATTGCCCAAAAAGCCCGTGCCTGCGGTATTCATTTGATTGTGGCAACCCAGCGCCCGTCTGTAGATGTTATTACAGGTTTGATTAAAGCGAACATTCCAACGCGGATTGCCTTTTCTGTTTCTTCACAAATTGACTCGCGCACGATTTTAGATAAAGTAGGAGCGGAGAAACTGCTTGGAAAAGGGGACATGCTGTTCCTAAATAACGGTGCGAGCGAATCTGTCCGTCTGCAGGGAACGTTTGTAACCAATGAGGAAATTGATGAAGTGGTTCAATTTGCAAAAGCACAGCAGCAGCCCGATTATTTGTTTAAGCAGGAAGAGCTGCTGCAAAAAGCAGCCGTTCATGATGAAGAAGATGAACTGTTTCAAGAAGCCTGTGAGCTGGTAGTCCGCCAGGGAGGCGCTTCGACTTCTATGCTGCAGCGGAATTTAAAGGTAGGCTATAATCGCGCTGCCCGCTTGATTGAAATAATGGAAGAAAAAGGTCTTGTTTCTGGCCAGCGGGCGGGACGGCCGCGGGAAGTGTTGATTTCGGAAGAAGAGCTGCTGACTTATTTCGAAGAATCAAATTAACCGGCCGGTGCATATGCACCGGTTTTTTGAAGAATAGTCACACTCTGAAAAAAATGCTATAATGGACAAATGCAATGATTGACTGCCTTCCGTTTCAAATGAGGCGGGAATACATATACTACATGTAAAAGGCTAGAGAATGCTGGAGGTTTAATGATGACAACCTATCATTTTGTTGGAATAAAAGGCTCTGGAATGAGCGCCCTCGCCCATATTCTTCACGATAAAGGGTATACCGTGCAGGGATCTGACGTAGAAAAAACATTTTTTACACAAAAAGCGCTTGAAGAAGCAGGCATTTTAATTTTGCCATTTAACGAAAATAATATTCAAGAAGGCATGACAGTTATTGCGGGAAATGCTTTCGGAGATGATCACGAAGAAATCAAACGCGCTCATGAAATGAACGTGCCGGTGATCCGCTATCACAAGTTTTTAGGAGATTTTATTCAAAACTTTACGAGCGTGGCGATTACAGGCTCACACGGGAAAACGTCTACAACCGGCTTGATGGCACATGTTGTAAGCGGCTCGGCGCCAACGTCTTATTTGATTGGAGATGGAACAGGCCGCGGAGCAAAAGATGCAGCTTATTTTGTATTTGAAGCATGTGAATACCGCCGTCATTTCCTATCTTATTCGCCAGATTACGCCGTTATGACGAATATCGATTTCGATCATCCGGATTATTTTGCTGATGTGCAGGATGTTGTTTCTGCTTTTCAACAAATGGCCATGCAGGTGAAAAAGGGTATTTTCGCATGCGGTGATGACGAGTATTTGCAGGGCATTCAAGCGAACGTACCGGTTGTTTTTTATGGCTTTGGCGATGAAAATGATTTCCAGGCACGCAATACGTCTTTTGACGAAAAAGGAACCACTTTTGATGTGTTTGTCCGGAATGAATTTTATGCGACGTTCCGAATCCCTGGATACGGCGATCATAACGTTTTAAACGCTCTGTCAGTCATTGGTTTATGCCACTACGAGGATATTGATACAGACATCGTAAAAGAGCGGCTGCTGACATTCTCGGGTGTAAAACGCCGCTTCTCTGAAAAGCAGGCGGGAGGACAGGTGCTGATTGACGATTATGCGCACCATCCAACTGAAATTCGTGCAACGATTAATGCAGCACGCCAAAAATATCCGAACCGTGAAATCGTAGCCGTATTCCAGCCGCATACGTTTTCTCGTACACAGACTTTCCTTGATGCATTTGCAGACAGCTTAAATGGAGCAGATGCGGTTTACTTGTGTGATATTTTCGGATCAGCCCGTGAAAACCACGGCAAATTGACGATTGAAGATCTTCAAGAAAAAATTCCAGGCGCACAGCTTATCAAAGAAGACGGTACGCCGGTTTTAAGAAAGCATGAAAACAGCGTTTTAATTTTTATGGGCGCTGGTGACATTCAGAAATTCCAGGCTGCTTACGAAGAACAGCTTGCTTAATGAAAAATGCCTGCTGCCGTTATCCGGCAGCAGGCGTTTTTTATGGAGCAAATTCACTTTTTACTTTAAGTTTTCTGGATTCAAGCCTTCAAGTTCCGGCAGAACAAACCGGCCATCCTTTCGGATCAATACGTCATCAAACCAAATTTCACCGCCGCCGTATTCCGGACGCTGAATATTGACCATATCCCAGTGAATATTCGAATGATTGCCGTTATAAGCCTCTTCATAGCATTCACCGGGCGTGAAATGAAAGCTGCCGTCAATTTTTTCATCGAATAAAATATCCTGCATCGGATGAAGAATATAAGGATTGACGCCGATGGCAAATTCACCGATAAACCGAGCCCCTTCATCAGTATCAAAAATGTCATTGATTCGTTTAACGTCGTTAGAATGTGCATCAATAATTTTCCCGTTTTCAAACCGCAGTTTTACATTTTCAAACGTAAAGCCTTCATAAGGAGAAGGCGTATTAAAAGAAATCACGCCGTTCACAGAATCACGCACAGGCGCAGTGTATACTTCACCATCCGGAATATTCAGCTGACCCGCGCATTTAACAGCAGGAATATCCTTAATGGAAAAAGTTAAATCTGTTCCAGGTCCTTTAAGCTGTACGCGGTCTGTGCGGTTCATGAGCGCTACAAGCGGCTCCATCGCTGCATCCATTTTGCTGTAGTCCAGGTTACATACATCGAAATAAAAATCTTCAAACGCCTCTGTGCTCATTTTGGCAAGCTGCGCCATAGAAGATGTCGGATAGCGAAGAACAACCCATTTTGTTTTCGGTACCCGAATGTCACGGTGTACTTTTTTGCCGATCGTATTGCCGTGGATTTTCATTTTTTCTGCCGGCACATCAGCATGCTCATTTATATTATCACCGGCCCGCAGACCAATATAAGCGTCCATTTCCTTCATTACATTCGCTTCAAAATCGGCCATAAGGTCAAATTGGCCTTCCTGCGCACCCATCAGAAGGGAGCGGTCTACTCTGTGGTCCTTTAATAGCACGTAGGGCCATCCTCCAGCTTTATATGCTTCTTCTATCAGCGCAGTGACCAATTCGCGCTGCAGGCCAAAGTTTTCAATCAATACTTTTTCACCGGGTTGTATTTGGCAAGAGTAGTTGATCAAATTGGCAGCTAATGTTTGAATGCGTGAATCTTTCATAAAATCATCCTCCTAATCCTTTTTATTGTACGATTTCCCAAAACTTTGTGCAAAAAGCAGGAAATTTAATTGTAAAAAAAGAAATAATAAAATTAGTGTTTATAATCATAAGCACAGGGTAATTTTATTACATAAATAAACGTTGGAGGTGTCCCGGAGTGGAAATTATTCTTTATTTGAGTGCGGCGGTTGCGGCTATCGCGTTTTTAATTCTGGTCCTTAATTTGTCCAGAACATTAAAATCAGTCGATAACACGCTTGATACTCTATCCCGTACAGTTGACCGCCTAGAAGGGCAATTGAAGAATGTGACAGCGGAGACGGCTGAACTGTTACATAAAACGAATGCGCTGGCTGAGGATGTTCAGCATAAAACGGAGCAGCTGAATACAGTTGTTTATGCTGTAAAGGATGTTGGTTCATCTGTTCATAACTTGAACCATTCATTGAAAAAGGTGACAACAACCGTTGCATCCCAAGTAGAAAAAAATCAATACAAAATTTCTCAAGCTGTGCAATGGGGAAATGTTATAAAGCAGCTGGTTGACAAATTTAAACAGGACGAAAAAACTACAGCAGGTTCCCCGTCCCCAGCAGGGCGCACAGAAGCTTTACCAGCTCCAGCTTACAAAAACAACGACATATGAATGACTAAAAAGTAAAGCATAACGACTAAATTTGAAGAGGAGCGTTTACCCATGAGAACTAAAAACACATATGATCAGTTTAATATTAAAAAGAATGGGGTTAATTCACCTCAATATCCAATTCAGGCTCAACCTCAATATGACAGCTTTGATTTGAGTACAGACCGTTATGATTATGAAGAGTCAATGAATACGAAAGACTTTGTTACAGGCGCTATCTTTGGTGCAGTTGTTGGTGCTGCGGCCGCTTTGATGCTTGCACCTAAATCAGGTACAGAACTGCGCAGCAGCTTAAATTCGCAGGCTGGCTCTTTAAAAGAGCGTGCCAGCGGCTTAACGGATACGGCAAAAGATAAAACATCTTCTTTAACAAGCGCAGTGCAGGAAAAATCATCTGCTTTAATGGATAAAGTGAAGTCCATGAAGTCATCTGAAAATGCTGACTCAGGAACTGAAACAATGAATTCGACATCGCTAGATGAGAAAAAAGAAGATGCAAAATCGGTTGTAGACAGCGTAGCAGAAGCGGTAAAAGATAAAGTAGATACAACAGCTGATACAGCTAAAACAAAGCTTGATGAAACAAAAAAAGCGTTTGACGAAGCAGAAAAAGCAAAAAATAATTCAAATCAAACAAGCAGCAATACATCAAGCAATACATCAACTTCAACCTCGACAGCGACGGTTTCGAGCACAACAGCATCAACGAATGCTACTTCTGCCGGATGGGTCGACCCAGCTGACAAAGGCATTAATGAAAAAAAGAAAAACGGCGGCTTAAATAACAACAATAATAACAACAATAATAATAACAACAACAGAAATAACAACAACTCAAATAAAAAGTTTAACAACAAATAAAAATAAGCCGGACTTGTTCCGGCTTTTCATTTTGAAAAAGGAGCTGTCAGGATGCAGAAGATTATGTATATTGCGGAGTTTGAAGAACTTTTGGAAAGAAACGAGCCTTTCTTTTTACTAAAGCATAGTACCACATGTCCCATCAGCGCTGCCGCATATGAAGCATACGAATCATTTATAAAAGACCCTGATTCTGGTCAGCAGGGGGTCTACCTGGCGGTCCAGGAAGCGCGAGAATTATCCAATCATATTGCTCAAGTGACGGATATTCGACATGAATCTCCTCAGGTGATTTATTTTAAAAATGGAAAACCGGAGTGGAATGAATCTCATTGGAAAATCACAAAAGACCAGCTTGCTTCCGTTTTATAAGTCAAACCCAAACGAATTTCGTTTGGGTTTTTCTGGTCCTTTTACTTTAATGCTTAAAAGCGTTTTAGTGATAAAGTAAAATTATCGTGACTTTTCCAAACGGTTGATTTATAATAAATGTAATTAAAAATTGAATACGGCATTTGTTTGCTTTGAATTGAGGAAATATTTCGATTATATCAGTGTGGAAGGATGAGACATGTGAGCAATCAGGAACTAGAACAGTTAAGAAGCAGAGTGGATGAAATGAATGTCCAGCTGCTAAAGTTAATTAACGAACGGGCAGAACTTGTTCAAGAAATCGGGCGTATCAAAGAAAAACAAGGTGTTAACCGTTACGATCCAGTTCGTGAACGCTCTATGCTTAATAATTTACTAGATAAAAACGATGGACCGTTTGAACGTTCCACTATTGAACATATTTTCAAAGAAATTTTCAAAGCAGGTCTTGAACTTCAAGAAGACGATCATCGAAAAGCGCTTCTTGTCTCAAGAAAGAAAAAGCAAGAAGATACTGTTGTGACGGTGCGGGGCCATAAAGTAGGAGAGGGCAATGTTACGTTTGTTTTTGGACCTTGCGCGGTTGAATCATACGAGCAAGTAGCAGAAGTGGCAAAATCGATCAAAGGCAAAGGATTGAAAATGATCCGCGGCGGTGCTTACAAGCCGCGTACGTCTCCATATGATTTCCAGGGACTCGGCTTAGAGGGGCTGAAAATTCTAAAGCGTGTAGCAGATGAATTTGACCTTGCAGTTGTCAGCGAAATTGTCAATCCGGCTGATATTGAAACAGCTTGTGAATATATCGATGTCATTCAAATCGGTGCCCGTAATATGCAGAATTTTGAGCTCTTAAAAGCAGCAGGGGCTGTGAAAAAGCCTATTTTGTTAAAACGCGGTTTAGCGGCTACTATTGATGAATTTATTAATGCAGCAGAGTATATTCTTGCCCAAGGAAACGATCAAGTCATTCTTTGCGAGCGGGGCATTCGTACTTATGAACGTGCTACGCGAAACACGCTTGATATTACCGCGGTGCCAATTTTAAAACAAGAAACGCATCTTCCTGTTTTCGTGGATGTTACGCATTCCACTGGACGACGTGATCTTCTTCTTCCAGCGGCAAAAGCAGGTATCGCAATCGGGGCAGACGGAATTATGGCAGAAGTGCATCCGGACCCGGCCGTTGCACTGTCTGATGCGGCGCAGCAGATGAATTTGCAACAATTTGATGAATTTTATGATGAGATTTTAAAATCTGTACCGGTAAAAGCATAAAATTAGAGCTCCTGTGTTTGCACAGGAGCCTTTTTTCGTTAATATAGAGAGAAAGAAACGAAAAGGAGCTATTACCCGATGAATATTACGATTTATGATGTAGCAAGAGAGGCAAACGTGTCGATGGCAACAGTATCGCGCGTAGTAAATGGAAACCCGAACGTGAAACCGGCAACAAGAAAGAAAGTAAATGATGTAATCGAGCGTTTAGGCTATCGTCCAAATGCGGTTGCACGTGGGCTGGCGAGCAAAAAAACAACAACTGTTGGGTTAATCATTCCTGACATTTCAAATATTTTCTATGCAGAGCTCGCGCGTGGAATTGAAGATATTGCGACTATGTATAAGTACAACATTATTTTAAGCAACTCGGATCAAAATGAAGAAAAAGAAATGCATTTAATTCAAACGATGCTCGGCAAACAAGTAGATGGCCTTATTTTTATGGGCAATCACATTACAGAAGAGCATGTAAAAGAATTTGACCGTTCACCAGTACCGGTTGTGCTGGCAGGGTCTGTTGAAACATCCGGAAAAACAGCTTCTGTTAATATCGATTACAAAGAGGCCGCTCGTGAGGTGATGCAGTCTTTAATTGAAAACGGTCATAAGCGTATTGCTTACGTAGCCAGCCCGTTCCACGATGTGATCAACACAGAGTATGCGCTTGCGGTATACAAAGAGGTGCTTGAAGAAGCGGATCTTTACGATGAATCCCTTGTTGTAGAAGGCGATTACACATATGATTCTGGAATTGAAGCATGGGAGAAGCTAAGCGAAGCTGATGAAAAGCCAACAGCTGTATTTGTATACAATGACGAGATGGCTCTTGGTATTGTTCACACAGCTCAAGAAGCAGGTCTGTCTATTCCAGATGATCTTGAAGTAGTCAGCTTCGATTCAACAAAGCTGTCTCTAATGGTGCGTCCTCAACTGACAGCGGTTGCGCAGCCGCTATATGATATTGGTGCCGTTGCAATGCGTTTGTTAACAAAGCTCATGAACAAGGAAGAAGTAGAAAACCCAGTCGTGGTACTGCCGCACCGCATTGAAAAGCGCGGCTCAACGAAAGCATAAGAAAAACAGCATAAACAATAAAAAACCGGGCAGGCACAGTGTCAAAATAAACTGTGCCTGTCCGGTTATTTTTTTTGATCACGGAGCGGATAAAGAAGCTTGTCCACCGTCAGCTGGTTCTTTTCTGTAATTTCGCTTTTTCGCGGAATAGCAGGGTACATATCAGGCGGATCTGTCCAGGACGAGGGAAGGGAATGAGGTGCTTTCGGCTGCCACTTTGCCGTCCAGCCCTCTGGAAATGTTGCGGCAAGATGCTGCTGTCCGCTCATCTCCAGCCACAGTAGAGACCAAGCGCGCGGGACAACACGCCATATATCATAGCCGCCCCCGCCAACCGCAATCCAGCGGCCATCACAGTATTCGTGAGCGAGCTCATGGGCCAGTGCCGGAATATGCTTGTAAATGTTAATCGTAGCAGACAAGTGCGTTAGCGGGTCATAATAATGGGCGTCCGCACCGTTTTGCGTTAAAATCACATCCGGCTTGAAAAAGTGCGTTACTTCACGCAGCGTTGTTTCATAGGAAGCAAGCCAGGACTCATCTTCTGTAAATGCATCGAGCGGTACATTAAAAGAATAACCGTAGCCTTGTCCATGTCCTCGCTCTGTTACATTGCCTGTTCCAGGGAAAAGGTAACGTCCTGTTTCATGGATTGAATACGTTGCCACATCCGGATCATCATAAAAAGCCCACTGCACACCATCACCGTGGTGGGCATCTGTATCTACATATAAAACCCGTGCTTTGTACTTTTTTTGCAAATACTTGATTGCAACGGCACTGTCGTTATAAATGCAAAACCCCGACGCTTTTCCGCGAAATCCATGATGAAGGCCGCCGCCTAGATGAATAGCATGATTGGCCCGGCCCGTCATCACCTGGTCAGCTGCGGTCAAAGCGCCGCCGACCAGAAAAGCACTTGCTTCATGCATGTCTTTAAACATCGGTGTATCTTCTGTGCCAAGTCCGAATCCTTCACCGATTGATTCAGGCAATTCACCGCGTCCCGCTTTTTTTACTGCTTCTACATACTCACGGTCATGAATAAGCGTCAACTCTTCATCATCTGCCATACGAGGTTCAATGATCTGACTGACGTCCAATGCATTCAGGTGACGAAGCAAATCAAGGGTCAGCGTAAGGCGAAACTGATTAAAGGGATGATGTTCTGAAAACCGATATCGCAGTAATTGATCGGAATAAATAAAAACGGCATCATGGTTCATGAACGAATCCCCGGCATGTTTGGCCAAAGCACCTCGTGGCCTTCTTTTTTCAAATCGTCGATGACGCCGACCGGATTCATCGTTCGAATACGTAAAACAATCACTTTATGTGTTGCAGCTGTGCGGTCCGGATAAACAAGAACACTTTGTACATTTACCCTCCGATGATGCATCACATGTAAGATTTCATATAAAACCCCTGCCCTATTCTCCACACGAACTTCGACGCGTGAACCAGGCTGGTTAACACCTGTGAGCTCTACAAAGGTATGAAGAACGTCGGTTTCTGTCACCAGCCCGATCACTTTGCCGTTTTGAACAACGGGCAGGCAGCTGATATGATGCTCATAGAAGGTTGCAGCGGCATCTTCAACAAAATCGAGCGGGTGTCCTGTAATCACATTTGTTTTCATAATAAGGCTGAGCGGCTTGTTTAATTGTTCAGAGCCGTTTTCTTGTTTTAAAATAGAGGGTGTCGCATCTTTTATGTCTCGATCAGTCACCAGTCCGGCCAATGTATGATCTGCATCCAAAATAGGGATATGGCGGATTTTATGGTCACGGCAAAGCTGAAGAGCGGCCCCGATCGTATCGTCAGGGGTAAGTGTATGTATATAAACTTTCATAATTTCTTCAAGGACCACTTGTCAGCCCTCCTTTCTTAATACATAAAACGGTTCATAAAACGCACCTGGTCAAATTTTTGAATCGATTCCTGATCTACTCTTGAACCAATTCGGACCATTAAACAATTCGCAGGATGAGAGCTGATTTCTGGATCGTCGGTTGCGTACCATACAAGTCCGCCGGCACCCATCATTTTCTCCATAATTTTACGATATTCCCACACATTTAAACCGGTTCCTTTTAAATCCCAATGCCAATAATATTCAGTTGTAATGGTAATATAGTCCTCCATTTGGTCATCCATCATGGCAACGTGCAGGAGCGTTTGGCCGACCCGGGCTCCCCGGTAATCCGGCGCTACTTCTATCGCGCCAAGCTCTATAAGATTATCAAGCTTTGCCTCTGACCACCGCTCTAGAGGGTCAGGATACAAAAAAGTAACATATCCAACGATCGTTTGATCATTTCTCGCAATAATAATCCGCCCTTCGGGAAGACCCGCAATTTCAATAAGAGCTTCAAGCTGCTGGTCAGGCTGGCGAAATGCTACCAGTCCTTCATGGAACTTGTACTCTGCAAGCTGTTCCGGCTCAATAGGACCTTCTACAATCAGTGTCCCGCTGGGTGTTTGTAATTCTTTTGAATAATAGGTTTTGATATGTTCCATTAGGTCACCGCCTTCATAAATCTTCTATCCTAACCATATACATAAATAAACAATAAATAAAGCGTTTTCACTAAATTTTCATAGAATCCTTACAATCTTCATAATTTTAATTTTGTATAAATTGTGAAAAATCTGGATGTGTTATATAATAAGGGAGCATTCATCATACAAAAGGGGGAATCGGTTCATGAAATTGGAAGCGCTATCAGCTGTACAGGGAAATTATAATTTAGCAGATTATGATCAAACGTATGCCTCTTTTGATTGGAAAGAAGCAGAGAAAGCTTTTTCCTGGTCCCAGACAGGTAAAGTAAACGCGGCATATGAAGCGATTGACCGTCATGCTGAGTCTGGCAAAGGGGAAAAAGTGGCGCTTTATTACCGGGATGCCAGCCGCAGTGAGCAATACACGTTCGCAGAGATGAAAGCAAATACAAACAAAGCAGCCAATGTACTAAAGCAATACGGAGATCTTCAAAAAGGAGATCGTGTCTTTATTTTTATGCCGCGTTCACCAGAGCTTTATTTCGCAGCATTAGGGGCAATTAAAGCAGGAGCTATTGTGGGGCCGTTGTTTGAAGCATTTATGGAAGGTGCTGTGCGGGACCGTTTGGAAGACAGCGAGGCACGCATGATTATTACGACGCCGGAGCTTGCAAGCCGTGTTCCAGTGGATGAGCTGCCGAAGCTGGAAAAAGTATTTATCGTGTCTGACAGCGTAGAAGAAGACGAAAAGCAAATAGATTTTATGCAAAAGTGGAAAAAAGCATCAGACCAGTTTGAGATTGAATGGGTAGATCGTCAAGATGGGATGCTGCTTCATTACACATCTGGTTCGACCGGAAAACCTAAAGGGGTTTTGCACGTACATAATGCAATGATTCAGCAATATCAGACAGCCAAGTGGGTGCTTGACCTGCAGGAGAATGACGTCTACTGGTGTACAGCGGACCCAGGCTGGGTAACAGGTACAGCTTATGGCATTTTCGGCCCATGGCTGACAGGCTCTACAAACGTGATTGTTGGGGGACGCTTCAGTCCGGAGGCATGGTATGGAACGATTGAAGAGTATAAAGTAAGCGTTTGGTACAGTGCACCGACAGCTTTCCGCATGCTGATGGGCGCTGGTGACGAAGTTGTGAAAAAGTTTGATCTGTCGTCCCTGCGCCATATTTTAAGTGTTGGAGAGCCGTTAAATCCGGAAGTTGTACGCTGGGGTAAAAAAGTTTTTGACCTTCGCATTCACGATACATGGTGGATGACAGAAACAGGGGCTCAAGTGATTTGTAACTATCCGTCAATGGATATCCGCCCGGGGTCTATGGGTAAACCAATTCCTGGATTGAAAGCAGCGATTGTAGATGACCAGGGCAATGAGCTGCCGCCAAACCGAATGGGAAATCTGGCGATTAAAAAAGGCTGGCCGTCTATGATGGCGGCGATTTGGAACAATGAAGCCAAATATGAATCTTATTTTATGCCGGGTGACTGGTATGTATCTGGAGATTCTGCATACATGGATGAAGACGGCTATTTTTGGTTCCAGGGCCGCGTAGATGACGTCATTATGACAGCTGGTGAGCGCGTCGGCCCATTTGAAGTAGAGAGCAAGCTTGTCGAGCATCCAGCTATTGCCGAAGCAGGCGTGATTGGAAAACCAGACCCGGTCCGGGGCGAAGTGATCAAAGCATTTATTGCACTTCGTGACGGATATGAACAATCGGACGATTTAAAAGAAGAAATCCGCCAATTTGTTAAAACAGGCCTTGCTGCTCACGCTGCTCCACGTGAAATTGAGTTTCGTGACAAGCTTCCGAAAACACGCTCGGGCAAAATTATGCGCCGCGTCTTGAAAGCATGGGAGCTTGATCTGCCAACGGGTGACTTATCGACGATGGAAGACTAACAAGGTTGAACGGCTGCTCCGCAAAAAAAGCGGAGCAGCTTTTTTAGTGAAGCAGGAGCATTACGTAACAAAAGACAATTTCCGTTTGACAAACAAAGTGGTGCAGGCTACAATGTGTGTTATATTCAATAAACAAAGCGATGAACGGAACAAGTAGTCTGCTGTCCCTGTTACAAAGAGAGCTTTCGGCTGGTGGAAGAAAGCACAAACAGTGAGATGAATTACCTCCCGGAGCTTTCGCCGTGAACAACAAGTAGCGGCTGACGTCTGCCGTCGTTACCGGTATAGAGTGGAGAACGATTTTCTCAAGCCTGGGTGGTACCGCGCGTAAACAGCGTCCCTGCATTGATTGCAGGGGCGTTTTTTTGTTGAAAAAGGAGAGGATAATATGGAATTGTTAGAAGACTTAAAATGGCGGGGCATCGTCTACCAGCAGACAGACGAAGAAGGCATTGAAAAAATGCTGAAAGATGAAAAAATTGCCCTGTACTGTGGTGTTGATCCGACAGCAGACAGTATGCATATCGGCCATTTGCTGCCATTTTTAACACTGCGCCGCTTTCAGCAGCACGGCCATAAGCCTATTGTGCTGGTGGGGGGAGCGACGGGAACAATCGGCGACCCGAGCGGTAAAAAAGAAGAGCGTACGCTGCAGACGATGGAGCAGGTGCAAAAAAATGTGAACGGCCTTCGTGCCCAGCTGGAAAAAATCTTCTCAGTAGAAGGTGAAAATGGCGCTGTTCTTGTCAATAACTACGACTGGATCGGGTCTATGGATGTAGTGACATTCCTCCGTGACTTCGGAAAAAATATCGGTGTGAACTACATGCTGGCCAAGGATACAGTCGCATCACGGCTTGAGAGCGGCATTTCATTCACAGAGTTTGCTTATACGATTTTACAGGCGATGGATTTCTACTATCTTCATAAAAACCACGGCTGCCGCATGCAAATTGGGGGCAGTGATCAATGGGGCAATATTACAACCGGCCTTGAAATGATCCGTAAACTAAACCCAGAAGGCGAGCAGGCATATGGCTTTACCATCCCGCTTGTAACGAAATCAGACGGAACTAAATTCGGAAAAACGGAAAGCGGCGCAGTATGGCTTGATCCGGAGAAAACATCTCCTTACGAGTTTTACCAGTTTTGGATTAACACAGCGGACGCTGATACAATCCGCTACTTGAAAATTTTCACGTTCCTTTCAAAAGAAGAAATCGAAGCACTTGAAGCATCAATGAAAGAAGAAGCGCACCTTCGTAAAGCACAAAAAGCGCTTGCAGAAGAAATGACGCGTCTCATTCATGGAGAAGAAGCGTTGGCTCAAGCGATCAATATTACAAAAGCGCTGTTCAGCGGTGACATTAAGTCATTATCTGCTGACGAAATCGAGCAGGGGCTTAAAGACGTTCCAAGCTACACGGCAGAAGGAGAGCTTCCAAACATTGTTGACCTGCTTGTCGACGCTAAGATTTCTCCATCAAAACGCCAGGCGCGTGAAGATGTGCAAAACGGCGCTGTATCGATCAACGGTGAAAAAATGACAGACACGGCTTATATTTTATCGGAAGAAGACAAAATGGACGGCCGATTCACTGTCATCCGCCGTGGGAAAAAGAAGTACTTTTTAATTCAGTACAAGTAATCAATAAAGTGCATATGCATTCAAAAAACCGTCACGCAAAGGGGACGGTTTTTTGCTTTTTCGATCGATAAATAGAGATTGCTGTTTTATGGTAAAATAAAGAGCAGAGAAAAATAAGAGTCAATCCATTTGTGATGAAGTCAGGGAGTAATTATATCAGATGAACACATATTTTAATTTAAAAAGAATCTATTATATTGGAATGGGATTTGTGATAGCAGCCATGATCACAGGGTTATTATGGGGAAATCCTCATTTTCATCAAATGGATTCAACCTTTATGATGCATGTACTTCTTGTAGCCTTGGTTTCTTTATGCCTTCTCATGTATCCTGCTTTTCGAAACCGCGTGATGAAAACCGTGCTTATTTCGGCAGCCATCGCGTATTTTTATACGATTTTCTTCCTTTATCCAGATACGTGGTCTACGTTTATTTACATTTGTTTGATTCCGGCTATCTCCATTTTATTCTTTGATCCAAAGCTTTTTTATTTAACACTGTTTATGAATACGGCCGCTATTACAAGTATTGTAAGTTATGTCATGATCACTCAAAAAGGCGGGCTGTATGTTTTAATAAAGCAGGATCTGATCGGAAATATGATTAACTTTTTCGGCAGCCAGATTATCTTGTGCCTTCTTTTTTATCTGACCTACTTACGAATTAAAAAACAGCGCCTTTATTATGAACAAATTCAGCAGGCAGAGCGAATTAAAACAGCCGGACAATTAGCGGCTGCGGTTGCACATGAAATAAGAAATCCGCTAACGGTTGTAAAAGGATTTTTACAGCTGTATGAACAAGACTCTTCATACAATGAAGAAGCAAAAAAGCACTTTGCTTTAATGATAGATGAACTCGATACGGCGGAGGAAGTAATCTCTCAATTTTTAACGCTTTCTGCGCCAAGCAAAGAAATTAGTATGGAAAAAATAAAGGTAAAAGAAAGTCTCTACAATGTAGTGGGCCTGCTTCATTCATATGGCCTGCTGCATGCAAACCGGATTGAGTTAGAAGCGGAGGAAGAGTGTACTATTGCGGCCAATCAAATGGAATTCAAGCAATTATGTATTAATCTCATTAAAAACGCGATAGAAGCGTCTGAAGATGGCCATTCTGTACTTGTTCGGGCAAAACAGGTTAAACACAACGTAGAAATTAGCATTATCGATCATGGAAAGGGCATGTCAGAAATGGAAATTCAATCACTGGGCACTCCTTTTTATTCATTAAAAAGCAAAGGAACCGGCCTTGGTTTAATGATTTGCTTCAATATCGTAAAAAAATATAAAGGAACCATACGTTTTCAAAGTGTAAAAGAAAAAGGAACAACAGTAACACTTCAATTTCCTTTATATGAAGAGATGATGTAAATCTATTGAGCATAAAAAAACACCAGCTGTTATATACATAACAGCTGGTGTTTTGCGTAAATCCATAAAGCAATAAAATTAACGAGAGTAGAACTCTACGATAAGCGCTTCGTTGATTTCTGCTGGAAGTTCAGAACGCTCTGGAAGACGAGTGAACGTACCTTCAAGTTTATCAGCATCAAACGTCAAGTAGTCAGGTACGAAGTTGTTTACTTCTACTGCTTCTTTGATGATTGAGAAGTTGTTTGATTTTTCGCGAACGCCGATTGTTTGGCCGATTTTCACTTGGTATGATGGAATGTCAAGACGTTTTCCATCAACTGTGATGTGACCATGGTTAACAAGCTGACGAGCTTGACGACGAGTGCGGGCAAGACCTAAACGGTATACAAGGTTATCAAGACGTGATTCAAGAAGAATCATGAAGTTTTCACCGTATACGCCTTTTAGTTTACCAGCGCGGTCAAACAAATTACGGAATTGACGCTCAGTCACGCCGTACATGTGACGAAGTTTTTGTTTTTCTTGAAGTTGTTGTCCGTATTCAGACATCTTTTTACGCTGGTTCGGGCCGTGTGGACCTGGAGCGTAAGGGCGTTTTTCGATTTCTTTACCTGTACCGCTAAGAGAAATGCCTAGACGGCGGGAGATTTTCCAGCTTGGACCTGTGTAACGAGCCATTGAATGACTCCTCCTTCTGTGTTTTTATTTTGTTGTAAAATAAAAACCGGTGTGAATAACTGCCAGCACATTTTGTTTTCATGCACCATCGCCCTGCAGCAACGGGTTACACGATGCCCCTTTTCCAGATTGATACCGGATAAAGAAACAAAATGACATCTAAACAGCGAACACATAGGCTGCATTTATTTTACACAAAGAATAGTATATAACGTGCCTATTATAGTGTCAACCTTTTATTATAAAAAGCGGACGAGTGTTTCGGCGAACTGAATGAGTCCTTCTTCGTCCTCTTGGTCAAAGCGGTTTGTTTCCGGGCTGTCAATATCGAGCACACCCAGCAGTTCACCATCTTTTATAAGGGGAACGACAATTTCAGAACGGGATGCAGCGTCACAGGCGATGTGTCCCGGAAATGCATGTACATCTTCAATACGAAGTGTTTTTCCCTCAGCAGCAGCAGTTCCGCATACGCCTTTGCCGAACGGAATACGGACGCAGGCAGGAAGTCCCTGGAAAGGCCCAAGCACCAGTCCGTTTTTGGTTTCATCAAGTACATAAAATCCAACCCAGTTAATCCGGGGAAGGAATTGGCCAAGAAGAGCCGACGCATTGGCTAAATTGGCAATCGTATTCGTTTCTCCTGTCAGCAGTGCTTCTAACTGCTTATTTACAAGTGAATATTGTTCTGGTTTTGTTCCAGAGTAAGCGGCGGTTTGAAACATGTTTAAACACTTCCTTCTATTATAATAGTGCGGTCAATTTGCTCTAATCCTTGCCCAATGCCGGCAGCCGCGTGAGCATCGGACCCGTAAACGATCGGAATACCGAGCGAATGAGCGGCACGGGCAATATCAAGAGGCGGATATGTTTCACCGCAAAGCGGTTTAACAAACCCGGCCCCGTTATAATCAAGCGAATAATTGGCCTGTTTAATGGCCTGCAGCAAGCGATTTATATGCGGCTCGAACGATTGTTTACACGGATATAGGAGCTGAAATTTACGCGTAAGCGTAATATGTCCAATTCGGGTTGGCTTAAAAGCCCCGAGATTTGCTTGTACAGACTTCAATACGGTATCATAGTATAATTCATAGACAAATTCAATTGATCCGGCTTCTTTTATGATTCGTCCAAATTCTTCTTCACTGAAGTCGACGCAGACAAATCGTTCGTTCAACGGAAGAAAATGAACGGATAAAATCGCATCATCTAAAAAGGGACCGTATTCTGTTAGAAATTGAGTGGTTTCTTCTTCGAAACCTATGATGAAATCTACTTCCAGACCGGTATGGATGGTAAGAGAAGAGGCATATTGCTTTTTCGCGTTTTCCACTTCTTTTAAATACTGTTCAAGGTCGCTTTTTCGCATAGAACTGTCCCGGTTTGGTGCAGGGTCTATAAAGTGGTCCGGCAGCGGCGCGTGTTCTGTAAATGTAATTTCCGAAAAGCCAAGCTCAAGTGCACGCTCAATATACTGATCTAATGAATCGGTTGAGCCGTGCGGGCAGTATCGTGTATGAATATGTCCGTCTCTAAGCATGCGCGAAAACTCCTTTTTCTTTTAAAAAGCACTTATTTTGACATTTTTTTGCGAAAACCCGCTTAAAAAAACGTAAGTTCCCATTAAAAATGTGGACAATCATGCTATTATTAATGATAGTGAAATTATACGCAATTGACTGAAAGGACGCAATGAGGCGTTTTCTTTCTATACATACTATTTATTCGTGGTTACGAGGGGGCTTATGAGGGTGGAATTTGTCATTGGAGCGATCATTGTCGTACTTGTTTTTTTCATCTATACAATGATGAATAAGAAAAAAAACAGGGCTGAAATCGATCGGCTGGATATGAAGAAAACAGAACTGCTTCACCGGCCGGTTCATGAAGAGCTGGCTAAAGTAAAAAGACTTAATATGACAGGGCAGACAGAGGCTCTGTTTGATAGATGGCGCACCGAATGGGATGAGGTCGTAACCATCGATATTCCAGCTGTGGATGAAAAGCTTTTTCTTTCAGAAGAGCAGACGGATAAATTTCGATTTGGCGCCGCCAAAAAAACAAATAATGAGATTGAAAGCCGCCTCCATCAAATTGAAAAAAAAGTAAATAATATTTTATCGGAACTCGATCAGCTGGTTGGAAGTGAGGAAAAAAACCGGTCCGAAGGTGAAGACATGCACACACGCCAGCGTGAAGCGAAAAAAAGGCTGCTTGCTCATCGTCACACTTTTGGCAAAGCGGCATCCGTGCTTGAGGTGCAGCTTGAAGTGCTTGCAGGCCGTTTTGAAAAGTTCGCCGATTTAACTGAAGAAGGAAACTATCTTGAAGCGCGGGAGCTGTTAATGGAAATTCAAGCGGAAATGGATGCGATGGAGCATAAGATGTCGCGCATTCCTGTTTTAATGACAGAAGTAAACCATACACTTCCGGCTCAATTATCGGAAATTGAGCATGGCTATAAGGAAATGAAGCAGGACGGCTATCTGCTCGATCATTTACAGATTGAAAAAGAAACAGCGGCTTTAAAAGAAGAGCTGAGCCGCGGACGCGATCTTCTTTTGAAAACAGAAGTAGGGGAAACAGAGCTTATAGTGTCCGATGCCAGAGACAGTATCGAATTTTTCTATGATCTGCTTGAAAAAGAAGTGATGGCGAAGCATCAAGTGTTAAAAGATGAAGGTGAAACGGGCACGGCTATTGCCGGGATCATTGACCAGAACGAGGAGCTGCTCGAAGAAACCGATCTCGTGAAACAAAGCTATCAGCTCAGCGGAGAAGAATCCGATGTGCCGAAACGGCTAAAAGAGGAAATTTACCATCTTGAGAAACAATATGAAATTTTACACGGGCGCATTCAAGAAGAAAAAACGGCTTATTCATTCCTTCATGATGAATTAAAAGAAATCCAGGCCCGTATCGCCGAAATGAAAAAAGAGCAGCAGGGCTTTGCTGCTTTCCTTCAAACGCTTCGAAAAGACGAGGTAGAGGCGGCAGAGGAACTGCACGGACTCAGAAACCAGCTTCAGCAGATTATGCGGAAAGTAAAGCAAAGCAATCTGCCGGATATCCCAGATTATTACCGGGAAATGAGTGAAGATGCGCGTGTGTGTATTCAGCAGACGAATACACACTTGAATGAAAAACCGTTAAATATGAAAGCGGTGCGGGAACAGCTGGATGCAGCAAGTGCCTCGATTGATCATCTTGCCAATAAAACAGACGAGCTGATCGACCAAGTAGCGCTGGCAGAACGAATGATTCAGTTTGGCAACCGGTACCGCCGCACGCATCCTGCTGTGGGACCTAAGCTGACTGAAGCCGAGCTCGCTTTTCGCCAGGCAGATTACAGTAAAGCATTGGAACTGTGCGCGACAGCGATCGACAAAGTGGATCCCAAAGGGCTCAAAAAGTTTGATGCCCAGTACAAACAAGAACAATGATAATGCAGAGCCGTCTCGAGAAAAAGAGGCGGCTTTTTCTGACTCAATATGCTAACATGGATAGGTAAAAAAAATGAGGAGCAGCGCCTATGATCTATTTCGACAACAGTGCGACAACAATGCCCGATGATTCGGTGCTCGAGACATTTATAAAAGCAAGCAAGCGTTTCTTCGCCAATCCGTCTTCCCTTCATCATGCAGGCATGGAGGCAGAACGATTTCTTCATAAAGCGCGTACTCAAGTGGCTTCGCTTTGTGGAGTGTCAGCGTCCGAGATTATTTTTACGTCGGGCGGTACAGAATCCAATAACCTGGCGATCAAAGGTACGGCACAGTTCTACAAGGGCAGGGGACGGCACATCGTCACGACTCAAATTGAGCATCCTTCTGTTTTTGAGGCATGCCGCGATCTCGAACAGGATGGATTTCGAGTGACGTACGTAAAGCCGTCAGCAAACGGGGTTGTGATGCCGGCGGATATTGAGCAGGCGATAACAGACGAAACGATTTTGGTTTCTGTTATGCACGTGAACAATGAAACGGGTGCAGTGCAGCCGATTCAAGAGATCGGCCGTATCATCCAGCAGCATCCGCAAACACTATTTCATGTAGATGCTGTTCAGGGATTTGGCAAAGTGCCGCTTAACCTGGAGGATTGGGGTGTTCACCTGGTGTCTGTATCCGGTCATAAGCTGCATGGATTAAATGGCACAGGCTTTTTATTTAAAAAGCACGGTATTCACCTTGCTCCTTTGCTTTCGGGCGGCGGGCAGGAAAGCGGCTTCCGAAGCGGCACAGAGCACACGGCTGGAGCGGCTTCACTGGCAAAAGCCGTTCGTATGGCGTTTGAATCGGATATGGAACCGGTGCGGCACATCACCGAATGGCTGTATCATGAACTGGGAAAACGTCCATGGGTAAACATCCATACTCCGATTGCTCAATCGGCTCCACATATTTTAAGTTTATCTTTTCCTGGTTTAAAGGGGGAAGTTCTTGTACATGCACTTGAACAGGAAGAAGTGATTGTTTCAACGACCAGCGCCTGTTCTTCGAAGCTCGCAAAGCCAAGCCGGGTGCTTCAGGCGATGGGCATCAGCAGCGAACTTGCGGCTTCGGCAATTCGCATCAGCTTGTCATCCCGCAATACGATGAAGGAAGCTGAACAATTTATCGAAGCGTTGGACCAGGTCGTTCCAACGCTCGCAAAAAAAAGGAATGAACGAACATGAATTATGACCGTGTATTGATCCGGTACGGTGAAATGTCCACAAAAGGGCGGAACCGGAGTAAATTTACAAATAAAATGAAAACCAACATTAAACGTTTGTTAAAAGATGATCGAATTAGTGTAGAAGCGCAGCGGGATCGGATGTTTCTTTATTTAAATGGAGCATCTTTTGACAAAGTAAAGGGTGCGCTTGTCCATGTGTCGGGCATTCAATCCTTCAGCCCGGTAATGAAAACAGCGCAGAATATTGATGACATAAAAGAAGCAGCACTGGCGCTGGTTGAAAAAGCAATGGATGGCAAACCGGCTTCGTTCAAAGTCAATACACGCCGGGCAGACAAACAGTTTCCGCTTGATACGCATGAGCTGAATCATGAAATTGGCAGCTTTGTTTTACGAAAAACGGAACAATTAACAGTAGATGTACGAAATCCGGATTTCATCTTAACGATCGAAGTAAGAGAAGAAGGGGTTTATTTATCTTCAGAAACGATTCCTGGAGCAGGCGGCATGCCAGCGGGCGCTTCAGGTAAAGCGGTTCTTCTTTTATCCGGCGGAATTGACAGTCCAGTTGCCGGTTACATGATGATGAAGCGCGGCGTCGAAATCGAAGCAGTTCATTTTTTCAGCCCTCCCTATACAAGCGACCGGGCTAAACAAAAAGTGATTGATCTGGCAAACGTACTGACAACATATGGCGGCAATGTCCGTCTGCATATCGTGCCGTTCACGAAGATTCAGGAAACGATTCACAAGCAGGTGCCGGAAAACTACACAATGACCTCAACACGGCGGATTATGATGCGCATTGCTGACCGCATTCGTGAACAGACCGGCGCCCTGGCCATTGTCACAGGAGAAAGCCTTGGACAGGTAGCCAGCCAGACGATGGAAAGCATGGCTGCGATCAATGATGTAACCAACACACCAGTTCTTCGGCCGCTCATTGCAGTAGACAAACTTGAAATCATGAATATTGCCCGCAAAATCGGTACGCATGACATTTCGATTCTTCCGTTTGAAGATTGCTGCACGATTTTTACGCCGGCTGCACCAAAAACAAAGCCGAAAACGGAAAAAGTCCAGTTTTTTGAAAGCTTTTTAGACTTTGAACCGCTGATTGAAGAAGCGATTCAATCAACCGAGACAATGTTGCTTCCAAACATTGAAGAAGAAATGGACGATCTTTTGTAAAACACCGCGCCTGTGAGCGCGGCTTCTTTTAATGGATATTTCGTGTATAGAAATAAATGGGGGTGAAAAAATGCAGGATGAACGAAAAGCCGGCATGATCTATACAGCCGGTTCGTATGTAATATGGGGCTTGATTCCGATTTACTGGAAGCTGGTCAGCGGTGTATCCGCTTATGAAATACTTGCTAACCGCGTGATATGGTCGTTTGTTTTTATGATTTTGCTGCTTGTTCTGATGAGAAAGCTTGCTCCGCTGGGACAAGTGTTAAAAGAAATTACCACTCACCCTAAGAAAGCGGCGGCACTTGCAACGGCTTCTGTTTTAGTCAGCATTAACTGGTTTGTGTTTATTTGGGCAGTTAACAACAACCATATTATTGAAACAAGCATGGGCTATTATATCAATCCGCTTATGAGTGTGCTGCTTGGTATTCTTGTATTGAAAGAAGCTCTTTCAAAAGCACAAATCCTTTCTTTTATTTTAGCGGGATGCGGTGTGCTCATTATGACTTTTTCCTATGGCTCTTTTCCGTGGGTGTCGATATCACTGGCGGTTTCGTTTGCGCTTTACGGACTGGCTAAGAAAATGATCAGAATGGATGCTGCAGTGGGATTAACGATCGAGACAGCTGTTGTGACGCCGATCGCTGTTTTATATTTGATTTTTCTTTCATCGAACGGAACCCTTCAATTGTTTTCCGGCAGTGTACAAACGGATCTTCTGCTTATCGGAGGAGGCGTACTGACGGCCGTTCCCCTTCTTTTATTTGGTCACGGCGCCCAAAAAATACCGCTTTATTTAATTGGTTTTTTACAGTATATTGCTCCGACAATGACGCTGCTGCTCGGTGTGTTTTTATACCATGAGCCTTTTACACCATCCCAGCTGCTGTCATTTTCTTTTATTTGGAGTGCGCTTGTTGTTTTTACATTTGCTCAACTAAAAACGGTTCAAAAGAAAAAAGCCGTTATTTAACTCTTTTTCATTGCAATGGCATTGGTCGATTCAGTATGATGTATGTATAATGCAGAATGTGGAGGGAATTATAGATGGCAAACGTAACATTTAAAGGCAATCCAATGACATTGATTGGCGATGAAGTAAAAGTAGGAGACAAAGCGCCGGACTTTACTGTTTTGGCGAATGACTTATCTCCAGTCACGCTTGCAGACACAGCAGGCAAAGTCCGTTTAATCAGTGTAGTGCCTTCGATTGATACAGGTGTTTGCGATGCGCAGACACGCCGTTTTAACGAAGAAGCAGCCCAATTGGACAACGTTGAAGTATTAACCATTTCAGCTGATCTTCCATTTGCTCAAAAACGCTGGTGTGCAGCAGCGGGTCTTGAAAATGTGAAAACATTATCAGATCACCGTGATTTTTCATTTGCACAAGCGTACGGCGTTGGAATGCAGGAACTTCGCCTTCTGGCTCGTTCTGTTTTTGTAATCGATTCGAGCGACACTGTTACATACGTGGAGTATGTTGGAGAAGGAACAGATCATCCAGACTACGCCGCAGCAATTGAAGCTGCAAAAGCAGCAAACTAATTTAGTACAGGCTCGGTTTGCAGCCGGCTTTGACATTTTGTCGGAGCCGGCTGTTTTTTTCGACAGGAAAGTGAGGTTTTTTTATGACACAGGAATTAACAGTAGAAAATTTATTTGGGGTATTCGATGAATCGGCCGCTCTTCTAAGCCGTCTTTTGTCTATTCCCTATTTAGAAGCGCTCGGTGAAACGGCAGAAAATCTTTTTCACGGGGATGTTATCCAGGAAGAATTAAATGAGATGGATGAAAAACGCCTGCAAAAGCTTTACAGCAGCGCACAGCTCGACCGCTATTCAAAAGAAGCGATCCGCAAAGCGTTTCAGCTCGCTATTTTAAAAGGCATGAAAGAGCATGTGCAGCCCAATCATCAAATGACGCCGGACTCGATCGGTTTGTTTATCGCTTATTTATTAAGAAAAAGCATGGGAAAAAACCCTTCTTTTACCCTTCTTGACCCAACTATTGGAACGGGAAACCTCGTGGCCACTGTGTTAAATGAGTTTGACGGCAAGGTGGAAGCGTACGGAGTTGACGTTGATGATGTGCTGCTTAAGCTAGCGTATGCGGGCGCCAACCTCCTGCATCATCCTATTACGCTGTACAACCAGGACGCGCTGGAGCCGCTTTTAATCGATCCAGTTGATGTTGTTGTATGCGACCTGCCGGTTGGCTATTATCCAAATGATGCCCGGGCGTCTTCTTACAAGCTAAAAGCAGACAGCGGCCATTCGTATGCACATCATTTGTTTATTGAGCAGAGCTTACATCACACCAAGCCGGGCGGCCAGCTTTTCTTTATTATTCCAAATGGTCTTTTCGAAACGCCGGAAGCGAAAAAGCTGCAGGCTTTTTTAACGGAAGAAGCTTATATCGAAGGCGTAATCCAGCTGCCGGAAACCCTTTTTAAAAACAAAAATGCAGCAAAAAGTATTTTGATGATCCGGAAAAAAGCACCGGGTGTGAAAAAGCCGAAGGAAGTACTGCTCGCAGCAATGCCGTCTTTAACGGATAAAAGGGCAACAGCGTCTATTGTACAAAAAATTGATCGGTGGTTTGCAGATTATCAGAAGGGATGACCAATATGTGGACAAAACGGGATCAGGCTTACTGGGATGAGTTAATGGCGTGGGAACAGCAGCTTGCAGCGGATCAAAACGGCACAGTGGAAGAAGCGAATTCTTTTACGAGCCAGGCCGCAGCTGTCCTGCCGGAAGAGACGCAGACGCTCCTCGCTGAAAAAGTGGATGAAGGTTTAAAGAATATTTATGCGTTTATGCACAAAACACAGTTTCAAAACGAAGTACGCAGTCGAGTGCTGGCTGTGGCGCGGGTTTTTGATGAGGAAATCGAAACGCTGGCACATATGCGCCGCCTGCCCATTGATCAGCTTCATTACATAAGCAGCCAGCAAACAGCCCGCAGCCGCCTGCTTGCGGCCGCACAGGGGGCAATTACGGGAACTGGAAAGCTTTTGCCGCTGGCAGCCGATATGGTTTCACTGCCCATTATTCAGCTGCATGTTATTGAAGCAACTGCAATGTCCTATGGTTTTGATTTGAACGAACCGTTTGAGAAAGAAACTATCCTTCACGTACTGTATACAGCCATGCTTCCGAAGCATTCAAAAGTAGATGGATGGGCGCAGCTGATTACGGAGGTAGAAGAAGGAATATCTTATATAGACGGCCGCTGGTCCTTCAATGAGTCGATGCTGCGGGAGCCGCTGCAATATATCATCAAGCTGGCAGCTGTCAGAGGATTTCGCCGCCAGAAAATGTCCGGCCTTCCGCTCCTGTCAATGGCGATTGGTATTGGAGCAAGCTGGCGGACAGTAAACGAAACAGCAGTGTTGGCCGAACGATACTATCAATACCGTTATTTGCATGAAAAAAAGAACCGGAATTAAAAAACCGGTTCTTTTTTATGCATGTGTTTTTTTTGCTTCATCTACGTCTGGCGACGTTCTAAACCAAAGCCATAAATCATTAATAATAGAAGCAAGCTCACTGATCTCTGTATTCAGCCGGCACGATTGGTCGAAGTTCTCTTCTTCATTTAAGGCGGCTTGTTTCCTATTAATTTGCCCTTCAAGTTCGCCGATGCGGTCTGGGATGGTTCCTCGGATCGTTTCCCATTCAAGAGTGATCTGCTGGCGCTCTTTTACCGAATAAGAAAACCAGCCATGCTGAAGCAAAGGAAGAGGAATGCCCAGGCGTTTATCATATTGAAACATTTGGTCACCTGCTTTTAACGGGTTTCTTCCATAGTAAAAGAAAAAGGGTAAAATAGCAAAAGAGGTGAATATGCAGAATCTTTACATAAATACACAAAAAAATGTATTTTTTTTTGAGAAAACCACTTGAAAGGCCGCTCTGAACATGATATTCTTTATACATAATATAAGAATAAAAATAAGATTCGTTGAATAAATATACTTTTGTTCGCAGGAAAGAGGAGGAAATATAGATGGGTAAGAAAGTAGTTCTGGCGTATTCGGGTGGCCTTGATACATCCGTTGCAATTCCGTGGCTGAAAGAAAAAGGATACGACGTTGTAGCGGTTTGCTTGGACGTCGGCGAAGGAAAAGATCTTGAATTTATTAAAAACAAAGCCCTGCAGGTTGGTGCAGTCGAAAGCTACATGATCGATGCGAAAAAAGAATTCGCGGAAGATTTTGCGCTTGTTGCTTTGCAGGGGCATACATGGTACGAAAACAAGTATCCAGTTGTATCTGCACTGTCTCGTCCGCTTATTTCAAAAAAGCTGGTTGAAATCGCAGAACAAGAAAATGCAACGGCTGTTGCGCACGGATGCACAGGAAAAGGAAACGACCAGGTTCGTTTTGAAGTGGCGATCCGCGCTCTTAATCCAGACCTTGAAGTATTGGCGCCTGTTCGTGACTGGGCTTGGTCACGTGAAGAAGAAATCGAATATGCGAAACAGCATAATGTACCGGTGCCAATCGGTAAAGAAAGCCCGTTCTCAATTGACCAAAACCTATGGGGACGTGCTAATGAGTGTGGCGCTCTTGAAGATCCTTGGGCAGCACCACCGCTTGAGGCATACGACTTAACTGCTCACTTAGAAGATACGCCGGACACGCCGGATATCATTGAAATTGATTTTGAAGAAGGAGTTCCAACATCTGTGAATGGTGAAAAAATGGAGCTGGCAGAACTCATTCTTCACTTAAATGAAGTGGCAGGCAAGCACGGTATTGGCCGTATTGACCATATTGAAAACCGCTTGATCGGCATTAAATCGCGTGAAGTATACGAGACTCCAGGTGCGACCACATTGATCACTGCGCATAAAGAGCTTGAAGATATTACACTTGTAAAAGAATTGGCTCACTTTAAACCAGTCATTGAAAAACGTTTAACGGAAATTATTTATGACGGTCTTTGGTTTAACCCAATTCGTGAATCGCTTGTTGCGTTTTTAAAAGATACACAGAAATATGTAACAGGCACAGTTCGTGTAAAATTGTTTAAAGGCCATGCAATTGTAGAGGGAAGAAAATCGCCGTATTCATTGTATGACGAAAGCCTTGCAACATACTCGAAAGACGATGCGTTTGACCATGCGTCTGCAGTTGGTTTCATTAACTTATATGGTCTTCCAACGGTTGTGAGCTCGCGGGTTCATAAAGAGAAGGGGCTTAAGTAATCATGACGAAAAAGTTATGGGGCGGCCGGTTCCAAAAATCAGCGGAAGAGTGGGTAGACGAATTCGGAGCGTCCATCTCATTTGACCAGGAGCTCGTTTTCGAGGATATCGAAGGCAGCATCGCCCACGTGACCATGCTTGGTGAAACAGGTATTTTAACAAGTGAAGAAATGGAACAAATCAAGTCAGGACTTGAGGCTTTAAAGAAGAAAGCCGAAGCCGGTGAAATCGAGTTTTCGGTTTCGCTTGAAGACATCCATTTAAATTTAGAAAAAGCTTTAATTGATTCGATTGGCCCTGTTGGCGGAAAGCTTCATACCGGAAGAAGCCGGAATGATCAAGTTGCTACAGATATGCATTTATACCTGAAGAAGCAGGTTAAAAACATTATCGGGCTAATCAGCCAATTTCAATCGGTTTTAGTGGAGAAAGCCGATCAGCACAAAGAAACCATTGCGCCAGGCTACACACACTTGCAGCGGGCGCAGCCGATTTCATTCGGTCATCATTTAATGACATATTTTTGGATGCTGCAGCGTGACAAAGAACGGTTCACAGAAGCGCTTAAACGGATCGATGTATCACCGCTCGGGGCGGGGGCACTTGCGGGAACAACATTCCCGATCGACCGTGAGCGTTCAGCAGAACTGCTTGGATTCGCCGGCGTTTATCAAAACAGCATGGATGCGGTAAGCGACCGGGATTTCATTCTTGAGTTTTTAAGCGCATCGTCAATTCTAATGATGCACTTATCCCGCTTTGCAGAAGAAATTATTTTATGGTCAAGCCAGGAGTTTCGTTTTGTCGAGATGGATGATACGTTCTCAACAGGCTCGAGCATTATGCCGCAAAAGAAAAATCCGGATATGGCAGAGTTGATCCGCGGCAAAACGGGCCGTGTATATGGAAACTTGTTTAGTTTGCTGACGATTTTAAAAGGACTGCCGCTTGCATATAACAAAGATATGCAGGAAGACAAAGAGGGCATGTTTGACACTGTTCATACTGTTCTCGGTTCTTTGAAAATTTTCGCTGGCATGGTGGATACAATGATGGTAAACGAAGACCGCATGAAAGACGCCGTGCAAAATGACTTTTCTAATGCAACAGAGCTTGCGGATTACCTGGCTGCAAAAGGCATCCCATTCCGGGAAGCGCATGAAATCACAGGAAAACTTGTTTTTACGTGCATTCAAAAAGGATGCTTCCTGCTTGATCTTTCTATGGAAGAGCTGAAAGAAGCATCAAGTGTGATTGAAGAAGATATTTACGGTGTTCTGTCTCCGTATGAAGCGGTTAAGAGAAGGAAGTCTCTTGGCGGCACTGGTTTTGACCAAGTAGAAAACCAGATTCAAGCGGCAAAAGAACTGCTTAAATAAAAAGCGTAAGGCCCCCGCTTATCAGCGGCCAGCATAAGACGAGCACTGCCGGAGGCGTACTTTGCCTCCAGAAGGGATTGGCTTATGACCTCGAGCTGATGGGGCTTGGAGCTGGATCAAAAAAAGCGTAAGGCGCTGCTATCAGTAGCGCCCTCTATAAAAAAACCGCCAAAGGAGTGGCGGTTTTTTTTGTTATTCATCAGGATCATCCGTACGGACAATTAACACATCGCATCCAGCTGCCCGCGTGATATGCTCAGAAACGCTTCCAATCAAAAAGCGTTCCATTGCGTTAAGCCCGGTGGCCCCGCATATAATTAAATCGGCTTCTACATGCTTAGCTACATTTTTGGGAATAACAGCTTTTGGAGACCCGTATTCAACAAACACATTTACGTTTGTGACACCGGCCGCTGCTGCTTCTTTTTTGTAATCATCTAAGAGTTCATTTCCGTACTTTGTTGCCCGGTCGGCAATAGAACGGTCATACGCTTCAATAGCGGCGAATGAGCGGGTATCGATGACGTGGACCAAATTAAGCGAAGCGCCATTTCGTTTGGCGATTTGAACAGACTTTTTAAATGCCCATTCTGCTTCTTTTGACCCATCTACCGCTACTAAGATGTGCTTGTATTTTAGCATAAATCATTCCCCCTTATAGTTTTATTTTACCTCAAAAAAAAGAAATCAAAAGTGATAAGTCTAACATTTCTGTAAACTTTCTTGAATAGGTTTAAAAACATGAAAGAAAGGGAAAATTCATTTGATATATTAAAAGATTAAAAGGGAAATCTGCTCAGGAAAGTATCGTATTATGGGCATTCAGTTGTAAAAATCCGATCAAACGGAAAAACAGTTCTAATCGATCCGTTTATTAGCGGGAATGATTTAACAGATTTAAGAGCAGACGAACAAAATCCGGATTTTATTATTCTTACACACGGACATGGGGATCACGTCGGAGATACGGTTGATATTTCCAAGCGAAGCGGCGCGCTCGTCATTGCAGTCAATGAACTCGCTCTTTACCTGCAGCACCAGGGGGTAGAAGCCCAGCCGATGCATATTGGTGGGAGCCGGTTTGGGAAAATCAAATTTACGCAGGCTTTCCATGGATCAGGGCTTCAGCAGGCAGATGGAATGTTTCTTTATATGGGTATGCCGGCGGGTGTACTGATTATGAATGAAGGAAAAACCGTTTATCATGCAGGTGATACCGCTTTATTTTCGGATATGAAACTAATCGCGGAACGTCATCCAATCGATCTAGCCCTTCTTCCGATCGGAGACAATTTTACGATGGGGCCGGAAGACGCGGCGGTCGCAGCAGAATTTTTGTAGACAAAAATAACTGTACCTATTCATTACGATACATTTCCGCCAATCCGCCAAAATCCCGCAGATTTTGCTTATGTGGTACAAAATGGAAGCGGGCGGGTAATGACAGTAGGGGAAGTAATCGAGTTATAAAAGCGGAGCCGTCTCAATTGAGGCGGCTTCTTTTTTTTCGCTTTATTTTGTTCTATAATTGAAAAAGGAATGAGAGCGGAAAGGGACGGGTGGAGCCAGTGACAACAAAACACGAACAAATTCTTCAATATATTGAGGAATTACCGATCGGTGAAAAAATTTCCGTCCGCCAGATTGCCAAAGCGCTGTCGCTTAGTGAAGGGACTGCTTACCGGGCCATAAAGGATGCTGAGACAAAGGGCATGGTCAGTGCGATTGAGCGTGTCGGCACGATTCGGATCGAGCAAAAGAAAAAAGAGAATATTGAAAAGCTGACGTTTGCAGAGGTTGTGAATATTGTAGACGGACAAGTGCTTGGCGGGCGAAACGGGTTGTATAAAACATTAAATAAGTTTGTCATCGGAGCAATGCAGCTCGAAGCGATGATGCGCTACACAGGACCCGGCAACCTGCTGATTATTGGTAACCGTGTGAAAGCTCATGAGCTCGCTCTTCAAGCGGGTGCTGCTGTCCTCATTACAGGCGGATTTGAGGCAGGCGATGAAATAAAAAAACTGGCCGATGAGCTGGAGATGCCGGTCATCTCAACAAGCTATGATACATTTACTGTAGCAGCTATGATCAACCGGGCGATCTACGATCAGTTGATCAAAAAAGAAATTGTACTAGTTGGGGATATTTTAACACCAGTGGAAAGCAGTGTATTTCTTCAACTTGGAGATACAGTGGGTGACTGGCTGGATAAAAACAAAGAAACATCACACAGCCGGTTTCCGGTTGTGGATGAGCACTTAAAGGTATTCGGTATTGTAACGGCGAAAGATATTATGGGAAGCGGCCGGGAAGTCGGTGTGGAAAAAGTGATGACGAAACACCCGCTTACCGTCACCTTGAAAACAAGTGTGGCCTCAGCCGCCCATATGATGATCTGGGAAGGAATTGAACTGCTGCCAGTCGTAGACGAACAAAATCGTCTGCAGGGTATTGTCAGCCGCCAGGATGTGCTTAAAGCGATGCAAACCGCGCAGCGTCAGCCACAGGCAGCCGAGACCCTCGATGATACAATTGCCAAGCAGCTGATTCTGCCTGATGATCAAAGCGGAAGCGGCAGTTATCAGTTTGAGGTAACCCCGCAAATGACCAACCAGCTCGGCACGGTTTCTTACGGAGTGTTTACAACGATTGTAACCGAAGCCGCAAATCGCGTTTTGCGTGCACATAAACGTGGTGACCTCGTGGTAGAAAATATCACGATTTACTTTTTAAAACCGATTCAGATGGAGTCCATTCTTACGGTTGTCCCCAAAGTGCTGGAAATTGGCCGTAAGTTCGGGAAAGTAGATGTCGAGGTATATAATGCAGGGGTGCTTGCGGGCAAAGCGATGATGATGTGCCAGTTAATTGATCGATAAAAAAGCAGGCGGCCTGCCTGCTTCCTCGGTTACAGCCCATCCATTTTTTCTGCTTCCTGCCGGGCGAATGGCTGGTAATGCCTGTACAATTTAAAACCGGCCGCCATGCTGGCGAAGCCGTACAAAATAAAAATGGCGGAAATAATATAGGCGGTTGTAGTCTGCTGAATAAGCAGTGTATTTACGCCAAACATGCCGACAAATAACCCCAGTACCATACTGGATTTAGCGGACAGCCATTTTCTTTCCATTGGCCGTCTGCTTCTGACATATTGTACTTTATAAAACAAGTAAAACATAAACGATAAAACAATGATGACGACCAAAAAGAAATTAGGCATTCGATGTATTCCTCCGTTTTTTGGCTTCCGTTTTATTGTAACGGGAACAGCGGCGGATTTCCACCGGAAACAAGCCTGTAGAGAAGGGGAAAAAAGTTGAAACAACAGATTATTGATAAAATTAAAGAATACGATACGATCATTCTTCACCGTCACGTACGTCCGGACCCGGACGCATACGGATCACAAGGAGGACTCGCTGAAATAATCCGCGCAACGTTTCCGGAAAAAAACGTTTACACGGTTGGGGCAGAGGAGCAGACGCTTTATTTTATGCGGCGCCTCGATCAAATTGAAGACAGTGTTTATGAAAATGCGCTCGTCATTGTATGTGATACAGCCAACCAGGCGCGAATTTGTGATCAGCGTTTCAAACTTGGCAAAGAAGTGATTAAAATTGATCATCATCCAAATGAGGATCCATACGGCGATCTTCTTTGGGTAGAGGAAGATGCGGCAGCGTGCAGCCAGATGATTTATGAGCTGTTTAAAACATCTGGCGGACAGCTGAAGATCAATGACGAAGCAGCACGCCTTCTTTATGCAGGTATTGTCAGTGATACAGGGCGTTTTTTATACCCGTCTACGACGATTGAGACTATGCAGTGCGCTGGTGAATTGATGCAGTATGCGTTTGACCGGCAGGAGCTGTTTAACCATTTGTATGAAAAAGACGCACATGTCTTGAAGCTTGAAGGATATATCCTCCAGCATTTTGTGATGGATGAATCGGGTGTAGCGGAAGTGCGGCTGACGAAAGAATTGTTAAAGCAATTCGGCGCTACACAAGCTGAAACCTCTCTGCTTGTCAGCATTTTAAGCGGTGTAAAAGGCATTAAAGCGTGGGTCTTCTTTATTGAAGAAGAAGATCAAATCCGCGTGCGCTTCCGCTCTAAGGGGCCTGTCATTAATGGGCTGGCGATGAAGCACGGAGGCGGCGGCCATGCGCTTGCGGCAGGGGCAAGTGTGTATTCATGGGAAGAAGCAGACCAAGTATTAGTAGATTTAAAAAATCTTGTAGCAGGACAATAAAGGAGAAATTTTTCTCCTTTCTTTTTATATTAAAAAGAGAACGTATATTCAGATTGTGAGAGGAGTGAAAAGAAGTGATCCAGCTGGAAACGGAAACGGCATACAGCTTTCGCGGCGCGACGCTCACGCCAGAGCAAATCGCTCAAAAAACGCAGGAAGCGGGCCAAAAGGCGGTCGCGCTGACAGATTGGAACAACCTGCATGCAGCTATTCCTTTTTATCTTGCCTGCCAAAAGCGCGGCATTAAGCCTATTATGGGATTAAAAGCGGAAGTGGAAGCCCAGCAGGAGAGTGATCGGGCATATCCGCTTCTTTTGTACGCGCAAAATGATAATGGCTTTTCAAACTTAATTAAAATTTCCAGTGCTCTGCAGACAAAAGCAGAAGCCGGTCTTCCGCTTCGCTGGCTGAACGGATATGCCAAGGATCTGATTGCCGTTCTGCCAGGCCTAGATGGTGATCCTTCCGGGGAAGCACTGGCTTTTTTTAAAGAGATTTTTCAGCATTTTTATATCGGGCTTCGTGGAACGCGGGCTGAACGTTTTTTAATAGAAAAAGCAAGGGCTGACGGCATTCCGGTTGTAGCCATTGGCCATGTTCAGTATGCCGATCCAGCAGGCGCTTTTGCTTCAGCATGCCTCCAGGCCATCCGGGACAACCGGCTTATTGAACCGGAAGAAGAATTAACGGAAGCGGCGTATGCTTTTAAGTCCGAGGCTGAATGGAAGGAACTCTATCAAGATATTCCGGAAGCAATGGACAATACAGCGGTTATTGCCAAGCTCTGCAATGTAAACATAAAATTTGGCAGCAGACTTCTTCCTGCATTTCCTCTGCCAGAGGGAGAAAGTGCCGATGAACGGCTGAAAAATTTATGTATGGAAGGGCTGAGGGACCGAAGTGATTCAGCTTATATAGAGCGCCTTTCCTACGAGCTGTCTGTAATCAGCAGAATGAATTTCAGTGATTACTTTTTAATTGTTCATGATTTTGTACACTTTGCCAAAAAACAAGGAATTCTGACAGGGCCGGGCCGGGGATCCGCTGCCGGATCTCTTGTAGCCTTTGCCCTTGGTATTACCGCAGTAGATCCTATCCGCCATAATCTCTTATTTGAGCGGTTTTTAAATCCGGAGCGGATTACGATGCCGGATATTGATATTGATTTTCCAGATTATCGTCGTGATGAGGTAATCCGGTACATCGCTCAAAAATATGGTGCTGTTCACGCCGCGCAAATTGTAACGTTCGGTACATTATCAGCTAAAGCGGTGATGAGAGACACAGCCAGGGTCTTCGGTTTTGACAGCGGAGAATTATCACGGCTGTCAAAGCTTATTTCGTCGACACCAGGAACAAAGCTTTCGCAGGTTAACTTAGAGGGCTGGCGGGCGGAGTCACCTGTTCATGAACGCATTTATCAAACGGCACTCCGCCTGGAAGGACTGCCGCGCCATACCTCTACACATGCAGCGGGTATCGTGATGACTGAAAAGCCGCTCACTGACCATGTGCCCATCATGAAGGGGCATGACGAGGTGTATTTAACGCAATATCCAATGGAGCCGCTTGAGCAGCTGGGGCTTTTAAAAATAGATTTGCTGGGCTTGCGCAATTTAACAACAATCGAACGAATCATCGCTTCTATTCGAAGAAAAACCGGCCGGAGGATAGACTTATTGTCGCTTTCGCTAGATGATCATGATGTTTTCAAGCTGCTTGGAGAAGGAAAAACAGCCGGTATTTTTCAATTTGAATCTGAAGGAATGAAAAATGTTCTCACGCAGCTGCAGCCAAACCGCTTCGAAGATATGGTAGCCGTGAATGCCTTATACCGCCCCGGCCCAATGGAACAGATTCCTACCTATATTAAACGGCGGCATGGACAGGAATCGCTTCAATATCCACATCCCGTTTTAAAAGAGATACTAGAGCCGACGTATGGCATTATTGTCTATCAGGAGCAGATTATTCAAATCGCTGTGCAGCTAGCCGGCTTCACACCCGGAGAAGCCGATTTGCTGCGCCGTGCTGTAAGCAAAAAGAAAAAAGAGACATTGGAGCAGGAGCGAAAACATTTTGTCAGTGGTGCTGTTCAAAACGGTGTGGATGAAAACATCGCTCTTTTCGTGTACGACTTGATTGTCCGGTTTGCTGACTACGGCTTTAACCGAAGCCATGCGGTTGCCTACAGTATGATCGCATACTGGCTTGCCTGGCTGAAGGTTCATTATCCTGCCCATTTTCTAGCAGCGCTTTTGCAATCTCAAACGGGAAATGAAGAAAAGATGCGGCAATACGCAGCGGAGGCAGCGGAGTATGATCTTTCTTTTCTCGCACCCTCTGTTAATATGAGCGGCTATTCATTTCAAGCCGAACAAGGTGGGATTCGATTTGGTCTTGTGCCGATAAAAGGAGTGGGCCAGACGGTTGCCAAAACGATTATAGAGGAGCGCAAAGAGAGCCGTTTTCAGGATTTGTTTGATTTCTGCCAGCGGGTTCCGGTGAATATTGTGAATCGAAAAGCAATCGAATCACTGATTTATGCAGGAGCGATGGATGAGTTTGGCCAGGATCGTGCGGTGCTGCTGGCCAGTATTGATGCCGCCATAGAACACGCAGCTCTTATTCAGCCGGATGAAGGGAGTTTATTTGAAGGGCTTGGTGTATCGTTCCATCCTAAATATGCGGACGTAACTGGACTTCCCGTAGATATAAAACTGGAAAAAGAACGGGAAATGCTCGGTCTGTATGTTTCGGATCACCCGATAGCGCTTCATCGAAAGGTGCTTGCTCAAGCCGGTGCCGTTCCGGTGATAAAGGTTCAAGCCAGCCGAAAAGTCATCACAGCAGGAATGATCGGAAGCATTCGTGAGATCCGCACGAAAAAAGGCGATAAAATGGCTTTTTCCTCTATTGCAGATGAAACAGGAGAGCGGGAAATGATCTTATTTCCGGAAGTGTACCGAAAACATGGCCCATTTATTGAAAAAGGGAAAGCTGTACTTTTAAAAGGAGCAGCAGAAGAACGAAACGGCAGTCTCCAGCTTATTGTTCAGTCTCTTGAACCGATTCAAGAAGGAATAAACAAAACGATGGAGAAAAAACAAGTTCTTTTTATCCAGCTGCCGGAAGGAAAAGGAGAAAGTGAGCTGGCAGGCTGGGTAGTGGAAGAGCTTCAGCTTTATCCGGGCCAGGCCTCGGTGGTGATCCATTATGAAAGGACGAAGGAAACAGTAAGGCTCGGGCCGAAGTATAAAGTATCACCGAAAGAAGAGTTGATTGAGGGGCTGAAAAAAAGGTGTGGAACACGCAACGTTGTGCTTAAATCCTTTGACTAACCTTTACAATTCGGGCTGAATCGTTTAAAGTATTATATTGAATTGTGTGGTCTGACCACTTAAAGGAGAAAAAGAGGAGCTGGCAGAATGTCGAATCGGGAAGAAGCGCTTCAAATGCATAAAGAAAATCACGGTAAATTGTCGACCGGTATTAAAACAGTTGTGAAAAATGCAAAAGACTTAAGTCTTGCTTATTCACCTGGTGTGGCAGAGCCGTGCAAAGAAATTTATGAAAAGCCAGAAACCGTGTATGATTATACAATGAAGGGCAATATGGTAGCGGTTGTCTCAGACGGCACTGCAGTGCTTGGACTGGGCAATATTGGCCCGGAAGCCTCTCTTCCGGTTATGGAAGGAAAAGCTGTGCTGTTTAAGAGCTTTGCAGGAGTAGATGCTTTTCCAATCTGCTTAAACTCAACGGATCCAGAAAAAATCATTGAAACGGTTAAAATGATGGAGCCGACATTTGGCGGCGTAAACTTAGAAGATATTGCGGCTCCGAACTGCTTTGTGATTGAGGAGCGGCTGAAGAAAGAAACAAATATCCCTGTTTTCCATGATGATCAGCACGGTACTGCTATTGTGACAGTAGCCGGTTTAATTAATGCCCTTAAGCTGACAGGAAAAAAAATGACGGACATTAAAGTAGTGGCAAATGGTGCGGGTGCGGCAGGTATTGCTATTATTAAATTGTTAAAAGGATATGGCTTGCAAAATATTATTATGTGTGACTCGCGCGGAGCCATTTACGAAGGGCGCCCAGAGGGCATGAATCCCGTAAAAGACGAAGTTGCGAAGTTTACGAACCGCGAGAAAAAAGCCGGCAGCCTTGCTGATGTTATTGAAGGAGCGGACGTATTCATCGGAGTATCGGTAGCGGGTGCGCTAACGAAAGAAATGATCCAAACGATGAACGAAGAACCTATTATTTTTGCGATGGCAAACCCAACACCGGAAATTATGCCGGAAGAAGCAAAAGCAGCCGGAGCAAAAGTAATCGGAACCGGCCGTTCTGATTTTCCGAACCAGGTAAACAATGTGCTGGCTTTTCCGGGCATTTTCCGCGGGGCATTAGATGTCCGTGCCACACATATAAATGAAAAAATGAAACAAGCTGCTGTAGAAGCGATTGCCAGCCTTGTGGCTGAAGAAGACCTTCATGCCGATTATGTAATTCCAGGTCCTTTTGACCCCCGGGTTGCGCCAGCCGTAGCAGCGGCTGTAGCAAAAGCCGGCATGGAAACAGGCGTGGCGCGCCGGAAAGTAGAACCGGAGGATGTTCGCCAAAAAACTATGCAGCTGTCATTGATTGGCAAAGGTGAATAAATGACTGGTTCTGTGCGCCCGCCATCAAAATTTTTGGCTGCCATTGCACAAATTCAGGAAATGATCAAAAGGGACCGCCTTCGGCCCGGAGATAAAATTCCTTCAGAGCGCGAGCTTTCAGACAAGCTTTCCATCGGGCGTTCATCAGTTCGTGAAGCATTGCGGGCGCTCGAACTGCTGGGGCTTATTGAAACGCGGCGCGGCGAAGGGACTTTTCTGCGTGACTTCAAAGACCATCAGCTTGTCCCGCTTATCGGTACCTTTCTTTTTGATGGCGACCAAACAAAAGAGGAACTTCACGATGTAAAGGCGATCTTGGAGCTCGGCTGTCTCGCCATTTTGGCGGGAAAAGCCGATTTAGATTCAATAGAGCTGACAGGTTCTTTTGAGGAGCTGACAGGTAAAACCGGCAATCGACTCCTGCAAAACATATGGATGATTATTTCAAATTACGCAGGAAGCGATCCGGACCATGAACGGCTCCAAAAGCTGCTGGTATCAGCCAGACAAATTCAGTATTCAAAACGCCAGTAAAGGGGTGGGACAATGGCGATTAAAAATATGTTTACCAAACAAAAACCAAAAAAAATAAAATATGCAACCATTCCTTCGGAGGCAGCCAAGCAGGATGTTCCAGAAGGCATCATGCAAAAGTGTCCGAAGTGCAAAAAAATCATGTATACGAAAGAACTGGAAAAAAATCTTCATGTTTGCATGGGCTGCGGGTATCATTATCCGATGAAGGCCTTTGAACGAATCGAAAGCCTTCTCGATGAAGGATCTTTCCGTGAACTTGATGCAGAGCTTTCAACAGCTAATCCGCTCGAGTTTCCTGATTATGAAGAAAAAATAGCGGCTGACCGAAAGAAAACCGGGCTCAATGAAGCGATTGTCACAGGTGTTGGAGCCATCGATGGCCATCAGGCCGCTTTTGCGTTCATGGACTCATCTTTCCGGATGGGCAGCATGGGTTCAGTGGTGGGTGAGAAAATTACCCGTGCCGTTGAAGAAGCGATTCGTCTGCAAATTCCTTTTATTATCTTTACCGCTTCTGGCGGAGCGCGGATGCAGGAGGGCGTATTGTCACTTATGCAAATGGCGAAAACAGGGGCTGCTTTTAAACGTCTCAGCGACCGGGGCGGGCTCATTATTTCTGTAATGACGCATCCAACAACAGGCGGTGTATCGGCGAGCTTTGCATCTCTCGGCGACTTTAACTTTGCAGAGCCGGGCGCGCTGATTGGATTTGCCGGGCGGCGGATTATTGAGCAAACCATTCGCGAAAAGCTGCCGGAAGATTTTCAAACAGCTGAATTTTTGCTTCAGTGCGGACAGCTTGATGCCGTTCTGCACAGAAAAGAAATGAAAGAAAAGCTTTCATTTTTACTCGATATCCATCAAACGGGCGGTGTAAAACAATGACAGGACTTGAATTTGAAAAGCCGGTCCGTGACCTGCAGGAAAAAATAGCCGAGCTTAAGAATTTCACCTCTAGCTCTGATGTAGACTTGTCAGATGAAATTGAAAAGCTTGAGCTGCGTTTAAAAAAGCTTGAAGATGACATTTACAACAGCATGACACCTTGGGATCGTGTTCAAATGGCACGCCATCCAAATCGTCCAACCACACTGGATTACATTCCTTTCTTGTTTGAAGGATTTTTCGAACTTCATGGAGACCGTGCATACGGCGATGATGCAGCCATCGTAGCAGGGGTGGCAAAGTACCATGGCCAGCCGGTAACGGTGATTGGACATCAGCGGGGACGCGATACAAAAGAAAACATTCAGCGTACGTTTGGCATGCCCCACCCGGAAGGCTACCGGAAAGCACTTCGTTTAATGAAACAGGCAGAAAAGTTTAACCGCCCGATCATTTGCTTAATTGATACAAAAGGTGCGTATCCGGGCAAAGCGGCGGAGGAGCGGGGACAAAGTGAAGCCATTGCCCGCAATATTTTTGAAATGGCAGGCTTAACCGTACCAATTATCTGCATCGTTATTGGTGAAGGAGGTAGTGGAGGAGCTTTAGCACTCGGTGTTGGTGACCGTCTGTTTATGCTTGAAAACTCTACGTACTCGGTTATCTCACCTGAGGGAGCGGCAGCTTTATTATGGAAAGATGCGAGTCTCGCGAAGCGTGCAGCAGAAACGATGAAAATTACAGCTCGGGATTTGCGCTCACTCGGTATTGTGGATGAAATTATTCCAGAGGTGCGGGGCGGAGCACACCGTGATGCAAAAGAGCAGGCGCAGCTGATTGACCAAGTGTTGTATCCGGCCATGAAAGAGCTGCAGGGCATTGATCAAGCAAACCTGGTTGACCAGCGTTATGAAAAATACAAACGAATCGGCGGCTATGCTGAACAAAAAACCGGCCTGAATAATTAATATTCAGGACCGGTTTTTTCCATGCATAGGCATTTTCTTAGTGGTAACGCTTACTTATTGAGTAAACATTGTGAACGGGAAAACGTTCTGTTATCTTAAAAGAGGGTAGGCATACAAAAGATGCAACTGACAAAAATTTTTAGAGGTGACAAGATATGAAACGAATTGGTGTATTAACAAGTGGCGGGGATGCACCTGGAATGAATGCAGCCGTGCGTGCTGTTGTCCGGAAAGCAATTTACCACGACATGGAAGTATTCGGTGTTTATCAGGGATATCATGGCTTAATTAATGGGCATATTAAACAATTAGATCGTGGTTCGGTCGGCGATATTATTCACCGGGGCGGAACGATGCTGCGCTCAGCCCGCTGTTTGGAATTTAAAACGCTTGAAGGCCAAAAGCAGGGTATCGAGCAAATGGAGAAGTTTGGGATCGAAGGATTAGTGGTAATCGGTGGAGACGGTTCTTACATGGGTGCGAAAGCATTAACAGAGCATGGCTTTCCGTGTGTCGGTGTGCCTGGAACAATCGATAACGACATTCCCGGAACAGAATTTACAATTGGCTTTGATACAGCTTTAAATACAGTCATCGACGCGATCGATAAAATCCGGGATACAGCCAGCTCTCATGAGCGCACATTCATTGTAGAAGTGATGGGCCGTCATGCCGGCGATCTAGCGCTTTGGTCAGGCCTTGCAGGCGGTGCGGAAACCATTCTTATTCCGGAAGCACCTTACGATATGAACAAAATTGCGGCCAAGCTGAAACGCAGCCAGGAGCGCGGTAAAAAACACAGTATTATCGTCGTAGCAGAAGGCGTCATGACAGGCAGCAAATTTGGTGCTATTATTGAAGAGTTGACAGGATTCGACACGCGTGTTTCCGTTTTGGGCCATATGCAGCGCGGAGGCTCACCGAGCGCAGCAGACCGAGTGCTCGCCAGCCGTCTTGGTGCACATGCAGTGGAATTACTTCTAGAAGGAAAAGGCGGTCGTGCTGTCGGGATCGAACAAAACCAAATTGTTGATTACGACATTATTGAGGCGCTCTCAAAACCGCATAAAGTCGATCAGCGTATGTATGAACTATCGCAAGAACTGTCGATTTAATCACAAAAATGGAGGAACTATCAATGCAAAAAACGAAAATCGTCTGTACAATTGGACCAGCAAGCGAAAGCCTTGAAACGCTTCAATCATTAATGAACGCAGGCATGAATGTTGCACGCTTAAACTTTTCTCACGGAAGCCATGAAGAGCATGGAGCGCGCATTCAAAACATTCGCCAGGCAGCAAAAAACACAGGGAAAACTGTTGCGATTTTGCTCGATACAAAAGGTCCTGAAATTCGTACACATAACATGGAAAACGGAGCTATTGAGCTTGAAAGCGGCAAAGATGCTGTTATTTCCATGACAGAAGTATTGGGGACACCTGAAAAGTTTTCGATCACTTACTCAGGTTTGATTGATGATGTGGAGCCAGGTTCAAGTATTTTGCTTGATGACGGCTTGATTGGTCTTTTGGTTACAGGCATTGATCGTGAAAAAGGCGAAATCGGCGTTCGGATTTTAAACAGCGGTACATTAAAAAATAAAAAAGGTGTAAACGTACCAGGCGTTTCTGTTAAATTGCCAGGTATTACAGAAAAAGATGCAGACGATATCCGTTTTGGTATCGAGCAGGGTGTCGACTTTATCGCTGCTTCTTTTGTACGCCGCACATCTGACGTATTGGATATTCGTGAGCTGCTAGAAAAAAACAATGCTACTCACATTCAAATCATCCCGAAAATTGAAAACCAAGAAGGCGTTGATAACATCGATGACATTCTTGAAGTATCAGACGGGCTGATGGTTGCACGTGGCGATCTTGGTGTGGAAATTCCGGCTGAAGAAGTGCCGATCGTACAAAAGAAACTGATTAAAAAGTGTAATCTGCTTGGCAAACCAGTTATTACGGCTACACAAATGCTTGATTCTATGCAGCGTAACCCGCGTCCAACACGTGCGGAAGCAAGTGACGTAGCAAATGCGATTTTCGATGGAACAGATGCGATTATGCTGTCAGGTGAAACAGCAGCCGGTTCATATCCGCTTGAAGCAGTAAAAACGATGCACAACATCGCAGTCCGCGCAGAAGCAGAGCTGCAAATGAGAGATATTCCACCTCGCCGCCGCAACAATACAGGCCGTATGACTATGACAGACGCTATTGGCCAGTCTGTAGCTAAAACGGCAGAAGCATTGGAAGTAAAAGCGATTATCGCGCCAACGTCAAGCGGACATACTGCACGGATGATTTCACGTTACCGTTCTAAAGCATCTATCTATGCTGTAACAGACAGCGAACGCGTAATGAGAAGCTTATCACTTGTCTGGGGTGTGTTCCCGGTTATGGGGCTTAGTGTGTCTTCAACAGATGATATGCTGGATAACGCGATTGTCCACTGCCTTGATGAAGGGCTGATCAGCCACGGTGAGCTTGTTGTTATTACAGCGGGTGTGCCAGTAGGTGAATCTGGAACAACGAACTTAATGAAAATTCATGTTGTTGGTGACATTCTTGTGAAAGCACAAGGTATCGGCCGTCATTCAGCATATGGAAGAGTTGTTACAGCTAAAACAGCTTCTGAAGCCATTGAAAAAGTAAAGCCGGGCGATATTCTTGTCACATACGGAACAGATCGTGAAATGATGCCTGCCATTGAAAAATGCAGTGCCCTTATTACAGAAGAAGGCGGATTAACAAGCCATGCAGCTGTAGTTGGCATCAATCTTGGCATTCCGGTTATCGTGGATGTTGAGGGAGCTCTTAATACGTTCTCAGATGGCCAGGAAATTACAGTAGATGCGGCACGCGGTATTATTTACAACGGTCACGCTAACGTTTTGTAAAAAACAAACCAGCTTGATGAATAGACAAACCAAGAAGCAAAAATAAGGGTGCTGTGATGAGCCCGAAAACGCCGGTTAAATGGTAGCCTGCAAATGCTGCAAATAAAACGGCCAGGGGATGAAGGCCCGCTGAATCGGAAACAAGCTTCGGTTCAAGCAGCTGGCGTACAAGAACAAGGGTCGTATATAAAACAGCAGTGAAAATGGCTGCGTGGGTTTGTCCAGTAAGAAGGCAGAAGAAAATCCAGGGTACAAACAAAAGGATAGAGCCGACAATGGGAATAAACTCAAGAACGGCCGTTAAAAAAGCCAGCTCCAGTATATGAGGAGTACCCAGCAGAAAAAAGCCTGCGCATGCTGCTGTAAAAGTAACAGTAAACAGCTTTAATTGTGCGTATCCATAGGCGTACAAGGAAAAAGAAAAGGTATTGGCTGCACGGGCTGTTTTGGCACGGATGGATTCGGGCAAAAGAGAGAGAAAAAAAGAGCCGTCTTTTGCCATGAAAAAAGCAGCCAGCAGAGCAATCAGCAATTGGGTGGCTGTACCTGGAAGCGAGAGAAAGTAAAAAGTGCCTGCAAGAAGCCACTTTCCAGCGGATTCCTCAACGGTGTGAGCAGCCGCCGTTTCGACCGTGTGCAGATATTGCAGCAAAAGAGCAAGCTGGTCTTTTGTTAAAAAATTCATCATGCTTTGAAGCAGCTGCTCCAAATGCATAACGGCAATAGGAATATAATGAGGAATCACCGTATGCAGATGGGAAACGGTCCGGGCGCTAATCCAGGCGAACAGAAGGCACCCTGCTGACAGAAGCAGAAGAATCCAGACCATTGATACACATACAGCCACAGTCCGGGAGGCATTCGTCTTTCTTTGAATAAAGTGGGCTGGTCTATGTAACACAGCGGCAAAAAATGCCCCAGCTAAAAATGGCTTGAAAATTGGCAGGAGCCAGTAAATAAGCAGAAAAATTGCACTGGCAATAAGATATTGAACAATGATCCGCATGGTACATGCCCCCGTTTCTATACTACTCGTATGAGAAAAAGGGCACGGCCATGCGTCTTTTTTTAGGAGTGAAGTTATGCAGGCGTTTTTATTTTTGCTTCTGCTGACAGCAATCAGCATTGTAGCCAAAAACCAATCATTGCTTATTGCTTCGGTATTCTTACTGGCCTTAAAAGCAATAGGCCTTGATCTGAAGTGGTTTGATATGATGCAGAAAAACGGAATAAATTGGGGGGTTACGGTAATCACAATTGCGGTACTCGTCCCCATTGCAACAGGGGCGATTGGCTTTAGGGAATTGGGCGCAGCTCTGAAATCACCGTATGCCTGGATCGCTCTTACAGCCGGCATTTTAGTAGCGCTCATTGCAAAAGGAGGAATCGTGCTTTTAGCCGATGATCCCCATATTACAACAGCGCTGGTGCTTGGCACCGTACTAGCAGTCGCTCTTTTTAATGGAGTTCCAGTCGGGCCGTTAATTGGTGCCGGCATCGCGTATTATGCAATGAAGATGTTTTCTGTACTTTAGCAGAAAAAATGAAACTTTTTCAATGCTTCTTCGTATGAATACACAATAAGATAAAAGGAGCTGGATGTGTTGTTAAACAAAAATCCGGGTATTGCCGCTGTCTTAAGTGTATTCTGGACGGGTGTCGGGCAAATTTATAACGGCCAGATTATGAAAGGTTTAATTTTAATTGTTGTGCAGATGATTAATGCAGCCTTGATGTTTGTGCTGATTGGGTTTATCACTTATCCGCTTGTATGGATCTGGGGCATTTATGATGCTTACAAAACAGCGGACAGAATGAACAGACGGTCTGACTTTTAAACTAAAACTTACTATAATACCATAAATTCCGGGTATGTTACGCCCGGAATTTTACTGTTTTCAAAAAAAATTCGAACAATTTGGCACGTTTTGATTCACAAACTTGCTCACATTGTTTATAATAAGCAATGTAAGCGCACACCTTTTTGAACATTTAAGTAATTTTGTTTTAAAAGGAGCACGTAATTTACATATGCTTTTTTATTTATAAAATGGTACTGAGCAGTTGCTCGGCATACATATACAAATAAAAAAGCGGGTAACGGGGAAATAAACAAGCGAAGGAGAGATAATTATGACTACTGCACGCGGACTCGAGGGAGTAGTGGCTACAACATCGTCTGTCAGCTCTATTATTGATGACACACTTACATACGCAGGATACAATATTGATGATCTGACAGAGAATGCAAGCTTTGAAGAAGTAATTTATTTGCTTTGGCATCGCCGTCTTCCAACACAAGCGCAGCTGGATGAACTGAAAGAGCAGCTTTCGGAAAACTATACAATTCCAAAAGAAATTTTGGATCATTTTAAAATGTATCCAATTGAGAAAGTTCATCCAATGGCGGCGCTTCGTTCATCTGTGTCACTGCTTGGCCTTTACGATGAAGAAGCTGATGTTATGACAGATGAAGCCAACTACCGTAAAGCGATTCGCATCCAGGCGAAGATTCCGGCGCTTGTGACAGCATTCTCACGCATTCGTAAAGGGGAAGAACCGATTGCACCGAAAAAGGAGTACGGTATCGCCGAGAACTTCTTATATATGCTTTCTGGTAATGAACCAACAGCCGTAGAAGTTGAAGCATTTGATAAAGCCCTTGTTCTTCACGCAGATCATGAGCTTAATGCGTCTACTTTTACAGCCCGTGTATGTGTCGCTACTTTGTCAGATATGTATTCAGGTGTAACTGCAGCTCTTGGCGCTTTAAAAGGGCCTCTTCATGGCGGCGCAAACGAGCAGGTTATGAAAATGCTTACAGAAATCGGTTCAGCGGATAACGTAGAACCGTATATTCTTGAGAAGCTCAATAACAAAGAAAAGATCATGGGCTTCGGTCACCGCGTATACCGCCAGGGCGATCCACGGGCTAAACACCTTCGTGAAATGTCTAAGCGTTTAACAGAGCAGAACGGTGAAGCAGAGCTTTATAACATGTCTATCGAAATTGAAAGTCTTGTTACAGGAAGCAAAAATCTGCCGCCAAACGTAGACTTCTATTCAGCATCCGTTTATCACAGCCTTGGTATTGAGCATGATTTGTTCACGCCAATCTTTGCTGTAAGCCGTGCATCAGGCTGGATTGCACATATTCTTGAACAGTATGCCAACAACAGACTGATCCGTCCGAGAGCTGAATATACAGGTCCGGATATGCAAAAATACGTACCTATTAGTGAACGCGTATAATTAAGAAAGCATTTGCAAAAAAATAAATAACTAGTGTAATATGAAAGATGGTAAACACGGGTTAGAGAAATTTTCTCTAACCTTTGAACATGGAATTGGAGGGAAAGGCAAGATGACTCAAGGCGAAAAAATTTCAATGCAAGATGGCGTACTAAATGTACCAAACAATCCAATCGTTCCTTTTATTGAAGGCGATGGAATTGGTCCTGATATTTGGGCAGCTGCTTCACGCGTTTTAGATGCAGCGGTTGAAAAAGCGTACAATGGCGAAAAGAAAATCGTTTGGAAAGAAGTTCTTGCGGGTGAAAAAGCCTTTAACCAAACAGGCGAATGGCTTCCAAAAGAAACGCTTGAGCAAATTGACGAGTATTTGATCGCAATTAAAGGTCCACTTACAACGCCGGTTGGCGGCGGAATCCGTTCATTGAACGTAGCGCTTCGCCAGGAATTGGATCTTTTCACATGCCTTCGTCCTGTTCGTTATTTCGATGGCGTACCTTCACCAGTAAAACGTCCTGAAGATACTGATATGGTCATCTTCCGTGAAAACACAGAAGATATTTATGCAGGTATTGAGTATGCTGAAGGCTCAGATGAAGTGAAAAAAGTGATCGAGTTCTTGAAAAACGAAATGGGCGTTAACAAAATCCGTTTCCCTGAAACATCTGGTATCGGTATTAAACCTGTATCAAAAGAAGGAACAGAGCGTCTAGTACGTGCGGCGATCAATTATGCAATCAAAGAAGGCCGTAAATCTCTAACGCTTGTTCATAAAGGCAACATCATGAAATTCACAGAAGGTGCATTTAAAAACTGGGGCTATGAGCTTGCTGAAAAAGAATTTGGCGATAAAGTGTTCACTTGGGCACAATACGACAAAATCAAAGAAGCTGAAGGCACAGAAGCCGCAAACAAAGCACAATCTGAAGCGGAAGCTGCAGGCAAAATTATCGTAAAAGATTCTATTGCCGATATCTTCTTACAACAAATTTTAACTCGTCCGAAAGAGTTTGATGTCGTAGCGACAATGAACTTGAACGGAGACTATATTTCTGATGCGCTTGCAGCTCAAGTAGGCGGAATTGGAATCGCACCAGGTGCCAATATCAACTATGAAACGGGCCACGCGATTTTCGAAGCAACACACGGTACTGCGCCGAAATATGCAGGTCTTGATAAAGTAAATCCATCATCTGTTTTGTTGTCAGGCGTTTTGCTTCTTGAGCACCTTGGCTGGAATGAAGCAGCAACTGCGATTACAAAATCAGTTGAAAAAACAATTTCTTCGAAGGTTGTTACATATGACTTTGCCCGCTTAATGGACGGGGCAACAGAAGTTAAATGTTCAGAGTTCGCAGACGAATTGATTAAAAACCTGTAATGTTGTTTGATGCTCTCCCTAAAAGGAGAGCATCTTGCATAATATTTGGTTCCACCATAAATAAAGGAGGAGTTTTATTATGACAGCATATAACCGTAAAAAGGTTTCTGTAATCGGCGGCGGCTTTACTGGTGCTACAACGGCATTTCTTCTAGCGCAAAAAGAGCTGGCAGACGTTGTTCTTGTCGATATCCCGCAGGCGGAAGGCCCAACAAAAGGCAAAGCACTTGATATGCTTGAAGCAAGCCCTGTCCAGGGATTTGATGCAAATATTACCGGCACGTCTGATTATGCTGAAACAGCAGATTCAGATATCGTCATTATTACAGCAGGTATTGCACGCAAACCAGGCATGAGCCGTGACGATCTTGTTCAAACAAATCAAAAGGTTATGAAATCTGTTACGTCTGAAATCGTAAAATATTCTCCAAACTGTACAATTATCGTTTTAACAAACCCGGTTGATGCGATGACATACACTGTTTTAAAAGAATCGGGCTTCCCGAAAAGCCGTGTGATCGGTCAATCAGGTGTCCTGGACACAGCTCGTTTCCGCACATTCGTTGCACAAGAGCTTAAAATTTCTGTAAAAGACATTACAGGATTCGTTCTTGGCGGGCACGGAGACGACATGGTTCCGCTCGTACGCTATTCTTACGCAGGCGGGATTCCGCTTGAAACGCTTATTCCAAAGGACCGCTTAGATGCCATTGTTGAGCGTACGCGTAAAGGCGGCGGTGAAATTGTCCAGCTTTTAGGCAACGGTTCAGCGTATTACGCACCGGCTGCGTCACTTGTTGAAATGACTGAAGCGATTTTAAAAGATCAGCGCCGTATTTTGCCGGCAATTGCCTATCTCGAAGGTGAATATGGCTACAATGATTTATATTTAGGCGTTCCGACCATTCTAGGCGGCAACGGCATTGAAAAAATCATTGAGCTTGAATTAACTGCGGAAGAGCAAGCAGGTCTTGATAGATCTGCTGAAGCTGTACGCAGCGTTATGTCTGTTCTTTCTTAAATCAAGTATAAAAAAGAACCTGCCGTATTACGGCAGGTTCTTTTTTGTGCAGAACAGCACTTTATCGAGTAGGATTTCTTCGCTATAATGAAAGATAGATATTTGAATCAGGAGGGTCATATGAAGAAAATTTTGGTTGTAGATGATGAACCATCTATTGTCACGTTAATTAAATATAATCTGGAGCAGGCAGGTTTTGAAGTGGAAACCGCTTGTGATGGAGAGGAAGCTCTTCAAAAAGCGGAGTCTGTGTCTGCAGATTTAATTATTTTAGATTGGATGCTGCCAAAGTTCGACGGCATGGAAGTGTGCAAGGACTTGCGGCAAAGACGGGTTGCTACGCCTATTTTAATGCTGACAGCAAAAGACGAAGAATTTGATAAGGTGCTTGGCCTTGAACTTGGGGCAGATGACTATATGACAAAACCATTCAGTCCAAGAGAACTGATTGCACGCGTAAAAGCGATTTTGCGCCGCGTACAGCTTCCGCCGGCAGAACCAGTTGTTGAGGAAGAAGAGGACAGCGCCTTAATTAAAGTGGCGGACTTAAAGCTTTATCCTGAGAAATATGAAGCGTATTACAAGCAAAACCTGCTGGATTTAACACCAAAGGAATTTGAACTGCTGCTGTTTTTAGCTGAAAACAAAACGAGAGTGCTGACACGCGACCAGCTTCTTGCGGCAGTCTGGAAATATGACTTTGTCGGGGATACCCGCATTGTAGACGTACATATCAGCCATTTAAGAGACAAGATGGAAGAAAATACGAAAAAACCGCAATATATTAAAACAATCCGCGGACTTGGATATAAACTGGAAGAGCCGAAAGAAGCGTGATCAATTTCCGGGCAAAACTTATTCTGTCGCTTTTTATTTTGATTGCGGCTGTTTTGGCCGCTTTGGGAATCTGGCTTGGTCAAATGTTTAAATCTTACTATCTTGCTACCATTAATGACCGGCTTGAGCGGGAAACCTCCCTGCTTGCCAGTGCAGTGGAAGATTGGGGAGGAACAGAAGCAATTAATCCGGTGGTGCTTGACGAATGGAGCGAGCAAATGGATACGCGTTTGAGTGTGGCGGATAACAATGGAGATCTTCTTTATGACAGCGGCGGGACAGATGAAGAAGAAAACGCCGTGCACCGAGATATCGCCCACCGGATCTCAGAAACCTTAAATGAAAAAAACTATCAAACCTCCTTAATGCGTAAAATGGATGTTCAATACCACTGGACACCCATTTTAACAAAAACGGGTGAGCAGGAAGGCTACGTCATTGTGAGTATGCGGGTCGATGCGCTCGATGAAATATACGGTCAAATTTGGGCGATTTTGCTGACTTCGCTCGGACTGTCCCTGCTCTTGATTATTTTAATCGGGACCAAAATTACAACCCGGTATGTAAAGCCAATTGAATCGGCAGCTATGGTGGCCATTGAGCTGGCAAAGGGTAACTATAGGGCGAGAACATATGAAACGCCTCCTGATGAGATGGGAATGCTCAGTACGTCGATTAACATATTAGCAAGAAACCTTCAAGAAATGATGCAGGCGCAGGAAGTTCATCAAAATCGCCTGACAACCCTAATTGAAAACATTGAAAGCGGGCTTCTGCTTATTGATGACCGCGGCTATATTGTGATGGCGAACCGGTCTTTTAAAAAAATGTACAGCACCGGCCGCATCATTAAAAAACGTTATTATGAAGTCATTACCCAGGAAGACGTGATTAAAATTGTCGAGGACGTTTTTATGACAGAGAAAAATGTCCGCCGGCAAATTAAAATGACGTTTGGTCTTGAAGAGAAGGACATTGAAGTATCAGGTGCCCCGATTATCGGTACAAACGACGAATGGAAAGGGATTCTCGTCGTGTATCACGACATTACGGAAATTAAGCATTTGGAACAAATGCGTAAGGATTTTGTTGCTAATGTGTCCCATGAATTAAAAACACCGATCACCTCCATCAAAGGCTTTTCAGAAACACTGCTGGACGGTGCGCTGAATGACCCGGATGCTGCAAAGATGTTTCTGGAGATTATCTGGAAAGAAAGCGGCCGCATGGAAAGGCTTGTGGCTGATTTACTCGACCTTTCCAAAATTGAGCAGAAAGGACTTACGCTTAATTTAACAGCAGTGCCATTGAAAAAACTGTTGAGTGAAGTGATTGTCACGCTTGAAAGCCGTCTGGAAGCAAAAGATATTGCCCTTCAAATGAACGTGTCTGATCATCTGGTTATTCAAGGAGATGAATACCGGCTCAAGCAGGTGTTTGTTAACCTTATTACAAATGCGATTTTATACACACCAAAAGGCGGGCAGATTTTTGTGGATGCAAGCGAGTCGGACCAGATGGTGAATGTAAAAGTTTCTGATACTGGTATTGGAATTGAAAAAGCGGAGCTGCCGCGTATTTTTGAACGGTTTTACCGTGTGGATAAAGCGCGGAGCCGGGATTCAGGCGGAACAGGGCTTGGCCTTGCCATTGTTAAACATATTATGGAAGCCCATCACGGGAAAATTAACGTGGAAAGCAAGCTGAATGAAGGAACGACATTTACCGTTTCGTTCATCAAGAATTTGCGGAATGATTTTACAAAAGATTAACGAACCGTTTACATTTATTTTATATTGAACTGTTATAGTATAAATATCAACCCCTTTATCCAGCTTTTGTTTGGCGGAGGCGCTCAGTTGATGGCTCTCCGCCGCTTTTTTTTCCGAAAAACAAACAAGCCGTTGTTTTCTTTTTTTCTGCCGTGCATGGTAGAATAAAAAAGAAAAACAACGGCTTTTTTACTGACGAATGTGTAGCGCCGGATGCCTGAGGGCTTACAGGAGAAGGGGTCACAAGGTACTGCAGCCGGATGCTGTCAACTTCTGCTCCATTCTTACGCCTGCTGCCAATAAGGGGGTGCCTGGCGCTTTTTGAGGTGCATTTACTATGAATGCCAAGGAGGATGTATGGAAAAAAAATTAGTGCTTATTGACGGAAACAGCATTGCGTATCGGGCTTTTTTTGCATTGCCGCTTTTAAGTAATTCAAAAGGTGTACATACAAATGCCGTATATGGCTTTGCGATGATGCTTAATAAAATGGTGAAAGACGAACAGCCGACTCATATACTGGTTGCCTTCGATGCGGGTAAGACGACTTTTCGCCACAAAACATTTACAGAATATAAAGGGACGCGCCAAAAAACGCCGCCCGAGCTGTCTGAACAATTTTCTTATGTGCGTGAACTGCTGAAAGCATACAGTATTCCTTACTTTGAGTTAGAAAACTATGAAGCCGATGACATTATCGGTACATTGTCTCTTCAAGCAGAAAAAGAAGGATATACGGTTAAAGTATATTCGGGCGACAAAGATTTAACACAGCTCGCTACAGACAAAACGACTGTATGCATTACACGCAAAGGCATAACAGATATTGAAGAATATACACCTGAACATATTGAAGAAAAATATGGCCTGGCACCGATGCAGATCATAGACATGAAGGGGCTGATGGGAGATGCTTCCGACAATATCCCCGGGGTGCCGGGTATCGGGGAAAAAACAGCGATTAAACTGTTAAAGCAGTTTCACTCTGTTGAAGAATTGATCGAGTCTATTGATGAGGTTAGCGGTGCAAAGCTGAAGGAAAAGCTTGTTGAACACAAAGATAAAGCAGTCATGAGCAAGCAGCTTGCAACGATCTTACGGACGGTGCCTATGGAGCTCGGAGTCGAACGACTTGCTTATCAGGGGGCAGATCAGGATAAATTGTATGATTTATACCGGGATCTCGAATTTAAGTCATTACTTGACGGTATTCAGCGTACGGAGGAAGCTGAACCAGCAGCAGACGTGGATTTTACCATTGTAAGGGAGCCGCAGGCGTCTCATTTTAAACAAGCGGACGCTGTATATGTAGAAATGCTCGATGTGAACTACCACCGGGCGCCAATTGCCGGTATTGCTGTGTCGGGAAGTGGGAAAACCATTTTTCTGCCGGGCGAAACGGCTGTGTCTTCTCCGGCATTTAAGCAGTGGGCGGAAAACCCGTCTGTCCGAAAAACCGTTTATGATGCAAAAAGAACGGTCATTGCGCTGCGGCGTTCGGGGATCGAGTTAGCCGGCATTGATTTTGATGTGTTTTTGGCGTCTTATTTAATTAACCCATCTGAATCACCGGAAGATTTCGCTGCTGTAGCGAAGCTGCATGGGGAAACAGGCATCGCATCGGACGAAACCGTTTATGGAAAAGGGGCAAAACTGGCTCTTCCGGACGAAGCTGTTTATGCGAAGCATATTAGTGCAAAAGCAGAAGCGTTAAGCCGGCTTGATGACACGTGCCGGCAGGAGCTGACTAAAAACGACCAAAATGAATTGTTTGATGAATTGGAGCTTCCGCTTGCCCTCATTTTAGCCGACATGGAATCGGAAGGCGTGCGGGTTGATATGGACCGGTTAAATGAAATGGGAACCGAGCTGAAAAAACGGCTTGCGCAAATGGAACAAACGATTCACCAGCTGGCTGGAACGGACTTTAATATTAATTCACCGAAGCAGCTTGGCGTTATTTTGTTTGAAAAGCTCGGTCTTCCGCCGGTTAAAAAAACAAAAACCGGGTACTCGACTTCGGCGGATGTTCTTGAAAAATTGGCGCCGTCACATGAAATTGTACAGCATATTTTAGATTACCGACAAATCGGCAAATTGCAGTCTACGTATATTGAAGGACTGCTGAAAGTAGCGGACCCGGATACACATAAAATCCATACCCGCTTTAATCAGGCTTTGACTCAGACGGGACGGTTAAGCTCTACTGATCCTAACCTGCAAAACATTCCGATCCGGCTTGAAGAAGGACGGAAAATCCGACAGGCATTCGTGCCGGAAAAAAAGGATTCTGTTATGTTTGCTGCCGACTACTCTCAAATTGAGCTGCGGGTGCTGGCACATATAAGCGGCGATGAAAAACTGATTGAAGCTTTTCAGCAGGGACTTGATATTCATACGGCTACGGCTATGGAAGTTTTTCATGTAGATGAAGACGGAGTAACATCGAACATGCGACGCCAGGCAAAGGCCGTTAACTTCGGCATTGTTTACGGCATAAGCGATTACGGCTTGTCTCAAAGTCTTGGCATTACACGAAAGGATGCAGCCGCTTTTATCGAACGGTATTTAAACACCTATCCAGGTGTAAAAGAATATATGGATACGGCCATTCGCCAGGCCAAAGAAAAAGGTTATGTGACGACATTGTTAAACCGCCGGCGTTACATTCCGGAAGTCACCAGCCGAAACTTTAACCTGCGTTCATTTGGGGAACGTACGGCGATGAACACACCGATTCAAGGAAGCGCAGCAGATATTATTAAAAAAGCGATGATTGATGTTGCTGAACGTCTTGAGAGAGAAGGCTTAACATCCAAGCTGCTGCTGCAGGTGCATGATGAATTGATTTTTGATGTGCCAAAGGAAGAAATCAAACAAATGGAACAAATTGTGCCGGATGTCATGGAGCATGCTTTTGAGCTCGATGTCCCGCTGAAGGTAGATTATTCATTTGGGCCAACATGGTATGATGCGAAGTAAGGAGAGAGAAACATGCCGGAATTACCAGAAGTAGAAACGGTCCGCCGTACGCTGAGCGAGCTGGCGGCGGGCAAAACAATTGCCGGCGTTGATGTGCGCTGGCCGAAAATGATCAAACAGCCCGAGGCAGACGCTTTTCGCGATGCATTGATTGGTGAAACCATTCAGTCCATCGATCGGAGGGGGAAATTTTTAATATTTCAGCTCGATCATTATGCACTTATTTCCCACTTGCGCATGGAAGGAAAGTTTAGTGTAAATGAAGCTGCAGAGCCTGAAGCCCCTCATACTCATGTTGTTTTTTCATTCACAGATGGTACGGAGCTTCGGTATCGGGACGTTCGTAAATTCGGTACGATGCATTTAACGGCGAAAGGTGCCGAACACGAGCTGGCTTCGCTGAAAGGGCTCGGTCCTGAGCCGTTTGATGAACACTTTACAGCCGATCATTTATATGAAAAGCTGCAAAAAACATCACGCCAGGTGAAAACGGCTCTTTTAGATCAAGTGATTGTAACAGGGCTTGGCAACATTTATGTGGACGAAGTGCTGTTTCGTTCCCGCGTGCATCCGCATCGGCTCGGCCGGACGATTACAAAGGAAGAAGCGGCAGAGATTCACCAGCATACGGTCGCCGTACTGGCAGAAGCGGTAGAGCGGGGCGGAAGTACGATTCGCACATATGTAAACAGCCAGGGACAAAAAGGGACCTTCCAGGAAGTATTAAATGTATATGGACGTGCCGGGGAAGCATGTGTGGAGTGCGGAGCAGAAATTATAAAAATGAAAACAGGCGGGCGAGGCACGCATATATGCCTGAACTGCCAGCCGCTGGAGCGTCCGCTATGATTATTGGATTAACAGGCGGCATTGCGACTGGAAAAAGTACGGTCAGCAATATGTTAAAAGAAAAAGGCTTCCCTGTTATAGATGCTGATATTGCTGCCCGTGCCGTTGTAGAGCCGGGACAGCCAGCTTTACAGGAAATTGTCGATACATTTGGCAGTGATGTGTTAAGCGCGGACGGATCATTAAACCGGCAAAAGCTCGGCTCGATTATTTTTCATGATGAAGCAAAGCGAAAGCAGCTGAATGAAATTGTACATCCTGCCGTGCGGGCCTGGATGATGGCTGAGAAGGATAAAGCTGTCCAGAAGGGGTGCAAAACCATTGTGTTTGATATCCCGCTTCTTTTTGAAAGCAAGCTTACCTGGATGGCAGACCGCACGCTGCTTGTTTACACTGATCCTGCTGTTCAATTGCAGAGGCTGATGAACCGAAACGGGTACACGGAAGAAGAAGCATCTGCCCGCATTCAATCTCAAATGCCAATTGAAGAAAAAAAAGAGCTGGCTGATGATATCATTAATAACAGTGGTACAAAAGAAGAAACCGCAAAGCAGCTTGAGCAGTGGCTGACCCGACTAGGACTCGATTCTTAATCGGGTCTTTTTTTGTCCCTTAATAAATTTTTTTAAATTAGTGGGACATTTTTTGTTCCATTTTCCGTTTAATATGTTATACTAAATTCAGTTAATCAATATAAAGTATAACCTTATTAGCAGGAGGGCCTTATTTATGACAAAAGCAAAAGTAGCCATTAATGGATTTGGACGTATTGGCCGTATGGTATTTCGTAAAGCTATTTTAGAAGACAACCTTGATATTATTGCGGTAAACGCCAGCTATCCGGCGGAAACCCTTGCACATTTGCTTAAATACGACACGAATCACGGAAAGTTCGAAGGGGATATCGAAGTTGAAGAAAAAGCGCTTATTGTAAATGGAAAGCGCGTGCAGCTTCTGTCCAGCCGTGACCCGCTTGAGCTTCCATGGGACAAGCTTGGAGTAGAGATTGTGATTGAAGCAACAGGTAAATTTAATGCCCGCGATAAAGCGGCCCTTCACCTGCAGGCAGGTGCAAAAAAAGTCATTTTAACGGCACCTGGCAAAGAAGAAGACGTCACTATTGTAATGGGGGTTAACGAAGAAGTACTTGATATTGACAATCACCATATTATTTCCAATGCATCCTGCACAACAAATTGTCTTGCGCCGGTCGCAAAAGTATTGGATGATCAATTCGGTATTGAAAATGGATTGATGACAACCGTTCATGCGTACACAAATGATCAAAAAAATATTGATAACCCGCATAAAGACCTTCGCCGCGCCCGTGCCTGCGCTCAGTCTATTATTCCGACTTCAACAGGAGCAGCAAAAGCACTTTCTCTTGTGCTGCCGCAGTTAAAAGGAAAAGTGCATGGAATGGCCCTGCGTGTGCCAACATCTAATGTTTCACTGGTAGACTTGGTAGTCGATGTGAAAAAGCCGGTAACGGCAGAAGAAGTAAACGAAGCCTTTCAAAAAGCAGCGGCAGGTCCATTAAATGGTATTCTTGGCTTTACAGAGGAGCCGCTTGTATCGGTTGATTTTAATACAAACCCTCATTCTTCTACGATCGATGGCCTGACTACAATGGTCATGGGCGAAACAAAAGTAAAAGTGCTTGCCTGGTACGATAATGAATGGGGCTACTCATGCCGCGTTGTCGATCTTGTTCAGTTTGTGGCAGAACAAATGAAGAAAAAAGTTTATATTTCAGCTTAATTGTCTCATACATAAGCCCCGGTGCCTGCCGGGGCTTTTTTCTATGAAAAAAATAAAGAAACTTGTTGCAAAATGTTTTGACAGGTCGTATACTCAACTTTGTGAAATAAATGCTTAAAGGGTTAGGACCTCTTCGGACTAACTTTCCCCCGTGGCAGTGATCACTTTTACAATTGATTCAAAAACTACTTTGTAAAAGGGGGAACGATCATGGAAACAATGGGTCGTCACGTCATTTCAGAATTATGGGGCTGCAATTTTGACAAATTAAACGATATGGAAGTCATCGAGAGAACATTTGTCGACGCCGCTCTTAAATCAGGTGCGGAAATTCGCGAAGTCGCGTTCCACAAGTTTGCTCCTCAAGGAGTAAGTGGAGTCGTCATTATCTCCGAGTCTCATTTAACGATTCACAGCTTCCCGGAACATGGATATGCAAGTATTGATGTTTATACATGTGGGGATCTTGATCCGAACATTGCTGCAAACTATATTGCAGATGCACTTGAAGCTGAAACACGCGAAACAATTGAGATGCCGCGTGGTATGGGTCCGGTACGCACGCAACTCAAAGAAACTGCAAATGTGTAAGCAAAACGAGGTGTATGAACTTTCATACGCCTCTTTTTTATTTTCATAAGGTCTCTTTTTTAGTATGATAATGAGTAAGAACGAAACCAGCACATTGCAGGATATAAATAAAATCGGAGTTGATTAAAGCCATGATTTGCCCTGACTGCCGTTTTAACGGGACGAAAGTTGTCGATTCGCGCCCGGCAGATGACGGGCATTCCATCCGCCGGCGCCGCGAATGTGAAAAATGCGGCTACCGGTTTACGACTTTTGAACGCGTAGAGCACATGCCACTCATCGTTGTAAAAAAAGAAGGAATGCGCGAAGAATTTAACCGCGAGAAAATGCTTCGCGGATTGATAAAAGCATGCGAGAAGCGCCCGGTGCCGCTTGGAACGCTTGAAAAAATGACCGCTGATATCGAACAGGAACTGCGCTCAAAAGGTGTATCGGAAGTGCAGTCAGATGCAATCGGTGAAATGGTCATGGACCGCCTTGCAGAAATTGATGAAGTAGCGTATGTCCGTTTTGCGTCCGTGTACCGGCAATTCAAAGATATTAACGTATTTTTGGATGAATTAAAAGAAATTATTAACAAAGAAAAATAAACTCCCGGGAGAGATAGAGCTCCGGGCTTTTTTCTTCTTATTTAAGAAACTTTGAGGTGAAGAATATGAATCGGCACTGGAATGAAATGCAGCCCGCCGATGCTTACAGGGTGACAGTGTCCGGCTGTGTAGACAGCCTTGAACAAAAAGTGGTTGCGCTGTTGTACCAGCCGCTGATCGGTGCCCAGGCACTCAGCTTATACATGACCATGTATGCGGAAGTAGAGGACGGCAAGCTGTCGTCTGAGAGTGCTCTGCACTATCATTTAATGAATACACTTGGCTGCAGTCCGCAGCAAATATACGAAGACCGGCTTAAGCTGGAAGGGATTGGCTTACTGAAAACCTATGTGAAAAAAACAGGAGAAAACCGCGAATTTCTTTATGAGCTGCTGCCGCCTCTTGCTCCAGACCAATTTTTTACAGACGGTCTTTTAAACGTTTTTTTATACCGGAAAATTGGCCGTCCTCATTTTTTGCGGCTGAAGCGGATATTTTGCGACCGGGAGCCGAAGTCGCCTGATTATCAGGATGTGACCCATGCTTTTCCGGACGTTTTTTCAACAGGGTATACAGAAATGCAGGAAGCAGAAATAGACAGTGCGCCGGAGCCGGGTACCCGCCTCGCTTCAAAAGGAACCAAAACAGGACCTGTTTTAAATGAATCCTTTGATTTTTCAGCGCTTGAACGGGCTCTTAAAGACGCCTTGATTCCGGCATCTGCCCTCACCCCCTTTATTAAAGAAACCATTAAAAAATTGTCTTTTTTATATGGCATTCAACCGCTTGATATGAAGAACCTGGTTTTGTCTTCGATAAACGAACAGGATGAAATTGAGGTGGAGGAACTTCGGAAATCTGCGCGTAATGCCTATCAGTTTGAATCAGGCGGGCGCCTTCCAGACATGACACCGCGCATGGGAAGCCAGGAGCTTAAAGAAGCGGGTGAGCCGAAAACAAAAGAAGAAAAGCTGATCCTTCATTGTGAATCGGTTACCCCCTATCAAATGATGATCGATATATCAGATAAAGCGCCCTCATCCGTAGATATGAAGCTTATTGAGCAGGTGATGCTGCAGTACGATTTTACGCCGGGTGTAATGAATGCGCTCATTCAATATGTTATGCTGAAATCAAATATGAAGCTGTCTAAAAGCTTTATGGACAAAATTGCCGCCCAGTGGGCACGCAAAAAAGTAAAAACGGCCAAAGAGGGTATTGAACTGGCAAAAACGGAACAAAAGCAGCCGAAGGAATGGACAAAGCCAAAGAGCACCTCATCATCCTATGGAAACCGCAAAGCGGTTCGCCAGGAAAAACTGCCATCCTGGTTTACGGAAAAGGAAAAAGAAAAAGACACAGAAAAAGAGCGGCCTAAACAAAGCAAAGACTTTGAAGCGAAGAAACGCAAACTGGAAGAAGAATTGAGAAAACGGAAAGAGGGGGCGTCGGCCGGTGAAAAAGATTAACGAAGCACTCGGGAATTTCAAAACGTCGCCGGGGTTTGCAGAACAATATGAGCAGACGAAACGGGAAGTGCTGGCAGACAAAACGGTCCAGGCATTTATTAAAGAACACAATCTTGGTGAACGGGAAGTAACGCGCGCGATGGTCAAACTATATGAGTATGTATCCCAAAGCCGAAGCTGCGGGAAATGTCCATCTCTTGACGGGTGTGTGAACATGATGCCGGGCTTTGAGCCGGAGCTTTCCATGCGTTACCAGGCAGTTGAGCTGGATTACAAGCGCTGTCCTCGTAAAATTCGGGATGATGAAATGAAACATTTGCGCAGGCATGTGAAAAGCCTCTACATGCCGGGAGACGTTTTAAAAGCTACATTTGATCAAGTGGAGCTGGATGATGAAAGCAGAATAGATGCGGTTTCAATGGCAAAAGATTTTGTTGACAGCTACGCGCCTGGGCAGTCTTCTAAAGGTTTATATATACATGGGAAATTCGGCGTCGGTAAATCCTTTTTATTTGGTGCTATCGCCAATGAATTGGCCGAGAAGCATATTGCATCCATGATCGTTTATTTTCCGGAGTTTGTCCGTGAAATGAAACAGTCGCTTAACGACCATTCAACGGGAGAGAAAATTGAAGCGGTGAAATCTGCGCCTGTTTTAATGATTGACGATATTGGGGCAGAAACGATGTCGAGCTGGATTCGCGACGATATACTCGGTACGATTCTGCAGCACCGTATGCTTGAAGGGCTTCCGGTTTTGTTTACCTCTAACTTTAATTATAGTGAGCTGGAGCATCACTTGACGCATTCACAGCGCGGTGAATCGGAAGAGCTGAAAGCAGCACGCATTATGGAACGTATTAAGTTTTTGACCACGCCGGTGGAACTGAGCGGTATGAATCGCCGGCATTAAAACTCACTCTTGATTTTGAGTGAGAGGGAGACTATAATAACGTCATATGAAAAGCGAAGACAGGGACATGTTTCATTTGAGACGTCTACAGAGAGGGAAAGCGATGAGCTGCAACTTTCCCGTCGAAACAAATGAATTCACCACCCTCGAGCTCTGCTTCTGAACCTGAAAGTAAGAAGCGGCGGCACCAGACCGTTATCTGACTGTAATTAAGCCGGGAATTTCCCGGAAAGTTGGGTGGAACCGCGATTAAACCTCGCCCCTTCGTTTATGAAGGAGTGGGGTTTTTTGTCGTTTAAAAAGAAGGAGGAAATACAAATGTCGATTCAATTAACATTCCCAGACGGCGCTGTAAAGGAATTTCCGTCTGGAACAACAATGGAAGAGGTTGCGCAGTCGATCAGCCCGGGCCTGCGTAAAAAAGCGCTTGCCGGCAAAGTATCAGGACAGTTTATTGATTTAAAAACACCGATCGAGCAGGATGGCGCGATTGAAATTATTACACCTGAGCATGCTGACGCGCTTGAAGTGCTTCGCCACAGTACAGCACACTTGATGGCGCAGGCGATCAAACGTGTTTACGGAGCCGACAAAGTCAAGCTTGGTGTGGGCCCGGTTATTGAAGGCGGCTTTTACTATGATATTGATCTGGATGAATCCATTACACCGGAAGATTTGCCGAAAATCGAAAAAGAAATGAAGAAAATCATTAACGAAAACGTGCCGGTTATCCGCAAAGAAGTATCACGCGCGGAAGCAGAGCAGTTTTTCAAAGAAATTGATGATGAATACAAGCTGGAGCTTCTTGAAGCAATTCCGGAGAACGAAACGGTTACACTGTATGAGCAGGGTGATTTCACCGATCTATGCCGCGGTGTACACGTTCCGTCCACTGGAAAGTTAAAAGAATTTAAGCTGCTTAACATCGCCGGTGCATACTGGCGCGGTAATTCAGACAACAAAATGCTTCAGCGTATTTACGGAACGGCTTTCTTTAAAAAGGAAGACCTTGAGCATCACTTGAAAATGATTGAAGAAGCAAAAGAGCGCGATCACCGCAAAATTGGAAAAGAGCTTGATTTGTTTACAAATTCCCAGAAAGTCGGACAGGGTCTGCCGCTTTGGCTGCCAAAAGGTGCAACAATCCGCCGTATTATCGAACGCTACATTGTCGATAAAGAAGTAAGCCTCGGCTATGACCATGTATACACACCGGTAATGGGAAGCGTTGAACTTTACAAAACAAGCGGACACTGGGATCATTATCAGGACGGTATGTTCCCGGTCATGGAAATGGACAACGAGGATCTTGTTCTTCGCCCGATGAACTGCCCGCATCACATGATGATTTATAAAAATGACATTCACAGCTATCGCGAGCTGCCGATCCGTATTGCTGAACTTGGCACAATGCACCGCTATGAAATGTCAGGCGCCCTTGCCGGCCTGCAGCGTGTTCGCGGGATGACATTGAATGATGCCCACATCTTTGTTCGTCCGGACCAAATCAAAGATGAACTCAAACGTGTTGTCGAGCTGATCTTGTCTGTTTATAAAGATTTTGATTTAAATGATTACTCGTTCCGCTTGTCTTACCGCGATCCGGAAAACACCGAGAAATACTACGATGATGATGAAATGTGGGAAAAAGCACAAGCGATGCTGAAAGACGCAATGGATGAGCTTGGCATGGAGTACGTAGAAGCAGAAGATGAAGCGGCGTTCTACGGTCCGAAGCTTGACGTACAGGTAAAGACAGCGCTTGGCAAAGAAGAAACTTTGTCTACTGTACAGCTGGATTTCCTTCTTCCGGAACGCTTTGACTTAACATATGTGGGTGAAGACGGCAAGCAGCACCGTCCGGTTGTTATTCACCGCGGTGTAGTTTCCACAATGGAACGCTTTGTTGCGTTTTTGATTGAAGAATACAAGGGAGCATTCCCGACATGGCTTGCACCGGTTCAGGTTCAAATCATTCCTGTTTCTAACGAGGTTCACTACGACTACGCAAGAAAGTTACAGGATGAGCTGAAAGCAGCCGGCATCCGTGTCGAAATGGACAGCCGTGAAGAAAAGCTCGGGTATAAAATCCGTGAATCGCAAATGAAGAAAATTCCGTACATGCTCGTAGTGGGTGATAAAGAGCTTGAGAGCGGTACAGTGAATGTCCGCAAGTACGGTGAACAGCAGTCTGAGACGATGTCATTTGACGCTTTCCGCGACCTTGTTCAAAAAGAAGGCAAACGTTAAGAAAAAAACTATTGTTTTTTTTGAAAAGCAATGGTATTATTTAAAACGTTGGTTCTTTCAATTTGTCTTCTGGACATTTGAAAGAGGATATGATATAGTTACTTAGGTGAATGAAACACATAATAAAAGAAAGCAGAAGCACCCGCTTCTCACCTCGTCTGACAGAAAAGTTGGCAGGTTGACATGGTAAAACGACTAAGCTGTTTTGGGCAGCTTTTTACTAGCGGGGCATCTACTTTTAGATGCCTCGCTTTTTTCATGCAGCAGTGCGCTTCTCTTTTAAATAGTGTTTTTAAAATGACCCGGAGGTGGCTTGTTATTAGCAAAGATATGAATTTAAACGAAGGCATCCGTGCCCGTGAAGTACGCTTGATCGATCAAAACGGCGATCAGCTCGGCATTAAACAAAAACGCGAAGCGCTTGAAATTGCTGCCCGCGTAAATCTTGATCTTGTGCTTGTTGCTCCGAACGCGAAACCGCCTGTAGCCCGCATCATGGACTATGGAAAGTTCAAGTTCGAACAGCAGAAGAAAGAGAAGGAAGCCCGCAAAAACCAGAAAATCATCCAATTAAAAGAAGTGCGCTTCAGTCCAACGATTGATGACCACGATTTTAATACCAAGCTTCGCAATGCGATTAAGTTCTTGGAAAAAGGTGATAAAGTAAAAGCATCGATCCGATTCAAAGGACGTGCGATTACGCATAAAGAAATCGGCCAGCGTGTACTTGACCGCTTTGCAGAAGCGTGCAAGGAAGTTGCGACTGTTGAGTCCAAGCCGAAAATGGACGGCCGTAGTATGTTCCTTATTATGGCGCCTAAAAACGAAAAGTAAACCAGTTTGAGGAGGAAGACGAAATGCCAAAAATGAAAACTCACCGTGGTTCTGCCAAACGTTTCAAGAAAACAGGTTCAGGTAAACTGAAACGTTCACACGGTTACACAAGCCACTTGTTCGCAAACAAATCTCAAAAACAAAAACGTAAATTGCGCAAAGGCGCTCTTGTATCAAAAGGCGATTTCAAACGTATTCGCCACATGCTTGACAATCTGTAAGAAAATTAACGTAACATCATTAGGAGGGAAATAGTATGCCACGCGTAAAAGGCGGTACTGTAACACGCAAACGTCGTAAAAAGGTTCTTAAATTAGCAAAAGGTTATTTCGGTTCGAAACATCGTTTATATAAAGTTGCCAACCAACAAGTTATGAAATCCCTGCAATATGCATACCGGGATCGCCGTAACAAAAAACGTGATTTCCGCAAATTGTGGATCACTCGTATCAACGCAGCTGCTCGTACAAACGGTCTTTCTTACAGCCGTTTAATGCACGGTTTGAAGCTTGCTGGTATCGAAGTAAACCGCAAAATGCTTGCTGATCTTGCTGTTAGCGATGCGCAAGGATTTGCACAGCTTGCAGACGCTGCAAAAAAACAACTAGGTTAATAACCTCAAAACCGTCCTGATCCTTCAGGGCGGTTTTTTTATACCTATTGGGTTTAACGGCCTATAAAAGCAACGAGCCGAATGAACAGTTTTTTACATCATCAGCTTCAGGAAAGCAGCCGGCTGATAAAAGATTTGTTTCGCTTGTTCTCCAAATTAGGCTGTTTCGGGAAAAGTTTGTTAAAATAGGGAAGGAGGAGAGCAGATAGTGATGGTCTTCATTTATTTTATTTTTATTAATATGATTGCCTATATAACGATGGCAAATGATAAGAAAAAAGCGCAAAAACGGCTGTACCGAACCCGGGAAAGGACGCTCTGGCTGCTGGCTTTGCTTGGCGGTGCACCGGGCGGATGGGTGGCCATGCAGACGTACCGGCATAAAACGAAGCATGCATCCTTTAAATACGGAATGCCGGTTCTTGCCGTTATGGATTTAATGGTGTTAGCAATGATAGGAGGAACAGCCATTTGAATATGAATACATTGTTTGAAATGCAGCGCGGGCTCGATTCATACATAGAAAAGGAACACAATCTGGAAGGAACGAATTTGTTTGACCAAAAAGTGCTCGCTCTGCTTGTTGAAATTGGTGAACTGGCTAATGAAACGAGATGCTTTAAATTTTGGAGTACAAAAGGGCCGTCAGAGCGGGGAATCATTTTAGAAGAATTTGTAGACGGCGTACATTTTATTCTGTCACTCGGCATTTTAGCTGACCTGACAGATGCAGTGCCGGCGTCCCAGCAGCCTGCAAAAACGGCAACGGACCAGTTTTTGCTTGTCACAGAAGCCGTTCATACCTTCCACCGTGATAAAGCAAAAGAAGCGTATCAATCCCTGCTTGACCGTTTCTTTACACTGGGGGATATGCTTGGATTCTCAGCAGAAGAAGTGGAACAGGCGTATATCGCCAAAAATGAAGTAAACTATAAGCGCCAGCAGTCGGGCTACTAAGAAAGGGGACTTTATTTATAATGAAGAAACTCGATGAAACGTTAACGATGCTAAAAGAGCTAACGGATGCAAAAGGGATTGCCGGGAATGAACGCGAAGCGCGGGAAGTCATGCAAAAATACATTGAGCCATTTGCAGAAGAAGTGACAACAGACGGCCTTGGCAGCTTGATCGCCAAAAAAACCGGGGATGCAAACGGCCCGAAAATCATGGTGGCTGGGCACCTGGATGAAGTCGGCTTTATGGTTACACGCATTGATGACAAAGGGTTTATCCGTTTTCAAACTGTCGGCGGATGGTGGAGCCAGGTAATGCTCGCCCAGCGCGTTACGATCGTGACGCGCAAAGGAGATATTACAGGCGTGATCGGCTCAAAGCCGCCGCACATTTTGCCGGCTGAAGCACGCAAAAAACCGGTTGATATTAAAGACATGTTTATCGATATCGGCGCATCAAGCCGCGAAGAAGCTTCAGAATGGGGCGTGCGTCCTGGCGACATGGTCGTTCCTTACTTTGAATTTACTGTTATGAACAATGAAAAAATGCTGCTGGCTAAAGCTTGGGACAACCGAATCGGCTGTGCGATCGCCATTGATGTGATGAAGTACGTAAAAGATAAACAGCATGCGAATATTGTGTACGGTGTTGGAACGGTACAGGAAGAGGTCGGCCTGCGCGGTGCGAAAACATCCGCTCACCAAATTGGCCCGGATATCGCATTTGGCGTCGATGTTGGCATTGCCGGCGATACACCAGGGGTAACGGAAAAAGAGGCAATGGGCAAAATGGGCAAAGGCCCGCAGATTATTTTGTATGATGCATCAATGGTATCCCACAAAGGACTGCGTGACTTTGTAACGGATGTAGCCGATGAATTAAATATTCCTTACCAGTTTGACGCTATGGCAGGCGGCGGAACAGATTCAGGGGAAATTCATAAAACAGGCAATGGCGTTCCGACGCTGTCTGTTACCATTGCTACACGCTACATCCATTCTCATGCGGCCATGCTTCACCGTGATGATTATGAAAACGCCGTGAAGCTGCTTGGAGAAGTAATCCTTCGCCTTGACCGCGATACGGTTAACACCATTACATTTGACTAAAAATAAAACCGCTCACAGTGCTGTGAGCGGTTTTTTGTGTTACTGAAGAGCAGATGCCATGCGTTCTAATACGACTTTTTGCTCTTCTGTTGTGCTTTTTTTCCAGAAAAGTTCAAGCATCACACCAAGACCTGGCAGCGTTTTTTCTTCGCCATTTGAAATTGCGTCTTGAATTACAGCCGATAATTCATTTGGATTTTGTCCGTTTAAATTTTGAATAATAGCGCCTCGTAAATCCATGTTTATCCCTCCTTGTTTTGATTATTTTTACCACTGTAGCGCCCATTATACAGAGAAATGCTATAATGAATACGGCGAAAGGAGAATCACATTGACATACATTCAATCCGCAAATAACACACATATAAAACAGCTCAATAAACTATGGATAAAAAAAGAACGGGATAAAACAGGTCTTTATATGCTCGAAGGCTTTCATCTCGTTGAAGAAGCGCTTCGCTACAAAGAGCAAATAAAGGAACTTCTTTTATCAGAGGAAGCGGCAGTACCGGCATCGTGGAATATAGATGGCCTCGACGTGACCATGATTTCGGCCGAGGTGGCGAAAAAGCTTTCTGATACGGAAAACGGCCAGGGCGTTTTTGCGGTGTGCCGGAAACAGGAAGCGGCGGAACTGCCGGCGGGCAAAAGCTTTTTGCTGCTGGATGCCGTGCAGGATCCGGGTAATATCGGCACGATGATCCGGACAGCCGATGCCGCTGGAATTGATGCGGTGCTGCTCAGCCATGGATCTGCTGATCTGTATAATCCAAAAGTGCTTCGTTCGGCACAGGGAAGCCATTTTCACCTGCCTGTTTTAAGCGTAGATTTAACCGAAGCGGTTGAAGAGCTGCAAAAACGAAATATTCCGGTGTACGGAACGGCTTTGGAAGGAGCGTCTGATTACAGAAAGGAACAAGCAGGGCCATTTGCGCTGCTCGTGGGCAATGAAGGAAACGGCGTACGTCCAGAGCTTCTTGAGAAAACAACCAAAAATGTTTACATTCCGATTTTCGGCCAAAGCGAGTCGCTGAATGTAGCGGTTGCGGCCGGTATCCTTCTTTATCATTTTCGGGAAAACAATTGAATTTCAAAAATGGGTTGTCTATAATAAGAAAGTATAAAATTTGATAATTAAAAGGCAATGACGGAGAAAAGTACGCCATCCCTCTTTTTTTAGGAAGAAAATGCCCCGACTGAAAGCATTTTTAAAAAGAGCTGGCCGAAGTTCACCTCCCGAGCCGGTGCTTGGACCACATTCGTGTAAAGGCATACCGGTTTTTACCGTTATCTTAATGAAGTGAACGTGTGTTTTTCTAGCGCGTTAAAAAGGGTGGTACCGCGATATCAGAAGCCTCGTCCCTTTCCGGGAACGGGGCTTTTTTTGTTGCCAAAAAGGAGGAAAAAACGTGGAAGAACAGTTAAAAGTGCTGCAGGAAGAAGCGATTAAGAAAGCGGCAGCCGCACAGGATTTAAAAGAACTGAATGATGTACGCGTTGCGTACCTTGGCAAAAAAGGACCTGTTACAGAAGTGCTAAAAGGCATGGGCAAGCTGTCTGCAGAAGAACGCCCGAAAATGGGGGCGCTTGTCAATGTTGTGCGTGAAGCCATCACAAAAGCGATTGAATCGAAGCAGGCCTCATTAGAGTCCGAAGCTATTCAAAAGCAGCTGGCAGAAGAATCCGTTGATGTAACCCTGCCAGGCCGCCCGGTCAAACTTGGCGGACATCATCCGCTTACACGTATTACAGAAGAAATTGAAGACTTATTTATTGGCATGGGCTATACAGTGGCTGAAGGACCGGAAGTGGAGCAGGACTATTATAACTTCGAAGCGCTCAACCTGCCAAAAGGCCATCCGGCGCGTGATATGCAGGATACATTTTACATTACACCGGAGCTTTTAATGCGTACACATACCTCACCCGTACAAGTACGAACGATGCTTCAGCATGAAGGCAAAGGGCCGGTTAAAATTATTTGCCCGGGTAAAGTATACCGCCGTGACAGTGATGACGCGACGCACTCCCACCAATTCAACCAAATCGAAGGGCTTGTGGTGGGTGAAAACATCCGCATGAGCGACTTAAAAGGCACGCTCGATGTATTTGCGAAGAAAATGTTTGGTGCAGAGCGCGAAATCCGCCTTCGTCCAAGTTTCTTCCCATTCACTGAGCCGTCTGTTGAAGTAGATGTGAGCTGTATGTGCGGCGGCAAAGGCTGCTCGATTTGTAAAGGTACCGGCTGGATTGAAGTTCTGGGTGCCGGTATGGTGCATCCAAACGTGCTTGAAATGGCCGGATTTGATTCAAATGTTTATTCCGGTTTCGCATTCGGCATGGGGCAGGAGCGCATTGCCATGCTGAAGTATGGCATTGATGATATCCGCCATTTCTACACAAATGATCTTCGTTTCTTAAAGCAATTTTCTGTACACGAATAAGGAGGAATTAACCCATGTTTGTTTCATATAAATGGCTGTCTCAGTACGTGGACATTGCCGATCAAACCCCGGAAGAACTGGCCGAAAAAATTACACGCGCCGGTATTGAAGTGGAAGGCGTTGAAATGCCTGCTTCTGAGATGAAAGGCATCGTAGTCGGGTATGTGCAATCACGTGAACAGCACCCGAATGCTGACAAATTAAGCAAGTGCCTTGTGGATGTAGGCGAGGAAGAGCCCGTGCAAATTATTTGCGGAGCCAAAAATGTAGATGCAGGCCAATTTGTAGCTGTAGCCCGAACAGGTGCGGTTTTGCCTGGCAACTTTAAAATTAAGCGTGCCAAGCTGCGCGGCGAAGAATCAAACGGCATGATCTGCTCGCTGTCGGAACTTGGTATTGAAAGCCGCTTAAATCCGAAAGAATACGCGGAAGGTATTTTTAATTTTCCAAATGACGTTACACCAGGAGAGGATGCGCTCGCTGCCTTGAATCGTGACGACGCCATTTTAGAGCTGTCTCTGACACCAAACCGTTCAGATGCACTCAGCATGATCGGAGTAGCTTATGAAGTAGCGGCCATCCTGGGCCGTGACGTGAAATTGCCGGAGCCAAAGCCGGCTGAAGCGGATGAAAAAGCATCAGACGCTGTTCGCATTCAAATCGACGCGCCTGAAGATAATCCGCTTTATATTGCACGAGTAGTGAAAAATGTAAAAATTGGTCCGTCACCGCTATGGATGCAGACACTGCTTATGAATGCAGGAATCCGCCCGCACAATAACGTGGTTGATATTACGAACTATGTCCTAATGGAATACGGACAGCCGCTTCATGCCTTTGACCTTAACCGGGTTGAAACCGGAGAAATTGTGGTCCGCCATGCCGAGGAAGGTGAAACATTCACTACGCTTGATGACGTAGAACGGACATTATCGGCTGATCAGCTTGTGATTACAAACGGCCAGAAGCCAATCGCCCTTGCCGGCGTAATGGGCGGTGCAAATTCAGAAGTAACAGAGCAAACGGTAAATGTACTCATTGAGTCTGCTTATTTTAATGGCCAAACGGTGCGTGCAGCTTCTAAAGCACATGGTCTTCGTTCAGAAGCGAGTGCCCGCTTTGAAAAAGGGGTAGATCCAGCCCGCGTGCAGGCCGCATGTGACCGCGCAGCAGAGCTGATGGCAGAATTGGCAGAAGGCACAGTTTTATCAGGATCGGTTGTGGCTGGCGAATATGCACCTGAGCCAAAACAAGTATCGATTACACTTGACCGTCTAAATACCCGCCTTGGCACAAGCTTAACGATGGAAACCGTGGAAGAGATCTTCAGCCGTTTGAAATTCCAAACAGAAACAAATGGAGACACGATTACTGTAACGGTTCCAACGCGCCGCGCGGATATTACTATTCCAGAAGATTTAACAGAAGAAGTGGCTCGTCTTTACGGTTATGATCACATACCGCTTACGCTGCCGGAAGGAGAAGCGCTGCCGGGTGCTTTATCACCATATCAGCTTGGCCGCCGTACGGTGCGCCGTTATTTGGAAGGAGCCGGATTTAACCAGGCTGTTACGTATTCTTTAACGTCCCAAAAGCGGGCTGCCCAGTTTGCGCTTGAAGTACGCGAGCCGGTCGCGCTTGCGATGCCGATGAGTGAAGAGCGTGCGTACTTGCGTGAAAGCCTGCTGCCGCATTTAATCGAAGCGGCTGCTTACAACAACGCCCGTCAAATGGGTTCTGTCGCTCTTTATGAAACAGGCTCTGTTTACTTAAATGAAGGTGAAAACGTGCAGCCGAAAGAAGAAGAACGGCTTGCGGGTATCGTTACAGGCCTATGGCAGGAGCATCTGTGGCAGGGAGAAAAAACAGCCGTTGATTTCTTTGCCGTTAAAGGCGTAATCGAAGGAATCGCTGACCGTCTTGGCTTAACAGACCGGCTTTCTTTCCAAAAAGCTGCGCCGGAAGGCTTCCACCCTGGCCGGACAGCTGCTGTTTTACTTGATGAGCAGCCGGTCGGAGTCATCGGACAGCTTCATCCATCGCTAGCAAAAGAAGTAGATATAAAAGAAGCGTATTTGTTTGAGTTGAAGCTTGATGTTCTATTGAATACAGAGCGTTCAGCACTTGCTTATACGCCAATTCCGCGCTTCCCATCGATCAGCCGTGATATTGCGCTGGTTGTAGATAGTGCAACGGAAGCAGCTTCGCTGGAGGCTGTCATTAAAGAAGCAGGCGGAGCGCTTTTAACGAATGTTCACGTGTTTGATGTGTATGAAGGAGACCGGATGGAAGCAGGCAAGAAATCTGTTGCCTTTGCCCTGACGTATATGAATCCTGAAAAAACACTGACAGATGAAGAAGTCACAGCTGTACACGAAAAAGTGCTTACGGCGTTGAAAGAAAAAGCAAACGCTGATTTGCGCGCATAAAAGAAGAAAAGCAGTCCCTCGTATAGCGGGACTGCTTTTTTGATAAAAAATGTACTTTTTGGGCCGGAATCCATTTGTTTAGGCCATAATTTTCAAGTGGCAGGCTGGATTTTAAAGGAATCCGGCCCTGCTTTTTATATTCCGGCTCTGCAGGCATAAACCATTATAATCCCCGCACGATCCGTCTTGCTTTTTCTGTATTAGCAAAGTGAAGCTTGGTAAAATGGCGCAGCACGCTTTCATCATAAGTTCGAATGAGGCGGGCGGCCGCTTCATCCACCTTGGGACCGGCGCCCTTGGGAATGGTAAAGCCCGCTTTTTCAGACAGCGTGTCCATTTCTTTCAGGAATGCATAACGCGCTAGAATCGAAGCCGCTGCAACCGCTAAATGAATGCTTTCCCCTTTTGTGCTGAAAAAGACATTTTCCTCTATAATCCGTTTTTGTCCCTTTAAATGCCGGTAATAAATGGATTTTTCGGCGAATTGGTCCACTAGCACCGCTTCTGGTTTTTCGGGTGCCATTTTATCCTGCAGCTTGCCAAGCGCCTGATTATGCAAGATGGCTTTTATTTTTCCCTGCGACATGCCGCTTTCCTGTAAATCATTGTATTTTTCATTGCGTAAAACGAGCAGGCTGTACGGAATCGTCCGGAGCAGTTTTTTGGCCACTGATACAATCTCAGGATCTTTCATATCTTTGGAGTCCCGTACACCAAGTGCGGCAAGCTCCGGAATCCGGTCCGCTTCAACGTAGGCGGCCACAACGGTAATCGGTCCAAAAAAATCACCTGTGCCCACTTCATCGCTTCCAGCCACCGACATATTGGCAAACCCAGCGGGCAGCTGGCCGCTTGGCGGAGATGCCTTCTTCGGTTTTGAAGCCGCTGCCTGGCCCTCCCATTTGGCAGACTCTGTTTGGGCCTCCTTTCCTTGAAACAGCACTTTTCCGGACCGGTAGCCTGTCACAGAACAGCCGTCCACTTTTGCCGCAAAAACGGCGCCAGCGGGAAGTTTGGCTGGTACTCCGTAATGATCTTTCATTTTTTGCAGTGTAGCTTCGTTTACAATAAGGACAGTATGACTCAATTCGACACGCCTCCAGACTTTCTTCCTTTTCACGGTAAATGACTCATGGTATGATATATAACAGAATTGCAACAGAAATGGGGGCCTTGCATTTGTCAGATCGACAAAAGACTCGCCTAACAGTTGACATTTACGGTTATCAGTACACGATTATCGGAACTGAATCAGAATACCATATTCGCCGTGTAACGGAAATGGTTGATGATAAAATGCGTGAAATCGGCAGCCGCAATGCCTCGCTCGATACGCAGAAAATTGCGGTGCTGACGGCTGTTAATATGGTGAATGATTATTTAAAAATGGAAGAAGAATTGGAACAAATGAAAATGGAAATGAGCCGTATGAAAAGCCGCAATGCGGTGAATGGCTGAAAAACTTCTCTCCTATTTGGTAGAGAAGTTTTTTTCTGCTACTATAAAAGAAAAGCAGGTGACCTGTATGGTAAATAAAAAAGATATCATTCGATTGCTTGAAAAAATCGCTGTTTATATGGAGCTGAAAGGGGACAATCCCTTTAAAATATCCGCGTTTCGAAAAGCGGCTGCGGCACTTGAGCAGGATGACCGAAGCTTGTCGGAAATTGATGACGTAACGAAGCTGTCCGGCATCGGTAAAGGAACGGCTGCTGTGATTACCGAGTACATCGAAACAGGCAAATCTACTGTTCTGACCGAGCTCTCCAGCGAGGTGCCGGAAGGGCTTGTGGCACTGCTTGGACTGCCAGGGCTCGGCGGCAAAAAAATTGCCAAGCTGTACAAGGAACTGGGTATTACCAATATGACTGAGCTGAAAGCAGCTTGTGAAGAACATCGTGTCCAGCAGCTTGCCGGGTTTGGCGCTAAAACAGAAGAAAAGATTTTAGCGGCGGTAGCAAAAGCGGGAACGCAGCCTGAACGGCTGCCGATTATGTATGTTATGCCCGTTGCGGAAGGGATTGAAGCTTATCTCGACAGTTTTGAAGAAATCAGCCGCTTTTCACGTGCAGGCAGCTTGCGGCGCCTCCGTGAAACAGTCAAAGATCTTGACTTTATCGTTGCGACCGAACAGCCGGAACGGGTAAAAGAACATCTCTTAGCCATGCCCGATATAAAAGAAGTGATTGCTGCCGGGCCGACAAAGGTGTCAGTGGTCATTGGAGGAGAATTTGATCTATCCATTGACTTCCGCATTGTCACACCGGACCAGTTTGCGAGTGCGCTCCATCACTTTACCGGTTCTAAAGACCATAATGTGAAGATTCGTCAAATTGCAAAAGAACGGGATGAGAAAGTAAGCGAATACGGCATTGAGCAGCCGGACGGCAGCGTCAAAACATTCGACAGTGAAGCGTCGCTTTATCATCACCTTGGGCTGCCATACTTTCCGCCGGAAATCCGCGAGGACGGGACAGAAACGGATAAATATAAAGAAGGCACGTTAATTGAGCTGTCTGATATTAAAGGCGACCTGCATATGCACACAGCCTGGTCGGATGGGGCATTTTCCATTGAAGAAATGATTGAAGCATGCCGCGCACGCGGATACGAATACATGGCTATTACCGACCATTCCCAATATTTAAAAGTAGCAAATGGCTTGTCTGTTGACAGGCTGCTTCGACAAAACGAAGAAATTAAAGAGTGGAACGCTAAGTATAAAGATATCGAAATCCTCTCTGGCATTGAAATGGATATTTTGCCTGATGGAACACTTGACTATGAGGACGACGTATTAAAACAGCTTGATTTTGTGATTGCATCGATTCATTCAAGCTTTTCACAGACGCAGGAGCAGATTATGGAGCGGTTGAAAACAGCGCTGCACAATCCATACGTGAAACTGATTGCTCACCCGACCGGGCGGATTATCGGCCGGCGCGACGGCTATTCAGTCGATATGGAAGAATTAATCCGTCTTGCGGCCCAAACGAACACAGCGCTTGAATTAAATGCAAATCCGCATCGGCTCGATTTGTCTGCTGAGCACTTAAAGGCGGCTCAGGAAGCCGGCGTGAAAATTATGATCAATACAGATGCCCATGCCATCGAGCATCTACAATTTATGGAAACTGGCGCGAGCGCTGGCCGAAAAGGATGGCTGCGGCCGGAAACGGTCGTGAATACATGGCCAAAAGCGGAACTGATGTCATTTATCCGCCGCTTGTAGCTTTTAAAGGAGTCGAAACGTGTTGAATAAAAAAGTGCTTGCCACACTTGAATTTGATAAAATTATTGCCAAACTGGCCGACCATGCTTCTTCCGAAGTCGGCCGTTCGTTTGCGGAAGAATTAAAGCCTTCACTAAATACGGAAGAGGTACAGCGGTGGCTCGATGAAACAGAAGAAGCAGCCGCTGTGATTCGCATTAAAGGAAATGTTCCGCTTGACGGCATTTATGATATCCGTCCGCATGCTAAACGCGCGCAAATCGGCGGCGTACTCAGTGGTACAGAACTAGTGCGGATTGCCAGCACAATCGCTGCAAGCCGCCACATCCGTAATTTTATTGAAGATGTACGTTCAGAAGGACAGGTGACCCTGCGTATTTTACCGGAAAAAACAGCCGTGATTCCGGTTTTAACAGACCTTGAACATAAAATTAAACATACAGTCGATGAAAATGGCCGCGTGCTTGATTCAGCAAGTGACAGCCTGCGGCATATTCGTCACGGCATGCGTTCGGCGGAATCGCGTATCCGGGCCAAGCTTGAAAGCCTGACACGCGGGCAAAGTGCACAAAAAATGCTGTCGGATGCCATTGTGACTATTCGAAACGACCGCTATGTTATTCCGGTAAAGCAGGAATACCGTTCCCACTATGGCGGTATCGTACATGACCAGTCGTCTTCTGGACAAACCCTGTTTATTGAACCGGCATCGGTTGTCAGCTTAAACAATGAACTGCGAGAGCTGACCGTAAAAGAGCAGTATGAAGTGGAAAAGATTCTGCAGGAGCTGACCGCCCAAACGGCTGAGCACGCACCGGGTCTTTTCACCATGACAAAGATGCTGTCTGAAATTGATTTTATTTTTACAAAAGGAAAGTTTGCCCGCTCGATGAATGCCACAAAGCCTCTTTTAAACGAGGAAGGCTATATTCATTATATTGGCGCGCGGCATCCGCTTTTGCCTGCGGATGAAGCGGTAGCAAGTGACATTGAGATCGGCCGCGAATATACCGCGATTGTGATCACGGGTCCGAATACTGGTGGTAAAACCGTTACGCTAAAGACAACGGGTCTTTCTGTGCTGATGGCGCAGTCCGGTTTGTTTATCCCTGCTGAAGACGGATCCGAAACAGCGGTTTTCCAATCCGTTTTTGCCGATATCGGTGACGAGCAGTCGATTGAACAAAACTTAAGTACCTTTTCTTCTCATATGGTTAATATCGCCGCCATGCTAAAAGAAATTGACCATGAAAGCCTTGTCCTATTCGATGAGCTTGGATCAGGAACGGACCCGCAGGAAGGATCAGCTCTGGCGATTTCGATTTTAGATGAAGTGATCAGCCTAGGGGCACGGGTAATCGCAACAACGCATTATCCAGAGCTAAAAGCCTACGGATATAACCGTGATAGAGTCATTAACGCAAGTGTGGAATTTAATGTGGAAACGTTAAGCCCGACATACCGCTTGCTGATCGGCATTCCGGGACGAAGCAACGCGTTTGAAATTTCGAAGCGGATTGGGCTTGATCCTGCGCTTATCGAAAATGCCCGGAATTTAATCAGCGCCGATTCGCACGAAGTGGATAATATGATTGCAGCGCTTGATGAGAGCCGCCGCAAAGCTGAACAGCATGAACAGGAAACGCGTGCTTATTTGCGTGACACAGAAAAACTTCATCGTGACCTGCAAAAAGAAGTGATTGATTACCACGAGCAGAAAGAAAAAATGGAAGAAAAAGCGCGTGCGGAAGCAGCCGAGATTGTAGAAAAAGCACGTGCAGAAGCAGAAGAAGTGATGAAAGAGCTTCGCGCACTTCGCCTGGCAGGCGGAGCGAATGTAAAAGAGCACGAGCTGATTGAAGCACGTAAAAGGCTGGAAGACGCGGTGCCGGAACGGAAAACGAAAAAGCCGGCTATTGAACCAGCGAAACGCCAGTGGAAACCAGGCGATGAAGTCAAAGTGGTCAGCTTCGGCCAAAAAGGCAGCATCATTGAAAAAGCCGCCGGCGATGAATGGATTGTTCAGATGGGGATCATCAAAATGAAGGTAGCCGAATCGGATATGGAATTCATTAAATCCGAGAAAAAGAAAGAACCAAAACCAATTGCGACGATCAGGGGCAAAGATTTTCACGTTTCCTCTGAACTGGATTTGCGCGGTGAACGATATGAGGATGCACTGAAGCGAGTGGAAAAGTACCTGGATGACGCGCTTTTAGCGGGGTATCATCAAGTGTCGATTATCCACGGAAAAGGAACGGGTGCGCTTATGAAAGGGGTACGCAGTTACCTGACAAAACACCGGATGGTCAAAAATATACGATTTGGCGGAGCGGGCGAAGGCGGACTTGGTGTCACAATCGCTGAGCTGAAATAAGAGGGGGCCGGGTTATGACAGGTTTTTGGGAAAACCAATATGTGCAGATGGCGGGCTATTACAGCATTGCAACCATCTGTATTATTATCTGCCTGGCTATATTTGAACTGGTCACATCGTATCGGAATTGGGAAGAAATCAAAAAAGGCAATATGGCAGTAGCCATGGCAACTGGAGGCAAAATCTTCGGTATTGCCAACGTTTTTCACCATTCTATTTTGCATAATGATTCTGTTTTAACCATGGCGGGATGGGGCATTTTCGGCTTTATCCTGCTATTGGCCGGCTATTTTATGTTTGAGTTTCTGACGCCGAGCTTTAACGTAGACAAAGAAATCCAGCGTGATAACCGGGCTGTCGGCTTTATTTCATTTATCATTTCTGCAGGCCTCTCATACATGATTGGCGCTGCGCTTTTGTAAAGAAAAGAGGAGCACAAACATGGAAACATTAGCAAAGATCTTGATGGCCTGCTGTGCAGCTTTTTTGATTGTCGGCATCATTTATATGGTGATGAACTCATAAAATAAAAAAGAAATAAAACCGCTTATGGCGGAAAGAAAAAGCGGCTCAAGAGCTGCTTTTTCTTCTCTTGTAAAATGAATTTCTGTTCATTATACTGAAGGCAGCACCTATTCTTTTTGCAAAGGGGCAGATGAAGATGTCCGAAAAACCGTGGCTGATTCATTATCCAAAGGAAATTCCCGCTGCGCTGGATTACCCGAAGGATCCGCTGTCATCGTTTCTAACGAAAGCCGCTGCGAAGTATCCCGATAAAACGGCTATTCATTTTCTTGGGAAAGAATTATCTTATAAAGAGCTTCATGAATCCGCACTGAAACTTGCCTTCTATTTTAAAAAACTCGGTATTCAAAAAGGCGATCGTATCGGTATTATGCTTCCCAATACGCCACAGGCTGTGATCAGCTTTTACGCTATTTTGTACACAGGGGCAGTCGTTGTCCAGTTCAATCCGCTTTACAAAGAACGGGAAATTGAGTATCAATTAAAAGATTGTGGTGCCAAAGTGATGATTGTCCTCGACCTTCTTTATCCACGCGTTCAAAAAATCATTCACCATACAAACGTGCAGCACTTGATTGTAACCGCTATCAAAGACTATCTGCCCTTTCCAAAAAACGTCCTTTATCCCTTTATTCAAAAAAAGCAAACTGGCATCTCGGTAAGTATAGAAAACCGTTATAACAATCACTTTTTCACATCTATTATGGAAGAGATCGAAGCAAAAGAAGAAGCCTTGGAAGTGGATATTGAAAACGATCTGGCCGTTTTGCAGTACACAGGAGGTACGACGGGCTTTCCAAAGGGTGTGGTCCTAACTCACCAAAATCTTGTGGCAAACGCTTCAATGTGCGGCGCATGGATGTACAAATACCGCCCTGGCGGGGAAGTGATTTTAGGCGTCATTCCTTTTTTCCATGTATACGGCATGACAACCGTGATGATTTTAGGCGTTATGCAAGGATATAAAATGGTACTGCTGCCGAAGTTTGATGTGAAAACAACCTTAAAAACGATTCATAAGCAAAAGCCGACTATTTTTCCGGGGGCGCCGACGATTTACATTGGTCTGCTTAACGCTCCACGCTTACAAAAGTATGATTTATCTTCTATTGATTCATGTATCAGCGGTTCAGCGCCGCTGCCGGTTGAGGTGCAGGAAAAGTTTGAGCGGGCCACAGGCGGAAAGCTTGTTGAAGGATATGGCTTAACAGAAACCTCTCCCGTTACCCATGCTAATTTTATCTGGGAAAAGCGTGTAAAAGGAAGTGTCGGCGTTCCATGGCCGGATACAGAAGCAGTGATTTTATCACTGCAAACCGGAAAGCCGGTGGATCAGCCGGGAGAGCGCGGAGAAATTGCTGTCCGCGGCCCGCAGGTGATGAAAGGATATTGGAACCGGCCGGAAGAAACGGAACAGTGTTTTCAAGACGGCTGGCTGTTAACGGGAGACATTGGCTATATGGATGAAGACGGCTTCTTTTATGTAGTCGATCGAAAAAAAGACATGATTATCGCAGGAGGATTTAATATATATCCGCGCGAAGTAGAAGAAGTACTCTATGAGCACGAAGACGTCCAAGAGGCCGTAGTGGCAGGTGTTCCAGATCCATACCGCGGTGAAACAGTCAAAGCTTTTATCGTCTTGAAAGAAGGTCGGCATACAGCTGCAGAAGAGCTCGACAAATACTGCCGGACACATTTAGCCGCTTTTAAAGTACCCCGGATTTATGAATTCCGTGACGAGTTGCCGAAAACAGCTGTCGGTAAAATTTTACGCCGCGTGCTCATTGAAGAAGAAAAGCAAAAAACGGACTAAACAAGCTGAAGGGGCTGCCTGCTTGACGAAATCAAAGAATAAGAATAAGATAAATTCATGAATGAATAGTCATTCATTATTGATTTCACAGGAGGCGGCTTGCTTCATGCAGCGAAACAAACCAAAATACCATCAAATCATCGATGCCGCCGTTGTCGCTATTGCCGAGAACGGATACCATCAAGCACAAGTATCGAAAATAGCCCGGCAGGCCGGTGTCGCGGATGGAACCATCTATTTATACTTTAAAAACAAAGAAGATATTTTAATTTCATTGTTCCAGGAAAAAATGGGGACATTTATCCAAAAAACAAGTGAAATTATTGAAACGAAGCAAACAGCAGCTGAGCAGCTGGAGCTGCTTGTCCAAAACCACTTCGGGCTTCTTGCAGAAGATCCCCATCTGGCGGTTGTAACCCAGTTAGAACTGCGTCAGTCCAATAAGGAGCTGCGTTTGAAAATCAATGAAGTGTTAAAATCATACTTGCAGCTGATCGAACAAATTTTACAAAAGGGAGTCCAAAACGGCGAGTTCAACGCGGTCTTAAATATACGCCTGTCCCGGCAAATGGTATTCGGAACACTCGATGAAATGGTCACTACCTGGGTGATGAATGACCAAAAGTATAACCTGGCTGCTTCAGCGGAAGAAGTAACCAGGATGCTGTTAAATGGTTTTTCCGGCCGTTAATTGTCTGAACAGAAGGAGGAAATCAAATGAACTTATATGTTTTAATAAAAAGAACATTTGATACAGAAGAAAAAATCTTTATTTCAGACGGAAGTATTCAAGAAGACGGAGCCGAATTTATTATCAATCCATATGATGAATATGCAATTGAAGAAGCCATCAAAATCCGGGATGCGCACGGAGGAGAAGTAACCGTTATAACTGTCGGTACGGACGAAGCTGAAAAGCAGCTTCGAACAGCTCTCGCCATGGGTGCAGACAAAGCCGTGCTTATCAATATAGAAGAAGAGATCGAGGATGGGGATGCCTTTACCACAGCCCGAGTTTTGACCGAGTATTTAAAAAACAAAAAAGCAGATCTTATTTTGGCGGGAAACGTCACGATTGACGGAGGCAGCGGTCAGGTCGGACCACGTGTAGCAGAGAGTCTCGGCATAGTCTGCGTGTCGACCATTACAAAAATAGAAATAAACGGAAGGCAAGTTTTGATCACCCGGGATGTAGAAGGTGATACCGAAAAAGTAAAAACAACACTGCCGCTTCTTGTAACCTGTCAGCAAGGGTTAAACGACCCCCGTTATCCTTCTTTGCCTGGCATTATGAAAGCGAAAAAAAAGCCGCTTGAAGAATGCGAGCTCGACGACCTTCAACTCGAGGAAGACGATGCAGCGCCCAAAACAAAAACCGTTGAAGTATTTATGCCGCCCCAAAAAACAGCCGGACGCATTCTGCAGGGAGAGTTAGCCGGACAGGTCAGTGAGCTGGTCACATTGCTCCGCTCTGAAGCACATGTCATTTGATTTTTAGAGGAGGGGTTATTATGCCAAAGAAAATCATGGCAGTAGGGGAAATAAGAGAAGGACAGCTCCGCCGTGTTTCTTTTGAAACCATTGCTGCTGCAAAAGCCGCTGCAGAGGGCGGGGAAGTGGTCGGTGTTCTGATTGGCAAAGAGGCCGGTGCTCTTGCTGAAGAAATGATTCAATATGGTGCAGACCGGGTGCGGACAGCAGAAGATGAAAAGCTCGGTCACTACACACCAGACGGATTTGCCAGCGCGATAATTGCGGCTGTTGAGCAGGAGCAGCCAGATGGCATTTTCTTCGGGCATACAGCGCTCGGCAAGGATTTAGCTCCCAAAATCGCTGCACAGCTGGATGCAGGGCTCGTTTCGGATGTGACGGCTCTCGAAGTAAGGAGCGGAGAGGTTGTATTTACAAGACCTATTTATGCGGGCAAGGCTTTTCAAAAAGTAACTGTTCCTGAAGGCCTTTTGCTGGCGGCCATCCGGCCGAATAACATTGAGCCATGCCCAAGGGATCGGACGCGTTCCGGAGATGTTTCTCCTCTTTCTTTTCCGGTTAAAGATATCCGCGTTGTGATCGAGGAGATCGTTCGAAAATCAGCAGGAAGTGTGGATCTTTCAGAAGCAAAAGTGATTGTAGCCGGCGGACGAGGGGTAAAAAGCACGGAAGGCTTCCGGCCGCTGCAAGAGCTGGCGGATGTTCTGGGCGGAGCCGTTGGTGCTTCAAGGGGGGCCTGTGATGCCGGCTATTGTGACTATTCTCTGCAAATTGGACAGACGGGCAAGGTGGTAACCCCTGATTTATACATTGCCTGTGGCATTTCCGGAGCCATTCAGCATTTGGCCGGAATGTCCAATTCAAAAGTGATTGTAGCAGTCAATAAAGACCCGGATGCAGAGATTTTTAAGGTGGCAGATTACGGAATTGTCGGTGACTTATTTGAGGTAGTCCCGATGCTGACGGAAGAGCTGAAAAAAATAAAGGCGGTGAGCCCCTGAGTTTGGGGCTCTTTTACTTAGGGTAAGCAAAATAATAGCTAACCCCAAAAAACGGTGATATACTTTCCGTACAGAAACTTTAGGAGGTATTTATACATGGCAATTGTAAAAGCGACTGATGCAAACTTCTCGACTGAAACAGGAAGCGGACTTGTTCTTGCGGATTTCTGGGCACCTTGGTGCGGACCGTGCAAAATGATTGCGCCTGTTCTTGAAGAATTAGATTCTGAAATGAGCGAAAAAGTAAAAATCGTCAAAATTGACGTTGATGAAAACCAACAAACTGCTGGCGAATACGGCGTAATGAGTATCCCGACACTGATCTTGTTCAAAGACGGCCAGCCGGTCGATAAAGTGATTGGATTCCAGCCAAAAGAAGCGCTTGAAGAACTAATCAACCGCAACGCGTAATGAAAGAAAGAGCGTCCCGCATTGACGGGGCGTTTTTTTTACGTTATTTCCTTAAAAATCTCCTTCGTTTTCCTGCCAGGCAGCCTTCCGGTAAAGAATGCTGCCTGGCTCGTCCGCCGTACGCTTTCTTAATATAAAAGGAGTGAAAAAAGATGAATGAACTGATCCAGCATAAACTGGCTCTCCTGCCGGATGAATCTGGATGCTATTTAATGAAGGACCGGCACGGGACAGTGATTTATGTGGGAAAAGCAAAAGTGCTGAAGAACCGGGTCCGTTCCTATTTTACCGGCTCGCATGATGCGAAAACAACGAGACTGGTCAGTGAAATTGTAGACTTTGAATATATTATTACTTCCTCGGATCTTGAAGCGCTTATTTTAGAGCTGAACTTAATTAAAAAATACGATCCAAAGTATAATATCATGCTTAAGGACGACAAAAGTTATCCGTTTATTAAGCTGACTGCAGAGCGGCATCCGCGCCTCATTATCACGAGGAAGGTAAAAAAAGACAAAGGGAAGTACTTTGGCCCGTACCCGAATGCGTATGCTGCATCGGAAACAAAAAAGCTCCTGGACCGCTTGTATCCGCTCCGCAAATGCTCAACACTGCCTGACCGCGTTTGTCTGTATTACCATATGGGGCAGTGTCTCGCTCCTTGTGTAAAAGAAGTGCCAGCTGATACGTATAAAGAAATGGCAGCGGAAATTACCCGCTTTTTAAATGGCGGCCATCAAGAAGTGAAAAAAGCCTTAACCGCAAAAATGGAAGAAGCAGCGGAAAAGCTTGAATTTGAACGCGCAAAAGAATATCGTGATCAAATTTCTCATATCGACACCCTGATGGAAAAGCAAAAAATCAACATGGCCGACCTTACTGATCGTGATGTTTTTGGCTATACAGTCGATAAAGGCTGGATGTGTGTGCAGGTGTTTTTTGTGCGTCAGGGACGCTTAATTGAACGGGATGTGTCCACTTTTCCTATTTATAGTGAGCCTGAAGAAGAATTTTTAACATTTCTTGGCCGTTTTTATGAGGCGCCGGAGCATTTTAAGCCGAAGGAGATTCTTCTTCCGGACGCTGTTGATGCAGATCTTGCCGGCCAGCTGATCGGTGTGCCGGTTACAAAGCCGCAGCGGGGCAAGAAAAAGGAATTGGTGGAGCTTGCAGGCAACAACGCAAAAGCGGCTTTAAAAGAAAAATTTGCGTTAATTGACCGGGACGAGGAAAGAACGATCAAAGCGGCTGAGCAGCTTGGCGAAGTCATGAATATTCATGTTCCCCGTCGAATTGAAGCATTTGATAACTCAAACATCCAGGGAACAGCACCGGTATCGGCGATGATTGTCTTTATTGACGGGAAGCCTGAAAAAAAAGAATATCGAAAATATAAAATTAAAACTGTAAAAGGGCCCGATGATTACGGCTCTATGCGGGAAGTAGTGCGGCGCCGGTATACTCGTGTGCTGCGGGAAGGGCTGCCGCTGCCTGATTTAATTATTATCGATGGCGGGAAAGGGCAGATAGAAGCAGCGCGCGATGTATTGCTAGATGAGCTTGGGCTTGATATCCCGGTCGCCGGCCTCGCAAAAGACGAGCGTCACCGCACCTCCCAGCTTCTTTATGGAAGCCCGCTGCAAATTGTGCCGCTTGCGCACAACAGCCAGCCATTTTATTTACTTCAGCGTATTCAGGATGAAGTGCACCGGTTTGCGATTACCTTCCATCGGCAAATCCGGGGCAAAGGTGCTTTCCAATCTATTTTAGATGACATAGAGGGCGTGGGGCCGCAGCGGAAAAAGCAGCTGTTAAAGGCATTTGGCTCTCTTAAAAAACTAAAAGATGCATCAAAAGAAGAAATCATGGCGGCTGGGATTCCAGCCAAAACAGCCGAAGCCGTTATGGCAGCTCTAAATGAAGAATAGACCGCTCAGCGAGCGGTCTATTCCCATTTTACCGTAATTTCGACATGCTTATTTTTCTTATGTAATTGACAAATTGCTTCAGCGTTCGACTCAAAACGGGCTGCTGCCTGTTCCGCAATAAAGCCGCTTTCAAGCGTAAAAGCAGGATCTGCCTGCACGGTAAACCGCCGTTCAACTAAACTTCCAGATAAGCGGTAGACCCATTCTTTTCTCGTTTCTTTTACAAGTTCAATTGTACCCCAGCCGGCTTCTTTGAAAAAAGCTGTCAATTCTTCTGTATTTGCACAAGGAAAGCGCCGCGCCAGCGTTTTTCCGCCCCAATATAAGATTTCAGCCGCGTCATTTCCGAGCAGATCGCCAAGTAAAACATCCCGTATCAGTTCATAGCCAAAGACAGAAACGGACGCTTTCGGTGCTTCAACGAGTCCCTGTTCTTCGTTTTCAATAGTCAAAGTGAATTCCTCGCTTTCTCTCTCGTTATTATATACAATTGACCGTCCCAAAAAAAGCATATTCCGCATGAAAAGCCGGACAAAAATGTCCCCACCTTACCTTGACGCTCTTAATTTATGGGAGTAAAATGAATTTGTCACATCGTAAGATTACTAGATGAAGCAATGTGCGAATAAACAAAATATTTGTCGGATGCTTCAAATTCAAGGGGGGAAAATGGTGGCTGACAATCGAGAGTTTTTTTACCGCAGGCTGCACTCATTGCTCGGTGTCATTCCAGTCGGGCTTTTTATGACGCAGCATTTAGTCGTGAATCATTTTGCGACGAAAGGGGAAGAAGCGTTTAACCAGGCGGCAGGCTTTATGGGAAGTTTACCTTTTGTGCTTGTGCTTGAAACGTTAGTGATCTTCCTGCCACTTTTGTTCCACGCGATTTATGGGCTTTACATTGCGTTCACTGCGAAAAACAATCCTGGACGCTTTGGGTACTTCCGCAACTGGATGTTTGTGCTGCAGCGCTGGACAGGCGTGATTACACTGATCTTTGTTGCATGGCACGTATGGGAAACACGGGTTCAAGCTGCGCTTGGTGCAGAAGTGAATTTTCAGATGATGGAGAATATTTTAGATAATCCATTTATGCTTGTTTTTTACATAGTTGGAGTTCTTTCAGCAATTTTCCATTTTGCAAATGGTTTATGGTCGTTTTGTGTGAGCTGGGGAATCGCAGTATCGCCACGTTCGCAACGCATTGTTACATACGCAACGTTACTTGTATTTTTAGCTTTATCGTATGTCGGATTAAGCGCTATCTTTGCGTTTGTATAAAACCCGGCAATGAATGGAGTTTTGTCAGATAGATAGAAGGCAGGACTGAAAAGGGAGTGGACCTCACAATGAGTAAAGGTAAAGTTATCGTAGTCGGCGGCGGCTTGGCCGGTTTGATGGCTACGATTAAAGCAGCGGAGGCAGGTACGCCTGTCGAGTTATTTTCGCTCGTCCCGGTAAAGCGTTCTCATTCCGTTTGTGCGCAGGGCGGCATTAATGGAGCGGTTAATACAAAAGGGGAAGGCGATTCCCCGTGGGTACATTTTGATGACACCATTTATGGAGGCGATTTCTTAGCGAATCAGCCGCCGGTAAAAGCGATGGCAGAAGCGGCACCAGGCATTATTCATTTGCTTGACCGTATGGGCGTTATGTTTAACCGGACACCGGAAGGTCTTCTTGATTTCCGACGTTTCGGAGGCACACAGCATCACCGTACCGCTTTTGCAGGTGCCACTACAGGCCAGCAGCTGCTGTATGCGCTGGATGAGCAGGTGCGCCGCTTTGAAGTAGCAGGTCTTGTGACAAAATATGAAGGCTGGGAATTTCTCGGCGCCGTAATTGATGACGAAGGAATTTGCCGTGGGATTGTTGGGCAAAACCTGGCAACGATGGAAATTCAATCGTTTCCAGCAGATGCGGTTATTATGGCAACAGGTGGCCCTGGTATTATCTTTGGTAAGTCTACAAACTCGATTATCAACACAGGCTCAGCTGCATCAATTGTGTATCAGCAGGGCGTTCATTATGCAAATGGCGAGTTCATTCAAATTCACCCAACAGCGATTCCAGGCGATGACAAACTTCGCCTAATGAGTGAATCGGCGCGTGGTGAGGGTGGACGCGTTTGGACATATAAAGATGGGAAGCCTTGGTACTTCCTGGAAGAGAAGTATCCAGCTTATGGAAACCTGGTACCGCGGGATATTGCAACACGTGAAATCTTTGACGTTTGCGTAAACCAAAAACTAGGTATCAATGGTGAAAACATGGTATACCTGGATCTGTCTCATAAAGACCCACACGAACTAGACATCAAGTTGGGCGGAATTATCGAAATCTATGAAAAGTTCATGGGTGATGATCCGCGTAAAGTACCGATGAAAATCTTCCCTGCTGTTCATTACTCTATGGGCGGACTATGGGTTGATTATGACCAGCAGACAAACATTCCAGGTCTTTTTGCAGCTGGTGAGTGTGACTATTCACAGCACGGTGCAAACCGTCTTGGGGCGAATTCTCTCCTTTCCGCTATTTATGGCGGTATGGTAGCAGGACCAAACGCAGTACGGTACATTAACGGGCTAGAGAAAAGTGCCGAGGCCGTTTCTTCGTCTGTTTTCGACAATCATGTGAAGCAGGAACAGGTAAAATGGAACGATGTCATGTCCTTAAACAAAGGATCTGAAAATGCCTATGTTCTTCACAAGGAATTGGGCGAATGGATGACCGCTAATGTGACCGTTGTTCGATATAATGATAAGTTGCAGCAGACAGACGATAAAATTGTTGAGTTGATGGAACGCTATAAAAACATCGACATTAACGATACAGCCAAGTGGAGCAATCAGGGTGCGATGTTTACCCGCCAGTTGAAAAACATGCTTCATTTAGCACGCGTCATGACGATTGGTGCTTTGAACCGGAACGAAAGCCGAGGAGCACACTACAAGCCGGACTTCCCGGATCGTAATGACGAGGAATTTATGAAAACAACGATGGCCACGTTCACAGGTGAAAACACGGCGCCTTCTTTCCATTACGAAGACATCGATGTATCGCTCATTCCGCCTCGTAAACGGGACTACTCGAAGAAGAAGGAGGAGAAATAATGAGTGAGCAAAAAACAGTTCGATTTCTCATCACACGTCAAGATGCCGCTGATTCTACTCCTTATGAGGAAGAGTTCGAAATACCCTACCGTCCGAATATGAACGTGATTTCCGCCCTAATGGAAATCCGTCGTAATCCGGTAAATAAAAAAGGTGAAAAAACAACACCGATTACCTGGGACATGAACTGTCTTGAGGAAGTATGCGGCGCTTGCTCTATGAATATCAATGGCAAGCCGCGGCAGTCTTGTACAGCTCTGGTTGACCAATTGGAGCAGCCGATTCGCCTGGCTCCAATGAATACGTTCCCGGTTGTCCGTGACCTTCAGGTAGACCGCAGCCGTATGTTTGATTCATTAAAGCGTGTTAAAGCGTGGGTGCCAATTGATGGAACGTACGATTTAGGGCCTGGACCGCGTATGCCGGAACGGAAGCGCCAATGGGCATATGAACTGTCCAAATGTATGACATGCGGTGTATGCTTAGAAGCTTGTCCGAATGTAAACAGCAAATCAAACTTTATCGGTCCGCAGCCATTATCACAGGTTCGTTTGTTTAATGCACATCCAACTGGTGCTATGAACCGTGATGAGCGCCTCGAAACGATTATGGGAGACGGAGGACTTGCCAACTGCGGTAACTCACAAAACTGTGTTCAGTCCTGCCCGAAAGGCATTCCGTTAACGACATCGATCGCTGCGTTAAACCGTGAAACTACATTCCAGTCGTTCCGTAATTTCTTCGGAAGCGACCACGCAGTAGATTAATAGAAAACCTCCAGCTTATGCTGGAGGTTTTTTGCGCGGAAAGATACCATGACCGTTGTCGGTCAATGAAAGCAACTGCGTATGTGAGGCTCTGAAAGAATAGGCATGTCTCGGTCATACACCCGCCGTATCTATATGTTCTGGAAAAGGTCTCGTTTGCTTTTTGCAGGCGGGCGGCTCCAAAAAACCAATCGTGGACCTCATTACAGCTGTAACAGCTGATTTATAAGTAACTATAGGGAAAGGTGTTCTATCGTAATGAACTAAAATGTAAGTAGCTTCCCTTGTCACTTTCCCGGTGGTTTTTATGGCAAAAAAGTAACGTGATGATGCCCTTGATAAAACCTATGGCCGGTCTGTTTCTTTTACCAATAATACAAAAGAGCTTCTTATGTAAAACCAATTACGTATAGCGAGCATATGATAAGGGTAGTGGCGGCTAACCGACACAGGCTGCTCTTTGAAAGGGTGACGTTGTTTGTGGCAGCTCTGATTTTGACGAAACGCGAAAAAGACGTATTCAAGAGACTGGTTGACGGAAAATCTACACACGACATTGCAGAAGAATTGGGAATCAGTGAAAAAACGGTCCGGAACCATATTTCAAATGGCATTCAAAAGCTGGGCGTCAAAGGACGGGCGCAAGCCATTGTAGAATTGCTTCGGATCGGGGAGCTTACGTTATAAAGCTAAAGCCGTGCCGGGAAGGGCGCGGCTTTTCCCTTGCTTGCATTTTGTTTGAAAAAAAGCGAAAATAAAAAAGAATGGCATATTGTTTTACATATGAAAGGGTGCAAAAACATGTCTCTCACACAAAGCAGTTCGGGAGAAGCGGTCGCCGATATTGAACGGAACCTGCGTCATATTGACAGCATTATCAAGCAAAAAGGCCGTGAAATTTTAAATGATTATATGATTACGCCGCCACAATTTATTGCCTTGCATTCATTATATGAAAAAGGGGATACAACTATTGGCGATCTTTCTTCAAGAATGTTTTTGGCATGCAGCACGACAACGGATTTAATTAACCGAATGGAAAAAGCATCCCTTGTTGCGCGCGTCCGGGACACAAAAGACCGGCGCATTGTCCGGATTCATCTTCTAGAAGAAGGCGAAAAAATTATTAAAGAAGTTATTAAAAGGCGCCGCCAATATGTGGAGGATGTGCTGGATAACTTTTCGGAGGAAGAAACAGCGCAATTAAATGCCCTTTTAAGTAAAATGCACATTGAAATGAAAGTGGAATGAGGCGTCGGTGTTGAACAGACCAATTGGAGTAATTGATTCAGGTGTCGGCGGGCTGACGGTTGCAAAAGAAATGATGCGCCAGCTGCCTAAAGAAACCATTTATTATATAGGGGATACAGCGCGCTGTCCGTACGGCCCGCGGCTGCCCGGAGAGGTACGGCAGTTTACTTGGGAAATGACCCGTTTTTTAGAGCGGTATGATATGAAAATGCTGGTGATTGCCTGCAACACGGCTACCGCCGTTGTGTTAGATGAAATCAAACGCCAGCTTCCTATTCCGGTTGTCGGTGTTATTCAGCCAGGCTCCCGCGCGGCTATTAAACAAACCAAGAATCGTCGCATTGCTGTGCTTGGAACCGACGGCACGGTGAAAAGCAAAGCTTATGAAAAAGCTATTGCTGCTATTGATCCGGGAGCAGAAGTGTATGCTCTTGCTTGTCCGGGATTTGTCCCGCTTGTTGAAAGTGGAAAATATCGCAGTGAGCGAGCCAAACAGGTGGTGGCCCATACACTTGAACCGCTAAAAGAAACGCCTTCTGATACGGTTATACTTGGCTGCACACACTATCCTCTCTTGGAACCGATTATTGCGGATTTTATGGGGGAAGAGGTGTCAGTCATTAGTTCTGGTGATGAAACCGCCCGTGAAGTCAGTGCGATTTTAGAGTTTAATGAGATGCTTTCAGATAGCGAACAGGCGGATCACCGTTTTTTTACAACCGGAAGTGTCCGGGCTTTTAACGCGATTGCAGCAGACTGGCTTGGGGATGTTCCATTAAATACGAAAAAAATTCAGCTGGCATAAATGCCGGCTTTTTTTCATTTGTCTGCATATATTTGTATGAATGCAAATGAAAGGGGCGGTTTAAGTGCAGAAAAAATGTGGCTTGCTGTTGCTGCTTATACTGTCAGGCTGTTCAGCGGAACCAGAGGAAGGACTGCCGGTGAAAGTGGTGTATACCGAAGAAGAGGGAGACAAGCCGGTCGCAGCAGAAGAAAAAGTGATGGCAGAATTGTATGTGGTGGACGAAAATGGACTTCTTGTTCCTCAAATAGCGGCAGTCGAAGGGAACGGGCAGGAAGAGCAAGCTGCGCTTATCGCGCTGGCGGAAGGGAACATTCCAGCCGGCTTCCGTTCTCCATTGCCTGAAGGAACCGTTATTCAAGATGTCGAGCTCGATGGGAAAACAGCCATCGTAAGTGTGGGGGGCGCTTTTGCTAATTATCCGGCAGAGGAAGAGGAACTTGTCGCATCAGCGATTACGTGGACGGTTACCGGAATGGGCCAGGCAGATCGCGTTCAAATTAAATTTAACGGCGAAACACTAGAGTCCATGCCAAAAGCAGGACTGCCGATTGCAGCCGGAGGCATGAAGCGGGAAGATGGCATCAACTTAAAAGCGGGCTATACCGATCCTGGAGCAACAAAACCGATTACCGTGTATTTTACCGGGCAAAATGAACAGGGACCTTATTTAGTGCCGGTTACCCGCCGTATTTCAGAGGATGAAACAGACCTTATTGCTGCTTCGGTAAAAGAGCTGGCGAAAGGACCTGCAGCAGGCAGCGGGCTTATGACAAGCTGGCCGGCTGATACAAAGCTGACAAAAGAACCAGAAGTAGAAGATGGACGGGCTGTTCTTCAGTTTAACGAAGCCGTTTTGGAAAACAACGGAGAAGCTCTTGTTTCAAGCAGTCTGCTAAAGCCGTTATCACTTACGCTGGCTGCTACTGCCCAAATTGAAAGTATAGGGGTTGAGGTGGAAGGCCATCCAGAGGTGAAAATGGAAACAGGGGCTCCTCTGCCGGCTTCCTTGACGACTCCTTTATTTGTGAATGAAGAAAGTCTTCCATCTGCCGAATGAATATTTGACAGACACGTATAATTTTTGGAAAATGGACAGCGGAAGCAGGAAAAAAACGGAGGAATGTATATGCGCACAGATGGACGGACAGAAAAAGAACTTCGGCCGGTTGACATTCAAACCAGCTTTTTAACACATCCGGAAGGGTCCGTGCTGATTTCAGTTGGAAATACAAAAGTAATTTGCACCGCGACGATTGAAGACCGGGTTCCGCCTTTTATGAGAGGGAGCGGAAAAGGCTGGGTTACAGCAGAATACGCGATGATTCCGCGAGCGACCGGCCAGCGCAACATGAGGGAATCAACAAAAGGAAAAGTAACCGGACGGACGATGGAGATTCAGCGGCTGATCGGCCGGGCGCTGCGCGCAGTCGTAGACCTTGATGTTATTGGAGAGCGCACTGTCTGGATCGACTGCGATGTGATTCAGGCAGACGGCGGAACCCGGACTGCAGCCATTACAGGCGCGTTCGTAGCCATGACCCTGGCTCTGCATGATTTGGCGATCGAAAAGGAGTTTTCCGTTTATCCGATTACGGATTTTCTTGCGGCCACAAGTGTCGGCATTGTCAAGGAGCATGGAGTTGTTGTAGATTTAAATTATGAAGAAGACAGCACTGCAGAAGTAGATATGAATGTCGTCATGACAGGGACCGGGAAATTTGTGGAAGTACAGGGAACAGGAGAGGAAGCCACTTTCTCTATGAACGAGCTTCAAGAAATGCTTCAAGCAGCACAAAGCGGCCTGGAAACGTTATTTGATATTCAAGCAGAGGCGCTGGGCGTTGCAGCAGAGTTGATCTACGAAAGGAAGTCAGTCAATGAATGAAGTCATCGTGGCTACGCGTAATGCTGGTAAAGCAAAGGAATTTATTCGCATGTTTGAGCCTGTCGGCATCACAGTGAAAACACTGCTTGATTATCCCGATCTTCCGGATGTAGAGGAGACAGGCAAAACCTTTGCAGAAAATGCCTTTTTAAAAGCTGATTTTGCCGCCCGGTCAACAGGCCGGCCGGCGATTGCTGACGATTCAGGCTTGATCATTGATGCGCTTGATGGACGTCCGGGCGTGTATTCAGCACGGTATGCCGGAGAAGAAAAAAACGATCAGGCGAACAATGACAAAGTACGGGCCGAAATGAAAGACGTACCGAGAGAAGACCGGACCGGCCGTTTTATGTGTGTGCTCGCTGTAGCGTTTCCGGATGGGCGTGACCCGATTTATGCAGAAGGGCGCTGTGAAGGAATCATTGGTTTTGAAGAAGCGGGCCAGCATGGATTCGGGTATGATCCATTGTTTATTCCGGAAGGGTACAATGTGACAATGGCACAGCTTGATCCGGAAGAAAAAAACCGAATCAGCCACCGTGCAAATGCCCTTGAGTCATTACGGGCACAGCTGCCGGAATTGGCAGGTGAACCGGAATGAAGATGCTTGTCGTAAGTGATAACCATGGATGGAACAGCATTTTGTCGGATTTAAAGCAGCGCTATGCAGGTAAAGTTTCGGTGATGATTCATTGCGGAGATTCCGAAATGAGGGCAACAGAACCGGAAGTCGTCGGCTATACGATTGTCCGCGGCAATTGCGATGATGAGGACAAGTTCCCAAACGACATCTTAGAAAGTGTAGAAGACTGCCGTGTATTTGTGACACACGGTCATCGCTACAATATCAAGATGACGTTAACGAACTTAGCTATGAAGGCAAAAGAAACCGGAGCCGATTTTGTTTTTTTCGGTCATTCTCATACCCCGGGTGCTGAAATGGAAGACGGTGTTTTGTATTTGAACCCGGGAAGCATTTCCCTGCCGAGAGGACGCCGTGAAAAAACATACGCTATTGTCGATGTAAGCAAATCGGCGATTTCCGTTCAATTTTATGATGACACACATCAAGAAGTAAAAGAACTAAGCTGCACATTCAGCCGGTGAGCGAACAGAACGTCCTGCTGTTCGCGCAGGGCGTTTTTGTTTCAAGTCAAAAATCGAGCGGTATAACAAATAATTTATTTTAAAATGAAATAAGTGTTGACAGCCGATATATGGATTGATATTATAGATATTGTCTTCAGAGGAAGTCTCAGTAGCTCAGCTGGATAGAGCAACGGCCTTCTAAGCCGTCGGTCGGGGGTTCGAATCCCTCCTGGGACGTAATAAAAAAAGCGCCGTAGGGCGCTTTTTTTGTGTGTATTTATAGGAATCTATCTCTATTTTTATTATATTAAGTAAAGCTGCAGATCAAAGCATGGACCAATGCTTTGATTTTTTTTTAGAGCGAAAAAGGAAATCTGGCAGTCCGATATATGGAACAAAGCAAAAGCCATACAGGGGATGTATGGCTTTTTTGCAATGCATGATACAGGACGAGAGGGCTTATTATAAACTGGACATAGAGAGCCGCCTTGAGAGTACGGCAGCTTTGCTCTTATTGCTCCAGGCTGTCATCATTAAACCAAAGCGGAGCGTTGTCATCCACATCACCATTGTAATTAATTAAAATCTCTTCACCGGCCTGAATATCCCGATATGCATAAAATTTAAAAGAATGACTTTCAAAATGAATGTCATATGTAGCATTAGGGTCATAGGAATGATTAAACAGCATACCATAACCAAGCAGGATAGCTGAGTGATTGACGCCGTATTCAAAAGCATAATCGGCTAACAGGGTCTTTTCGATATGGATGTGCTGGTCGTTCGGGTAGGGAATAACAGGCGCCTCGTGAAGCATCTCTCCCTTTTTTATATCACGGACAGCGAAAACGCCGCGGTTCAGTTCACCGTCGCTTAATGTAGATGTTTTAACTTCGATCATGATTGGATCTCCTTTTCATTGTATTCATACTAACAGCATGACAGTCGGAAGCGGCAAGAGCAACTGTTTTCTCTGTTCAACCGCCCGGTACCATGCTACACTCAACTATTATAAGAGCTGGCGGGTGAGAACGTTGAAGAAAAAAAGAAGAAAAAAATCAGGCAATGTCGTTCAATTTCCTGGCACTTCAGCCCGGCTCCAGCAGCAGGGACAGCAGGCGCTGGAGGAAAAGCGGTTTGATGAAGCCATTCGTCTGTATACCGAAGCGCTCCGTTTTGACGAAGGGCACCAGGAAGAAATTAAAACAGCTCTCTTAATTGCTTATCACGAAAGCGGGAGCCACGATGAAGGGATAGAGCTTTCCCGTGCGATGCTGCATGCAGGAGAAGGCCATTATTTTGACGTGCTTGACCTGCATGTGTTGATGCTCATTCAAAAACGGCGGTATAAAGAAGTCGCGGATACATTATCCGTCCTGCTTGAAGAAGGGCTTCCGCCAGATCGTTACGAGCATTTTGCACACTTAAAAGCAATGGCAGACCGAATGAGTGTGAAAAAAGAAGAAACGCTGTTCCAAACGGACGATTCCTTTCAGGATAAAATGATGAAGCTGGCAGAACTGGCCAAAACGGATGCCGCCCCTTTTGAAAAAGAGCTGATAGACCGGGCGGGCGATCAAATCGAGCATCCGTTTATTCAAACGATGGCTCTTGGGCTGCTGCGGGATATAGGAACTGCCGAAAGGGTGTTGGTGCGCAAATTTCACTTTGAAAAAGAGGTTATTCCTGTGATGGAAGGAGAAGTGTTCAGCCATCCTTTTTTCAGAGATGTAATACAATACTTAGAAGAAACCGCCGGCCAAAATGACCCCGCCCTGTGCGAGCAGGCTGTGGAGCTGGCCAGACAGTATCAGTTTTTGCTGTATCCTTTTGATCCCCCTGCATCTGTAGAGCAGTGGGCGGAGGCATTGGTGCTGAAAATAAGCCGCCTGTACGAGATGAGCAGTACAGTGGAAGGTACTTCAGAAGGCGAAGCAGTGCTTCAATTTATGAAAGAACTCGATGAAATTTCAGCCTTTTAGTTGAAACAAAGCGGCTGTATGGTATAATGTAAAAGTCGTATTGTGTCCTTTTTATATCAATTCAGAATATACATAGGACGAACGTTCATATTTATTAATAGATTGTTGGAGGGAATTTTTTATGTCAGCAAAGTGGGAAAAACAAGAAGGCAACCAAGGCGTACTAACAGTTGAGGTTGACGCTGAAACCGTTGATAAAGGCCTTAACACAGCATTTCAAAAAGTAGTTAAAACAATTAACGTTCCAGGATTCCGTAAAGGGAAAATGCCGCGTCCGTTGTTTGAACAGCGTTTTGGCGTGGAAGCTCTTTACCAGGATGCGATTGATGCAATTCTTCCTGAAGCATACGGAAAAGCGATCGACGAAACAGGCATTGAGCCAGTTGACCGTCCAGAAATCGATGTAGAGCAATTCGAAAAAGGCAAGCCGTTTATCTTCACTGCGAAAGTTACGGTAAAACCTGAAGTAACACTTGGCGACTACAAAGGCCTTGAAGTAGAAAAAGAAAACACAGAAATAACAGAAGAAGATGTGCAAAATGAATTAAAAGATCTTCAAAAACGTCATGCTGAGCTTGTTGTAAAAGAAGACGGTACAGTTGAAAACGACGACACAGTTGTAATCGATTTTGAAGGCTTCGTGAATGGTGAAGCATTCGAAGGCGGCCAAGCTGACAACTATTCAATCGTAATCGGTTCTGGCACATTCATCCCAGGTTTTGAAGATCAATTGATCGGCATGAAAACAGGCGAAGAAAAAGACGTTGAAGTAACATTCCCTGAAGAGTACCATGCAGAAGAGCTTGCGGGTAAACCAGCAACGTTCAAAGTAAAACTTCATGAAATCAAAGCGCAGGAGCTTCCTGAGCTGAACGATGAATTCGCAAAAGAAACAGACGAAGAAGTAGAAACATTAGAAGCATTAAAAACAAAAATCCAAGAGCGCCTTGCAGAGCAAAAGAAAAATGCTGCAGAGCAAAAGCTTCGTGACGATCTTGTTGAAAAAGCAGTTGCCAATGCACAAACAGATGTGCCTGAGGCAATGATCAACACAGAAATCGACCGTATGCTTCAAGAATTCACGCAAAACCTTTCTATGCAAGGTATGAATCTTGACTTGTACTATCAATTCTCTGGACAAACAGAAGAAGACCTTCGCAGCCAAATGAAAGAAAATGCTGAAACACGCGTACGTACAAGCTTAACGCTTGAAGCGATCGCAGAAGCAGAAAACCTTGAGCCAACAGACGAAGATGTAGATGCAGAAGTAACAAAAATGTCTGAGCAATTTGGTCTTTCTAAAGAAGACGTTCAAAAAGCACTTGGAAGTCTTGAAGGCATGAAAGCAGACTTGAAAATTCGTAAAGCAGTCGAATTTCTTGTCGAAAACAGCACAGTTGGTGCATAATAAATAAAGAACAAACTGACAGGGCGCGACGTGATCGTGCCTTGTTTTCTACCCAAAAAGAGCTGAGAAACGCTTTTTCGTTTTGGTTTTGTGGCAGATGTGCTACAATGCGATACATAACTTAGTTACGGCGCAGTTAAAAAGCGGACTATTAAAAAGGGGCTCCCAGCTGCACCAACATAGCATAAGGGGTGAACAGATGTTTAAGTTCAATGAAGAAAAAGGACAATTGAAATGTTCGTTTTGTGGAAAATCACAGGACCAGGTGAGGAAACTCGTCGCGGGACCTGGCGTTTATATTTGCGATGAGTGCATTGAACTATGCACAGAGATCGTGGAAGAAGAACTGGGTACAGAAGAAGAAGTAGAATTTAAAGATGTGCCAAAACCAACTGAAATTCGTGAAATTTTAGGTGAGTACGTTATTGGTCAGGAGCGTGCGAAAAAATCGCTTGCTGTGGCAGTGTATAACCACTATAAACGTATTAATTCAAACAGCAAAATTGATGATGTTGAATTGGCAAAATCAAATATTTGCTTGATTGGCCCGACAGGAAGCGGGAAAACGCTTCTTGCTCAAACGCTGGCGCGTATTTTAAATGTGCCATTTGCGATTGCAGATGCAACATCACTGACAGAAGCTGGTTATGTAGGGGAAGATGTTGAAAATATCCTTCTTAAGTTAATTCAAGCGGCTGATTATGATGTGGAAAAAGCTGAAAAAGGGATTATTTACATCGATGAAATTGATAAAGTAGCCCGCAAATCAGAAAACCCATCGATTACACGTGATGTATCCGGTGAAGGTGTTCAACAGGCACTGTTGAAAATCCTGGAAGGAACAGTAGCGAGCGTACCGCCGCAAGGAGGACGTAAGCATCCGCATCAGGAATTTATTCAAATTGACACAACGAACATCCTATTTATCTGTGGTGGAGCGTTTGACGGCGTCGAACAAATTATTAAACGCCGCCTTGGCCAAAAAGTCATTGGATTTGGCTCCGAGCAGAAAAATGATCAAGGCGAGGAAAAATCCTACCTTGCTCAGCTTGTACCGGAAGACTTGCTTCGTTTTGGATTAATTCCGGAATTTATCGGACGTCTTCCAGTGATTGCAAGCCTAGAGCAGCTGGATGAAGACGCGTTGATTGAAATTTTAACAAAGCCGAAAAATGCGCTGATCAAGCAGTACCAAAAAATGCTGGAGCTTGACGATGTAGATCTTCAATTTGAAGATGAGGCTTTAAGTGAAATTGCGAAAAAAGCGATTGAGCGGAAAACAGGTGCCCGTGGTCTTCGTTCCATTATTGAAAGCATTATGCTCGATGTAATGTATGAATTGCCGACACGTGAAGATATTAAAACATGTGTGATCACGAAGGAAACCGTAACCGACCTTGCGCCGCCGCGTCTTCTTGATGAAAATGGAAACGATGTCGGCTCTGCCGATAAAACGTCTGCATAAAGACGGGTCATTTTAGGAAGGGACAGTGCCTCTCGGGGTGCTGTCCCTTCTTTTCAATCGACAGTTTCTGTTCGTTTGCGTTAAGATAGGAAGAAAGAAAGGGAAGAAAAGAGATATTTTGGACGTTATCCAGCTTTAGGCGCTGCCGGAGATCCACTTATGTAAAGCATAAAAGCACCGCGGTATGATATCGTGGCTTTTGTTTGGATGGATAAACGGGCGCCTTGCGCTTTTCTTACTGGGAGGGAGATTTGTCATGAAGGCAGATACAATTTATACTGTGCCATTGCTTCCGCTGCGCGGAATGCATGTATATCCGACAATGGTTCTGCATTTGGATGTAGGCCGTGATCGGTCGATCGAAGCACTTGAAAAAGCCATGATGAACGATCAGCTTGTTTTTTTATCCGCTCAAAAAGACCCGGATTTAGATGATCCATCTGGGGATGATGTATACGAAGTCGGTACATTAACGAAAGTAAAGCAAATGCTGAAGCTGCCAAATGGAACGATTCGTGTGCTTGTTGAAGGGCTGGACCGGGCAAAACTGATTTCTGTTGTAGACCAGGGAGCATTTTATGAAGCGGTCGTAGAAGTGCATAAAGAAGACGTGACTAAAGATACAGAAACAGAAGCACTGATGCGGATGCTGTTAAAGCAGTTTGAGCAATATGTCAAGTTGTCCAAAAAAGGTTCGGCGGAAACGATCAGTTCAGTGGCTGATATTGAAGAACCGGGAAGACTGGCTGATATTGCCACATCTCACATGTCACTAAAAGTAAAAGAAAAGCAGGAGATTTTAGCGACATTCTCTATAAAAGAACGACTGGAACGATTAATTTCCCTTCTTCACAGTGAACGGGAAGTATTGAATTTAGAAAAGAAAATCGGACAGCGTGTGAAAACATCGATGGAAAAAACGCAGAAAGAATATTATTTGCGTGAGCAGATGAAAGCGATCCAGCTTGAACTTGGCGATAAAGAAGGAAAAACAGGGGAAGTTGAAGAACTGACCACACGCATTATGGCTGCAAATATGCCGGAGCATGTGGAAAAAACAGCCATGAAGGAGCTTGACCGTTACGAAAAAATTCCGCAAAGCGCCGCGGAAAGCGCGGTTATCCGCAACTATCTTGAATGGCTCGTTACACTGCCATGGTCCAAGGCGACCGAAGATGACCTGGATGTATTAAAAGCCGAAGATGTGTTAAACCGTGATCACTACGGTCTTGAAAAAGTAAAAGAGCGGGTGCTTGAATTTTTAGCTGTCCGTCAATTAACGCAGTCACTGCGCGGGCCGATTCTTTGCCTTGGAGGTCCTCCGGGCGTGGGGAAAACAAGCCTGGTCCGTTCTATCGCGGAATCGCTTGGCCGGAATTTTGTACGCATCTCGCTTGGCGGTGTCCGTGATGAATCGGAAATCCGCGGCCATCGCCGCACGTACGTAGGTGCTATGCCGGGCCGGATTATTCAAGGCATGAAAAAAGCAGGTACCATCAACCCTGTTTTCTTGCTTGATGAAATTGATAAAATGTCGAGCGATTTTCGTGGTGATCCATCTGCTGCGCTTTTAGAAGTGCTTGATCCGGAACAAAACCATAACTTCAGTGACCATTACATTGAAGAAACATACGACTTATCGAATGTCATGTTCATTGCAACAGCCAATGATCTGAGCGCTATTCCAGGACCGCTGCGTGACCGCATGGAAGTGATCTCTATCGCCGGCTACACAGAAGTAGAAAAAATCAATATTGCAAAAGACCATTTATTCCCGAAACAAGTAAAAGAAAATGGCCTTTCACGAAATCAGCTTCGTTTAAAAGAAGAAGCGATTCGGGATATCGTCCGCTATTATACTCGTGAAGCCGGCGTGCGGGGTCTTGAACGCCAAATGGCTGCCATCTGCCGCAAAGCCGCTAAAAAAATCGTATCAGGCGAGAAAAAGCGGATTACGGTTACAGACAAAAACTTGCAGGAGTTTCTTGGCAAGCGTATTTTCCGCTATGGGCAGGCTGATACCGAAGATCAGATCGGCGTAGCGAACGGTCTGGCTTATACCTCTGTCGGCGGCGATACGCTGCAAATCGAAGTGTCACTTTCTCCGGGGAAAGGCAAGCTTATTTTAACCGGAAAACTGGGAGACGTGATGAAAGAGTCCGCGCAGGCTGCATTCAGCTATGTGCGTTCAAAAGCGGATGAGCTCGGCATTGAAGCAGATTTTCATGAACATCATGACATTCACATTCACGTTCCAGAAGGGGCGGTTCCAAAAGACGGGCCATCTGCAGGGATTACAATGGCGACGGCACTTATTTCGGCTCTTACGGGACGCCCAGTACGCCGGGATGTGGGCATGACGGGAGAAATTACACTGCGCGGCCGCGTGCTGCCTATCGGCGGTGTAAAGGAAAAATCACTCGGTGCGCACCGTGCCGGTTTAACAACGATTATTCTGCCTAAAGACAATGAAAAAGATATCGATGATGTTCCAGAAAGTATCCGTGAAGGCATGACGTTCCTGCCTGTTTCGACCATGGATGAAGTATTGGACATCGCGATCGGAGGAAGCAATTCATGAAAGTAAACAATGTGGAACTGGTGATCAGTGCCGCGAAACCGCACCAATACCCGACGGATGGCCTGCCGGAATTTGCACTTGCCGGACGGTCGAACGTGGGAAAATCATCTTTTATTAACCGCATGATCGGCCGTAAAAGCCTGGCCCGTATTTCATCAAAACCCGGCAAAACGCAAACACTGAACTTCTATAAAATTGAAGACACCGTCTTTTTTGTCGATGTGCCGGGTTACGGCTATGCAAAAGTGGCTAAAACAGAGCGTGAGGCCTGGGGACGCATGATCGAAACGTATATGACGGACCGGGAGCCGCTTGCTGCCTGCATTCATATTGTCGATTTGCGTCATGCTCCATCTGCTGACGATGTAGCGATGTATGAGTTTCTAAAATATCACGACATTCCAGCTATTGTGATTGCGACAAAAGCAGACAAAATTCCAAGAGGAAAATGGCAAAAGCATTTAAAAGTGGTAAAAGAAACCCTTGATTTCGATCCGCTCGATGATATCATTGTCTTTTCATCGGAGACGGGCCTTGGAAAAGATGAAGTGTGGAAAGCTGTGAAAAAACGGATGCTCGATCAAAAAGAATATCAAGCAGAGCTGCGTAAAGAAGAAGAATTCGGAGAAGAATAAAAACAGCCTCCCAATAAGGGAGGCTGTTTTTTTATGTTTTTTTGCGGGCCGGTCCGCTATTTCTTTTCACAAACAGCAGGTATCCGCCCACCACAATTAAAATCAGCGGCCAAAACTGCCAAAAGGAACCCGCCGGTCCGAGCCATTGTTTCACAGTGCCATAAAAAAGCATGACGGATGCTAAAGCTAAAAATAAAACACCGTTTAAAAGACCGCGGCCGGTCTGCTGATGTTGCAGCAAAAAGCCTACGGCAATGATGAGAAGAAAAACACCGGTATCATTGGCCCACCAGCCAAGGTAGTCGACTACATAAAAATGAAACCCAAATCCCGAAAGCACGACACCGGGAACCAGTCCGCTCCCATCACCTTTAAATCCTTGGGCAAGAAAAGCAAGACCTGTAATAAAGAGCAGAGCCGGCCAGCCAAGATAAGGCTTAACCCACGTAAAAGCTGATTGGTGGAGAAAGAAGTACAAACCAAAGCCAATTAATAAAACTCCTGGGAAGATACGCTGTTCATTCATATCGATTAAGCCCCGCTTTCCAACACATTTAATAGAGCGCCCACAGGAAGTGGGTTATGAAAATGTTGTGACAAGACGTCACCTTCTTAGTCTTTATACAATAATTTCAACCTGTTGCTAAAATAATTTTTATTTGATAATATTTATAAATAAGAAACCAAACAAAACGTCGTTTGAAAAAATACGGCCCCGAACTTATGTCATTTTGCCTGTTGTTCAGCGCATTAGCTCATGCGTTATAACGGTGATCGGTAACGCCGTCGTTTTAGCATTGGAGTTTCTGTCTATAGTACAAACAGAAACAGGAATACGTGTACATATGTTTCAAAAACATGACTGTCTTTTATGTTAGCATATGTTCACAATTTATAAAAAATAAAAACGTTACATTATGGTATAATGAAACCTACAATGAATCGTTTTCGGGGGTGCAGTGACGTGCATATCATCACGGTGGGATTAAATTATAAAACAGCCCCGGTAGAAATTCGTGAGCGCCTTTCATTTAGAGAAGAAACGCTCGCGGCAGCGATGGCAGAGCTCCAAAAACAAAAAAGTGTGCTTGAAAATGTCATCGTATCGACGTGTAACCGTACAGAAATTTACGCGGTTGTTGATCAGCTGCATACCGGCCGTTACTATATAAAAGAATTTTTGTCGAAATGGTTCGATATTCCTCAGGCAGACTTTACGCCGTTTTTGTTTATTTATGAGCAAGAGGCTGCGGTTGAACATCTTTTTCGTGTGTCTGCCGGATTAAATTCAATGGTTCTGGGCGAAACACAAATTTTAGGACAGGTCCGCCAAAGCTTTTTGCAATCACAAGAAGTAAAAGCGGCAGGTACCGTTTTTAACCGTTTATTTAAACAGGCGATTACATTGGCTAAACGGGCGCATGCCGAAACAGACATTGGCGCGAATGCAGTATCTGTCAGCTATGCAGCAGTGGAACTTGCCAAAAAGATTTTTGGCCGCTTGTCCGGCCGTCATGTTTTAGTTCTGGGTGCTGGTAAAATGGGCGAACTGGCCATCCAGAACCTGCATGGCAGCGGTGCGACAAAAGTGACTGTCGTAAACCGGACGTTCGAAAAAGCAGAAGCGCTTGCTGAGCGGTTCCAGGGCCGGGCTAAAACAATGGACGAGCTGCAAGGCGCATTGGTTGAAGCGGATATCTTAATCAGCTCAACCGGCTCAAAGGATTACGTCATCACAAAAGAAATAATCGAGGGTGTTCAAAAGCTGCGCAAAGGGCGTCCTTTGTTTATGGTCGATATTGCGGTTCCTCGTGATATTGCACCTGAGGTTGCGGATTTGGACAGCATTTTCTTATATGATATCGATGACTTGGAAGGCATTGTCGAAGCGAACCTGGCTGAACGAGAAAAAGCCGCCGCAAAAATAGGTCTTATGATTGAAGGGGAAATCGTCGCGTTTAATGAGTGGATTAATTTGCTTGGTGTTGTGCCGGTTATTTCGGCTTTGCGCCAAAAAGCACTTTCAATTCAAGCGGACACGATGGAGAGCCTCAACCGGAAGCTCCCGCATTTATCAGAGCGTGACCGGAAAGTATTAAGCAAGCACACAAAAAGTATTGTCAATCAGATGCTGAAAGATCCGATCTTGCAGGCAAAAGAATTAGCCGGTGACAAGCGGGCGGCTGAAAAGCTTGAGCTTTTTATGCACATTTTCAATATTGAGGAAGACGTTCAAGAACTGAAGCGTGCACAGGAAGAAGAAGAGCGTGTTCAGAGGGTTCAAACAAAGCCTTTACTCCAGTTTTAAGTGAGGTTACGTGATGTTGGAGCAAGGAATGATCCGCCTTCATGAACTTATGATTATTTTGTACGCTGTAAGCGTATTGCTTTATTTTCTTGATTTTGTTCAAAAAAACCAGCGGGCGAATCGAATCGCCTTCTGGATTTTAACAGTGGTTTGGAGCCTTCAAACTATTTTTTTAGGCTTGTATATGTATAATACAGGCCGATTTCCTGTATTGACTCTTTTTGAGGGTCTTTATTTTTATGCATGGGTGCTAGTTACGTTTTCTCTTGTTTTAAATAAGCTGCTTCGGATGGATTTCACGGTTTTCTTTACGAATGTGATAGGGTTTATGATCATGACGATCCATACCTTTGCGCCGGTTCAGGTAGAGTCGCAGGCGGCAGCGGAAAAACTGGTATCGGAGCTTTTGCTTCTTCATATCACGACAGCGATATTGTCGTATGGAGCGTTCTCGCTGTCGTTTATTTTTTCAGCCCTATACCTGCTTCAATACCGGCTTTTAAAAATGAAAAAGTGGAATGAACGCCTCTGGAGGCTTGGAGATCTTGGCCAGCTTGAAAAGCTGTCAGTCATCTGGAATGCAATGGGTGTTCCGCTTTTGCTGCTGAGCTTAATTTTAGGACTAGTTTGGAAAACGATTAAACTGCCTGATGTAAGCTGGTTTGATTTGAAAATTGTTACTTCTTTTGTTTTACTGTTTATATATAGTGCTTTTTTGTATGTGAAAGTGCGAAAAGGAGTCTCGGGAAAAACCCTTGCATCGATCAATGCAGCGGCTTTTCTTATCATCTTAATGAACTTTTTCCTCGGAAGCCGGCTGTCCACATTCCATTTCTGGTATTCGTGACACCGGCTTTCGGGCGGTTATGGAGGGAATCATCTTGCGGAAAATTATTGTCGGATCGAGAAGAAGCCGCCTGGCGCTTACACAAACGAATCAAGTGATCGATCAGCTGAAGGCGCTGTCGCCGGGAACAGAATTTGAAGTGAAAGAAATCGTGACAAAAGGCGACCGTATTCTGGATGTGACGTTATCAAAAGTGGGCGGTAAAGGCTTGTTTGTAAAAGAAATCGAACAGGCACTGCTTGACGGCGAGATCGATATGGCTGTTCACAGCATGAAAGATATGCCGGCTGCCCTGCCGGAAGGTCTGGTAATTGGCGCCGTGCCGGAGCGGGAAGATCATCGCGACGCGCTTATTTCAAACGGGCATGTGAAGTTTCATGAATTGCCGGCCGGCTCCATTGTTGGTACGAGCAGTCTTCGCCGGAGCGCCCAGATTTTGTCGGCAAGACCGGATCTTGAGATCAAATGGATTCGGGGCAATATTGACACGCGGCTGACCAAGCTCCAGAACGAAGAATATGATGCGATTATTCTTGCTGCCGCAGGTCTGGCACGTATGGGCTGGTCTGCAGATACCGTAACAGAATTTTTGAGTGAAGAATTGTCCGTTTCTGCTGTCGGTCAAGGGGCTCTCGCGATTGAGTGCCGTGAAGATGACAAAGAATTACGGAATTTGCTGGACCAATTCACTTGTGACAACACGAAACGAGCGGTTACTGCAGAGCGTGCTTTTTTAGGAGCAGTAGAGGGCGGATGCCAGGTACCGGTAGCTGGTTTTGCTACAATAAAAGGTGAAGAGCTGTCTTTAACAGCACTTGTTGCTTCACCGGATGGAAAAACCATTTTAAAAGAAACGGTCTCCGGAAGTAACGCTGAAAAAGTGGGCTTAGAAGCGGCACATCTTTTAAAGGACCGGGGCGCGCTCGAATTAATCCAGGCAGCGAGGGCGGCAGCCGAATGAAGCCGCTCGCTGGTAAACGAATCGTTGTAACCCGTCCGAGGGGACAGGCAGCACCGTTTATTGGTAAAATAGAAGAAGCGGGCGGCACAGCATACGCAGTGCCGCTTATCGCATTCCGGGCGTTTGAAGACGGGCAGGAAGAGGCCATTTTGGCCAGCTTGCATACATATGATTGGATTTTGTTTACAAGCAAAAACGGCGTTGATTTTTTTATGCAAAAAGCCGGTCATCATTTGCACAGAATAAGGGCAAAATGGGCGGCGATCGGCACACAGACGGCTAAAGCAGCAGCATCCTACGGACTTTCTGTTTCTTATATGCCCGGACGGTTTTCCGCAGAGGATGTTGCCGAAGACATACGAGAAGGATGTTTTCTGCCCGAAAAAGTGCTGATTCCAAAAGGCAGCATGGCGCGCAGCTTAATAGCGGATACCGTTCGTGAGACAGGCAGACAGGCAGATGAATGGATTGTTTATGAAACGTACTTTCCAGCCGATGAGCGGGCACACTTATTAAAGCTGATTCGGACGGAAAAAGTAGATATGATTACATTCACAAGTCCATCTGCTGTCCGGCATTTTATGCAGATTCTGAAGCAGGCACAAGAGCCGCTGCCAAGAACAGATTACGGAGTGATTGGCCAGGTAACAGAAAAAGCAGCAGCTGCATGCGGTATACCGATTTCGGTCTGTCCATCCGTTTTTACCATTGATGCGCTTGTAAAGGAAATGAGCAGATTTTATAAGGAGTGATACAAATGGAATTGAATTTTGAACGTCACCGCCGTTTGCGTCAAACCGCAAATATGCGGGCGCTTGTGCGGGAAACACAGCTTGATGTGAATGATTTTATTTACCCGCTTTTCGTAGCAGAAGGAGAGGGAATCCGCAACGAGGTTCCATCTATGCCGGGCGTTTTTCAATTGTCTATTGATCAATTAAACGAGGAAATCGAAGAAGTAGTCGGGCTTGGCATTAAATCGGTAATTTTATTCGGTCTGCCTGATGTAAAAGATGCAGTTGGAACAGGCGCTTATCATAATGATGGCATTGTCCAGAAAGCCACACGCCATATTAAGAACCACTATCCAGACCTTATTGTGATTGCGGATACATGTTTATGTGAATATACCGATCACGGTCATTGCGGCGTTATCGAAGGAAGCCGCATATTAAACGACCCATCTCTTGACCTTTTGGCCAAAGCGGCAATCAGCCAGGCAGAAGCAGGTGCCGACATCATCGCGCCATCAAACATGATGGACGGATTTGTCGCAGCAATCCGCAAAGGGCTGGATGAAGCGGGCTTTACAGAAGTGCCAATCATGTCTTACGCTGTAAAATATTCTTCTGCTTATTATGGACCATTCCGTGATGCGGCCGATTCTACCCCGCAATTTGGCGACAGGAAAACGTATCAAATGGATCCGGCAAACCGGCGTGAAGCGATTCGGGAAGCGCGGGCTGATATTGAACAGGGTGCGGACTTTTTAATCGTTAAGCCGGCTCTTTCCTATATGGACATCCTCCGGGACGTACGAAACGAATTTGATGCACCAGTTGTGGCATACAACGTAAGCGGTGAATATGCCATGGTGAAAGCCGCTGCTTTAAATGGCTGGGTTGATGAAAGGGCGATTGTTCTTGAAACATTAACCGGCATGAAGCGCGCAGGTGCAGATTTAATTATGACGTATCATGCAAAAGATGCGGCACGCTGGCTAAACGAACAATAAGAGGAGGCTTTTTCATGCGTTCATTCGAAAAATCAAAAGCTGCTTTTAAAGAAGCGGTTCAAATGATGCCGGGCGGCGTAAACAGTCCGGTTCGTGCGTTTAAATCGGTCAATATCGATCCTATTTTCATGGAGCGGGGCAAAGGGTCAAAAATTTGGGATATTGATGGGAATGAGTACATTGATTATGTGCTGTCATGGGGTCCGCTTATTTTGGGCCATTCAAATGACCAGGTAGTTGAAGCATTGAAAAAAACGGCGGAAACAGGTACGAGTTTCGGCGCTTCTACGCTGCTTGAAAATGAAATGGCAAATCTCGTCATTGAGCGCGTACCGTCGATCGAAGTCGTTCGAATGGTATCAAGCGGTACGGAAGCTACAATGAGTACGCTTCGGCTGGCACGGGGATATACAGGACGCAACAAAATCCTTAAGTTTGAAGGGTGCTACCATGGACATGGAGATTCGCTGCTTATTAAAGCCGGTTCCGGTGTTGCAACGCTCGGACTGCCGGACAGCCCGGGTGTGCCGGAGAGTGTTGCTAAAAACACCATTACGGTTCCATACAATGATTTGGAAAGTGTTCGTTTTGCATTTGAACAATATGGTGAGGATATCGCCTGTATAATTGTCGAGCCGGTTGCCGGCAATATGGGCGTTGTTCCTCCGCTGCCGGGCTTTTTAGAAGGCCTGCGTGAAATTACGGAGCAAAATGGTTCGCTGCTTATTTTTGATGAAGTGATGACGGGTTTCCGTGTCGGCTACAACTGTGCACAGGGGCACTTCGGCGTTACGCCGGATCTTACCTGTCTTGGCAAGGTGATCGGCGGCGGTCTTCCGGTTGGTGCTTACGGCGGCAAAGCGGAAATTATGAATAATGTGGCGCCGGCGGGAACCATCTATCAGGCGGGCACGCTGTCCGGAAACCCGATGGCCATGACTGCCGGAATCGAAACACTTCGTCAATTGACACCGGCATCCTACGAGGAGTTTGGACGCAAAGCGGATATGCTTGAAAAAGGGCTGACGGATGCGGCACGTAAATATGGGATTCCAATCACGTTTAACCGTGCTGGCTCGATGATCGGCTGCTTCTTCCATGAAGGACCCGTTCAAAACTATGACGATGCAAAAGGGTCGGACCTTGCTTTGTTCGCTGATTATTTCCGCGAAATGGCGCTTGAAGGTGTTTTCTTGCCTCCGTCCCAATTTGAAGGGCTGTTTTTATCAACAGCACATTCAGATGAGGATATTAATCAAACCATTCAAGCAGCCGAAAAAGCGTTTAGCCGCTTGGCAAAATAAAACGACGTGGTGTCTATAACAAAGCATTCAATGCTTTGTTATAGACACCTTTTTTTCATGTTTCCGTTTCTGCGCGCATACACTAGCGCGAAAGGGAGGGGTGTGCATGGAAGAGTTATTTTTCGTTGCGCTTCAGGAGGATGTTGTATTTCCAGAAGGAGAAGAAGTGGATGAACTGCTGTCCATTTCCCTTGATCCGCAAGTTGTGATTCAAGGAGCAAGTGTGCAGGGCTCTATTGAGGTAACGGGCGAGTATCGTATACACGATTATTTTGGCCTGGAAGAAGATTCTATCCGCCAGTTTTTCCGTCATATTCCGGTGCAGGCCGTCTTGCCTCCGGACCAGCGTGCGGCGGAGGGGGCAGATATTGAAATTCACACCTTTGATTATACAGTAGAAAAGCCGGACCGGCTTATTTTAGAAGCGGAGCTTGCTATTGCAGTGTCCACTGTCAGAAAAATAGAGGAAGAACCAGCGCCAATCATGGCAGCTGCATACGAGTACGAGCCAGAAGGAAGCTTAGAAAGCGACGCAGAAGAGCTTGAGGAGAGTGAATCAGAAGAAAGCACAGAAGCCGAAGAAGAGCAGGAAACAGTCGAAATAGAATCAGAAGATGCCGCTGTTCAAGTTCAAAAACGGGCGGAAGACGATGCTTCCGTTTTTAGCTGGCTTGAAGAGCGGCCTGCACAAAAAGCAAAATGGCGGTTCCAGGTATCCTCCGGCAATGTGGAACTTATAACCACTCAAGATGAAGAGCAGCCGCAAGAAGAATCAAAAGAGACAACAGAATAACATCAAACGTCGTCGGCAAAAAAAGCGTGCGCAGCCCTTGAAAGCAGCAGAGCGGAATAATAATCCGGCAGCACATAAAGCGGCAGCGGCGCAGCCACGGCGGCCACCTGTCGTAATGGCGCATCATGGAAAACACTCCTTTTCATATCACTGTCCAGCTTCAGGTGCCATCGGGACCCACACGATTGTGGGTCACAAAAGCATTACGGCAAGATGCCGTGTTATTAGCTTTTGTTCCATAAGGCAACCCCTTCTGGAGGCACAAAACACCTCTGTCAGTGATTGCCTTATGCTTGTCGCCGATAAGCGGCACCTTGCGCTTTTCTTATCATATGAATTGCACGAAAAAAGGTGCGTAAGGTTGACGCACTGAAGCATTTTCGGCTAAGATAATGGTATTGAAAAGAAACGTGTGGACCGGGAAAAGGTGGTACCGCAAGCAGCCTCTTCGTCCTTTTCAGACGGCGGGGCTTTTTTTTATGATGTCCAAGCTCCAGGCGCCATCAGCAAGGGCATAAGCCAGTTCCTTCAGGAGGCCTAAAACGTCTCTGTGGGGGGTGTCTTAAGCTTGTCGCTGAAAAACGTGTGCCTTGCGCTTTTTACAAGGAGGAAAAACAATGTCACAACAAGAAACAACGATGCCGACAAAATATGATCCACAGGCGATCGAGAAAGGCCGATACGACTGGTGGACAGCCGGCAAATTTTTCGAAGCAAAAAACGATGAATCCAAAACCCCTTATACGATTGTTATTCCGCCCCCGAATGTTACAGGTAAGCTTCATCTTGGGCATGCATGGGATACAACACTGCAGGATATTTTAACGCGTATGAAGCGCATGCAGGGCTTTGACGTTCTATGGCTTCCAGGAATGGACCATGCCGGTATCGCGACACAGGCAAAAGTAGAACAGAAGTTAAAAGAAGAAGGCAAGACCCGCTATGATCTTGGACGTGAGAAATTCCTTGAAGAATCATGGAAATGGAAAGAAGAATACGCCGGGCATATCCGTGCCCAGTGGGCAAAGCTTGGTCTTGGCCTTGATTACAGCCGGGAACGCTTTACGCTGGATGAAGGGTTGTCAAAAGCCGTTCGTGAAGTATTCGTAAAGCTGTATGAAAAAGGGCTCATCTACCGTGGTGAGTACATTATCAACTGGGATCCGTCTACTAAAACGGCGCTGTCAGATATTGAAGTTATCTATAAAGATGTACAAGGTGCTTTTTATCATATGAAATATCCGCTTGAGGACGGATCGGGCTCTATTGAAGTTGCCACAACACGCCCGGAGACGATGCTTGGTGATACGGCCGTAGCAGTGCATCCGGAAGATGAGCGTTACAAACATTTAATCGGCAAAAATGTTGTCCTGCCAATTGTCGGCCGGGTAATTCCAATTATCGCTGATGAGTATGTAGATCCAGAATTCGGAAGCGGTGTTGTGAAAATTACGCCAGCGCATGATCCGAACGACTTTGAAGTCGGAAACCGTCATGATCTTCCGCGTATCCTTGTGATGAACGAAGATGGAACAATGAACAAAGAAGCCGGTACATACAGCGGCATGGACCGTTTTGAATGCCGTAAGCAGATTGTCAAAGATCTTCAGGAACAAGGTGTTCTATTTAAGATTGAAGACCATTTACATTCAGTCGGCCATTCGGAAAGAAGCGGCGCTGTTGTCGAGCCGTACTTGTCTACCCAATGGTTTGTTAAAATGGGGCCTTTGGCTGAACAAGCCGTTGAGCTTCAAAAAACCGAAAACAAAGTAGATTTTGTTCCGGACCGTTTTGAAAAAACGTACCTGCATTGGATGGAAAACATCCGTGACTGGTGTATTTCCCGCCAGCTTTGGTGGGGCCACCGCATTCCAGCCTGGTACCATAAAGAAACAGGTGAAGTTTATGTAGGACAGGAAGCGCCTCAGGATGCGGAAAACTGGGAGCAGGACACCGATGTACTCGATACATGGTTCTCATCAGCTCTATGGCCGTTTTCAACGATGGGCTGGCCGGATGAAGATTCTGCTGAATTCAAGCGCTACTACCCGACAGCAGCCCTTGTAACGGGATATGATATTATTTTCTTCTGGGTATCCCGAATGATTTTCCAGGGACTTGAATTTACGGGTGAGCGTCCATTCGAAGATGTTTTAATCCACGGTCTTGTCCGCGACGCGGAAGGACGCAAAATGTCGAAGTCTCTTGGCAACGGTGTGGACCCGATGGAAGTCATTGACCAGTACGGAGCTGATTCACTTCGCTACTTCCTTGCAACAGGAAGCTCGCCTGGACAGGACTTGCGCTATACAACCGAGAAAGTGGAAGCAACATGGAACTTTGCCAATAAAATTTGGAATGCGTCTCGATTCGCCCTGATGAATATGGGCGGCATGACATATGATCAAATTGATTTGACGGGCAAAAAATCAGTTGCAGATGAATGGATTTTAACACGCTTAAATGAAACGATTGAAAGTGTGACACACTTATCGGATAAATACGAGTTCGGGGAAGTCGGCCGGACGCTGTATAACTTTATTTGGGACGATTTCTGTGACTGGTATATTGAAATGGCGAAACTGCCGTTGTACGGGGAAGATGAACAGGCGAAGCAAATGACCCGTTCGGTTCTTGCTTATGTACTCGATAACACAATGCGTCTTCTGCATCCGTTTATGCCGTTTATTACCGAAGAAATTTGGCAGAACCTTCCGCATGAAGGGGAAACGATTGTCGAAGCATCATGGCCAAAAGCAGATGGTTCTTTAACAAACAAAGAAGCAGCAGCCAATATGAAGCTGCTTGTTGATATTATCCGTGCTGTCCGCAACATTCGTTCAGAAGTGAACACGCCGATGAGCAAGAAAGTACCGCTTGTTTTAAAAGCAAAAGACGAAGCAGTTCTTTCTACTTTAACAGAAAACCGCTACTACATTGAGCGATTCTGTAACCCGGATGAGCTTGTAATTGATACAAATCCGGCAGCGCCTGAAAAAGCGATGACAGCCGTTGTAACGGGAGCTGAGCTCTTTATGCCGCTTGCAGGCCTATTGAATATTGATGAGGAAATTGCCCGTCTTGAAAAAGAAAAAGCAAAATGGCAGTCTGAAGTAGACCGCGTACTGAAAAAGCTGTCTAATGAGCGGTTTATCTCAAAAGCGCCGCAAAAAGTCGTTGACGAAGAGCGCGCGAAAGAAGCGGATTACCGTGAAAAACTCGCTGCTGTTGAAGCACGCATCGAAGATTTAAAGAATTAATCGAGAAGACGAACCCGCCTCAAGGCGGTTCGTCTTTTTCGTACATAAGGAGAAGAAATGGCATGAATACGTACGAAGAAGCACTTGCCTGGATTCATGGACGTCTGCGCGTAGGCATTAAGCCGGGTCTGATGCGGATGGAATATATGATGGAACGGCTTGATCATCCCGAGCGCCGCCTGCGTGCAGTCCATATTGGCGGAACAAATGGAAAAGGCTCGACTACCGCTATGCTGCGGTCGATTTTAACGGAAGCCGGCTTTGAAACAGGGACGTTTACATCACCTTACATTGAACAATTCAATGAGCGGATCAGCGTTGATGGGACGCCTATTTCAGATGAAGAGATTACGGCTTTGGCAGTGAAAATTAAAACGATTGCAGATGAAATGGAAGAGCTGGAAATGGGCGGGCCGAGTGAATTTGAAATCATTACGGCTATGGCTTTTTATTATTTTGCTTATATGCACCCGGTTGACCTTGTTTTATTTGAAGTCGGTCTTGGCGGCCGCCTGGATTCAACAAACATTGTTCATCCGCTGCTATCGGTGATCACCACGATTGGCATGGATCACCTTCAATTCCTTGGTGACACGCTGGAAGAAATTGCACGGGAAAAAGCAGGCATTATTAAGAGCGGTGTGCCCGTTATAACAGCGGTTCATCAGCTGGAAGCTCTTGCTGTGATTGCCGGGACGGCAAAGCAAAAACGTTCAGCACTTTACCAATACGGCCGGGATTTCACGGGCAGCTGGACCGCTTCAACGGAAAAAGGAGAACAATTTGACTTCACGTCTCTTTACAGCAGCCGTCCTGCTCTCGAAACGGGACTTGCCGGTTTGCACCAGGTGCAAAACGCAGCGACAGCTGTGATGGCAGCTGACTTTTTACGTGTATTTTACTCTTTTTTAATCGAAGAGCACCATATTGAGCAAGGGCTCCAAAAAGCCGTATGGCCGGGACGGTTTGAAACACTCTTAGACGATCCGCTGATCATTGCAGACGGAGCCCACAATGAAGAGGGAGTAGAAGCACTTGTGCGGACAGCCGGCCAGCGTTTTCCGAATAAAAATATAACGGTCCTGTTTGCGGCAATGAAAGATAAACCGCTGGATGGAATGATTACACGTTTAAATCAAATGGCAGATCAGCTGTACCTGACTTCGTTTGACTTTCCAAGAGCCGCAGGCGCAAAAGAGTATGAGCCATATCGGTCTAAGAAAATCCACATCATTGAAAATTACAATACGGCTATACAGGTTTTTCAAAATCAGGCTGAAAAAGAGGATGTTCTGATTATCACCGGGTCTTTATACTTTATTTCTACTGTGAAAAAAGATATACGTTCCATTCTTTCCAATAAACACTAGGTTTTATATAATAGTAAAAAAGGATTGAATTGGGGGATGACCCATTATGCTTCGAAGAGTGGTAAGTGGTGCAGTATGTTCAATGATAGGAATGATCTTATTTATTTTGCTTTTTAACCCTCTTTTAGCTAATGCTGAGCAGGCTGAGAGCTCAGGCGTGGCTGGTAATGAGACGTTGATATCAACAGAAGCCTATGAGCGAATAGAAGCTTCTTCGGTCAGTATGCCTGCAGAACCGATTTACATGGCTTCCTATAACAGCTGGCCGGTGATGAAATTGTTTACTATATCCGGGGAACCGCTTGAAGATGAACGAGGGAATAAAAAAATACAAGTAGATGAAGATGTGCTTGTCTGGCTTGAGAATGTTGACCACACAAAAAATTGGACATATGAATTTAAGAAAAATAATGGACCGGACAATCGATCGTTTACACCTTTCTCACCAGAAGATCCGATACTTTTATATAAAAGTGGCAGCAACAAAGTAACGATTCGGATTAAAGATGCTGAAGGAAAAATGATACATGAATATAGCGAAGAAGAAGTCATCATTCATAATCACAAGAAAGCTCAAGCTTCCATGTACATTCAAATAACGCCGGATGGAATGGAGCTTCTAGAAAAAGATTCTCAGCCATTTCAAGTAGAGGTTTTGGCTAATAAACGGAAAATAGCTTCTGAAAATTGGGTATATACCGTTGAAAGTGCTGAATATGGTGTGATTGATGTTCAAAATATAACGCAAACAGCTGGAATCATTGTTGCCCATAAACCGGGCCAGGCGTTCGTAAATGTATCGCTGGAAGATTTTCCTGATGTAACCGACCAGCTTTCTGTTTCGGTTGCCGATTATGCTGAATTGCAGGGAGTTCAATTTAGCGAGGATTTTTATGACATCACGCATGAAACACTCATAGATTTAGAAAGCCTTATTTTGATCAATCCTAGCCATGCACCAGACGTTTCTTATACGTTTGAAACAGATAACGATGATATCGCGGAAGTTGTAAACAAGTCGGGTAAATCTTATCTTCGGGTAAAAGAAAATACCGGTGGACAAACAACCGTTACTGTAACTGCTGTTCAAAGCAGAACATTAAGTGATGGCCGTAAAGAGAGAATTGAAAAAACCGCTCAAGCTGACTTTATAGCCAGGGAATTCATTGAGCTTGAAAGAGTTTCTTTTACACAGAAAAAATATGATTTGGATGAGATGGTTCCGCCGTTTGAATCGTTAGTAAAAATCTATCCATCTAATGCAACAGATGTTCAGCTTGAATTTACCATGCAAAACAATCAAAACTTTGAATTGAATTATAGCGAAACAGAGGGCTACACGCTTCAGCCAAAAGAGTCTCAAAAAGGCCAGGCCGTTATACGAGTAACCGCTACCCAGCCTGCTTCGGGCGGAAAAACGACTAATAAGCATGATAATGCCGTTATTGTTAACGAAAATGAGTCTCTTCAAGAAGACGAAAACACAGTTATACAGGGAAGGTGGTAAGAAACAGAATGACGATAAAAAAACAGCGCATATCCTTAAAATATGCGCTGTTTTTTATTGAACGGTTAATTGATCACTGTAAACGGATAAATATTTTACTCTTGGTAAATAGTCCAGCTGTCCGAGCAGAATATTTCGGTCATACTGAATGATAAAGCGTGAGTAATGGCCATCCTGCCGGCTAAGAGAAGGTATAGCACTTTGAATGTTAAACCCATCGGTTTCGCCCCGCACCGCATTTACAATAAAATCTCCTTTTGCAAATACGCCGCCGTCCACTAAAAAAAGAGACCCTACTCCGTATAGTTCAGCAGCGGGCTCGGATATGCCCGCCTGAACATCCTTGTCCGTGTAGAAAAAGCCTTTTAACGGCTGGACCGTACTGTTTTCGTTTAAATCTGGCACATACAGCCCTTTTCTTGGTTCGGTGCTTTCTTCAAGGTTTTGAAATTCATTAATCCTCGTAATGAGCAGGGAATCACCCGATAAGGAAACGAGCTGGCCATCGTTCCAGCCTCGAATGGACAAGTTGGAGATCGATGTTTTTTCCCGGGCATACATGGTGGCATCGATAGAAAAAAAGTCGTTCTCCGAGTGGCTGCTTTTTTCATCATTGCCTTGTATGGTTAAGTTTTGGTCTGTAAACAGCGAACCCTCAAAATAAATATCACCTTTCTTGCTGTCTTGTACATATAAGTTGATATTATTCTTTGCTAAAATAAGTCCTTCAAGTGCTGCTTTATCCGACAAGTCTAATGTAATGGAACGTTCGGAAACAAGATGGTTTTTTAAAGTAAATGTGCCGGTAGACATAATCTTCATTTCTTCACCACTAAACACCGTATTGCTGTCCGAGTTTGGAAAATCAACCGTCATTTCTCCTTCATTATGAAGAGTTATATGTTCTTGAGTCCAAAGGGGTCCCATAAGCTCGACAGTACCTGAATGGTTTGTAACGGTAATATTACCGTGGCTCGAAATAGAATAAAAAGAGACTGACTGGCTTTCATTGTTGATGGTAATACTTTCGTCATCGTAAAGTTGTGCTTCCTTTGAATCAATCATTCCGGCTTCGTTTTCAATTAAAATGCCTCCATCGGAAACCACCTGTTCTTCCAGCTGCAGTGTACTGCTGTTACGATTGACGATGGTTAAAGTGCCGCCAGAAACAAAGATGTTTTTAAGAACGAGATCATGGTCGGCAAAAATGGTTAAAGAACCTTTCACGCGTATGTTTTCAATTTGTTTTCCTCTCGGTTCAAGAACTGCGTCTCCTTTATAGTCAACATCAGAAAGACCATCCGCTATCGCTTCATATTCAGAAAGGGACAGGGTCACCCTTTTGCTTTTTCCATTTTTATCTGTTTCGTATGTGGTTAGTTTTTCACTTGTAGAGGATACGTTTTTCGCTGGATTATCCGGAACAGGCAGTGTTGTTAGGAATTTCGTTTTTTCTTCAGCAGCCCGGCGCCCTTCAGTATAAGCCTGGCTAAATTGAACGTCCTGGTACTGACTGTCATTTTTTAAGCCGGGCACTTCTTCGTGATAAAAATTCTCGGGAACCAAAACGTTTGTTAAAGCCTGGGGATCAAAATCCCAATCAGTGTAGCTTCCAGGTGTTCCAACATATATATCTCCTGAAATAGATGGTTTGGGCGTTTGCTGTGACAGATTTGTTCCATTTTGAGTCAGGTAGTGGGCTTTTTCATCAATTGATAAAGTATTAGCGAAAATATTCCCTTCAAGATGGGGAGAGCCGTTTAAAGACAATCTGCCTTTTTCAGAGCCAAGCGCGTATTTTAAGAAGCTGGGAAGAGGTGAAACGATCAGTTCTTTATGCGCGGTTCTTGACACTGCAGCACCTTCGTTTTCTTTTGCTGTAATAGACACGGATAGCACACGTGTAAGAGCGATGTCTTTGTCTATAGAATATTCGCCGGTTATGTCTCTTACTTGAATGTCTTCAATCGCTGCATTTTCTGCTTTAACCTGCTCAACGACGGTATTGCCCGCTTGATCCAAAAGAATATCGATCGAAGCCGGGGTTACATTGGCAAGTGCCAGCTGGGCATTCGTTCGTAATTGGTCTGACAGCCCTGCTGTAAAAGAATCCATTGCTTTAATCGATTCATAGGTTATATCTACATCAGCTGTACGGACAGTGGTTCGTTTGGCGCCTCCAATTGTAGAAGAAACAACAGCCAGGCCAATTGTGGACATAATGACCATCACTAATAAAACAAGCAGGAGTGCGTTTCCTTTTTCATTTTGCATATACCTCATTAAAATCCAAACCTACTTTCCAGCTGCAGTTTTTCTGTTGTTCGATCACTGCCAAGTGTAAATAAAAGCTTGATCGTTCCACTTTGGCAGGTGCCGGTTTCTGTTTCTGCCGAACAGGCAGCAAGCTCAAAGCTGGGGCTGCCGTCGCTGTTAACTTGAAAACTTGAAGGCACTTTTAAAATTTCTGTACGGGTTATAGCACTTTGGCCATTTTCTATTTCCGTCTGCTCAATCTGCACTTGCTCATCGATAATAGAAATTGTTGTTTCATTCGCAATGCTTTTGTTTGTGCGGACCGGATCGTAATAGTAATCGGTTGCGCTTGCCTGATTCGCATTTTGAACGGCATTAAAAGAGGTATCTGTGTTATCAATCATTTTAATACAGGACGTATCAGTGCCGGACACAGCCGTTGTGTTTTTACAAGTCATCACTTCATCAAAAGGGATGGAATACAATTCATTCATGATTCGAGTAGTCACATAGTCGGCGTCTTCACGAAATTGGGTTTCTGCCGTTTGCTTCATATAAATTTTCTGGCCGGTTACAAGGGTGCTTGTTAAAACAGATCCGACGATAGCCAAAACGGTGATCACCGCTAAAAGCTCCATCAGTGTGAGGCCGCGTTCATCGCATATCCTCGCTTTTAATCGTCCCATCGATTTCCACTTCCGGCTCATTTTCTTTCCACCTCACTTTAACTGTTACAGGGATATAATATTTTTTTGTTTCCTCGTTAACAGTGTTGGATGTAACGGTCACTTCATACGCTCCATCGTTTACAGAAATGTTGCTGCAATCCGATTTATCTGCCGCACTTGATTGAAGAGTGTACACCTTTTCTCCCTGATCATCGGGACACATTTTAATCCATTTTTTGGTACCTGGGTTTTCAAATGTGTATCTCATTTCAACAAAGGACTGCTTTTCCATAAACATGAGAGCATTACGGGCTACGTTCAAAGCAACGGTTCTGCTTTCATTAACAGTGTTAAATGTCCCAGCTTGGAAAAAGAAGCGGGTGATGGAAAGTAAAAGGATACTTAAGATCGTCAGTGATACTAATAGTTCCAACAATGTGACCCCCGCCTGACAATTTCTGCTCTTTTTCGTCACAACTTTCCATCCTTTCTTTGCAATTGCTTAACTTTATTATACAATATTCCTATTATACTAGTTTTTTCTTACTCAAATTTGTAATTATTCTACTACATTAGTAATAGTGAGGGTTGTGGATGACAAAAACAGTTATGCTGTTTATCGGATTCTTGCTTATTTTGCCGATTTTACCCTGGCTGCCACTCGGTGTTTCATTAAAAGGAAAGCTGATTATTGCGATTGAAAGCTTCGCCATTGCGGGGGCTATTTTGCTCACCACTGCTTATCTCCCGCTTTGGCAAAGTTTTTTGATCGGCTTTCTTTTTTTTGTCATGACAGGTTATTTTACAGTGAAGTATGGACTTCCAGCCTGGGCAGCAGAAGCAGAATCGTTTACAGATTCCGATCCGGCAGATGATTTCAGCAGTCAGCCGAAAAAACCTTTTGGTGAAGCACTGTTTACAAGAAAAAAAGGAACGCATGAGCCGGAAGATGTGCTGTTTCAAAAAGAACAGGTTGAGAAAAAACCTGAGCCAGAGGAGCAGAAGCAAGAAGGACAGGGAACAAGGGCAGAAGAAAAGGATGCATTGATGGCGGATAAAGAAGATATCTTTAATGTGACAAAAGAACCTGTACAGGAAGCAGATGCCCTGGAGACTTTGCTGAATGAGCAGGATGAACTTGAGGAACTCACATGGTTTAAAGAGGACCATCTAGAAGAATCCACTGAGAAGAAAGAGGAGAATGAATTAGAAGAGCTCGAGCTGCTTTTTTTTAATACAGAAGCAGATCATAAAACAGCAGAGAACGTGCATACAGACGATTGGCTTGAGGAGATGAACGAAAACAATCATCTTGAAGTCGAAAGTGATATCAAGTCTGTTGAAGGTGAAGAAGCAGGCGATTTATATTTGCTTGAACTGTTTGAAGAGGAAGAGTCAGAAAAAAAGAAAGAAACAGAGATTTTTGACCGTGAAGAAATTCCAATTTCAGACGATAAAGAGAGAGAAGCAAAACACTTAGAAGAAACGGAAAAACTGAATAAGCACTATTTAAACGATTTATTGAAAGAAGAATTCAATGAATCAAAAGCTGAGTCTGCTGAAGAGTCTGAGGATACCATTCCAGAGCTTGAGAAGAAACTTCTTTTAGAGCTGGAGGGGAAAGAGACAGAAAAAGAGGACATTCATTTAGCCGAAGAAGACATGGTTGAAGAAAATGAAGTCTTTTTATCCAATAAAGAGGAACAGGAAGAAGCAGATTTTGTAGAAGAGGTTTGGGGAAATAATCATGCCGTTGTTCATTCTAATGAAGAAATACATAGTATAACGAATGATTCTGAAGCAGAAGAGTTCCAATCGCCGCCGCGTCTTTCTCCAGAATGGCTTCATCTAATCGTTCAGGAAATTGAGATTAAACAAAAAGCGCTGCCTTATATGGAAGCCGAAAGCGTGATGCAGCGTTACTTGCAATCCCGGCTTCATGATCGTGATTACTATGTCATTGCCCGTATGCTGGTCGCTTTTTATATGGCGAACGGCCATTCATTCGAAGCTGTTCAACTGTTAGAAAAACTTAAACAGCGCTTAGGGGCTTATCCAGTTTTAATAGAAGAAATGAAAAGTATAAAAGAAATTATTTTAAATCAATCAGTAGAAACAGGTGAGAGAGATGAAGAAAAGCAGTGAAGTACAAGGTCTTCCAATTATCAGCATCGCGGATGGAGTAGAAATTGGCCAGGTTAAATCATTAATTATCAATCCAGAAAAAAGAAGCATTGATTTTATTACAATTGGACACGAGGAATGGGAGCAGGAAGGAAAAGCGATCCCATTCAATAAAATTATCGGCATCGGGGATTATGCGCTGACAATTGATCATGAAAGCAGCGTAATTGAAATGAACAGTATTCCGGTTGCGAACGAACTGTTAAACCGCAGAACAAAAATTGAGCAAACACCCCTTATGTCGAAAAAAGGACAGCTGATTGGACAAGCGGTGGAGTACATGATCGATGATGAAACCGGTGAAATTAGTCAGCTGGTTGTAGAAGATAAACAGGAGTTGTTTTTGGTTAGCGGGCAATATGTCATCACCTATGGCCGGGATTTAATTGTAGTAGATGAAGATGTTGTAAAAGAATCGATAGAAGGAGAAAGTCAGGAGCCGTACTCTCTTTCTATTGATCCCGTAGAGGCAGATGCTTCGGCAGAACCCATCACACAGCCCGACGCGCATGCTGAGCATACAAACGAGGAACCTCAGCCTGCCAGTGAAAAGCCAAGTTCTGTTTTAGAAGTTATTGAACCAGTGGAGCAGGAAGTAGAAACCGTGCAGGAAAAAGCAGCAGCGGAACCAGCTTTTGAAGAACTGGAAGAAGAACCAGCACCAAAGGAGCAGGAGGAGTCTTCTGTCGACCGCTGGCTTCAGCTGATTGAAGAGCAGCAAAGCAAGCTGTTAGCCGGCAAAACTGTTACAAAAAATATTGAAGTAAACGGAGAGATCTTAATTCCCGCCGGAACGGTTTTACAAGAAGAAGAGATTCAAAAAGCCCGCACAGCTGGATCGGAAATTCTCGTTGAATTAAGCATGAACAGCGAGGCTTAATGGTGTGGAAGAAGTACAGCGGCACCAAAAAGTGATCGGAAAAACAGCAGGACTGCTGCTGGTGCTTGTGATTTACCTTTCCTTTTTTTCGATATACGGAGGAAGTCTCATCGATCGGATTTTTTTTGCTGATGATATCTTTGATGAAGGCACAACGATTGGCCCGGAAAAAGTGGATGAAATGACAAGCTATGCTTCGGCAAAACTTTTGAATAACAGAATAGAAGACTGGGAGAAACGGGCAGTCATCACATTAAAGTATGCAGAAAAAGAAGTGACGATGAATAACAGCTTAATCTCGTTTCAAGTTGAGCAATCTGTGCGCGAAGCAGCCGATGGCCGGCAAAATCCCTTACTTGCGTCGGTTTCACCTGATGAGCTGAAGGAAGAGCTGACACGTAAAATGCCGGTTCTTCAAACAGAAGGAAGAATTGATTTGGAAACGGTGGCGGGGGATATTTCAGATATTGGCGACTACTTAAAGTCAGGTGAATCGGTGGTAGATCTTTCTCTTTATTTGAGTGAGGGCGAGAAATCAGCGAAACTGGCAGAGGTTACAGCGGATGGTTTGGATAGTGCAGCGGAGAGCTTTGTCAAAGCGAACCCGATCCTTCCGGTTAAAGCCAATATGTCTGTTTCATTTAACAGCTGGGCAGAGGCGGCCGGGGGAAAGATGGGTGAAGAAAGCTTAAATATTTTAGCTTCGTCCTTATACCAGCTCGTGCTCAAAACAAATTTTAATATTATGGAAAAAAATCAAAGCAATGCTCTTCCAGACGATATCGAACTCGGATATGAAGCAAGGGTGGAACAAACGAAAGAACAGGATTTCGTTTTCTTTAATCCAAACGGTGAAGCTTACACAATCAATTGGACAGCTTCAAACGGTGAACTGCGAGTTTCCCTAACAGGTGTGCCTTTTTACTACACCTATAAAACGGAGTTGAGAAACAAAAAAACACTCCACCCCAAAACCGTTTTACACTTTAGTCCCGAACTTCCTTACGGGGAAATGCAGGTAGAGCAGTATGGGGAAGATGGCTCAATGGTTGATGTGTATAGAAGTCAATTTGAAGGAAGCCAAAAACTGGGCAGCGAACAAATAGCAGCTGATTTTTATCCACCGGTTCACCAAATTGAATTGTACAGCTCACAGGAACCACCGCCTCCGCCAGAGCCGGAAGAAACGGATGAAGAAACAGACCAAGATGCGTCATCGGAAGCGGAGGATAACACAGAGGAAGAAAGCCAGAACGAAGATCAAACGGACGGTGATGACTCCTCATCTGCTGAAGAAAACAGTACGGAAAATGAACAATAAAGGTGATGCGGAATGAAAACAAAGCGAAAACGACTCGGTGATCTGCTGGTTGAATCCGGCCTTATTACGGAGGAACAGCTGTCTGTAGCGCTAAAAGAAAAAAAAGACAACCAGAAGCTGGGTGACGCTCTTCTCAATAGAGGCTTTATTACAGAGCAGCAGCTGATTGAAGTGCTCGAGTTTCAGCTGGGCATTCCGCATGTCAGCTTGTACCGTTATCCGGTTGACAGCAAGCTGCTTAGCCTTGTTCCGAAAGAGATAGCCAAAAAAAATGTCATCATTCCCTTGAAGAAAGAGGAAAATCGGCTGTTTGTCGCAATGGCGGATCCGATGGATTACTTTACGGTAGAGGATTTGCGTCTTTCTACAGGCTTTCAAATTGAGACCGTTATTGCCACGAAGCAGGACATTTTACGTGCTATTAATAAATATTACGACATGGACGACTCGCTTCAGGAATTTATGCAGCAAAATCAGGACACGGCGGAATCTTCGGAAGCGGGGGAAGCAGAAGAAGATTCTCCGGTGGTGCGGCTGGTGAACCAGATTATGTCCCGGGCACTCACTGAAAAAGCGAGTGATATTCATATTGACCCGCATGAAACCAAAGTGGTCGTCCGCATGCGGGTTGATGGTGTGCTTCAGCTTGACCGCCAGCTGCCGAAGTCCATGCTTGGCATGCTCACAGCGCGCATTAAAATTATGGCGAATATGGATATTACCGAGCACCGCGTGCCGCAGGACGGCCGGATCAAAACCAATATTGACTTTCGGGCTGTCGACCTCCGTATTTCTACGCTTCCAACCGTGTACGGCGAAAAAATCGTCATGCGGATTTTGGATTTAAGCAGTTCATTAAATGATATGAACCAGCTTGGGTTCAATAAAGTAAATTTAAAACGGATGGAATCCCTGCTTCAGCGCCCAAACGGGATCGTGCTCATTACCGGGCCGACCGGGTCAGGTAAGTCATCTACGCTTTATGCCGGCTTAAACCAGCTCAATAGTGAAGAAGTCAATATTATTACAATCGAAGATCCGGTTGAGTACCAGCTTGAAGGGGTCAACCAGATTCAAGTCAACCCGAATGTAGGGCTGACATTTGCGGCGGGACTTCGGTCGATTTTGCGCCAGGACCCAAATGTCATTATGGTCGGGGAAATCCGGGACAGAGAAACGGCCGAAATTGCCATCCGTGCTTCTTTAACCGGCCACCTTGTACTGAGCACCTTACATACAAATGATTCAATCAGCAGTATTACCCGTCTTATTGATATGGGTGTTGAGCCATTTCTTGTGGCGTCTTCCCTGAGCGGCATCGTCGCCCAGCGATTAATCCGCAAAGTGTGCCGGGACTGCGGCCGGGAAGAATCTGCAACGGAGCGGGAGCGGGAGATTTTTGCCAAAAGAGGATTGAAAATTGAAAGTGTCAAACGGGGAAAAGGCTGCGCCTCCTGCAATATGACCGGCTACAAAGGCCGATTGGCGATTCACGAAGTACTGGTTGTCACGGAAGAAATGAAACGCCTTATTTTAAACAATGAACCGCTGTCGAATTTAAAACAAATGGCATTGAAGAACAAAACGATTTTTTTGCTGGATGATGGCCTTCTGAAAATTAAACAGGGCATCACCACGACAGAAGAAGTGCTTCGTGCTGTCCTAATGGAGTAGAACCTATGAGAGAAAAGCTTGAATTTATTTTGCGTTCCGCTTTTGAGCTGAAAGCATCCGATATTCATTTAACAGTCGGTACGGCGCCGGTCTTCCGCATTCACGGAGATTTAAAGAGATACGGAAAAGACCCGCTGAAGCCCGCTGACACAGAAGCCATGGCAAAAGCGATTATTCCTGAACACATGTGGGACTCCTTCAAGGAAAAAGGCGAGCTTGATTTTTCATTCGGACTGCCGCGCGTATCCCGGTTCAGGGTGAACGCTTATCACCAGCGCAATTGTATCGCCCTGGCATTTCGGGTGATTGCGTCCGGCGTGCCGACACTTGAAGAGCTGCATATGCCGGAAATCCTGAAAAAAGTGTCCGAGCGTCCGCACGGGCTTGTACTTGTGACCGGGCCGACCGGCTCGGGAAAATCAACGACGCTTGCCAGTATGATTGATTACTTAAACCGCAATACGAGAAAGCACATTATTACGCTTGAAGATCCGATTGAATACCTGCATAAGCATGGAAAATGCATTATCGACCAGCGAGAAGTCGGCTATGATACGCAGTCATTTGCCAACGGGCTTCGTGCGGCCCTGCGCCAGGACCCGGATGTGATTTTAGTGGGAGAGATGCGCGATCTTGAAACGATTCAAACGGCGATTACAGCGGCTGAAACGGGACATCTCGTGTTCGCGACGCTTCATACATCCAGTGCGCCAGCGACCATTGAACGGATTATTGATGTGTTTCCAGCTGAGCAGCAGCCGCAAATCCGGACCCAGCTTGCGACCGTGCTGACCGCTGTTATTGCCCAGCGCTTGTTCCCAACCGCAGATTTAAAGGGACGGCGCGCTGCGCTTGAAATTATGCTGAACAACTCGGCGGTAGCCAATTTAATCCGCTCGGAAAAAGTGCACCAAATTATTAATGTCATTCAAACATCGAAAGCACAAGGGATGCAGCTGATGGCAGACCATGCTCAGGAGCTGTTTCGTCAGGAGGCTGTTTCTAAATCGGCCCTGCTTCCTTACTTAAGAGAAAGGGATTAACGGAATGGCTAAATTCGCATACACCGGAAGAGACCGCCGCGGGCCGAAAAAAGGCACGCTGACCGCTAACTCTAAAAAAGAAGCAATTGAAAAGCTGCAGTCAAACGGTATTCGGGTCAAAGAAATTGAACAGAAGCCGGAAGCCTTTTGGGAGCAGGATATTATCATCGGGCGGGCGGTTAAGCTTGAGCATATGGTTATTTTTTTGCGCCAGTTCGCGGCGCTTCTACAGGCGGGCGTTACTGTCGTCGATTCCGCCTTTATTCTTTCCCAGCAAACCGACAGCAAGCCGCTCAAGCGGGCGCTGATGAATATGGAAATGGAAATGCGGGAAGGCCGTCCGCTGTCAGAAGCCGCTGCCAAGCAAAAAAAAATCTTCGAGCCATTGTTTATTAATATGCTGAAAGCCGGAGAAGCGACGGGAACGCTTGACCAGACCTTCAGCGATCTCGCTGTTCACTACGAGCGGCAGCACCGCACCCGCCAAAAAGTCATTTCGGCGCTTGCCTACCCGGTTGTCGTAGGGATCGTCGCCGTTTGTGTCGTGATCTTTTTGCTCGTTTCCGTTGTGCCGACATTTGTGAATATGTTTGAAGACTTTGGCGGAGAACTGCCGGCGATCACGAAGTTTGTGATCAACGCGAGTGAATGGATGCAGCGATTCTGGTATATGATTGCCCTGCTTGCGGGAGCAGCGGCAGGAGCCATTTGGCTTATGCGCCGCCGCCCGGAATCAAAAATGTACCTAGACTATGCGATTTTGCGCATGCCCATCTTCGGGAATTTAATGCGAAAAGCAGTGCTTGCCCGGATGACCCGTACACTCAGCTCGTTGTTTTCCAACTCCGTGCCTATTTTGCGGGCAATGGATATTACCGGCGAGGTCGTTGGAAATGAAGTGATTGCCGGTGTAATCCGCCAGTCAAGGCAGTCGCTGGAGTGCGGGGAGTCGATCACAGGACCGATGCAGCGCCACTGGGCATTTCCGCCGCTTTTGCATCAAATGGTGGCGATTGGGGAAGAAACGGGTTCGCTCGATCAAATGCTGTCAAAGGTTGCGGACTTTTACGAGGCCGAAGTGGAAACAGTCACGGACCGGTTAAAAGCCCTTATCGAACCGCTTATGATTGTTCTGCTTGCGGCCATTGTCGGGACCATTGTCATTTCGGTCATGGTGCCGATGTTTGAAATCTTTAATACGGTGCAGGAAAGTGGTTAAATGTGCTAATTGTTGAGATTTTTTTCCTATATTTCATTGCTTTTGTCTTTGGTAATAAGTAGAATACTAGTGTTGGTGTCCTAATACGATACTTATTGTCGAAAAAAGAGAGGAGAAAGAAATATGTTAAACGCACTAAAACGCCGCATAAAAAACGAAAAAGGGTTAACCCTGATTGAGCTTTTGGCGGTTGTCGTGATCCTGGGTATTATTGCTGCTATTGCGATTCCGGCTATTGGGGGGTTAATTGATAACTCGAAGAAAGATGCGCATGTTGCAAACGCGACGCAGATGATTAACTCTGCAAAAACATACGTAGCTAGTCATCCAAACACTGCAACTACAGATATTTCCTTACAAAACCTTATTGATCAAGGACTTATTGATGAACCAGAGGACCCGGATACTGGTGAAAAAGGGACAAATGGTTACGATACTGCTGCTTCTAAAGTTACAATTACAAAAAACAGCTCTACTCCAGCAACGGTTGGCACTGATGGTAAAACCACCGCTGAAGCCAAAGCTGTTACTTACTCATACTCAGTTCTGTTAAAAGGTAAAGAACGTGGCATCACAGGAAATGCTGGAGAGCTTAATCGTGATAAAGTTTTAGCTGCACAGAAAAGATAAATGATTAATCTTACTATCCTCCTTTACGGCCTCCTATTCGGCTCGTTCTTTAACGTCGTCGGGCTCCGGGTACCGGACGGGAAGTCGATTGTAAAGCCGCGCAGCGCCTGTTCGCTGTGCGGCCATCAAATGACGGCGCGTGATTTGGTGCCGGTACTGTCTTATGTGTTCTTGAAAGGGCGCTGCCGCAAATGCGGTGCGAACATATCGGTCATTTATCCTCTAACAGAGCTGGCTGCAGCGCTGTTATTTTTGTATGCATATGTATTATATGGATTCAGTGCGCCATTTTGGATGGCGATTTTGTTGTTTTCGATGCTGTTGATTATTGTCGTGTCGGATGCGGCGTATATGCTCATTCCCGATAAAATCTTATTGTTTTTTCTGCCGCTGTTTGCGGTGATGCGTTTTATCGATCCGCTCGATCCGTGGTGGGATACGCTGCTTGGCGCGGCGGTCGGCTTCGTTCTGCTTTTGCTCATTGCTGTCGTATCAAAAGGCGGAATGGGCGGCGGGGACATTAAGCTGTTTGGCGTGCTCGGGTTTGTGCTCGGTACCAAGCTTGTACTGCTGACGTTTTTGCTTGCCTGCTTTTTCGGGGCGGCGATTGGGCTCATTTTAATGGCGGCCGGCATCGTCAAGCGCGGAAAGCCAATGCCCTTTGGTCCGTATATTGCTCTTGCGGCTGTAGCTGCTTATACACATGGTGAAGCCATGATCCGCTGGTATCTTCAGTTTTTTTAAAAGGAGAAAAGAAGAATGGCGCTGCGTTTATTTCAAAAAAAAGATAGAACGATCAATTTTACAATTACAGATGAAGCAATTCGTTTTGTGGAGCTGCGCCAGTCTGACCCCATTGTCATTGAAAAATTTGGCGAACGGCAGCTGCCGGAGGGATTGATTGTACAGGGTGATCTTGTGAAGATCGATGAGCTGCAGGATATTTTGGACAATATCGTAGATGAGTGGAAGCTGAAAAAACGGAATATCCGCTTTACTATTCCGGACCGGTTTGTGGCGATCAAAGAAGAAAAAGTGGACCGTGATTTAACATTGGATGAAATTAAAAACTTCTTTTTTATGCAAATCGGTTCGACTATCCATCTGCCGTTTGATGAGCCGGTTTTTGATGTGGTCGTAACGGGCTATGAAGAAACGAAGCAGACGGTTCTTCTTGTAGCGGCGCCGGAGCAGGTCATGGAGGAGTACGCAGGCTTGTTCGAACATGCCCGGCTGAAACCGGCCGCTGCCGATATCGCACCGCTCGCTGTTTACCGGCTGTTTCATGCCGGAGGGCAGACGGAGGAGGAAGCTCACGAGCTGATTATTCATTTGAAAAAAAACGTCATGACGCTGTCTATTTTTCACCGGCACCAGCTCAAATTTATAAAGCCGGTGTTTATTGAAAAAAGTGAAGATGTACTTGAAATAGAAGAAACAGAGGAAAGCGGCGGTTTGGCAGATGCGCTGTCTGAAATTGAAAAAGTCATCAACTTCTATGAAAATTCTGTTCACGGCGGACAAGTGAAAATTGACCGGATGTTATTTACCGGCTATCATTCCCAGCGGACGTTTGCTGAGCAATTTATCCGACAGTCTTTTGATGTGCCTCTTCGAACCGATGAAGCAATCAGCATGGATACAAAGCAGAACGAGGAGCTTCCGCCCGCTTTTTACGCAGCGGCTGGCCTTGCATTGAAAGATGGGTGAGTATGCATGTTAATCGATATTAATCTACTTCCGGCCAAACGAAAAAAAAATATCCCTCTTTTTGTCTGGCTCCTAACGGGCGCGGCAGTGCTGGCGGCAGGCCTTGCTCTTTTTGCGGCTGTCCATATCAAGCAGGGGCAGGTCGAGCGGGCTGAAAAGGAACTTGCGGCCCAGCAGCAGCTGCGGGAAGCACTTGAACAAGCGGCGCAGAATGCCAGCTCCGGTACTCAAACAAGTGCAGACCAGCTCCAGCAGGCGGCAGAGTGGTCACAAACAAGGCGGCTGCCCGCTTCACCAATTTTGGAGCACCTTGTATCCCTTTTGCCGGAACGCGGTTTTTTCCAGGCGATATCTTATGTAAGCGACGAGGCGATGAATTTAACGGTTCAATTTGATACGAGCAGGGAAGGAGCTTACTATCTGGCTGAATTAAAAGATTCAGAATGGGTGGAAAGCGCGTCGATTCTTCAAGTAGATACCTCAGTGGATGAAACGGAAGAAGAAGCGAAACAAATTCTTGAATTAACCGATGGGCTTCCGCGTTATTTAGTGCAGTATGAAATTGTATTTAACCGGCAGGCTGTCCTGCAAAAGGTGGAGGAAGCGAAAAAATGAGCAAAAAAAACATTTATATAAGCGTGTTTCTCATTTTAATCCTCCTCCTATTCATTTATTGTTACTTTGCTTTTTACCGGACGGCCGCTGTAAAGCTCGAAACAGTAGAGCGAGAAAAGCAGGCAGAAGAAACACTGGTCGCAGCGCTTGAAGCAAACAGCGGCGGATCTGGTATAAAAGGCCCGTCTGTTGCGACAAGTTCTCTGCAAAACAAAGTGCCGGTCAAGCCGATGAGTGACAAGCTGATGCTCGATTTCGAAAAAGCCGAATTGTTATCCGACAGCTTGATCACAGCAATTGTGTTTACCGAAGGAGAAGAAGAAACACAGCCTGTTTCAGAGGAAGAAAGCAATACAGACGAAACGCCGGAAAATCCGGATACAGCTGCAGATGAAGAAAATGCTTCAGAGGAAGAACAGGCAAATGAGCCGGAAGAGGAAAATATCACGGACGGTACAGAAGCCGAGACGGATGCTCAAGAGGAGCCCCTTCCGGAAGAAACACTGCCAGCGGGTATTGGAAAAATCCGCGCCCAGCTGACTATAGAATCACCCGGATTTGCAGAGATGAATGCTTTTATCGACTCGGTTGAAAATCAGATGAGAATGATCCGCGTGGAGCAGCTGGAATTTACCGGGCCGGAAGAAGCGGAGAAAATAAAAGGGTCGAATGAACCGGTCACGTACAATTTGACTGTTGCCGCGTATTATATGCCGGAGCTGACGGATCTTTTCGAAGATACGCCAGAAGTGGATGCGCCGGACCCTGCCAATAAACAAGATCCGTTTGCAGCCATAGAAGAGTAATATGAAGATAAATGAAAAAGGCTACACCCTAATAGAGCTGCTCGCTATAGTAGTCATTCTTGGTATCATTTCAGCTATTGCCGTTGTCGGCATCGGCCGCTTGATTGAGCAGTCAAAAGAAAAAGCATTTGTTGCACAGGCTCTTCATTTCAAAGAAGCGGCAGCATTGTTTGTGACAAATGAGCGGGTCGAAAATCCGGATGCGATACCTGAACGCGTGACTTACAAACAGCTGTATGAAAAAGGATTGGTAGAGAAAGTGATCGACCCATTTACAGACAAACTGCTCGATCCGGACGAGAACGAAACCTACGTCGGTATTCGCTCAAACGGGTCTGTTTATAAAGTTTGTTTGTATGGTGAAGGAAAACAGCTTTGCCCCGATACACTGGCAGGTTTAGAAGAAAAGAATATTAAATAAGAGAAAGAACAAAGCGTCCTGCGTTTTGTTCTTTTTTAATAGATTCGTCGTATATATAGAGTGATGAGGAGGGATAGACATGGAAGAGCCGGACTGGACACGCCGGGATGGAGAAGTATTGATTTGGCAGCTTCCTGGTGAAGAAACGGTGCTGCAGAAGCCGAAGAAAAAGCCTGCTTTAAAAGCGGGGACAGGAATCTTAATCATTGTTGCTGCTCTTTTAACAGGCAGTGTATTTGGGCTGTTAATGATGAGCGCGGTTCCGGATCAAAAATCAGCCAAACAAGTGCAGGCATCGGGTGCACCTACTGAGCAGGCGCCGTCAGAAGAGGAGTCGGCCGAAAAAGGAACAGCCGCTTCCGAAAAAAGTATTTCGCTGTTTGTTCTTCAAGGAGGGCTTTATTCCACAAAATCGGCGGCAGACGAAGCAGCTGCTGCATCAGAAGAGCGAGCTGCTGTTCTTTCATCAGAGAAGCAATACAGCATGATCTACGGTGTTTTTTTCTCCAAACCCGAAGCGGATCAAGCCGAGCGTCAATTGGAAGCGGGCGGAACAGCCGCTTATGTAAAAGAAACGAAAGTCACTGTTTCAAGCGAAGAAGAAAAAGTGTTAAAAAAAGCGGCAGAGGATCAGCAGCTGGAAGAAGCTGCCTCGATTCTGTCACCGTAGCCTGCCTCCATCCGGCGGGTTTTTATTGTTTGCCGGTACGTTGTTTGATATGATAAACGCGTAACTCCCAATGACTCTTTATATCCAACCAAAAGGAAAGGTGATCCTCTTTGACCCACATTATTTTGGCTTCATCATCGCCCCGCAGAAAAGAATTGCTTGCTCAAGTAAACATTCCTTTTACCGTTCATGCGGCCAATACCGACGAAACCATCATACCTGGAACGCATCCGGCTCAGGCAGTTGAGCAGCTTGCTCTTCGAAAAGCAGAAGCTGTTTTGGCTGAATATCCGGATAAAGTAGTGATCGGTGCGGATACCGTTGTGTCTGTTGACGATCGTATTCTTGGAAAGCCGGAAACCGAGCAGGAGGCGATGGATATGCTTTGCAGGCTTTCCGGCCGTCACCATGCCGTTTATACCGGTGTTGCCATTCTCTCGAGAAATGAAAGAGTGGTCTTTCATGAAAAAACCGACGTTGAATTTTGGGAACTGACAAAAGCGGAGATGGCGGCTTATATCAAGACAGGTGACCCGTTTGATAAAGCAGGCAGCTATGGAATTCAAACAGCCGGCGCGCTTTTTGTTAAAGCGATTCACGGTGATTATTTTAATGTAGTGGGACTGCCGGTTTCCTCACTTCACCGCCGCTTGAATCAATTGGGCCTTCTTGAGGACGGGCCGGTCCGCGATTGAAAGAAGGGAAGAATCCAAATGACCCATGATAAAACAATCCCATCTCAGCCGCTGATGATACGGGATGTTCCGCCGCACGACCGCCCGCGTGAAAGAATGATTGCGAGCGGTCCGCACAGTTTATCCAACCATGAACTCCTCGCTATTTTACTTCGTACCGGCTCAAAAGAAGAATCGGTTCTGCAGCTGTCCAATCGCATTTTAATCCACTTTGAAGGCCTTCGCCTGCTCAAGGATGCCTCACTTGAAGAAATTACATCCATCAAAGGAATAGGGAGCGCCAAAGCGATTCAGCTGATGGCGGCCGTTGAAATAGGGCGGCGTATAGAACGCTTAAAGTATGATGAGCGTTTTACCATCCGCTCTCCGGAAGATGCTGCTAATTATATGATGGAAGAAATGCGCTTCTTAAGCCAGGAGCATTTTGTCGCACTTTACTTAAACACAAAAAACCAGGTGATGCACAAACAAACCCTGTTTATTGGCAGCTTAAATGCCTCGATTGTCCATCCGCGCGAGGTCTTTAAAGAAGCATTCCGCCGCTCCGCCGCTTCGATTGTCTGCCTGCATAATCATCCATCGGGCGACCCGTCTCCGAGCCGTGAAGACATCGATGTAACTAAACGGCTGGTGGAGTGCGGAAAAATATTAGGCATTGATATCCTCGACCATTTGATTATAGGTGAGAAGAAATATGTGAGTTTGAAAGAAAAAGGTTATTTATAACGCTATGCTTTTTTTTTTCGTTCCGCTATAATATAAGTTATGGTTTTTGAGAAGCTTTTCACACATTTTGAAACAGCCATATCTAGTGAAATGATCACGATAAAAAGGGTCTATTGAGGAAAGGGAGATACACTACATGTTTGGAATTGGGAGCCGTGACCTTGGCATCGACCTTGGAACAGCGAATACACTTGTTTATGCAAAAGGAAAAGGTGTTATTGTACGGGAGCCATCTGTTGTTGCATTGCAGACAGATACAAAACAGATCGTGGCAGTTGGAAATGATGCACGTAACATGATCGGCCGGACACCGGGTAATATCATTGCCACTCGCCCGATGAAAGACGGTGTTATTGCCGACTATGAAACAACAGCCACAATGATTAAGTACTACATTAAGCAGGCGACAAAAGGTGCAAGCGGCTTCCTATCAAGCAAGCCGTATGTAATGGTTTGTGTGCCATCTGGTATTACAGCTGTTGAACGCCGCGCGGTAATTGATGCGACACGCCAGGCGGGGGCACGGGATGCTTATCCGATTGAAGAGCCGTTTGCAGCAGCTATTGGGGCCAATCTTCCTGTATGGGAACCAACGGGAAGCATGGTAGTAGATATCGGCGGTGGTACGACAGAAGTCGCGATTATTTCGCTTGGCGGTATTGTGACAAGCGAATCACTTCGGATTGCCGGTGATGAAATGGATGATGCGATTATTGCGTATATCCGCAAGCAGTACAATTTGCTGATCGGAGACCGGACAGCAGAAATGATTAAAATGGAGGTCGGGTCAGCCGGCGATGCGGAAGGCATTCCAAACTTGGAAATCCGCGGCCGTGATTTGTTGACAGGATTGCCGAAAACGATTGAAATTACTGCACAAGAAATAGCAGATGCGCTAAAAGACACAGTTTACGCCATTGTAGAAACGGTAAAAGGTACCTTGGAAAAAACGCCTCCGGAATTAGCGGCCGATATTATGGACCGCGGTATTGTACTAACGGGCGGCGGTGCGCTGCTGCGCAATTTAGACAAGGTGATCAGCAAGGAAACCAATATGCCAGTTATTATTGCCGAAAATCCACTTGACTGTGTTGCAGTAGGAACGGGTCTTGCATTGGATCACATTCATCTGTTTAAAAACAAATAATCTTTGACGATGAGGCCGGTTCTCCGCGCGTCTTAACCGGTTTGCCGGTGCGCGTTGAACCAGCCTCACCGTTTTGAATGCTTAGAAAACTGAGGTGGAATTCATGCCGCACTTTTTAACAAACAAGCGGTTGATTATATTGCTCGGCAGTATTATTCTTCTTGTTGCTATGATTGGTTTTTCCATGCGGGACCGGGAGAACATCACTTGGCCGGAAAAATTTATTAAAGATGTAACAGGTTTCGGGCAGAATATTGTGTCGAAGCCCGCGGGTGCTGTGGAGTCTTTTTTTGACGATGTAAGCAGATTGCGCCATACATATGAAGAAAATGAAAAGCTTCGTACTCACTTGGAAGAGCTTGCCCAGCTGGAAAGTGACGTGGCGCGTCTTGAAAAAGATAATGCCGAACTCCGTAAAGTGCTTGAGAAAGAAGACAGCCTGGCTGATTACGAGCCCGTGCAGGCAACGGTCATTGCCCGCAATCCTGACCGCTGGTATGAGTTGATTACCATCGATCAAGGAGAATCAAATGGGATTGAGCCGGATATGGCAGTGATGACAGCGAGCGGCTTGGTTGGAAAAGTACAGAGTACGTCAAAGTTCACGTCTACTGTGCAGCTTTTGTCGGCTCACGATTCAAACAACCGCGTTTCGGCGCTTGTCCAAGGCGACAAAACCGTTTATGGGCTTATTGAAGGATATGATGAAGAAAAACAAATGCTTCAATTAACGAAGATTCCATCCGATGCGAAAGTAAAAAAAGGACAAGCTGTCACAACATCCGGCCTTGGCGGCGTTTTCCCGAAAGGCCTGGTGATTGGAAAGGTGTCAGAGCTCGTTCCGGATGAGTTTGGTTTAACGCAGACAGCACTTGTCAAACCGGCCGCAAGCTTTTACGATTTGGAACACGTTATGGTGTCCAAGCGTAAAATGACAAAAGTACTGCCTGAAGAGGAAGACCGCCAGCAGGTAGTGGTTGAGGAGGAAGGAATGTGAAAAAAGCGCTCCTTCCTCTTTTAATGATCGCCCTGTTTTATAGTGATAGTGTGTTTATGATCTTTTTTTCAGAACAGGCCTTTGACGGGGCTTATATGCCGGTTCCGCGTTTTTTTATCATTGGCCTTTTGTTTATGTCTGTTTTCTTTGACAGGAATACAGCTATAAAATATGGCTTTTTCTTCGGCTTTTTATTTGATATGTTTTATACAGGGCTTCTAGGCGCCTATTTCTTTTTCCTGCCGCTTATCGTTTACATAACATCCATGCTGACGAAATGGCTTCATGGTACGCTGCCTGTTTTTCTCGTTATCGTGTTGTTTGATATTGCCCTGCTTGAATTGGTCATGTACGGATTGAATGTGCTCGTACAGCGGACAACCTTTTCATTTGAGCAGTTCACCTATATGCGGCTTTTGGCAACGCTTGTGTTAAACGCTCTTTTTTACATTCTGTTTGCCCTCCCGCTTCGAGGTGCTTTTTTGAAATTGAAAAAAGTGTTCGATTAAGAGAGAAAAAAGGAATATCGGATAGCGCTGTCGAATATTGAGACGTACAGAGGTGGGATACTTTCTATGAAACAAAGTCAAAATGTCGTCATTAAAGGGACGAAAGACGGCCTGACTCTTCAGTTAAGTGATAAATGTTCCTATAATGAATTAATAGAGGAATTAACCGAAAAATTAGATGCCGTTACAAAAGACGGCGAAAATGCACTCATTACAGTCACGGTTCAAACAGGGAACCGATATTTGACTGAAGAAGAAAAAGAAGAACTGCGTCAGCTGATCAGGCAGCGCCGTCATCTAGTTGTCGAAGACATCAAGTCCAACGTGCTGACAATTGACGAAGCTATACAATGGAAAGAAGAAAATGAAATTGTTTCATATACAGGCCGTATCCGTTCCGGTCAGGTGCTGGAAGTGCCAGGAGATTTACTGCTGATTGGGGATGTAAATCCTGGCGGTGCTGTGATGGCAGGAGGAAGCATTTTTATCATGGGGGCGCTAAAAGGCATGGCGCACGCGGGCTGCTATGGAAATGACAATGCGGTAATTGCCGCTGGGAAAATGATGCCGTCCCAGCTGCGGATCAGCAGTCATTTAACCCGTTCACCAGACCGATATGATGAAGAAGACATTACAGAATCGGAATGCGCGTTTATTAATGAAGCACAACAATTGGTGATTGATCGGCTGCAAGTATTGAAATATTTGCGTCCTGATTTATCGACGTTTAAAGGGGGCTTTTAAGTGGGGGAAGCAATTGTCATTACTTCTGGAAAAGGCGGAGTCGGCAAAACTACAACGACCGCCAATCTCGGCACAGCGCTTGCGCTGCAGGAGAAAAAAGTATGTCTCGTTGATACAGATATCGGTCTTCGTAACCTGGATGTAGTCATGGGACTTGAAAATCGGATTATTTATGACCTTGTTGATGTAGTGGAGGAGCGATGCAAAACGCATCAGGCTCTTGTAAAGGACAAGCGTTTTAATGATCTCCTCTATTTGCTGCCGGCTGCCCAAACGACCGATAAGTCTGCTGTTCAGCCTGAGCAAATGAAAAAATTGGTCGATGAATTAAAACAAGATTACGATTATATTTTAATTGACTGCCCCGCTGGAATTGAGCAGGGATATAAAAACGCTGTAGCTGGAGCAGACCGCGCCATTGTCGTGACTACACCGGAAAAGTCGTCCGTCCGGGATGCAGACCGTGTAATTGGTCTTTTGGAAAAAGAAGAAGGCATGGCACCGCCAAAGCTTGTGGTAAACCGGATACGCAATCATATGGTCAAAGAAGGTGACATGCTGGATGTGGATGAAGTAGCTGCTCATTTGTCGATTGAGCTGATCGGGATTGTAGCAGATGATGATGAGGTCATTAAATCGTCTCACAACGGAGAGCCGGTTGCGCATAATCCGAACAACCGCGCTTCAATCGCATATCGGAACATCGCCCGCCGTATACTCGGCGAGTCGGTTCCGCTTCAGCCGCTTGAGCAGGAAAAAGATACGTTTTTCACGAAGTTCAAACGATTTATCGGCATGAGCCGATAAAAAAAGCCGCTTTTTTAAAGCGGCTTTTTTTCTTTAGACGGCATATACATAAGCAGGCGGGAGGGATTCTGATGATCAAGAAAGTCCTCGTTTCTGTTTGCTTATTTGCGGCCGTGTATGTTAATCAGCACACCTCCTTTGTGCAAACCATCTTTACCCGTGACTTTTCGTTTGCCGTTTTTTCGGCCGCATATGAGGAACAATTCGGTCCTTTATTGCCGGCTATGCATCAAACAAATGACAGGCAGACTTTCGTTGCCAGCACAAACAGCCTGCTCGCCGCAGAACAAAACGGCGTAGTGGTGCGGGTTGGCGCTGAATATATCGTCATTCAGCAGGAAGATGGTTCAGAAATGGAGGTGAAGGGACTGCGTCCTCATTCGTATCGTCTTTTTGAACGCATTAAACAAGGGGAGCCGGTTGGATCCGCTTCTGGAAAATCGGTTGAATTCATCGAACGAAAAAACGGCCAGATTCTTTCTTCCAGAAAAGTGAATGTAAATGAATAAGATATCCATTCATCCGATCACCTGGCTGTTTGGGGCTGTTGCTGCTGCTACAGGTCTTTTTTTAGAAGGGCTTTGTATCGCCCTCATTCTGTTTGTCCATGAAATGGGGCATGCTGCCGCCGCTAAAGCAGCAGGCTGGCGCATCACCAAAATGGAATTCCTGCCCTTTGGCGGAAAGCTTGAAACAGATGAGCATGCGGGACGGCCGCTTGTCGAAGAATGGCTCGTTGTCATCTCTGGTCCTTTTATGCATGTCCCTATGCTTGCGGCAAGCACGCTTATGCAAAAAGCCGGCTGGATCAGCGCAGATGTATCGCAATTGCTGTTTCAATTAAATGCTTTTATTTTTTTGTTTAATCTGCTGCCGGTCCTGCCGCTTGACGGGGGGAAAATGGTTCAGCTCTTTCTATGTACACTTCACCCTTACTACAAAGCGTACAAGCAGTCGATCTTTTTTTCATTTGCGTCGCTTGCTTTGCTGATGGGGGCAGCTGTTGTTCTGCTTCCCTTTTACGTCCAGCTCGTTTTAACAGCTTCCTACGTGGCCGTCCAGCTTCTTGTCATGTGGAAAGAAAAAGAGGTAATGTTTATCCGGTTTTTAACGGCCCGCTATTATGAGCCGGTTTCACTGCGCCTGCTTGATCTGCCGGTATTGAAATCAGACCGCCTTCTTTACACGGTCAGAAGGTTTAAACGAAACCGGACGCATACGCTTAAAGTGAAAGGCGGCAGGGACATGACAGAAGAACAGCTGCTTCAATCCTTTTTTGCCGGAAAAAAATACATCCGGGAAGTTGATGAAAATATGGATTGACACTTCTTTTAAAAGATGATAGAATTCATATGTTATTGTTTGTAGCACCCGTGCTACAACCGCGCACAGCAGGTTTTAAGTATCGATCGATCACCTGTTAAGTGGCGAGTCTGAGTAAACAGGGAGGTGCAGAAATGTACGCAATTATTGAAACAGGCGGCAAGCAGGTTAAAGTTGAAGAAGGTCAAGCAATCTACATCGAAAAATTGAACGCACAAGATGGTGACACTGTCACTTTTGATAAAGTTCTTTTCGTTGGTGGCAACGACGTGAAAGTCGGCAGCCCAGTCGTAGAAGGCGCAACTGTAACGGCTAAGGTTGAAAAGCAAGGACGCGCGAAGAAAATCATCGTTTTCAAATTCAAAGCGAAGAAAAACTACCGCAAAAAGCAAGGACACCGTCAGCCTTACACAAAAGTAGTCATTGAAAAAATCAACGCATAAGGCGATGATGCAATGATCTATGTAGATGTGAACAAAAACGAGGCCGGGCTCATTCAATCATTTACGATGAAGGGACATGCCGGCTTTGATGAAAGCGGCAAAGATCTTGTCTGCGCCGGTGCATCAGCTGTTTCATTCGGCGCCATTAATGCAGTACAGGCATTGACCGGTATCACCCCTCATATCGAACTGGGGGAAGATGGCGGCCTGCTTTACTGCAAAGTGCCGGATGGACTGCCTGAAGACAAGCGCAGCCAGATTCAGCTTCTGCTCGAAGGCATGGTCGTTTCACTGCAGACGATTGAAGAAGGGCACGGACAGTATATTAAGATAAATTTTCTATAGGAGGTGAAATCACATGTTGTTGAAATTGGATCTTCAATTTTTCGCATCCAAAAAAGGGGTAGGTTCTACAAAGAACGGACGTGACTCTGAAGCAAAACGCCTTGGCGCTAAACGTGCTGACGGTCAATTCGTTACAGGTGGTTCAATCCTTTACCGTCAACGCGGTACAAAAGTTCACCCAGGTGAAAACGTTGGCCGTGGCGGCGATGATACATTGTTTGCGAAAACAGACGGTATCGTTCGTTTCGAGCGCGTTGGACGCGATCGTAAAAAAGTAAGTGTTTATCCTGCTGCTCAATAATTGGATGAACGAATGGAGGCGTTCTGAAAGTCAACCTTTCGGAGCGCCTCTATTTTTTTGTGTGCAGGCTTTGAGGTTTTCCCGTTCAATTGGGACATTTTTCTGCTATACTAAAAAAAGAATGTGTGAACGTTGGAACGAGCGGGGGGTGTGATCAGCCAAGTGGAAAATGAAAAATGGACGTTGTTAAAAACGCTTCGTCATGCGCGTCATGACTGGATGAATGATATACAAATTGTCAAAGGGTATCTTTCTCTTAATAACATTGATGCCGCAGCCCGAGCTGCAGATCATATCATTTTAAAGGCTGTACAGGAGTCGAGGCTGTGTAATCTTGGCATGCCGGGGATGGCGGAGCTGTTTATGACGTTTAACTGGTCGCAGCACTTATTCCGGCTTGAATACGAACTGGATGAATCCATTGCAGCCGGCACGGCGGACGACCAAAAAGCGTGCCGTTTCTTTAATCGGTTATTTTCACTGCTGGAGCAGCATGTAAAAGAATTTAACGAGCACGAGCTGTTTGTTCATTTATCTGAAAAACAAGGGTCTCTTGCTGCAGAGATGGAATGGATGGGAGAAGTGGCTAACCGGCCGCTGCTTCTGAAGAAAATAAAGGAATTTGCGCATAGTCTTGAGCTTAAAAGTGCTGTGTGGGAAACGGATTCCGGGGATATACTAATGGAAGTGACATTTTAGGAGGAACAGACAATATGTTTGTAGATCAGGTTAAAATATATGTTAAAGGCGGCGACGGAGGTAACGGGATGGTCGCATTCCGCCGTGAAAAATATGTACCGAACGGCGGGCCAGCCGGCGGCGATGGCGGAAACGGCGCGAATGTAGTGTTTGAAGTGGAAGAAGGACTCCGCACATTAATGGACTTCCGTTACCAGCGCCATTTCAAAGCGCCGCGCGGCGAGCACGGCATGAGCAAAAACATGCATGGCCGTAATTCAAAAGATATGATTATCAAAGTTCCGCCAGGCACAGTTGTAACAGATGATGAAACCGGAGAAGTGATTGGGGATCTCGTAGAACACGGGCAGCAGGCCATTATTGCACGCGGCGGCCGCGGCGGCCGTGGAAACAGCCGCTTTGCGACACCGGCTAATCCGGCACCGGAAATCTCTGAAAACGGGGAGCCGGGTATCGAGCGTAATGTTACGTTAGAATTAAAGCTTTTGGCAGATGTAGGACTTGTCGGTTTTCCAAGTGTAGGGAAATCCACTCTTCTTTCAGTCGTAACGGCGGCTAAGCCAAAAATCGCGGCCTACCACTTTACAACGCTCGTTCCAAATCTCGGCATGGTTGAGACCGAAGACGGCCGGAGCTTTGTTATGGCCGATCTGCCAGGATTAATTGAAGGTGCGCATGAAGGAACCGGACTTGGCCATCAATTCCTGCGTCATATCGAGCGGACGCGCGTCATTGTTCACGTACTTGATATGTCTGCGATGGAAGGCCGTGATCCGTATGAGGATTACGTAACCATTAACAATGAGCTAAAAGAATATAATCTTCGGCTGACAGAGCGTCCGGAAATTATTGTAGCCAATAAAATGGATATGCCGGAAGCAGAAGAAAATTTAAAAGTGTTCAAGGAAAAAGTAGGAGAAGATGCGGTTATTTTCCCAATTTCTGCGCTGACACGCAGCGGGCTGCGCGACTTGCTGTTTGCTATTGCCGATAAAGTGGAAGAGACGCCTGAATTCCCGCTTGAGCACGAGGAAGAAGATTTGTCTGTAAACCGGGTGATGTACCGCCATGACAAGCAAGCCGCTGAGTTTGTGATTACACGCGGTCCGGATGGAGCGTTTGAGCTGACAGGCAGCAAAATTGAAAAATTGTTTAAAATGACGGACTTCTCGCGGGAACCATCTGTTCAACGCTTTGCCCGCCAGCTGCGCTCAATGGGAGTAGATGAAGCGCTGCGTGAACGGGGTGCTGAAAACGGCGACATCGTCCGTCTGCTTGATTACGAATTTGAATTTGTCGATTAAAAGCTGCAGCCGGCGGTTTTGAGGGGGAGCGACATGGGGAAGAAAGAACAGAATGAAAAATTTTATCTTGTCCGCGAAGATGTACTTCCGGAAGCGATGAAAAAAACGCTTGATGCAAAAGAATTAATCGAACGGAAACGAGCAGACTCTGTCTGGGACGCGGTTCAACAAGTGGATTTGAGCCGCAGTGCTTTTTATAAATACCGCGATACGGTGTTTCCGTTTCACACCGTTGTCAAAGAGCGGATCATTACTTTATTTTTTCACCTGGAAGACCGATCGGGTACCTTATCTGAACTGCTGGCCGTTGTCGCGAGCTGCGGCGGAAACGTGTTGACGATTCACCAGACGATTCCGCTGCAGGGACGCGCAAACGTGACGCTGTCCTTGAATGTGACCGGCATGATCACCGGGCTGGACGAGCTATTATCTCAATTAAAAAAATTGGAATTTGTTGATACAGTAGAAGTGCTCGGTTCGGGCGCATAAGTTGTTTGAAGAGAAGACTGGAGTGAACTGTTTTGAGGAAAATTGCTTTTTTAGGTCCCGCGGCTACATTCACTGATATTGCAGTATCAGAAGCATTCCCGAATGATGAGCGGATTCCATGTGTGACTATTCCGGAATGCATGGACTATGTTATTGAAGGAAAAGCAGAGCTGGCTGTCGTACCGATTGAAAACGCCTTAGAAGGCACGGTTAATATGACTATCGATCATTTATTTCATGAAGCAGATCTAACCATTGTCGGCGAACTAACGGCTCCGATTCAGCAGCACCTGCTTGTTCATCCGGACAATGCCGATAAATGGACAGAAGCTAAAAGAGTTTTGTCGCATCCGCATGCCATTGCGCAATGCCACAAATTTTTGCACCGTCATTTTTATGGCATTCCATCGCAGCAAATGACTTCGACGGCGGCCGCAGCGAAATATGTAAGTGAGCATCCGGAAGAATGCATTGTAGCCATAGCGAATTCACTTTCAGCAAGAGAATATGGCCTGTATACAGCAAAAGCAGATATTCATGATTTTGCGTTTAATCATACTCGTTTTCTTGTTTTATCTAAAACACACGAAGAGTTATCGTTTTCACTTCCTAAAACAGGCGGTAAAACAACCATTGTTGTTACGCTGCCGACAGACCGGCCGGGGACGCTTCATCAAGTACTGGCAACGTTCGCCTGGCGAAATCTGAACCTTGCGAAAATTGAGTCTCGCCCTCTTAAAACAGGTCTGGGCAATTACTTTTTCATTATTGACGTTGCACAGCGCATCGACGATGTGTTAGTGCCGGGCGCTTTCGCTGAGATGGAAGCACTCGGATGCAAGGTGCAGGTGCTCGGAAGTTATTACGGCTATGAAGTAGGACAAGCCGCAGAAAAAGCATAAAAAAGAAGCCTGTTTTAAAACGGGCTTCTTTTTTATTTTATTGAAGCAAAAATCCGGCTTCACGCAAAGCCTGCTCAGCTTCATCAAGCACCGCGGCTTCTTTGGCGGACAATGTATGCAAATGAACACCCTCTGTCAGCTCAGACAAGTAAGCCGCACCTGTTTGATTGATTTTATCCAAAAACTGCATTGCTTCTTTTCGATTTGATACCATAATGGACGCGGTTAAATCACCATAAACCGGATGTTCAATTTTAACGTCTTTTACAAGAACACCAAGGTCTACGAGGAGAAGAAGCTCTTCTTTTGTTTGACCGGGCGGATGCGAGCAGGCAACGACCCGTTCCACTTGTCCGTTCTGAGGTGAATCCATATATACATACCCTTGGCTTGTCGCCACAATTGGAATGCCGCGGGCTTTAAGCAGCGTAATATCTCCGACTACAACCTGACGGCTCACTTGTGCCCGTTCGGCCAGCTCACTCCCGGTCAGCGGATTCTGGCTTGATTGAAGCCAGTGCAAAATCTGCTCACGCCGATTTTCACCGATCAGTTTTCTTTTATCTATCATGATGCAATCCCTCCACCGGTAATCATAGCACAACCGCTTGTTTTGCAACATGAATAAGCGCCTGTCCGAGCTGCAGGACTTCGTCTTCTGTCGTCTCAGAACCAAATGAAACGCGGAAAAACTGCCGTGCTTCTTCCATGGACATTCCCATCGCAAGTGCTGCTTTCATGCCTGATGCAGAAGAGGCGTCACAAGCACTCCCGGTTGAGATGAACATATTCCGGGCATTTAAAGCCAGCATCACCAGCTGTCCTTCCACGCCGGGAATACACATACCAATTACACCCGGGTACTGCTTGCTGTCTGGCCCTTCAATCCACCGAATCGAAGAGTCCTTCAGCTCCTGTTTCAGCAGACGACGCAGGGAGGAAAGCTTCTCAAGAGATGAATTCGTTTGGGCAGCTTCTGCAAAAGCCGCAGCAGCTGGTGTATCCACTGTACCGCCGCGGACGCCTTTTTCATGCGTTAAACCGGGAAACACAGGCTTTAACGCATGAAACGGAGACAGATAAATGGCCCCGCAGCCTTTTGGGCCGCCGACTTTATGGGCTGAAAAAGTCATGGCGTCGGCGTGAATGGAATGAAGAGGCATTTTGCCAAACGATTGAACACAGTCTGTATGAAAAAAAATCCCTCGCTTCTTTGCCTCCACAGCCAGTTCTTCCACCGGCTGAATCGTACCGATTTCCGGGTTAATATGCTGAATGGAAATGAGCCCGGTTTGGGGGGTGATCGATGCTTTTACCGCTTCTGCAGCAACAATTCCTTCCCCGGTCATTGGCAGCTTCGTCACAGAGAACCCTTCTGATTGCAGAACGGACATCGCAGAATGCACGGATGTATGCTCTGCCATAGAGGTAATGATATGTTTTTTTCCGCTGCTTCGCGCTAAGGAGAGAATCGCCAGCAAATTCCCTTCCGTTCCGCTGCCTGTAAAGTAAATCCCCTCTTTTTGCACACCAGCCCGCTCAGCAATAAGAGCTCGGCTTCTTTCAAGCAGGAGGGAAGCGCGTGTTCCTTCATCATGCGGACTGGAACTGTTTCCCCAAAAACAACCTGCTGCTTCTATATATATATCGAGTGCCTCTTTTTTCATTGGAGAGGTGGCTGCATAATCAAAATACATATTATCCCTGCTTTCTGAGCAAAAAATTAAAGCTTGTCTTTCTTTTTATTTTATGTAAAGATAGGTGTCAAGACAACTGTAAAGTGAGGGTGGGCAATGAAAAAAATGCCACAGGCGGTCATTATCGGCTCCGGGATTGCGGCGCTGCAGGCCGCTAGACATTTAGCGCTGCATATGAATGTGATTGTTATCACAAAGACGACGATTCGGCAAAGCAACTCTTACTATGCGCAAGGCGGTATTGCAGCCGTTTTGTCTTTATCTGATACAAATGAATCTCACATACAAGATACTCTCGCGGCGGGTGAATACCATCACAATCAAGAAGCAGTCAGAGAGCTGGTTGTAAAAGGAGCTCGTGAAGTAAACAGCTTATTGAGGGAAGGGTTCCCGGCCGATCGGCAAGCAGATGGAAGTCTTTCATTCGGTTTAGAAGGAGCACACAGCGCAAGCCGGATTATTCATGCGGGCGGCGATGCAACCGGGAAGTGGACAATTGAGCATTTAATCGCACACCTGCCGGAGCAGGTCACGATCCGTGAAGGAGAAATGGCGATTGAACTCATTGTTCATGATGGTATCTGCACGGGTGTTAAAACAAAATCAAGTCAAGGGGATTTGTATCACTATGATGCAGACCATATTGTGCTGGCAACGGGCGGGGCCGGAGCTCTTTATTCGTTTACCTCTAACCAGGAGACGATTACGGGTGACGGGATTGCTTTGGCCTGCCGGGCTGGAGCCGCAGTAACCGATATGGAATTTATGCAATTTCACCCGACTCTTTTATTTATAAATGGCGAAACGAAAGGACTCGTTTCAGAAGCGGTCAGGGGAGCGGGAGCTGTACTGGTCGATGAGCAGGGCCGCAAAATAATGAAGGATATACATCCGCTCGAAGATTTAGCACCCCGTCATGTGACAGCTTTTGAGATTTACAAAGCCCGGCAGCAGGGAAGAGATGTTTTTTTGGATATCTCGATGATCAAACAGTTTGACCGCCGCTTCCCATCTATTGCCGCATTATGCCGCCGGAACGGCATAGACGTTACAAAAGGACGCATCCCTGTTGCGCCCGGAAGCCACTTTTTAATGGGCGGCGTAAAAACAGACACATGCGGCCGTACAAGCGTAAAAGGGCTGTATGCAATTGGAGAAACAGCCTGTACAGGTGTGCATGGGGCAAATCGTTTAGCAAGCAATTCTCTCCTTGAAGGCCTCGCCTTTGGAAAACGTTTTGTTGAAGCGGTGCTTCACGACGACGAAGAGAAAAGAAGTGTTTATGAACCGGAGCCGGTGATGCCGGCTTCCCCTCCGCCGCTTTTACAAAAAGAAGAGCTTCAGGCGGCTATGATGGAGGGAGCCGGTATTATCCGGACAAAGAAAACGCTTCAAGAACTCGAAGACTGCTTAAAGCAGGCAGGAACACAAAAAGGGGATATCAGCGGCTGGCCGATCGAGAAAATCGAGCGTTTCTTTATGCATATAACTGCTTATTTGATTGTTTCCGCCGCGTTAAAACGTACTGAGTCACGCGGCGCTCATATTCGGGCTGATTACCCGGAAAAAAATGAGCAATGGGCAAAAACATGGATTACCTTTCAAAATAAATGGCTGTATACAAGGAGTGAAGAACATGAATGGCATGAAACTGGACGATATGCTGAAAGCTTTTTTTATTGAGGATATAGGAGATCGCGACCTGACAGGGGAGAGCATTTTTAGTGAACATGAAGCAGGGACGTTTTCTTTTTGGGCAAAAGAAGCCGGTATTTTTTGCGGAAGAGCTGTGATTGAACGGGGGTTCCGGCTCGTAGACGAAACCATTTCAACAAGTGTACTGAAACAAGACGGCGACCAGGTGAAAAAAGGAGAATGCCTTGCAAGAATTACAGGGCCGTATCGATCGCTTTTAGCAGGAGAGCGGGTCATTTTAAATTTGGTTCAGCGAATGAGCGGGATTGCCACAGCCGCAGCAGCCGCGGTAAAAGAAACAGAAGGAACAAGGGCGAGAATATGTGATACAAGAAAAACAGTTCCCGGCCTTCGTATGCTTGAAAAGTATGCAGTTCGGACAGGCGGTGCATTCAATCACCGCAATGGGCTTTATGATGCCATTATGCTGAAAGATAACCATATTGCATTTGCAGGCGGAATTAAGCAGGCTGTTACAAAAGCGAAGCAGTCATGCGGACATACCATCAAAATTGAAGTGGAAATTGAATCGGAAGAACAGCTCAAAGAAGCTGTACAGGCAGGCGCGGATATTATTATGTTTGATAACTGCACGCCGGCCCAGATCGAAGCATGGCTGCCTCTTGTACCGGCGCATATTGAAACAGAAGCATCAGGAGGCATTGAGCTTGAAACAATCCGTGACTACGCGTTAACGGGAATCGGATGGATTTCGCTTGGCGCATTAACACATTCCGTTCAAGCACTTGATATTAGCGCAAAAGTAGAAATGAAAGGAGAGGTTTTACATGGCATTAACTGAACTGGTTAAAGGGATGCTGCCGGATCGGTATCGGCAAATGGCGCAGGAAGATATGGAAGCACGGGTGCGGGAAATTAAAAAGGAAATGGGCAAATCGTTATTTATTCCTGGCCACCATTATCAAAAAGATGAAGTCATTCAATTCGCAGATGCAGTAGGAGATTCTCTTCAACTTGCACAGGTCTCAGCAGCGAACCGTGAAGCAGAACATATTGTATTTTGTGGCGTTCATTTTATGGCGGAAACAGCCGACATTTTAACAAGTGAAAAACAAACGGTTTACCTGCCGGATATGCGTGCAGGATGCTCCATGGCGGATATGGCTGATATTTACCAGACAGAGCGCGCGTGGACAGCCCTTCAGGCGTTGTTCGGTGACACGATGATTCCTCTGACTTATGTCAATTCAACCGCAGCGATAAAAGCTTTTACCGGACGCAATGGCGGGTCATGTGTCACTTCATCCAATGCAAGGTCAATGGTAGAATGGGCGTTTACGGAAAAGCCGCGTATTTTGTTTTTGCCGGATCAGCACCTTGGGCGAAATACAGCTTTTGATATTGGTGTGCCGCTTGAAGAAATGGCGGTCTGGAACCCGATTACTGATACATTGGAATATGAAGGAGATATAGAAAAAGTCCGGGTTATTTTATGGAAGGGACACTGCTCGGTTCACGAAAATTTCACGGTCGCTAATATTGAAGAACTGCGCCGCACACGGCCGGACATGAAGATTATCGTTCATCCGGAATGCCGTAGAGAAGTAGTGGCGCTGGCAGATGATAACGGCTCCACAAAGTATATTATCGATGTGATTGAGCAGGCAGAGCCAGGTACAGCCTGGGCTATTGGAACAGAAATGAACCTTGTTAAACGGATTATGGCGCAGCATCCGGACAAAGAAATCGTCTCGTTAAATCCGAATATGTGTCCGTGCCTTACTATGAATCGGATCGATCTGCCACACCTGCTTTGGTCACTGGAAACCATTGCAGAAGGAAAGAGCGGAAACATTATTCGAGTGGATGCACGCACGGCCCAAGAAGCCAAATGGTCGCTTGACCGTATGCTGGCACGAGCATACTGATTTTTCGCACACCGGCCTACCGGGCGCATACAATATGGGAGAATGATCATTGAGGAGGGACACAATGAAGATCCATATTGTGCAGCGCGGTGATACGCTATGGTCGATTGCCGAGAAACATGGAGTGACGTTTGAAGAAGTACAAAAACTAAATGCCCATTTGGCCAATCCGGATATGATCGTTCCGGGTATGAAAATTAAATTGCCCGATACGGCTGTAATAATGGAAAAAAGCCATCCATATGCAAACAACAAGCCATTTGCATACCCACCTTTAATGGAAGAAACAATAGGAATGGAAGAAGCAAAGGGAATGGAAGAAACAAAAGGAATGGAAGAAGTAAAGGGAATCGAAGAAGACATGAAATCTGAACCCGAACTGACCATGCCGGAAGAATGGATGACAGAGCCGGTACCGGCACCAACGGCAGAATCTGTACCAACGCCAGCACCAACACCATCGATGCCGTCTGTGCCGCCGATACAGCCTATGCCATCGATGCCATCTGTACCGCAGGTGCCATCCATGCCATCCGCACCGCCACAGCTTGAACATGAGATGATGATGCCTTGTCCGCCAATGCCATGTTACTTTGTGCCGGTGCCTTGCCCAGTGCCGTATATGCACCAGCCTTACGGGTTGATGCCAGAGATGGAAGATGAGGAAGAACAAGAGCATCATGATAACATGCATTATCCGGAAATGATGATGCCAAAATGCCCATACTGTCATCGTTGACTGAAAAGGCGTGCGCTTTCGCACGTCTTTTTTTGTATGGATGGAAAATAGTATATCTTTGTATATTCACATAATTTTCAGATAAAATAGTACGGAAAATGCCCGCTTTTTTCATAAATCAGTCACAAATAATCAAAACATGAATGTTTTTGAGAAATAATGATTGAAAATGATTGTTTTTGTATGAAAGCGGTTATATAATGAAAGTAACAAAAACAAAGGAGGGATGCAGCCAGTGCTGACAGAAGAACGCCACGCCACGATTTTAAATCTTTTAAAAGAAAAAGAAGTGGTTAAGATTCAAGAACTAACAGAAGCAACAAGGGCGTCAGAATCTACTATCCGCCGCGATTTGACGGATCTGGAAGAATCAGGACTCCTTAGGCGGGTTCACGGCGGCGCTGCAAAAGTATCCAGGAAACGTATTGAACCAACGATGGGTGAAAAAAGTAATCGTTTCTCAGAAGAAAAGCGTGCGGCCGGACGCCTGGCTGCATCCCTTATTGAAGACAATGACTGCGTGTTTATTGATGCGGGAACAACAACACTGGCTCTTATTCCATATATTCAAGCGAAAAATATTGTCGCCGTCACGAGCGGTTTTGATCATTTGCGTCTCTTAGCTGAACAGGGAATTGAAGCGTACGGAACCGGCGGCCGGTTAAAGAAGTCTACGGAAGCTTTAACGGGAACAGGAGCGGTACACGGCCTTCAGCAATATTGGTTTGACAAAGCATTTCTTGGTGTAAACGGGATTCATTTAAAAGCAGGGTATACTACACCGGATCCGGAAGAAGCAGCTGTGAAAACAGAGGCAATAAAGCGTGCACAGCAGCCGTTTATTTTAGCGGATGCGTCGAAGTTTCAGGAAAGCACGTTTGCTCATATTGCTAATCTTGAAGACGCAGTCATAATTACGGGCAAAATCCCGGAGAAAACAAGACGGATGTTCGAGAAAGTAACGGACATCAAGGAGGCACTATCATGATTTACACATGCACACTAAACCCGGCCATTGATTACGTAATACGGGTCGATCAATTTCAAGCAGGCGGATTAAACCGCTCTGAAAGCGCCGATATGTATGCCGGAGGAAAAGGAATTAACGTATCGCGTGTTCTGAAGCGCCTTGAAAGCGACACGTGCGCGATTGGTTTTGCAGGAGGATTCACCGGAGAGTTTATCAAAAGCGAACTGGATCGCGAAGGGGTATCTCACCGCTTTACACCTGTTGAAGGTGCCACACGTATTAATGTAAAGCTGAAATCAAACAGCGAAACAGAAATCAATGGTCCATCACCCCTTATTTCAGACGAGAATGCGAAGCAGCTGGTTCAGCTAACGAGTGAATTAACGGATCGGGACTGGCTTCACATCGGCGGAAGCGTACCGTCTTCACTGCCAGCAGACTATGCAGGAACATTAATTGATGCGGCAAGAGCAAAAGGGGCGCGGGTTGTCGTTGATACAAGCGGCGCAGCTCTTAAAGCACTTCTTCCATACAAGCCGTTTTTCGTGAAACCAAACCATCATGAGCTTGGTGAATTGTTCGATACAAAAGTAGAAACAAAAGAACAAGCCGCTTCTATTGCGAAAAAACTCGTAGATGAAGGCGCTCAAAACGTGATCGTTTCCATGGGCGGCGATGGTGCTGTTCTTGTTCATAAAGAAGCCGTTTATTTCGCTTCTTCACCAAAAGGCACAGTGAAAAACACAGTCGGATCCGGTGACTCCATGGTAGCAGCATTCATGGCTAAAATCGATGCGGGTCTAGCGCCGCATGAAGCGTTCCGCTGGGCGGTAGCAGCAGGAAGCGCAACAGCGTTTTCGGATGATCTGTGCACAAAAGAGGAAGTAGAAGACGTGTACAGCCGTGTGACGATTGTAGAAGCAGAACAGGAGGGATTAGTATGAAAATTACAGACTTGCTGAAAAAAGACACAGTCATTATGGACTTGTCTGCAACAGATAAAGCGTCTGTTATTGATGAATTGGTTGCGAAACTAGATCAAGCTGGCCGCTTAAACGACCGTGCTGCCTATAAAGAAGCCATTTTAGCCCGTGAAGCACAAAGCACAACAGGTGTTGGAGAAGGCATTGCCATTCCACACGCAAAAACAGCAGCGGTTAAAACACCGGCTATAGCATTTGGCCGTGCGAAAAATGGAATTGATTATGAATCATTAGACGGACAGCCATCTACACTTTTCTTCATGATCGCGGCTCCAGATGGTGCAAACGAAGCGCACTTAGAGACCCTTTCAAGCTTATCCGGCTTTTTAATGGATCCTGGCTTCCGGGATGAGCTAATGAACGCCAAAAACAAAGACGAAATTATTCAAGCGTTTGACCTGCGTGAAAATGTAGAAGAAAAAGAAGAAACAGCTGCTCCTGCTGAGGCGGATGCACCGCTTGTACTGGCGGTAACAGCCTGCCCGACAGGGATTGCGCATACGTATATGGCAGCAGACTCACTAAAAGCAAAAGCGAAAGAAAAAGGCTTGAATTTTAAAGTGGAAACAAACGGTTCAAGCGGCGTGAAAAACGCGCTTACAGCCGATGAAATTGCGAAAGCGTCAGCGATTATTGTCGCAGCGGACAAGCAGGTAGAAATGGAGCGCTTTAAAGGCAAGCATGTGATTCAAGTGCCGGTGGCACAAGGCATTCGCAACCCGGATGGACTGCTTGACCGTGCCGTAAAACAAGATGCACCTGTATTCCAGGGCGGCGGTGGTGCTTCAGCATCTTCATCGAAAAGCGATTCTTCAGCTGGCAACGCATTCTACAAGCACTTAATGAGCGGTGTATCCGCAATGCTTCCACTTGTAGTCGGCGGCGGTATTTTAATCGCGATTTCATTTTTCTTTGGTATTAATGCAGTAAATCCTGATGATCCAACATACAATCCGTTTGCAAAAGCATTGATGGATATCGGCGGCGGCAGTGCATTTGCTCTTATGATTCCGATTCTTGCTGGATTCATTGCGATGAGTATTGCGGATCGTCCTGGTCTTGCTCCTGGTTTAGTTGGTGGTATGCTGGCTGCAAATGGCGGCTCTGGTTTCCTTGGTGGTTTAATCGCCGGTTTCCTTGCTGGTTATGCAGTTGTATTGTTGAAAAAAATCTTTGCTGGCCTTCCGCAGGCATTGGATGGCATTAAGCCAGTTCTGTTGTATCCGCTATTCGGTATCTTTATTACCGGTATGGCAATGGTTTATGTGATTAATGGTCCTGTAAGTGCCCTGAACCAATGGCTTGTAGATGTCCTTGGCGGAATGGGAACAAGCAACCTTGTTCTTCTTGGTGTGATTCTTGGCGGTATGATGGCTGTTGATATGGGTGGCCCGATTAACAAAGCCGCTTTCACATTCGGTATTGCGATGATTGATGCCGGCAACTTTGCACCACATGCGGCTGTTATGGCTGGCGGTATGGTTCCGCCGCTTGGTATCGCGTTTGCGACAACATTCTTTAAAAATCGTTTTACTGTACAAGAACGCGATGCAGGTAAAACAAACTACATTATGGGTCTTTCTTTTATCACGGAAGGCGCGATTCCATTCGCTGCAAAAGATCCAGCACGCGTAATTCCAGCAGCAGTAGCCGGTTCAGCAGTAGCCGGTGCGCTGACCATGATTTTTGGTGTTAAATTGCCTGCACCACACGGCGGAATCTTCGTTTTCCCTGTTGTACAAGGCAACCCGCTTCTTTACCTGGTAGCAGTCCTGGTAGGCGCAGCTGTAACAGCTCTCCTTCTTGCTGTTTTGAAAAAGCCAGTTAAATAAGAAACTTAGGCGGTTCAACCGAGGTTGAACCGCCTTTTTCTATGGAAAAAAGCCGGGGAAACGGATAGTATTAAAAGAAAAGAGAAACGGAGAGATAAAATGGGAAACTTGCATGAAAAAAGAATTGCCATTACTGGCTCACGGAAAATGGCAGAAATGAGCATGATGGTTCAAAAAAAAGGCGGCACGGCTTACGAACGGCCACTTCAGGAAACAATAAAATGTAAGCCGGAGGATATGCAGGAAATTCTTGAAGCTGTGATCGCAAGCGGAACAGATTGGAGTGTTTTTACAACAGGTGTCGGAACAGCGGCTCTTTTTGAAGCAGCTGCCTCGCTTGGCTTGAGTGAGCCGCTTCAAAAAGCGGTAGCGGCTTCCCGAATTGCAACACGCGGCTACAAAACTGTGCAGGAGTTAAAAAAACATGGGTTAGCTCCGGAAATTATTGATGGTGACGGCACAAACGCCGGACTGCTTGGGGCGCTTGAAGAAGTGGATTTAGCTGGACAGCGCGTGTTCTTACAGCTTCATGGAGAGCGGGTGCCGGCTCTTGAGCAGGGGTTTGCGGAAAAAGGAGCAGATTTAACATGCATTATGCCGTACGAAACGACGATCCCATATCCTGAAGTAGTTACGAAACTGGTCCATGAAATCATTGACGGTGAAATTGATGCTGTTTTATTTACGGCGACACCACAAGTGCGTGTTTTATTTAAAGAAGCGGAAAAACAAGGGCTGGCTGGGCAGCTGGCGCGATCCTTTAATGAAAAAGCGGTTGCCGGCTCGATTGGCAGGGTTACAACTGGAACGCTAAGCGAATATGGCGTCACACGGGTGGTAGCACCGGAGCATGAGCGAATGGGAGCACTTGTTGTGGCAGTTGATGAGTTTTTTAAAGGTGACTGAATATTCAGGGAACAAATGTTTCTTTTTTAGCGCTGATATGATATGATACAATGAACAAGCGTATAAAAGGAGACAGGAATTTGTACGAGTATATTAAAGGATTTATTACATTTGTAGGGCCGGAGTATATTGTTGTTGAAAACAATGGCATCGGCTACCGAGTGCTTACACCGAACCCGTTTGCTTTTTCAAAACATGAGCAGGAAGAAAAAACGGTTTATTTGTATCAGCATGTTCGTGAAGATGCTCATGTTCTGTTTGGATTTGCAGCGGTGGAAGAAAAAAGGCTATTTGAAAAGCTGATTAGTGTGTCCGGCATCGGTCCAAAAGGAGCACTGGCGGTTCTGGCTTCTGGTACACCATCACATGTTGTCAGTGCAATCGAGCGCGAAGACGAGCCTTATTTGGTGAAATTCCCGGGGATCGGCAAAAAAACGGCGCGCCAAATGATTTTAGATTTAAAGGGAAAGCTGGATCACGTTGTATCGGATTCTTTGACCGGTTTATTTGCTCCAAAACAGCCGGAACCTGCTTCATCGGGGAATGCTGCGCTTGATGAAGCGCTGCTTGCGCTTGAGGCGCTGGGCTATTCAGCGCGGGAAATCAAGCGCATTACGGGCCGGCTCGAGAAAGAAGCGGCCATGTCTACTGATGAGTACATTCGAAAAGGACTGCAGCTGCTGCTTGGATAAGAAGGAGGGACTGGATTGGAAGATCAGCGGGTATTATCAGGCGGAGCCGGAGCAGAAGAACGATTTGAAGAGCAGTCGCTCCGGCCGCAAACGTTACGTCAATATATTGGACAGGAACAAGTTAAACAAAACTTGTCTATTTTTATTGAAGCAGCATTGAAACGGGAAGAAACACTGGATCACGTGCTTCTGTATGGGCCTCCTGGACTTGGCAAAACAACGATGGCAGCGGTCATTGCCAACGAAATGGGGTCCGGATTCCGGACAACATCCGGTCCGGCCATTGAACGTCCAGGAGATTTAGCCGCAGTATTAACAGCCCTTGCCCCAGGCGATGTGCTGTTTATTGATGAGATTCACCGGCTGCCACGCTCGATTGAAGAAGTCCTTTATCCGGCAATGGAAGACTTCTGTCTTGATATTGTGATTGGAAAAGGACCGGAAGCAAGGTCAGTGCGGCTTGATCTGCCTCCGTTTACACTTATTGGCGCAACCACACGGGCCGGGGCACTTTCTGCGCCGCTTCGTGACCGGTTTGGCGTTCACTCCCGGTTAGAGTATTATACGCCTGATCAGCTCAAGGAAGTTGTCATACGAACAGCAGATATACTGGGTACCTCTATTGATGCAGAAGGAGCCGGTGAGCTGGCGCGCCGCTCACGCGGTACACCCCGTATTGCCAATCGATTATTAAAACGGGTGCGCGATTATGCGGAAGTCCGTGGAGAAGGGCACATTACGATCGAAAAAGCGAACGAAGCGCTTGAGCTTCTGCAGGTCGACCGCCTTGGCCTTGATCATATTGACCATAAATTGCTTAACACGATATTAAGCCGTTTTAAAGGCGGTCCGGTGGGGCTTGATACGCTGGCTGCTAGCATTGGCGAAGAATCTGCTACAATAGAAGACGTATATGAACCTTATTTATTGCAAATTGGTTTTCTGCAGCGGACGCCGCGTGGAAGAATCGCCCTGCCGGCCGCTTATGAGCATTTTGGAATGGAGCTGCCTGCATTATGACAAGTATGGGCAAAATGCTGATGGCAGCTGGGGCCGTTTTATTCCTCATTGGGCTTCTTGTCCAATTTGGAAAGCTCGGCCGGCTGCCGGGCGATATTGTGATTAAAAAAGAAAACGCAACCTTTTATTTTCCGATTGTAACATCGATCGTGGCAAGCATTGTGCTGTCGCTTCTTTTTTATGTAATTGGAAAATGGAGATAAATTAGAGGTGTAAGAAATGAAAGTAGAAGATTTTGATTTTGAGCTTCCTGAAGAGTTAATTGCACAGACACCGCTGAAAGAGCGGGCTAAGAGTCGTTTAATGGTACTCGATAAGGGCACGGGAAGCGTCACTCATGAAACGTTTCAAAATGTCACAAACTATTTGCAGCCGGGCGACTTACTTGTGTTAAATGACACAAAAGTGCTGCCGGCTCGTCTGCATGGCGTCAAAGAAGAAACAGGCGCCAATATTGAAGTGCTTCTTTTGAAGCAGGATGAAACGGATGTATGGGAAACATTGGTGAAGCCGGCCAAGCGTATTAAAGAAGGCAGTGTCATCTCATTCGGAGATGGTAAACTGAAAGCGGTTTGTGTCGGAGAAAAAGAGCAGGGCGGACGGATGCTTCGCTTTGAATACGAAGGAATCTTTTATGAAGTGCTTGACGAGCTTGGTGAAATGCCGCTCCCACCGTATATTAAAGAACAGCTTGAAGAACGGGACCGCTACCAGACCGTATATGCGAAAGAACGCGGCTCTGCGGCTGCACCGACGGCGGGTCTTCATTTTACTGAGCCGCTTTTAGCCGAGTTAAAAGAAAAAGGCGTGCGAATCGAGTTTATTACGCTGCATGTCGGTCTTGGGACATTCCGTCCGGTTTCGGTTGATTCAATCGAAGACCATGATATGCATGCGGAGTACTATACCATTTCTGCCGAAACGGAAGAAGCGATTCGCGAAACAAAACGAGCAGGCGGCCGGGTTATTGCAGTCGGAACAACTTCTGTTCGTACGCTTGAAACGGCTGCGCGCGAACACGGGGAAGTGAAACAATCAAGCGGCTGGACCGATATTTTTATTTATCCGGGATTTGAATTCCGGGCGATTGACGGCATGATTACGAATTTTCACTTGCCAAAGTCTACGCTCATTATGTTAATCAGTGCCCTGGCCGGACAGCAGCGTGTCCTCGCAGCTTATGAAGAAGCCGTAAGGGAAAGATACCGCTTTTTCAGTTTTGGAGATGCGATGCTTATTATCGATGTGAAAGGTGACAAAACGAATGACAGCTATTAAATATGAACACATTAAAACATGTAAACAAACAGGAGCGCGTCTTGGCCGTGTACATACACCGCATGGCAGCTTCGAGACGCCGGTTTTTATGCCAGTTGGAACGCTTGCCACGGTTAAAACAATGGCGCCGGAAGATATTAAGGCGATGGGCGCGAACATTTTGCTCAGCAACACGTACCATCTATGGCTGCGCCCTGGGCACGATATTGTGAAGGAGGCAGGCGGCCTTCATAAATTTATGAATTGGGATGGCGCTATTTTAACGGATTCCGGCGGGTTCCAGGTATTTTCGTTAAGTGAATTCCGGAAAATCGAAGAAGAAGGCGTTCATTTCCGTAATCATATTAATGGCGACAAACTGTTTTTATCTCCAGAAAAAGCGATGGAGATTCAAAATGCGCTCGGTTCTGATATTATGATGGCATTTGACGAGTGCCCGCCGTATCCAGCAGAGTATGAATATATGAAAAAATCTGTAGAGCGCACATCCCGCTGGGCAGAACGTTGCCTTACTGCACACCAACGGCCGGAGGATCAGGGGCTGTTTGGTATTGTACAGGGCGGTGAATATGAAGATCTTCGTAAACAAAGCGCTCGTGACCTCGTGTCGCTTGACTTCCCAGGTTATGCCATTGGCGGCTTATCGGTCGGCGAGCCAAAAGATGTCATGAATCGTGTACTTGAGTTTACAACGCCTCATTTGCCGGCAGACAAGCCGCGCTATTTAATGGGAGTAGGATCACCAGACTCGTTAATTGATGGAGCGATACGCGGAATCGACATGTTCGACTGCGTACTGCCGACACGCATTGCCCGCAACGGCACCCTGATGACAAGTGAAGGAAGACTTGTCGTGAAAAACGCCAAGTATGCCCGTGATTTTGGGCCGCTTGATCCAAATTGCAGCTGCTATGCATGTAAAAATTATTCTCGTGCGTATGTCCGCCATTTGCTTCATTGTAATGAAACATTTGGAATTAGGCTTACGACTTACCATAACCTACATTTTCTGATAAAATTAATGGAAAACGTACGTCAAGCGATCCGAGAGGACCGGCTTGGTGATTTCCGCGAGGAGTTCTTTGAGCAATACGGGTTCAATCGTCCGGATGCAAAAAACTTTTGACGTTGTTTGTTTTTGGAAAGGAGTGAAGAATACGAATGGAAGCATTAGCTCAGTTTCTCCCTTTGATTATCATGTTTGCACTGTTTTATTTCCTATTGATCCGCCCGCAGCGAAAGCGTCAGCGCACGGTGATGGAAATGCAGACCAATTTGCAAAAAGGAGACAAAATCGTCACAATTGGCGGTCTTCACGGTATGATTGAATCAACCGATGAAACAACGATTACCATTGTAGTTGGCGATGGTACACGTTTAACATTTGACCGCTCTGCGGTACGTGATGTAGTAAACAAAACGACTGTCTAACATGCAAAAGCCGGGAAAATACTCTGGACTTTTTGAGCGTAGACAAAGTTAGAAAGCAGCCTGAAAGCCCGGAAAATATTCCGGGCTTTTTATGTGCGCCAAAAAAGAAGCGTGGACAGATCGTTCTTTTTAAAGATACCGAGTACAACAGCACCAGCTACATAAACGAACAGGCAGCCGGCCATTCCACCTCCTACATAAAGGAAGGTACTCTCTTTAAGAAAGGGAAGAAACGCCTGGGCGCTGAAAAAGGTAAAGAGAAGCAGCAAACCGATTTTTGCGTATAACCCATATTGAAGTGAAAACGGTACAGCTTTTAGCATAGCCGCTGTGTGAAGAAGTGTAACAATCACGATGCCGGCCGCTATGGCAATAGCTGTGCCGCGAATACCAAACACAGGCTGGCTTGATAAAAGAAAGATGATAAGAAGCTTTACCACAGCGCCATAAAAGCTGTTCAGCATGGCAGCTCGTGACAAGTTAAGTGCCTGAAGAACTGCCTGGAGCGGTCCCTGGCAATAATAAAGAAGAAAAAAGGGTGCCATAAGCTGAATTAAATCGGCTCCTTTTTGGGTATGATACATCACCAGCATAAAAGGCTCTGCAAACAAAAACAGAATAATCGTAGCGAATCCGCCTGACAACAAGCAAAAGCGGATGGATTCATTTACCCGCCAGGCAATGTTGCTGAATCTTTTTTTACTGAAAGACTCGCTAATATCCGGAACGAGCGAGGATGAAAGAGCAACCGTTAAAAAAGACGGCAGGAACATGAGCGGCAGCGCATAGCCCGTCAACACTCCGTATTCTTTCATCGCTTCACTTGAAGCAAGCCCTGCAATGGCCAGGCTCTTCACGACGACAATCGGCTCTAAAAACCAGGCACCCGATCCAATCAGCCGGCTTCCAACAGCAGGAAGAGCCGTTTCCGCCAATTCGCCAAAAAGAGGCCGGCTTGTCCGCCTGCCGGGATACTTCCGGACTTTCCGCCACTCCGAACGAAAGGAGCCGAGAAGATAAAGGAGGGAAATCAGCTCTCCAGCTGAAGCAGCTGCCATGGCACCTGCTGCAGCATACTCGATTCCATAAGGCAGAAGAAGCCTCCCTGATACAATAATCAAGCCGATTCGGACGACCTGCTCAATCAGCTGTGAAAGAGCAGCCGGCTTCATATTCATCTTTCCTTGAAAATAGCCGCGCACAATAGATGAAATGGCGATAATTGGAATCGACGGTGCTATTGCATAAAGCGGCAGGACTGCCCGTTTATCATGAAATAAGTTTTCAGCAAGATAGGGTGCCAGCAAACAAAATAAAGGTGTTAAAACGGCTGCCAGTGAAAGGGTAATAAAAAGCGATGTGCAGAAAATATGCTTTCGCTGTGCATCATTTTCTGCAGCGGCAACGCTTCGTGTAACAGCCACCGGCAGTCCGAACTGAACGGCTGTAATCGTTAATATAAAAGCTGGAAATACAGCCATATACAAGCCGACGCCTTCTTCGCCAATTAACCGGGCAATGACCATCCGGTTGACGAAGCCAAGGATTTTTACAAGGAAAATAGCGCCTGCAAGCCACATCGTTCCTTTTATAAATGATGACAATCTGCCACCGCCTTTTCTAAGAAAGTAATTGTGAGAAAAGTATTGTATAATGAGATATATGTACAAAGATGGACGAGCATGACAGGGGGCATTCATGATGGGAAATCATCCGTACGATGTGTATTACGACAAGCTGCTGCCGGCACTAATCAGCAAAGTTGAAGAGTTTCGGCTGCTTCACTATGAAACTGCAGAAACGGGTATGCTATGGCGGTTTTTGAAAGAAAAAAGGTGGAAATCAATGGACACAGAGCGTTCGCTTTCCCGTTTAGTAGGAGATATCTTATCAGTGAAGCCGGGAGAATATATGAATTACACGCAGCTGACGGCCTTTAAAGCGCCGGAATGGAGTGAACCGCTGTCTGATGAGGAAATAGCTGCTTTGTTTGCCCCGCCTAAAGAAAGGGAGTAAATTGACAGCCTGTTTGTTCTCATTCATAATGTAGAGGGCTAAGGGATTCTGGTATTCGTTACCGGAATTTTTTTTATCAACTGGTTTTTATATATCATAAGGAGTGGGAATGTAGAATGGTAAAACGGAGCCGGATCGTTGCTTTTTTGCTCGTGGTCCTCGTTTTGTTAGGAGCGATGAGTACAACGGCAAAAAACATCGTCCAGGATATTAAGCTGGGGCTTGATTTGCAGGGTGGTTTTGAAGTGCTGTATGAAGTACAGCCTGCAAAAGAAGGCCAGAAAATAACAGAAAGTGTAGTAGCGGATACCGCTGAAGCGCTGGATAAGCGAATTAACGCTCTTGGTGTCAGCGAGCCAAGCATTCAAGTGGAGGAAGGCAATCGGATTCGTGTGCAGCTGGCTGGTATAGAGGATCAGGAGCAGGCACGAAGCATGCTGTCTACACAGGCAAATTTATCTTTTCGCGATGTAAACGACAAGTTGATGATGGATGGAAGCGATCTTGTCGAAGGTGGAGCTGAGCAGTCCTTTACGGAAACAGGGCAGCCCAACGTCGCTGTTAAGTTAAAAGATAAGGATAAATTCAAAGAAGTAACAGAAAAAATTGTTTCCATGGCACCAAACAATCAGCTGGTCATCTGGCTTGATTTTGAAGAAGGCAAAGATTCCTTTGCCAAGGAAGTTCAAAAAGAAGATCCGAAGTTTTTGTCGGCCCCAAATGTTGACGAGGTATTTAATACAACAGAAGTCACCATTCAAGGGGATTTTACAGTAGAAGAAGCACAGGAACTTGCAGCACTGCTGGATGCAGGGGCTCTTCCGGTCAAACTGAAAGAAATATATTCAACGTCCGTTGGGGCACAGTTTGGTGAACAAGCACTCAATGAAACGATTCTTGCCGGTATTGTTGGTATCGGGATCATCTTCTTATTTATGATTCTATATTACCGCTTGCCGGGATTCGTAGCAGTCATTACACTGATAGCCTTTCTTTACTTAACACTGCTTATTTTTGATTTGCTTGGTGCAGTCATGACGCTGCCGGGTATCGCGGCTCTTATACTTGGGGTTGGGATGGCAGTAGATGCGAACATCATTACCGCAGAGCGGATCAAGGAAGAAATTAAGATTGGCCGGCCGATCAAAGCCGCTTTCAAGACAGGAAGCAGCAACGCCTTCCTGACCGTCGTTGACGCAAACTTAACGACACTGCTGGCAGGCGGCGTTTTATTTTACTTTGGGACAAGCTCTGTAAAAGGCTTTGCGACAACTTTGATTATCAGTATTCTTGTCAGCTTTATTACCGCTATCTGGGGTGCAAGGGTGCTGATGAGCATTCTTGTGAAAAGCAACTGGCTAAATAATAAGCCGGGCTGGTTTGGCGTGAAAAAAGCAGATATTCATCCGATCAGTGAAGGATATGATGCGCTGGATCTGCCAACTAAATTTGACAAGCTGGATTTTGTTAAACCGCATAAAAAGCTGTTTGCACTATCGGCTGTGGCGATTATTGCCGGCATGATTGTACTGGCTGTTTTCCGTTTAAACCTGGGTATTGATTTCTCCAGCGGTTCCCGGATGGAATTGCTGTCTGAGAAGCCGTTAACCGAGGAGGCGGTTGAAGCAGAGCTTGACAAGCTTGGCTATGACGTAAATGTAACGCTTGGCGGGGACAATCAAACCATTGCGTCTGCCCGGTTTGATGAAGCGCTGACGCAGCAGGAAATTGCTAAAGTCAAAGCAGGCATGAATGAAAAATTTGGATCTGAGCCAAATATCAGCACTGTTTCGCCGGTCGTTGGAAAAGAGCTGGCGAAAAATGCAATGAAGGCACTTGCCATTGCCACAATAGGAATTATTTTGTATGTGGCGTTCCGCTTTGAATTTTATATGGGCCTTGCTGCCGTTCTGGCACTTTTGCATGACGTATTCTTCATCATTGCGTTTTTCAGTTTAACGCGTCTTGAAGTCGATATTACCTTTATCGCGGCTGTATTGACGATTGTCGGATATTCGATTAACGATACGATCGTTACATTTGACCGGATTCGCGAAAATATGACGAAAGCAAAGAAAATCACGGCACCGGAGCAACTGGACGTTATTGTCAATAAAAGTATCAGGCAGACGCTGGCCCGTTCTATAAATACGGTTTTAACTGTCGTCATTGCTGTTATTGCGTTGATTGTGTTTGGAAGCCCGTCGATCTTAAACTTCTCTATTGCGCTTTTGGTCGGCTTGATTGGTGGAGCATACTCGTCTATCTTTATTGCTTCCCAGCTATGGCTGATTTGGAAAAAGAAAGAATTAAAGAAAAAAGGCAAGTTAATTACGTACAAAGAAAAAGCAGCAAACAAAGACGAATTACAAGTATAAAGGCAAAAAACCTGCAGACGCATCAGTCTGCAGGTTTTTTCTGTTAATATGGATGGTTTGTTTCGGTTCTTAGGCGTTTCGCTTCAAAAAAGAACATTTGGATAAATTTTTTCATATTCACTTTAACGGGAGCAGAAGCGGCATTTGGGTCTTTTTGCAGTTCCATCATTTTTTGGCGGACGGTCATAAAGTCAAAAAACTTGGCCGCATAAAACTCAAATTTAGGATTGGCGTAATCAGTCAGCCCGAGTGAAGCAAAATGAACGATGGAGTGAATAATAGCGCGGCGGACCCGCTGTTCCGAAGCTTTTATTTCCCTGTTAACCGCTTGGGCGGAAGCAGATTCACCCAGTCTTTTTTGAATCGTCTTTTCAAAAATGGTTTTTAAAGAAGGAAAGTTTGGATCAAAAGCCGCTTCCTCGTCTGAAAATAAAAAGGAAAGAATATCAAGCAAATCCTTCGCGCCGTTATGGCCGACAATCCCCAGTTCAGCCAGCAGATATTCTCCTGTATCGATTAAGCTCGTTTCGCTTTGTGCAGCGCGTCTGTCCGATTCTTCGGCCGGCAGCAGGCTGTTTAAGGATGTTTTAATCGTCTGGATTGATTTTTCAAGCTGAATCCGCTCTTTTACTTTTCGAATGACCGTAATGATTTCAATTCGGTTGATCGGTTTCATAACGTAGTATTCTACACCGAGGGCGTATGCTTCACCGATCAGTTCCTTCGTTTCTACTTGTGAAATCATAATCACTTTGCCATTGTACCCTGCCAGGTCACGGATCGTTTCCAGGCCGTCTTTAATCGGCATCAGCAAATCAATAAAAAGGATATCAATTTTTTGCATGTTCAAAAACGCGCCGGTTAATCCATCGCCATCTGCTTGTTCTCCGGCCACTTCTCCCAAATCCTCATCTTCAATAATTTTCGTCAGCGTAAGACGAATTGCATCATCATCATCTACAAGAAAAAAACGCATATGTAATCAACCTTTCTGCATAAACGCCTGAACCGGAATGTTAATTTGAAACAAAACACTGCCCGGTTCATTTTTTAACTCAATACTGCCATGAAATCCATTCACGATCTCCTTTACATGGGCAAGCCCAATGCCTGTTGAAGGGTTTCCTTGTTCATCATACTTTGTTGTAAAGCCCGGCTCGAAAATTACCTTCTGATATTTATCGGAAATAGGAAGACCGCTATTGCGCACCTGAAGCTCAATGTGCTCCTGCTGCGATAAAAGCTTGATTTGGACAAACCCTTCCTTTGGTATGGCCTCGACGGCATTTGAAACCAAATTATTGAGAAGGGACAGGAACGTATAAGCATGATATGGAGGATGCTCCCCCGATACTGCAGATAAAAAGATCACCTTCTTTTTTAAGGCAGCAGCATACTTTTCATTAATCTGGACTGTTAGTTGAAGAAGTTCCTCAGCACTCATAAAATCTTTCGGGCTTTCGTTTGTAATTACATTGGAAAGTCCGGCATAAATCCGCTGATTATCTTTTTTAATATCGTGAATTTTACCCGCCAGCTTCAATGCCTCCTGGCTTGCCGGATGATCTTCCTGTTTTAGAGAGCGATAGAGATGATAGGATTCTTTTGTCGCTTCTTCTGCATCAGTGAGTGTTTTTTTTAAATAAACAGTTTCTTCATACAAACTGGAAACAAGCATGAGCATATACTCATTTCGCTCTGTGATATGCTTTTCTCTTGTATACGCTTCATTTAGTTTCAGCATGTTCAGCAAACTAACAACGATAAAACTGCGGGCAAGTGCAATGAGAACAATTTCTTTTATGTCGTTGAAAGAAAGAGAAATCTCAAACAGCAGATAATCAATAAAAAGCTCGATAGAATTGGAAGCCAAATCAATTCCAAGCATGGCAAATCCAACGCCAAGCAGCCCATTTCGATGACTTTTTACGTAAAAAAGACGGAACAAACAAGCGTATGAAAAATAATAAATAAAAGCTGGAACATGATGCGAAAAAGAAAGGATGAGATCTTGTTCATGAAAAGAAGCTGTCTCAAGACCGGTACGAAATAAAAAGACCGTTGCAGCGGTAAGCAGGCCGGCCCATATGATCCGTTCCTTCCTTAAATATAACAAAAAGAAAAACATAACCGGCGGACCCAGCCCAATCCGGAACACTTCTCCAAATGGATAAATCTTCAGTTCTCCTGCTGCTGGAACAGCCAAAATCATGATAAGTATCAGGAGCCGCTCATTTTTCAAAAAGGCGCGGGAAGGAAAAATAAAAACCCCCTCCTTTTGTTTCGATTTATGAAGAATAGTATACAATTGGGCGATGCGTAATACAACTTAACGTTTTTTTTATAAAAAAAACGCTCCCTTTGTAGGTAATTGTATGATTTTGTAGGTGGTGAAATATAGTTATACACATGGAAGTATACCTGTCATCTGGATGTAAATAAAAAAAGCACGGTTGACAGCTGTTTTTAGGGAATAACCAGCCGTATTTGGCGGGAAGCTGAATGCAGCGATGGATGATAAATAAGGGGAAGGGATTGATGAAATGAAAAAAATAGGTTTAGCATGGCAGATTTTAATTGGTTTAATTCTTGGTATAGCGGTCGGTGCCATGTTTTTTGGAAACCCGCATGTTGCCACGTATCTGCAGCCAATTGGCGATATTTTTCTGCGTCTCATTAAAATGATTGTCATTCCGATTGTCATTTCCAGCATTATTGTCGGGGTAGCCGGTGTCGGCGACACGAAAAAGCTTGGAAGACTGGGCGGTAAAACAATTCTTTACTTTGAAATCATTACAACAATCGCGATTTTGGTTGGTCTTGCTGCCGCCAATATTTTCCAGCCAGGTGCTGGAGTTGATATGTCCAATTTGGATAAAACCGATATCAGCAGCTATGTAGACACAACAGAAGAAACAGCCAGCCATGGGTTTGCTGAAACGTTTGTTAATATCGTGCCGTCAAACTTATTCACTTCTCTTGCAGAGGGTGATATGCTGGCAATCATCTTTTTCTCTGTTGTATTTGGTCTTGGTATTGCCGCAATTGGTGAAAAAGGAAAGCCGGTTCTGCAATTTTTCCAGGGAACGGCAGAGGCGATGTTTTATATTACAAACCAAATCATGAAATTCGCGCCGTTCGGCGTATTTGCCTTGATTGGTGTAACCGTATCTAAATTCGGGGTTGAATCACTGATCCCGCTAAGTAAACTGGTTATTCTTGTATACGGGTCAATGATTTTCTTTATCCTTGTTGTATTGGGACTTACAGCGAAAATCGCTGGAGTAAACATTTTTAACGTATTTAGAATTTTAAAAGACGAAATGATTCTTGCGTATACAACGTCAAGTTCGGAGACAGTGCTGCCGAAATTAATTGAAAAAATGGAGAAGTTCGGCTGCCCGAAAGCGATCGTTTCATTCGTTATTCCAACGGGTTATTCATTTAACCTTGATGGATCTACCCTTTATCAGGCGATTGCAGCTTTGTTTATCGCGCAAATGTATGGAATCGACTTGTCGATGGCAGAACAAATCTCACTTGTACTTGTGTTAATGGTTACTTCCAAAGGAATTGCAGGAGTTCCAGGTGTTTCCTTCGTTGTGCTTCTTGCTACACTTGGAAGTGTGGGAATCCCGGTTGAAGGCTTGGCATTCATCGCGGGAATCGACCGGATCATGGACATGGCCCGTACAGTGGTTAACGTTGTAGGTAACTCTCTTGCTGCTATTGTAATGTCTAAATGGGAAGGACAGTACAATGAAGCGAAAGGTAGACAATACCTCGAAGAAGTGCGTCAAATGCAGCAATCAAAATCTGCATAATAAAAAAAGACAGGCTGAAAAAGCCTGTCTTTTTTTGTACGCTCATGACATATGCAAAAACGACTCATTCGAATCAATTTTTCCAAACACACGGGTAATGGGAAGCCGCTCTCCAGCCAGCCAGCGGCCGAAGTCAATGGGAAGAGGATGGGCGCTTTCGCCGACGCCAAGAAGCATCCGGAGAGAAGCCGGTTCATATACGGTTGTGTGAAGGGTTCCCGCCCAGCTGGCGTATTTCTTTTTAAAAATGCCATAAGCAGGATCGTTGAAAAGCTTGTATCGTTCCATGGCGCTTTGTGCGCTTCCGGAAAAGTGCTGCAGCGTCTGCAGCCGTTCTTTAGACTCAGCTGTATGATGGCGGTTTTCGGACGATAAGGTGCCCGGTAAAAAATGATTCGCACAAGCTGCAGCTTGCTTATGCACTTGTACCCCTCGTGGTGACGCTTCGACAACTGCACTATGCATGGAAGCATCATAAAGAGAGTAATTAAATGCATGACGGTGCGGAATAGAACGAAGCAGGTCGATCGCCTGGTCTGTTGTCGCACACGAGTCCAGCACCATGCGAGCGATAAAGCTGCATGTAAATCCATCTTCAGCACGGCGCCGGTTTACAAAGTGAAAGCCAATCACAAGCCCTTTTTCATTCATGCCGTCAATCCGCCCAATCATCCTGCCGCTTATACCGACCGAAGCATAGCCATGAGCAGGCTGCCACAATAAAAGTCTGCCTTCATAGGTTTTCGGGTGATAATCATAGTTTCTTGCGAAAACGCCATTGTTCATCAGGGCAGAACAGCCGCTGTTTACATCATCAGCTTGAAAACCGCTGTATTCGTGAACCACATCATATAAAGACCAGCCAAGAGACTCTGCAAGGCCCTCAAGCTCTTCCCATGCAAGAGGAAGGAAGGATTGAAAGTAGGCTTTTACCTTTTTGAAATCAATATCATAAGAACGAAGAGACTTTTGGCGCCGTTTTTGATGAGCCGCAAAAAGAGGCGATTCCTTTAATTTTTCGCCGGCAAGCAGCCCGAGCTCATAATAACTCCCTCTTCCTTGAAGAATGTCGATATAAAAACGCTGCATGCTACTCCTGCTTTCTTTTTCTCTTATCGTGCCTGTTTTGGAAAAAGAATTCAAGAGAGAAGCGGCCGGCCGATGTTTGAAGTGAATTCGAAAAAGGAAAAGTAAGGACATGTAGGGAGGGGAAAAGATGAAAACACAAACAGCTCTTATTTTAGGATTGATTTTCGCACTTGTTATCGCTGTTTTTGCTGTCATTAATGTAAATCCGGTAACGGTAAATTACCTATTTGGTTCTGCACAATGGCCGCTAATTCTTGTTATTTTGTTTTCTGTGCTGCTTGGCGGACTCGCTATCTTTATGTTTAGTTTGTTTCGTACATTGGCGCTTAAGCGGCAGCGTAAGGAGCTGGTCCGGCAAAATGAGCAGTTAAAAAAAGAATTGCATGAATTAAAGCTTGAGCACCGGGAGCAGAGAACACCCGCTGCTACGTCAACCCGGCTGGCGCCGGACGGTGATTCATAAAAGAAAAAGGAGAGCTGAGTGAAACCCACTCAGCTCTCTTCTTTTGAATCATATTGTCATTTGTTCAATTGACCCGTATAATGAGTACGTTATGGGGTGAAATTATGCTGAAACCAAAAATGCGCTGGTCCTTGAAAGAAGTGGACCGCAAAAAAAGTGAAGCGTTTGCGGAAGAAGTTGGAACAAGCCCTCTCGCTGCATCGCTTTTATTGGGACGGGGAATCACAGAAAAAGAAGAAGCACGTGCATTTTTGTTTGATGAAGGTGTCGCTTTTCACGATCCTTTTTTGTTAAAAGATATGAACAAAGCAATCGACCGCATTCGTCAGGCGAAAGAGCGGGAAGAAGCTGTTCTTGTTTTTGGTGACTATGACGCTGATGGTGTCAGCAGTACGTCGCTGCTTTTAACAGCGCTTCGCGATTATGGTGTTCTCGCTGATTATTATATTCCGAACCGGTTCACTGAAGGCTATGGTCCGAATGAGCCGGCTTTTCGTCATGCGAAAGAAAGTGGCTTTGGTTTAATTATTACGGTTGATACCGGAATTTCAGGCGTTCATGAAGCACAGGTGGCCAAGGAGATTGGCATTGACTTAATTATTACTGATCACCATGAACCCGGGCCTGTACTGCCGGAAGCATTAGCGATTATCCACCCGAAGCATCCAGAGGGCACGTATCCATTTGGATATCTTGCCGGTGTAGGGGTGGCGCTGAAGATGGCACATGCGTTATATGGGAAAGTACCGGAACATCTGCTTGATTTGGCTGCGATTGGCACCATTGCCGATCTGGTGCCGCTGTACGGAGAGAACCGGCTTATTGCCAAAAAAGGTCTGTCCGCCCTGCGCCAGACAGAGCGGCCGGGTATTGTCGCGCTTTGCAAACAGACCGGCACAGAGCAGTCATCTATTGATGAAGAAACGGTCGGATTTATGATCGGACCGCGTATTAATGCAGCCGGCCGCCTTGATGATGCGGGGCCTGCTGCAGAATTAATGTTAACGGAAGACATAGAAGAAGCGATGATGCTTGCAGAAGAAATCGACGCGATGAATAAACAACGGCAGTCTATCGTCAACGACATGGCAAAAGAAGCAATTGACATGGTAAACCAGGAGTTTCCGTCGGATGAGTACCCGGTCATTGTGGTAGGCAAGGAAGGGTGGAATCCCGGCGTTGTCGGAATTGTTGCGTCCCGTTTGACTGACACATTTTATCGGCCGGCTATCGTGCTTGGTTTTGATTCTGAGAAAGGCATTGCGAAAGGCTCAGCCAGAAGTATTAAAGGTTTTGATTTGTTTCAAAGCCTGTCAACCTGCCGGGATATTTTGCCGCATTTCGGCGGTCATCCAATGGCTGCCGGCATGACCCTGTCGATTCATGATGTAGATGAGCTGCGCAGCCGTATGGTTCGTATCGCTAAGGATACACTTACGGAAGAGGATTTTACGCCAATTGTTCAAGTCGATGCGCAGGCCTCGGTGTCTGATATTACAGTGCAGGGGATTGAGGAGCTGAATAAGCTGGCGCCGTTTGGCATGAATAACCCGAAACCGCTTTTTGTGATCCACGATGCTAAAATTGCTTCGATGAAAAAGATTGGCGCCAACCAAACGCACTTAAAAGCAGCGTTTGAACAAAATGGGCAGACCATTGACGGAGTCGGTTTTGGCATGGGAGAGTACGTCGATCAAATAGCGAAAACATCAGATATTTCGGTGATTGGCGAACTGTCTATTAATGAATGGAATAATATGCGCCGCCCGCAGCTTATGCTTCGCGACCTTCGAGTGGACGAATGCCAGCTGTTTGATATGCGCGGCGGAAGAAATGTTTCAAGCTGGTACAAGAACATACCCGATGTAAAGGTCGCTGTATCCTTCAGCCGTGCATCAGGGGATCCTAATGTCGTATTTGTTCAAAATGAACAGGATGCCCAAGCTGTTGAAATGGATGGCAAAAATGTAGTACTGTTAGATTTGCCGGAAAGGGAAGAAGTGATCAAGTCACTCCTGGGTGGAAAGTCCCCGGCTCGTATTTATGCCCATTTCAGCACGCAGGAGAATCATTTCTTCAGTTCGATGCCAACACGGGATCATTTCAAATGGTATTACGCGTTTTTATTGAAAAGAGGCTCATTCGACGTAAAACAGCATGGCGAGCTGCTGGCGAAAAAGCAGGGCTGGTCTTATGCTGCTATTCGTTTTATGTCAAACGTGTTTTTAGAGCTTGGATTTGTTAAACTAGAGAATGGAAAGATTGAAGTGCAAAGAGAAGCGGACAAACGTGATTTGAGCGAGTCGCCTGCCTACATACGAAAGCAGACGCAATTTAACCTTGAACAAAAGCTGCTGTACTCATCCTACCGTGAATTAAAAATAATTCTGGATGAATGGATGAAGCAGCCCGCTAGACACTGGGAGGAACGATTAACATGAATTTAAAAGAGTATATTAAAATAGTGCCGGATTGGCCAAAGCCGGGCATTCAGTTTAAAGATATCACACCACTAATGGACAATGGCGAGGCATTTCGTTATGCAACGGATCAAATTGTCACGTATGCAAAAGATAAACAAGTAGATTTAATTGTAGGTCCGGAAGCGCGTGGCTTTATTGTAGGCTGCCCGGTTGCCTACTCTCTTGGTGTTGGCTTTGCGCCGGTCCGTAAAGAAGGCAAGCTGCCGCGTGAGACGATCAAAGTACAATATGGGCTTGAGTATGGAAAAGACGTGCTGACGATCCATAAAGACGCCGTTAAGCCGGGTCAGCGTGTTCTTATTACAGATGACCTGCTGGCAACAGGCGGTACGATTGAAGCGACAATCAAGCTTGTAGAGCAGCTTGGCGGTATTGTAGTAGGTATTGCATTTTTAATTGAATTAAATTACTTGAACGGGCGCGAGAAATTGGATGGATATGATATATTAACCATCATTCCGTACGACTGATTCGACAAAAATCGCCTAATTCACAAAAAAAGTGCAGGATGACTTTACATCCTGCGCTTTTTTTTCGATAATAAGAACAATCAGTTTTTTTCGGAAAGGGCGAAGGTGAACAAAACATATGGCGAAAGACCAGATATTAACCGCCGACCAGGTCATCGACCGGACCCGTGCCTACTTGAACGAAGAGCATGTCGGATTTGTCCGGCGTGCGTTTGAGTACGCAAAAGAAGCGCATAAGCACCAGTTTCGTAAATCGGGCGAACCGTACATCATTCATCCTATCCAGGTTGCGGGCATATTGGCTGATCTTGAAATGGACCCGGCAACGGTCGCATCCGGTTTTCTGCATGATGTGGTAGAAGACACGGATGTGACACTGCAGGACTTGGCGAATGAATTTAATGCGGAAGTAGCAATGCTGGTAGACGGTGTCACAAAGCTTGGGAAAATTAAATATAAGTCAAAAGAAGAACAGCAGGCGGAAAATCACCGGAAAATGTTTGTCGCAATGGCACAGGACATTCGTGTGATTTTAATAAAGCTGGCAGACCGCCTGCACAATATGAGAACGTTGAAACACCTGCCGCAGGAAAAGCAGCGCCGTATTTCCAACGAAACGCTGGAAATTTTTGCGCCTCTTGCCCATCGTCTTGGAATGTCAAAGATTAAATGGGAGCTGGAAGATACAGCACTTCGTTATTTGAATCCGCAGCAGTATTACCGGATTGTCAATTTAATGAAACGTAAGCGCGAGGAGCGGGAGCAGTATTTAGATGACGTCATTGATTTAATGAGAACACGGCTCGATGAGATGGATATCACCTCGGAAATTTCCGGCCGCCCTAAACATATTTACAGTATTTATCGGAAAATGGCCATGCAGCACAAACAGTTTAATGAAATTTACGACTTATTAGCGGTTCGTATTGTCGTAGACAGCATCAAAGACTGTTATGCAGCGCTCGGCATTATTCATACATGCTGGAAACCGATGCCAGGACGTTTCAAAGATTATATAGCGATGCCGAAAACAAACATGTACCAGTCTCTTCACACGACGGTCATCGGCCCGAAAGGTGATCCGCTTGAAGTGCAGATTCGAACAGAGGAGATGCACCGAATTGCCGAGTACGGGGTTGCGGCGCATTGGGCCTATAAAGAAGGACGAACGGTAGACGAAAATGCATCGTTTGAAAAGAAAATGACGTGGTTCCGTGAAATTCTGGATTTCCAAAATGAATCGCAGGATGCAGAAGAGTTTATGGAATCATTAAAGCTCGATTTGTTTTCGGATATGGTGTTTGTGTTTACGCCAAAAGGCGATGTGCTGGAGCTGCCGGCCGGTTCTGTCCCGATTGATTTCGCCTACCGTATTCACTCGGAAATTGGCAATAAAACCATTGGTGCAAAAGTAAATGGGAAGATGGTTACGCTTGATTATAAATTAAAAACAGGCGATATTTTAGAAATTCTGACGTCAAAGCATTCATACGGCCCGAGTAAAGACTGGATCAAAATGGCGCAGACGTCGCAGGCGAAAAACAAAATCCGCCAATTCTTCAAAAAGCAAAATCGTGAAGAAAACGTGGAAAAAGGCCAGGAAATGGTCGAGAATGAAATTAAAAATATGGAATTTGATGTAAAAGAAGTGTTGACGCAGCAGAACTTAAAGCGCGTGGCGGAAAAGTTCAACTTCTTGAATGAAGACGACATGTATGCAGCAGTCGGTTATAACGGAGTCACCGCTCTTCAAGTAGCCAACCGGCTGACTGAAAAGCTTCGCAAGCAGCGTGATCAGGAAGCGGCTCTGAGTGAAGTGGTGAAGGAAATTAAAACGCCGCCAAATCCAGCTGCTCAAAAGAAAAATGCCGGTGTTACGGTTAAAGGCATCGACAACTTGCTGATTCGGCTGTCCCGCTGCTGTAACCCTGTGCCGGGTGACGATATCGTCGGCTATATTACAAAAGGGCGCGGTGTCTCTGTTCACCGGGAAGACTGTCCGAACGTGACGGCGGATGACGATGCAGAAAATCGCTTGATCCCGGTTGAGTGGGAGTCAGGCGGTGCAAATCAAAAAGAGTATTTGGTTGATATTGAGATTTCCGGCTACGACCGTCAGGGTCTTTTAAATGAAGTGCTGCATGTAGTCAGTGAAACAAAAACAAATATTTCCGCGGTATCTGGACGTTCAGACCGAAATAAAATGGCTAAAATCGATATGTCTATTTTTATTCGTAATGTGAATCACCTGCAAAAAGTGGTGGAACGGGTTAAACAAATTCCAGACATTTATGCAGTCCGCCGCATTATGAATTAACGTTGGCAGGTGTAGAAGAATGAGAGTGGTTTTACAAAGAAGCAAACAAGCAAGCGTGACAGTGGACGGAGCAATCAAAGGAGCCATTGACTCAGGCCTTGTCCTTCTAGTCGGTGTGACCCATGAGGATACGGAGCAGGATGCAGCCTGGCTCGCTGAAAAAATTGTGCATCTGCGTATTTTCGAAGATGAGTCGGGAAAAATGAATGAATCACTGCTTGAGCGGGGCGGATCGATTTTATCGGTTTCCCAGTTTACCTTGTACGGTGACTGCAAAAAAGGGCGGCGTCCGAATTTCATGAAGGCAGCATCCGGTGTCCAGGCAGAAGGGCTATATGATGCCTTTAACCGCCTCATCCGCGAAAAAGGCGTACAGGTGGAAACAGGTGTGTTTGGCGCCATGATGGATGTGTCGCTTGTAAACGACGGTCCGGTTACCTTAATTCTTGATACGAAAGATTAAGGTTGAAATCAGGAGAAAAGTTTTTTATAATCTTTTCATCGGCTGGATATCCAGTCCATCATAAAAAACATATGAAAAGCCATAGACGAAGAAAAGTAGTGAAGCCCATGCCCGGACAGAGAAAAATGCCGCGACTGAGAGCATTTACGGTGCACCTTCATGAACAGACACTTCTGAGGCGTTTTTCTGAAACAACAGTAGGAAAAACCGCGTATTGCGTTATCAAAAAAGGGAAAGCTTCGGCTTTAACGAGGGTGGTACCGCGGAAAACTTCCGTCCCTGCGCGCAGTGCAGGGATGGAAGTTTTTTTATGTGCTTTTACAAATAAAGGAGGAACGACCATGTCAGTGAATATTCCACGTGGTACGCAGGATATTTTGCCAGGACAGTCAGAAAAATGGCAGTACATAGAATCCATTGCTAAAGACGTCTGCCGCCGTTATCACTATAAAGAAATTCGCACACCGATTTTTGAGCATACCGAATTGTTCAAGCGCAGCGTCGGCGATACAACCGATATCGTTCAAAAAGAAATGTACACGTTCGAAGACAGAGGAGAGCGCAGTTTAACCCTTCGCCCAGAAGGAACAGCCGCGGTTGTCCGTTCATTTGTGGAAAACAAAATGTTTGGCCACCCGGATCAGCCGGTCAAGCTGTTTTACACAGGCCCGATGTTCCGGTATGAACGCCCCCAGGCGGGCCGCTACCGCCAGTTTGTCCAGTTTGGTGTAGAAGCGATTGGCAGCGAAGATCCGGCAATCGACGCGGAAGTGATTGCACTTGTAATGGATATTTACAAAGCAGCAGGGCTTCAAAAGTTAAATCTCGTCATTAATTCTCTTGGCGATGCTGACAGCCGAAATGCACACCGGGAAGCGCTCATCGGCCATTTCGAGCCGCGTATTGAGGAATTCTGCAGCGACTGCCAGACGCGTTTGCAGCAAAACCCGCTCCGGATTTTAGATTGCAAAAAAGACCGGAATCATGAGCTGATGCAGACAGCACCTTCTATTCTGGACTACTTAAACGAAGAATCAAAAGCGTACTTTGAGAAAGTCACCGGCTATTTAGATGCAATCGGCATTTCATATACCGTAGATCCAAAGCTTGTCCGCGGGCTTGATTACTACAATCACACAGCTTTTGAAGTGATGAGCGAGGCAGAGGGCTTCGGAGCCATCACGACGCTGTGCGGAGGAGGACGCTACAACGGTCTTGTCCAGCAGCTTGGCGGTCCGGAATCACCGGGAATCGGCTTTGCTTTCAGTATTGAGCGGTTTATTGCCGCGATGGAGGCAGAGAGCGTAGAATGGCCGATCGATCAAGGAATTGACTGTTTTGTAGTAGCGCTGGGAGATGCAGCAAAAGACCGGTCCGTCTCGCTTGTTCATGATCTGCGTACAGCGGGTCTTTCAGCAGACCGTGACTACCAGGACCGAAAAATGAAAGCTCAGCTTAAAGCATCTGACCGCCAGCACGCCCGCTTTACAGCGATTTTGGGCGAAGATGAACTGGCGGAAAACCGGATTACCGTCAAAGACATGGCGGCGGGTTCCCAGGACCAGGTGCCACTGGATGAGCTGGCTGGCTATATTAAAACAAAAATGGAGGCGAAGTAAATGTTTGGACGCACGTTTTATAACGGTGAAATGACCGAAGAACATATTGGAAAAGAAGTATCATTAAAAGGGTGGGTGCAGCGCCGCCGTGACCTTGGGAGCGTCATTTTTATTGATTTGCGTGACCGTACAGGCATCATGCAGATCGTGTTTAACCCGGAAATTTCAGCAGAAGCACTTGCTGTGGCAGAAAAAGTCCGCAATGAATATGTACTTGATGTCAAAGGGACAATTGTAAAGCGTGACGCGGAAACCGTAAATGAAAACATCCCGACTGGTACGATTGAAGTACACGTAACGGAAATCAATGTACTGAGCGAAGCGAAAACACCGCCGTTCATGATTGAAGACGGAACGGAAGTAAACGAAGACGTCCGCTTAAAATACCGTTACATGGATCTTCGCCGTCCGGTGATGTTTGAAACACTAAAAATGCGCAGTGATGTAACAAAAACGATTCGTGATTATTTAGACGAAAATCGTTTTCTTGATGTGGAAACACCGATTTTAACAAAATCAACACCGGAAGGCGCACGTGATTATCTGGTTCCAAGCCGTGTTCATCCAGGCGAGTTTTACGCGCTGCCGCAGTCACCGCAAATTTTCAAACAGCTGCTTATGGTGTCTGGTGTAGACCGTTACTATCAAATTGCCCGCTGCTTCCGTGATGAAGATTTGCGTGCAGACCGTCAGCCTGAATTCACACAAGTCGATATTGAAACAAGCTTTATGAGCCAGGAAGACATCATGCAAATGACAGAAGAAATGCTGAAAAAAGTGATGAAGCGCGTGAAAGACCTCGACATCGATGGATCTTTTGAACGCATGACATATGAAGACGCGATGAACCGTTTTGGTTCTGACAAGCCGGATACACGCTTTGGTCTTGAATTGATCGATATGGCCGATGTAGTTCGTGGATCTGGATTTAAAGTATTCGCGCAGGTTGTGGAGTCAGGCGGACAAGTAAAAGCGCTTTGTGTACCGGGCGGTGCTGAAAAGTATTCTCGTAAAGATATTGATCATCTAACAGAGTTTGCAGCGATTTACGGTGCGAAAGGCCTTGCTTGGCTGAAAGTTGAAGAAGACGGCATGAAAGGGCCGATTATCAAGTTCTTCACGGACGAAGAACAGGCGAAGATGCTGGAAACAGCCGAAGCAAATACAGGCGATTTAATCATGTTCGTCGCAGACAAAAAGCAGGTTGTAGCCGATGCATTAGGTGCTCTTCGCTTAAAACTTGGTAAAGAGCTTGGCATGATCGATGAATCTAAATACAATTTCCTTTGGGTAACAGACTGGCCGCTGCTTGAGTATGACGAAGAAGAAGGACGCTACTACGCAGCGCACCATCCATTTACAATGCCATTCCGTGAAGATATCGAGAAAATGGAATCAAACCCGGGCGCGGTACGTGCGCAAGCCTATGACATTGTGTTAAACGGCTATGAACTCGGCGGCGGCTCGATTCGTATTTTCGAACGTGATGTGCAGGAAAAAATGTTCAAGCTGCTTGGTTTCACAGAAGAGCAGGCGAAAGAACAGTTCGGCTTCCTTATGGATGCATTTGAATATGGTACGCCTCCGCACGGCGGTATTGCGCTTGGCTTAGACCGTTTAGTTATGCTTCTTGCCGGCCGTACAAATCTGCGTGATACCATTGCTTTCCCGAAAACAGCAAGTGCAGCAGACGTATTAACAGATGCGCCGGGCGAAGTGTCCAATGCACAGCTTGAAGAACTGCATCTGCGTATCAGCCAAACAGCGAAATAAGAAAAAAGTTGTGTTTTTAATTTTCTGATAAATTCGCAGTGGTCATTAGTTGATTTTCAAAAAAACGTATGATAATATGATTCCAATGAGGCGGATCCTGATGTGTACGTTAGTTACACATTCTGTTTTGACCGAACACTATATGTTAGGGAGTCTGAGTTTTTGGACAGCGCACATGCCCTTTGCGGGGACTTGCAACGCCCAGAACAGGGCACCCACCTGCTGTAGAGCGGGTTCAAAACATATGTTATTACAACGACGGCACGATTGGGATTCGCCGTCTTTTTTTATGCTTAAAAACAGGAGTGATTGTTTAAATGCTTCACCAATTTTCCCGTAATGAACTTGCCTTCGGAAAAGAAGGGCTTGACCTATTAAAAAATGCAACCGTTGCCGTTTTGGGCATTGGCGGAGTGGGCTCATTTGCAGCGGAAGCACTTGCCCGTTCGGGAGTCGGTCGCTTAATTCTGGTCGATAAAGATGTGATCGATATTACAAATATTAATCGCCAGCTTCCGGCACTTTTATCAACAGTCGGACAGCCAAAAGCGGATTTAATGAAAGAACGAATTGCGGATATCAATCCTGAATGTGAAGTGATCGCACTGAAAATGTTTTATACAGAAGAAACATATGAGCAGTTTTTCAGCTACGGACTCGATTACGTTGTGGATGCGTCCGATACGATCTCTTACAAAATTCACTTAATGAAAGAATGTTTAAACCGAAATATTCTGATTATCTCCAGCATGGGGGCGGCGAATAAGTTAGACCCGACACGGTTTACCATTGCTGATATATCTAAAACCCATACGGATCCTATTGCAAAAGTGATTCGCACACGCCTGCGCAAAGAAGGCATTCGAAAAGGCATTCCCGTTATTTTCTCGGATGAAAGCCCAATTGTGATCCGGGAAGATGTACGTCAGGTCGTCGGCAACGATGAGGCGGAAATTCGCAAAGCGAAAATGCCTCCCGCTTCAAACGCTTTTGTTCCATCTGTTGCGGGCTTAATCGCAGCAAGCTATGTTGTTCGTGACATTTTAAAAGATGTGAAAATCACTCGTGTAAACGACTAAAAAGTCATCCTTTTCCAAGGATGACTTTTTTTGCTTAAAAAAGGGACTTTTTATCTATATATTGGTATAATGTCATAGATTAATAACGATCGGAGTGCAAAAAGATGAATTTATTTATGGCACGCCAGCCCATTTTCAACGTCAATGAGCACGTATTTGGTTATGAGCTGCTGTACCGAAACAGCGAAACCAATACTTTTCCGGATGTGTCCCCGGATCAGGCGACAATTGAAGTGTTAATTCATTCATTTTTGACGGTTGGAGTAGAAAAAATAGCCCATGGGCACCCTTGTTTTATTAACTTTACAGAAACGCTGTTAAAAGAAAAAGTGGCTGAAAACTTTCCGGCGGAGCACGTTATTATTGAAGTGCTGGAGGATATTCCAATTACAGCTGAACTGATTGCTGTTCTTCAGAGACTGAAACAAAAAGGGTACTCAATTGCTTTAGATGATTTTATTCTGCGCGGGCAGACGGATCTGTATAATGAGCTGTTTAACCTGACTACATACATAAAGGTAGATTTTTTACATACAATACCCGCTGAGCGGCTGGCCATCGAACAAAAAGTGAAAAACGATTTTCCGCATATTGTGCTTCTGGCAGAAAAGGTCGAAACACATGAAGAATTCGAGAGGGCAAAAAGGGCAGGTTACGAACTGTTTCAAGGCTACTTTTTTGCGAAACCGCAGCTGATTCAGTCAGCATACCTGCCGATCAATGCGGTCACTTATTTTCATTTGATCAAGCTTTTGCAGGAAGAGGAAATCGATATTGAAAACATTACCCGCTTGATTGAACGGGATGTGTCACTGTCGTATCATCTATTAAAGCTGGCCAATTCACCTGCACTGCGTACAAGAGCCAAGATTAAGTCTATTAAACAAGCGATTATGATGCTTGGATTTATTGAACTGACAAAATGGCTGTATATGCTGGCTCTGCGGGAAATTCAAAAGGACTTGCCGGCCAAAACAAAAGAATTAATGGAATCGGCGCTGTTTCGCGCAAAAGCGTGCGAGGAACTGGCCAGGAACACTCAAGCTGGGAATGCAGCCGAGTTTTTTCTTGCAGGTATGTTTTCACTCGTAGATGTACTGCTTAAGTGCAGCATGTCAGATGTATTAGCACAAATTCCATTATCTGATCAGGTAAATGAAACGTTAAGGGGAACTATCACGCCTATCACTCCTTTCTTAGAACTTGTAGTCGGTATGGATATGGTGGATTGGAAGATCATTGAAACAAAAGTGCAAGAGCTTGGGCTGAATGTGCAAACAGTGAAAATGATTTATGAAGAGGCCCGGCAGTGGGCGGGGGAAATGAGCCAGGTCAGTGAGGCAATGAACTGATGGCAAATGAAAAACACCAGCTCCTCTAGAGAGAGGCTGGTGTTTTTGTTTGCCTGTACACCGGCATATTATGTTTTGCTTCTTTCAATTTTTTCGTATATACCGGCCAATGTCTTTTCGAATTTTCCAGTTGCCTTCGGTTCAAAATAACGTTTATGCTTTAAGGTATCCGGCAGATAAGACTGTGCGATCCATCCGCCGTCAAAATCATGCGGGTACTGATAGCCGACTCCATGGCCCAGTTTAGCCGCACTTTTATAATGAGCGTCTTTTAAATGGTCAGGCACTGCACCTGACCGCCCGGCCCGCACATCGGCCAGTGCCGCATCAATCGCTTTATAAGCGGAATTGGATTTTGGCGATAAGCAAAGCTCTACTACTGCATTGGCAAGGGGGATACGTGCTTCCGGGAATCCGAGCCGTTCGGCCGCTTCGACAGCGGCCAGTGTACGTTCACCAGCCTGCGGGCTTGCAAGGCCGATATCCTCGTACGCAATTACAACAAGACGCCGGGCGATGCTGACAAGGTCGCCGGCTTCAATCAAGCGGGCCAGATAATGAAGTGCAGCATTCACATCACTGCCGCGAATCGATTTTTGAAAAGCGCTCAAAACATCATAATGAGCATCGCCATCCTTATCATGGGCAAAACTTTTTTGCTGAAGGCATTCTTCGGCTGTTTCGAGCGAGATACGAATAATCCCGTCTGCATCTGGTTTAGTGGACGACACAGCCAGTTCAAGCGCGTTTAATGAGCTGCGTACATCACCGCCGGAACCTTGGGCAAAATGAGTAAGTGCTTCGTCCGTGATCTCTGTTTTGAACATGCCAAGCCCGCGCTCTTTGTCGCGCAGCGCTTCCGTTAACAGCCGCTTTACCGAATCGGGCCGGAGCGGCTTTACTTCGAAAATTTGGCAGCGGCTTCGGATCGCCGGATTTATCGCATGATATGGGTTGCTTGTTGTTGCGCCAATTAAAATAATCATGCCGTTTTCAAGAAAAGGCAGCAAATAATCCTGCTTGGCTTTATCAAGGCGGTGAACCTCGTCTAAAAGCAAAATGACGGTCCCGGACATTTTAGCTTCCGCAGCGACAATTTCCATATCTTTTTTGTTGCTGGTAACAGCATTAAGCATGCGAAACGCATACCGTGTTGTACTCGCAATGGCACTGGCAATCGATGTTTTGCCGGTTCCAGGGGGACCGTATAAAATCATAGAAGATAATTTTTTGGCTTCAGTCATCCGCCTGATGATTTTGCCTTCACCTGTTAAGTGCTCCTGTCCGGCTACCTCATCAATGGTACGCGGTCTCATTCGGTAGGCGAGCGGCTTCATATGAATCCCTCTTTCTCATTTGGTAGATTCACTGTATCATATCCCGAGTATTCCGGCATGTTTTTTGTACCTATAAAATGATATACTATAGGGATCATTGGATTAAAAAAGAAATGAGGCACAAATAAATGAGAATCTCAACTAAAGGAAGATACGGACTGACCATTATGATTGAACTGGCTAAACGCCACGGTGATGGGCCAACTTCTCTTCGTGTAATTGCTGGAGCCCATGATTTGTCGGAACACTACCTTGAGCAGCTGATTGCGCCGCTCCGCAATGCCGGGTTTGTCCGCAGTATTCGTGGCGCCTATGGCGGCTATGTGCTTGGACACGAGCCGCAGGACATTACAGCAGGCGATATTATCCGGGTGCTCGAAGGTCCAATCACACTTGTGGAGGGAATTGAAGACGAAGAGCCGGCGAAACGGGAGCTATGGATCCGGATTAGCGAAGCGATCAAGGGCGTTTTGGAAAATACAACACTCGATGACCTGGCGAATCACACCGTAACCGGTGAATCTGACGCATATATGTTTTATATTTAACGAGGTGTCAATATGGAACGAATTTATTTAGACCACGCAGCCACGTCGCCTGTTCATCCAGAAGCGGCCGCAGCGATGGCAGAAGTTTTAACCGAAACTTATGGAAACCCATCAAGCATTCATTCGTTTGGACGGGAATCGCGCCGGATTGTCGATGAAGCAAGAAGCGTGATTGCTGCTACGATAAACGCCGGCTTTAACGATATCATTTTTACGGGGAGCGGTACAGAAGCAGACAATCTGGCCATTTTGGGTACCGCGCGTTCAAAAGGGCCGGGTCATATTATTACTACCAACATTGAACATCACGCGGTTTTGCATGCATGTGAAGCACTTGAGAGGGACGGATTTGAAGTAACGTATCTGCCTGTCAATGAAGAAGGAATTGTATCCCTTTCAGCGGTAGAAGATGCGCTGCGGGAGGATACCATTCTTGTTTCTATCATGTATGGCAACAACGAAACAGGTGCTCTTCAGCCAATCGAGGCTATCGGACAGCTGCTTTCGGGCCATTCCGCTCTTTTTCACACGGATGCTGTCCAGGCATATGGTATCCTGCCAATTGATGTGAAAAAATTGAACGTCGACTTTCTTTCCGTCTCAGGACATAAAATTAACGGCCCAAAAGGTATCGGCGCTCTTTATGTTAAACCGGGAACAGCGCTTGTGCCGCTTTTATACGGAGGAGAACAGGAGCGTAAACGCCGTGCAGGAACGGAAAATACAGCGGCCATTGCCGGTATGGCGCAAGCTGCCAAAATCGCGGAACAAACACAGGAAGAACGAGCTGCCCGTTATATGGAAATGAAAAAGCTTTTTATTGATACACTTTCCGAGCAGGGCGCTTCATTTTCAGTAAACGGCAAAGTTGAACATTCCCTGCCGCATGTGCTAAACTTGTTTTTTCCCGAAACAGATGTAGAAGCTTTTTTGGTGAACCTGGATATGGCTGGTATCGCCGCATCAAGCGGGTCGGCTTGTACAGCTGGTTCCATTGAGCCGTCGCATGTTTTAACGGCGATGTTTGGGGAAAATTCACCTAAACTTCGGTCGTCAATCCGCTTTAGCTTTGGGTTTAATAATACAACGAAACAAATTGAACAAGCCGCTCTTGAAACAGCGAAAATCGCGAAGCGGCTTCAATAGAAAGAGGATGAAGCAATGAAAGCACCGAAAGACACCCGTGTTGTCGTCGGTATGTCAGGAGGCGTTGATTCTTCGGTAGCGGCGCTTTTATTAAAAGAACAAGGGTATGATGTAGTCGGCATTTTTATGAAAAACTGGGATGATACAGACGAATTTGGTGTCTGCACGGCGACTGAAGACTATGAGGACGTTATTCGCGTCTGCAACCAAATTGGTATTCCGTATTACGCGGTTAACTTTGAAAAACAGTATTGGGATAAAGTATTTACCTACTTTTTAGATGAATATAAAGCGGGCCGGACCCCTAATCCGGACGTGATGTGCAACAAAGAAATAAAATTTAAAGCTTTTCTTGATCATGCGATGAAGCTGGGTGCTGATTACTTGGCAACTGGCCACTACGCGCGTATTGATCGTTCCGGCGGTGAAGTGAAAATGCTGCGCGGTGTGGATGATAACAAGGATCAGACCTACTTTTTAAACCAGTTGTCTCAAAGCCAGCTGGAAAAAGTAATGTTCCCTATCGGAGAGCTTGAGAAAAAACGGGTGCGGGAGCTGGCAGCAGAAGCCGGACTCGCGACTGCGACGAAAAAAGACTCGACTGGTATTTGTTTTATCGGCGAGCGCAATTTCAAAGAGTTTTTAGGCCAGTATTTGCCTGCTCAGCCGGGTGATATGGTTACATTCGATGGCCTTAAAATGGGCCGTCATGACGGACTCATGTACTATACAATCGGACAGCGGCACGGTCTTGGGATCGGCGGAAGCGGTGAGCCATGGTTTGTTGGCGGGAAAAATTTAAAAACAAACGAACTGTATGTTGTACAAGGCTTCCATCATGAATCACTGTACTCTGATTCGCTTGACGCTGTGCAAGTGGGCTTTACAACAAACGAACCAATGCCGGAGACGTTCCATTGTACAGCGAAATTCCGTTACCGCCAGGCAGATACCGGCGTGACGGTAACACAAACCGGAGACGGAACAGCGCGGGTCGTTTTTGATGAACCGGTTCGTGCGATCACCCCGGGTCAGGCGGTTGTACTGTATGATGGAGATGTTTGTCTTGGCGGCGGAACAATCGATAAAGTATATAAAGAAAACAAACAGCTCGATTATGTCGGCTGAATGCAGTCCGCTCCTCTCTACGTGGAGCGGTTTTCTTTGTTATAATAAAGAAAAACTGGGAGGCTTCACATGGATAAAAATCAGCAGGGTATTGAATTGTTACAAGAAGGAAAATGGGAAGAAGCACTTAAGCTTTTCACCGAGCAAATTGAAGAAAAGCCGGAAGAACCAGCTGCATATATTAATTTTGGCCATGTACTGGCTGAGATGAATGATGGGGAACGGGCATTAAGATTTTATCAAAAAGCGGTTGAGGTCGCTCCTGACTCGAGTTCAGCTCAATACGCGCTTGGCTCTTTTTATTTTACGAATGAGCGTTTTGAAGAAGCCGCGCAGCGCTTTGAAAGAGCCATCCGGAGCGGAATGGAAGAAGCGGATGCTTACTTTATGCTGGGGCTGTCTTTTTTATATTTGGATCAAACTGTGATGGCGCTGCCGTATTTAATGCGTGCGGTGGAATTGGATGAAGACGATGTGGAAGCGCGCTTTCAATATGCGCTTGCTCTGGCAAAAACAGAGCAGTATGAAGAAGCAGAGAAAAACATGCAAAAAGTCGTCGAGCAGGACCCTGAGCACGCCGATGCTTTTTACAACCTCGGTGTTTTATATGCTGGTCATTACGAACAAGCTGACAAAGCAGCTCAATTTTTTGATCGAGCGTTAGAGATTCAGCCGGACCATATGCTGGCAGGCTACGGCAAAAAAATGCTGGAAAAAGCAGAATAAAAAGAGGTGGTCAGCACCGTGCAGGAAAAACGGGATTTATTCACAGAAGGAGAGCAGTTTTTAAAAGGACGGCATATTGTCACGATTTTCCGGAACGATGAAAACTTTTATACCGTTCTGCGTGTCCGTGTGACCGAAACGGACGGAACGTATGATGAAAAAGAAGCGGTGGTAACCGGGTATTTCCCTGCTGTCCATGAGCATGAAATGTATGAGTTTCGCGGTCATTTCAAAGATCATCCAAGGTTTGGGCGGCAGTTTATTGCCCGCACGGCTCAAAAAGAAATGCCGCAGACGAAGCAGGGGCTTGTGGCTTATTTATCCGGGGACTTATTTAAAGGCATCGGCAAAAAAACGGCTGAATCGATTGTAGAGATCCTTGGCGAGCAGGCGATCTCCAAAATTATTGCGGATAAAAGCTGCCTGCAAAACGTACCGCGCCTCCCGGCTGAAAAAGCGGATGTACTGTACGATACGCTGATGAAGCACCAAGGGCTTGAGCAGATTATGGTGGCTCTCAATGAATTTGGCTTCGGGCCGCAGCTATCTATGAAAATTTATCAAATGTATTACGAAGAGTCATTGAACGTCATTCAAGAAAACCCATACCGGCTTGTGGAAAACATCGAAGGAATCGGTTTTGTACGAGCTGATGAAATTGGTGCTCAAATTGGCATTAGCGGAGGGCATCCCGATCGCCTGAAAGCTGCGATTTTATATTCTCTTGAACAGCAGTGCCTTCAAGATGGCCACTGCTATATAGAAGCAGAAGAACTGCTGAGAAACGTAAAGGAGCTGCTCGATAAAAGCGCGAATGGCACAGCGGAATTCGAGGCGATCGCCAAACGGCTGATTGAGCTGGAGGAAGAAGGGAAAGTAGCCGGAGAAGAGCAGCGGGTTTATATGCCGTCTCTTTATTTTTCGGAAAAAGGGCTCGTCACCAACGTGCAGCGTGTAATGGAGCAGGAGCCTCATTCGTTTCCGGAGTCGGAGTTTTTGCTTGCGCTCGGTGAGCTCGAAGACCGTACCGGCATTTCTTACGCTCCTTCCCAGAAGGAAGCCATTCAAACTGCGCTTACTTCACCGGTGATGATTTTAACGGGAGGACCTGGAACGGGGAAAACAACGGTCATAAAAGGGATTGTTGAATTGTACGGTGAACTTCATGGCTTATCGCTCGATCCGAAAAAATATGACAAAGACGAGCCTTTTCCAATCAAGCTTTGCGCGCCGACAGGCCGCGCGGCAAAGAGGATGATGGAGTCAACCGGGCTTCCTGCTGTGACCATCCATCGGCTTCTTGGATTCAACGGACAGGAAGATCCGGAGGAAGAAGGCAATGCAGTTGGAGGACGGCTGTTGATTGTCGATGAAACGTCGATGGTAGATATATGGCTTGCCCATCAGCTGTTTAAAGCGATACCGGACGATATGCAGGTCATACTAGTGGGAGATGAAGACCAGCTTCCATCGGTTGGACCGGGGCAGGTATTAAAAGATATGCTTGCCTCAGGCGTCATTCCGTCCGTGCGGCTGACGGATATTTACCGCCAGGAAGAAGGCTCTTCCATCATCAGCCTGGCCCACAACATCAAAGACGGCGTGGTTCCGGAAACACTCACGGCTCCCCAGAAAGACCGTTCTTTTCTCCGGTGTGGAACCGGACAAATTGCGGATGTCATCGAAAAAGTCGTGAAAAATGCTGCGGGGAAAGGATATGAGCCGAGGGACATTCAAGTGCTCGCCCCCATGTATAAAGGACCGGCAGGCATTGATAAGCTCAACGAGGTGCTGCAGCAGGTGCTCAACCCAAACGAAGACGGCCAGCGGAAAGAAATTGCGTTTGGCCCGGTTAAATATCGAATTGGCGACAAGGTGCTGCAGCTCGTAAATCAGCCGGAGCAAAATGTATTTAATGGAGATATCGGAGAGATTGTCGCCATTTTTTATGCAAAAGAAAACACAGAAAAAGAAGACATGGTCATTGTTTCATACGAAGGCAATGAAGTAACCTATACACGCAATGACTTAAACCAAATTACACATGCGTTTTGCTGCTCAATTCATAAGTCGCAGGGAAGTGAATTCCCGATCGTGATTTTGCCGGTCGTTAAAAGCTATTATCGTATGCTGAGGCGGAATCTTCTGTATACAGCCATTACGAGAAGCCGGCAGTTTTTAATCCTGTGCGGCGAGGAAGAAGCGTTTCGAATCGGCATTGCCCGCAACGATGACCTGGTACGAAAAACAGGCCTTGCGGACCGGCTCTCCGGTCAAGAAGACCCCGAAAAAGAAGCAGAAGCACTGACTGAAGAAACATGGATGTCGATCGATCCAATGATCGGCATGGAAGGTATTACGCCTTTCGATTTTATGGTGGTATAGGAGAGAGCCGTTTCGGACATACTGATGGCAAAAACAGGAGGGATCATCGTGCAATCATGTCCGAACTGTGGAAGCCGGGAAGTAGGTCGTATCGGCTCCGACCATTATTACTGTCATGACTGCTGTGTGGAAATGTCCGAGCTTGAAGGCGGCCTTGTGATTCACCAAGTAGAAGAAGACGGGACACTTGTTCAGATTGATGAGTGGTCTTGAGTCATTGACAAACGTCCCATTCCTTTTTATAATTCGGGTATATGAATTGTGACAAATCGAAGAAGGACAGGAGTACATCATAGCCCGTTCAAAGAGAGAAATATTCATGGCTGAGAAATATTTCGGATGAAGAATGATGGAAAGCTGGGTCCTGAGTGCAGCAAACACTGCCGTCTGCCGCGTTAAGGCATTTGAGAGGCGAATTCCAGTGAAGGAATTGGCAATCAGGGTGGTACCGCGAACAAGCTTCGTCCCTGTTAGGGGATGGGGCTTTTTTTGTTGTCTTTTTTCGGTTGTGTACATACGATAAGGAGGATTTTGATCATGAAAACATTAACAGGTGCGGAGATCCGCCGCCTTTATCTAGACTTTTTCCAGGAAAAAGGACACCGTGTTGAACCGAGCGCGCCGCTTGTGCCGATTGACGATCCAAGTCTGCTCTGGATTAACAGCGGGGTGGCAACATTAAAAAAATATTTTGACGGGCGTATTATTCCGGATAATCCGCGTATCACAAACGCGCAAAAGTCGATCCGGACGAATGATATTGAAAATGTCGGTAAAACGGCGCGTCATCATACATTTTTTGAGATGCTTGGCAACTTTTCGATCGGTGAATATTTTAAAACGGAAGCGATTCACTGGGCATGGGAGTTTTTAACAGACGAAAAATGGATCGGTTTTGATCCGGAGAAACTGTCTGTTACGATTCATCCAGAAGATGAAGAAGCGTATCTTATTTGGAAAAACGAAGTGGGTGTGCCGGAAGAACGGATTATCCGTTTAGAAGGAAACTTCTGGGATATTGGTGAAGGCCCATCCGGTCCGAACACGGAAATCTTTTATGACCGCGGCGCCGAATATGGAGATGACGAAAACGATCCCGAGTTATATCCCGGCGGCGAAAATGAACGTTATTTAGAAGTATGGAATCTTGTATTCTCTGAATTTAACCATAATCCAGACGGTACTTACACACCGCTTCCAAAGAAAAATATTGATACAGGTATGGGTCTTGAGCGCATGGCTTCTGTTGTGCAAAATGTGCCGACCAACTTCGATACCGATCTTTTTATGCCGATTATTCGTGAAACAGAGCGGGTTTCGGGTGAACAATACGGGGTGGATCCGGAGAAAGACACAGCATTTAAAGTGATTGCCGACCATATCCGTACGGTTGCATTTGCAATTGGCGATGGTGCGCTGCCATCAAACGAAGGCCGCGGCTACGTGCTTCGCCGTCTTCTTCGCCGTGCTGTACGTTATGCAAAGCAAATTGGTATTAACCGTCCATTTATGTATGAACTGGTACCGGTTGTCGGTGAAGTGATGAATGATTATTATCCGGAAGTATCAGAAAAATCGGCGTTCATTCAAAAAGTTATCAAAAATGAAGAAGTACGTTTCCATGAAACGCTTAACGAAGGGCTTGCCATTCTTTCAGCTGTCATCGAAAAAGCGAAAGCGGCCGGTTCCAATACCATTGAAGGCGCGGATGTTTTCCGTTTATACGACACGTATGGCTTCCCGGTTGAATTAACAGAAGAATATGCGGAAGAAGAAGGCATGAAAGCGGACCAAGCCGGTTTTGAGCGTGAGATGCAGCAGCAGCGTGAGCGTGCACGTGCCGCTCGTCAGGATACCGAGTCCATGCAGGTGCAGGGCGGTGTGCTGTCCTCTGTGAAAGAAGAAAGCGCCTTTACGTATGACCGATTGACAGTCGATACAACTGTAGCGGTTTTAATCAAAGACGGTGTTCTTGTTGAGGAAGCGCACGAAGGAGAAGAAATTCAATTTATTCTAAAAGAAACGCCATTTTACGCAGAAAGCGGCGGTCAAATTGCCGATAAAGGAACTGTAGAATCGGAAACAGCCCGTGTTGTGGTAAAAGATGTGCAAAAAGCACCGAACGGCCAAAACGTTCACAGTGCGGTCGTGGAAAGCGGAACATTGTCAGTGGGAAGTGCGGTTACAGCAAAAGTAGATGTACTGTCGCGCGGCAAAATTATTAAAAACCACACAGCTACACACTTAATGCACCAAGCATTAAAAGATGTACTCGGCACGCACGTAAACCAAGCGGGATCTCTCGTTGAACCAGACCGCCTTCGCTTTGACTTTTCGCATTTCGGCCAGGTAACAGCAGATGAGATTGCCCAGGTAGAAGGGATTGTCAACGAAAAGATCTGGCAGGGGATCGCGGTGGAAACAGCGTTTAAGCCAATCGCAGAAGCAAAAGCGATGGGAGCGATGGCCCTGTTCGGCGAGAAATACGGCGATATTGTCCGGGTCGTTTCAGTTGGCGATTTCAGTCTTGAGCTTTGCGGTGGCTGCCACGTAGTGAATACAGCGGAAATCGGCTTGTTTAAGGTTTTGTCTGAAAGCGGCATTGGGGCAGGGACACGCCGGATCGAAGCGGTAACAGGCGAAGGCGCATTCCGCTATTTGAATGAGCAGGCAGCTGTATTAAAAGAAGCAGCGTCAAAACTAAAATCCAATCCGAAAGATATTTTAACGAAAGTGGACAGCCTGCAGACAGAAATGCGTGAACTGCAGCGTGAAAATGAATCACTTTCAAAGAAATTGTCAAACATAGAAGCAGGCAGCCTCTCCGATAACATCGAAACAGTGAATGGCGTACAGCTTCTCGCGGCAAAAGTGCAGGCGGCTGATATGAATGCTCTTCGGACAATGGCTGATGAGTTAAAGCAAAAAGTCACACCAGGTGTCATTGTGCTGGTTGCTGAAGCAGATGGCAAAGTAAACGTCGTCACAGCGGTGACAGGCGATTTAACCGAAAAAGGCTTCCATGCTGGAAAACTAGTGAAGGAAGTGGCTGGATGCCTTGGCGGAGGCGGTGGAGGCCGTCCAGATATGGCACAGGCAGGTGGAAAAGACCCATCGAAAATTGACGAAGCACTGCAAATTGCCATTGAATGGGTGAAATCCATTTGAATATGTTGTCATTTGTTGTACAATGAAACATATCGTACAGAAGCGGGCATGTAAAATCCGCCTGAAGTGAGGTGCTGACAATGAGTTCTTTTGACAAGACGATGCGGTTTAACTTTCCAGAAGAGCCGTATGAAGAAAATGTAAAAGAAGTGCTGCTAAAGGTTCATGGCGCACTGGAGGAAAAAGGGTACAATCCGATCAATCAAATTGTCGGCTATTTGCTTTCCGGAGATCCGGCTTATATTCCGCGTCACAATGACGCCCGGAATTTAATCCGCCGGCTTGAGCGGGATGAAATTATTGAGGAGCTTGTCAAAACGTACCTGAAAGAACAGCAGGAGGAACCTACATCATGAGAACTATGGGCCTTGACGCCGGCACAAAAACAATCGGCATTGCCGTCAGCGACGCATTTGGCTGGACAGCACAAGGCATTGAAACGATAAAGATCGATGAGGCGGCAGGCGAATTTGGTCTTGATCGGATCGGCGAGCTTGTGCGGGAGCACGAAGTGAGCAAATTTGTTGTCGGCTTTCCGAAAAACATGAATAATACAGTAGGGCCGAGAGGAGAAGCTGCAAAGATGTTTGCAGGTCTTCTTGAGGAATCCTTTAACCTTCCGGCTGTACTGTGGGATGAGCGGCTGACAACAATGGCAGCAGAACGAATGCTTATTGACGCAGATGTAAGCCGGAAAAAACGAAAAAAAGTAATTGATAAAATGGCTGCGGTGATGATTCTGCAAGGATATCTCGACAGCCAAAAATGATGAGGTGACCATTGATGGAACATGGTGAAAAGCAAATCACAGTAATTGACGACAACGGTAATGAACAGCTTTGTGAAGTTTTATTTACTTTCCACAACGATGAATTTGACAAGTCCTACGTGCTTTACTTCCCAGTAGGCGCAGAAGAAGATGATAACGAGGAAATTGAAATTCATGCTTCTTCTTTTACGCCAGGTGACGAAGGAGAAGACGGAGAGCTTCAGCCGATCGAGTCGGATGAAGAGTGGAACATGATCGAAGAAATGCTTAACACATTTCTTGATGATGAAGAACAAGAATAATCAGCAGGAACAGGCGCTAAAATAAGCGCCTGTTCTTTTTCTTTTGGGCATCATTCTTGTATACTATAAAAAGAAAATGGTGTCGAAAGGAGATTTTTATGTCGAATGATATTTTTCTGCCGCCTTCAGGGCGTAAAAGGCGGTTGAAAAGAGCAGTTTTAATCGTGTTTTTTTTACTACTTCTGCTGGCAGCAGCGCTTGCGGCGGGAGCTTATTACGTTTGGAAAAGCGCATCAGGCCCTGCGGATGCAGGAAATGATAAACAAGTGAATGTTTCCATTCCGCTTGGTTCAAGCCTGTCTTCCATTTCACAAACGCTTGAAGACAAAGGCATTGTAAAAAATGCAATGCTGTTTAAATATTACGTAAAGTATAAAGGCGAAGGTGATTTTCAGGCGGGAGAATATGTGTTGTCTCCTTCCATGACCCCTGACGCCATTATGTCTTCCTTAAAAGAAGGGAAAGTACTGGGAGACGGCAGCTTAGCCATTCCGGAAGGCTATCAGCTGGCTCAGATTGCGGAGCTGATCGCTGCTCAAACGAATCGGGAAGCAGAAGACGTGCTGGCTGTGCTGAATAGCGAAGCATTTATTCAAAAAATGATGACAAACCACCCTGCGCTTGTTACAAACGCAGTGATGAATGAAAATATTCGCTATCCGCTCGAAGGCTATTTGTATCCGGCGACTTATGATATAGAAAATCCGGAAAAGCCGGTTGAAGAGATCGCAGAAGAAATGATTGCCAAAATGGATGAAATCGTACAAGGCTATTCCGCTCAAATTAAAGCATCCGGCATGACAGTTCACGAATTTTTAACATTTGCTTCACTCGTCGAGGAGGAAGCAACCGGTAAAACGGATCGCAAAAAAATTGCCAGCGTCTTTTATAATCGAATGAAAGCAAACATGCCGCTGCAAACAGATCCAACAGTGCTGTACGCGAAAGGGGAGCATAAAGATCGAGTTCTATATGAAGACCTCGAGGTGGATTCTCCTTACAATACGTACAAAGTCAAAGGCTTAACGCCAGGACCGATCGGCAACAGCGGCATTGATTCGATGGAAGCCGTGCTGTCACCTGAGCAAACAGATTTCCTTTACTTCCTTGCTTCACCGGCAGGAGATGTTTACTATTCAAAAACACTCGAGGAACACAATAAATTAAAAGCAAAATATATCACAAACGCCGAGTAAAAAAGCGCACATAGATTTTCCGCGCTTTCTATGATAAAATAGTTCGGGCGCAAAAAGACACGGGAAAGCTTTCATAGCTTTCTCTTTTTCTTAGAAAAGAGGGTATTATTACCATGAACGACAATATACATGGCTACATTGAGTCATTGCTTCAGCCGCGGACGGGTTTGCTCGCAGAAATGGAGCAATATGCGGCCGAGCACCGCGTTCCGATTATGGAACCGGTCGGCATGGACACACTGCTGGCTGTCATGAAGCTTCAAAAGCCTGAGCGTCTGCTTGAGATCGGCACGGCGATCGGGTATTCGGCTCTTCGGATGGCAGAAGCGGTTCCCGGGCTGCACATTACAACGCTTGAGCGTGACGAGGATCGATTTAACAAAGCTACTCAATACATCAGCCAGTCAGGCGAGCAAAACCGGATCCGAATCCTGTTAGGCGATGCGCTTGAACTAGCGGAACAGGCAGCGGAAGACGGACCGTTTGACGCCATCTTTATTGATGCGGCAAAAGGACAATATCGCCGCTTTTTTGAATTATACGAACCGATGTTAAAGCCGGGCGGCGTTATTTATTCAGACAATGTGTTGTTTAAAGGGTACGCTGCTGGAACAGATGCACCGTCGAAACGTCTTGAGAAAATGGCACAAAAAATTATGGATTACAATCAATGGCTGATGACGCATCCCGGTTATGATACATCTATTATCCCAGCCGGTGATGGCATTGCCATCAGCACAAAACGGAGTGAAGAAAAATGAAAAAACCAGAATTGCTTGTGACACCGGGCAGTGTTGATGAACTGATCAAACAAATAGAAGCAGGTGCTGACGCTTTTCTTATTGGAGAGCAGCAGTATGGCCTGCGCCTTCCGGGTGAGTTTACCCGTGAACAGGTAAAGGAAGCCATTCGCATTGCGCATGAGCATGGCAAAAAAGTATATGTGGCAGTTAATGCCCTTTTTCATAACAATATCGCGAACGAACTTGATGAATACGTAACGTTTGTTGAACAAGCAGGTGCTGATGCTATCGTATTCGGTGATCCGGCTGTTATTATGGCCGTTCGGGAAACAGGCGCGGCGATTCCGCTGCATTGGAATCCGGAAACAACGGCGACCAATTACTACACAGCGAACTACTGGGGCAAACGCGGAGCTGTTCGTGCCGTACTTGCCCGGGAACTCAGCATGGATGCGGTTATTGAAACGAAAGAACAGGCGAATGTTCAAATTGAAGTGCAGGTTCATGGGATGACATGCATGTTCCAGTCAAAGCGTCCTCTTCTAGGTCATTACTTTGAATACATGGGCAAAAATATGGAAATCGAAAAGCGGCAGGGTGCGAAAAACATGCTGCTTCACGATCCAGAACGCAGCAACAAATACCCTATTTATGAAGATGCAAATGGCACTCATATTATGAGCCCGAATGATATGTGCATTATTGATGAACTGCAGGAACTTGTGGAAGCAGGTATCGATTCATTTAAAATTGACGGTGTGCTGCAAACAGAAGAATATCGTCTTGAAACAACGAAATTGTATCGGAAAGCGATTGACCTTTGCGTAGATCAGCCGGATCAATATGAAGATAAAAAAGAGGACTTGCTTGAAGCTGCGGAAGCACTTCAGCCCGATCACCGTCCGCTTGATTCAGGCTTTTTCTTTAAAGAAACGGTTTATTAATAAAGGAGGAAACGGAAATGAACGGATTGATAAACGATGCGATCTCCGAGATCGTCGACGGCAAACGGGTCATTGTGAAAAAGCCGGAGCTTTTGGCACCGGCCGGAACACTTGAAAAGCTGAAAATCGCCGTCCGTTACGGAGCGGATGCGGTATATATTGGCGGTCAGGAGTATGGCCTCCGCTCAAATGCCGGCAACTTTACATTTGAAGAAATGAAAGAAGGCGTTGAGTTTGCTAAAGCCTACGGAGCAAAAGTGTATGTAACGACCAACATTTTTGCACATAATGAAAACATCGACGGTCTTGAAGACTACTTGCGTGGAGTGGGTGAAGCTGGTGTTACAGGTATTATCGTAGCGGATCCGCTTATTATTGAAACATGCCGCCGTGTAGCGCCGAACGTGGAAGTTCACTTGAGCACACAGCAGTCTCTTTCAAACTGGCGTGCAGTGAAATACTGGAAAGATGAAGGTCTTGACCGTGTTGTTCTTGCCCGTGAAACAACTGGGGAAGAAATGCGCTTAATGAAAGAAAAAGTCGATATTGAAATTGAAACGTTTATTCACGGAGCGATGTGTATTGCTTATTCAGGCCGCTGCGTACTGAGTAACCATATGACTGCGCGCGACTCCAACCGTGGCGGCTGCTGTCAATCATGCCGCTGGGATTATAACCTGGTAGAGATGGAAGACGGTGTTGAAACAGCAATCACGCAGGAAGGCGATTCACCGTTTGCGATGAGTCCAAAAGATTTGCGTCTGCTGCAGTCTATTCCGGGACTGATTGAACTGGGCATTGACAGCTTAAAAATTGAAGGCCGCATGAAATCGATTCACTACGTAGCAACAGTAGTCGGTGTATACCGGAAAGTAATTGACGCATACTGTGCAGACCCTGAAAACTTCACCATCAAAGATGAGTGGCTTGAAGAACTGGAGAAGTGTGCTAACCGGCCGGCAGCACCAGCATTCTTTGCAGGAACACCAGGAGCTGACGAACAGCTTTTCGGCGTTCATGGCAAAAAAGCGTCCCACGATTTTACAGGTCTTGTTGTAGATTACGATGAAGAAACACAAATCGTTACACTACAGCAGCGTAATTTCTTCCGTCCAGGCGATACAGTGGAGTTTTTCGGGCCAAAGATGGAAACCTTCCAGCAAGTAATCGGCACGGTTATGGACGAAGACGGAAATGAACTGGATGCAGCGCGCCACCCGCTTCAAATTGTCCGTTTCAAAGTAGACCGTCCTGTTTCAAAAGATGATATGATGCGGAAAGGGCTGTGACATTGATGAGTAAAAAGCCGATTGTCATCGGCGTCGCGGGCGGATCAGGCTCTGGTAAAACCAGCGTTGCCCGTGCGATACATGATTATTTTCAAGATGGCTCGATTATGATGATCGAGCAGGATTACTATTATAAAGACCAATCACATCTAACGCTTGAAGAGCGGTTACAAACAAATTACGACCATCCGCTTGCATTTGATAATGACCTGCTGATTGAACAGGTAAATGAGCTGATCAATGGACGGCCTGTTCAAAAGCCGGTCTATGATTATGCACAGCACACGCGCTCTGAAGAAACAATTCCACTCGAGCCGAATGACGTGATTATTTTAGAAGGCATTCTAGTGCTTGAGGATGAGCGCCTGCGTGATTTAATGGACATAAAACTGTTTGTAGACACGGACGCGGATTTGCGGTTTATCCGCCGTCTGACGCGGGATATAAAAGAGCGGGGTCGTTCGCTGGATTCTGTGATCGAACAGTATACAGAAGTTGTGCGGCCTATGCACAACCAGTTTATCGAGCCAACGAAGCGATATGCGGATGTGATTATCCCAATCGGCGGAGAAAACAAGGTAGCCATTGATTTATTAATTGCAAAAATACAAACAATTCTTGAACAAAAAGACATTTTATAGTATGTTTTTAGAAAACAGGCATACAATGGGAAAAACGCGCGCCTTCTCTAAAGCAGAAGGGGCGCGCTCATATTTAAGTGCTTTTTTTGGTGAACATTAAAGGAGTGGAAGAAGTTGTCGAACGAAAAAGTATACCCGATGACACGGGAAGGTAAAGAAAAACTGGAACAAGAGCTTGAACATTTAAAAACGGTTAAGCGTAAAGAAGTAGTGGAGCGCATTAAAATTGCCCGCAGCTTCGGCGACCTGTCAGAGAACTCTGAGTATGACTCAGCAAAAGAAGAGCAGGCGTTTGTAGAAGGCCGGATCGGCACAATTGAAACGATGATCCGCAATGCGAAAATTATTGAAGACAGTTCAATGAATGCAGACGAAGTATCGCTTGGCAGAACGGTTACATTCATTGAACTTCCTGATGGCGAAGAAGAAAGCTATACAATTGTTGGCAGCGCGGAAGCGGATCCATTTGAAGGGAAAATTTCAAATGACTCTCCTATTGCCAAAAGCATGATCGGCAAACGCGTGGGTGACAAAGTGATTGTTCAAACACCTGCTGGTGAAATGAACGTAAAAATCGTTTCCATTGATTAACATAAAAAAGCGCAAAAGGCGCAGGCCTTTTGCGCTTTTTTGTGTAAAAACATTTATCCGTTAAACGAGACATGTTAAAATGAAAGCGGAATGAGGAGGAGAAGCAAATGGAACAATCGTCGCGTGCTCAGCGCAAAACGAAGCGGAGAAAAACAAACCGCATTTTAAATACAGCCATTGCGGTTGTGGTACTGCTTATTGTAATCGTTGGATTTACCATCTTTGCCGGTGGAAATGACGAAGAAACAGCAGCGCCGGAAAAAGCGCAGGAAACAAAGCAGGAACAAACCACTGCCGTATCTGATGAAGAAACAGAAAAAGAACAGGCTGCCGAAACGACAGAGGAACCGGCTGAAACAGACGAGCAGACTAAAGAAGAGAAAGCAGCAGAAAAGACAGAAGAGCAAACTGAAGACAAAACAGAAGATAAAGAAGAAGTAGTGGTTTCAGAAGGCACAGAACCAAATGTGGAACAAGATATCGTCGATCCAAACTGGGAAGGAGTAGGTACGGCTCAATCAGGAGAACATACCTCTTCATTCGAAACGGATTCAACAGACTGGCAGGAAAAGGAACAAGCCTTATCTTATGCAACAGGAATTCCACAAGAAAACATGACCGTTTGGTATATTAGCGGAAATGGACCTCAAGCAGCGATCGGAACTGTTTCTCCCAAGTCAAACCAGGATGAAGCGTACCGCGTGTACATTGAATGGGTAGACGGCGAGGGATGGAAGCCGACAAAAGTACAAAAGCTTGAAGAAAATGATAAAGGCCGCTAAAAACCCGCTTTGCCGGCGGGTTTTTTTGCGGAATTAAAAAAGGAGTGCAGCAGATGAAAGCAGCGATTATTGGTGCAATGGAAGAAGAAGTAACCATTTTACGTGGTGAAATGAAAAACAAAGAAGTGAAAATCATTGGCGGCAGCGAGTTTACAATCGGCGAGCTGCGCGGTGTTGAAACGGTTTTGCTTCGCTCAGGGATCGGTAAAGTAAACGCGGCGATGACAACAGCTGTTTTAATTCATGAATTCAAGCCGGATGTGTTAATTAATACGGGTTCTGCCGGCGGATTATCTCCCGAACTGCAGGTAGGAGATGTAGTCATTTCAACTGAAGTCCGCCACCATGATGTGGACGTAACAGCTTTTGGCTATGAATACGGACAGGTGCCGCAGCTTCCAGCCGCTTTTACAGCTGATGAGAAACTGGTTGATATCGCGTTTCAAGCATCCGAAGAGGATACAGAGCTGAAAACGGTAAAAGGACTGATTGCGACAGGGGATTCGTTTATGAATGATCCGGCACGTGTACAAGCGATTGCCGATATCTTCCCTGGCCTTCAGGCAGTTGAAATGGAAGCGGCCGCCATTGCGCAGGTAGCTCACCAGTTTAGTGTGCCGTTTGTAGTCATCCGGGCACTTTCTGATATTGCAGGAAAAGAATCGAATATTTCGTTTGAACAATTTTTGCCGAAAGCCGGGCTTCACTCCGCTAACCTTGTGATGAAAATCGTCGAGCAGCTTCAAGAGGAGAAATAATCCAATACAAAAAGCATCTTTTATGATAAAGTATTCGTAAGAAACAAGGCGGATGAAAAGGGAGAGATGTCACAAAATGATTATGATGATTATGGGGCTTCTTTTAGCTACAGTGACAGGTGTTATGATCTCTGTTTCAATCGATTGAGGAAAAGTGATTTGAAGGGTGCTCCAGATCTTTTGGAGCCCTTTTTTGTTTTGCTTGAAGACGCTTAAATTCCTGCATCATTTTAGCAAGGGCTCTTTTTTCAATTCGGGAAACATAGCTTCTGGAAATGTTCATTTTGGCCGCAATTTCACGCTGCGTTTCATCTTGATCATTCGTTAAGCCATAGCGGGCAGCGATTACGGACAGTTCTCGTTCATCAAGAACAGAGAGGCACTTTTTCATTTGTTCAATGTCCATTTGAAGGGAGAGGCGGCCTGCGACGTCTTCGTCTTCCGTTTTAAGTAAATCAAGAAGACTGATTTCATTTCCTTCTTTGTCGCGGCCGACTGGATCATAAAGTGATACGTCCTTCTTCGTTTTCTTTAAGGAGCGGAAGTGCATCAGAATCTCATTTTCTATACATCTTGCCGCATAAGTGGCAAGCTTAGTTCCTTTTTTCCCGGAGTAGCTTTCGATGCCTTTGATCAGGCCGATGGTCCCGATAGAAATCAAGTCTTCTGTATCGTGATGGGTTTTCTCGAATTTTTTCACAATATGGGCTACTAAACGGAGATTATGCTCGATCAGCTTGGCACGGGCATTGCGGTCTCCCTGTTCATGAAGCGCCAGGTACTTTCGTTCGTCTTCCGCACTCAGCGGCTGAGGAAACGCATTATGCTTTACATAAGAGACGAAAAAAACCGCTTCCTTCAACAAAAAAGAGAGAGCGGCTGCTAGTTCAATCATGATGATCCCTCCTTTATAGGCATCATATTCGAAGGGGGAGACGGCTATTCCTTTTTGGATCTTTTTTGCGACTGGATTTCCCGCCGCTTCATTTCTTTTTCTATCAAAGCTAGAAAGTCATCATTTAATTTTAGTTTTGTCGCTTTTTTATAAGAAGAAAGAAGTAAGTGATCGGATAATGAGTGCATAGTCTGTCATCTCCAATGTCATTGATTAATTATTTTTTTCAGTTTAACAAAAAAAACCATTAAGAACAATTGTTCTTTTTTCCACAGGATACAGTGGATAAGTGAGGATAACAAGTAGAATAACTAGATTAAACCCTTGAAACAGCTGTGTTAATTTGTGAATAAGGTTATCCACAGAGTAGGATAATGAGAAATATGTCGAAAAGTTTTTGTTCTTAATATTACTTTGTCACATATCGAAAAATCGGCTATGATAGGAGAAGCAAACGAATAGTAGAGGTGTACATTGTGCTGAAATTATTTTTGCCAAATGAGCAGGTAAGAAGTGTACTTGAAATCCAGCCAGAGCGCTTGAAACAAAAAGGAATTAAAGCGATCATAACCGATCTTGATAATACACTCGTTGCCTGGGACAGACCAGATGCAACACCCGAGCTTTTAACTTGGTTTCAAAAAATGCGGGAAGCGGGCATTAAAGTACTGATTGTATCAAACAATAACCAAAAGCGGGTCAGCACGTTTTCAACGCCGCTCGATCTGCCGTTTATTTTTGAAGCGAGAAAGCCGATGGGGCGTGCTTTCAGAAAAGCCATCAAGCTTTTAAGCGTACGAAAAGAAGAAACCGTCGTAATCGGGGACCAGCTGCTGACAGACGTATTTGGCGGGAACCGAAGCGGGATTTATACAATTTTGGTCATTCCCATTGCAGCGACTGATGGATTTTGGACGCGCATTAATCGGAAAATAGAAAGAAGACTCATGACTTTTTTCCAGCGTAAAGGAATGATTCAATGGGAGGAACGAAATCAATGAACGAAGTAATTACGTGTGATGGCTGTGGGGTCGTCATTCAAACAGGAGACCCGGCTGCGCTTGGTTACGCACCGGCTGCTGCACTGGACAAAGAAACCGTTGTCTGCAAACGGTGCTTTCGCTTAAAGCATTATAATGAAGTACAGGACGTAGAACTGACCGACGATGACTTTTTAAAAATCTTGAACACAATCGGTGAGACGGATTCATTAATCGTTAAAATCGTGGATATCTTCGATTTTAATGGAAGCTGGCTTCCGGGCTTGCATCGCTTTGCTGGTAAAAACCCCGTCCTGCTTATTGGGAATAAATCGGATTTGCTGCCGAAATCCGTGAAAAAGGAACGGGTTATCCATTGGATGCGCCACGAAGCAAGCCAGCTTGGGTTAAAACCAATTGAGGTGCTTTTAACAAGTGCTTCAGAAGGAAAAGCGATCCGCGATGCGGCGGATGCCATCGAGCATTATCGGAACGGAAAAGATGTATACGTAGTCGGCTGTACAAATGTCGGGAAGTCTACATTTATTAACCGAATCATTCAGGAAATTACAGGAGAAGGAGATATTATTACGACGTCTCATTTCCCGGGTACGACATTGGATATGATTGAAATTCCGCTTTCTGACGGCCATGCGCTTGTAGACACGCCGGGAATTATCAATCGTCATCAAATGGCGCACTTTGTTGATAAAGAAAACTTAAAGTTTTTACTGCCAAAAAAAGAAATTAAACCAAAAGTCTTTCAGTTGAATGAAGAGCAAACACTATTCTTTGGTGGATTAGCCCGCTTTGACTATCTTTCAGGCGGCCGGCGCTCTTTTATATGCCATCTTTCTAATGAAATCGACATTCACCGTACGAAGCTCGAAAAAGCAGATGCTTTGTACGAAAACCATGCCGGGGAGCTACTGAAGCCAGCGGGGCATGGCGGAGCGCCGCTTGACCTTGTTCGTCAGGAATGGACAATTAAAGAAGCGAAAACAGATATTGTTTTCTCGGGGCTCGGCTGGATTACCGTTAACGAGCCAGGTGCAAAAGTAGCAGCTTACGTACCAAAAGGGGCTGCTGTAACACTGCGCAAGTCGTTAATTTAAAAAGTGGGGGTTGTCGCGTGAAAAAGCTATACGGGGTTATAGGCGATCCAATTGGCCATTCTATGTCGCCTGATATGCATAACGATGCGTTTGGGGCGCTTCATATGGAAGCATACTATCATCCTTTTCATATTAAAAGTGAAGAGCTGAAAACAGCGGTCGCAGGAATGAAGGCCATTGGCCTTTCAGGCTTTAACGTCACTGTACCTCACAAAACAGCTATTATGCCGCTATTAGATGAAATAGATCCGCTTGCTGAAGCGATCGGTGCAGTAAACACAGTCGTGCGAGATGAGAACCGCTTCATTGGGTATAATACAGATGGAGAAGGATTTGTGCGCGGGCTGAATGAGGAATATGGAAGCTCCGTGCTCGATAAAAAGATCATGATTATTGGAGCGGGCGGCGCAGCAAGAGCGATTTACTACACGCTTAGCCAGCAGGGAGCCGAGCGGGTAGACATTGCCAATCGAACACCGGCAAAAGCCGAAGAGCTGAAAAGCCGGTGTCCATATCCCGTTGAAACGGCTCTTTTATCTCTTGAGCAGGCGGAAGAGCAGCTCGGTGATTATGATATTATCATTCAAACAACATCCATTGGCATGTCGCCGAAAGTAAGTGAAACACCTATTCATGTAAAGAATATCCGTCCAGATGCGTTTGTATCGGATATCATTTACAATCCAGCGGAAACGATGATCATGAAAGAAGCTAAAAAGCGGGGCGCACGTGTGCAAAACGGTTTGAAAATGTTTGCTTATCAGGGTGCGCTTGCTTTTGAAAAATGGACAGGCATCCTGCCTGACACGGAACGTATGCAAAAAATAGTACAGAATAAACTTGGAGGAACATCATGCTGACAGGAAAACAAAAACGATTTTTACGAGCAGAGGCTCATCACCTAGACCCAATTTTTCAAGTAGGTAAAGGCGGCGTTAATGAAAACATGACAACGCAAATTGCCGAAGCACTTGAAGTGCGCGAGTTAATCAAGGTGAGTATTTTACAAAATAATGAAGATGATAAACATGAGGTGGCAGAAGCACTGGCCAAGGGGGCAAAAGCAGAGCTTGTTCAGTTGATCGGCCACACAGTGGTATTATATAAAGAATCAAAAGAAAACAAAAAAATCGTTCTGCCGCGATGAAAAAAGTGGGTATTTTAGGCGGAACCTTTAACCCGCCGCATGTTGGCCATTTAATTGCAGCCAATGAGGCCCTGCATGCGCTCGATCTGGATGAAATCCGTTTTATGCCCAATTCACTTCCGCCGCATAAAAAGCTTGCTGGCCATGTGGACGATGAACACCGTCTTCGTATGACAGAGCTTGCCATTGAAGGAAATGACTGCTTTCGGATTGAAACGATTGAAATCCAGCGTGCAGGGGTATCGTATACGATTGATACAATGCGGGAATTGATAAAGCGAGAACCTGAAACATCATTTTATTTTATAATTGGCGCGGACATGATTGAATATTTACCGAAATGGCGTGACATTGATGAATTAAGCCGGCTTGTCACCTTTGTTGGAGTCAAGCGGCCGGGCTATTCAACAGAAACGCCTTACCCGGTGTTATTAATTGATACGCCGGAAATTCATTTGTCATCAACGGTTCTCCGGGAAAAAGCAGCGTCAAACAAAACGCTTCATTATCTTATGCCGGAAACGGTCATTCGGTATATAAAGGAGAACAGCTTATATGGAGCGTAGCAGAGCACTGGAGATTGTTGAAAAACAATTAACGGAAAAGCGGTACACGCATACTCTAGGGGTATCAGAAGCAGCTGTCGAGCTGGCAGACCGCTATGGAGCAGATGTCTACAAAGCGGAACTGGCCGCTATTTTCCACGATTATGCAAAGTTTCGTCCGAAAGAAGAAATGAAGCAGATTTTAATAGACGAGAGAGAAGACGAGCGGCTTCTTGCGTTTCACCACGAGCTTTGGCATGCGCCGGCGGGGGCTGTGCTGGTGCGCAGAGAAGCAGGAATTGAAGACGAAGACATACTCTCTGCTATCCGCTGGCATACAACCGGGAAGCCTGGCATGACCTTGCTTGAAAAAATCATCTATCTGGCAGATTATATTGAGCCAGGCCGGGCATTTCCAGGTGTGGAGGAAGTACGGGCGATTGCAAAGCAGAGTTTGAATGCGGCTGTTTTAGCGGCTGTAAAAAATTCAATTCTCTTTTTAATGAGTAAAAAACAGCCGGTTTTCCCGGTTACGATGGATATGTATAATGATCTTATTCAGAATGGAGACGATGTTTAATTGACAGAGCAACAGCAATTACTGCAAGTAGTAACAAAAGCAGCAGATGATAAGCGGGCAGAAAATATTACAGCCCTTAATATGGAAGGTATTTCACCGGTCGCTGATTACTTCGTGATCTGCCATGGTAATTCAGATAAACAAGTACAGGCAATTGCCCGTGAAGTAAAAGAGAAAGCAGAAGAACTTGGCTTTGATATTCGCCGGATGGAAGGATTTGACGAAGCACGCTGGGTATTGATTGATATCGGCGATGTAGTCGTTCACGTTTTTCATCGTGAGGAGCGGGTTTACTACAACCTTGAACGCCTATGGGGCGACGCGCCGCACGTTGATGTGCTAATGTCATGAGTTATAACCGGTTTGCTTCGGTGTACGATGCGCTTATGCAGGATGCGCCGTACGATGAATGGGAAGCATATTTGCAAAGAGAAGTAAAAGGGGGATCCCTGCTTGATATCGGCTGCGGGACAGGAGAACTGGCCGTTCGTTTTGCCCGAGCCGGATTTCAAGTAACAGGGATTGACCTTTCCGATGATATGCTTGCCATTGCCCGTGAAAAAGCGGAAGCAAATGGAATGAACATCCCGCTTTTTCAGCAGGATATGCGTGAGCTTGATGGGATCGGTCAATTTGACACGGCTGTTATTTTTTGTGACTCGCTTAACTATTTACAGTCAGAAGAAGATGTGAAGCAAACGTTTCAATCTGTGTTCAGCCACTTAAAAGAAGACGGTTTGTTTCTATTCGATGTTCATTCCTCTTTTAAAATGAATCATGTTTTTGTAGAGCAGACGTTTGCGGATGCCGCCGAAGATATTTCATTTATATGGAATGCATTTCCGGGAGAACATCCGCACAGTGTCGAACATGAATTAACATTCTTCATTCAAACAGAGAACGGCGAATATGAACGATTTGATGAATTGCATTATCAACGCACTTTTGAGCCCAAAGTATATGACCAGTGGCTTAAAGAAGCGGGCTTCTATGTTGAAGCGATCACGGCCGATTTCACAAATGATGCCCCAGCACCAGAATCAGAACGGATCTTTTTCAAAGCAAGAAAGAGCAGCTGACCAGCTGCTCTTTTTTTTGTTAAGATTTTGTAAAGAAGAAAGGAAAACGAAAAGGAGCGCCGAATTTAGTCAATAATGCCAAATGCGGCAGATGCCTCTTTTCTGTCTTCTGCAGCTTTTTGCTGTGTCATTCTGCAAAGCGATGCAAACAATTCGCCTGCCTCTGATTCAATAACCGTAAGACCTCTTCCTGTTACGCCACCTTTTGCAGCGGTTCGTTCCGTCAGCATCTCCAATGTCCAATCCTTTTGTTTCAGCAATTCTCCCAGGCCAATCATCATATGGAACGCCAGTGTTTCTGCCTGGCTTTTTGTTAATCCATATGTGACAGCTTCATCTGCATACATGACTGCCATTTTGGAAAAGAAAGCGGGCCCGCATCCAGTTAAATCTGAGGCAGCCCGGATAATGTTATCATCTGTTTCGAGTGCGACGCTGGCAATTTGATTAAGCAGTCCTGTTACTTTTTGCTGCCAGTCGTTTTCGCAGGAATCTCCAAAAGAGTATAAAATACCGCCAGAAGCCACTGTATTGGTGACAGAAGGGATTACTTTTCCGCAGGAGCAGGAAATAATCGATTCCATTTGTTTTGTTGACACCGCGCTTGCCGTAGCCAGCACACAGTGTTCCTGCGTTAAAAAAGGCGCGATCGATTCAAGAAGAGGCTTTAAATCGGGCTGCCGGACGCATACAAAAATCAACTGGGTTTTTTTAACAAGCTCTTTAGTAGTTTGGCACACATGTATCCCGGGAAATAAGGCTTTTAAATGCAAGGCTTTTTCCCGTGTGCGATTGTGCAGGACAATATTTTCCGGCTCAGCAGCAGCAGCAAACATGAGCGCTTCTGTTAAAACGGTGCCAATGCTTCCTGTACCAATTATCCCAATGTTCATGCTTGCATTCACCCTTTCCTATTCATCTAAACACTGTATGCATATTATTTGTAAATATGACCGTAAGTGAAAGGAGAAGAAAAGAAATGAACAAACAAGAAATGCTTAAAAAATACAAAGTTCCAGCAGCTGCAGGAGCTGTTTTAGCTGCCGTCTGGCTGTACGGTTTAACAAAAGAAGAACCGCAAGCTTTGCCGCCGGAGCCTGCGCTTTTAGAAGCACCTAAAAGTGAACCGGCTTCCGAGGAAGCAGAACCGGCGCAAAATCAGCCTAGTGAAGTAGCCATTGATGTGAAAGGAGCCGTTTCAATGCCGGGCATTTACGTGCTGTCAAATGATCAGCGGGTGAATGATGCAATCAATAAAGCGGGCGGACTTACCGAAAAAGCAGATGCGGCTGCCATTAATTTAGCACAAAAAGTACAGGATGAAATGGTTATCTATGTACCGGCAGAGGGAGAAGAAATGCCAGACGTAGAGCAAGCAACTGCATCATCTTCAACTGCAGCTGGCAGTGATGAGGCTGCCGAATCTGCTGTAATCAATATCAATACAGCAGACTCGGCATTATTGCAGGAGCTTCCGGGTGTTGGTGAGTCGAAAGCCCAGGCAATTATTGATTTCAGAGAAACGGAAGGAGCTTTTACAGCAGTAGAGGATTTGAAAAACGTGGCAGGAATTGGTGATAAAATATTTGAAAAGCTGGCTCCTCTCGTGACTATTCAATAAAAGGGTTTGACGGATGGAAGAACCTCTCGATAAACTGAAAGAATAAACCGGCCGCAGACCGGAAGAAACAGAAAAGAGGTTTTGAGAATGGAACGAAAAAGCTGGGATGATTATTTTTTAAATATTGCGGAGGTGGTGGCTACTCGTTCAACCTGCAATCGGCTTCATGTTGGCTGTGTGATTGTAAAAGACAAGCATATTGTGTCTACAGGCTATAACGGTTCTATTCATGGGCATGAACATTGCCAGGACGCAGGCTGCTTATTATCGGATCAAGGCCGTTGTATCCGGTGCCTGCATGCAGAATTAAATGCAGTGCTTCATGCAGAGCGTGATAAGTTAAAAGGGGCATCTGCTTACGTTACCCACGAGCCATGTGAAAACTGTGCAAAAACGCTTGCCCAGGCCGGTGTAGGGCGGATTATCTATCGTAATGCCTATCCAAACAAATGGAACAGCCACTTTTTAAAAGATATTGAGGTCATCCACGTTCCCGCTGAATAAAGGATGGTGATGTATGCCGCTTCTTCAAATGAGCATGGCAGCCCTTGCAGCCATTTTATTCGCAGTGCAGGCGCCATGGCAGGCTGCTTTGCTGGTTGCTGTGATAGGAGGATTATTATGTTGGAATGTGGACAGGCGTACACGCTTTTGGATGATCGGGACATTTATGCTGTTTTTGAGCGTGGTGCCAATTCAGGAAGCGCGCAGCCAGTCTGCTTTTACGGGAAAAGAAACAGAATGGATCGTTTCGTTTACAGATGATATCCAAATCGAAGGGGACAGGTTAAGAGCAGGTGTAGAAGAAACACAATTTCATGAAAGACTCAGCTTGGTATACCGAATGAACTCGAAAGAAGAAAAAGAGCTTTTACAAGAGGGGCTCACTCCAGGATTAACCTGCCGGATTCAAGGGAAAGCGTCTTTTCCAAACGAAGTCAGAAATCCAGGTGAATTCGATTACCGGTCCTATTTAGCCGCGAGCGGAACCTTCTTTGTTCTAACACCTGAACATATTTCTCTCGATCAGTGTGTGTTAAACCAGTCACTTCGCTATGTACCTGCTGCTTGGCGGATGGCCGCCATTAAGCGTATTCAAGAACGTTTTCCAACACCCCTTGCCCATACAGCGGCTGCGCTTCTGGTTGGCGATCGGTCATCCGGTCCCGAAGAAACAGAAGAAGACTACGAGCGGCTTGGCATCGTACATATTCTGTCGATCTCAGGATTGCATGTAACGCTCTTGACAGGACTTCTTTTTTATCTGCTGCTCCGTGCAGGAGTGACACGTGAGCGGGCACGTCTGCTTTTATTAGCAGCGCTGCCTCTTTATGCCTTGTTGGCGGGAGGGTCTCCGCCGGTTGTTCGCTCCTGTTTAATGACAGGTGCAATTTTACTTGCTGCTTTTAACAGCAGAAAATTATCAGCTGCTGGAGCACTTGGAGCTTCTTTTTTAATCATGACTTTTTGGAACCCATTTTTGATCTTTCAAGCTGGTTTTCAGCTTTCCTTCCTCGTTACGTTCGCCCTCGTTTTATCAACCGGCGTAATTTTAAAAAAAGCGCAGCATGCAGTCGAGCTTTCTTTATTTGTTTCGGTTTTATCTCAGCTTGCCGCCCTGCCGGTATTGCTTTTCCATTTCGCAGAACTCTCCGTTATTTCACCGCTGGCCAACCTTCTTTTTGTCCCATTTTATTCATTTTTTATGATGCCGGCAGTTCTTCTTTTGTTTTGCTTGTCTTTTTTGATACCTATTTCTTTTTTCGCTTCATTTGTCAATGAATGTTTGATCAAAATGGATCAATTGGCTGCGCTGCTGGCGAATCTGCCATTTGCGGTTCTTGTAACAGGACAGCCAGGCATGGAAGCAGCTGCTCTTTTGACTGTCACTTCTCTCGCTTCTCTTTTATTGTGGGAATTGAGAAAAAACATGAAACTAAGCCTCGCGATATGCAGTTTTGCTCTGGCTGTTTTTGTCCTGGCCGGCCGCTTCTCCCCAGAAGGGAAAATCACCTTTCTAGATGTTGGGCAGGGAGACAGCATTTTGATTCAATTGCCCCGCAATGAAGGAAACTATTTAATTGATACAGGCGGGCAGGTGCCGTTTGAGCAGGAAGCCTGGAAGGAACGGAATGGCGGGTTTTCAGTAGGGAAAGATACAGTCGTTCCTTTTTTAAAAAGAGAAGGGATCACCAAGCTGGATAAGTTGATTATCACCCACGCAGATTTTGATCACGCCGGTGCAGCCGCAGAAGTGATCCAATCTATTTCGGCAAAAGAAATCATTATTTCACCAGGATCAGGAGGAGAACCGGTCATAGCCGACATGATCAAAACCGGCCTGAAGATACGGGAAGGCGGAGAAGGGGAAAGCTGGAGCACAAAAAGCGCAGTTTTTCAGTTTTTAGCGCCGGATGACCGGGATTATGAAGGAAACAATGACTCGCTTGTGCTTTTTGCCAGAATCGGCGGGAAAACATGGCTGTTCACAGGTGATCTTGAAAAAGAGGGAGAAGCCGAATTGATCGAGAAGTACAGCTTCCATGCAGACTGGTTAAAAGTAGGCCATCATGGCAGCAAAACCTCTTCCTCGCCATCGTTTATTCAAGCCCTTCAGCCACAGTTTGCCGTGGTATCTGCCGGACTTAGGAATCGTTATGGGCATCCGCATAAAGAAGTGACCGATGCGCTGGAAAAAGCAGGAGTCCGCATATACCGTACAGACAAACATGGTGCCATTACGTATACATTTAAAGGAGAGAATGGGAAAATCGAAACTGTACTTCCATCTCCATATAAAACCCCGTCCTATTAAAGGGCGGGGTTTTGGTGCATCAACCGACCAGTTGAATCACCGTGGCAAGAATGAACATGGTAGCAAAGAAACCGAATGAAACGATAAAACCTACAGCGGAGTCTACAGCATCATTACGCTTAGATTGAACATTTTTTTCGAAATCGTTCACAGCCATCCCTCCCATTTTCTTTAAGTATAGACAATGAAAAAGGAAAAATCTATACGAGACAACTTCTTTTCATTTAAAAAGCGGATAAGTTTGTAGATGGAAAAGATGGAGTCTATCTTGCGTATCGGGATGGTTTTTCCTACAATGAAAACAGAAACAGAATGGAGTCGAGTAAATGGATGTATTAAAAGAGTTAAAGAGCGGCCGGTTTCGTTCCGTTTATTTGTTGTACGGGCCGGAGCAGTATTTTATAGAAGAAGCACGACAGCTGCTTTTAAAAGGAGCACTGAATGGGGAAGATACGGACTTAAACGTCACTTCTTTTGATATGACAGAAGTGCCGGTAGAAGCGGCCATTGAAGAAGCGGAAACCCTGCCGTTTCTTGGAGACAGGAAGCTTGTGTTTGTTCAGAACCCGATTTTTTTCACAGCTGAAAAATCAAAAATAGAGCATGATATAAAAAGGCTTGAACAATATCTGCAGGACCCCGCTCCATTTACAATTCTTGTTTTTCAAGGAAGGTTTGAAAAGCTTGATGAACGAAAAAAAATAACAAAGCTCATTAAAAAGCAGGCAGGCGTTTTGGAGGCAAAACGTCCAGCTGAACGGGAGCTGTCCGGCTGGATTAAGGGTAGAGCCGCAGAAGAAGGAGTGGTGATAGAAGATGCAGCCATCCATCAGCTCCTCGCCATTGCCGGATTTAACTTATCTGTCCTGTCGATGGAGATTATGAAGCTTGCTCTTCATGCCGGGCAGGGAAACGAGATTACCGAAGAAAATGTAACAGCACTGACGGCGCGGACGCTCGAAAGTGATATTTTTCGACTGGTAGACCGCATCGTCACAGGGCATTTGTCTGAAGCACTGCGCATTTATTATGATTTAATCCGCCTGAATGAAGAGCCGTTAAAAATTCTTGCCGTTATAGCGGGACAGTTCCGGCTGATCTATCAAGTAAAAGAGCTGTTGAAAAAAGGATACGGTCAGCAGCAAATAGCCGGACAGCTGAAAGTGCATCCGTTTCGTGTAAAAATAGCGGGGGGACAGGCACGGGCTTTTTCGGAAGCACAGCTTGCCACAGTGATACAAATGCTTGCAGAAAGCGATTATGAGATGAAAAGTAGTGCTATGGATAAAAAAATGATTATGGAGTTATTTTTCTTCCGGCTGCAGACAATGATGCAGACAAAATAAAAAAAGTGTCCAATTTGGACACTTTTTTTATTAGTTAGCCAACTTTTTCATAAGACGGCTTTTTTGACGGTTCGCAGCGTTTTTGTGGATAAGGCCTTTTGCTGCAGCTTTATCTAGTTTGCTAACTGCTTGTACAAGCAATTCTTTTGCGTTTTCGTCATTATTAGCAGCTGCTGTTTCGAACTTTTTCACCGCGCTGCGCATAGCTGATTTCGCTTGCGTGTTGCGTGCTGAACGAATTTGAGCAGTTTTTGTGCGTTTGATGGCAGATTTAATATTTGGCATTTACTGTCACCTCCTAAAATGGATCGAACTTTTATTCGTACCCGATTATCAATCATTATTGAATTAAACAACAAGAAGTATTTTAGCAAAGGAATAAAAGAAATGCAATAGAAATCCGGTGTAAAGGAATAAACTTTTACACACAGGGGCAAACTGTGAAAAAAATGGAGGGTGAATTGAATGGAAAAATGGTCTCCACGCACAGATTTAGCCTTGGAATCTGCTTTAATTGCCGAGCAGCAAACAGGAAGTAAAGTCCCTGGAATTGAAATGAAGGAAGAAGAAAAAGAAGGCACGAAGGTAACAACGGTCGAAATTACAAAGGAAGCTGAGCAGATAACCGGAAGAAAAGCTGGTCATTATGTTACCGTTGAATCGGCGGACTTGCGCCACTCCGATTCTGCCCGCCACGCTGCCATCAGCCGGGTTGTAGCAGAAGAAATTCGTTTATTTATAAAGGGAGCGGGTATTAAGCAAGACGCCTCTTGTTTGATTGCCGGTCTTGGAAATGAACTCGTTACGCCCGATTCTCTTGGGCCGCGTGTAACGGACCGTCTTATCGTGACCAATCATTTATTCAAGCTGCACCCTGAACACGTTCAGCCCGGCTATCGCCCGGTCAGCGCCATTTCTCCCGGTGTTATGGGAATGACGGGAATTGAAACAGGAGATATTCTGCTTGGTTTAATTGAGCGGGAGAAGCCGGATTTTTTAATTGTCATTGACGCGCTTGCTGCTCGTTCGATTGAAAGACTGAATGCAACGATTCAAATGACGGATACGGGTATTCAGCCGGGAGCCGGGATCGGGAACCGCCGAAAAGAAATCAGTCGTGAAACAGCAGGTATCCCGGTGATCGCCATTGGCATTCCGACTGTGATTGACGCTGCTACCGTCACGCGTGACGCAGTAGAAATGGTCATGGAAAATCTGCAGGAAAAAAGCGGACGCGGAGATGAAGAATGGAAGCGGTCGTTTTTAGGAAATATCGGTCTGCTGGATGAAAACGAAAAACATCAATTAATTCATGAAGTGCTGACCCCGGCAGGTTTAAATATGATTGTAACACCAAAAGAAGCGGACATGTTTATTCAAGGAGCGGCAGCGGTCGTTTCCAGTGCATTAAATGAATCTCTTCATGACCGTCCACCGGAAGAAACACGATCTTTTTTTGCAGGCTGATTCATGGTCTGCTTTTTTTATTTGCTGCATAAGGTAAAGGGATAAGAGCTGAAAAGGGGATGGCGACAATCCTTTTGCACAAAAAAAAGCATATACCATACTGGCTTGTTCCCGTATACGCCTGCCTAGTGGTCATGCCGTTTTGGATGGCGGGGTTTTTAACGGTCATGCCGTTTTCGTACCATTTTACCTCCCAATCTATGAGCCGGGCGGCAGCAGAAATTCCGGCCGCTTCTTTTTATCAGCTTCTGCGTTTAGAAAATCATGCTTTCCAGTCAAATGAAAAAGTGGGACAAGGTACAATCGGGTGGGTGGACGCTGCTTTTCAATCGGCTGCCGGAATTAGTTTGCGCGATCCGCGGACCTTTCTGGGAAAAGAACTTCCGGGCTTTTCTATTTATGACAGCCAAATTTTAATTGCCGGGGAAGGAACGGATTATACGAATTTACCGGTTGAATCCAAAAAGCCGGATGATCTTCCAGTGCCGAAAGAATCAGAACCGGATGAGCCAAAAGAAAATACGCCTCCAGCCGGGGAAGAAAAAGTGCTTCTTTACTTTACGCATACGTCCGAATCATTCACTCCTAAAAATGGACAAGCCCCAATGAACATTACAGAAGTGGGAACAATGATTGGAAAAAGTTTGGAGGAAGAGGGAATCGGGGTATCTGTTAACAAAACGGATATAGGGGCACTGTTAAAGAAAAAAGGGAAAAAATACAGTGCTTCCTATGAAGAATCACGGACTGTCGTTGCGGCTGTTCAAAAAGAAGAGCCGTCGTTGTCTTATTTAATTGATATTCATCGCGATTCACAGGGCAAATCGATTACAACAGCCCGCGTAAACGGGCAGGATATGGCAAAAACCGTATTTGTCGTTGGCGGAGAGCATCCAGGGTATGAAGAAAATGCCCGTTTTGCTTCATCACTTCATAAACTTTTCGAACAGTATTACCCCGGTCTTTCGCGCGGTGTAATCGTAAAGTCGGGCAGCCAGACAAATGGGAAATTCAACCAGGATCTTTCAAACCGGGCGATTTTGATCGAAATGGGAGGTGTTGATAACACTCGTGAAGAATTGGAAAGAAGTGCGGCTGCCGTCGCTGATATTTTGGCTCGTTTTATTAAAGCGGAACAAAATGAATAGCCCGTTCGTTTAATGTTCGTTGTCAATTGCATAACGCGCTGATATAATCACAATAGTATCTATGTGCCGATAAACAGGAGTGAACATTGAAATGAACAACAACGAACGACTAGAACGGCAGGAGCGCATTCGAAATTTCTCGATCATTGCCCACATTGACCATGGGAAATCAACGCTTGCTGACCGTATTTTAGAAAAAACAAAAGCGTTAACAGCGCGTGAAATGAAAAGCCAGCTTCTTGATTCAATGGATCTTGAACGGGAACGCGGTATTACGATTAAACTAAATGCAGTACAGCTGAACTATACGGCTAAAGACGGACAGGACTATATCTTTCATTTGATTGATACGCCGGGACACGTCGATTTTACGTACGAAGTATCAAGAAGTCTTGCAGCCTGCGAAGGCGCCATCCTTGTGGTGGATGCGGCGCAGGGAATTGAAGCACAAACGCTCGCTAACGTTTATTTAGCCCTGGACAATGACCTTGAAATTTTGCCGGTTATTAATAAAATTGACCTTCCGGCTGCAGAACCAGAGCGTGTGCGCCAGGAAGTAGAAGATGTGATCGGTCTGGATGCCTCAGAAGCGGTTCTAGCGTCAGCGAAAGCCGGCATTGGTATCGAGGAAATTTTAGAACAGGTGGTTGAAAAAGTGCCGGCGCCAACCGGGGATCCGGAAGCACCGCTTAAAGCCCTTATTTTTGACTCTCTTTACGATGCATACCGCGGGGTTATTGCTTATATCCGGGTTGTAGATGGCACGGTGAAGGTCGGCGACAAAATTAAAATGATGGCGACCGGAAAAGAGTTTGAAGTAACTGAAATCGGTGTTTTTACCCCAAAAACGACACAGCGAAAAGAGCTGACGGTTGGAGATGTTGGCTACCTTGCTGCCGCTATTAAAAATGTCGGAGATACGCAGGTCGGGGATACAATCACATCGGCGAAAAACAGTGCGACAGAACCGCTTGCCGGCTATCGAAAACTGAATCCAATGGTGTATTGCGGTCTTTACCCGATCGATTCGTCAAAATACAATGACTTGCGTGAAGCGCTTGAAAAGCTTGAGTTGAATGACTCCGCTCTTCAATATGAGCCGGAAACATCCCAGGCACTCGGCTTTGGTTTCCGCTGCGGCTTCCTTGGCCTGCTTCATATGGAGATTATTCAGGAACGGATTGAACGCGAGTTTAAAATTGACTTGATTACAACAGCACCAAGCGTTATTTACCAGGTAACGATGACAGATGGTGAAGAGGTTCGGATCGATAATCCATCTGATATGCCGGATCCACAAAAAATTGCCCACGTTGAAGAACCGTATGTAAAAGCATCGATCATCGTACCGAATGACTATGTCGGAGCAGTGATGGAGCTTGCACAGGGCAAACGCGGCATTTTTATTGATATGCAGTATCTTGATACAAACCGCGTCAGCGTTGTTTATGAAATGCCGCTGTCTGAAATTGTGTATGACTTCTTTGACCAGCTGAAGTCGAGTACGAAAGGCTATGCCTCATTCGACTACGAACTCATTGGCTACAAACAATCCAAGCTGGTGAAAATGGATATTCTTCTCAACACAGAAACGGTCGATGCACTCAGCTTTATTGTTCACCGTGACTTTGCGTATGACCGCGGCAAGATTATCGTTGAAAAGCTGAAAGAACTCATTCCGCGCCAGCAGTTTGAGGTGCCTATACAGGCGGCGATCGGCAACAAAATTGTGGCCCGGTCCACCATCAAAGCGATGCGTAAAAACGTTCTGGCCAAGTGTTACGGCGGGGACATTTCCCGGAAACGAAAACTGCTTGAGAAGCAGAAGGAAGGGAAAAAGCGCATGAAGCAGGTTGGATCGGTTGAAGTCCCGCAGGAAGCGTTTATGGCTGTCTTAAAAATGGATGATCCACAAAAATAACAAGAAGGTGCCTGGATTACGGGTATCTCAGAGCGTAGACACAGGAAGAAAGCAGGCTGATTGAAAACGTCTGCCTTTCCAGGAACGAAGCCGTTTGGGAAGCGGAGTGACCTTTTCGGGTCATGAGCATTCACGCACGGCAAGTGACGCCGAAAGCGGGCGTTTGTCAGCAGCCTGAGGTGCCCTTATGATGGGCACCTTCCTTTATGTATAGAAGGGCGTGAACAAAATGACAAAAGCAGCTTATCTTCATATTCCGTTTTGCCATCATATTTGTCATTATTGTGATTTTAATAAAGTATTTATGAAAAACCAGCCAGTGGAAGAGTATTTGAATGCACTTGATAAAGAAATGGCGATGGCCAGCGTCAAGCAGGGACTGCAGTCGATTTTTGTAGGGGGCGGAACACCGACCTCCCTAAATGAGGCACAGCTTCTTCAGCTGGTCGAGTCAATCCAACAGCGGCTTCCTCTGCAGCCGGGTGCCGAGTATACATTCGAAGCCAATCCGGGCGACTTAACACCTGAAAAACTGCGCATTTTAAAAGAAGGCGGCGTAAACCGGCTGAGCATTGGGGTTCAGTCCTTTAATGACGCTCATTTAAAACGGATCGGGCGCACGCATACGAAAGAAGATGTTCTGCGCACGGTCCGGGATGCTGAACGGGCAGGCTTTGATCATTTAAGCATTGATTTAATTTATGGACTGCCGGAGCAGACGGTTGAGGATGCAGTGGATACAGTAAAGCAGGCACTGGCACTTGGCCTTCCGCATTACTCCGCTTATTCACTTATCATCGAACCGAAAACGGTTTTTTATAATTTAATGGCCAAAGGCCGCCTCCCGCTTCCAAAGGAAGAAGCGGAAGCGGATATGTACGAAGCCGTCATGAGAGAAATGGAAGCGCACGGGCTTCATCAATATGAAATCAGCAATTTTGCTCGTCCGGGATTTGAAAGTATTCATAACATTACGTATTGGAACAATGAAGAATATTATGGATTCGGTGCCGGTGCGCACGGGTATGTAGATGGAGAGCGATACGCAAATTTTGGCCCGCTTAAAAAATACATGCAGCCCATTGAGCGTAATGAACAGCCGCGTATGTCTTCCCAAAGAGTAACGAAGCCGGAACAAATGGAAGAAGAAATGTTTCTCGGATTGCGAAAAATGGAGGGTGTGTCTATCGCAGCGTTCGAGAAACAATACGGAGAAAGCCCGGTCCGGCTGTTTCAAAAAGCTATCCAGGAAATGACGAGCCGTGGACTGCTTGAGGTGGAAGAAGGGTTTATCCGCCTTACCCACCGTGGAAAGTTTCTCGGAAATGAAGTGTTTCAATCTTTTTTAATTGGCGCACAAATGTGAGCGTACTCGTTGACAGACAAAAAGGATTTTGATAATTTAAATGTAGATTTAGCACTCGAATACAAAGAGTGCTAACAGAGGTGATATACGTGCTGACAGACCGCCAACTTTTCATCTTGCAGATTATCATTGACGATTTTATTCGTTCGGCGCAGCCAGTCGGTTCACGCAATCTTGCCAAGAAAGAGGAAATTTCCTTTAGTCCGGCCACTATTCGTAATGAAATGGCGGATTTGGAGGAAATGGGGTTTTTGGAAAAAACGCATACCTCATCCGGCCGTGTTCCGTCGGAAAAAGGGTACCGGTATTACGTAGATCACTTACTGTCACCGGGATCCTTGCGGCGCAGCGAACGGACAGCGATTCATTCTATTTTTGCCGACAGGCAGGAAGGGCTTGAAAAAGCCGTTCAAAATGCAGCGACGATTTTGTCAGAATTGACAAATTATACATCGATCGTTCTTGGGCCGAAATTTAACGACCACCGGGTTAAACGCCTGCAAATTATTCCCATTGATACCGAGTCTGCTGTTGCCATCATCGTAACTGACACGGGACATGTGGAAAATAGAATTTTCTCTCTGCCGGAAGGAATAGAGCCGTCAGATATTGAAAAAATGGTCAATATTTTAAATGATCGGCTGACCGGTGTGCCATTGGCAGAGCTTCGCCGAAAAATTTACAAAGAAACAGCGGAATTAATGAGACGGCATCTTCACAATTACGAAGCTGTACTGCATATGTTTGCGGAAGCTTCCGGCGGCCCGCCAATCGGCAAGCTGTTTATCGGGGGCAAAACAAATATTTTCAATCAGCCGGAATTTCGTGATGTGGAAAAAGTCCGCCTAGTGATGGACATGATGGAGAAAGAACAAGATGTGTATGAGTTAATCCGTCCGACAGAAACCGGTGTACAGGTGAGAATCGGAACGGAAAACGCGGAGCAGGCAATGGAGGACTGCAGTTTAATTACGGCGTCTTATTCCGTTGGGGATGAGCCGGTTGGCACCATTGCCATTCTTGGTCCGAAACGGATGGAGTATTCGCGTGTGATTACACTTGTGGATTTTTTAAGTCATGACATGACAAAGGTGCTGACGCGCCTTTACAATACGCGAACATAAATTGATGATAAATGTTGGAGGTGACATCAGTGGCAGAAGAACAAAAGCCATTGACGGAAGAAAAACCAGCCGATGAGGCGGTTTCTTCTACAGAAGAGCAAGGTACGGTTGAAGTAGAAGTGGATCAAACAATCATTGAAGAGGTAGAAGAAGAATCAAAGGAAGAGCAGTTTCAAAAACAGCTTGATGAAGCAGAGGAACGTTATCTGCGGTTGCGGGCAGATTTCGATAATTTCCGTCGCCGGGCAAACCTGGACCGGGAAGCACAGGAAAAATACCGCGCGCAAAAGCTTGTAACGGAGCTGCTGCCAGTGCTTGATAATTTCGAGCGGGCGCTGCAGATCACTCCAGAACATGAAGAAACAAAATCTGTTCTTCAAGGAATGGAAATGGTTTATAAAACATTTGTTACAGCGCTTGAGAGCGAAGGTGTTAAGCCAATCGAAACAGTCGGAAAGCCATTTGATCCGAATGTACATCAAGCAGTCATGACAGACAGCGATGAATCAGCAGAACCAAATTCAGTTTTAGCTGAGCTGCAAAAAGGCTATACATTAAAAGATCGGGTTATTCGCCCGTCGATGGTAAAAGTAAATCAATAAATTTATTTTGATAAGCAATGATTTCAGGAGGGAACTTTAAAAATGAGTAAAATTATCGGTATTGACCTTGGAACAACGAACTCTTGCGTAGCAGTCCTTGAAGGCGGCGAAGCAAAAGTAATCCCAAATCCAGAAGGCAATCGTACAACACCATCTGTTGTAGCGTTTAAAAATGACGAGCGCCAGGTAGGGGAAGTGGCAAAACGCCAGGCGATTACAAACCCGAATACCATTATTTCGATTAAGCGCCATATGGGTACAACCCATAAAGAAACGATTGATGGAAAAGAGTATTCACCACAAGAGATTTCCGCAATGATTTTACAACATTTAAAAGCTTATGCAGAAGACTACCTTGGTGAAAAAGTAGATAAAGCCGTTATTACGGTACCGGCTTACTTCAATGATGCTGAACGCCAGGCTACAAAAGATGCCGGTAAAATTGCTGGTCTTGAAGTAGAGCGTATTATCAATGAGCCGACAGCTGCTGCGCTTGCATACGGCATGGATAAAACAGACCAGGACCAAACGATTCTTGTATACGACCTTGGCGGCGGTACATTTGACGTTTCGATCCTTGAGCTGGGCGACGGTGTATTTGAAGTACTTTCAACTGCCGGCGACAACCGTCTGGGCGGCGACGACTTTGATGAAGTCATCATTGACTATCTTGTAAATGAATTCAAGAAAGAAAACGGCATTGATTTGTCAAAAGACAAAATGGCAATGCAGCGTTTAAAAGATGCTGCTGAAAAAGCGAAAAAAGATTTGTCTGGTGTTACATCTACACAAATCTCTCTTCCATTTATCACAGCAGGCGAAGCTGGGCCGCTTCACCTTGAAACAACACTTACACGTGCAAAATTTGATGAGCTGTCATCAAACCTTGTAGAGCGTACGATGGGCCCTGTTCGTCAGGCACTTCAAGATGCAGGCAAAACAAATGCGGATATTGATAAAGTAATCCTTGTCGGTGGTTCAACTCGTATTCCAGCTGTACAGGAAGCAATCAAAAAGCAAACAGGCAAAGAGCCGCATAAAGGCGTTAACCCGGACGAAGTAGTTGCAATGGGTGCAGCGATCCAGGGCGGCGTACTTACAGGTGACGTAAAAGACGTTGTTCTTCTTGACGTTACACCGCTTTCGCTTGGTATTGAAACAATGGGCGGCGTCTTTACAAAGCTGATCGATCGCAACACAACAATCCCAACATCAAAATCACAAGTATTCTCGACGGCAGCAGATAACCAGCCGGCTGTTGACATTCATGTACTTCAAGGTGAGCGTCCAATGTCAGCTGACAACAAAACGCTTGGCCGCTTCCAGTTAACAGACATTCCACCGGCACCGCGCGGTGTACCGCAAATTGAAGTAACATTTGATATCGATAAAAACGGTATTGTAAATGTAAAAGCAAAAGATCTTGGCACACAAAAAGAACAGGCGATTACGATTCAATCTTCATCCGGTCTTTCTGATGAAGAAATCGAACGCATGGTAAAAGAAGCGGAAGAAAACGCGGATGCTGACAAACAGCGTAAAGAAGAAGTAGAACTTCGCAACGAAGCAGACCAGCTTGTGTTTACAACAGAAAAAACGGTAAAAGAGCTTGAAGGCAAAGTGGACGAAGCAGAACTTCAAAAAGCAACGGAAGCAAAAGATGCGCTGAAAGAAGCTATTGAAAAAGGCGATCTTGAAGAAATCCGTACAAAACGCGATGCATTAAATGAAATTGTCCAGGCATTGTCTATGAAGCTGTATGAAGAAGCAGCAAAAGCGGCTCAAGCACAGCAAGGGGCTGAAGGCGCCGCAAAAGATGACGGTGTCGTAGATGCCGAATTTGAAGAAGTAGACGATTCAAAAGATAAAAACTAAGCGAAGTCACACGAAAAAGTCAAAGTCAGCGGTTTTCCGGCTTTGGCTTTTTTCGTGAAGCAATTTAATTTACCAATGAAGAGCAGATGTATGTTAAAATAGCGGTTATGTGAATAAAACGGGAGTGAAAACGGTGAGTAAACGGGATTATTATGACGTACTAGGCGTCGGTAAAACAGCTTCAAAAGACGAAATTAAAAAAGCATACCGAAAGCTGTCTAAAAAATATCATCCGGATATCAATAAAGAAGCGGGCGCGGATGAGAAGTTTAAAGAGATTTCGGAAGCTTATGAAGTGCTGAGCGATGAGTCAAAAAGAGCCCAGTACGACCAATTTGGCCACGCAGGCCCGCAGCAGGGCGGATTCGGCGGTGGCGGATTCTCCGGCTTTGGCGGCGGTTTTGATGATATTTTCAGTACCTTTTTCGGCGGTGGAGGCCGCAGACGCGATCCGAATGCGCCCCGTCAGGGAGACGACCTTCAATATACAATGACTTTGACATTTGAAGAAGCGGTTTTCGGGGTGGAAAAAGATATTACCATTCCGAAAGAAGAAGAGTGCGGAACGTGCGACGGAAGCGGTGCGAAGCCGGGCACATCTCCTGAAACGTGCTCACACTGTGGCGGAGCCGGCCAGGTAAATGTGGAGCAAAACACACCATTTGGCCGTGTAGCAACGCGCCGTACTTGTCATCATTGCAGCGGTACAGGCAAAATGATTAAAGATAAATGTTCTACATGTGGCGGAGACGGCCGCGTAACGAAAAACAAAAAAATCAATGTGAAAGTGCCTGCTGGTATTGATGAAGGCCAGCAAATCCGTTTATCCGGGCAGGGAGAAGCCGGTATTAACGGGGGACCTCCAGGCGATTTGTATGTTGTATTCCGGGTGCGCGAACATGAATTATTCGAACGGGACGGCGACGATATTTACTGTGAAATGCCGATCACATTCGTACAGGCTGCTCTTGGTGATGAAATCGAAGTGCCGACGGTTCACGGTAAAGTGAAGCTGAAGATTCCGGCTGGCACACAAAGCGGCACCAGATTCCGTCTGCGCGGCAAGGGCGTAGCCAATGTAAGAGGTTTTGGCACAGGCGATCAGCATGTTTTAGTAAAAGTAATTACACCGGTAAAACTAAATGAAAAGCAAAAACAGCTTCTGCGGGAGTTTGCAGAGGTAAGCGGTGAGCAGCCAAGCGAAGAAGATGGCTTTTTTGATAAAGTAAAACGCGCACTCAAGCGTGATTAAATGGCATGATGGGAGCGGACATATATGAAGTGGTCAGAAATTTGCATTGAAACCGTAAACGATGCAGTTGAACCAATTTCGAATATTTTACATGAGGCAGGGGCGAGCGGTGTTGTCATTGAAGACCGTGCCGAGCTTGATAAGAAGCGGGAAGGCGGCCTTTTCGGTGAATTGTACGAGCTGAACCCGAACGACTACCCGGATGAGGGAGTGGCTGTAAAAGCGTACCTGCCGGTAAACAGTTTTCTGCAGGAGACGGTTGATGATATTACAGCTGCTGTTAAAAATTTGTCTGCTTATCAAATTGATACTGGAAAGCTGCGCGTATCTGTCAGCGAAGTACATGAAGAAGACTGGGCAACAGCATGGAAACAATACTATAATCCGGTAAAAATCTCTGAAAAATTTACGATTGTCCCTACATGGGAAGAGTATGAGCCATTTTCAACCGATGAACTCATCATTGAGCTGGACCCGGGCATGGCATTTGGTACAGGAACGCATCCAACAACCGTAATGTGCCTGCAGGCGCTGGAACGGTTTGTGAAACCAGACCACCATGTGGTGGATGTGGGAACAGGATCAGGGGTGCTGGCTATTGGGGCCGCTCTGCTGGGAGCTTCTCGTGTTACGGCACTTGATTTAGATGAAGTAGCCGTATCAGCAGCACGCCAGAATGTGGCGCTCAACCATGCAGAACACATTGTTACAGTTTCTAAAAACAATTTAATTGACGGAATTGACGACCAGCCCGATGTAGTTGTCTCCAATATTTTAGCGGAAGTAATTATTTCCTTTACCGATGACGTAGCGTCAATCCTGCGTCCGGGCGGATTCTTTATTGCATCCGGTATTATCGGGCAGAAAAAAGACGAGGTTCGCAAAGCGATGACGGATGCTGGTTTATTTATCGAAGAAACCGTAGTCATGGAAGACTGGGTCTGCATCGTCGGCAAAAAAGCGGAATGATAGAGGTGCAAGTATGCAGCGATATTTCTTAACGAGCGGGCAGAATGCAGAAAACATTCATTTTTCAAAAGAAGATGCGCATCACATCCGCCGGGTTATGCGGATGGAAGAAGGAGACCGTGTTTATGCCGTCTTCCCGGAAGGCAAAGCAGGGGTGGCTGTCCTAACGTCTGTAACAGACACCTCTGTTGAAGCAAGAATAGAGGAATGGCTTGAGCAGTCAACGGAAATGCCGGCTGAGGTTGTGGTTGCCTGCGGTCTTGTGAAAGGCGATAAATTCGATTATATTATACAGAAAGGAACAGAACTCGGCGCTGCCGGGTTTGTTCCATTTGAAGCGGAGCGCTCGATCGTAAAGTGGGATCCGAAAAAAGGAGCCAAAAAAACAGAGCGCTGGCAGAAAATTGCTAAAGAAGCGGCGGAACAGTCACACCGAAACCGAATTCCAGACGTAGCAGAACCTGCGTCTATGAAGCAGATGATTGAGCAGTCAAGCACGTTTGATGTGAAAATCTTTGCTTATGAAGAAACAGCTAAATCAGGAGAAATGACGGCATTTTATGAGGCTGTTCATTCATTGAAGCCAGGCGGGCGAATGCTGGTCGTCACCGGTCCGGAAGGCGGGTTTTCTGAAAAAGAAGCGGCTCAGCTGCAGGATTCAGGCTTTATTCCCTGTGCCCTTGGCCCAAGAATTCTTCGGGCAGAAACGGCGCCTTTGTATGTGCTGTCGGCGGTTTCGTTTTATTTAGAATTGAAGAGGTGATCAACATGCCAACAGTGGCATTTCATACATTAGGCTGCAAAGTAAACCATTATGAAACAGAAGCAATCTGGCAGCTGTTTGAGCAGCAAGGCTATGAACGTACAGATTTTGAAAAAACGTCTGACGTTTATGTAATTAATACGTGTACTGTTACCAATACAGGTGACAAAAAAAGCCGGCAGGTGATCCGGCGCGCTGTGCGCAAAAATCCAGATGCGGTTATTTGTGTAACGGGCTGCTATGCGCAGACATCGCCGGCTGAAATTATGGCCATTCCGGGAGTAGATATCGTTGTAGGGACACAGGATCGTGTCAAGATGCTTGATTATATCGAGCAATTTAAAGCAGAGCGCCAGCCGATCAATGCGGTAGGCAATATTATGAAGAATCGTGTGTATGAAGAACTGGATGTGCCGGCATTTACGGACCGGACTCGTGCTTCTTTGAAAATTCAAGAAGGCTGCAATAACTTCTGCACGTTTTGTATTATCCCATGGGCACGCGGCTTAATGCGTTCGCGTGATCCGGAAGAAGTTATTCGTCAGGCAAAACAGCTGGTCGAATCCGGCTATCAGGAAATCGTTTTAACAGGTATTCATACCGGCGGTTACGGATCTGACTTTAAGGATTATAATCTGGCGATGCTTCTTCGTGATCTTGAAGCGAAGGTGCCTGGATTAAAACGAATCCGTATTTCTTCGATTGAAGCAAGTCAGTTAACTGATGAAGTGATCGATGTAATTGACCAGTCAAATATTGTGGTCCGCCACCTGCACATTCCGCTTCAGTCCGGTTCGGACACAGTGTTAAAGCGGATGCGCCGCAAGTATACAATGGCCGCTTTTGCAGACCGCTTAAATCGGCTGAAAAAAGCACTTCCAGGACTTGCTGTAACGTCTGATGTTATTGTGGGCTTCCCGGGTGAAACAGAAGAAGAATTTATGGAGACGTACAACTTCATTCAAGAACATGGCTTCTCCGAGCTGCACGTATTCCCGTATTCAAAACGGACGGGTACGCCGGCAGCCCGAATGGAAGATCAAGTAGATGAAGAAGTGAAAAATGAGCGTGTTCATAAGTTGATCGCCCTGTCCGACCAGCTTGCAAAGGAATACGCAGCCCGTTTTGAAAACGAAGTGCTTGAAGTGATTCCGGAAGAACCGTTCGGAGAAGGCGGAGAAGGCGGAGAAGGACTTTACAGCGGTTATACCGACAATTACTTAAAAGTGGTTTTCCCGGCTACAGAAGACATGGTAGGGAAAATTGTAAAAGTGAAAATTACAAAAGCTGGCTACCCATACAACGAAGGACAATTTGTCCGCGTTCTTGAACCAGTTCACGCATAATCAAAAGCCGGCCGCTGTGCCGGCTTTTTTTGCTGCTGTTTCTCGCAAGCTGCCCAGAATAATGATAAACTAAAGAGGTACGGACAACTAACCGAAAGGGGATCATGAAGATGATTACCGATACATTTGGAAATATTGCTAAAACGATTGACCATACGCTGTTAAAAGCAGATGCCACAAAGGAAGAAATTGCGAAGCTTTGTGAGGAAGCAAACCGGCACGGCTTTGCATCGGTCTGCGTGAATCCAGCGCGAGTTAAGCAGGCGGCCGAACTCCTGCGGGGATCGGAAGTAAAGGTTTGTACAGTGATCGGCTTCCCGCTTGGCGCTACGCTGACGGAAGTAAAAGCGTTTGAAACAAAAGCAGCGATTGAGCACGGAGCGACAGAAGTCGATATGGTGATCAATATCGGCGCTTTAAAAGACGGCGACACGGAAACCGTTCAAAAAGATATCAAAGCGGTTGTGGCTTCCGCGCAGGGAAAAGCGCTTGTAAAAGTGATTATTGAAACAAGCCTGTTAACACAAAAAGAAAAGAAAACAGCATGCGAGCTCGCAGTGGCTGCAGGAGCGGATTATGTTAAAACATCAACCGGCTTTTCAGCGGGCGGAGCAACGGAAGGAGATATACGCTTAATGCGTGAAACGGTCGGGCCTAAAGTAGGCGTAAAAGCTTCAGGAGGCGTTCGTACCCAGCAGGATGCTATGACGATGGTGAAAGCAGGAGCGACACGAATCGGCGCAAGTTCAGGAATCGCCATTGTAACCGGAGTTGAAGGAGAAGCCGGATATTAATTATGAATCTTTTGTAAAGAAAGTTTCTTGACCGAATACTATGCATGTATTATAATAGTGCAGTACATGGAATTTCCATCGTAATGTGTTCGGAGGGAGGGAAAAAGAAATGTCAAAAACTGTTGTTCGCAAAAACGAATCGCTTGAAGATGCTCTTCGCCGTTTCAAGAAAACTGTTTCTAAAACTGGCACCCTGCAGGAGTACAGAAAGCGCGAATTTTATGAAAAACCAAGCGTGAAACGCAAAAAGAAATCAGAAGCAGCTCGTAAACGTAAGTTCTAAGAGGAGGTTTTTATATGAGTCTTCTCGGACGTCTTAATGATGAGATGAAGCAAGCGATGAAGAACAAAGAGAAAGAAAAGCTGACAGTCATCCGCATGCTCAAAGCTGCATTGCAAAATGAAAGTATTAAAGCAGGCGGCCGCGACCTGACAGAAGAGGAAGAACTGACAGTCCTTTCTCGCGAAGTGAAACAGCGCAAAGACTCCCTCCACGAGTTTGAAAAAGCCGGCCGTGAGGATCTTGTGGCCAAAATTCAGACTGAACTGACTTACGTGAACGAATATATGCCGGAACAGCTTTCAGAAGAAGAAGTATCAGCCATTGTGGAAGAAACAATCGCTGAAACAGGCGCTTCTGCAAAATCAGACATGGGGAAAGTGATGGCTGCGCTTATGCCAAAAGTAAAAGGCAAAGCAGATGGATCACTTGTCAATCGTCTTGTTCAGCAAAAGCTTTCCTAAAAAGCTGCCGTCCTTAATTGGGCGGCAGTTTTTTTATTTTATTTTATGAAACTTTTTTCCTGTTTATTCCGTATAAATAAGAAACAACCTACAGAAAGGCGGTGAAATCAAGTGACATGAGAAACTGGACAGGGCTGCTTGCAGGTTTTCCAGTTTTAACGGCCTTTAACTGGAGTGACCGGTTTATTGAGTTTGCTACACACCCTATTACGGTCATGATTTTGTTATCCGTTATGCTGGCAGGCTTTATTTTGGAATTGTTTACACCAGGCTTCGGACTGCCCGGGATGGCTGCCACCCTTGCATTAATCATCTTTATAGCAGGCCATATGATGTCAGGTGATGCCGGGATATCAACCGTGCTGCTTATCATTGTTGGTGTTCTTTTTATTCTGGCCGAAGTCATTTTACCAGGCGGGGTTATCGGTTTTTTAGGCTTTCTCCTCTTTGCCGCAGGAGTGCTTTTTGCCGGTGCAAGCATGCTATGGATGGCCGTTTCCCTATTGATCGCCTTTTTAGTAGCAACTGCAGTACTGATTTTGATGGTAAAGGTGTTGGGAAAAGAAATGAAATTTTTTAAAAAGTTTATTTTAAGTGATTCGACGGATACTGAACACGGCTATGTATCGAATGTGACGCGCACAGACTTAATCGGGAAAACAGGTAAAACGAAAACACCTCTGCGTCCATCAGGGACGGTTGTGATTGACGGAGAGCGCATTGATGCGGTGGCAGAAGGCGTTTTCATTCCCGCCGGGGTAGAGGTAGCCGTCGTGAAAACAGAAGGTGTCCGGGTTGTTGTCAGAGAAATGGAGTCTTAAAGGAGGAAGGATCGTATGGTTGTAGGAAATACCGTTCTTTTAATTGCTGTTGTGATTGGAGTCATTATTTTACTCAGTATTTTATTAACACTTGTGCCGGTCGCGCTTTGGATTTCTGCCCTGGCAGCCGGTGTGAAAATTAGTATCTTTACATTGGTTGGTATGCGGCTGCGCCGGGTTATACCAAGCCGTGTTGTGAATCCGCTTATTAAAGCATCCAAAGCGGGCCTTGGCTTAACCATTAATCAGCTTGAGAGCCATTATTTAGCCGGGGGCAACGTTGACCGTGTGGTAAATGCGCTGATTGCCGCTCATCGTGCCAATATCGACCTGACGTTTGAACGGGCGGCTGCGATTGACCTCGCTGGCCGTGACGTACTGGAAGCTGTTCAAATGAGTGTTAATCCGAAAGTGATTGAAACACCTTTTATTGCTGGGGTTGCCATGAATGGAATCGAAGTAAAAGCAAAAGCGCGTATTACAGTTCGGGCCAATATTGACCGCCTTGTCGGGGGAGCCGGGGAAGAAACCATTGTGGCCCGTGTAGGTGAAGGGATCGTTTCGACCATTGGTTCAAGCGATCATCATAAAAAAGTGCTGGAAAACCCGGATATGATTTCACAGACGGTGTTAAATAAAGGGCTGGATTCCGGCACTGCATTTGAAATTTTGTCTATTGATATCGCAGATGTGGATATCGGCAAAAATATCGGTGCCGAACTGCAGACAGAACAGGCAGAAGCCGATAAAAATATTGCTCAGGCAAAAGCAGAAGAACGCCGTGCAATGGCGGTAGCGAAAGAGCAGGAAATGAAAGCGCGCGTAGAAGAAATGCGGGCAAAAGTTGTAGAAGCAGAGGCAGATGTACCCCGTGCGATGGGAGAAGCATTGCGTGCCGGTAATATTGGCGTGATGGACTATTTAAATATCCAAAATCTTTCTGCGGACACAGATATGCGTGATGCAATCAGCGGTCTTGGAGAAAAGAAAAAAGATCATAATCAGGATTAATCCAATGTAAAAGGGGGTCATCGCAATAGAAGCACTTATTATTGCCGTTATTGCCGGTTTGATCTCAATGCTTTTTAATAAAAAAGAAAAGCAGGAAACGCCTAAACGCAATAAACAAAAAGTAGAAAGAAAAATAAAAGATACAGCGGCCTCGCTTGAGGAACAAGGCAAGAAAATGATGCCTATTGAAGAAAAAGAGCAGCCACGCGTACAAAAAGAAGGCAAAGCAGAAGAAAGAACACCCCGCCCCGCTCCAAAACATCGAACAAAAAAACAAGAGCCGATCTCGGTCATTGATACATGGACGGGAGAAGACATGATAAAAGGGATTATCTTGTCTGAAGTTCTTGGTCCGCCAAAGTCGAAGCGTAAAAAGTGATGAGTGCCCCTTTTTTTTCATAGATATATGAAAAAGAAAGGGGCGCTTTTAATGAAATGGATGGGGAAAATGGCCGGACTGCCGGAAGATGCTATCGGCCGCATTCCGAGAGTAGTGGTCATTGGCATGAATAAAGTAGCGGTTTACAATGCCGAAAAGCTTGAGCAATTTACTGACCGGACTGTGCGCATCCAGCTGTCGGATGCTGTGCTTGAAATACAGGGGAAATCACTTGAGGTCCTGGAACTCATGCCCTCTGAAGTGGTCATTGAAGGAACCATGACAAGCGTTTGCTTAAAGGAAAAACGATTTGGCTGACTTTTTTGTAAAAGGCGCTGTAACCGTGCTGGTCAGAGGAGAAGAGGCCCCTTTATTTCCTGGCAGACTGCACCAGCGCGGCGTCACCTTAAAAAACATTCAGTACAGCCGCCAAAATGAAGTTCAATTCACCCTGTGCCTTAAAGACATAAGCAAGCTTCGGCAGGAAGCAAGACGCTTTTCAGGCACCGTTCGGTTCAAGGAACGGACTGGCCTTCCTTTTTTGAAAAAGCGTGTCATCCGCTATGCGCCATTTCTCATTGCCAGCCTTTGCTTTTTTCTAGTGATGGTTTTGCTGTCTGCGATGATTATTCGAATCGATATACAGGGGGCGAATGACGAACTGGAAAGAGACGTTCGGGCTTTTTTGAAAAAAGAAGGAATCCGTGAAGGAGCGATTCGCCTGAACGATGTAGATACCGAAGCGATATCCAGGCGTGCCGTGCAGGATATACCCGGTGTAGTGCGTTTTTTAATTCAAAAAAAAGGAGTCGTGTATGTAGTGGATGTTTCCTCGGAACATCCGCCTCCGCGCGATACGGCTAAAACACGGCATGTAAGGGCTGTAAAATCGGGTGTTATTCAGGATATGTTTATTAAGTACGGTGTGTCGGAAGTGCAGCGCGGTGATTTTGTAGAAGCAGGAGACCGGCTGATTAAGGGGACGAAAAAAAAGCCGGCTTCCGGGACCGTTACGGCAGAAACATGGTATAAAGCAACCGTTACGCTTGGAGGCGGCGCATTAAAAACGAGAAATGGGGAAAATAGAAAACATATCTTCTTTTCAATTGGCGAAAAAGAGTATGCCTTATGGAAGCCCTCGTCTTTGAAAGGGTCTGTTCAGAGGGAGGAAAACCGCTATTCTTTTCACTTTTTTTCTTATCAGCTTCCTTTTTCTGTGCGGACTGAAACAGAGTATGCATTAAAGCCGGCTGGAACAGTGGAAACGGAAGCGGAACAAGAAGAAAGAGCCGTTCAGGCAGCGAAAGCGACATTGATGGCTAAACTTCCTAAAGAAGCAGAAGTGGTAGGCGAAAACGTTTTACAGAAGCGGTCTGAAAGTGGTAAAGTAAAGGTGATTATACACTTCCAAGTACTTGAAAATATTGCAATTAACTAACGTGTCAGCTAAGGAGAATGATTGAATGCAGGAAGAATTGAAGTCAGCAGCCGTCGCTCTCGGCGACCAAAACGAAGCCGTCCTATTATTCGGCGTTTCTGATCGTCATTTAACGATCATGGAAGAAGAATTCCACGTATCAATGGTAACACGGGGAGAAGCGGTTCATTTATCTGGAACTGCGGAAAACGTTGAAAAAGCACGGATAGTGGTGGAGCAGCTGCTTGCTGTCATTCGCAAGCAAATCAATATAAGTGAACGCGATGTCATTAATGCTGTTCAAATGGCTAAAAATGGCACAATTGAATATTTAGATGAACTGTATGAAGAAGAAATCACAAAGAATGCGAAAGGAAAGTCTATTCGCATTAAAACGCTGGGCCAGCGGGATTACATCGAAGCCATTCGCAGCAGGGACATTGTTTTTGGCATCGGGCCCGCTGGAACCGGTAAAACATACCTTGCCGTTGTAATGGCTGTGCGTGCATTGAAAAACAGCCAGGTGAAACGAATTATTTTAACACGCCCGGCCGTTGAGGCAGGCGAAAGCCTTGGCTTTCTGCCAGGAGACTTAAAGGAAAAAGTCGATCCGTACCTGCGTCCGTTATATGATGCGCTTCATGATGTTCTTGGTGCAGAACATACCGAGCGTATGATTGAACGGGGAACGATCGAAGTGGCGCCGCTTGCTTATATGCGGGGCCGTACGCTTGATGATGCTTTTGTTATTTTAGATGAAGCGCAAAATACAACGAATGCACAAATGAAGATGTTTTTAACGCGTCTCGGTTTCGGCTCTAAAATGGTTATCACAGGTGACCGCACACAAATTGACCTGCCAAAAGGCGCTGCTTCAGGTCTTGTGTCAGCAGAACAGGTGCTTGGAAACACTTCTGGCATTTCGTTTATTCATTTAACAGGGACGGATGTTGTGCGTCATCCACTTGTGGCAAAAGTCATTACAGCATATGAAAAAGCGGAAAAAGGAGATGGCCAGCATGGCACTCGTCGTTGATTTTTTGGACGAAACGAACAAGCTTGAAGAAGGAGTAGAAAAGCTTGCTGAAGAACTGCTTCAGCTGGCAGCTGAGAAAGAAGCTGTGCCAGACGGCAGTGAAGTTTCTGTCACGTTTGTAACGAACGAGCGGATTCAGGAAATTAACCGGGATTATCGGGACAAGGATGCCCCGACTGACGTGATTTCATTTGCTCTTGAAGAAATGGGCGAAGATGAAGTGACGATCACTGGAACAGATATGCCCCGTATATTAGGCGATATCATTATTTCCATTGACCGGGCAAAGGAGCAGGCGGAAGAATACGGCCACTCCTTTGAACGGGAGCTTGGCTTTTTAACGGTCCACGGGTTTTTGCATCTTCTTGGGTATGACCATATGAATGAACAAGACGAAAAAGAGATGATCAGCCGCCAAAAAGATATTTTGGATGCGTATGGACTTGAAAGATAAACGGTCTTTTCACATAAAAAGACTTTTTTCTTCTTTCCGCTTCGCTGGAAATGGGCTGAAGCTCGCTTTGTCTGAACCGAATATGCGCGTGCATATTGCTGCAGGTATATTGATATCTGCAGCCGGTTTTATTTTTGAGCTTACCCGAACGGAATGGTGTGTAATGCTTTTAACGATAGCAGGTGTTATGTCACTTGAAATGGTGAATACAGCGATTGAAAAAACAGTGGATCTTGTCACGGAAGAATACAGGCCGCTCGCAAAAATGGCGAAAGACCTGGCAGCGGGAGCCGTTCTGCTTTTTGCTATTGCAGCGGTGATCATTGGCTGCCTTTTATTTATTCCGAAACTTTAATGAGGTGAATGAACATGAATCAACAACAGCTTATGGAAGCGGCAAAGCAGGCGCGTGAACGAGCGTACGTTCCTTACTCGAACTTTAAAGTAGGCGCTGCACTGCTGACAAAAGATGGGCAGATATTTGGCGGATGCAATATTGAAAATGCCGCATATGGCGTTGTGAACTGCGCTGAACGTACCGCTATTTTTAAAGCTTGGTCTGAAGGCGCAAGCGAGTATGCAGCCATTGCTGTTGTAGCAGACACGAACCGGCCTGTGCCGCCGTGCGGAGCGTGCCGGCAGGTAATCGCGGAGCTTTGCCCGCCAGACATGCCGGTTATTTTAACAAATTTGAAAGGCGACGTGCAGACACTGACCGTAGCAGAGCTTTTGCCGGGCGCTTTTTCACCGGAGGATTTAAATGGAGAATAACACACACAAATCAGGATTTATTTCTATTATCGGCCGCCCGAATGTCGGTAAGTCAACTTTTTTAAATCGGGTAATCGGCCAGAAAATCGCCATTATGAGCGACAAGCCTCAGACAACCCGTAACAAAGTGCAGGGCGTTTTAACAACAGAGAACGCCCAAATGGTGTTTATCGATACGCCGGGGATTCATAAGCCGAAGCATAAGCTTGGGGATTTTATGATGAAAACCGCTGTCAATACGTTAAAGGAAGTCGATCTTATTCTTTTTATGATCAACGCAGAAGAAGGATTTGGCGGAGGCGATGAATTTATTATCGACAAGCTGAAAGACGTGAAAACACCTATTTTTCTTGTCATTAATAAAATTGATCGTATTCATCCGGACAAATTGATGGAATTAATCGTACAATACAAAGAATTTCTTCCATTTGCTGAGATTGTGCCGATTTCAGCGCTTGAAGGAAATAATGTAGACCGTTTGCTTGAGCAAGTGGAGAAAATGCTGCCGGAAGGCCCGCAGTACTATCCGGCTGATCAAGTAACCGATCACCCTGAGCGCTTTATTGTTTCAGAATTAATTCGTGAAAAAGTGCTGCATTTAACTCGTGAAGAAGTGCCGCACTCGATTGCGGTTGTGATTGATAAAATTTCCAAGCGTGATGGCAAAGATATGATCGACGTGATGGCGACCATTATTGTGGAACGGGATTCACAAAAAGGAATTGTCATCGGCAAGCAAGGAGCGCTTTTAAAAGAAATCGGCAAGCGTTCACGCCGGGATATTGAGTACTTGCTCGGTTCAAAAGTATTTTTAGAGCTCTGGGTAAAAGTACAAAAAGACTGGCGCAACAAAGCAGCAAACTTACGTGACTTCGGTTTTAAAGAAGACGAATATTAAGGGCTTGAGAAGGAGTGGGCAGCATGCTTGAAAAGTGGGAAGGCATCGTGCTCCGGACCAATGATTATGGAGAAACGAATAAAATTGTCACCATGCTGACACGTGAAAAAGGAAAAAGAGGGGCAGTGGCGCGGGGGGCCAAAAAAACAAACAGCCGGCTTTCCGGTGTTACCCAGCCGTTTACACATGGACATTTTCTTGTGCAGGGCGGCCGCGGGCTTGGCACCATGCAGCAGGGAGAAACGCTTGATTCCATGCGCCATATTCGGGAAGACTTGCTAAAAACAGCTTATGCGGCCTACATTGTTGAGATGACTGACCGAACGACCGAGGATGGTGAAGGGGGCGCACCGCTGTTTGAGCTCGTTCGTAAAAGTCTGGTGTACATCAACGAAGGGATGGACCCGGCTATTGTGACCAATATTTTCGAAATGAAAATGCTGGCTCACGTCGGGCTCCGGCCTGAGCTTTCTTCCTGTGCCGTATGCGGTAAAACAGAAGGGCGTTTTGGCTTCTCTATTCGGGAAAACGGCTTAATCTGCCACCGCTGTTTTGACAAAGATCCTTACTATCTTCCGCTTACCCCAGCCGCGATCCGCCTGCTGAGGCTTTTTTACTTTTTCGACCTGGACCGCCTTGGCTCTATTGATGTGAAGGAATCAACGAAAAAAGAGCTGCGATCGGCTATTTCCATGTATTATGACGAGTATGCCGGCTTGTTTTTAAAATCGCGCCGGTTCTTGGAACAAATGGAACGGTTTGAAAATGTCTTTAAAAAAGATGAGGCGGATGATTGACAAAAAGATCGTTATGCATTACCGTTTAATAGACAAAAGCAAATAATCAAGTGCAGTGAAGGAAACAAGTAAGCGTGATTTTTCTTTTCAAGCGAGCCTGGGGCGGTGCGAGCCAGGTAAAGAAACAGGCTGAAGAGGCACTCTGGAGCACGTTTTAAAGAAAGCGGCCATTTGGCAAATAGGGTGGAACCGCGGGCAAAAGCCCGTCCCTATGTACACAATTTTGTGCTACATAGGGACGGGCTTTTTGTTGTTAAAATAACTTTTTTCTTTAAATGATTTTCCAGCTTTCGATACGATCAGGTCGAGAGACGTCCTGCGCTTTATTAATAAAAAGGAGGAAGTAAAGTGAATATTCAAGAGATGATTTTAACGCTCCAGAAGCATTGGTCAGATCAAGGCTGCATTTTAATGCAGGCGTACGATGTGGAAAAAGGAGCAGGTACGATGAGCCCTTATACATTTTTGCGGGCTATTGGGCCAGAGCCGTGGAATGTAGCTTATGTGGAGCCGTCCCGCCGTCCGGCAGATGGCCGTTATGGAGACAATCCAAACCGTTTGTATCAGCACCATCAGTTTCAAGTTATTATGAAGCCGTCTCCAGACAATATTCAGGAATTGTATTTGGATTCATTAAAAGCGCTTGGTATTGATCCGCTTGAACATGATATCCGTTTTGTAGAAGATAACTGGGAAAACCCGTCGCTTGGCTGCGCTGGCCTTGGCTGGGAAGTATGGCTTGATGGAATGGAAATCACTCAATTTACGTATTTCCAGCAGGTTGGAGGACTTGAGTGCAAGCCGGTGTCCGTTGAAATTACGTATGGTATTGAACGTCTGGCTTCTTATATTCAAGACAAAGAAAATGTTTTTGAACTGGAATGGACAAACGGATTTACCGTGCACGACATTTTTTACCAGCCGGAATTTGAGCATTCAAAATATACATTTGAAACGTCTGATCCAGATATGCTCTTTAACTTGTTCAGCGTATACGAAAAAGAAGCGAAACGCCAAATGGACGAGGGACTTGTTCATCCGGCATACGATTATGTGTTGAAATGTTCGCACGTTTTTAACGTACTTGATGCCCGGGGAGCCATTTCGGTTACGGAACGGACAGCTTACATTGGACGGATGCGGAATCTTGCCCGTCAAGTAGCAAAAACATTTTATGAAGAGCGGGAAAAATTAGGCTTCCCGATTTTAAACCGGAAAGGGGACGCGGCTCATGAGTAAAGATCTTTTATTGGAAATCGGCCTGGAGGAAATGCCGGCCCGTTTTGTAACGCAGTCCATGAAGCAGCTGGGCGATAAAACAGCCGCTTTTTTAACAGAGCTAAACATCAGCTTTGGAGATGTTCAAACATACTCGACGCCAAGACGTCTTGCTGTCCTTGTGAAAAATGTCTCGGAAGCACAGGAAGATATTAATGAAGAAGCGAAAGGCCCGGCTAAAAAAATTGCGCAGACAGAAGATGGCGAATGGTCAAAAGCGGCTATCGGCTTTGCAAAAGGCCAGGGTATGACAGCAGATGATATTTACTTTAAAGAAATAAAGGGTGTTGAATACGCGCATGTTAAAAAGTTCGTCAAAGGACAGGAAACAGCCGCGCTTCTTTCAGGACTTGAAGATGTTGTGCTTTCTTTAACATTCGGCAAAAACATGCGGTGGGGCTCCAATGACATTCGCTACGTGCGTCCGATTAAATGGGTAGCAGCCCTGTTTGGACAGAACGTCATTTCATTCAAGGTAGCAAATGTTGAAGCCGGAAATCAAACGGCGGGGCACCGGTTCCTGGGCACGTCAGCCCTTATTTCAGAGCCAGCAGCATATGTGGATACGTTAAAAGGCGAATTTGTCGTTGCAGATCCTGATGAACGCCGCAGCATGATCCTGGCCCAATTAAAAGAGCTGGAAAATCAAAATAACTGGTCCATTCCTGTAGATGAATCGCTTTTAGAGGAAGTGAATAACCTCGTCGAATATCCTACGGCGCTTTCCGGTTCATTCAATGAAGCGTTTCTGGATCTGCCGGAAGAAGTGCTGATTACGTCTATGAAAGAGCACCAGCGTTACTTCCCGGTTAAAGATGCAGACGGTACGCTGCTGCCTCATTTTATTACCGTCCGCAACGGCAATACTCATGCGATTGAGAAAGTCGCACGCGGCAACGAGAAAGTATTGCGTGCCCGTTTAGCAGATGCCGACTTCTTTTACAAAGAAGATCAGAAAACACCGATTGCAGATTCTCTTCAAAAGCTGGAAAGAATTGTGTATCACGAAAAAATTGGCACACTGTCAGAAAAAGTGTCCCGAATTCGCCGTATTACAGCAAGTCTCGCCCAGTTAATCGATGCAACAGACGAAGTAAAAGCGTTGGCAGACCGCGCAGCAGAAATTTGCAAGTTTGACCTTGTCACACAAATGGTGTATGAATTTCCAGAGCTGCAAGGCGTGATGGGTGAAAAATATGCCCGTCAAAAAGGTGAAAAAGAAGAAGTAGCTGTGGCGGTTAATGAGCACTATATGCCGCGTTCAGCAGATGATGCCGTTCCAGCAACGAAAACAGGCGCCCTTGTCAGTATCGCAGATAAGCTTGATACAATTACGGCCTGCTTCGCAGTTGGAATTATCCCGACCGGCTCTCAAGATCCGTACGCCCTCCGCCGTCAGGCAGCAGGTATTGTACAGACGATGCTGGAGCAGAACTGGAATGTACCGCTTGAAGACGTGATTGCTGCTGCGATTAAAGAAGTGCTTGCAGACCATGTGGGCGATAAAACAGCCGAAACGCTTCAAGAGGAAATCAGCTCTTTCTTCTCGCTTCGTGTAAAGCATATTCTTCAGGAAAAAGGCATTCGATATGACATTATTGATGCTGTTTTAACAAAAGCAGGAACGCTGAAGAACATGGAAGAAACAGCTGCGGTGTTAATGGCCCATAAAGAAGATGATGATTTCAAAGAAACGATGGAAGCGCTGAGCCGTATTGTGAATATTTCAAGAAAAGCAGCCGGTGAACACACGGTAAATCCATCATTGTTTAAAAACGACCAGGAAGCAGCATTGTATAAAGGATATGAGACGTTACAAAGTGAATGGAATCAGACGGCATCAGCGAAAGCCCGTTACAGCCTTCTTGCTTCCTTAAAGCCGGCTATTAAAGATTATTTTGATCACACAATGGTCATGGCAGAAGACGAGGCACTTAAACAAAACCGCTTAGCGATGATGACGCATCTGGCCCGCTTTATTCTTGACTTCGCAGAAGTGCCGGCTGTTCTTGTAAAATAAACCGGCCCATCCTGCGGTGCCCGCTGTTGAATCAGGAAAAATAAGTTATAATAAGAAGATGACATAAAACAACGGGATTTATATTGACGGGATGGTGAGGATGATGGAACTAAATAAACGGCAGGAAAAAATTCTTGAAATTGTAAAAGAAAACGGTCCGATTACAGGAGAAAGTATAGCGGACCAGCTTAACCTGACCCGTGCTACACTGCGTCCGGACCTGGCTATTTTAACAATGGCCGGGTTCTTGGATGCGCGTCCGCGTGTCGGTTATTTTTACACAGGAAAGTCCGGTCCGCAGCTTATGACAGAGAGTTTAATGAAACTGTATGTGCGCGACTTCCAAGCGGTGCCCATCGTGGTGAAGGAGCAGTCAACCGTCTATGATGCGATCGTTACCATGTTTCTTGAGGACGTCGGCACCTTGTTTGTGGTGGATGAATCTTTTTGCTTATCAGGTGTCCTATCAAGAAAAGATTTGCTTCGAGCCAGTATCGGTAAGCAGGATTTAAACTCTCTTCCCGTCAATATTATTATGACGCGGATGCCTAATATTGCGGTTTGTAAGCGGGATGATTTGCTTCTGGATGTGGCAAAAACGCTGCTTGAGAAACAAATCGACTGTGTGCCTGTTGTGAAAAAAACTGACAAAGGGCAGGAAGTAACCGGCCGGGTCACCAAAACAACGATTACCCGGGCTCTTGTGTCCCTGACAGATGATCATTAAAAGAAAGGCGGCTACCATGCATGACTGATCCGATCATTTATATTGTATCCGATTCCGTCGGTGAAACAGCAGAACTTGTCACAAAAGCAGCTTTAAGCCAGTTCAGCGGCCCTCACGCCGTCATTAAACGATTTCCTTACGTAGAGGACCCATCCCATATTGATGAGGTCATTAACCTGGCCAGGGAAGATGGCGGGATTATTGTATACACGCTTGTAAAACCGGATATTCGTGCATACATGATTAAATCTGCGGATGTGAATAATATAGAGGTCATTGACTTAATCGGCCCGCTTATGGACCAGCTTGAATCAATGTACACTATGCAGCCATTATTCGAACCGGGGCTTGTACGGCGCCTGGATGAGGATTATTTCAAAAAGGTGGATGCGATTGAATTTGCGGTAAAGTACGATGATGGACGTGATCCACGCGGATTGTTAAAAGCTGATATTATCTTAATCGGTGTATCGCGCACATCCAAAACACCGCTTTCACAATTTTTAGCCCATAAACGGGTAAAAGTAGCAAATGTACCGATTGTACCGGAAGTAGACCCGCCGCAGGAATTATTCACGATTCCAAAAGAAAAGTGCATCGGCTTGAAGATCAGTCCAGAAAAGCTGAATTCGATTCGTCGTGAGCGGCTGATTTCTTTAGGACTGGACGACAGCGCCAGCTATGCGGATGTAGAACGTATAAAAAAAGAATTAACGTATTTCGAGGAGATTACGGCGAGAATTGGCTGCGACGTCATCGATGTAACCAACAAAGCGGTGGAAGAAACAGCGAATATTATTATGAGCCTTTATCGAAGCCGAAAAAGTACATAATCAGTCGATTATGTACTTTTCATTTTCATGGAAATGTTCTATAATAAAAAATTGTGATAAAAATGTTCAAAAAGGTTTAGACCTGCCTTCAAAAGAATAAACTATCTATGTAACCCTTCAGGTGGCAGTCTTTACCCAGCAAGAAGTTCTTTTCGACGAACTTTTGTGCGAAAAGAAGGATTCTACTCACGTTTGTAGAATAAATAACAAAATACGATTTTACAGCTGGTGATGTCATTTGTCCAGAAGAATACCTGAAGAAACCATTCAGCAAATTAAACAGGGTGTTGAGATCGCTGATGTAATCGGGGAGTATGTTCAGTTGAAAAAGCAGGGCCGGAATTACTTCGGTTTATGCCCATTTCATGGTGAAAACTCACCGTCTTTCTCAGTATCGCCAGAGAAACAAATTTATCATTGTTTCGGCTGCGGCGCTGGAGGGAACGCGTTTACCTTTTTAATGGAAATCGACCAGATTCCGTTTCAGGAAGCGGCGGCAAGACTTGCTGACCGTGCAGGAATCACACTGGATATTTCCCCATCAGAAAGCGAAGAAACGACAAAAACAGATGAGAATGCCGATCTGTATGAAGCGCATGAACTGATGGCGAAATTTTACCGGCACCTGCTTCTGAATACAGAAGAAGGAAGTGAGGCGCTTTTTTATTTGCGCAAGCGCGGATTTACAGACGAAGACATTGACCGCTTTCAAATCGGCTGGGCACTGCCGCAGCCTGAATTTGCGTTAAACATTCTTACAAAACGCGGTTTTTCTGTTGAACGAATGGAACAGGCTGGCCTGCTGGTTAAAAACGAAGAAACCGGCCGTTACTTTGATCGGTTTCGCGGCAGGATTATGTTTCCCCTTCATGATCAAAAGGGGCGTGTGTCCGGATTTTCCGGCCGCGACCTTGGAGAAGGGCAGCCAAAATATTTAAATTCACCCGAGACACCCATTTTTCATAAGAGCAGCCTTTTGTACCACTTTCATGCAGCAAGAACAGCAATCAAAAAGCAAAAACAATTTATTCTTTTTGAAGGTTTTGCCGATGTTATTGCAGCGGTAAGAGCCGGTTTTCATCAATCGGTAGCCGTTATGGGTACCGCTCTTACGGAAGAGCACATCAGGCAGTTAAAGCGCATTTGTGATCAAGCGGTCATTTGTTATGACGGGGACAAAGCTGGCTTAAATGCTGCTTATAAAGCGGCCAATATGCTTGACAGTCACGATATCGGCGTAAAAGTCACGATTCTTCCCGAGCAGCTTGATCCTGATGAATTTATCAGGCAAAAAGGTACAGATGCTTTTTCTGCTTATATAAAGGATTCTTCGCTTACACTGATGGCATTTAAAATGGAGTTTTTAAAGCGCGGAAAAAATATGCGGGATGATGAACAAAAGTTCCGCTATATTGAAGAAGTGCTGACAGAAATCTCCGGATTAAAAAAAGCAGTAGAGCGGGATCATTACTTACGCCGGCTGGCTGATGAATTTTCACTGTCTCTGCAGGCACTGCAGGAACAGGAAAAAGCATTATTCTTAAAAAAACGTCCGGTGCGGCCGGCCCTGCCTCAAAAAGAGGAACTTCCCGCAAATGTTCCACAGCGGGAACGGAAGATCCGACAGTATCCGCGTCATGAAACAGCTGAAAGAAGACTGCTGGCTCATATGCTGGCCAATCCTGAGCTCGCAGAACGAATCCGGATGATGCTTCAAGGAGATTCGTTTTCCATAGATGAGCACCAGGCACTGTTTACGTATTTGCTTGGATATTATGAACAAACAACAGAACCGGATATGGCGTCTTTTTTGTCTGTACTGCAGGACAGCCAGCTCAGGCGTCTCGCTGTCGACATCAGCTTAACAACTGTCAGCGGCGAGCCTGGCGAGGAAGAGCTTTCCGATTATGTAAAAGAAATTCAAAAACAGCATTGCCGTTTGGAAATCGAAGAGAAAAAAAGAGAGCGGATTGAGGCAGAAAAACGTCATGATTATGTAGGAGCTGCCCGAATTTTGCATGAAATCATTTCGCTTGAAAAACAACTCGCCCGCTAAGATTGTCCAGGAAGTTGGAAGGAGGGGGACTAATGGCTGAAAAGTCAACACGTTCCAAAGAAGCTGAATTAACACTTGAAAAAGCAAAAGAACTTATTATCGAGACAGGTAAACAAAGAGGAGAATTAACATACAATTACGTAGCGGACAAATTAGCCTCGTTTGAAGTGGATTCCGGTCAGATTGATGAGTTTTACGAATCCCTTACAGAGCAGGGAGTAGAACTCGTTGATGAAGCAGAAAGCAACGATGACGGCGATCCGAACATCCAGGAGCTTGAAAAAGAAAATGAGGAGTTTGATTTAAACGACTTAAGTGTTCCTCCTGGAGTGAAAATCAACGATCCCGTTCGTATGTACTTAAAAGAAATTGGCCGTGTTGATCTTTTGTCTGCCCAGGAAGAAATTGAACTGGCTCACCGGATTGAAGAGGGAGATGAAGAAGCAAAACGACGTTTAGCAGAAGCGAACCTGCGTCTTGTTGTCAGCATTGCCAAACGTTATGTAGGCCGTGGCATGCTGTTCCTTGATTTGATTCAAGAAGGAAATATGGGCTTAATCAAAGCGGTTGAAAAGTTCGACTACCGTAAAGGGTTTAAATTCAGTACGTATGCCACATGGTGGATTCGCCAGGCTATTACCCGTGCCATTGCTGACCAGGCCCGTACCATTCGTATCCCGGTTCATATGGTTGAAACGATTAATAAATTAATTCGTGTACAGCGCCAGCTTCTTCAGGATCTTGGCCGCGAACCGGCACCGGAAGAAATTGCAGAAGAAATGGATCTAACACCTGAAAAAGTACGTGAAATTTTAAAGATTGCGCAAGAGCCTGTTTCACTTGAAACACCAATTGGGGAAGAAGATGATTCACATCTTGGCGACTTTATTGAAGACCAGGAAGCGACTTCTCCGTCTGAACACGCTGCTTATGAGTTGTTGAAAGAGCAGCTTGAAGACGTGCTCGATACCTTAACGGACCGGGAAGAAAATGTTCTTCGCCTGCGTTTCGGCCTTGATGATGGACGGACACGGACACTTGAAGAAGTAGGTAAAGTATTTGGTGTAACGCGTGAGCGTATCCGCCAAATTGAAGCAAAAGCCCTTCGTAAGCTCCGCCATCCAAGCCGCAGCAAACGTTTGAAGGATTTCTTAGAATAAGTTAAATTCAAGGGCCGGGTTTTTCCCGGCTTTTTTTCGTGCAAAAAAGCAGGATAATCCTTGCCGGTCACGAATAGTATTGTGTATTGGGGTGTGAAGCAGGTTGAAACAAACGAAAAAAGACATTATTATTCAGGAAATACTTCTCTGGAAAGACAATCAAATGCTGCCTCCACATTATTGTGATTATTTACTAGCGCTTTATACACAAGGAACAGAATTTACAGAAGCAGGAAGACGCGCCCGATTGAAGCGAATTCACATGTCAACTGCACTGCTTGCACTGCTTTTATTGCCAGTTGCTGTATGTATTCTCTATTTTACGGAATTGTCTTTTCTTTTGCAAACAGTGATTTTGACAAGTTTTGTCGGAAGCCTGCTGCTGCTGGCCATTTATTTTTCACGCCAAAAAGTGCTGGCGCCTATGCTTTTTTTAGGTGCTGCAGTCCTGCTTTTGCTGCTCTCCTTGGAATTAAATACCCGGATTTTTCATGATCATCCTTATACTTTATATGGGCTTCTTGCTGTGAATTGTCTGCTTTGGATTTTTACCGGTGTAAAGCTCAAGCTGTTTTACTTTTCTATTTCCGGTGGATTAGGCCTTATCGTGCTTCTCTTTTTCTGGCTGCAATATTAAAAGGGCAGCTGAATGGTCTGCCACAAACGGAAAAACTTTAAAGTAAGCCTTTTCGTAACCTTTATTTTCAAGTAAAATAATAAGTGTTTGTACTTTTCAGTTTTCTTTTTACATAAAAAGAGAGGGGGAAACAGCATGAATCGTAATCCGCTAATTCCATTTTTATTAATTGCGGTATTCGGACTCGGATTGATGTTCTTTTTGTCGTTGGATGGAATTGATAACGCAGAAGAAAGAGCCGAGGAAGAAAAGGCAGAAGAAGGCGGCGGTGAAACAGCGGCAGGGGGAGAATTTGATCCGGAGGCTCATTATAAGTCCTCTTGCATCAGCTGTCATGGCAGCAACTATGAAGGCGGTGCAGGCCCGTCGCTCGTTGGAGTAGGAGAAAAGCTTTCCCAGGAAGAAATTCAAGATATTGTGGTAAACGGTAAAGGCGGTATGCCGCCAGGTCTTGTTCCCCAGGAAAACGCCGAGGCGATGGCAGCCTGGGTGGCTGAAATTAAATAATAACATTCCACAAAGGCCTTTCTATATGCGAAGGCCTTTTTTCTTTTGAAATGTGATAAGATAGGAAAGAATTTTAATAAAAAGCGGTGAACATATATGAATAGCAATCAGTTATCAAAAAGACTCGAAACGGTTGTTTCGTTTATTGCACCAGCCAGAACAATCGCGGATATCGGCTCAGACCATGCTTATCTGCCCTGTTATGCGGTGAAAAAAAACCTGGTAGACCAGGCTGTGGCAGGAGAAGTGGTAGAAGGCCCTTTTCAGTCTGCGAGACGGCAGGTACTGTCAGAAGGGTTATCAGAGAAAGTTGATGTGCGTAAAGGAAACGGACTCGCCGTGCTCGAAGCGGGAGAAGTGGAGTGCATCACGATTGCAGGAATGGGAGGTCCGCTGATCGCATCGATTTTAGAAGAAGGAAAGAGCAAGCTTGCCGGCGTTGCAAAGCTCGTTCTGCAGCCGAATATTGCCGGCCATGCAGTTCGGGAATGGCTTGATACAAATGGCTGGACCATCGAACAAGAAGCCATTTTAGAAGAAGATGGCCAATTGTATGAGGTGATTAGCGCTACAGCCGGCTCGTCACGTGCTTTATCGCCGAAGGAATTGCTCTTTGGACCGTCCTTGATGAAGCAGAAAAACAACGCATTCCGGCTGAAATGGCAGCGGGAACTTGACCAAATTAACCATGTTCTCAGCCGTTTAACAGATGCCCAGCATACAGAGGGCACCGAAAGAAAGAAAAGCGAGTTAAAACAAAAAAAACAGTGGATTGAGGAAGTGATCGCCGATGAAAACGCCTAACGGACACGAGATTATTGGGTTGTTTGAACGATTTTCACCCAAATCTTATGCAATGGAGGGAGACAAAGTCGGGTTGCAGATCGGCCGCTTAAACAAGCCGTGCAAAAAAGTTATGATTGCACTGGATGTTCTTGAAAGCGTCGTGGATGAAGCGATCGAAGAAAACATTGATTTGATTATAGCCCATCATCCGCTTATTTACCGGCCGCTTGGTGCCATTCAAACGGACCAGACAGCAGGAAGAGTCATTGAAAAGCTGATTAAGCATGATATTGCGGTATACGCTGCTCATACGAATTTGGATGTAGCGAAAGGCGGAGTAAATGACCTGCTGGCTTCCGCTCTTCACTTAACAAATACAGAAGTGCTCGTGCCGACCATAGCTGAAGAGTTGAGAAAGCTGGCCGTTTTTGTGCCGCTCGATCAGGCAGAGGCCGTAAGAGAGGCGCTCGGTAAAGCAGGCGCTGGAGCGCTTGGAAATTATCAAAACTGTTCTTTTTCTCAACAAGGAGAAGGGCGTTTTCAGCCTGGTGAAGAAGCTGAGCCTTTTATCGGCCAAGCCGGCGGCCGCTTAGAAACAGTACAGGAAGAAAAAATCGAAGTGATTTATCCTGCTCACATAGAGAAGAAAGTGCTCAGTGCCATGCTTAAAGCCCATCCATATGAAGAGCCAGCTTATGATATTTATCCTCTTCAAAACAAAGGAGAACAGCTTGGACTTGGCCGTATCGGCCTGCTTCCACAGGAAATGACACTGGAGCAGTTTGCTATGCATGTGAAAGAGTCATTACAATCTGGAGGCGTAAGAGTAGTCGGTGATAAAGCACGTCTTGTCCGTAAAGTAGCCGTATTGGGCGGAGACGGCAACAAATACTGGCAGACGGCGCTGCGTAAAGGGGCAGACGTGTATGTAACAGGTGATTTTTATTATCACACTGCGCATGACGCAGATGCTGAAGGCCTCGCTGTTGTCGATCCGGGGCATAACGTAGAGAAAGTGATGAAAAAAGGCGTAGCAGCCCTTCTTCACGAGCAGGCCTCCAAACAAAAATGGACTGTTGAATTTGTGGCTTCTGCCGTTGAAACAGACCCTTTTCAATTTATGTAAATGAAAAAGCAGCTCCAATAACGGAGCTGCTTTCAGGATGTTGACAAACGCCCGCTTTCGGGGTCACTTGCCGGCTGCGCTCCTGGAAAGGCAGACGTTTTCAATCAGCCTGCTTTCTAACTTTGTCTATACTTTAAAAGCAGCTCCTTAAACGGAGCTGCTTTTTTAACGTGAGGTTAACGTCGATTTTTTTACTTTAGGCAAAATTTTCTCAAGCGGTACTTTTCGCTCGCGTACCCAGGTTGATTCATCTTTGGGGTCAAATGCTTCTAAAAACTGAATCACTTCTTTTACGATAGGTGTTGGTGTAGAAGCGCCGGCGGTGACAGCCACTGTTTCGGCATCTTTAAGCCAGTCAATATTAATTTCAGAAACATCAGACACCCGGTATGCAGTGGTGCCAGCAATTTCAATAGACACCTGCGCAAGCCGATTGGAGTTATTGCTTTTCGGATCTCCTACGACAATCAGTACATCTGCTTCACCGGCTTGTTCAGCCACTGCTTCCTGCCGCACTTGCGTTGCAAGGCAGATTTCTTTATGCATTTCTGCATGTGGATACTTTTCTTTGATCGCATCCATAATATCAATAACATCCCATTGGCTCATGGTTGTTTGGTTTGTAACGATAATTTTATCATTTTTCATGTCCAGCGCCTTAACATCGTCTGCATTTTCCACAAGGTGAACAATTTCCGGTGCCACCCCAACGGCGCCTTCCGGTTCCGGATGCCCTTTTTTGCCGATGTAAATCACATGATAGCCTTCTGCTTTTTTAGCCCGGATTAAATCATGGGTAACGGTAACATCCGGACAGGTTGCATCGATTGTCGTTAAGTTTTTTTGGCGGGCAATTTCCCGTACTTCCGGCGACACACCGTGAGCCGTGAAAATGATTGTGCCTTCTGATACCTGCTCAATAATGTCTTTTCGGTTTTTTCCGTCAAGGGTAATGATGCCTTCCGCTTCAAAAGCATCTGTAACATGTTTGTTGTGTACAATCATGCCTAAAATATAAATCGGACGCGGCAATGTTTTATCAAGAGCGGCGTTACGGGCAATAACCATTGCATCAACAACACCGTAACAGTAACCGCGTGGTGAAATTTTTATTATTTTCATACAGCATCCTCCTCCAGCTTCTCACTTTATTATAAAGGAGAAAGCAGGGAAAACAAAGCGATCAATCAAGCCGGCCCGGAAACCAGGGCACAGACTCAGCTGTCCGCTTTTTTTCACGCTGTGGAGGCGGAGTGCTTGCCGCTTCTTCTACTTCTTGCTGCGGATCGCTTTCAGGGTCCGGCATGGATTGAACGGTCCGGTAAAGCCTCCACATAGCCGGAAGGTTTTTAACAAGCGGGCCGTACTGTTCAATCAACGGCCTCATCTGTTCAGCAGTCGCCATGACATGTCTGGCTTGTTCCAGCCATCGTCCCGATTTTGCGGCTGTACCGAAGAACGGAGGCATTGGCGGCTGAACAGGCGGGTGGGTAGGGGGAGGAGTATAAAAAAATCCACGTCTGGCATTCGGTGCATATCGAGGCAGCAACGTAGTCACCCTTTCCTTTTTCTCTATCGTATTCATATTGGAAAGATCATGTGCGTAAACCTTCTTTTGCTTTCTTGACGCTTTTAGTATATTATCGTAACGTGCATAAACTTTGAACGTGAAAGGAATTTGATGCCATATGGCAAACTATACATTTGAACAATACGGTCTAAAGCCGTTTATTTATAAAGGAATCGAAGCGCTGCGCTTCAAAGAGCCTACGCCAATTCAACGTAATATGATTCCGCTTATCCTAAAAGGGGAAAGTGCGATTGGCCAATCGCAGACGGGAACAGGAAAAACCCATTCTTATGTTCTGCCTATCCTAAACCGGATTCAAGCAGATAAAAGAGAGGTACAGGCTGTGGTAACCGCGCCGACACGGGAGCTGGCAACCCAGATTTATCAAGCCTTTCAAAAAGTAGCAAAAGAATCGGAAGAAGAAATTGCAGTACGCCACTTTGTTGGCGGCACGGATAAAAAGCGGGATGTTGAGCGATTAAAAAGCCCGCCTCATATTATGGTCGGGACACCCGGAAGAATTGCAGACCTGATTGGCGACAATGCCGTTTCTGTTCACAAAGCGGACATGCTGGTTGTCGATGAAGCAGATTTAATGCTTGATATGGGTTTTATTAATGATGTGGACCGGATCGCTTCCGGCATGCCTGAACAGCTCGGCATGTTCGTTTTTTCTGCTACGATCCCTCAAAAACTAAAACCGTTTTTGAAAAAGTATATGGAAAACCCGGAATACGTACACATTGAGCCGAAGCGGGCGTCCGCGGCCAATATTGAACATTTGCTTGTACCGGCAAAAAGCCGTGATAAAGTAGACGTTGTGTATGATCTACTGCAAGCCTTTAATCCGTATCTGGCTGTTGTATTCACAAACACGAAGCAAAAAGCGGATGAAGTAGCGGATAAGCTGGCGGCAAAAGGCTTGAAAACCGGTCGTATCCACGGTGACCTGCCGCCTCGTGAACGGAAAAAAATGATGAAGCAGGTTCATGACCTTGAGTACCGTTATATTGTCGCAACAGACCTTGCTGCCCGCGGTATTGATATCGAAGGCGTTAGTCATGTAATCAATTATGAGCTGCCAGCAGATCTTGACTTTTACATTCACCGGGCAGGCCGTACAGCCCGTGCCGGTGCATCCGGCATTTGTGCAACAGTTTATCTTCCGGCTGATGAAGATGCGATCGCAAAACTGGAAAAACGCGATATTACGTTTTCGAATGGTGATATCAAAGGTGGAGAAATCGTTGAAACAGCCGATCGTAATCGCCGTAAAAAACGGGAGAAAAAAGAAGATACGATCAATCCGAAAGTCAGAGCGGTCACAAGCCGCCCGCAAAAAGTGAAGCCGGGCTATAAAAAGAAACGGAAAATGGAAGTAGCAAAAATTGAAAAACGCCAGCGCCGTATTGACGCCCGCAATAAAAAGTAACAGGGAGTTTAAGGATGTTGAAAATTGGATCACATGTTTCGATGAGCGGTAAAAAAATGCTGCTCGGGGCCAGTGAGGAAGCTGTTTCTTACGGTGCAACCACATTTATGGTTTATACAGGCGCTCCTCAAAATACGCGTAGAAAGCCTATTGAAGACTTGAACATTGAAGCGGGGCGCCGTCATATGGAGCAAAACGGCATTATAGATATTGTCGTTCATGCTCCCTATATTATCAACCTTGGTAATACAATCAAGCCGGAAACATTTCAGCTTGGGGTAGATTTTCTTCAAATGGAAATTGAGCGTTCAACGGCTGTCGGTGCCAGCCAGATCGTGCTTCATCCGGGCGCTCATGTCGGTGCAGGAACGGAAGCTGGGTTGAAAAAAATTGCGGAAGGCTTAAATGAAGTGCTTCAGCAGGATCAAACTGTGCAAATTGCACTTGAGACAATGGCGGGAAAAGGAACGGAATGCGGCCGCCAGTTTGAAGAAATCGCCATGATTATGGATATGGTGAATCATAATGATAAGCTGTCTGTCTGCTTTGACACCTGCCATACACATGATGCGGGTTACCCGATTCGAGAAGACTTTGACGGAGTCCTCGACCAATTTGACCGGATTATCGGTATTGACCGCTTGAAGGTGCTGCATATCAATGACAGCAAAAATGAGCGCGGCGCCGGTAAAGACCGGCACGAAAATATCGGCTTTGGCTATATTGGCTTTGATGCGCTGTCTTATATCGTGCATCATCCTCAGTTGACTGATATTCCTAAAATCTTGGAAACACCTTATATAGGAGAAGATAAAAATACAAAAAAACCCCCATACCTTCAGGAGATTGCCATGCTTCGAGGCAAGCAATTTGATGAAGGCATAAGGGGAAAAATTGTAGCAGGCGTTATAACTTAAGGAAGTGCATATATGGACGGAGCATTTTTTCAAGCGCTGCGGCTTCTCGTTTGCCGAGAATCCTTTCAGCTGCTTGAAAAAGCTCGGTCCTTTTTGTTTCGGAAAACAAATCAACTTCGTGGCGGGCGAGCCAGTCGATAAACTGATCTGCCTGCTTTTCGGTCAAGGAAACTTGGAATTTTCTTGCTTGCTCCATCAGCTCAGCTTTTGTGATGGTTTGAACACGGCGATTGATCATTTGATGAAGAGGCTGCATACCGGGCTCCTTTCCTGAGGTCACTTCATTTACTTGAGAGCGGCCATCCTGTATACTGGATAGTGTTTAAATCGTAATCATTCTTACCTTAAAGGAGTTCTATATATGAAGGAAAAACCGCCTGTCATTGATATACGCGACGTGAACTTTCGTTATGACCGCGAAAATGTTCTCGAGCGGATCAATCTGTCGATTCCAAAAGGTTCCTTCGTCGGCCTGGTCGGCCCAAACGGATCTGGGAAATCAACATTATTAAAAATTATATTAGGCTTATTAAAAGCCAAAGAGGGGCACGTAGAACTTTTTGGTGTCCCGCAAGATAAATTTAAGGAATGGGACCGGATCGGTTTTGTTTCGCAAAAAGCGAATTCTTTTAATACCGGTTTTCCGGCAACTGTTTTTGAAGTCGTTATGGGCGGACTCGTTAAAAAAATGGGATTGTTCCGTCGTCCGGGCTCTAAAGAAAAGGAAGCGGTAGAACAGGCTGTTCGCGCTGTTGGAATGGAGTCTTTTTTAACACGCAATATCGGTGATTTATCCGGCGGCCAGCAGCAGCGTGTATTCATTGCCCGGGCTATCGTATCCAATCCATCTGTTTTAATTTTGGACGAGCCAACGGTTGGGGTAGACAGCCAAAATGTCGAATCATTTTACCATATGCTGACGCATTTGAATCAAGACCTGGGGATGACGCTGCTGCTTGTCACGCATGACATTGGCGCTATTACCGACAAAGTGACACATGTGGCCTGCTTAAATAAGTATCTGCATTTTCACGGCAGTATGCAGCAATTTGTAGAACTGGATGAGCAAGAACTGTCCGATTTATATGGACATGGCATCCGCCTGCTTGATCATCATCACGATCACTGAAGGGAAGACCATTATGATAGAAGCTATTTTCACCTATGAGTTTTTGCAGAATGCGTTTTTATCCGGCGCGATTATTGGTATTATCGCGCCGCTGCTCGGCGCATTCATAGTAGTACGCCGTTTGTCTCTCATTGCAGATGCGCTAAGCCACGTTACGCTGTCAGGCATTGCGGCAGGCCTGCTTCTTGGACAAACCTTTCCGGCGCTTTCCGCTGTAAACCCGCTTTATTTTGGAATGGTATTTTCCGTTGGGGGCTCCCTGCTGGTGGAACGGCTGCGAAACGTATATAAACATTATCAAGAGCTGGCCATCCCGATTATGATGTCCGGAGGAATTGGACTTGGCGTTATTCTGATTTCCATTGCAAACGGGTTTAATACAGATTTGTTCAGCTATTTATTCGGCAGTGTCAGCGCGGTGAGCCGAAATGATTTATATGCTGTTATCGGAATCAGCATCATTGTTCTCGTTACAGTGTACTTACTGTATAAGGAATTGTTTGTTTTATCGTTTGATGAAGAGTATGCAAAAGCCTCAGGCATCCCATCTAAGGCCGTACATCTCGCATTTATTATTTTAACAGCTCTTGTGATTGCCGTTTCGATGAGAATCGTCGGTGTTTTGCTTGTGTCGGCTTTAATGACACTTCCTGTTGCGGCTGCTATGCGGATTGCGAAAGGATTTAAGCAAACCATCTGGCTGTCTGTTTTATTTGGAGAAGTTTCCGTGATTGCCGGCTTAATCAGTGCTTTTTATCTTGACCTGGCACCGGGCGGAACGATCGTTGTAACGTCTATTATTATTTTGTTAGGTGTCATTTTGTGGAAAAAAGAGAAAAACTAGTAAAGAGGGGTCCATCATGAATTTAACAAAAGCGATGGAAATCATGAAAGAAAAAGGCTATAAGCAGACAGGAAAGCGGGAGGAAATGCTGGCACTGTTTGCAAGACAGGATAAATACTTAACGGCAAAAGATGTTCTCGAAGAAATGAAGCATGACTATCCGGGCCTGAGTTTTGATACGATTTACCGGAATTTGGCTCTTTTTGCTGAAATGAATATATTGGAAGAAACCGAGCTGTCGGGCGAGCGCCATTTCCGCTTTGCCTGTTCTCATAATCATCACCATCACCACTTTATTTGCATGGAATGCGGAAAAACAAAAGAAATAGATATGTGTCCCATGAACGAAGTGAGGGAGCTCGCAGGCTGCGAGATTACCGGACACAAGTTTGAAGTATACGGCAAGTGTGAAAAATGCATGAAAAAAGCGTGACCAAAAGAATTTCTTTTGGTCACGCTTTTTTATGTGTGTATAAGCGGGTGGATTTCGCCTTGCTCAAGCCATTGCTGAACCCACAAATCCGCTTCATGCCAATTATTCACGCGAACGACACGATCGGGAACGGGATCTTGATTATAAGGTGTGTTAAATAAAACAACGGGAATGTGCAGCTCTTCTGCCAGCGTAACGGCATTATCGTGTTTATCTTCAAAGAAAATATCCACCTTGTGCCGTTTTGCTGCTTCCACTTTATCATGAGAGCCGATTAATTCGATATGATCATAATAAATTTGCTTATCTTGAAACCACTTTTCAGTGACATCAAAAAGATGCTGGCGTCTTGCGCTTATAAAAAGCAGGTGAAACTGTTTCTGCCATTTCGCTAAAATGCTGTCCGCTCCCTCCGCCAAAGGGGAAGCGGCATAAATAGCAGGCTCTGTTTGATCAAACCAATCCCGCATTTTGTCAGGCGGAATGTTCAAAGCAGCTGATAAATCATACTGTTTGATATCCTCAAGGGTAATATTAAGTGAGAAAGCTTCGTTAAGAAAAGGAACGAGGCTTGCTGGACAAGTGACTGTACCGTCAATATCTATACCGAACCGTTTTTGTGACATTGCAATCACTGCTCGACCGCAAGCGCTTGTTTCCGTTGATACTCTTCCGCAATCAAGTCAATCTCTTTTTTCAATTCTTCAACCATTGTTTCTTCCGGTACTTTTCGAACCGTTTTACCGTGGCGGAACAGAAGACCTTCACCGCGGGCGCCCGCAATACCAATGTCCGCTTCGCGTGCCTCACCTGGACCATTTACTGCACAGCCAAGTACCGCTACTTTAATAGGTGCTTTAATCTTGGAAATATATTCTTCTACTTCATTTGCAATTGAAATCAAGTCGATTTCAATTCGGCCGCATGTTGGACATGAAATAAGTGTAGCAGCGTTGGCAGCCAGGCCAAATGATTTCAGCAGCTCGCGTGCTACTTTCACTTCTTCAACCGGGTCGGCACTTAGTGAGATACGAAGCGTGTTCCCGATTCCTTTGCTTAAGATGGCACCAAGGCCCGCAGCACTTTTTACAGTTCCTGCAAAAAGAGTGCCGGATTCCGTGATCCCCAGGTGCAGCGGGTAATCAAATGCTTTTGCTGCTTTTTCATATGCTTCGATAGCTAAATTTACATCCGATGCTTTCATGGAAACAATGATGTCATGAAAGTCAAGATCTTCTAAAATTTTAATGTGATGAAGCGCACTTTCAACCATGCCGTCTGCTGTCGGATAGCCGTACTTTTCAAGAATTTTACGCTCTAAGCTTCCAGCGTTAACGCCAATTCGAATAGGCACACCTTTCGCTTTTGCTGCATTTACAACAGCTTCCACTTTCTCACGGCGTCCAATATTGCCCGGGTTGATACGGATTTTATCAACGCCTGCTTCAATCGCTTTAAGCGCTAATTTATAATCAAAATGAATATCAGCAACGAGCGGAATGTTAATTTGACTCTTGATCGCCGCAAGCGCATCGGCAGCGCGCTCGTCCGGAACGGCAACGCGTACAACTTGGCAGCCCGCTTCTTCAAGGCGGTTTATTTCAGCAACTGTTGCTTCAACATCGTGTGTTTTTGTTGTGGTCATACTTTGAATAACAACCTGGTCGTTTCCGCCAATCGTTAAATTGCCAACTTTCACTGGACGGGTTTTCGTGCGGTGGGTGATTTCACTCAATGGTGATTCGCTCCTTTAAAAGTTAATCTGACTATCATATCTGTTTCATTCTATCAGAGGAACGGCTGTTCAGACAACAATTCCGTTTACCTTGTTGCGTGGGGCAGCCAGCGGATAGAAAGATACAGCATAATCGTTACAATGAGCCAGTCTGCTGCGTATGCATAAGGAAAAGTCCAATTCGCCCAGTCTATTAGCACAGTGACAAAAACAGACAGTGTAAGCGCGTGGGTGCTCAGTCGAAATAAATGCCGGTATTCGCCTCGTTTACTGAGAAAGGAGATCAAAAAAAGTCCAATACCGGCAAAAACTGCTGCTTTTAAAAACAGCCCAAATGACAGCAGAATATAATAGAAAAGGAGAACAACTGGTATATAAATAAAGAGCATTTGGCGTGTAAATTCTTCGTTTGCTGCTAAAGAAGGCAGGATACTTTCAATCGCTTTTGCAGGAGAAGAGCCGGCTGTAAGATGGATGAAAACGGACAAGCAGGAAGGAAGGCACAAAATAAAAGACAGGATAAAAAGATATTGAATCGTTTTGCCGATCCCCAGCAGGCGGGAAGCAGCAATATATTTCGGCGAGTAAAGACTTTTAAATAATCTCTTATATAGCGGCATAAACCAAAATCCTCTCATTTAATGGAATCCCTTTCATTATATAGCAGGAGAAAGAGAGAAAGCCATCCCGGTTTCAAAGCAAAAGGGCCGTTTGGACCCTCTATCCTTCTGCGGGCATAATCATTGCGCCATGTTCACAATTTTGTTAATCTTAGTTATGTTAGGTAAATCACTTTATTTTGGGAGGAATTAAACAATGGCTTTTGAATTACCACAGCTACCTTATGCGTATGATGCACTAGAACCCCACATCGATAAAGAAACGATGAACATCCATCACACAAAACATCACAACACGTACGTTACAAACTTAAACGCAGCCCTAGAAGGAAATGAAGAGCTTCTTTCTAAATCAGTAGAAGAAGTGATTGCAAACTTAGATGCAGTTCCTGAATCTGCACGTACTGCGGTTCGCAACAACGGCGGCGGCCATGCAAACCATTCTCTTTTCTGGCAGCTTCTTTCGCCAAACGGCGGCGGCGCGCCAACTGGAAAGCTTGCGGAAGCAATCGATGCAAAATTCGGAAGCTTTGACGCGTTCAAAGAAGAATTTGCAAAAGCGGGAGCTACACGCTTCGGTTCAGGCTGGGCATGGCTTTCTGTTGCAAATGGCGAACTTGATCTTTCAAGCACACCAAACCAGGACTCTCCAGTTATGGAAGGCAAAACACCAATCCTTGGCCTTGACGTTTGGGAGCATGCGTACTACTTAAATTACCAAAACCGTCGCCCAGATTACATAGCTGCATTCTGGAATGTAGTAAATTGGGATGAAGTTTCAAAACGCTACGAAGCAGCTCTTTAATACAAGTGCTCATAAAAGCCGGTCCGATTATCGGGCCGGTTTTTTGGTGGAAAAAACCCGTTGATTTCGATACAATGAATAATAGAGTAAATGAAACGAAGAAAGGGTTAGGCGGTTGAAAAAAGCGAATAAGAAGAAAAAAACGCATGTACCGTTTCGGATGAACATGCTGTTTTTTGTGGTTTTCCTATTGTTTTCGGCTCTGATATTCCGGCTTGGTATTGTCCAAATTGTACAGGGAGAAGATTATCAGCGCAAAATTGAGCGGACAGAAGATGTAACAGTGAACACAAGCGTGCCGCGCGGGAAAATTTATGACCGGTACGGGAAAGTCGTAGTAGATAACAAGCCGCAAAATGCAATTACGTATACACGTTCTTCCAATGCAGATCCAGAAGAAATGATGAAAACAGCAGAAAAGCTTGCCCAGTTAATTGAAAAAGAGACGGATCAAGTGACGGAGCGTGATAAAAAAGATTTTTGGATCACGAAACACCCGAAAAAAGCAGAAGCAAAAATTACCGATGCAGAATGGGCTGCTTACAAAGCGGACCAGCTTACAGAAGATGAAATTTATGACATGCAGCTGGATCGGATTACAGAAACAGATTTAAGTGAGCTGACTGGGGCGGAACTTGAAGTATTAGCCATTTACAGGGAGTTCACAGCCGGTTATGCGCAAACCCCGCAAATTGTTAAAAATGAAAATGTGACGGATGTAGAATACGCTGTAGTGAGTGAGAACTTATCATCACTGCCAGGTGTGAATACGACCACTGACTGGGAACGTGCGTATGCATACGATGGTACGTTAAAAACGGTGCTTGGCAATATTTCTTCTTCTAAAGAAGGACTGCCAAGGGAAATGGCGGACTACTATATGGCACGTGGTTACAGCCGTAACGACCGGGTAGGGAAAAGTTATCTGGAATATCAGTATGAAGATATTTTGCGCGGCCAGAAAACAAAGATGAAAAATGTGACCGATAAATCAGGAAATGTGCTGGATTCGGAAATTATTACGGAAGGCCAGCGTGGAAATGATCTTGTTTTAACCATTGATATGGATCTTCAAACAGCCGTAGAAAAGATCATTGAAGAAGAGCTTACAAAAGCAAAATCAAGTTATCATCCATTTTTAGACCGGGCATTCGTTACCATGATGGATCCAAACACGGGTGAAATTCTTGCCATGGCAGGGAAACAATACACGACTTCTGATGGAAAACCGAAAATTGTTGATTTTGCACTCGGTAACATGACTACATCTTATGCAATGGGCTCGGCTGTAAAAGGAGCGACTGTTTTAACAGGGTACATGACCGGGGTCAATGAACCGGGTGAACGCATCGTTGATGAGCCGCTTTATTTTGGCAGCTCGGCCAAATCAAAAAGTTCATGGTTTAACAGAAGTGGCGCTATGAGTATTAGTGATACCTATGCACTGATGCGCTCTTCCAATGTATACATGTTTAAAACCGCTATGGAAATTGGAGGGGCCGATTACGTACGAAACGGCGGCTTGGGAATCAATGATGAGGCTTTTCCGACCATGCGGAAATATTTCGGCCAGTTTGGCCTTGGCGTCAAAACCGGCATTGATTTGCCGAATGAACAGGCCGGCTACAAAGGATTTATTGACCAGCCCGGTAAGATTCTTGACTTCTCCATTGGCCAGTTTGATACGTATACGCCGCTTCAGCTTGCGCAGTACGTATCGACCATTGCAAACGGCGGCTACCGCATGCAGCCGCATATTGTAAAAGAAGTCAGGAAGCCGATTTCTTCAACCAATAAAATTGGTCCGATCGCGGAAGAAATTGAGCCGAATGTGTTAAATACGCTGGAGCTTGAGCCTGGATGGATCGAACAAGTGCAGGAAGGCTTCCGGCTTGTTGTTCACGGATCCGAAGGAACAGCAGCAAGCTATTTTGGGGATGCCCCGTATAAAATGGCAGCTAAAACAGGAACAGCTGAAGGTGTATATGACGGTCCTTTAAAAGAAAAAGGTAAAAATGAAATGACCTGGAATGTGACCCTTGTTGGATACGCTCCTTATGACAACCCGGAAGTAGCGATGGCCGTTGTCGTTCCGTGGGCATATGAGGACAGTTCAAGTTCGATTCCGATCAACCATTATATCGGCCGCCGGGCAATGGATAAGTATTTTGAGCTGAAAGAACAAAGAGCCAGTGAGAAACCAGCCCAGGCCGTGATTGATCAGGATATTGTGCCAAAAACAGGTACAGAAACATCTGATGCAGACGAATCTGAAACTGAGGAATCTGAAGACGAATAAAAAACAGCCTTTCCGCTTACTTTAACGGAAAGGCTGTTTTTTGTTGAAAAGATTATACCTGTTTTGATGGGTTTAACGAATGTATAAAAACGATAAGAAGGGATGTCGGAAAATTTTAAAAATAATTATTTTTTATAGTAATCGCTTTCAATGATAAAAATCAACATTTATTTCTTAAAATCGTCTTCGATTTACAAAACCTTAACATTTCATTAAAACCTTATTAATACTCATCCTTTATTGTATTCAATGTAGCAGATAACAAAAAAACAAACTCGCAGGGGGAAATCAAGAATGAAACCAGTTAAAGTTCTCACACTATCAGCACTAGTAGGATCAGCGCTTGTAATGGGTGCATGCGGCAATAACAATGCTGATAATGGAGCAGGAGGAAATGGCGAAGAAGGACAAGATGCACAGCTTCAAGGCCAAATCTCAATCGATGGTTCATCAACAGTTTATCCGATTGCTGAAGCAGTAGCAGAGGAGTTTATGCTTGAACAGCCGGATGTAAAAGTAACAGTCGGATTGTCTGGTACGGGCGGTGGATTTGAAAAGTTTATCGCTGGCGAAACACAAATGAGTAATGCATCTCGCCCGATTAAGGATGAAGAAGCACAAGGCCTTAAAGATGCGGGTGTTGATTATACAGAACTTCAACTTGCTTACGACGGGTTGTCTGTAGTTATTAATAAAGATAACGACTGGGTAGATCAATTAACAGTCGATGAATTGAAAAAACTATGGCTTGATAACGGCAAAACAAAAAAATGGTCTGATATTCGTGAAGGATGGCCGGCTGAAGAAATTAAATTCTACTCTCCAGGTACTGATTCTGGAACATTTGATTATTTCGATGAAGTAATTCTTGATGGCGGCCAAATTGACAAATCCGCTACACTTTCTGAAGATGACAATGTTCTTGTACAAGGTGTAACAGGAGACAAAAATTCAATCGGTTACTTCGGCTATGCATACTACCTTGAAAACAAAGACAGTTTGAAAGTCGTGCCGATTGTAAATGGTGAAGGAAAAGCCGTTACACCAGACGCTGATACAATCAAAAGCGGCGAATATGAGCCACTTTCACGTCCATTGTACACATACGTAAGCAACTCGGCTGTTAAAGAAGATGAAGCAGTAAAGGCTTATACACAATTTACACTTGAAAATGCAGCAGCTCTTGCAGAAGATGTAGGATATGTAGCTCTTCCTGAAGAGGAGTACACAAAGCAGCTTGAAACAATTGAAGGCTTAAAATAATTGTCACTGGATTAAAAAAAGCGGATAAAGAAAAATACACCAATAGAGGGCAGAGCCCTCTATTGGTGTACATGGGTTGAAAGGAGCAAGATTGGGTTGAAAACAACAAACAAAGAACTCAGTCCTGTTCAACAGCTGCTTGAAAAAAAATATAATAGCGGCTTTTTGAACAGAAGTGAAAAAATTATTCCGGTGGTTTTGTTTTTTATGGCTGCCGTTTCAGTGTTAACTACACTCGGAATCGTTTTAACACTGATTTTTGAAACGATCACTTTCTTCGGTGATGTTTCGATCGTTGAATTTTTTACAGCTAAAGAGTGGTATCCATTCTCAGGAACGGATCCTGTTTACGGTATCTGGCCGCTTGTATTGGGTACATTAAAAATAACAATAATTGCTTCATTATTTGCTATCCCAATCGGGCTTGCAGTAGCTTTGTATTTAAGTGAATATGCAAGTACGCGCACACGTAAAATTATGAAGCCAATTCTTGAAGTGCTTGCAGGTGTTCCAACGATTGTTTACGGCTTTTTTGCCTTAACATTTATTACTCCGGTTTTACGCGGTATTTTCCCTTCGCTTGAAATGTTTAATGCGATCAGCCCGGGAATCGTAGTTGGAATCATGATTATTCCAACGATTGTTTCCCTGTCTGAAGATGCTCTTTCTTCGGTTCCAGAATCTGTTCGCCAAGGTGCGCTTGCACTCGGGTCGACAAAATGGGAAACCGCATCAAAAGTTATTTTCCCGGCAGCTCTTTCCGGTATTCTTGCATCGATTGTGCTTGGTGTCTCCCGCGCTATCGGGGAAACGATGATTGTATCCATTGCAGCAGGATCAACGCCATCTGCTTCCTTGGATTTAACAACATCCCTACAAACAATGACATCCTACATTGTACAGGTTACGACTGGTGATGCAGGATTTGGCACGACGATTTATTACAGTATTTATTCTGTCGGCTTTACATTGTTTATTTTCACCCTTCTGATGAATATACTAGCTCAATTCATCTCGAAGCGTTTCAGGGAGGAATACTAATGGAAAACACTGCACGGGTTAAATCAGAAGAAATGGTAAGCCGTATTGACGGCCGCTTAGCAAAAAATAAAGTCGTCAAAGGAATTTTCTTGACGGCAACGATTTTTACGTCCATTATTTTAATTGTGCTGCTTTATCGTATCATTTCACAAGGTGCTCCTTATTTAACATGGGACTTTTTCCAGAATTTCGCGTCACGCCGTCCTGAGCAGGCGGGAATTAAAGCAGCTGTTATTGGTACGCTTTGGATGATGAGTGTGGTTATTCCTACAGCCGCTATTTTGGGAGTCGGTACAGCGATTTACCTGGAAGAGTACGCAAAGAAAAACAAGCTAACTCGCTGGATTCAAATGAATATTTCAAATTTAGCGGGTGTGCCTTCTGTTGTATTTGGTCTTCTTGGCTTAACTATTTTCGTTCGTGTGTTTGGCTTTGGGAATAGTATTTTAGCTGCAGGATTTACAATGGCTCTGCTTGTTCTTCCGGTTGTCATCGTAGCAGCCCAGGAAGCGATACGCGCTGTTCCAAAGGAACTTAAGGAAGCATCATTTGGTCTTGGGGCAACAAAGTGGCAGACGATCTACCGAGTAGTTCTTCCGTATGCGGTACCGGGTATTGCAACAGGAAGCATCTTAGCTTTTTCACGTGCTATTGGTGAAACGGCTCCGCTTATTGTCGTCGGCATTCCAACATTCGTTGCGTTTCTGCCATCTGGCTACTTGGATTCATTTACAGCACTTCCAATGCAAATTTACAACTGGACAAGCCGTCCGCAAGTTGACTTCCATAACCTTGCAGCTGCGGGTATTATCATCCTGCTGGCCGTGCTTATTTTAATGAATTCTGTTGCAGTTTGGATCCGCAACCGTTATCAGGCAAGATAATAAACATTGGGAAATCGCGATTGAAAACTTGGAGGGAATGTAAAATGGCGTTAACTGCTGTAAATACAACGAAAAACAATCAGTCTGTTCAAAACGAGGAACTGTTCGTATATAACACTAAAAATTTAAACTTATGGTATGGAGAGCACCATGCTCTTAAAAACATCAATTTAGGTATTAAAGAGCGGGAAGTCACAGCGATTATTGGTCCATCAGGCTGTGGAAAATCAACATACATTAAAACATTAAACCGCATGATCGATCTTGTGCCAGGTGTAAAAACAACGGGGCAGATCGAATATCGCGACCGGGACATTTTCAGCAAAGATTTTCTTGTAGAAGAATTGCGGACACGTGTCGGCATGGTATTCCAAAAGCCGAATCCGTTCCCGAAATCTATTTATGAAAATATTGCATTCGGCTTGAAAATTCACGGTATTAAAAACAAGCAAATCATTACTGAAACAGTGGAAAAGAGCTTGCGTGGAGCAGCTCTTTGGGATGAAGTAAAAGACCGCATCCACGAACCTGCTTATGGTTTGTCAGGTGGACAGCAGCAGCGTCTTTGCATTGCGCGCTGCCTGGCTCTTGAGCCGGATGTGATTTTAATGGATGAGCCAACTTCTGCATTAGACCCGGTTTCAACTCTAAAAGTGGAAGAACTTATTCAAGAACTAAAAGAAAAATACTCCATCATTATCGTGACACACAATATGCAACAAGCTGCTCGTATCTCTGATAAAACAGCTTTCTTCTTAAACGGAGAAGTTGTGGAGTTTGATTCTACAGATACTATTTTTAACAATCCTGCAGATAGTCGTACAGATGATTATATTTCAGGACGATTCGGATAAAAAAGAAAAGCCGGCGCTAAAGCGTCGGCTTTTTTGTTATGCTGTTTATTTTGTTAGTGCATCAGCCACTTCTTTTTCTGTCATGTCCTTTTTTAAAACAAACGACCCTGTTTGCAGCTTATCCGCGTATCCATTGGCTGTTAAAAATTGATTAAAAGCTGCCTGGTCCTGGATGATGCCGGATTCCTTTAATTTGGCCGCAATTTCATTAGAAGACATGCCGGATTCAATTATAACTGTAACGGATTGAACAGCCGTTTTGGGGGCTGTCGTTTCTTTTTGGGCAGAATCAAGCTGTTTTTCTGTCTGTTCGTTTTCTTTTTTTTGAACGACATAATTCTCTGCCTCCAGCCGTTGAATCATTTGTTGTGCTGATAGTTCAATAGGGCGCTCGGGCGCTGTTTGATCAGAAATATACAGGGCTGCTGAAGCCGCAAGAAGACCGAAGCCGAAAGCGCGAATAGGTTGTTTCCTCATATTGATGAACTCTCCGTCTGCATGTTTTCATCCAAAATGCTCTTTACCTGCTCGGTTGAAAGAGAGGATTGTGCAGCAATTTGGGCAATAGGTGTGCCTTGCTGATAAAGGGCAATCACCTGGCTTTGAATAATTTTATTTATAGCAGCAGCCGGCTTTTTGGTATGTACTGCAGGTGTTTCTCCAATGAGCAGCTCTTCCTCAAGCACTTTTAATTTTTTGTTAAATTGATAGTGCTCCTGTAACATTTTCATGGATAATTCCTCAATGTCTTTTTCCAGCTGCCGCTGTTTATCGGGCAGAAAAAAGGACAGCAAAATAAAAAAAGCACCGGCGCAGGCCAATCCGATGGTTAGTTCATTCATATGAAATCTCCTTTCGTTTTCTTTGTCCATATTGTACCACATTGTATCCGCGGGAAGGGGTGCGTTGGGCAATTGCCGCCTGCTATTGAACGTGATACCATAATGATATAATGATATTTTGATTAGGAAAACTGCCGGATCGAGGTGATACATATTGATTGAGGAGATTGTAAGGCTGAAAAATGAGAATTTCTCTTGGGAACAAATTGCAGCAACATTATCTATTCCAAAGCAGCAGGCAAAACAAGAGTGGCAGTATAGACTAACAGAAAAAGCAAAGCGAAACGTACAAAATAGTCTTCATACTGTATTGTTGTCGAAAGAACGAATTTATTGCAAATGGCATCTCGATCCTTTTTTATTAAGGGCGGCTTTCTATTGTGAAACTCCGTTAAATCCTGATGTACTGGATCTTCGTATTTTTGACGTAACAGATATTTATTTTAATGGAACGAACGCTCACTCCATGACATGTGTAAAAGTAAACATGGAGGATAGCTTCTGGATACTAAAAGGGTTAAAGAGCAATCGTTCTTACCTTTGTGAAATCGGCTATTTAACAAAAAACTATTCTTTTTGGCCGATTCTGCAATCACATCCGGTTCATACTTCATACGAGCGCAGTACAGACTATATACTTAAAGCAGGAGAAGCGGAAGCGTTTTATCAACATTCTTTCAACGAGCCAGCCTGGATCGAACATCCAGATTGCTTGCAATAAACCGATACTAGCTGAAGGAGGTAAGGGAAAATGAAATATTCTTTTTCAAATATTATGATGGTTAATCATCCCTTTCGGCCTCTTGCTCTGGCTGGGTCGACAGCAGACAGCGAGGAAATCATCACACTGATGAAGGCATATGGAACCCTGCTTGAAGCAGCAAGCCGTACGGAGCCTGGAAAGCCGGTTACAGGCGTTGTGAATTTATTTACATTGGGCTGGATGAATGGAGCTCGAGGAAAGATGGCTGTCGCTTCTTTTATGAAGCTTCAATCGGACGGGGTACTGCCAGCGGTTTTACGCGCACATAACGGATCTTTTATTCAAGCTTTTAAAGAGTTGATGACACAGCAAAAGCTTGTGCTGCTGCCTGTGTCTCTCAGCCAGTTTCCTTTGACGGCTTATACACTAAAAGGGGCAGCAAAGGAAGACTTAAAACGAACTTCTGCTATATGGAAAGAACTATTTGGCACTCCGCCTTTATCCATATGGCTTCCGCGTGGCGCTTATACACCTGGGATAGACGAACTTCTTTTGCAGGAAGGCTGTCAGTTCGTATTTCTTCCGAATGATGCTTTTCCTTTGGAGGAACAGGAAGGGGTTCAGTGGGTGTCTCCGCGCGGCCTTGAACTGATTCCGTATCAGAAGGATCATCAAGAAAACGGAACAACAGGCGTCACGCTTTTTTCTTTAGCTGGGCAGGGCGCCTGCATGCATTGGGAAGATATTCAAAAAAAGCAGGTATCCTCGTCTGATCGTTCTTCTGCAAAGCGTGTGATTCATTTTCCACTCGTGTATGAAAACTTGAATGAAGGACATACATTGATTACGGCGGAAGAACTTCATCGTTGTGATCCTATTATTCATTTAAAAGAAGAGTGGGACGAAAAGTATGCCCTCGCTATTTCAGAAGCGGCAGGTGTTTTAGATCTGGAATGGGCTTACTGTATTTATGCGGCTGTTCATGGTTTAAAAGAGGAATTAAAAAGCGCTATTGATTCCTTGCGCTACTTATTAGATGGAGCCCATAAAGAGTTTCCTGACCTTGATTATGCACACCAGCGCATGCGTCTTCATTATGGAGTAACGCTTCAATCCAAACAGTTTGTTGGCGGCGTAGAAAGAATGGAAGGAGCTGTCCTGCTGCTTTCATGGGAGTATCCGCCAAACATTGTCGGGGGAATGGCACGGCATGTTCATGGACTTGCAGAAGCACTTGTTGCCTCTGGACGTGAAGTGATTGTTTTGACATCTTCCCATCATGAATCAGCAGAATATGAATGTGTCAATGGCGTTCACATTTATCGATCCGGCCCGCTTCATAAAGGAGAGCAGGATTTTTTAAAGCAAACCTCCGATTTGAATCTGTGTCTTTTTCAAAAAGCGATGGAGCTGATGCACAAGCATGACATTGCTCTTATTCATACCCACGACTGGCTGACAGGAGACGCGGCAATTCTGCTTGCCGAACAAAAGCAGCTGCCGCTCATCTCTACTATTCATGCCACCGAGCATGGACGGAATAATGGGCTGCATAATGAGCTGCAGCATGCGATTGCGTCAAAAGAGAAAAAGCTCATTGAAGCTTCTGATACGGTTATTGTGTGCAGCCAGCCGATGAAGGAAGAATTACGGGTTTACTATGAGGGGTCAGGGAAAGATATATACGTGGTGCCGAATGGTGTGGAATTTGAAGAAAGCGTATCAGGCCTGACAAGGTTCCGCTCCATGGAGCCCTTTATTTTTTCAATCGGCCGTATGGTGTTTGAGAAAGGTTTTCAAACATTCTTTGAAATGAATTTAAAAAACTTGAAAAAAGAAAATATTCAGTTTATTATTGCGGGTAAGGGTCCCCTATTAGAAACATGGCGTGAAGAAGTGAAAAAGCGCGGACTTGAGGATACGATTCATTTTGTCGGCTATGTGAGTGATGAGGAAAGAAGGGCTTTGTTTCAATCTTGTAAAGTGGCTGTATTTCCAAGTCTGTACGAACCGTTCGGTATTGTGGCTTTGGAAGCCATGGCGTTCCGAAAGCCTGTAATCGCAGCTGCAACAGGCGGGTTAAAATCGTTTGTTTTACATAAACAAACCGGGCTTTTGTTCGAACCAGGCAATGCCGAAGACTTATCCGAGAAAATAGCGGCTGTTTTGGATCAGCCCGGTTATGCAAATGAACTAGGTTTGAATGGACATGAAATGGCAAAAGAACTTTACAGTTGGGCACACATCAGCGCACAAACAGAAAAGATCTACGATCAGACCGTTTTCATCAAAAAAATGGAGGGAGTTCGTACATGATAGGTATTCTGCTTGCTGGGGGGCGTGGAAAAAGGCTGCGCCCGATAACTGACCACATACCAAAGCCAATGGTCCCATTGTTGGGTAAACCTCTTTTAGATTACAATTTAAATGTTTTTAAAAGAAATAAAATTTACCGCGTGATCATGACGGTTTGTTATAAAAAGGAAGTTATTCAGCAGCATGCAGGTTTCGGCCATCAAAATGGACTTGATATTCAATATATAGAAGAGTGCGAGCCTCTTGGTACTGCCGGAAGCTTATTTGCCTCCAAAGGGTTATTTAAAGAAACACTCGCTATTTTAAGCGGTGATGCACTGACCAATATACCGCTTCGCCAGGCATATAATTTTCACAAAGAAAAAGGAGCCCGTGTAACCATTGTTACGGCGAGAGCAGAGCACCCTGAGCATTTTGGTGTCTGCCTCACAGATCAAAGCGGAAAGCTTCTTTCTTTTCTTGAAAAGCCTTCTAACGTGCAATTGTGGACGAATCAAGTAAGCACGGGAATTTATTTGGTTGAACCGTCCTTGTTTGAAGATTACGCACTTTATGGGAAAGCAGATTTCGCCCAGGATGTATTTCCAATGCTTCTGGCCAATCAGGAGCCGGTTTATGTGTATGAAACAAATGCATACTGGCAGGACATTGGCACCCATCCGGCATACAAGCTGGCTGAGAAGCGGCTTAAGCGGGGAATACCAGGAATTACGAACCGTCTGCAGCCTGTTTACCCGCTTTCGAATACATTTCCTGCTTCTATACTTAACGAAAACGATGGACTTGCAGAGCGGTCTGATTGTTATTCACCAATGTTGAAAAAACAGGCTGGCATTTCTGATGAAAAGGTGCTATTATAGTAAAGTCGCAAACGACTTGAAAATAAGCGAGACAAGTTTGGAGGGAAAAACATGCGTGTAAACATTACATTAGCTTGCACTGAGAGCGGTGACCGTAACTATATCACAACTAAAAACAAACGTAACAACCCGGATCGTCTCGAGTTGAAAAAATACAGCCCGCGATTGAAAAAAGTAACAGTGCATCGTGAAACAAAGTAAGCAGCAGGAGACTTTCCTGCTGTTTTTTCTTTTAGGAGGAACCAATGGATAAAAAGATACTGAGGGATGGGATAAAACAGCAGCTTGCTGCAATGAGCCGGCCCGTGTATGAGCAAAAAAGCTTTCAAATTGCCAGAAGATTGTATGCGCTTCCGGAATGGCAGGAATCAAACAAAATTGCGGTTACGATTTCAGCGGATTTTGAAGTAGACACCTGGCAGATTATCCGATCTGCGTGGCTTGCCGGCAAAAAAGTTTGTGTGCCAAAGTGCCATCCGGATACAAAAGCCATGTATTTTTATCAATTGGAGAAGTTTGAAGATCTTGAAAAGGTGTATGCGGGGTTGTATGAACCGATTCCTCAAAACACAACATTGATTGATGCGAAGGAGATCGAATTAATGATTGTGCCCGGTCTGCTTTTTAACCGGAAGGGGTTTAGGATTGGCTTTGGCGGAGGCTACTACGACCGTTTTTTATCTTCGTACATAGGACAAACGATTTCATTAGCGTTTTCCATTCAATTACGGCCGGATATTCCCGTTGAAGGGCATGACATACCTGTTCAGAAAATTTTGACGGATAGTGAAACAATCCTCTGCTTATAAACGTCCTTCTTTCTTTACCGTCTGAATGAGTTCCGTTATAGTGGAATCAACAGGATGGACGAAAGTAGTGATGAAATGACAACGCAAACAAATTTGATATTTTGGCGTCTTGCTTATTTTTTTGTCGTAGAGCAGGAGTATACATTAACAAGGCTGAGCCAGGATCGCAGAGAAATGCTGCTTGAAAATCGTTCAGTAAAAGAAGCGGCCATTATTAGACTTTCTCAGCAAAATCTTGGCTGGGCAGCTTCTCTGGGACGTGACATTGAACAAACGGCCTGGGTCGGTGAGCGCCTCCGAAAGCAAAGAGGGATGAGAAAGCTTAATATGCTCAATGTAATTGTGTCTCCTCATCTGCCCGTTGACGAATTTTCGCAGTTTATGAAACCGGTTCAAAGCGGAAAAACAAAAACAGCTGTACTGCTGTTTACTGAAGAAAACCTGGGAGGTCCGCTTCAAGGGCTGGAACAGTTTATGGAGTCTGTACCGGAGCAGCGGGACTTTGAAGGGGCTGAAGATGAAGCGGCTGCTTATGAGCGGGCTGTTTTATCTCATGAAGTAAAACGAAAAGAAGAAGAAAATCGGTTTTTTTACTACGGAAAACCTTTTTTCACGTATGTTTTTACCGCGGTTAATGTCATCATGTTTTTTTTAATGACGATCGCAGGAGGCAGCACAGCGACTGATGTGCTTATACAATTTGGCGCAAAATTCAATCCTCTTATTTTAGAGGGAGAATGGTGGCGTTTTATCACACCGGTTTTTCTGCATATCGGACTGCTGCACCTTTTAATGAATTCAATGGCTTTGTACTATTTAGGAACAGCGGTTGAACAAATTTATGGCCGGCTGAGATTTTTGTGGATTTATTTGTTTTCCGGCTTTACAGGGAGCCTGCTCAGCTTTTTGCTGACTCCTAATTTGTCAGCAGGAGCGAGTGGAGCTATTTTTGGGCTGTTCGGTGCCCTTCTTTATTTCGGGGTAACCAAGCCAAAGTTGTTTTTTCGGACGATGGGAATGAATGTCCTTGTTGTGATTGGAATCAACCTGGCATTTGGATTTACAGTACCCGGAATTGACAATGCCGGACACATTGGCGGACTTGTCGGCGGGTTTTTAGCAACGGGGATTGTTCATTTTCCGAAAAAGCGGCGTATTCTGCAGCAGCTGTTGTTTTTGGCAGCAGCTTCGACATTTGTGGCAGCCGGTTTGTTTTTTGGGTTCCAGCACGGATATGCCGCCCTTGACGCGCAGTCTGTGAATATTCAGGCCGCAGACAAGCTTCAGGACGGAAATAAGCAGGAAGCTGAACAGATCTTGTCGAACTTTATTCAAAAAGGCGGCCAGCCTTCTGCCGAAACGTATTTTTATCTGGGTGTAATTGAAGCAGGAGACGGGCGCTTAGAGGAGGCTGCCTCTCATTTTAAGCAAGCCGTCCGGTTAAGAAGTAATTTTCCTGAAGCACATTATAATCTGGCGCTTATTTATTCTAGCCAGGGACGGCAAGAAGAAGCGCTGCAGGCAGCCGAACAAGCCGCAGCATACGCTCCTAATGAGCAAACATATAAAGATTTAGTTCGCAAGCTGAACAATGAGTAGAAAAGCAGGGTGAAAAGATGGAAACGATTTTTGATGTACAGCAGCTGCTGAAAAGATACGGTGTTTTCGTTTATATCGGCAATCGGGTAGCAGATTTACAATTAATGGAGCTGGAACTGAAAGAACTGTATCAGTCTCAGCTGATAGAGCCAAAAGAATATCAAATGGCGCTGCTTATATTACGACAGCATATTGCAATTGAAAAAGAAAAAGAAAAAGAAAAAGAACAGGGGAAATGACATGGCAGAGAAACGGCTCGCTGCTTTTGATATTGGCGGCACAACGGTTAAATTAGCTTTTTTAACAACAGAGGGAGAAATCATACGAAAATGGTCGATTCCAACCGACCGTACGGACAAAGGAAGTAGAATAGTAGCAGATATTGCCCGTTCTTTTTATAAAGAATTAAAAGCAGATGGATTAACGACTGCCGATGTGCTCGCAGCAGGAGTGGGGGCACCGGGTCCTGCTGATCCAGTATTGGGGACGATTTCTGGTGCGGTAAATATCGGCTGGCCGAATGGATACCCTCTAAAACAGCTTCTAGAAGAAGCGATTGAATTGCCTGTTTTTATTGAAAACGATGCAAACTGTGCTGCACTTGGCGAAATGTGGAAAGGTGCAGGAGGAGGCGCAGGCGACGTAGTTTGCATTACACTTGGCACAGGTGTCGGCGGCGGCGTTGTGTCAAAGGGAATGATTATTACAGGAGTAAATGGAGCGGCAGGAGAAATCGGCCACATTACGGTTGTAACAGAAAATGGATTCCCTTGTAACTGCGGCAAGCGCGGCTGTCTTGAAACAGTAGCTTCTGCAACAGGAATTGTTAATTTGTACAAACAACAAGGCAAAGACGCGCCTGATGCACGCACAGTATTCGAACAAGCTGCGGCTGGAGATGCGGCAGCGCAATATGCGGTTGACCGCTGTGCTTTTTATTTAGGTCTTGCGGTTGGAAACATTGCTAACACCTTGAACCCAGCTAAGATTGTAATTGGCGGCGGCGTTTCAGAAGCAGGTGCTGCTCTTATGCAGCCTTTGGAGAAATACGTAAGAGAGTTCACGTTCCCACGGGCGATGGATGTGCTTGCACTTCAAAAAGCACAGCTTGGCAACGATGCCGGTGTGATCGGTGCAGCTTACTTAGCAAAAGTAATGTCAGTTTCATAAATTAAAAAAACAGTTCCGCTGGGACTGTTTTTTATTTTATGAAACTTTTTTTAATCGTATGCGTATGAATAAGGAGCGGAATTGTCGCGGAACTATTATAAAGCTTTGCTTTTTCGTTCTGATTGATTTTTTGTAAAAAAAGTATTAAGATTGTGAAAGACAATTTACACTGGGTTAAAGTGTATGCAATTCCCCGATCACTTTTATAGAAGTAACGAGGAGGCTGAAAGATGAAAAGAACAATACGCAGCAACATTTCTCTTATTGCTGTAACCGTTTTGTTCTTATGGATGAAAACATACATCGTCTATAAAACAAGCTTTAACATGGATATTGAAAACTCACTGCAGGAATTTATTTTGCTGATTAACCCGCTGAGCTTTATTATGCTGACAATGGGAATTGGCTTTTTCTTTAAAAGCGACAAAGCACGCAATCGTTATTTGCTGGGCATGAGCTTTTTCTTAAGTTTTCTGCTTTATGCAAACGTTGTGTTTTATCGCTTTTTTAATGACTTTATTACGCTGCCTCTTTTATTTCAAACAAGCAACTTTGCTGATTTGGGTAACAGTGTTACAGAAGAATTTAATGTAGCGGATATTTTATATTTCGCCGATGTCATTCTTTTATTCCTCCTGCTTAAGTTCAAGCCGTCATTTGTGAAGTTTCGTCCAATGTCAAAAATGAACCGCCGCGCTTATTTTTTATCAGCTGCTGCGCTTATGTTTTTAAACCTTGGACTAGCAGAAGTGGAACGTCCGCAGCTTTTAACAAGAACTTTCGACCGTGAAATGCTTGTGAAAAATATCGGAACGTTTAACTATCACCTTTATGACATTTTTCTTCAATCCAAATCATCTGCCCAGCGTGCACTGGCAGATGGCAGCGAATTAACTGAAATTGAAAACTATGCTGACGCCAATTATGCCGAACCAAATGCAGAGCTGTTTGGTGCTGCCAAAGGAAAAAACCTGATTATGGTGTCCGTTGAGTCAACACAGGCTTTTGTTTTAAACAATACCGTAAACGGCCAGGAAATTACGCCATTTCTGAATGATTTTGCAAAAGAGAGTTTAAACTTCACTAACTTCTACCACCAAACCGGGCAGGGGAAAACGTCTGATGCAGAATTTTTAACAGAAAATGCACTGTACCCGCTGAGCCGCGGTGCTGTGTTTTTTACTCACTCTGGCAACCAATTTAATTCAATGGCTGAAAAGCTTGAGGAAAATGGCTATTTTTCAAATGCGATGCATGCGAACAATAAAAGTTTTTGGAACCGGGACATTATGTATGATTCGATTGGATATGAACGTTTTTACAATGTAAATGATTATAAGGTGAATGAAGACAACAGTGTAAACTGGGGAATGAAAGATATTCCATTTTTTGAACAATCGGCCGAGCTGATGAAAACCATGCCGCAGCCGTTTTATTCAAAAATGATCACGCTGACCAATCATCATCCGTTCTACTACGATAAAGAAGACCAGATGATTGATGAATTTAATTCATCAAGCGGCACATTAAATCGTTATTTCGTTACCGTTCGTTACACGGACGAAGCATTAAAAACGTTTGTGGAAGATTTGAAAAAAGCAGGCCTTTATGAAAACTCTGTGATTGTTTTGTATGGGGATCATTACGGCATTTCAGAGAATCATAATGAAGCCATGTCTCAATATTTAGGTAAAGAAGTGACGCCATACGTATCAGCTGAGCTTCAAAAAGTACCGTTTATGATTCACATTCCAGGCGTTAAAGGCCAGGAAATTGATACGGTCGGCGGACAGGTAGATGTGCGGCCAACACTGCTTCATCTTCTAGGCATTGATACAAAAGGAGATATTCAGTTTGGACAAGATTTGCTTTCTGACGAGCATGAAAGCTTTGCCGCATTCCGTGACGGCCGTTTTGTGACAGAGAATTATGTGTATGCCGGCGACGTATGCTGGGATAAAAAGACGGGCGAGCAAACGGATGCTTCCTACTGTGCACCTTATATTGAAAAAGCAGCTGCTGAATTAAATTATTCAGATCGGGTTATTTACGGGGACCTGCTTCGTTTTTATGATCCAGATGCTGCAAGAAAAGAATAAAAAAAGCACCTGATTTTTATCAGGTGCTTTTTTAATGGGCAGCTGGATAGCCGTGATGCAAAACCGTCATAATGGTAAACCAGCCGATTACACCAGCTGTACCCAGACTAAAAACGATGCCGAGCAGATTTTTGTTTTTCACAGCGCTGATGGTACTGAAAACGGCAAGAAGGGCAATAAGAGCAAAAATAATCGTTAACCCGTTCATTTTTCCAGGCCTCCTTATATAAAAAGCCATAAAAACCCATGTAAGCGTAAAACACACCCCTATTGTATAAGGTTTTTCCATATTTGTCGAGATGAAAGCGGATAATTCTTTTAACAGCTGCGGTTTCCTGTTACGATATCAATTGAATAAAGAAAAAGGTGGAGATTATATGGATTGGACGCAATTGCCGCTTGGTCCTCTGCAAACAAATTGCTACATACTTTCTCATGAGTCAAAATGTATTGTTTTTGACCCGGGTTCAGAAGGAGATCAGCTTGTAAACTGGCTGAAGGCAAACAAGCTTGACCCGCTCGCTGTTTTGCTGACTCATGCTCATTTTGATCATATTGGGGCTGTTCGCCCGCTGAAAGAAGCTTTTAACATGCCAATTTATCTGCATGAAAAAGAAGCAGAGTGGCTTGAAAATGCCGATCTGAACGGATCAAGCCGCTTTGGCATGGGAAGCATTACGGCACCGCCGGCTGATGTTTTGATCCGTAATGATGAAGATTTAACGATTGATCTGTTTACATTTAAACTGCTGCATACACCGGGCCATTCACCGGGCAGCGTATCTTATTATTTCGAAGAAGGCGGCGCCTTGTTTGCCGGTGACACTCTTTTTATGGGCAGCATCGGGCGTACAGACCTTGCTGGCGGCGATCACCAGACACTTCTTACGAGCATTCATGAAAAAATTATGTCACTGCCTGAGGAAACCATTGTGCTCCCGGGACATGGCCCGGCAACATCCGTGATCACGGAAATGGACAGCAATCCTTTTTTAAATGGTTTTTAAAAAAAACAGAGAACGCCATTACGGTGTTCTCTGTTTTTTTTATCCGGTATATTTCATAGCCTGCTTTTTTTTCGTCAGGCTTCTTAGCTTTTCAAGATTATATCCAACCACAAGCGATTCTCCGTCCGTTAAAATCGGGCGCCGCAGCAATTTAGGCTCTTCAATAATTAAATCGACAACGGCTGAAAGAGGCATCTCATCGACGCTTACATTTAACGATTTAAACGTTCTGCTTCGGGTGGCAAGCAGTTCATCAAGACCTTCTGAAGTCATGGAAAGAAGATTTAGCAGCTCCTGGCGTGTAGGAGTTTCACGGAAAAGGTGGCGTTCCTGAACATCAACTGAATGGGCAGACAGCCATTTTTTTGTTTTTCGGCATGATGTACAGCTTGGATACGTATAAAAGGTAACAGCAGACATAAATACTCCTCCTTTTTTATTCTTAAATATACTATACAATACTTGTACAATAGTTGTACAGTGATTACCCTTTCAATTGTGTCCAATTTCGTAACACGCTTATAAGTATGACTTTTATCATTTTTCACCATAAAATTGTTGCTTATAATAATTAAAAAATGACGAGGTGATAAAATGAATTCTGTTTTAAAAGTAACAGGCGCACTTGCTGATGCCACACGTTATTCCATTTATGAATATATTTTAAAAGAACATAGAGACCTGACAGTACAGGATATAGCCGCTCAATTTGGCATTCATCCGAACGTGGCACGCCTTCACTTAACAAAGCTTGAAGATGTCAATTTAATTAGTTCCTGTCTGCAGAAAACAGGAAAAGGCGGCCGGCCGGGCAAGTTATATAAGCCGGCGGAACGAGCTGTGCAACTGGCTTTCCCCCATCGCGATTACCAGCTTTTGTCGGATATTTTGCTTGAGGCTCTGGAACTGTTTGGAGAAGACGGAGTGAAAATGGCGGAAGCGGCCGCTCAAAAAGCCGGCCGGCGTTCTGTAGAAGCAGAAATGAAAGGGACTGTTTCCTCCCTTCCAAATAAAGAACGTCTTCAATTGCTTAAAACGTTGACTGCAAGAATTGGTTATACAGCGCATACGGAAGAAACAGAAAAGGGGCTCGTCGTTCAATTTGCTATTTATAACTGTCCATTCAAAGAATTGCTTCAGGAAAAAGCTGCAGCAACATGCCGGATTCATAAAGCGTTTTTACAAGGAATTATGGACACCTTATTTGGGCCTGCTGTTTTAAGCCAGCATTCTACGATGCTTAATGGATGCAAGGAATGTATCTATCAGTCGGTTGCAGTAAACTGAATAAAAGAAACGCTTACATTTTTGTCTCTTATCCTTTATAATAGTGGTATTAATGGACCAAGCTTTGAAAAAAGGGAGGGATACATAATGGATCGGATGTTTCGCGTTATGGCATTTTGGACCGGTATTTTTTCTTTAATGTTTTACTTGGGCCATATGAATATTACGGCTTTAATTTTTCTTGGCCAAACGGGATTTTTCTTATTACTCGGCTATTTACGTCTTTCTGAACGAATGTATATTTATGTGTTTGGTGCTTATTTAACCGTTTTTTTTGCCGCCTTTACTTATTGGTCAACCTTTATGATGACGCCGGGAAGCGGAGGGCATTAAAACAAGCAAAGCCTTTAAAGTGGAAAGCTTTAAAGGCTTTTTGTTAAAGTTTTGTAAATATTTTGAAAAAACCACGTCTAACCTGGCATATTGTTGTATGCTCAAAGGGAGAGAGGGTGATAATTTGCAGGTTGAGCAAAAAATGGAGCAAATCTTAAAAGAAGCTGTTCAAATGCAGGCCACCGACCTTCATTTAATGCCAAAACAAAACGGTTATTTGCTTAAAATTCGTGTCGGCGGCCAGCTGATAAAAAGTAAAACCTTTTCCATACGGGAGGGCGAGCGGCTGATTGCTTATTTGAAATTTACGGCTTCGATGGATATCGGTGAAAAACGAAAGCCTCAAAGCGGCTCCTTTCACCAGACGGTTGATCAGTTTCCCCTATCGCTGCGTGTTTCCACGCTTCCCGCTGTACCCCACAAAGAAAGCCTCGTGATCCGCCTTTTGCCACAGGAACATGTGCCATCTCTTTCCCAATTAACGCTGTTTCCCTACACAGCCGTCAAGTTAACCTCGTTATTAAACCATTCAAACGGCCTCGTTCTGCTTAGCGGCCCAACCGGGAGCGGAAAATCCACTACACTTTACTCTATGATTCAGCATTGTGCCTCCCATTTAAATAAACATGTCATTACACTCGAGGATCCTGTTGAAAAACAGCAGGATGCTTTCGTACAAATTCAAGTAAATGAAAAAGCCGGCATTACGTATGCCACGGGCTTAAAAGCCATTTTACGCCACGATCCTGACGTGATTATGGTCGGTGAAATACGTGATGAAGAAACTGCACGAGCTGCTGTGAAAAGTGCACTTACGGGACACTTGGTTCTTTCGACCATTCACGCTCGCGACGCTGCGGGCGTTATCGGCAGGTTAAAAGAGCTTGGTATTACTCAGCATGAAATGATACAGACACTGATCGGCATTACCGCACAGCGGCTTGTCCGTATCTGCTGTCCGGACTGTGGTGCTGCCTGCAGGGAAGAGTGTAAGCAAAAAACAAAGCAGGCGATCGTTTGCGAATTACTATTGGGAAAAGCGCTGTTTTCTATACTGGGGAACAAATCATCACATCAGCCGGTATCTGTTTATCAAAAGCTGCAGGATGAGCTGCGAAAGGGGATAGCATATGGATTTATCACACGCGAGGAATGGACTCGCTGGTGTTTTAGCGAAACGGACTTCAGCGAAAAACGGAGCTGATTTTATTACAAGGCTCGGGGAAATGATGATAAAAGGTTTTTCCATTGGGGAAGCGGTAGAATTTCTGTTGATGAACATACCGGATATAAATAAAAGGCAAACAAACTTGATTCAAAAGCAGCTGCGGGAGGGCGTTCCGCTTCACGAAATTCTACCGGTGCTTCATGTTCCTTCCCTTATCTGCCTGCAGATTTTCTTTGCTGAACAGCACGGAAAGGTTCAGGAAACGCTCGTGCATGCAGGAACGCAGTGGAGCAAGGCCGAACAGGCGAAAGAAAAGCTTGTACGGCTTCTGCAATATCCGATCTTCCTGCTGGCTTTGCTTATCGTATTGCTCGCCGTCTTAAATACTTTCGTTCTTCCTCAGTTTCGGGATCTTCACGCTTCAATGGGATATGAACCAAAAGGGATGATCCTGCTCCTGCTTTTTTTTCTTCAATGGGCACCCCCGGCCGTCTTAATTACAGCCCCTGTTCTGACGGGTCTGCTTCTTCTTTTGTACACCCGCTATAAACTTCTTTCTCCGCAAAAAAGAGCGGATATGATCATAAAAATTCCGTATATGAAAACCCTATTTCAGCTTTATTTTACCCGTCTTTTTGCCAGGGAATCTGCTCAACTGTTAAACAGTGGATTTTCGGTGAACGAGCTTCTCCATGTATTTGAAGAACAAACGATTTATCCCATGCTTCGTGAAGCTTCAAAAAAAATAAACAGCCAGCTTATGTCGGGTACTTCTTTGAAAGAAGCCATTGCGAATATCACTTGGTTTGACCGAAAGCTGCCTGCTTTGATCAGCCATGGAGGGGCAAATGGCAGAATGGGAGAAGAGCTGCTTCTTTACGCATCATTCTGTGATCAGCTGATTGAAAACAAAATAAAAAAAGCAACAAGTATTATTCAGCCGGCCGTTTTTTTAATGATTGGCACGGTTGTCATGGCTGTTTATCTGTCGGTGATGCTGCCGATGTTTGAGATGATTGGCTCGGTTTAAAAAAGGAGGAAAAAAGAATGAAGCGATTCTGGAAGAATGAACGAGCATTTACACTGATAGAAATGATGATCGTCTTATTGGTGATTACCGTTTTGCTTTTCATTGCCATTCCAAACGTGGCAAAGCAAAGTAAAAATATCAATGCAAAAGGCTGTGACGCGTTTGTTCATATGGTGCAGGGGCAGGTACAGGCGTACCGGATTGATAATGGATCACTGCCTTCCTCTGTCAGTACACTCGTTACAGATGGATACTTAAGAGATGATGAAACGACCTGCCCGGGTGGAGGGGCTGTTACGATCGATGCGGAAGGAATTGTGTCAGCCGGTGAGTCATAAAGAAGAAGGCTTTACACTTTTGGAAATGATGATTGTACTGACGGTTTTTACTGTCTGCTTCGGAGCAGCCCTTATTCCGCTTCGGACGATTGCGGAAGACGTGCGCAACCGTCAGTTTTTTCACCAGGTAGAAAGGGATCTGTTTGCAGCCCAGGCATATGCCGTTTCGAAAAACGCAAATATTGTTGTAGACTTTTTTGAAAATAAAGACCGGTATTATCACATCTACACATTTGAAATACCGAGAAAAACGATTATCAAGCGTGAGATCCCCGAGCGTTTCATATTTGATGAGAGGGGGTTAGATACGATTACTTTTTTAAAAACGGGTACGATCAGCCGGTTCGGCACGTTTTATTTTACAACAAATGAAAAAACCACCAAGCTGATTTTTTTAATTGGAAGGGGACGTTTTTATTTTTCGGAGGAATGAAAGAGGGATGATATTAGCGGAAAGTCTGCTGGCTTTAACCGCTCTTTTTATAGCGGCAGGTGTTTTGCTGCCTTTTAGTTTAAAACTAGTGGAGGGCACCTCCTGGCGCTGGGAGCAGCAGGAAGGAATGAGAAAGCTATATGAAGAAGCCGAATCCCGGATTTTTTCGGATGCTTCCTTTTCTTATGAATTGGATGGGCCAGCCGCCAGGGGAAAATTGGTTTGGGAAGAAGACGGAGGAAGGGCGAAAGCGTGTGTATTCATTCAAGGGAAAAAGAGATGTGTGGAAGAGCAGTAACGGCTTTACACTCATTGAATCTCTTATTGCATTAATGGTTTTTTGTGCGTGTGCTGCTTCGGTTCCACTGCTTTATGATGGCGCTTATCGGGCTGTGGAAGCTGGAAAAGCCGAGAAAAACACGGAATGGGAGCTTTTTATCATTCAGCTGCGCAATGAAATGCAGGGATCTTCGAATTGGCATGTGTCTGGGACAAGACTCGCGTACCAAGCAGCAGCTTCTGGTGACATGCTAGTCACGGTTAGTCAATATCGTGACAAAATTAGAAGGCAGATCAACGGGCAAGGACATGAAGTGATGCTGCAAGATGTAAAAACGGCTTCGTTTTCAGAAAAAGGAGGGAAAATGTACATACATGTTACATTTTCAAATGGTGAACAGGAAGGAGCGGTCATGTATCCTTTCTATAAGAAAGCACATTAAGCGTCAGCAGGGAATGATTTTTCCGCATGTTTTGCTTATTTTAGTACTGATTATGGCAGCATCTGTGTCAGCTGCAGATGCTGCCGTCACCAAATGGAAAACAGCGGATCATTTAACAAACTATTATGAGTTTCGTGTGGCTGAGCTGATGGCGCTGCGGCGTGTTTTAACCCAGTCAGAGCCTGCTTCTTTTAATATAGAAACAAATCTGGGCACAACAAACGCTGCAGTAACGGAAACAGCTGAACAAAACTGGCAGATTCGAATCACAACAACTCATACTGATGGTTTTTTCCGTGCCACTTATGTATACGATCCCCGCTTGGAATCGTTTCTCAGCCGGGTTGAATACCATTAATTATTTTGTCTGAGCCAGGTAGAAAAGCCCGCCATTCAAAACGGAAACACGGATCACTGGTTCAAAACGGCGCATAATGGCTGCTTTTTCCCGTTCATAATGCGTATTATCCTCTTTCTCCTGGTCAAAAAAAGACTGAAGAAGCTTAAGCTCTGCTTTTTGTTTTTTAAGAGCCGTTTGAGCCCAGCCATGCTCTTCTTCCATCAAGTCTCTCCATAATTTTTGCTTTAGCCGGTTCAAGCCGCTTGCAGGTGTAATAAGAGGCGAGAGCACATAATGGTAAGGACTGATCGAGTGGCTGAGAGACAGAGAGCCTGCTTGTTCCAAAAATTGATCCGAAAAAGCTCCGTTGATTAAATGAAGAGCAAGCGGCACGAGCTTTTCTTTTTTGCTGTTTGCTTCATAGGAAAGGTGAAAATGAACAAACAGCCAAGGATCAAGCTGAATGGTTCCCGATCCGTTTGTTGTTTCATACAATTTGACAAACGATGCTTTTTTTTGAGCATAGGAAAGAAGCTGATGAAAACGGGGGGACCCGAATGTAATATATTCTTCCTGGTGTTTGAGCGGCCGGCCAGGGTCTTTTGTAAAAAAGGTGACGCTCATCGGGTCGCCTGCCTGGCCGAGCCGGTCTTTGTAATGCCAGTAAAAAGGGCGGTTCATCAGGGAACGATCTGCTTCTTCGGTTAACTGAACCTTTAACGAGTGTTCAGATTCTTCAAGAATAGGACATTCACAGGCAGTAAAAAAGGAACGAAGAAAAGACATCAATGTTGTTCACTCCAATGCAGCTGCAAGGTTTTGCATTTTTATTTCCCACTCTCTAACACTTTTGGATGAGTGGAATGTATCATGCAAGTGTTCTTCAATCCAGTTTTGATCCAAAATATTGTCCAGCTTGCCGATAGCCGTTTGAAAGAGAGCGATCTTTTCGTAAAGCAAAGAGAGCATGCGGTCTTCCACTGATTGTTTATAGGCAAGATGATAAATATGGACGTTCTCAGTCTGGCCGTAACGATGTACACGTCCAATTCGCTGTTCGAGTTTCATCGGGTTCCATGGAAGGTCAAAATTGATAACATGGCGGCAAAATTGAAGATTCAATCCTTCACTGCCCGCTTCCGTAGCAATCAGCACCCGTGCTGGACCTTTGAAAAGTTCAATCATCCAATCTTTTTTTCCTTTTTTGAACTTTCCTTGGAAAGAAACAGCCGGAATTTGATGATAACGAAAAAACAGCTCTAAATATTCCTGTGTTGCCCGATACTGAGTAAAAATAAGCACCTTTTCATTTTCCAGGCTATTCACAATTTCTAATGCTTTTTCAGCTTTGGAATTTTGGTCAACAGCTTGAGCGAGCGCAGCAACTTTTGTTTTGTCAAACCCTTCCTGCTTTTGCAGAGTCGCCAGGGCCGCATACTTGCTGCTGCATGCTTCCCGCTGCAGCGTCAGAAGTGTAATGGAGCTTGGCAGGCATTCGGACAGCGAGTCATAAAACGCTTTTTCTTCTTTTGACGGGTCGATCCGGATAGTTTGAATAAAGCGTTTTATAGGCTCACTTTCCACATCTGTCCGGGTATTGCGGATCATGACCTGCCTGAGCAGGGCGTGAAAAGCATCATGGTTTTGAACGGAGCGCTTTCCATCTTTAAATTGAGACTGGAAGAACCCGTTGCTGCCAAAAAGCCCGGGTCTTAAAAGAGAAACCAAGTGAAACAATTCATCTGCGTTGTTCTGAACCGGTGTGGCTGTCAGCAGCAGGCAGTATGTTTTATTTAAGCGGCTGACAAACTGGTGATTTTTTGTAGCAGGATTTTTCAATCGGTGTGCTTCATCGATGATAATCATGTCAAATAACGTATCCGCAAATGCATCGGCAAACTTCGGCTGTTTGGCCGAATCAATCGATGCAATCTGAACGCCGTTCCAAGACCAGTCAGGATTTTTCCGCTGGACGAGCGCAAAAATTTGGAATTTTTCACGCAGTTCTTTGGCCCACTGGCTGACCAGGGAAGCGGGTGCTAATATAAGGATGCGGGAAGCAAGGCCCCGCAGCATATATTCTTTTAAAATAAGTCCGGCTTCAATGGTTTTTCCGAGGCCCACTTCATCTGCTAAAATAGCGGTTCCGCTCATTTCTTCCATTACGGTCTGGGCCGTTTTCAGCTGGTGGGGAAGAAACTGCATATGCGGCAGAAAATCAGGCGCCAGCAGCCCGTCAAAGCGGGAAGGCAAAATTTGCTTTTTCATCTCGGCTGTTAGATTAAAAAGTGCCCAGCCGCCGGGTGTTGAAGCGGTTTTTAAGTTTTGCTCGAGTGCATCTGCCCAAGTATCATCATACATAATAGCAGGCTTCATTTATCTCGAAGTCTCCTTTCGATTTCATGAGCTGTCCCTAGCCTGCCCTTAAAAAGGGGAGAACATACACAAGCGGACAAACAAAAACAGCCCTGTTTAAACAGGGCTGTTTTTATTTTGTTTTAATTTTTCCGGTCCATTTTTTAAATCCGCCTTGCAGATGGTAAATGTCGCGGTATCCTTTTCTGTATAGCATTTGTGCAGCACGGCCGCTGCGAAGGCCGCTCTGGCAATACAAATAAACAGGCTTGTCCGGGCGAATTTCTTTCATTCGCTGCTTCATTTGCGTAACAGGAATGTTCCGGGCTCCTAAAATGTGGCCGCCATTGTATTCATTCGGTTCGCGCACATCAACCAGCTGCGCTTTCCGGTATCCTTTTACAAATTCTTCCTGACTAAGCGGTTTTACTGCACGCTTTTGGGAAAAGTACATAAAGATCGCGTACAAAATAATGGCACCGAGTACCGCGGCAATAGAATAAAGCAACGTTGTGTTCCCCTTTCGAATAAACTGCTCCCTTTATTATATCGATATGGTTATAAGAAGAAAAGAAAATTCTCTTTAAAAAAAGAAGCGTGTTCGCCTTTGAATTTCAGGGTCAATTTGATAGACTGAGTGAGGAAATTTACTAAGAAAAGAAGGCGTATATGATGGCAAAAGAAACATGGGCTTTTCTTGATACTGGAAATCAAAATGCAGCTTATAATATGGCTGTGGATGAGGCGCTGCTTGATTGGCACAGCAAGGGCCTGATCCCGCCCGTCGTCCGCTTTTATGGCTGGGAGCCGGCGGCGCTGTCCATTGGGTATTTTCAAAAAGCGGAAAAAGAAGTGGATTTTGACGCTGTCCGAAATTATGGGCTTGGCTTCGTGCGCCGTCCGACTGGCGGAAGAGGCGTGCTTCATGAGCATGAGTTAACGTACAGCGTGATTGTGAGTGAAGAGCATCCAGACATGCCGACAGGTGTAACAGAAGCATACCGGGTCATTTCTGAAGGCGTGCTTCAAGGATTCCGTAAGCTTGGACTTGCTGCAGAGTTTGCTGTCCCGCGGACAGAGGAGGAAAAAGCAAGTTTAAAAAATCCGCGTTCAAGCGTTTGTTTTGATGCGCCAAGCTGGTATGAGCTTGTCGTTGAAGGAAGAAAAGTGGCGGGAAGCGCGCAGACCCGGCAAAAAGGGGTAATCCTGCAGCACGGCTCTATCCTGCTTGATTTGGATGAAGACAAGCTGTTCAGCTTGTTTCACTATCCAAACGACCGGGTAAAAGAGCGGATGAAGAAGGCGTTTGGAAACAAAGCAGTTGCGATTAATGCGCTGCGGGCTGAACCGGTAACGCTCGATGAAGCACGTGTTGCATTCAAACAAGGGTTTGAAGAAGGGCTCAATATTCACCTTGAACCGCTCGTTTTAACAGATGACCAAAAACATCAAATTGAAACAATTCAAAGAGATCGGTATGAAAATCCGGATTGGAATTTTCGCAGATAAAAAGAAGTTCGACAAAATTATTTTTTTTGCTTTTTTCTCTTTGATTTCAAGGCCTGCCAGAGGATGAGCAGAAGGGCGGCTGCTTGACAAACCGCAAGATCTAAATCAATATATAGAATATAAAATTGAAAACAAACACAATATATTGTGTTTGTTTTCGCTTTTTTTCAACAGAATACAAAAGGAGTTGTTTCCATGTCTGCTACGTCCGCTAAGGTTATGTCACTGAACGTCGACCAGTTAAACAAGGACATCAGCATTTTCCCGCAGGTTTTCCCGATCACGCCGGAAATGAACATTACACACAAAGGCGTTTCCCGCCTGGTTATGATTGACCGATATTCATTTAAAGATACTGAAAAAATTACCCTGTCTGAAGGCGACTTTGTTGTTTTAACAATTAAAGAAGATCCTAAATTCCCAGCTCGTGGGACAGGCTTTGTCGTATCGCTCGACCGAGAAGCGAAAAGAGCATCGATTTTGATTGATGAAGAATACCGCAGTGCGATCGATGATCCAAAAGAAGCAGAAACAGGTATTATTCACCGCAGTCTTGATGTGATTGAAAAACCGCTTGAAGTTTTTTACGAGCAGATTGCTAAGCGCAATGCAGCAGGGCTTTCATCTGTTGAAAAAACAGACGAAAAGAAAAAAGAATGGTTCGATAAATTTTATAACGAACTTGTAAGCTTAAACTTTATTCCGGCGGGCCGTGTGTTATACGGGGCGGGGGCAGACACAGACGTGACGTATTTTAACTGTTATGTGATGCCATTTGTAGCTGATTCACGTGAAGGCATATCTGAGCATCGTAAGCAGGTAATGGAAATTATGAGCCGCGGCGGCGGTGTTGGAACGAACGGCTCCACTCTTCGTCCGCGCAATACCCTTGCCCGCGGCGTAAACGGTAAGTCATCAGGGTCAGTTTCGTGGCTTGATGATATTGCCAAGCTGACACATCTTGTTGAGCAGGGCGGATCGCGCAGAGGTGCTCAAATGATTATGCTGGCGGATTAATGTTTTTATGCTAGTCCGCGCCGTTCAGACAATGAACGGCAAGTAAACTGGGTGAATTGCAGGAAAGTCCTTAGAGGCGTTCAAGCTACAACGTGACTGGAAACGGTGAGCGTGAAATGCTTAAAAATTGAACGCATTGGATAATCTGCAGCCAAGCACCGTTTAAGGTGAAGGTTCAACGACTATCGAAAACACTAACGTGGAAGTAGAGTAGAAAAGCATAATGCTTTTCGAAGCGCCCAGCCCCTAACAGGTGATGCTGAGGGTGATGATATAGTCTATCCCGTCTGCAAAAGCAGAGTTAAAGTATCCTGAAAAGGACGGTATAATAGTGGCATCCTGACATTGTAGAATTTATTATTTCAAAAATGCAAAACCCGCGTATTTTGCGCTACCTTCTTGAAAATACAGAAGACGAGCAAATCCAAAAAGCGGCAAAGGATAAATTAAACTTTAAGCCGCTGACTGAGCGCGAAGAGCAAATGTACCAGGGTGTGGTGAATTACAAAAACATCCCGGGCTATGGCGGCTTCAGTCCTGAAATTATCAAAGAAGCGGAAGAGAAACTTCGCACCGGCGGAACATACAGCGTTCATAACGCTGAGTTTTTAACAGGTGCCAATATTTCAATCTGCCTGACGAATGAATTTATGGAGGCAGTGGAAAAAGATGCGGATTATGAGCTTCGTTTTCCGGCTGTAGAAACGTACGACAAAGAAGAAATGGCCTATTACAACGAAAATTGGCACAAAGTCGGCGATGTCCGTGAATGGGAGCGCGAGGGACATAAAGTTCGCACGTACCGCAAAATTAAAGCGCGCGAGCTATGGAATTTAATCAATGTCTGTGCAACCTATTCAGCAGAGCCAGGCATTTTCTTTATCGACAATGCCAATGAAATGACCAATGCAAAAGCGTATGGCCAGCAGGTTGTTGCAACAAATCCATGTGGTGAGCAGCCCCTTGCACCATTTTCAGTCTGCAACTTAGCAGCCGTTAACCTTGCTGAAATGGCGGACAAGGATTCGAAAACGGTGAACTTTGATAAGTTAAAACAAACGGTTCGCACAGGTGTCCGTATGCAGGATAACGTGATCGATGCGACACCGTATTTCCTTGAGGAAAACAAAAAACAGGCGCTCGGTGAACGGCGGGTTGGCCTTGGCGTAATGGGACTAGCGGACCTGCTTATTTATTGCGAAAAAGAATATGGTTCTCCAGAAGGAAATGCCCTTGTTGACCAGGTGTTCGAAGCGATTGCTGTAACAGCGTACGAAACGTCTGTAGAGCTGGCAAAAGAAAAAGGCAGTTTCCCATTCCTTCAGGGAGAAACACAAGGTGAAACCAATCGTCTTCGTGAGGCATTTATTGATACAGGCTACATGAAAAAAATGCCGGATCATGTACGGGAAGCTATTCTTCAAAATGGTATTCGCAATTCGCATTTGTTAACTGTAGCACCAACGGGCTCTACTGGAACGATGGTGGGTGTATCAACGGGATTGGAGCCATATTTCTCCTTTACGTACTACCGCAGCGGACGTCTTGGTAAATTTATTGAGGTCAAAGCGGATATTGTAAAAGACTATCTGGAGCGCAATCCGGAAGCAGATCCGGATCAATTACCGGATTACTTTGTAACGGCGATGAGCCTGGCACCAGAGGCGCATGCAGATGTTCAGTGTGTGATTCAACGGTGGATTGACAGCTCTATCTCCAAAACCGTAAACGCACCGCGCGGCTATACAGTTGAGCAGGTAGAAAGCGTGTATGAGCGTCTTTACAAAGGCGGGGCAAAAGGCGGCACGGTTTATGTAGATGGAAGCCGTGATTCCCAGGTTCTTACGCTGAAAGCAGAAGAAAACACGTGGGATGAAGAAGAGAAAACAGAACCGAAACAACATGAAAACCACGTTGTTTTAATTGATACGATTCAGGATCTTCGTTCAACGAATGTGACAATTGGCAGTGAAGTCGGCAATACTTGCCCGGTCTGCCGCAAAGGAACAGTAGAAGAGCTCGGCGGCTGCAACACATGTACGAACTGCGGCGCCCAGCTGAAATGTGGATTATAAGAAAAAGAAGGCCTCCAAAAAGCCGCCCTTGAATAAAAAGGGCGGCTTTTTATATATTGCCGGCAATAAAAAACCCTGCGCGGATATCCGGCAGAGTCATTCAGAAGAAGCTCGGGAGCTTCGCTTTCCTTTATTTCCTTGAATAAGGGTTAAATGTGAGGCTTTCTTGCGGCGGGCTGCTTTCTTTTTCGGCTTTCCTGTCGTGAAAGCAACAGATGGTTTCGATTTAAAACCTGTTTTTGTGGCGTAGCGTTTTTTGGATTGTTTCACAGCTTTAGAGTAAGCGCGGTTTTCGCTGTGATTTCCTCCAGTCCGGTTACGCATAAACAGCCGGAGCAAGAACATCACAATCGCAACAGTGATTACAGCAAAAGCAATTTGCTGCACGAGCTGCCCGGGAGAGGTGATCATCATTGACACAAGACCAATGGCAGCGAGTGCAGTAATGACGGAAACGACAACAGTGCGAACATTCATTAAAGCCACCTCCCGGAAAAATAGTGTTACTTACATATTAGACAATTTCGTCTGCTTTTAATCCTTTTTCAGTACTTTCTTCAATGGAAATTAATTTCTTGAAAGAGGCGATCGCCACTTCCACTTGATCATCTGATGGATCCTTTGTGGTTAAAAGTTGAAGCCAAAGTCCAGGATACCCAAGCCACTTTAAGCCGGGAACATCACGAACTTTGTTTGTGAGCTGCAGAACCTCAAAAGAAAGGCCAAGCACAACAGGAATAAGAGCAAGCCGGTTAAGCACTCGTACATAAAATGGCTCAGTCGGTACAAGCATATACACAAAAACACCAACAATAACCGTAAATAAAATAAAGCTGGATCCGCAGCGGTAATGAAGCCGGGAAGAGGCCTGCACATTCTGCACAGTCAGCGAAAGCCCGTTTTCATAAGCATTTATTACTTTATGCTCCGCTCCGTGATATTGGAATACACGTTTAATAAGCGGCGTCATCGAAATGGCCCAAATGTAAACAAGCAGCAGGAGTAATTTAAACAGCCCTTCTACCAAGATCTGGGCCATATCACTTTGAAAAATAGGCCTTGTCAGTTCAGCCAGGCCAACCGGTACAAGGGTAAAAACAAATTTTCCAAACAGGAACGATAAAATCCCAACGAGCGCTACCCCAAACATAAGGGTAAACTTCGACGGCTCTTCTGCTTTTGCTTCTTCTTCACCCGGCGGGACATCATACCGGTCATTGGCAAAGTTTAAATGTTTAGACCCTGTCGCAGCAGCTTCTAAAATGGCAACGATACCGCGAAGAAGAGGAATTTTTTTTATTGTCTGGAGGGCGGGGCGAATCGTGCGGGGCAGATGGAAATATTCAATGGATCCATCGTTGCGCCGTACGGCGGTAACCGTATGATTTTTTCCGCCGAACATAACACCTTCAACAACGGCCTGCCCGCCATACACCGGCTTTTCATTACTCATGTGTTCGTTCCTTCTTTCGTTCATCCTTTAGCAAGGACGTATAGTAATCATATTTTAGCGATAATCCGGCTAAAATAAAAGCGGGACCTGCTTGAAGGAGGAAAGAAATGATTCGAACCAACAATTCTAAACATTCTGATTATTCAAGGCGTATGATAAGTGAGACCGGCGTGATGGCAGGCCTGCTGCTGCTGCTATTCAGCTGGCTTTCTTATACCTTTCATTTTATGAACTGGAACCCTGTCTTTATGCTTGCTGTTTTCCCGCTGCCGCTGCTTGTAAAATACGGAATTGCCTTAGTGATAAGTGTGCTTATTTCTATTGTACTCTCTTTATTATACTATGCGCTGTTCCGTAAAAGAAAGCCCTTCACCGTTGGAATTTCCATAACTGTTTTCTTTTTTTTGTTTGTTTTTTTCGGTGCTGACCGGTCACTTCTGCACCTGGTCACCATTTTTTCTCTTTTGCTCGGTTATTTCCTGTTTATCAGCCTCACAATTTCCTGGCATTACGAAAGAGCCAAGTAGTCAGAAGCCGGGCAAATATGGTAAACTAGTCGGGAAAATGAATAGCCGGGGGATAAGAAATGAAGAAAATTTTGCTTATTAATGGGGTAAACCTGAACCGGCTTGGAAAGCGTGAACCGCATATTTACGGAACGACGACGCTTGCCGAGCTTGAGGAACGGCTGATCAAACGCGGGGCGCAGGCAGGCGTGGAAGTGGTAACCTTTCACTCCAATTTTGAAGGAGAAATTGTGGAGCGGCTTCATCTAGCAGAGGATGAAGGAATGGATGGGATTATTTTCAATCCCGGCGCATTCACACACTACAGCTATGCTATTGCTGATGCAGCAGCAGGGATTAACGTACCGATTGTAGAAGTACATATTTCAAATATTCATAAGAGGGAAGCTTTCCGGCATCATTCAGTTACGGCATCTCACGCGGTAGGACAGCTGTGCGGCTTTGGGCTGTATGGCTACGAAATGGCACTCGACTTTTTGGTAAACAGGGAGGGCTGAGAAAATGGGACAGATTGAAAAGCTGCGCTCAAAAATAGCTGAGCAGGGACTGGATGGCTTGTTTATTATGAGCCCTTATAATCGCCGCTATGTGAGCGGGTTTACCGGTACATCAGGCGCTGTGCTCGTTACAAGTGAAGAAGCCGTTTTTATGACCGATTTTCGTTATACAGAGCAGGCAGCAAAGCAGGCAGCTGGATTTACGATCGTCCAGCATACAAAATCGATTTTCGAAGAAGCTATGCAAAAAGCAGAAGCACTTGGTGTAAAGACGCTTGGTTTTGAAAAAGAATACGTTTCTTACCAGGAGTTTGAATTGCTTCAAAAGTATTTCAACGGGACACTCAAGCCGGTGGCAGGAATTGTGGAAAACTTGCGCTTGATTAAGACCGAACCAGAGATTAAGATATTAAAGGAAGCGTGTGACATCGCAGATGCAGCGTTCAAGCATATTTTGGATTTTCTAAAGCCGGGAGTAAGAGAAATTGATGTATCGAATGAACTTGAATTTTTCATGAGAAAATGCGGTGCAGATTCTTCCTCTTTTGATATTATTGTTGCTTCAGGTGCCCGCTCAGCTTTGCCGCACGGTGTAGCGAGTGAAAAGGAAATCCAGTCAGGCGACTTTGTTACGCTTGATTTTGGCGCATACTATAAAGGATACGCATCGGACATCACCCGTACAGTAGCGGTTGGAGAACCATCCGAGCAGCTAAAGGAAATTTATGCGATTGTATTGGAAGCGCAAATGGCTGCGGTAGATCAAATCAAGCCTGGAATGACAGGTGCCGAGGCAGATGCTGTAGCACGCGATATTATTTCATCAAAAGGATATGGAGATGCATTTGGCCACTCCACTGGCCACGGCCTTGGCCTTGAAGTGCATGAAAGTCCGAGACTCTCGGTAACAAGTGATAAACCGCTCGAATCCGGTATGGTTGTAACAGTGGAACCGGGCATTTATTTGCCGGGTATCGGCGGCGTCCGGATCGAAGACGATATCCTGCTTACAAACAGCGGGAATGAACGGCTCACACATTCTGCTAAAGAACTTATTATTTTGTAAAAACCCCAGGAGGAACACACATGATTTCAGTAAACGATTTTCGTACAGGCTTAACGATTGAAGTAGACAACGGCATTTGGCGCGTTGTAGATTTCCAGCACGTAAAACCAGGAAAAGGAGCAGCGTTTGTTCGTTCAAAGCTGCGCAACCTTCGTACGGGTGCCATTCAGGAAAAAACATTCCGTGCCGGTGAAAAAGTAGGAAAAGCACAAATCGACAACCGTCGTATGCAATACTTGTATGCAAACGGCGACCAGCACGTGTTCATGGATAACGAATCATATGAACAAATCGAAATTCCAGCATCTCAAATTGACTATGAGTTAAAATTCTTGAAAGAGAATATGGAAGTATCCATTATGATGTTTGGAACAGAAACACTTGGTGTAGAACTTCCAAACACAGTAGAATTAAAAGTAACAGAAACAGAACCAGGCATCAAAGGCGATACAGCATCAGGCGGTACAAAGCCGGCAACTGTAGAAACAGGACTTACTGTAAACGTGCCGTTCTTCGTAAACGAAGGTGACGTACTGATCGTAAATACAACAGATGGATCATATGTATCGCGTGCATAATAATTTTTTAGGGCGTACCTGACAGGTATGCCCTTTTTATTTGCGTTCTGTCCTGCTTATTCGTACGATGAAAGAAGATAAAGAGAAAGAAGGTCGATCGTATTGAATATGAAAGAAAAAATCGAGCCGCTGATTCCGGCCTTTCAATCTAGAGAACCGGCATTAGACGAGCTGAATTCTTTTCCGTTTGAAAATATAAAAGATTTAAAGGAGATCGGCTATACAAAAGCGATGCTTCCGCAAAACGGAGGAATGTCACTCGTTGATTTTATCCAGCATCAGGAATTGATCGCAAAAGGATGCGGGGCAACGGGTCTTTCAATTGGGTGGCACACCGGCATCCTGATGGAATATGCAGAGTACCGGCACTGGAACCCGGCGATTGCTGACTTTCTTGTAGAAGAAATCCAAAACGGCAAACTGGTCAATGCGGCAGCAAGTGAACGCAATGCAGGAAGCCCGCTTCGAGGGGCACGATTTAAAACAAATGCCGTTCGTGACGGCCAGGAATATGTAATCAACGGGGAAAAAACATTTACCTCTGCAGCGCCCGTCTTGGATTACGTATTTGTCTCTGCATCGATTGGTGAGACAAAAGAGGCAGCTGTGTTTCTTGTACCAATGTCTGCCGAAGGAGTTTCCATACGGGAAACGTGGGACAGTGTAGCCATGCGTGGAACAGCGAGCCATGATTTACTTCTCGAGAATGTGAGAATTCCAGCTGATTATATTGTGGAGAAGCTTGATCATTCCCAGCGGCTTCGCCGAAAAGGGTCTCTTCTTCACATCCCGGCTTGTTACATTGGCATTGCCGGTGCCGCCCGTGATTATGCGCTCAAGTTTGCGGCCTCTTATACGCCGGCTGCACTCGATCACCCGATCGGCGAATTGCCGGTTATGGAGCAGTCTATTGGTGAAATGGAAACCAAGCTGATGGCTGCCCGTCAATTTTTGTACCGAACGGCAGAGCTGTATGACCGGGAACCAGAGAATCCGATCGGTCCGCAAATGGCCGCCGCAAAAGCGTTTGTAACCAACACAGCTATTGAAGTAACCGATATAGCCATGCGGATTGTCGGTGCCAGAAGCTTGTCTGCGAAAAACCCGCTTCATCGGTACTGGCAAAACGTTCGTGCAGGCCTTCATAATCCGCCAATGGACGATATTGCTTACCGGACGCTTGCTCAAAGTGCACTGGCGCAATTTCGCTCATAAATATTAAACCGCCAATCTCTTGGCGGTTTTTTTCATGGATAATATGCCTTCTTCAGTCATACAATGTGAAAAGAGCGGAAGGAGGCGGCGGATTGCCCTATAAAACCATTATTCCTTATTTACCCGAATCGACGTTACAAGCTGTCAGTCCTCTTTTGAAAAGCGACCCGGCGATTGAAGAAATCCGGCTTCGAACCGGGCAGCGTATAGAGCTGTCAGGACCAAAGCCGTACGTGCTGTCCACTTGTTTTTCCGAGCAGGACCGTGCCGCGTTTGTTCATAAAATTACCAAACATTCTGTATACCGGCTTGAGGAGCAATTAAAGCGCGGTTATTTAACAATCGAAGGAGGACATCGAATCGGTCTGGCGGGACAAGCTGTTTTAAAAGACGGAACGGTGTCTTCGATGACAAACTTATCATTCTTCAATATTAGGATCGCCAAGCAAAAAAAAGGAGCAGCTCTTCCGTTGCTGGCATCTTTATGTGAAGACGGATGGAAAAGCACACTGCTGATTGGTCCCCCAAGGTCCGGTAAAACAACGCTTCTGCGGGATATTGCCCGCATTGCGGGTACGGGGGAGGACAAGCGGAATATAAAGCCGGTGAAAACATGCATCGTCGATGAAAGATCTGAAATTGCCGGCTGTCTCTATGGGGTTCCCCAGCTCGACGTTGGCATGAAAACAGATGTACTCGATGCATGTCCTAAATCGGAAGGCATGATGATGATGATCCGTTCGATGAGCCCGGAAGTTTTGATTGTGGATGAGATTGGACGGCCAGAGGATGCGCAGGCGCTTTCTGAAGCCCTGCATGCAGGCATTGCGGTGATTGCCACTGTTCATGCACGCTCCTTAGAAGAAGCGCTCCGCCGTCCCGTTATTCGCCATATTAAAGAAAGCGGCTTGTTTGATACGTATATTGAGGTAAACCGGGAGCATGGCTTTACGATTTTAAAAAAGGAAAGGCAAGCGGCCGGATGAAGTGGGCAGGGGCTCTTTTTATTATCGCAGCGAGCTTGTTTATCGGCTGGCACAAGTCCAGGTCATACGGGGAGCGTGTTCGCCAAATTCGCCAGTTTGAAACAGCCCTAATGATGCTTGAGTCTTCTATTGCTTATGGTGCTGAATCGATGGAAACGGCTGCGCGCTCTATTTCCCAAACGATTGAAAAGCCTGCCAATCTGGCTTTTGCAGAATTTGCTGAAGCGCTGGCCGTCTCAGAAAAAAGTGCCGGTGATCTTTGGTCCGCTGTTTTAAAAAAGCAGGGAACCGGGCTGGCATTGAAAAAAAGGGACTTACAGGTTGTAGAACAGGCAGGCTGTATGCTGGGGACTGTAAACCAGACGGCAGAAGCGAGAAAGCTCCAGCTTGTTTTAAAGCAGCTTGAAAAGCAGCGGGAGGAAGCAGCCATCGAAGAAAAAAGGCTTTCCGGCATGACACGGTCCGTCAGCCTGCTGTGTGGACTTATGACAGCCATTTTGCTCCTATAGGGTGGGTCGATAGATGGATATGGACGTGGATTTACTGTTTAAAATTGCAGGCATTGGCATTGTCGCTGCTTTTCTGCACACCATTTTAGACCAGCTTGGAAAAAAAGAATATGCCCAGTGGGTCACGCTGTTTGGCTTTGTTTACATTTTATTTATGGCGGCTACTATTGTTGGCCAGCTGTTTGAAAAAATCAAATCCGTATTTTTATTTCAATGACAGGAGCGGTGGATCATTGCCATTACTCATATTGCCGCTATTATACTCGTCGCTGTTTTTTTAGCCATTCTGCTTCAGGAGTATAATCCGGGTTTTTCTTTGCTGTTTGTTCTGTTTACGTGCAGCATTCTTTTATTTCAATTTGCAGACGAAATGGCCAAACTGATTGCGGCCGTCCGGAAAATGGCTGCCTATGCAGGCGTGGAAACCCTTTATATTGAGACCGTTTTAAAAGCGGTCGGCGTAGCCTTTATATCGGAATTTATCGCTAATATTGCGAAAGATGCCGGTCAGCAGGCGCTTGCGGCAAAAATGGAGATAGCCGGGAAAATTATTATTTTAGCGCTTATCCTGCCGATTTTGACCATTTTGATTGAAACAGTGTTAAACATGCTTCCAGGGCGGTGATCCATGGGATCTATATGGCAGCCGATAATGGAGCAAGCGGATTTATCGGCGCTTGAAAAAAGGTGGAGCGAATTAAAGCAGCTGTACGGCCCTTTTTTGCCAAGAAAAATGGAGTTTGATTCCGGAAATATTGATTTAGCTGCTTTGTTTTCTCCCGAAAGCTGGATGTCGGCATTGAAGTCTTACGTGCTTTTCGAAGTCACCACACACGCGCAAAGCTTAGCCATTATTTTTTTGCTGTCCATTTTGGCAGCTGTGCTTAAAACAGTAGGACAAGCATTGGAAACGCAGACGGTAACGAAGACAGCAGAAGCCGCCGTATTGATACCGATTTTTATACTGGCGATGGGCACATTCCGGCTCGCTGTCGAGTCTATTTCGGGTGCGGTAGAGCAAATGACCGTTTTCATGATGGCCTTTATGCCGGTCTTGATCGCTTTATTGACGATAAGCGGCGCTGTAGCCTCTGCTGCTTTATTCCCGCCGCTGCTTCTTTTTATGATGAACGCGTCCGGCATTTTAATTGACCAGATTATTTTGCCGTGCTTGATCTTCTCGGTTGTTTTCAGCCTGGTCAGTTTGCTTTCCGACCACTACAATGCCGATCGGATTGCTGCACTCCTTAGAACGGTCAGTATCTGGCTTCTCAGTGCGTTTATGACGGTGTTTCTGACCATTTTAACTTTAAGGGGTGTGACTGCTGCGGCGGCAGACGGTTTAACCGTCAAAACAGCAAAATTTATAAGCGGTACGTTTGTGCCGGTTGTAGGGCGCATGATGGCGGATGCCGCGGACACGGCTTCCGGGGCCGCTTTAATGATTCACAATACAGCCGGTGTGGCCGGCATTGGGCTTTTGGCGCTGACGGCTCTTTTTCCCGTCGTAAAACTAATGGTGCTCGTCATCCTGTATAAGGCATCTGCCGCCGTGCTGCAGCCGCTTGGCGACTCAGCGGCTGCGTCACTGCTGGATATTATCGGCAAAACGATGTCATTTATGCTGGCTGCGCTGGCACTCGTGTCTTTTATGTATTTTCTATTCATGGCCGCTGTTGTAGCGGCTGGAAATGCCGCTTACATGATGAGGTGAGGAAATGCAGGGGCTTTTTGACTGGCTTGCATCAGTGCTGGCACTTCTTTTATGCGCTTCTATCGTAGACATGTTTTTGTCCGAATCACCGATGAAAAAATATGTCAGGCTGGCGGCAGGACTTGTGATCATGGCCGCCCTGGTCAAGCCGCTATTTTCTGCTGATTGGTCCTTTTCTTTTTCGAATGAACGAACCGTTTCTTCGTTTGAGCAGGAAACGAAACAGCAGGTCGAGCAGTTGTCCGGTGTTTCTGAACTGGCTTCTGATACCTATGTCAACCAAGCGCTGCAGCAGGAGGCACAGGCGACTGTTTCTGCTTTTTCCTCCTGTGAAGTAACCACTGTTGAAGCAGAAGTGGCAGAAGAGCAAGTAAAACAGGTGGACATAGAGATGAAAGGGCAGTGCCCGGAACAAGAAATTGAGCGCCGTTTAACGGAAAAATGGAATATTGGGGCTCATCAGCTGAATATGGTGATGGAAAAGGAGGAAACAGGAGGTGGCTGACCGGCAATCGCTTTTAACATGGTGGAAAAATGGAAAAGCGGACAAGCCGCTGAAGTGGGCAGCAATCATGCTGGGCGCCGGCATCGCACTGATGGCGCTTAGTGATTTAACCGGACCGGAACAACCGCCTGAGAAAGAAGAAAGCAAGCCTGCTGCTGTGAATACAGAAGCGGATTGGAAAAAAAGCTACGAAACAGAATTAACAGACGTATTAAATAAAATTGAAGGTGTCTCGGATGTTTCAGTAGTCGTGAACCTGGCTTCTTCTGAACGAAAGGTATACGAAAAAAACATTGTTTCTTCCGATGGAGAAAGTGAAAGCACGAGGGATGAACAAATCGCTCTTGTGCGGGATGGCGATGTAGAAAGTCCGGTCATGATTGAAACGCGCAGGCCGGATATTCAAGGAGTACTCATTGTTGCCGGAGGGACAGAACGGGCTCAAGTCAAAAAAAGGGTGGTAGAGGCGGTCACACGGGTGCTTGGTGTTCCGGTGCACCGCGTAGCCGTCATGCCCGGAAAATCAGGAGGGAAAAACTAATGCCGAAAAAACAAACGGTTTGGCTGTTTACAATGGTTAGTTTAACGGCTGTGCTTGGTGTGTATTATATGACCGGTCCGGAGAAGCTGCTGCCAGCCTCTACCCTTGAGGAAAAAGTGTCAGAACCGGAAAAAGAAGTAGATGTAGCCGTCGAAGAAACGCCAACGGATGAAGTATTTGAAATGATCCGGCTTGAAGCGGAAGAAGAGCGCAGCCGCTTAAAAGAAGAATTAACCGCTAAAGTAGCTTCTGCGGACCTGTCAGCGGAAGCAAAAGATGAAGCTTATACAACGATACAGGAGCTCGATGAGCAGGCTGCAAGCGAGCGGATGCTTGAGACGGTAATTAAATCAAAAGGGTATGAAGACGCACTCGTACGAACAATGGATGGAGAAGTTCGGATTACCGTCAAAGCGGACAGCCATTCCACCGAAGCCGCCAATGAGCTGATTCGGCTTGCCAAAGAGGAAATGGGCGACAAAATGCCTGTTTCAGTAGAATTTGAACCCTTAAAATAAAAAAAGCTTCCCGCTTTTCGTAAAGCGGGTTCCTTTCATTTGGATTCTATATTTGCTAATTGACGAAAAAAAGATAAAATGAGAAAAGGAGCTTTTTTGTTATGTGAAAACGGCTCGTTTATTTTTTTCCTAAAAGGGGTGCTCTGTACATGAAAGTACAAGAAATTAGAGAATTAATCAAACTGGTTGATCAATCAGGAATTGATGAATTTGTATTTGAATCAGCAGGAAGTAAGCTGAAAATGAAAAAATCAACAGGAACGACTACATATGCTGCAGCACCGGTCTCACATGTTCAACAAGTATCTGTTACACCGGAAGCGCCAGCCGCGCCTGTTATGCAGGAAACACCGGCACCAGAAGCGCCAAAATCAGCAGTGGATGATTCCAGCCTACATAAAATTACTTCACCAATGGTTGGAACGTTTTATCAATCGCCATCGCCGGATAAAGAAGCATATGTAAAAGCAGGGTCAAAGGTTCAGCCGGACTCCGTTGTCTGCATTGTGGAAGCTATGAAGCTGTTTAATGAAATCGAAGCAGAAGTAAGCGGAGAAGTTGTTGAAATCCTTGTAAAAGATGGCCAGCTTGTTGAATATGGCCAGCCGCTTTTCTTGGTGAAACCGGAATAAAGGAGCATTTGCGATGATTAAAAAAGTATTGATTGCCAATCGCGGAGAAATCGCGGTTCGAATTATCCGCGCCTGCAGGGAGCTTGGGATTGACACAGTGGCGGTTTATTCAGAAGCAGACCGCGAAGCGCTGCATGTACAACTGGCTGATGAAGCGTACTGCATCGGCCCAACTGCTTCAAAAGACAGCTACTTGAACTTTACCAATATTGTCAGCGTAGCGAAGCTGACAGAATCAGATGCCATCCATCCCGGTTACGGCTTTTTAGCGGAAAACGCGAGCTTTGCGGAATTATGCCGCGAGTTGAATATTACCTTTATCGGTCCGTCGCCAGAAGCGATTACGCAAATGGGAACAAAAGACGTAGCGCGCGATACAATGGAAGAAGCAGGAGTGCCGATTGTTCCTGGTTCAGATGGGATCATTAAAGATATTGAGGAAGGACTGACGGTTGCCGCCAAAATCGGATATCCGGTGATTATCAAGGCGACAGCCGGCGGAGGCGGAAAAGGGATCCGCGTAGCCCGTGATGAAGCGGAACTGGAAAAAGGCATTAATATGACGCAGCAGGAAGCAGCGACTGCTTTCGGTAATCCAGGTGTGTATTTAGAGAAATTCATCGAGGATTTCCGTCATGTTGAAATTCAGGTGCTGGCTGATACGCATGGAAACGTGATTCATTTGGGTGAGCGTGACTGTACGATTCAGCGCCGTATGCAAAAGCTGCTTGAAGAAACGCCGTCTCCGGCTTTGAACGAAGAAACAAGAGCCCAAATGGGTGAAGCAGCCGTTAAAGCAGCCCAAGCAGTTGATTATACAGGGGCAGGCACGGTAGAATTTATTTATGATGCGCATGCGGGCACATTTTATTTCATGGAAATGAATACCCGTATTCAAGTAGAGCATCCTGTCACAGAAATGGTCACCGGCGTTGATTTGATCAAGGAGCAAATCCGGGTCGCTTCCGGTGAAACATTATCACTGACACAAGAAGACGTCACATTTGACGGCTGGGCGATTGAATGCCGGATCAATGCAGAAAACCCGGAAAAGAATTTTATGCCGTCTGCAGGAAGAGTAGAAGGATACCTTCCGCCGGGCGGATTCGGGGTACGGATCGATTCTGCAGTGTATCCAGGCTATATGATTCCGCCTTATTATGATTCAATGGTTGCGAAATTAATTGTTCACGGGAAAACCCGGGAAGAAGCGATTGCACGGATGAAGCGGGCGCTTTCAGAATTTGTGATTGAAGGTGTTCATACAACTATTCCGTTTCATCAGAAGCTGCTTGAGCATGAAGTGTTTGTAGGCGGAGATTTCAATACGAAATTTCTTGAAATCCATGATGTAATGCAAACTCAATCCTAATCCGGAGGTGCTTAAAATGTCGGAACAGCAATCTGTAAATCAAGTACTTGAAATGAGCAATGGAGAGGGCGGCCATGGCCGTATTGAAATTGCTCCTGAAGTAATAGAAGTGATTGCCGGTATCGCTGCATCAGAAGTGGATGGCGTTGAAAAAATGCGCGGAAGCTTTGCATCGGGTGTAGTGGAACGGCTTGGAAAGAAAAACCACGGCAAAGGTGTCCGGGTTGATTTAACGGAAGACGGCATTAAAGTAGATGTTTATTGTGTTGTGAAATTTGGTGTATCGATTCCGCGTGTTGCCAAATTGATGCAGGAAGGAATCCGCCAGACACTTCTCAACATGACGGCACTCGAAGCTGACGAGATTAACATTCATATTGTTGGGATACAATTTGAAACGAAACAGCCGGAACCTGAATATCAGGATGAAGTATAAGTGAAAAAGCGCTCTGGCATTGCCGGAGCGTTTTTCGTATGTTTTCCACGGCGCTGTTTTATGCTATGATCAAAAAGGCATTAAACAAAAAGGAGCAATCGAATGAACAGACGTACGGCACGGGAAAAGGGCATCCAGGCTCTTTATCAAATGGATTTAAGTGGAGCGGAGTCAGCAGAAGCAGTTGCAAACGTATTAGAGGACAGCGACAGCGACAGCAGTTACTTGCGTGAAATCGTCACGGGAGTGGAACAGCACCGTGAGGAAATCGATACAATTATTAAAAATAATCTGGAAAAGTGGTCGTTTGACCGCTTGGCAAAAGTGGACCGGAATATTTTACGTCTCGCTGTATATGAAATGCAATATTCAGACGATGTTCCAGCAAAAGTAGCCGTGAACGAGGCAATTGAGTTGGCGAAATATTTTAGTGATGAACGAGCCGGTAAATTTATTAATGGCGTTTTATCAAAAATTAATCAATCAATGGACTAAGTGAGGGATTTTCAATGGCAGCTATTATTGACGGAAAAGCAATTGCAAAAGACATTCGTGCAGAATTAAAAGAAGAAATCGATGCAATGAAAGCAGCAGGTACAACACCAGGACTCGCTGTTGTGATCGTCGGAGATGATCCGGCATCCCATACGTATGTAAACAGCAAGGAAAAAAGCAGCAAAGAAATTGGCATTTACTCGGAAGTACACCGTTTTCCAGCGGATTTCACGGAAGAAGCACTTTTAGAAAAAGTGGATGAATTAAACCGTGACAAAAATATCCATGGCATTCTTGTGCAGCTGCCGCTTCCTAAACATATTTCTGAGGACAAGGTCATTGACGCCATTTCACCTGAAAAAGACGTGGACGGCTTTCATCCTGTAAACGTTGGTAAAATGGTCATCGGTAAAGACTCGTTTTATTCATGTACACCATACGGAATTATGAAGATGCTCGAGAAAGAACATATTTCGCTTGAAGGCAAGCATGTAGTGGTCATTGGACGCAGCAACATTGTCGGCAAACCAGCTGCTCTTCTTTCCTTAATGAACAACGCAACCGTCACAATCTGCCATTCCCGCACGAAAGATTTAGCGGCGATCACCCGTCAGGCTGATGTTGTAATCGCGGCTGTCGGCATTCCGAATTATGTGACAGCAGACCACTTAAAACCAGGCGCTGTTGTAATTGATGTCGGCATTAACCGCAATGAAGAAGGCAAGCTGTGCGGCGATGTAGATTTTAACAGCGCGAAAGAGGTAGCGGGTGCGATTACTCCAGTGCCAGGCGGCGTGGGCCCGATGACAATTACAATGCTTCTTTACAATACAGTCAAATCAGCGAAAGCATTCGCAGCGAAATAAATTCATAGCAGATGAATGAAACTGTCTTTTCGATCATGTTATAATCGGAAAGACAGTTTTTTAATGGACAGAAAAAGGTGATCGGAAATGGAACCAGGACGGCATTTAACTGTTAAAGCATTAACCAAATACATAAAGCGAAAATTTGATGCGGATCCGCATTTAAAAAATGTGTCTGTAAAAGGCGAGCTTTCAAACGTAAAGCACCACTCCAGCGGGCATTTATACTTTACATTAAAGGACGATAGTGCGCGTATCATGGCGGTTATGTTTGCCGCATCTGCCCGGCATTTGGCGTTCCGGCCGGAAAACGGAATGGAAGTTATTTTAACAGGGGATGCCACCGTTTATGAATCAAGTGGGCAGTACCAGCTGTATGTAAAAACGATGCAGCAGGAAGGCGCTGGGAATTTGTTTGCGGCTTTTGAGCAGTTGAAAAAAAAGCTTGAGCAGGAAGGGCTTTTTCGTCCGGAGGCAAAGCGCCGGGTTCCGGCGTACCCATCTGTTATCGCCGTTGTGACGTCTCCAACCGGCGCAGCGATTCGGGATATTTTAACGACCATTAACCGGCGTTATCCATCAGCGGAAGTGCTCATTTATCCTGCGCTTGTTCAAGGAGAGCGTGCACCTGAGTCGATCGTCAGACAGCTTCAGAAAGTGAACCAGGATGGCCGGGCGGACGTGGTAATTGCCGGGCGCGGCGGCGGCTCTATCGAAGAGCTTTGGGCATTTAATGAAGAAGCCGTTGCGCGGGCGATTCGTTCTTCAAAGGTTCCGGTTATTTCTGCTGTTGGCCATGAAACCGACTTTACTATTGCCGATTTTGCAGCAGATCTGCGCGCCCCAACACCGACAGCCGCTGCGGAAATGGCGGTTCCCCATGTGGAGGAAGTATCGGAACGGATCAAAGCAAAAGAAAGCCGTCTGATGCGGGCAGCTTCTGAAATGGTCCGCTCTTCACGGAATCGTCATCAAGCCGTAATGAACTCATACGTGATGCGCAATCCAGAAGCGCTTTACAGGCAGCAGTTTGAGCGGGCAGACCGGCTGCATGAGCAGCTTATCCGCAGCACCAACGCTTTAATTGACCGCAAGAAAACAACAGTGCAGCATGCATCGTTCCGCCTGTCGAGAACAGGACCCGGCCCGCGCATTGCATATGAGACAGAGCAGCTTGAGAAATTAAAAAAAAGCTTATACCGGCTGACTCAGTCGATTGTAAACGAAAAAAAATCGACATTTGGGCGTCATATTGCCATGCTAGAAGCGCTTAGCCCGCTGAAAGTGATGGAAAGAGGGTACAGCCTCGTATACAGTGAAGAGAAAGAATTAATCAAAACGGTTCAAGACGTACAACAAGGAGACCGCATCCATGTGCAGATGGCAGATGGCACCATTTACGCACAGGTTGATTCAATTGGGAGGAACAAAGATGAAACGTGAAGACATCAGTTTTGAAGAAGCAATGGAACAACTAGAAAAAATAACAGCCCGCCTTGAAGAAGGGGATGTCCCGCTTGAAGAAGCGCTCGAAGAGTATAAACGCGGAATGGAATTGTCCGCTTTATGCCACAGCAAGCTGAAAAAAGCGGAAACAGAACTGGCTAAGCTTGTAACCAATGACGGCGACCAGCCATTTTTGCTGGATGGGGAAGACGCATGACGAATATTAAAACATACATCGAAGAAAAGCTGCCGTTATTTGAAGCGCATATGATGGAACGGATAGACGCGCTGCAGGCACCGGGTTCGCTTAAAGAAGCAATGATCTATTCACTCAAAGCGGGAGGCAAACGAATCCGTCCCATGCTCCTGTTTGCGGCGCTTGAAACGTACGGTAAAAAAGCGGACGCCGGTCTTGATGCAGCCTGTGCGCTAGAGATGATTCACACGTATTCGCTGATTCATGATGATCTGCCGGCAATGGATGATGATGATCTGCGGCGTGGAAAGCCGACCAATCATAAAGTCTTTGGTGAAGCAACCGCTATTTTAGCGGGAGATGCCCTCCTAACATACGCATTTGAAGTGATTGCGCGTTCCGAGGCGTATTCGTCGGAGCAGGCGGTTGAGCTGATTCGAATGCTGTCATTTGCAGCAGGACCGGCCGGAATGGTCGGCGGGCAAGTGGCGGACATGGAAGGGGAACAAAAAAAGCTGTCTCTCGGAGAGCTTGAATATATTCACCATCATAAAACGGGCCGTCTGCTTGCTTTTAGTGTAATGGCCGGCGCATTGATCGGCGGGGCGGACGAAATGGAAAAAGCGCTGCTGGAGACCTACGCCCGTCATATCGGCCTTGCTTTTCAAATCCGGGACGATATTTTGGATATTGAAGGCACTGAAGAAGAGATTGGCAAGCCCGTCGGCAGTGACGAGTCGAATGAAAAAAGTACGTATCCGTCCCTGCTGACAATGGCAGGAGCCAAAAAGAAATTAGAGGAAGAGCTGCAGGGAGCGCAATCTGCCCTTGCTTCATTAAAAAGACCAGCACCTCTTCTCGAAGCCTTTGCGGATTTGATTGCCAAACGCACGTCGTAAAATGCCGAAAATTGTTAGCACTCTGAGCGTGTGCTATAATAGCGGTACATTTTAACCAAAACTGAAACAGTCAGGAAAGTGAGCTGATCCACTTGGATCTATTATCCATTAAAGACCCATCTTTTGTGAAAAAAATGAATGTGCATGAAATGGAGCAGCTGAGTTCAGAAATCCGTAAATTTCTTATTGAAAAATTGTCGGTTACAGGCGGACACATCGGCCCGAACCTTGGAGTTGTTGAATTAACGATTGCCCTTCATCACTGTTTTACAAGCCCGAAAGACAAATTTTTATTTGATGTTGGACATCAGTCCTATGTTCATAAAATCTTAACCGGCCGTGCCGACAAATTTGATACACTGCGGCAATACAAGGGGCTATGCGGATTCCCGAAAACGATTGAAAGCGAGCATGACGTATGGGAAACAGGCCACAGTTCAACATCGCTGTCTGCGGCAATGGGTATGGCAATTGCCCGTGATTTAAAAAAGTCAGGCGATCATATCGTACCTATTATTGGAGACGGCGCTCTAACAGGCGGGATGGCACTCGAAGCGCTGAACCATATTGGCCACGAAAAAACCAATATGATTGTTATTTTAAATGATAACGAAATGTCCATCGCTCCGAATGTTGGAGCGATGCATAATATGCTTGGCCGAATGAGAACTGGCGGCAAATACAATAAGCTTAAAGATGAATTGGAAGTGCTGCTCAAGCGAATTCCAGCTGTAGGCGGGAAAGTAGCTTCAACAGCGGAGCGCATGAAAGACAGCTTGAAATATATGTTTGTTCCTGGCATGTTTTTTGAGGAATTTGGATTTACTTATCTCGGTCCCATTGACGGCCACAATTTTGATGATTTGATTAAAAGCCTGGAGCAGGCGAAGCGGACAGAAGGGCCAGTCCTGGTGCATGTAATCACGAAAAAAGGAAAGGGATACAAGCCGGCCGAAACGGATACGGTTGGTTCCTGGCATGGCACCGGCCCTTATAAAATGGACACCGGCGATATGATTAAAGCAAGCGGTGAACCGCCTGCCTGGAGCGCAGTTGTCAGCGAGACAGTCCGGGAG